>JBGAQG010000019.1:0-71613 GCA_044220845.1 Flavipsychrobacter sp. | reverse complement strand
CAATGTAGGCAAGGCATCCGTTCACCACCTCTGTAAGGTTGTGCGGCATCATGTTAGTGGCCATACCCACCGCAATGCCCGATGAACCGTTCACCAGCAACTGCGGAATACGCGTCGGCAATACCGTAGGTTCCTGCAACGAATCGTCAAAGTTCAACGCAAAGTCAACGGTCTCTTTGTCAATGTCCTCCATCATGGCCTCACCCAGGCGCAGCATACGCGCCTCTGTATAACGCATCGCCGCCGGGTTGTCACCATCCTGGCTTCCGTAGTTACCCTGGCCATCCACCATCATGTAGCGCATGCTCCACGGCTGCGCCATACGCACCATGGCGTCATAAACCGCAATATCGCCGTGAGGGTGATACTTACCAAGCACCTCACCCACGATACGGGCACATTTCTTGTAAGGTTTGTTGAACGTATTGCCCAACTCATGCATCGCGAAAAGTACACGCCTGTGCACCGGCTTCAGACCATCGCACACATCGGGCAGAGCACGACCCACGATCACCGACATAGAGTAGTCTATGTAGGCCGTTTTCATCTGCTCTTCTATGTTGACGGGAATTATTTTATTGGTTTCCTCCGGAGATTCCTGAGGCACCAGATCCTCGTTATTTTGATCCATAAATTATTGTGAGATAAGACTTGCAAATATAATCTTTCCAAGCCGTAATACCCCCGCGAAAACCCTAATGGATACGTTAAAAACCGGGGGTGTGAACACCGTGTGGAAAGCGCATCCGGCAGCCGAAGAATCGCATCCGCTCCCTACGTTCTCAAGAGCCCCTCTACAGCCTGCCCAGCCGTCTGAAAATCGGACAATATTCCACAAATCGGAACAAATATAAATTCACATACATACCTAATCGGCTCAAATTCCATTACAACCGATCACAGGCACAAATTTTGCGGCCGTTAGTGTACCCTACTTTTGATACGGATAGTTCTACCTTTTGTTGCACGGTAACAATGTTACTGTCGCATCAGACACTACAGCACAACGGGCGCTCTTGCGTCGCAGATGTTCCCTGCTCCCTGTTCAGTGTCTCCGGTCGGCAGATAACATTGATTTTCTAACGTCAAAATCTGCAATTATGACTATCATCTTCGTAGTGACTATCGGCTGTATGGCATTTTTAATGGGTATCAACAGACGCGAGCGCAAATACAATGCCTGGGAACGCTCACGCAGAATGTACAAACGCCTGAGCAACAGGTGACGACGAGCTACCATTTTCTGTACTACCATCCAAATATTAGAACCAAGTCCACAAAATGGAACAAATACAAATTTTCAACACCCACAATTGATTGTTTTTCAATCATAATACTAACTGGCGCACTGTTTGTATTATGTCTGGCAACCTCTGAAGCGAAAACCAATACATCGATCAACAACCAACAAAACACTTGAAATTATGTATCCGGCAAACACTTTCTGCAGACTGGTCCTTCAATGCCCGCCCCGCATAAAAAGCTGGGAAGCTTCCACCCCTAAGGCGCGAACCAAAAGGACCACCACAAAGAAACCTGTGAACAACACACAACACGCATTTACCAACATCTAACACGCAACAACAATGGCAGCTTTATTCGTCACTTTCCTCGGCTTTGTCGCATTCATCCTGGGCTACTCAAAGAAAAACCGTAAGAACCAGCCATGGGAACGCCGGCGCAGATCCTCAGCGTTCAATCCGCTCCGCCACTCAGCCATGTGGGGTTAGTTCAGCAATTTTGCTAATGATTCCTTTTCGCGCGCGGTACCGTTGTATGCGGCTACCGCGTCTGCTATTTGCCTCTTGAATTTGTTCTGGGCATAGAAATACCTGATAGTCTCTGCCGCCGGTCCTGCAAGCCTGCCGTTGCTGCTCAGACTTGCCGTCAGACAATTGGCTATCAGTTGGTCATCGCAATGGTTCAGCCTGCGCAGTGCAGCCATAGCGTTACCTCTTGTCACAAACTCATAAGACACGGAAGTATATCCCACCAACTCATTCAACAATGCAGCGTCCTGCTTTTCACCGATCGACAGTTCAAGCCATTTGATCAGCACGTTCTTGCCATTAGTACCCTCTATACCCTTGGTTGCAGCAAGATATTTAGCCGTATTAGCCGGGAAAGCCGCACACAGCTTCTCCAGTGCCGTGGCTATCGTCACATAAGACGAATCCTGCAACAGCGGCTCATAATCAGCCATCATTGCGGCGTTGATGGTCTTTGTATTCTGCATCACTCCCTTGCGCACCAGCGCGTCTTTGTCCTTCAGCGCCATCCTCACAATGTGCTCACTTTCTTTGTCGCCCAGCAACTGCGTGGCTATTTCAGTCTTTATACCGTGAAAGGTATTGCTCTCATATACCTGCTTCAGCAGATCGCGCTTCTTCGCAGGCTCCATGCCACGCATAGCACACACAGCGTCATAGCGGTCCAGCATATGCGGCGCATGCAATGCTTGCTGCTTCAGCATCTCAAAAGGTTTGTCAAATGTCACTGTTTTCAACACCTGACTATTGGGGTCAAATAACACAAACGCAATCTCCTTCTTACCGGCGTTCGGCACTTTCACAATGTGCGTTTCTTTCTCTATCCACTCGGTGCGTTTATCAACACTACCATCGGCATAATGCACTTCAAAAACGATCGGCATCTTAAACAGTCCCATCACCTCATTGGTGGGCTGCATCTGCGCCACCACAAATTGCGTGTACCTGTTGCCTCCGCTGGTCACATCTTCATAAGACACTTTGTAATCAGGCTCACCGCCTCTGTACACCCACTCATCCCAGAACCACTCCAGCCCCATTCCCAGCTCATCCTGGAATCCGTTCAGCAGATCATCGCTATCCACATTTTCGTATTTGTGCGCCAACAGATAACGCTTCACCGCACGATTATATCCTTCCCTTCCTGTCACATACTTCAGCATCTCCAACACCACCGACCCCTTCTGGTATATCAGTGATGTAGGCGTTTGGCTGTGCGAGATCGACTTCTTATCTGCCGTACCTATCGCTGTGTTGTAGGCCTGCCTGCGCACCCAGTCAAAATGGTCCTGACCAAAGCATTCGCGCTCTGCTATAATGTTATAGTGCGTGGCAAAACTCTCCTGCAGCCAGTGGCTGTTGCCGCTGCGCGCGGTCACCATATCACCAAACCACTGGTGTGCCAGTTCATGGGCGTTCACAGCTACATAATTGCGGTCGTTGAAACTACGTGCATCTACCTGAAAGAAATCACCAAACAGAGTAGCGGAGGTATTCTCCATAGCGCCGTACATAAAATCCTGCACAGGTATCTGCGAGTACGACTCCCAGCCGTAAGGCACCCCTATCTCGCTCTCAAGGAAGCTAAATATCTTCTCATTGTACTTGTACGTATAGTCATATCTGTCCTTCCATTCCGGATAATACCATTGGCGCAAAGGCACCCCCGATGCCGATTTCGTCTCCTTCACTTCATACTTGCCTATACCCAGCATCACCAGGTAGGAAGCATGCGGCTTCGACATCCGATAGTGCCACAGAATATTACCATCCTTCAGGTCTTTCTCCATCACCTTCACTCCGTTCGACAACACTTTGTATTCCTTGTTGAACTTCACGATCAGCTCTGTGATGAGCTTGTCGTTCGGAGTATCATAACACGGAAACCAGTTGCGGTTGTCAATGCCCTGGCCCTGCGTCCATATCTGCTTCCGCGACAATCCCTTCGGATCATTCCACCCTATAAAGTAGATCCCCCTCTTTGGGTAAGCCGTGTATTCTATCAACAAACTGTCCGAACTACCCCTGCGCAAAGTGGTGGACGGGAAGAACCATATCCCCTCCTGGTTGGTTTTATAGGTCACCGGTTTCCCGTTCAGACTCGCCGATTTCACCTGTATACCCGGTCCGTCCAAAAAGAATGAATCCACCGCATCGCGCAGTGGAGTGAAGTGGTGGGTAATATTGCCCTTCACCAATCCCTTTTCCGGCTCAAACTCCACCGCCAGGCGCATCCTCACAAAATCAAGCGGGTGCTCACGCATGGCACTGCCCGGGTCATACATCTGCGTTACATTGTGGTGTTGTGCGTAAGCAGGCGCGCCTGCCATCATTATGGACAATAAAGCCGGAAGAAACCTTTTCATATAATAACTATAATACATTTTTATATCCTCACCGATATCGGTTACAATATAGCAATTAACACTTTGCCTGCATAATCCATCCACAGCCGCATAGGTCTTTTCCGTAATTTTGAACTCTATATATGAAATCTTTCAACGTTCCGGTACACTACCGCAGCCCGCTGGTCACAGCAATCAAGAACAAACGCAAGGCAGATGACAAAATGAAGCGCGACTTCAAACCCACTCTGCTCGAGCTGGGTTCATTGCACGTTGTTCTGGCCCGCCACTTCGGTTTTTGCTACGGCGTTGAAAATGCCATCGAGATCGCCTTCAGGGCTGTGGACGAAAACCCCGGCAAAAGGATATTCCTCCTCAGCGAAATGATCCACAACCCCGGCGTCAATGCCGACCTCATCGCACTCGGTGTCCGCTTCATCATGGACACAAAGGGGAATATGCTCATCAGCTGGGACGAACTCACTGCCAACGATGTGGTCATCATTCCTGCATTCGGCACCACGCTGGAACTGGAAGAGACGCTGCGCAATAAAGGCATAGACCCTACCCGCTACGAGACCACTTGTCCGTTTGTAGAAAAGGTTTGGAACCGTGCTGAGAAAATAGGCAATGATGGCTACACAGTAGTGGTGCATGGGAAGCCCGGCCACGAAGAGACCCGCGCTACCTTTTCACACAGCAAGGCGCACACCCCCACAGTGGTGGTAAAAGACATGGAGCAAACTCAGTTGCTGGCAAAGTACATCACCGGCGAACTGGACCACGATAATTTCTATACCGACTTCAAAGGCCAGTATTCCGTAGGCTTCGATGCAGCGAAAGACCTCGCGCGCATCGGCGTAGTGAATCAGACAACCATGCTTGCCAGCGAAACACAGGCCATCGCCGACTATCTCAAAGGCATCATCATCGACCACTACAACACCCCTGCCGACCAGATCGCTGATCGCTTTGCCGACACACGCGATACGCTCTGCTATGCAACCAACGACAATCAGGGTGCCGTACAGGGCATGCTCGAGGAGACAGCCGATATCGCGATTGTCATTGGCGGCTACAACAGCTCCAATACATCGCACCTGGCCGAGTTGTGCGAGCACAAACTGCCTACATACTATATCAACGATGAGTTCTGCCTGGCCTCAGAAAAAGAGATCAGGCATTACGATCAGCACAAACACCTCGAACTGGAAACGGCAAATTACCTGCCTGCTCATCGCCCCATCAGGGTCATGATCACTTCGGGCGCATCCTGCCCCGATGCACTGGTAGAGCGGGTGATACAACGCCTCGCTACCCTCACCGGCAACGAGGCTGCATTTGAAACTGCTATAAATGAATGGGCGAAATAGACCCTCGCCACATGTTTATGATGCGAGTGACTATTTTATTGGAGCCACCTTGTAATACCGGTACACATTCATAAACTCACCACCTGTTACCGGGTCGGTAAATATTATTGAATCACTCTTAGTTATCTCGTTAGGGTACTCCCTCACCGTCTCCGATTTGTTGGTGTGATAATCCACTGTCATCCACATATCTGTTCCCGCCTTGTCGTAACGGAACATGATGCGCTCAATGGGCAACGGCTGCCATACTCCGTTCGAATCTTTGTATTTGTTCACATGGTCCACATACTGATACACTTTCGACAGATAGCGCAGGCGTGTATGGTCCTTCAGTGTATCCACCCCCAGCTTCACACTATTGATATCATACGCATCATATCGAATGATGGTATCACCCAGCTTTTGCTGCATGAAATTGAAGAACTCGGGTAACAGATAAAAGTTCCTTACCGGCACACTATACTGCTGCCGCCCGAACTTGTCCATAGGGTCGTCAATAACGTAGTTATATACCGGTACCTTCTCTTCCTTGTCCTTCTTTTTGCGGCGTTGCGCCCACGAGGGCACCACCAGTAGCAGCATGATCACAGTAAGTACAGTATTGCGCATAGTATCAGATTGTGCGTAGTAAAGATATCTAATTAAGACAGCCGTTCACGCAAAAAAGCTAGTCGTATTTGTAAAGTTTATGCTTCTCTATTAGGCTTATTAACAGCTGGGGATATTTGGGGTTGGTTGCGTACCCTGCCTTCTTCAATCCCTTTGCCCATCCTTCATAGTCATCGCGGTCCAGCTCAAAGAGAGCTTCATACCGCTTCCGCTTCAGGAACTCTGAGTGATCATGAAACGAAGCCTCGGCGTGTTTGTACCGCCTGAAGCACTCGTTCGGCTTATCATCATCCACATGATAGGTCCGTCCGTCCCAGTCTCCCGCGCACTTGATGCCGAAGTGGTTATGCGCACGCCGTGCCAGTTCGCTATTGCCGCTGTTCGACTCCAGTATGCCCTGCGCCAGTGTGATGCTGGCAGGAATGCCGTGTTTACGCATTTCCTTCTTCGCTATCTTTTTGTAGGCGGCTATATATTCTTCCGTAGTCAGCTTGTGCTTCGTTACCCTTCGCTGTTTAGACAGCTTGCGGTGGCAGGAAGAAAACAGAATAAGTATCAGTAAAGGAACGAGATAGTAACGGGTCATAAACAGTTGTGAATACTGCGAATTTAAACAAAACCAACGTAACTACGCCTATTGGCCAGCCTGCGGGCGTTTGTGCTTCCACCGCCTGTGCGACCACAACCAGGTCTCTGGCTCAGCAATGATGTCGCGCTCTAGCCTGCGCGTATGCAGCTCCGAAATCTCGCCTTCTTTTGTAGCGGCAGGGTCGGCCACCAGCAGCTCGGCATGTAACTCATAATAGCCACGCTTCACCCGGCGTATATGCACATACACTATAGGCAACTTTAGCTTCCTCGATATCACTTCCGTCCCCCAGAATACCGGCGTATCCTGATTGAGAAATGTGGTCCAGTAAGCATTATCGGGCTGTGGGGTCTGGTCGGCAATGAACGCTGTTACATTCACTCCACTCCTGTTGCCCAGCATCTCCTTAAAGGTGTTCTTCATCGGTATCAGCCGCGCACCAAAGCGTGTCCTCATGCGGTACATCAACCCGTTAAAATACTTGTTCTGCAACGGATGATAGATCACATACAACTGCTGCATCTGCTCCAGACTGAAACAGTTTCCGCCCCACTCCCAGTTACCAAGGTGCCCCATCACCAGTATGGCGCTTTGTTTCTTTTCATTCAGTTCGGCAAACAGCTTTTTGGCGTCGTCCGTCAGCCAGGCGTGCTTGCGCATGGTGTCGGGGCTAATGGTAAGCGTCTTGAACGTCTCTATGAACAAGTCGCACAGGTAGCGGAAAAACGCCTTCCTTATGGCCAGCAATTCCTGCTCAGTTTTCTGCGGAAACGAGTTCTTCAGGTTCTGCAGCACCACATCCTTGCGGTACCCTATCACCCTGTACAACAAAAAGAAAACCAGATCAGAGAAAAGGTAAAGCACCGGAAATGGCAGCAACGACAGCAGGTAAATGAACGGAAGAGAAATGTAATAGACCAGCGCTTGCAAATTCGTTGTGTTTCGGTAAAATTAGTTTTTTCTGCCCAACCTCTGCGCCCCTGCCCCACGTCCTTATAGGACAAATTCCGTGCAAGTTGCTGGCAATCACTTTTTTGCGGTCAAAACTTAACTATTTTTGTCCATAACTCCATTGGTTTGAAACGCCTCCTCATCATATCGCTTGCCTGTCTGGTTGCTGCCTGCAATAAAGACAAGGACACAACACCTGCGGCGGCGCAACCTACGGGACCTGTGTCATTCTATGATCTTGAGTTCAGGGGTAAGAAATATAAAGAAGTGTCAGACAGCATCACATCTGTGCAGGTCGACACCCTGCTTATCGGTAATAACCCTAAGACGGGCAAGCGCGAATACCAATTGCAGATCTATTGGCCGGGAAAGAACCTCACCCTTGCGGCTGTGGGTCGCAAAGACGATACCACTACGCCTGCGGGCACCTATGTCACCTCGCTTACCGGCTATACCATGCCGCGCCCGGTATCGTCCGCACTATCAGTATTGGTGCTCGGCGATACTACTTTCACCTACATGGGCACCGAGACGTCTGCCATCAACGTTACCTCCGCCGATAATACCGGCATGAAGGGTACCATCAATTTTACGCTCTTCAATAACAGCGGTTCGTTTCCGGCTACCGGCACTTTCGAGATCTATAAGTGATCATCAGATCGCTCGGGCCATTTCCAGCAGCTTTGATACTGCTTCGGGCCTTGGCTGCAGCATATCCTGCTTCAACGCGGCATATAGTTCGCGTTCATCCCTCAGCAGCGAATAAGTACCCTCCTCCAGACCTGCCTGGGCAATTCTGAGGAAATTTGTGGCGGGATTGTGAGTAAGTTTCTTACGTAAAGTTCTATCCATTGAGTGGCTGGTTTACAATAAAAACGTCATTACCGTTCCTTTATTGCACCGCCTGTGAAAATATATGTTAAAGAATCCCTTACCACCACTCCCCCAATCATCCTTTACCTAATTTCGACTCAAAATCAGGCGTTTATGATGCAGGTAGGGATAACAGGGGGTACAGGCACGGTGGGTAAGCGTATTGCTGCCCTGCTTACGTCAAAAGGTTATGGAGTTACCATCCTCACCCGGTCGCCCGGTCGTGCGGGCAGCAAGGGCTACCAATACGCCCTCTTCGATGCCGATGACAACCGCTGCGACACCGCTGCGCTTGCCGGCCTCCATGCAGTCATCCACCTGGCGGGCGAACCCGTTGCAGGTAAACGCTGGACCGCGGCTCAGAAAAATAAGATAGCCTCCAGCCGCATTGCCGGCACCCGCTTCCTCGTTGATATGCTACAGGCGCATGCACCCGCCTGCAAAACCTTCATCGGCGCATCCGCCATCGGCTATTACGGACCCGATAGTGTGCCGCCAAAGCCATTTACCGAATCGTCACCTGTTCACCCCGACTTCCTGGGAACTGTGTGCCGGCAGTGGGAGGACGAAGAGAACCGCGCCGCAGGCACTATGCGCACCGTCAACATCCGCATCGGTATTGTGCTGGCTCCTGAGGCAGGTGCGTTCCGCGAATTTGCCAAACCGCTGAGCTTCGGTGTCATGCCCATACTTGGGTCGGGCAGACAGGTCATTAGCTGGATACATGTGGACGACCTCGCACAATTGTTTGTAAAAGCGCTGGAGGACAACACCATGACCGGTGCCTACAACGGCGTGGCACCTGCTCCGGCAGATGGCGCCACCATGATGCGCACCATTGCTGCAGTGAAAGGCGGACTTGCCATCCCCGCACCGGTGCCGGCATTTGTACTCAAAATAGCCCTCGGCGAGATGAGTATCGAGATACTGAAAAGCTGCACCGTGAGTGCCGAAAAAACACTGCGTTCCGGGTTCAGCTTCCGCTACCCCGACCTGCACAGTGCGGTCACACAACTACTGAAGGGCTGATCACTGCACTACAAACTTCTTGATCACGGTTCGGCCACCGGCATCTACCAGCTTCATCACATAGACACCGCTTGCCCAGCGCGCCACAGAGAGGTCGCTGTTGCCGGTGAGTTCACCACTCCACTGCAGGCGGCCTGCCACATTGTAAACAGCCACCTGCACCACTCCGTTGTTGTCAGATTTGATGTGCAGCGTGCGCGATGCCGGTATCGGATAGATATCCAGCGCCGATTCAAAATTGCGCACTACGCCAAAGTCCTTGCTGTTGAGGTTGAAGAAGATGTTGCCCGCGCTCTTCACCTTGAACCGCGCTGCCGTGATGTTGGTATCAGGGTTAGGCACCGTTACCGTTGCCGAGCCATTGTTCGGGAAGGTGCCGAGATTGTACGTCCAGGTCTTTCCGCCATCCGCCGACATATAGATGTCCACGTTAGCTACGTTAATAGGCGCGGCATTTGTACCCGCTACATCCCAGGTGATGGTCTCATTGCTGTTGCCCGACAATACTATGCCTGCTGTCTTCTGACTGGTCACTGTAAAGCCGGTCGCACCGGTTCTAATCACATCTACATCCACAGAATGGTCGGGCAGATTGAATGATCCATAGGACCCCTTAACGCTGCGAACAGCCAGCCTGAACGACATGGTCCTTGATGTATCGGGCAGCTTCTGCCCCGATGCTTTGTCTATGCTTGCATTGCTCAGCAGACCGTTACGGATCATTTCCAGATCGGGGAAGGTGCGCACCGGCGATGTTGATGGCACCATTGACCGGAACAGTGGTCCGTTCAAACGCGTGCTCACCTGCTTCTGTCCGAAATCGCCTTTGTCCCACTGCTCCCAGCAATAGGTAATGCTGGCACCGCTCATGGAGTCGGTAGCAGTGGGCGCCACCAACTCAAAAGGTGTGCGCGCCGGAATGGTGTAGTTTGCACCAAATGCCGATATCCCCGCCGGCTTGTTGCCAGTTGCTGTCTTTGCGGGACAGGTATTGCCATCGCCCAGAATATAGGTCTGGATCTGGGCCAGGCTCGCCCTGTGAAAATACGGATCGCTGTGCTGCTGCACATTGTCGGTAGTGCAGATCCCCGCATACGCCATTATGGTCGATCCGCTACCCGGCTCAAACGCTGTATTCACCATAGCGTTGGCATAACACGCGCCCGATTGGTTGTTGTTGAAAGTATGATCGGCACCAAATTCGTGGCCTATTTCATGTGCCACATAATCTATATCAAACCCATCGCCATAGGGTGTGGCACTACCGGTAACGCTTTGTGCCTTCAGCGGGTTCTTACATACCACCCCCACCTGAGAGAGGCCACCGGCACCTGTGCTGAACGCGTGCCCCAGGTCGTAGTTGGCGTTGCCAATAGCGGCATCGCACACCGTTTGGTTCTCTGCCAGCAGCGAGCTGGCGCTTGAGTTGTAAGCACCCAGCGGATCGGCGGAACTGCTTACAAATATTACGTCCTCCTGGTTGGGTACAAATGTCATTGTGAGCGAAAGCTCTTTTTCATACACACCGTTCACCCTGTTCATGGTGGTGGTCATCTTGCTCAGCACCTGCGCCTTGGTGGGGCTGGTGCTTCCTGTTACTGCCTCGGCATACTGATGGGTGCAGGATAGCGCCAACCTGTACGTGCGCAGGGTGTCGCCGTTCAGCGGTCTTGCGGCCTCGGCGGTAGGTTTTGCCTGAAGGCCTGCCGGTTGCAGTTTCAGCGCGTCGTGCAGTGCTTCGCAGCCACCATTGTCGTCAGTACCACGCACTTCATCGCGCTTGTAGTGCGCCACGTAGATACCGGCTGCAGTTGTGGTAGCAGGGTCCACAAAACTTGTGTTGTGCCCGTCAAATATCATGGCATGAAAGCCATAAACAGTGTAGTCCAGTTTAGCGGTAACGTTGGCATCGTCTGTAGCCACGGCATCAAAGGTCTGCACCTGCGGGAACTTAGCAGCCAGCGTAGCCGGCAACAGCCCCGACCGCCTGACCCTGAACGTTCTTGTGGAACCATCGGGCAGCGGCACCTCCACTACATTACCATCGGCAAGCACCGACTTTATTTCTGCTTCATCTGCTGTAAAAGTCTGCCACGCGCTTGCCCTTATCACACGGTCCACAGCCATGCCGGGGCGTGCTGCTACCTTCTTCCATATATTGCCGGCCATTGCCTGCACAGCGGCGCTCAGGCACAGCACCAGGGTCACAAGTGTTCTGTTTGTCTTCATTCTATCGTGTAGGTTCCCCGCAAATGTTAGGGAACATGTTCAACAAAAATAAAAAAAGCGCATGATGTTACTGCATCATGCGCCTTCATGAATGCTCAATTATGTTTACTGTACTACAAATTGTTTTACCGTCTGCATACCTGTGGCCACATCCACCAGCTTCACATAGTAGATACCCTTGCTCCAGGTAGCCACATCAATATCGGCTTTTCCGTCTACGCGGCCCGTCCATACACGCTGACCAACCACGTTGGTAACAACCGCGTCTGCAGCCAGCGTAGTGGTCATGTGCACTACCTCTGTAGCCGGCACCGGGAAGATGTTCACCTCATTCACCGGCAACAATACGTTTGAAGCGCTGTTGTAAGAAATAGGCACCAGCGGATTGTAGTCGACCTTGAAGTTGACGCTGTTGACGTTGAAGAACACATTGTTCTTGCCTTTCACCTTAAAACGAGCGGTGGTGGTAGTAGATGCCGGGTTAGGCACTGTGATGCTTGCTGATCCATTGTTAGGGAAAGCACCTACATAATACTGGTAGGTTGTACCTCCGTTCTGCGACATCCATATTTCTACTTCCGATGCGCCTATAGGAGCCGCATCGGTGTTGAGCACTGTCCACGTAACGGTTTGTGTGGAACCACCCAGATACGCGGTGCCCGCGGTGCCCTGACTTGTAACCTTAAAACCGGTGCCTGTACCGGTGGTAATGGCGTTTACAGTCACCACCTCATCAGGTATGGTTACACAACCTTTGTTGTTGCGAATGTTGCGGTAGATACACTTGAACTTCATGGCACGGGCCACGGTAGGCGCTTTTTCATAGGCCGTGTTCAGATTGCCTACCAACACCGATGAAATTTTGGGAAATACTCTGGTAGGAGACTTTGACGGACTGATGGACCTGAAAATAGGACCACTGGAAGTTGTTGTGGCAAATGTGCTGCCGAAGCTGCCCAGATCGTGCTGCTCCCACGCATATAATATGACAGAGTCGCCGGCAGAGTCGGTCACCACAGGAGAGGTAAGCTCAAACGGGGTGAGGTAAGGAATGGTATAAGAAGTTGGCGAAATTGTAGTGTATTTCACCAGTTTGTTGCTTGTAGGTGTTTTTGTTGCACAGTTGCCACCGGCACTGTTCACATACGTCAACACCTGCCCGATACTGTGCCTGTGGAAGTAGGCATCGCTGCGCGACTGAACATTGTCGGGCGGACAGATGCCGGCATAAGCCATGATGGTTGACCCGCTACCCGGCTCATATGCCGATCCAGACTCGGCATTGCCACCACCGCAACTGCCATTCGTATTGTTATTGAACGTATGCTGCGCACCAAACTGATGTCCTATCTCATGCGCCACATAATCAATATCGAAGCCGTCGCCGGTTGGTGTTGCCGAACCCGTTGTGCCTTGTGCTTTGCTGAACGAACACACACAGCCAAGGGTCGCCAAGCCGCCCGAACCGGTTGTGAACACGTGGCCGATATCGTAATTAGAGAAACCTACTATTGAATTACACTGCGACTGATTGGTCGTCAGGCATGATCCCGGATTAGAGTTGATCGCATTGAACGGATCGCCCGCGGCTGTAATAAATATCAGATTGTTCTGAGCCGAGGTGAATACCATAGTGATAGAGAACTCACGCTCATACACACCGTTCACCCTGTTCATAGTAGTGGTCATTTTGCTCAGCACCTGCGTCTTGGTAGGGGTGGATGAACCAGTCGCCGCCATAGCATACTGATTGCTGCAGGCCAGCGCCAGGCGGTAGGTGCGCAGTTCGTAGCCGTTCACCGTTTTTTGTGCCAGTTTTGGCAGCCCGCCGTTAGCCATCTGCATTTGCTCACCGGCCGGGCCGTTCTCATCTGCACCATGCACACCGCACAACATCCTGTTGGCAAACTCCCGGTCCAGATCGCGTTTGTAGTAACCGATGTAAAAGCCGTCGTTCAGATTATCAAACGGATCTATAAAGGCCGTATTCTCCCCATCCAATACCATGGCATGGAAGCCATATAGGGTGAAATCGAATTTGGCGGTCACCGTGCGGTCGTCCACAGCATAACCGCTGTAAGTCCTGATATCGGGGTGCTGAGCGGCCAGGTCCTGCGGCATCATGCTTGTCTCCCACACCCTGAAGTCGCGGGTGCTGCCATCCGGCATGGGTATGGTCACTATCTCGGCAAAGTTCTCGTTCTGGGGAAGGTTACTGAAGTGCATACGCAACGTAGGCACATCCAGTTGATAGGTACGGTACACCTCCGGGTGTATCACCTGCACATTCTTTGACGGCAATCCCGTCTGAACCTCTTTCCACACTTCCGATGCACCGGCAATAAAAGGGGTAAACAAACCGGCACACAACACCAGTTTCAGGAAGAACTTTTTCATTTTACGCTTTTGATGATCTGATAAGCACTAACGGACATAGCCCGCCTTTTTCCAAATATGAGTCTTAAAATTAGGGGTTTTGACCGTATGAACCACTTCCACACTACCAAAGCCTAACGTTTTTTGCCCGAAATAACGCAGGCATGACACAACCCAACCGTGACAAAAACCATGCCGAAGTGATTGATTGTGAGGAGGAAACAGCACTACGTGCGCAGCCATAGGTGCATAGCCAACAGAAAGAGTGATTCTAAAACAGACGGTGAGCAGCCAACAAGAACAAGGCGAGAAAGTGGAGGTAACAGGTCTGAAAATCTCCCATTTCAGAAAAATATCCACTACCAGAATCTCTTCTTTTTTCGTTGATTTCCAGACGCTTGCAGAAAGGGAGCATCGGCAAAACCTCTCAAAAAACTCCCATCGTGAACGGGAGGACTTATGCGCTGGTTTGAAAGCGCGGTAGCCATGCCGGGACGACCGGGGCCAACCTCAGGCGATGCTACGGGAGCCGGCTGAGCAGTAGCCGGGACGGGTACAGGGTCAGCAGCGGAGGTTACAGCGGGTTGCTCTTTCTTTTCTGCGGCGCGACGCTCATCTTCATACTCTTCCCGGAGTGCGCTCCACTCCCGAAAATCATCATCTCGGTCCATGAGTTCCTTTTGGGGGAATGGTAGTGTGCCATCGGGATTATAACCCTCTAACACCATGCTGTAGTGACGAGGGGCAGCCCCGGCCGTGATATAATCCTCTACGTGGGGCAATATCTTCTGTGCGAGCTCCTCGTCTTTTTCCTTTACCTGCTCCAGCAGTCCGGTAAAACTCTCCATTGTTTCGCTGAGGATATTCCGTGAGCGGATCATGCCCAGGGCAGAAACCAATTTGTGGAGGGTGTAGGCCTCGTCTTTGGTGACAGTTTGATATGCTGCCTGACGGATGAGGATATGGTCGGTGAAGTGACCAAAAATGTGGTATAGTTTCTGACCGATGATAGACGGCATGGTGCGTGCGGACTTTCGGAGCACGTCCCAGTCGCCCTGAACGGACCACTGATAAATGGTGCGGCGATTGACACCGAGCTGGTCGGCAATCTCGGTTTTGGTGAGGTTTGTTTGCATGAAGAGATTAAACGCTCTCTGCTGTTCCTGTGTTTTCATAGCAATTAAGGTTTAGAAGGTGATTTTTTTTCGGGCACCAAAATTAGCGTGGGTAGAAAGGGCTGCCAAGGATTTTTGAAAATTGTGGATATGTTTTTTATATTGTGGCATTGTATGACATATACAGGCTATCAAACCTTAGAAGACAGAAACAACCCTGATTATTTTGAAATGAACGGGCCGCATCGGTGTACGTCAAATAAAACTTGGCTTGGGGTTGGTTATTACTTTTGGGACAGTGAAATAAATTGGGCCCATAATTGGGGAAAAACTCAGTACAAAAAACACATGATTTTCGAAGGGAAAATTAAGTACGACGAAACCGTGTTTGATTTGTTTGGTAATCCAATTCATAGAACGTCAATGTGGGGTTGGAGGGAAGAACTTCTTTTAAAAAATCCTAAGATTAGAGAAGAAGACTTGACTGTCTATAATATTTTGGAATTTGCAAAAAAACGCGGAGGATTTGAAACTAAATACAATGCAATCAGGGCCGCTGATTATCCAAAGGAACAAACGGCCGTTAAATTTCTTCCTTGGAGAAAAGAATTTACTTATATTGGTGTTGAGAGAGTACAGTTTTGTTTATTAAATAAAAACAATCTAATTTCGCACTCGTTTGTAGTGATATACCCTGAAAAGTACAAATTATAGCCATATGGAAACTATTCGTGAAAATATAAAAAACTACCTTGAATCTGTCTCAATAGAGCAGTTCATGTCTGAATGGAATGAAATTGTATCTACTTCGTCTATATCTCCATTATTAGTTGACTATTTTAACCAAATAAGTCTATACTCACAATGTTGCGAAGAAGATCCTCCATTAGGTAATTACTCTTTCTTGGAAGAAAACACTACTTTTACGGCTCCTCTACAGGAGCCGATTTTATTTTAATACTATGCAGGAAGAAATTAAAGCAGAAGAAGCAGCCTTTAAATTTAATTCATACAAAATATCAAGCTTTTCTTTTAACGATCCAAAAGAGGAGCCTGATGGCGTATATTTAGATATAGTGCCTAGTGGATTATACATTGAAGAAAGAAGAAGGTTTCTTCTGATATTGGCATTTAAGGCTCTTTACAAAGACGATAAAGAAGCCCCAATTGAAATCACATCATGCATACTCGAGTCTGCTTTTACATTTAAGGAAGCAGTAACCCTAGAGCAAATTCCAGAGTATTTTTACGTCAATTCAATAGCTATATTATTCCCTTATTTAAGGTCATTTATTAGCACCCTAACTCACTTGGCAAATATAAGAGTTATGACATTGCCAATAATGCGTTTAGATATGTTTGGGCATGAACTTAGAGAAAATACGAAAAAGTGGTCAGGTTCTAACGAAGACAGCAAAGACGCTGAATAGTCAAGGGCATAAATACGTCTGCTTTCAAGTGAAAACTCGTATAAAGGCACCTCATAACAGGATAGAGCCCCATTTAATGAGCACCTTGTTGTGGCGTCTGTGTCTAAACCAGAATACACTGGGGATTTGATAATTGACTTTAGGGTACAAGGTGTTTTGCCGCTAGAAAATGTAAATTTAGGTTGAATCGGTTAACAAGTGTCCGAACCCATTTTCGGCGACGACTCACACACATATCATAATTTACACCATTATGATGCGCCTCCATGCGACCCAGAAGTTATTGAACACATCACGGATCAGCGCGCCGCTGCACATAACGGAAGCAACGGCCAGGCAGATGCTTCATAGTTGGTATTGTACACTACAACCAACAGGATATTCCGGAAAAATGTTGGTTACTTATTTTCATGAGCCGTCGTTACTCACCGTTGTGTGCCGGGGAAAAACGATAAAAGGGACGTGGGAAGAATTTAAGGAACGACTTCCGAAGGTATTGCAGCGTTACGGATTCGGGACTGAGTTCATAGGATGGGAAACCGCATTAACGGCAGACTATGTTGTGTCAAAAACAAACAGCAAGCGTATGCTGGGCTACATGAATGAAATAAAGATGCAACTGGAATTTATGTGCAGCAAAGCTAACAACTATGAGCACATTGCAACGGACGATTTGGAAGACCTGATGATGGAGTGGCTTCATCAGCATCCCGAGAAGCGATATGCCTACTCTACCCCATTACAATACTGGAAAGAAAAGGGAATGTTGTAGTAAGCGGTGAACGGGTTTCAAGTGCTTGAGTTATGGTTCCTGGAAGACACTCATGCCATGCCGAAGTACTTCTGGACATTCAGAAGATGAATGTGGACGACCGTGCCAGTAAATGCAAGGACTGCAACGCGTGAGAAAGACGGCACAAAGTTTTCAGATCAAACAGCTGCCTGTGGCAAAAAACTACGGATCAGATCCGACCGCGACTTAGCTTATTGAGCAGCGAAACATAAGCTGCCCGAGCCTGTGGCGTGAAGTCCTTTATTAGATCGGGTTGTATCTCGGGATAAGAACGGTCATCTTTCCAGATCATGGAGCCACCCCATTTCTTCTGAATACCGGGTTCCAGCGACCTCACGATCTTGGAGAATGCAGATTCGAACTGACTGCGCAATTCAGGAGTAGTTACCATATAGTTGTTGTTAAAGAGCGATAGTAAATGAAGGTAGACTATTAAAACCACAATCCTTGTTTTATTTCAGATCAGCGGCACCGACGATGAGCTATACCAGTTTGGGTGATCGCGCGGCTGAAAAGAAAATAGCTGCTCCCGCAGGGAACAGCTATTTAAAAAACGGATATGAGAACCGATTATTCCAGCACCACGGTGCGAGCAACCTGCTCACCACCGGCTGCATCGGTGACGCGCACAAAGTAGATGCCGCGGGCCCAGGTGCTTACCGGTACTTCGGCAGCAGCGCCTATGGTTGCCTTCCACATCATCTGGCCGGTGCTGCTGATGATGCTGAGGAATGAGTTGCCACCGGTGCCTGTAGTTATCTGCAACACATCGTGCGCAGGTACGGGATACACTTTGAGTGTGGCTGCCAGCGTACCGGTAGGTTGTGTGATACCCGTTGGCAAGCCGGGATTGTTGGTCACAGTAACACTCTTGTTGTTGATGTTGAAGAAGATATTGTTCTCCGCCTTCACCTTGAAGCGCACCACTGCACTGGTAGCAGGCGGGTTGGGCACGGTGATGGTGGCACTACCTGTGTTGGGGAAGGTACCCACTGTGTAAGGCCAGGTCACACCGGCATCGGTAGACATGTAGATCTTTACATTAGCGACGTTGTAAGGCGCGCCATCGGTGCCAACCTTATCCCACGTGATGGTCTGTGTGCTGCCGCCGGCATAGGTAATGCCGAACCCATTCTGGCTGGTCACCTTAAAGCCTCCGTAGTTGTTGGCGGCTCCTGTTGTAATGGCGTCTATGTGCACGGTATCATCGGGGAAGAGGAAACAACCTGTGCCGGTGAAGATGTTGCGCACTGTGAGCTTGAAGGTGAGGAAACGGGTAGTATCGGGAGCTTTCTCGCCCAGCGCACCACTGGCTGTAACAGCGGTGAGATTGCCGGAGAGGATCATGCTGAGCTTGGGGAAGGTGCGCAGCGGATCGTACTTCTTAGGACTGTAGGACCTGAAGATAGGACCACGGAAATAGGTGTCCTTTATACGCGACCCGAAGTCGCCGCGGTTCCACTGTTCCCAGCAATAGGTCACAGAGGTATCGGCAACGGAGTCGACTGCTGTGGGTGCGATCAGTTCGAACGGTGTCTTGTACGGGATCTTGTAGCTGGCAGTGAATGGTGCCAGATACACGAGTTTGTTGCCTGTGGGTGTACGCACAGCGCACACATTCTGAGAGCCTGCCAGTTTGCTCTGTATCTGCACCAGGCTGGATGCATGGAAGTAGGCATCGCTATGCGTCTGCACATTGTCGGACGGACAGATGCCTGCATACGCCAGAATGGTAGAACCGCTGGATGGCTCATAGGCATAGTTGCTGGAAGCATTGCCACTGCAGCTGCCGTCGCTGTTGTTGTTGAAGGTATGGTTGGAACCGAACTCGTGGCCCATCTCGTGCGCCACATAGTCAATGTCGAAACCGTCACCCACAGGGCTGGGCAAGCCGGTAACGCTACGACCCTTTTGGCCGCTGTTGCACACAATACCGAGGCCGGAAATGCCGCCGCCACCCGTGGTGAAGACGTGACCGAGATCGAAATTGGCAGTACCGATGCGGTTGGTACAGGTAGTATGATTGACACCGAGGCAAGACGCACCGTTGCTGTTGATGGCATTGAACGGATCGTTGCCATTGATAGTGCCGGTGGGTGCGGTCCAGATGAGGGTATCCTCGTTGGCCACAAAGTTCATCTGCACCGAGAACTCGCGGTTGTATACACCGTTCACGCGGTTCATGGTGGTGGTCATCTTGCTGAGTGTCTGGGTAATGGTAGGTGAAGCCACACCTGTAGCGGCCACCGCATACTGATTGGAGCAGGACAGTGCCAGACGATAGGTGCGTAGCTCATAACCGTTGGAGGTCTTCTGCGCCAGTTTGGGCAGGCCGGTCTCAGCAGTCACCATGGCTTCGCCGCCGGCCAGTTCATCGGCCTCGTTGCGGAACTCGCAGCGCATGCGGTCATTGTCGTTGCGGCGCTCATCGCGCTTGTAGTGCACCAGATAAAAGCCGTCGTGGTAATTATCGAACGGGTCGATGAACGAGGTATTCTCGCCGTCGTAGATCATGGCGCTGAAGCCATAGACGGTGAAGTCGAGCTTGGCAGTAACAGCAGGCGCGCCCACTGCCTCTGCAGTAAAGGTTTTGATATCAGGATACTTCTGTGCCAGTGCCGGCGGCATCATAGGTGTCTGCCACACCCTGAAGTCGCGGTAACTGCCATCGGGCAGCGGCAGCGATATGACGATGGCCTCGGCAGGGTTTTCTGAAAGATTCCACATGCGCACCTTCAGTTCGGCCTCGTTCAGCTGATAAACGGTGAATTTGTCGGGATGCTGCAACTGTACGTTCTTTGGCGCCGCCGACGGATCGACCTGCTTCCAGTAATTGCCGGCAAGGGCTGTGGCCGGTGCCCACATAAACTGCAGGGCAATGATCGCTGGTAAAAAATGCTTCATTATTGCTATTTTGTTAACTATAAAGTACTGATAGACTGAAAAATATGAACTCAATGAACAACAAGTCAGGCAAGTTAGGGAAAAATGCCATCCGACAAAATAATCCGGGCGGAAAATATTAGGGGTCATTAACTAATTTTGGAACTATTAATGGCAACAATATCATTTGAGTACACATTAGGCAATATTGACAGTATTCCCGCAGAATTCTGGCAACATGCCGCACCGTACCGGCTCATCACCTTTACCGGAGAAATGGGAGCGGGCAAAACCACCTTCATCAGCCACCTATGCAACTACCTGCAGGTGGAAGATGCAGTGAGCAGCCCCACGTTTGCGCTGGTGAACGAATATGCAGCATATATAAAAGGAAGAGAAGAGGTGATCTATCACATAGACCTGTACCGCCTGCGAGACGCCGCCGAGGCTGTAAATGCCGGCATGGAAGATTGTATAGACCAGGCCAAACACGGCAGCGCATACTGTTTTGTGGAATGGCCCGGAAAAGCAGACGCGCTGCTGTTTGCCCCCCGCCTGGATGTAACCATAGAAGTGACCGGCGAGACGGAGCGGCGCATGACACTACATATTGTGGAGCGCTGAGAAGGTCGACGCCCCTGCCAACAACGAGCAACGCCATCCTTAAACTGCGAACTTTTCCTTACTTTCACCCCTCCAAGAAAGAACATATGCACGAGATATTAGAACTATTAAAGACGCTTTTAGCCGACCCGGACAAATTAATGAACTTTATAACTGACCATGGTGGTCTCTACCTGGTCATGTTTATCATATTCGCGGAAACCGGACTGTTTGTTGGTTTCTTCCTGCCGGGCGACTCTTTGTTGTTTGTAACGGGTATCGCCATTGCCAATACTATGTCACCATTCAACAGCACAGCGGCTAACCTTATTTATTGGATGACCCTGATAAGTATAGCAGGTATCCTGGGCAATTTTGTGGGGTATTGGTTCGGCAAGAAATCGGGACACCTGCTGATGAAACGCCCTGATTCCTGGCTGTTCAAAAAGAAACACCTTGTGCAGGCACACGACTTTTATGAAAAGAAAGGCGGGGCGGCAATATTGCTGGCACGCTTCCTGCCTATAGTGCGCACATTTGCCCCGATAGTAGGTGGCATGGCCGAAATGAACTACGCTAAATTTGTGAAGTTCAACATTATAGGCTGTCTGGCATGGGTGATCAGTATGACGATGGCGGGCTTCCTGCTGGGTGAAGTGCCGTGGGTGAAGGCTAATCTGGAAAAGATAGTTATCATCATCATCTTCGTTACTACGGCACCGGTGCTGTTCAAAATGTTCTTCGGAAAGAAAGACAAAGCGCCTGCAGAACAGGCCTAAAAACACAACCGGCAACCAATGAAGCAGCACAAAAAAACAGCCTTGTTGAGCATACCCGTCATAGTGGCGGCGCTGGGCTATTTTGTAGATATATACGATCTGCTGCTGTTCAGCATCATCAGGGTGAAGAGCCTGAAGTCTCTGGGGCTTACCGATGCACTGATAGATACAGAAGGGAAATTCATTATCAGCATACAGATGTATGGTCTGCTGCTCGGCGGAATACTGTGGGGCATGATGGGCGATAAGAAGGGCAGGCTGAGTGTACTGTTCGGGTCTATTGTACTGTATTCACTTGCTAACATTGCCAACGGATTTGTAACCACCGTCAACCAATATGCCCTGGCACGCTTTATAGCGGGAGTGGGGCTTGCCGGAGAACTGGGAGCCGGAATAACACTGGTGAGTGAGCTGGTACCCAAGGAAACTCGCGGCAAGGCTACCTCCATCGTGGCCGGTGTGGGACTGACGGGTGCAGTAGCGGCCTACTTTGTTGCCCACTCGTTCGAATGGATGGCTGAGGGTGGCAATGCATGGGCACAGGGCATTGTATCGGCGCACTATGACTGGAGGATCTGCTATTTCATTGGCGGCTTCCTGGGACTGATGCTGTTGCTGCTGAGGGTGAGCGTATTTGAATCGGGTATGTATAAGAACATACAACATTCAAAGGTGCAGAAAGGCAACTTCCTCATGTTCTTCAACAACGGCAAACGGTTTAAAAAGTACATGCTGGCCATATTGGTAGGGTTGCCAACGTGGTATGTGATAGGTGTCCTGATAACGTTCTCAAAAGAATTTGCCGAGCGCTTCGGGATCAAGGAGCCGGTAGATCCGGGTAAGTCCATTATGCTGGCCTATGTGGCTATCTCCATCGGTGACCTGCTCATTGGTTTCCTTAGTCACTGGCTGGGCAGTCGCAAGAAAGCATTGTACCTGTTCTATTCTCTGACGGTGATCTCGATAGCACTTTACTTTTTCCAGGAGAATGGCACCGCCACGGGCATGTATGCAATATGTATGCTGATGGGTTTTGCCACGGGCTTCTGGGCACTGTTCGTGACCATGGCGGCCGAGCACTTCGGTACAAACCTGCGCGCAACCGCTGCAACTACTGTACCAAATATGGTGCGTGGTTCGTTGCCATTGATCATCATGCTGTTCAACGGTTTGCAGCCTTCACTCAGCTACATCAATGCGGCGGCGGTGACGGGGGGTGTGGTGATGGCTATCAGCATCACGGCTGTATTAATGACCGAAGAGACCTTTGGTAAGGACCTCAACTTCATGGAAGAGTAAGCAGCAGGCAAGCCCTGTGTAGTAATCTGTTTCGCTTATGCAACTGTCTTTAACACCCGATGTTCCTGTACTGCAACAACCGATCATCTATTCAGACAATATACTGCTGATCGGATCGTGCTTCACAGAACATATCTCGGACAGGCTGGCGCAACATAAGTTCAGGGTATTGCAGAACCCGCACGGCATTTTGTTCAATCCGCTGAGTGTGGCGCAGAGCCTGGACAGCTACATAGATGGTAAGCAGTATGAAGAACATGAGCTGTTTTACCTGAACGAGCTGTGGAACAGCTGGGACCACCATACCCGATTCTCGAACACTGACAAGGCTGCAGCATTGCAGGGAATTAATGAGGCGCAGACAAAGGCCGCGGCATTCATACGCAAGGCAGACAGGGTCATCATCACGCTGGGCTCGGCGTTTCAGTATTTTCTGAAAGAGAACGGCAAACATGTAGCCAACAACCACCGGGCACCGGCACAGTGGTTTGAGAAGCGACTGCTGCCCATTGATGAGATCATAGCCGCGCTGGATAACACCATCAACAAGCTGAGGGCGATCAACCCGTTTGCGCAGGTACTGTTCACTATAAGTCCGGTGCGCCATATACGCGACGGAGTAGTAGACAACAACCGCAGCAAGGCGCGGCTGATAGAGGCAGTGCATGACCTGTGCGGCAGACACGACATTGCTCACTACTTCCCGGCCTATGAACTGATCATAGACGTGCTGAGGGACTACCGCTTCTACGACATTGACTTTGTGCACCCCAACTATATGGCCACCACCTTTGTGTGGGAACAGTTTGTAAAGGCCTGTATAGCTAAGGAGGCCCTGCCGGTGATGCAACAGGTGCATGAGATAATGACTGCAAAAGCACACAGGACACGCTTCCCGGATACGGAGGCACACAGGAAGTTCCTGAGCAGCTATCTGAAAAAGACGGAGTTACTTGCGGCACAACACCCGGTACTGGACCTGACGGATGAGATCAGGTATTTCAGCGGTCTTTAGTCGCTGCGACCCTTACCAGCTCCCACAGCACGATACCTGCAGTTACCGATACATTGAGCGAGTGTTTGCTACCCCATTGTGGTATCTCGAGGCAACCATCTGATAGTTGCAGAGCGGCATCGCTGACACCTGTGACCTCGTTGCCCAATATCAGCGCGACTTTGCTGCCATCGTACGCTGCAGATTGGAGTTGTGTACTGTTGTGGGCCTGCTCCACAGAGAGGATACGGCACCCTTCCTCACGGGCGGTGCGGATGGCATCAGCCACATCGGGGAAGTGTTTCCAGGCAACCGTCTCGGTGGCTCCGAGGGCAGTCCTGTGAATGTCGCGGTGAGGTGGTTGCGGTGTGTAGCCGCAGAGGTAGAGTGCCTGTACAGCAAAGGCATCACAGGTGCGGAACACAGAACCTACGTTCTGCATGCTGCGCACATCGTCGAGAATAACGATGATGGGGTGCTTGTGTGCCGAGTGAGCCTGAGTGGCGTCTATGCGGCCGAGATCGTCCATTGATTTGCGCTGTATCATTGCTGTGTATCGGAATTTGCAGCGCAAATGTACATCGTAAAGAGCGGAGAATCAGACAGCATATAGCTGCTCTATCTCGCGCGCGTATTTCTGCTCTATCACCTTGCGTTTCACTTTGAGCGAAGGAGTAAGTTCACCGGTATCGATGGTCCACTCAGCAGGCAGCAGACAGAACTTCTTAACCTGCTCCGGGTGGCTGAACAGCTCGTTGTACTTATCGACCTGGCGCTGCACCTGTGCTATAGCTTCGGGTAGTTTGAGCAATTCCGCGTCGGAGGTAGGTAGGTTAATGTCGGGATGGTGTTCACGAAGGTATTTACGCAGGTTGGTAAATGAAGGCACAATGAGGGCTGCGACGAACTTCTGCCCTGCGCCGGTCACCATCATCTGCTCGATGTAGATACTCTCCTTCATGCGGTTCTCGATGGCCTGAGGTGCGACGTACTTGCCACCGGACGTTTTGAAGATCTCTTTCTTGCGGTCGGTGATCTTGAGGAAACGGCCCTCTACCCACTGACCAATGTCGCCGGTGCAGAACCAACCGTCTTTGAAGGCGGCTGCTGTTAGATCGGGGTGTTTGTAGTAACCGATGGTGATGTTGGGACCTTTGACGAGTATCTCTCCGTCGTCGGCGAGCTTCACTTCAACATTGTCTATGAGCGGACCGATAGAACCAATGCGCCTGCCATCGCTTTCGAAGCGGTTGACGGAAACGACCGGAGATGTCTCGGTAAGGCCGTAGCCTTCCATGATAGTGATATTGGCTGAACTGAATATGCGCGCCAACCGCTCCTGACATGCAGCAGAACCGGTGACAATAGCTTTAACACTGCCGCCCAGTGCTTCGCGCCATTTGCTGAAGATGATCTTGTTGGCGAGCCACAACTGCAGCCGGTACCAGGGCGAACCCGGAACCGCATTGTCATATTGTTTGCCCAATGCCAGCGCCCAAAAGAAGAGCGCCTTTTTGATGCCCTTCAATTCCATGGCCGTGTTCATGATTCGCTCGTACACCTTTTCGAGCAGGCGGGGAACGGTGGTGAATACAACGGGTTTCACTTCTTTGAGGTTGGCACCAATTGTGTCCATGTTCTCGGCATAGTACACAGCCAGCCCTTTGTTGAGGTAGACATAAGTGACCATGCGCTCGAAGATATGGTTGAGCGGAAGGAAGCTGAGTGCCTTATCTCCCTCGCCGGCAAATGTGAATACCGGCATGGAGTCGTGTACATTGGATGCAATGTTCCGATGGGTGAGCATGACACCCTTGGGGTTGCCGGTGGTGCCGGATGTGTAAATGATAGTGGCCAATGTATCGGGACCTATGCGTGCTGCAAGGGTCTCATCGTGTGTAACGTCAGCTGCCGTCAATTCGGTCCAGTGAGCCACACCAGGCAGGTTATCGAATGAATAAACGCGGGTGATGGTTGGCACTTGTTTCAAGGCGTCTTTAAAACGTTCGTATATCTCGGCATTGGCCACGAAGACTATGCGCACGCCTGCCTCGGCCAGTATGTAAGTCAACTCCGCAGGACTAATAGTGGGATAAACAGGAGTGAGCACCGCGCCGGTAAGTTGCACTGCCACATCGGCAATGATCCACTCGGGGCGGTTTGGGGAAATGATCGCTATTTTCTCCTGATGCTCGGGCTCCAGCACCTCATTAGCCAGGCCCAATGAAAGCAGGCCACCGGCCATTTGCGAGGCTGTTTTCCATACATCGCTGCATGAATAGGTGCGCCATTTCCCATTTTCTTTGGCTGCCAACATAGTAGCTGCCGGAGCTTGCTCACTGCGCTGCCTTACGATATCAAACAAGCGGGCTATCATACCCTAAATTTACTTATTTTTCAGATATCGTGGCCGCCCCGGCATTACTCGCCAAGGATGTAGTGGTCTGATTTCAGCTTTTGATCCAGCAGATCGGGGTCGTTGGATTTACGACGGATGTCCAGCAATTTGTGATAAGTGGAATTGAACATACTGCGAAAGGTAGCTCGGGCATTCTTATCGTGTGGCTGATTGTCTTCAGGTACGGAAAATGACATTGACAGGTGGCCGGTAGCAGGATCGATCTGAACTATGACGCGCTTATCGGTAACAATATTCGAGGCGCGGTTGTCAGACATGAGTGTGTAGTCGTCCTCCTTTGTGAATTTTACGAAATCGAATATGCGGGGGTCTTTCACGATGGCGTTTCTAGCGGCATCAAACTGGTAGCAGTTCATTTCGTAGCTAAGGAAGACCTTTTTGATACGGATGAACATGGGTGTCTTGATACGCACCGTATCAACGAGATCTCTCCCTTTCTTCTTCCATGTAGGGAATGCAACGGCGTCGAATTCGGGATTGAAATCCTTATTCCACAGACCGGTGAATCTGTCGTCCTGATCGCAGGAACTGAACAAAAAAGAAAAAAGCAGAAAGAAACACAGATTTCGCCTCATGGGGGTAGCAGTAGCGTGGTGAAGGGTAAAAATAATAAGCAATACGTTACCGAGTCAAGGTAATCGCATGTTTTTAGTTAATTAAATACTATTACAGTACTTTGTGTGGGCAAAACCAGACCAAGAACAGCATATGAATGAGGCTGCACATACACCACCGGCTAAGAACAGAATTACGCTATACATAGTACTCTCGATGTTTGCCGGTATTGCATTGGGGTATTTTCTGAATACCTATCTGGCTGACAAACCGGCCGAGACGAAGGACAGCGTATTGCAGCCATTCTCGTTGCTTGCCGATATTTTCCTGAGGTTGGTGAAGATGATCATAGCGCCCTTGGTATTCAGCACACTGGTGGTGGGTGTAGCCAAACAAGGCAGTGCCCAAACAGTAGGCAGGATAGGAGGCAAGACGATGCTATGGTTCATTTGCTTCTCGCTGATAAGCCTGGTGCTGGGTATGCTTCTGGTGAACACCTTTACCCCGGGGATTGCAATGCATCTGCCACTGCCTGATGCAGCAGGGAGCACAGTGGCTCATGCATCGCTGAGCCTGAAGGAATTCATCAGTCACATATTTCCGACCAGCGTAATTGACGCCATGGCGAAGAATGAGATACTGCAGGTGGTTGTGTTCTCGCTCTTTTTTGGTGTGGCAACGGCCGCGGTGGGTGAAAAAGGAGCAATAGTGATAACTGTGCTTGACTCGGTAGCCCACATCATACTAAAGGTGACCGCCTATGTAATGAACTTCGCGCCGTTGGCCGTGCTGGGTGCAATGACGGCAGTGATAGGGAAGCAAGGATTGGGCATATTGAGTACCTATTCGATGTTCATAGGTGAGTTTTATCTCGGTCTTTTCCTGCTGTTGAGCATACTGACGGGCGCGTTGTGGTTGTTTGTGCGGGGAAGAGTGCCAACGCTGTACCGACACATCAAGGAACCGGTATTGCTGGCATTTTCTACCTCATCGAGCGAAGCGGCATTTCCCAAGCTGATGCTGGAACTGGAGCGTTTTGGCTGCGACGAGAAGATAGTGAGTTTCGTGCTGCCGTTGGGATACTCGTTTAATCTGGACGGATCGATGATGTATATGTCTTTCGCATCGATCTTTATCGCACAGTGTTATGGTATTCACCTTGATCTTGCGACACAGATGAGCATGTTGCTCGTACTGATGATAACAAGTAAGGGCATAGCAGGTGTGCCGAGGGCAAGTCTGGTAGTGATAGCGGGTACGCTTGCCACATTCAACATACCCGAGGCCGGCCTGGCACTGCTATTGGGCATAGACCCGTTGCTGGATATGGGCAGGGCTGCTACTAACGTGGTTGGCAATAGTGTGGCAACGGTGGCCATGTCCAGCTGGGAGGGCGGATTGAAGCATCAGTAAAGGCAATATCAGGAGTGACGTTAATGTGTTGCTAATGCGGTGTCGTACATTGAATTATATGCATGTATGCTTATATTTTTGTGCTATTCGTTACTATCCGAAATTCAACCACTTGTCATGAATCACCGAACCGGCCTCCTTCTGGGAACCTTACTGCTCAGTTTGATTCCACACTTTACATTTGCAGCTGAAATTGCATCGGGCAGTATTGTGACTATTGCTTTTATCATTTCCATCTTCAACCTTGCCCTATTAGTGACGGCACTGATCTCTATAAAACAATATTTCTGGCCGGGGGATAACAGCACCTCCGTCTTTCACATTGCGCATATCATCTTTGTTGTAGTATTCTATGCAATCAGTCTGCCGTTTCTGATAACTAACAGTCAATATTACGTTGAGTATGCTGACCTGGTGCCCTTATCGATAATTGGTAAATTCTTTTTCTCGGCTGACGCGACATCATTGATGCAATTAGTTATCGTGTCATCGGTGGTTTTCAATATCCTTTTCATCCGCAGAAGCAAGCGAGAATTGGAAAGGCCACTTCCACTGTCTTCCCACGTAGATAAAAGTGAAGAAAAGGAAATAGCCGATAACGCAGATGGCAATGACGAATCTACAGACCAACATTAACGTCAACCTTACCCACAGACCTCACAATGGCTCTGTAAACCATCACTAAAATAAGGGCGGAAACTATTGCAAATGCTGACCAAACGACCGCAGCCGGCAATGATGGCAGATGAAGTTGCACAGCCGCCAGGCGTGCGGAAACAACGCCCTGCACAAAAACAGTAGCAGCCAACGCCAGCAATAAACTACCAGCAACCAGAGGGACGAAACGATGCACCATGAAGCTGACCAAGTACCGGCGGCTGTAGCCCAACTGATGCAGGAGCACCAGTGATGATCGGGACCGGGAGATGGACAGTTCAATGAATAACATGAAAATGAGCGCACCAGCTACTAAAAGCAGGGCTGCCAAACCGCCTGTTGCTGCGGCCACTGACTGCACTATAGCACGCATGCGGCTCCATTGCACACCTTGTGGCTCGGTGGTGTAGCCATGCTGCTGCAACCATGTAGTAAACTGAGGATCTGATGGGTCTCCAACACGGAGAATGAGCTGCATGACACGAGCAGGCCCGGAGGATGCGGCAAAACGAGCGTTGCCGTAAGTGATAAACGACTGTGGCACCAAGACAGAACCTACCCTATCAGAAAAGCCGGAGATGTGAGCGGAGAAAACCTGCACGTTGGTGCCGCTACCGACCTTGATGCGAATGCCGATGGCCTGAACCGAACCACGCGACAATTGCGGGAGACCCTGCCCGGGCGCAAACACATAGTTGTAAATATCGAGGAAGCTGGAGGCAAGGACCACAGGGAGGTCCGGGTTGCCAGGTTGCCAGTTCCAATCGGAAGGTACAACATCGAGGAACCTATCGGGGACAGAGGCGAGGGGTAGCTCTGTCTGCAGGGGAAGTTGCCCACCGACTTCGGCGTAGACGGGGAACAAAGCAGGAGTGATCTCGCCGGCATCGCGTACCTGTGGCGCATGGCGCACCTCTGCGATCTCTGAAGCGGAGAACACGTTGGCTGAGGTGCCGCCCATGTTCCGCTCGGTGATCTGCTTGCCGATGACAATGTAACTTTCAGTGCCGCCGCTTTGCCCGTTGGAGAGCAATAGATCAAAATCGGACCAGGCGAGCACGCTGACGAGCAATAAGAAAGTGCCCACTGAGAGGATGGTGAGTGCAGTCCACAACCGGGTGCGCCCGTTGTGCAACAATAATAATCGGGTCAATATGGAGGACCGGCGTGCGCTCACATCTGAAAGGTATGGGTGTACGGAAAATAATCGTTCGCATCGAGGTCGGTGAGCAGGATACCGGCATTGTTGCGCTGCGCGACGCTTTTGATCAGATCGATGGCCAGCTTTCGGTTGGCGATATCGAGATGGCTGAAGGGCTCGTCCATGAGCAACCAGGAAAACGGCTGAACCAATGCACGTATGATGGCCACACGCTGCTGTTCGCCAAAAGAAAGGGTGGCGGCTAGTGAGTGTGCCTTGTTGGCAACGCCCAATTGCGCCAACCAGGTCATTACTTCTTCTGATGTAACGGAATTGGTAAGTGTTCTCTTAACCTCAATATTCTCGAATGCGGTGAGCGAGGGGAACAGACGCATGTCTTGAAATATGACCGAGATTGCGCGTGCGCGGAGTGCAGACAATTGGTCATCGTGAAGTTGTTCCATAGGGGAATCACCGAATGAGATAGCACCGGAGTAGCCTGCGCGCAAACCATAGAGCATGTGGATGAGCGTAGTCTTGCCCCTACCGGACGGCGCCTGCACAAAGACACATGCACCTGACGGCAGGATGACATTTGCGTTCCAAACCTGAGATGGCCGGCCCGCCAACTGCTGAACAAGATGTGCCGGAACCAAGCCCTGCATAGATAGCTGCATGGCTACTGATATTTGATCAAAAATAGTCAATGCGCGGGAAGTGCGGCGCTAACTATTGCAAAACGGCAATGAACATACTATCGGCAAGGATGGAGATACCATTGATCAACTGCATGTGCTGCACTTTGAGGCCGGTATTGGCAACGATGTGCTCCACAACCTCTTCATTCTCCTGCCGGAATACGGAACATGTAATATAAATGAGTCTGCCACCGGGGCGCAGGTACTTACTGACATTGACGGCGATGGCGCGTTGCAGTGGCGGGAACTTTTGCTGCACCTCGCTATTGAAAAAATGCAACTGCTCGGGAGTGCGGGCCCATGTGCCGCTGCCGGAACAGGGTACATCGCATATGATATTATCGAACTGACGATTGCCCAGGGTTTTGCTGAGTGAAGCAGCATCGGCAGCATCCGCAACCAGGGCATCGGGCCGGCGATAACCGTAGCGACTGAAACGCTCGTTCAGGTTGTTGATAATACTGGCCCTTTTGTCTGTGACTGTGAGCCGAACGTTGGGTTCCTGAGCCATAAGCAACAACGACTTGCCACCCGCACCACAACAGCAGTCGTACCATTGCTGGCCTGCCGCCGGTGAAAAGAAGCCGCCGGTGTACTGGGAAGACGCATCCTGAACGGCATAATCGGCTTCGGGAAGGATCTTATCTATGGGAGTACCGTTGGGTAAAGCCAGGCAGGAAGGCGTGACCTCCTCAAATAATATATTATTTTCATTCAATATCTTACAGATGCGCTCTTTACTGCCGATAACACGGATGAACAACCTTGGTTGCCGGGTCATAGAAAGGAGCCAATCGTCTTTTCTGATACCATTTGAAAGCAGGAGCGGCTCCGTGAACAGCTTTTCAGGTTGTAGCGGCGGCACATCTGCATCGGCGAAATTGAAAGGAGCAAAAAGCTTGTCGTAGGCGCCCCCCCTTACCCCGCAAGAACGCAAGCAGGCGAGCACCTTGACCTCAAAGGCATTAGCCACGCCTGCCGGTACCACTATGCCTGACGAACACCTAAACCAGCTATACAGTATAGTGGTCAGCATCTTGCGGTCGCGACTACCGAGTTTGGGGTGCTGACGGGTGTAATTGCGTATGAAATGGGAGAACGGCACGGCTCCGTTATAGGAGTTGGTGAGCGTTCGGATATGTGTCCACAAGTACTGCATTTACCGATGCAACATTACGCAGAATAATCTGACAAACGGAGCGGCAGGGACCTGCAAAAACAGGAAAGGGAATACCCCTAATATCTGCTGTGTATACCCTTGAATAGAATCTGTCATTTTTGTCAGGGAAAGGAAGTGAGAATTTTCAAAAAAAATTTGAACGACGCGCCGAAAAAATAAATTTCACGGGTTTGCTTGTATTGTCGGATATTAGTGTTATCTAAGGACTGCAGAAAAAAGACACACGCCCCGAAATGCGCTCCGGCAAAGGGTTTCAACGAAAACAGAAGAATGTGAAGAGCGCGAAAAAGTCGTTACTGATAAGGTCGGAAAAAACCAAAATTTTTTTTCGATAGTTTGCGTAAAAATTTTCTCAGAATAGAAATTGCATTCTGTAAGATTCGGTAAACAAACAAGTCCAAAACAATTTTTTTTTTCAACAAATTGTTAGCAATTTCGTCCTCCCGCTGGTGAACAGCCACGGAGAACCATGAATAGTGAAAACAGAGTAGAGGCTTCGCAAAAAAAACAATAACTTTAGGTAAGGGAAACTCACAATACCCCTACGAAACAAATTACCGGTTTCATAGGAATGGCGTTGCCGGCTCCGTTATCTTTTGAACAAAAGGAAAAACAAGACTAACCAACGAAAGTTGTTTCAGTAACATGGATAAACACGTTTACACTACTATCAACAACAACCTCCTTACCGAAGCGGAGCAGCTTTGGGAGAAGTGCCTTGTTATTATAAAGGATAACCTGAGCTGGCGCACGTACCAGACATGGTTCGAGCCGATAAAGGCAGTGAACCTGACTGACAGTGTGCTGACCCTGCAGGTGCCGAGCCAGTTCTTTTATGAGTGGCTTGAAGAGCACTATGTGGAACTGCTGGGCAAAACCATCAAGCGTGTGCTGGGCAAAGAAGGCCGCCTGGAATACCGCATCATGATGGAGAGCAACTCAAGGAAGCCTGCATCGGTGAATATGCCGGGCAGCACCATGAGCAAACCTGCCAAAGACAATAACTATGTGGACATGCCACTGAAGTGGGATGATCCGCACAGCATAAAAACACCATACGCGATCCCAGGTCTGAAGCGTATGCAGATAGACCCGCAACTGAACAGCAACTACACTTTTGATAATTATGTAGAAGGCGACTGTAACCGTGTGGCCCGCTCGGCAGGCATACACGTGGCTCAGAAGCCGGGTGCCACTTCTTTTAACCCGCTGGTAGTTTTCGGCGGTGTGGGATGGGGCAAAACCCACCTGGTACAGGCCATAGGCAATGAGGTGCGCAGGTTGCACCCCAACAAGTCGGTACTGTATGTAAGTGCGGAAAAGTTCATCAATCAGTTTATAGACCACTCTAAGAACAATGAGGTGAATGACTTCATCCACTTCTATCAGTTGATAGATGTGCTGATCATGGACGATATTCATTTGTTTGTATCGGCGGTGAAGACACAGGACGTTTTCTTCGCCATCTTCAACCACCTGCACCAGAACGGTAAGCAGATCATCCTGACATCCGACACGGCCCCACGCGACCTGGAAGGTATGCAGGAGCGCCTGCTGAGCCGCTTCCGCTGGGGACTGAATGCTGACATACAGGCACCTGACTTTGAAACCCGCCAGGCGATACTGCGTGTGAAGATGCGCCAGGAAGGCCTGGAGATACCGGACGAAGTGGTGCGCTATGTGGCCTATAATGTGCAGAGCAATGTGCGTGAGCTGGAAGGCGCGCTGATAGCCCTCTTCGCACAGGCTACGCTGAACAAGAAAGAAATAGACATAGACCTGGCCAAGCGAGTGATGAAGAACTTTGTGAAGACGGCCGCAAGGGAAATGACGATAGAGAACATACAGAAGATGGTGTGTGATTACTACCATGTTTCTTATGAACGCCTGCTGACCAAAACGCGCAAGCGCGAGGTGGTGCTGGCCCGCCAGATAACGATGTATTTCGCGAAGAAATTCACGAAGCAGTCGCTGAAGACGATAGGTGATCACTTTGGTGGATTTGACCACACAACGGTGATACACTCTTGCCAGACGGTGGAGAACCTGATGGCTACTGATGCTGAGTACAAGGACAATCTGCTGGAACTGCAGCAGAAGGTGCAGATGGCCAGCATATAGGGCGGAAGAAATAACAGAAAAGAGAATATGGGAAATTTGACATTTTCATTTGCTTGTTTCATCTTTTCAATTATCTTTGCAGTCCCTTAGAAATAAGGGGACATACTTTTAAAGGGCCATAGGTGAGGTGGGAGAGAGGCCGAATCCACTAGTTTGCTAAACTGGCATACGCTGTCAAAGCGTATCGCGGGTTCGAATCCCGCCCTCACCGCCACTTAAAAAGTAAGTTGAATAACCGGTAGAGTGATACCACTCGGGGAGTAGCGCAGGCCGGTAGCGCACCTGGTTTGGGACCAGGGGGTCGCAGGTTCGAATCCTGTCTCCCCGACAGAAAAAAGAGAACGGAGTCCATTTGGGCTCCGTTTTTGTTTTTGCCTTAACTAAGCTATTGTCTGAACCTGCCTACGGCAGGCAAGCGAAGATTTATGGGATGTGAAGATGGTAGGATGCAGCTAGGAACAGGCTGTTGCAAACGGGGAACGGTGGGCGAGCTGTCTATTTTCGTTTTTACTTTGAATTTGAAGTAAATGAAGATATCAAGTTGCATTTTTTACAGAGGAAATTATGAAATTTCTCAGCATTGTCGTTTATCAACCAGTCACCCTTACAAGAAGGACATTTTCGGGATCTGTCAACTTTTTTAGAAATGTTTTTATAATTGAACAGATAGTAATATGCAGGCGCTCCCGTTGCTCGCTTGATACTAATACAATTTGCAATCCCTTGCTTTGAAAGTTGCGAAAATGCGTCTGACATTTGCTTTGTAGCCCATTGCTCACCAACCCTACAACCTAATTGCAAATCGTCACATGCTTTATAATTCGTTTCCCAACTCAAAATTTCATAAAGTTCGTCGCTAGTCAGCCCCTTGATTTTATAAAGTGGAACCGATCTTCTACACTCGCCGCACTGTACTGGCGACAAATCATTAAATGTGTGGGTAAATAAAACATAGAAGCCTGGATTCTTGCACTTACAACTTAGCCTTATACAAGACGGATATGTCGCAACACGTTTAACCATCAATTTTGAATTACACCATTTCTCAAGATTGTTCCAATGAGCATTGACATACTCATTATGGTATTTTTTTGAGAGCGATGTACTTTCATGGGTTCTTTGGAATGAGACTATTTCATTGTTTTCAATATAGGGCGATTCATATTTTTTAAGAATCTGTCCTGTTTTACACAAAGACCCTAAAAGAAATTCAAATTCATTTAGGAGTTCCTCTCGGCTATGTTTTGTGTTAATTAATATTGAGACCTTTTGCTTAAACATTAGTTGTATTACATTATCGAAGTAAAGCTATCAAAAGAGTTTGAAAATTGTCCAGTCACCCCGACAGAAAAAAGAGAACGGAGTCCACTTGGGCTCCGTTTTTGTTTTTGCCTGAATTAAGATTTATGGGATGTGGAGATGGTGGGATGCTGCTATGTGGGTTTGGATTGAAGAGCCGGGGTTTAAGGCGTTACAAACGCTACACCATGGGATCCGCATTGCAAATGCGGACCAGAGGGTTGTTGTCTGAACTAAGATTCATTGGATTTGAAGATGGTAGGATGCTGTTAGGGACAGGCTGTTGTAAACACGGAACGGTAGGCGCCTTTACTTCGAACGTTTGTTAATGCACCTCTATTTTTCGGTCATGAATAAATTCAAGTGGGGTACTATACAATTTATAATAGGCCCTATGGGTTCCTAACCTATCTACCCAAGAAGCAACATATTCAGTGTCCGACAAAAATGATATTTCAAAAAAATTGTCGGTGACACCACTCTCATCCTCCTCAAATAAAGGGCTTCTAGTAACAACCATAAAAGACCCCTTCTTGTTGCTATTCGAATCAATAAATAACCAGGTTGGGAGATCTGACAGCCTGAAGTCTTTTACATAGTTGTTGAGGCTATCAACTTTGTATACTTCTTCCTTGACTGCACAATATCTAAGTCGGTTTTTATATTTTACACCTACCCAACCTGTTACTTCACTTTCATGGAAGTAGCTAATATATTTTGGGGAACCCTTAGTAGCAGTACACTTCTCGTTTATGCAAAGTCTCACGCCCTCCCAGGACCTATTTATTATCCTATCTCTCGCACTACTACGATAATGTGGCTGCTGCTGACCAACAACTCGTAAGGATTGTAAAACAAAGAAAAAAAACACTAGCAATCGCTGCATAATATAAAGGTAATAATAAGCCTGCAAAGCCCTTACGTCATATTATCACCTTCCCTTTTTTGATTCTGAGACTTGTTTTACGGAAATCAAAATTTCGACGGGTGTTCAGTATCACGACACAAGAAAGTGAACGGAGTCCAATTGGGCTCCGTTTTTGTTTTTGCCTTAACTAATCTATTGTCTGAACCCGCCTACGGCAGGCAAGCGAAGATCTATGGGGTGTGAAGATAGTAGGATGCTGCAATGATGAGCATAGATTTAAACGCGAACCATTGGTGGTGCCAGATATATCGGCAGGCGTGCATCAGAATTGCTTAACTTAGTTGACCGATGTCAGACAATTTCAGGAGTTTTCTGGAACAAAAGGCGGGCCTTAGCGAAGAGCAATTCATTGAGGTGACGGCTCATTTACGCACTGCTACGTTCAAGGCGGGAGAAATGCTGTTGCGGCAGGGAGATGTATGTGACCACACTTTCTTTGTGGAAGAGGGACTGCTGCGCCTGTACAGCATATCGGACAACGGGAAGGAACACATATTGCAGTTTGCGCCTGAGAATTGGTTCATATCGGACAGGAGCAGTGCCTATTTTGGCGAACCATCGGAGTATTTTATTGATGCTATAGAGGACACGACGGTAGTGTTTCTGGACAAGGAATTTATGCGTAAGGTGTCGGATGCAAGTCCGTCGTTCAGGAGTTCGAACGACTATCTGCTGCACAACCACATAAGATTCCTGTACAAACGGGTGAATATGCTGATATCGGACACGGCGGAACAACGCTACTTGAGCTTCATTGAGCTATATCCCGACCTTACGCTGCGTGTGCCGCAGTGGATGATAGCCTCCTACCTGGGCATCACGCCGGAGAGCCTGAGCAGGGTGCGGAAAGAACTGGCACGGCGGAATTTCAGGAAAGACTGAGTCTTTTTTCATTTCTTATCATACATCAATGGACAGGTGTGTGGCCCATTCTACTTTTGTGTTGTCAATCAAATTAATCAAACAATAAAAATAACATCAAAATGGAAAACACAACAAAATGGGTCCTCGACCCCACGCACAGCGAACTGCTTTTCAAAGTAAAACATCTGATGATCTCGAACGTGAAGGGTGAGTTCAGGAAATTCTCGGCTGTAATAGACGGCGCCGACTTCACTACCGCACCTGTGAGTGTGACAATTGACGCGGCATCAATATTCACTAACGAAGACAACCGTGACGGCCACCTGCGTTCGGGCGACTTCTTTGATGTGGAAAACCATAAAGAGATCACTTTTGTGTCATCTGCATTTACCAGAAACGGAGACGACTACAAACTTACCGGCGCGCTGACGATAAAGGGTATCACCAACACTGTGACGCTGGATGTGGAGTTTGGAGGAACGAACAAAGACCCATGGGGCAACGAAAAGGCTGCGTTTGCGGTATCGGGCAAGATCAACCGTAAGGATTGGGGTCTGAACTGGAACGCGGCGCTGGAAACAGGCGGTGTGCTGGTGAGCGAAGAAGTGCGCATCAATGCGGAAGTGCAGTTTGTAAAGCAGAACGGATAAACATTGACATTCCGACAGTATCGGGAAAAATAAAGAAACAGAAGATGGCAACGAAGCAGATAGAACGAGTGATAGCCCCGGAGTCGAAGCACTTTGTAGGTGACGGATTTCTTGTGTACAATATGATACCGGGCAGCAGCGGACTGACGATGCAGCGCATGAGTCCGTTTATAATGCTGGACTACAATGCGCCTTATTATTTTCCGCCAAGCGACACCCCTAAGGGTGTGGGCGTGCACCCGCACCGAGGCTTTGAGACGGTGACTATTGCCTACAAGGGCAAGGTGGAACACCACGACAGCAGCGGTGGCGGCGGCGTTATAGAAGAAGGGGATGTGCAGTGGATGACAGCGGCATCGGGTGTGCTACACAAGGAATTCCATGAGAAGGAATGGAGCAAGAAGGGTGGCGAGTTCCAGATGGTGCAACTGTGGGTGAACCTGCCCGCGGCACATAAGATGTCGAAACCGGGCTACCAGGCTATTACTGACGCACAAATGCAACGCTACAAGATAGATGAGGCAGGAAGTGAGGTGAAAGTGATATCGGGCGAATATATGGGCGTGAAGGGTGCAGCAAAAACGTTCACGCCGGTGCACTTGTATAATGCGACACTTAAAGAAGGTGTAAGCGCGACATTCGATCTGCCGGCAACGTATAACACAGCGCTGCTGGTAATAGAGGGCGCAGTGACAGTGAATGACACACACAAGGTGCCTGCAAACAATTTGGGGCTGTTTACCAATAATGGTGAGACCTTTACCGTAGAAGCAACAACCGATTCTGTAGTACTGATATTGAGCGGAGAACCGATAAACGAACCAATAGCCGCTCACGGGCCGTTTGTGATGAATACACGGCAGGAGATCATGGAGGCATTCCACGACTATAACGTTGGCAAATTCGGTTACCTGGAGGACTAATAAGAAATAGTGCAACATAAACTAGGGAAGGCGGTTGCCTTCCCTAGTTTTGCTTTAAAGACTACCTATCACTTTATAACGTAGCGCAAACCGATGTACAACTCCCGGCCACGGGTAGGGCCCCAAACCGAAGAGATGTCAAAGTACTTTCCGAAGGGGTTATCGGCACTGATGATGGGGTTGGGCTGGCGATAGTTGAATACATTCTCGCAACCAGTGTACACATCAAGCGCCTTCCAACGGAAGGTGAGCTGCATGTTGAGCGTGGAATACGGAACAGAATACAGACCACGCGCGTATGGCGCCGGATTGCTACGTGTATCGGGCAGCTTCATCCTGTCGAACCAATGCACATTCATATCTGCCTGCCATTTGTTGCTCTCAGTGCGGTACGACACAGCACCCATGGCCCTATTGCGTGGATTGAACGGCAATGATTGCCTGACATCATTTACCACCCTATACACATCGAGGTAGTTATAGGCAGCACGCACGTCCAGCTTTCTGAAGAAAGTGAGTGCACCATCTACCTGAATACCCAGAGAGCGTGAGGCCCCTGTGAAGTTGCGGATGTATGCCCTGGTGGGATCGGTGTCGTAGTCGGGGAAGAACTGATTGCTGAACTCCGTTCCGTAGACATCGGCACTGATGGTGCCTGATGTGGCCGGCAACACGAACCTGTAGGTATGGCTGGCACCAAAGTTCCATGCAGCTTCAGGCTTAAGTGGTTCCACGAAGACAATATCTCTTGAGCTTACAAGTAGATTCACCTGCTCGCTGAAGAGATTTACCTGACGCCAGCCCCGGCCTGCAGACGCCCGCAACGTGTGCTGCGGATGAAGGACATACTTGAGCATGGCACGCGGCGTAATGTAGGTACCCCAAACCTGATGATGATCTGCCCGTGCACCGGTGAGCAGCGTCACTTTATCGTTTAACCAACGGAAGGTATTCTCGGCGAAAACACCAGGCACTTGCAAGGGTGTGCTGTAGGTTCCTGCATAGGTTCGCCCGAGGGTGGTATCGGAAAATGAGATCTTTTCCGTCAGGTCCTGATGCCTGAAACTGATGCCGTACTTCAGTTGGTGTGACTTTTTCCAATTCCATTCGTGCTGCAGGTTGGCGTAGCCAGATAGTTGTGACGCCGTGTAGCGTGTTGTGCCAAAGAACGAATGCTGATCGTGGAAAAGGCCGGATGTGGCAAAAGCCAGTACGTGCTTGTCGCTGAAACGATAAGCAGCCTTTGCATAAACCTCACCCTGCAAATAATCTACTACCTGTCCGTATACCGTGGCACTTCCTTCGTCGGCAGTCCGGTAGAAATTGTTCTGCCCGCCAACACGGGTCTCCTTAACGCCCCGCACACCAGCCTGCAACGAAAATCCCTTTGCGCCCACATCGCCATACTTCCATTTGTTGGACACCATGTAACGCGTGAGCAGAGGCAGATCGAGGAATCCGTCGTGATTGCCATCTATCCGACCTGACGGCTGCACGGAATGTAGTGCGAGGAGGGTCTTCCACTTGCCTACCTTGGCTGAATAATTTGCGTTACCGTGCTTCTCGCCAAAGCTATTCATGTATGCATTGAGGTACAATTTTTCTGTTTGGTCTGGTTGTTTGCTATCAAGGTTTATTTGACCACTGATTGCCTCGTATCCCTGCAAGACAGAGGTAGTACCCTTAGACACATAAATGTTGTTTACGATACTGCCCGGATAAGTACTGATGCCGTAGGTGTAGCTGAGACCAGATATCAGGGGAAGGCCATCGACAAGCACCTGGTTGTACACACCTGAAAGACCGAGTATACGCAACTCCTGCGCATTGGTGATGACATTGGTGGTCTGCGGCTGCACCGAGGCCTGTGTGCCGAAGCAGCCTGCAAGGTCGCAACAAGCAGCCTTCGTAAGCTCGTGCTTGCTTATGACCTCTGTCTTGGCAACATCCAGGGCGAGAATAATTGCATTACTGCGGTCGGTAATGGTGACTGTCGACAATTGCTTCGCATCGCGCCTTAGCAGGATGCTGATATAGGTTCGGTCGCCCACGTTAATGGTATCATCAATGTAACCGTTCATTGACGCTATTAACCGACGGTCGGCTGTGGGGCAGACCTCTAATTCGAAAACACCGTTCTCGTTAACCACAGCCCCTACTGACGTACCTAACCAATGCACCACTGCGCCGGGGAGTATCTCCCTACCCTCACCCGCTTCGCCAAACACTTTTCCCCGGAGCGGCTGAGCACCTGCCTTGGTGATGCCGGCCATCACCAGGAACAGCAATAATATGCGCATCATTGGGCTGACTTTTTACGGGAACGTTTCACCCGATAAGGCGTTTCATCCTGCGCATCGCAACCCGGCGTGGACTCGATATACCTTTCGATACGTTCCTGGTCGGTTACTGAGCTATGGTACACAATAGTGAATACAGAAGTCTCACCAGCGATGTCTGTGAATTCTACTTTGTCTATACCCTCCTGATTCAACAATCGCTTTTTGATGGTAGGCATATCGTTGTTGCAATGCAAGTTGGTAACCTTTACTGATATCTTCTTTACTGTATCGGCAGTGGCTTGCGCCCTGGTATCTATGCTGAAGACGGTTGCGGTGCAATAGAGCGCGACAGCCATAATGTATCTGTTCATTGAAAATGAATTTTTTGAAATGATTGAAATAATACGCAGCACCCGAGTATGCAGGCATACAGGTGTGGCAATTCCTTTCAGGAATATTGCAGATCAGGATCAGATACGGGGAGGCTTGAGAAAGCCACGAGGATAAGACTGCGGCAGCGACTCAACGGGCGAACTAAACACCTGAGAAATGGTTGTGCCGACAGCAGTGGGTAAAAAGGCCAAAGAAGCAGGTATTACCACAGAAAAAGCACAACAACCACACACCTGAAAAGGATTGCAGCCGAACTTGCATGCGCCATCATGATCACTTTCGCAACCACTATCTTCGGTGCATTCATTTTCGCAACATCCGATGGTTTCAGAGACCACAGAAGCACAGGCAGGCTGCACACTTAGCGTCAGCACCAAAAATGCCAATATGGTACAAATGAATTTCACACAGCAAATATAGGCAAAGCTGACAATATTACTGAACAGCCATTTTATTATTCCATTCAATTTGTTATTTTCACATACTCGCAATAAGCGGAGATTGAACTGGCGAACTAAATTACTACATCTATGCTCACTGCAGTACACCCCAAACTGCCCATGCGTAGTAAAACCGTCAGCAGACAGTTTTACGTAAACGCCCTTGGGTTCACCGAACTTGGCGACCCTGATTTTCAGCCTTACCTGATGGTGCGCCGCGACCTGATAGAGCTACACTTTTTCGAATTCAAAGAATTGAACCCATTGGAAAACTATGGTCAGATATATGTGCGAACGGACGATGTGGACCAGCTTTACAACAAAATGATCGCTGTAGGGATACCGATACACCCGAATGGTCAGCTGGAAACAAAGTCCTGGGGGCAACGTGAATTCTCTCTGCTGGATCCGGACAATAACCTGATAACGTTTGGTCAGGCGGTGTAGCCTCAGATCGCGTATCTTTATTAAAATGAACCGCTATGGCCAAGGAACCCACTATTGCTGAAGATATACTTGCTTATAATGCAGCACAGCAACCTGCCGACCGCGAGATATGTGAGCTGTTATGCGTGGAGATAACGCGCAATCTGCCATCGGCTGAACATAAAATATGGCACAGGCACCCGGTATGGTTTCTTGATGGCAACCCTGTGGCAGGATACAGCAAACTAAAAGGATGCAAGCGGCTGTTGTTCTGGAGCGGTCAGTCATTTGAAGAGGAGCACCTATTGCCGGAGGGTAGTTTCAAAGCAGCAGAAGCACGCTACACCTCGATAAAGGAAGTGAATAAAAAAGATCTGAAACGGTGGCTGCAAAAAGCTCAGGATATTCAATGGGACTATAAGAACCTTGTGAAACGCAAAGGGGTACTGGAACGCCTGAAATAGCAAAGTAAACCAGCCGAGCAGCCCAACACTATTTGTACTGCTCGAACCAATCAAATTTTGACCGGATAATATTATCTTTTTCCTCCTTTACGAAGTTGAGGTAGGCCGACGCAGCCGACGAGAACCGTTTGTTCTTATTCCAGATGAGATGCCAGTAGGTCTTGATGGGAAATCTGCGAACGGGTACGATCTGCAATTCATGATTCATTAACTCGTTCTTGATACCGATGAGCGGCATGACCGAGCAGCCAAGACCCGCTATTACAGCCTGTTTAACGGCTTCATTGGATGTAAGTTCCATTTTCTTTCTGGTAGAAATTTTGTTCTCGCTGAGAAACCGTTCCATCGCAAGCCTTGTGCCGGACCCCGGCTCGCGGTAAATAAGAGGAAGCTGCTCGAAAAGGGAATTGTCGTAGGTGTTCTTTTTCAACTGCATATCCATGTTGGCAACGACATACAGCTTATTCTGCATCAGCCTCACATTCTCCAACGCCAGCCCCTCCGGCAATATTGACACGAGCGAAAAATCGACCTCGTTATTTTCCAGACTTTCCACCACCTTGGCTTTATTGGTCACATCCATCTGCAACTCAACACCCGGATGCAACCGGAGAAAATCGGTGAGAAAAAAAGGCATAACATATTTACCAGTTGATACGATAGATATTTTCAGTCGTCCGGTTATCTGGCCCTTGTGCGCATGTGTTTTAAAATCGAGGGCACTGACCCCCTCTAATATCTGCTCGGAAGCCTCGGCGACCTCCCGACCAAAATCTGTTATGTAAAGTTTGCGGCCCACCACCTCTGTAAGCGGAAGTGCGAATTGTTGTTGAAAGTTTTTTAGTTGTATTGACACGGCCGGCTGCGTAAGATGAAGCTCTTCGGCTGCCTTGGTGATACTCTCTGTCTGAGTGATCTTAAGAAACACCCTGAGCTGGTTGAGCGTATAATTCATAAATACTTTTTATGATTCAGATATTAACGTTAAATAAAAATAAATGAAAAAGGCACTACAATTTTGCGGCACGATTTAACCGAAACACTATAGAACATGTTTGAGGAGAAGAGAGTAGGTATAGTGGCCCCTGCAGGTATAGCGACAAAATGGATGGAAGCAGTGGGAACAGCGCGGGCACCAATAGTAGTACTGACAACAGGCAATGGGAACGAAACAATGTACCGCCGCAACGTCATAAGATTGGGTGAGGAATGTGACACTCTGATCATCATGGACGAACAGTGCGACACTGAGGTACTACGACATCTCCAAAAATCGGGAACTAAAATCTACCCCAACCCGAATGTGATAGATATCATTCGGGATAAAGAATACCTGCTTAACATACTTGAAGAAAACGGGATCCCGGCTGTGACGGGATGGGAAGTAGTGGCAAACGCTGAGGAAACCGACCATCACCGACATTCAACACAAAACTACCAAACAGATACGCTGGACCCCAAACCGACACTAGCATTCAGAACAAATGCAGACACCGGTAGGATGAGTGACTCTGATAGCTGTAAAACGCACGCATTTGCCGCAGTAAAAATCGTGTCGGTACCTGTCACAAGAACATCAGACAATACAATAATGTGCCATGCACCAGTTCTGATGGTAAGTACCGACAACCAACTATATGCAGACCACCGGATGTGTATCGATGCGCAAGACCGCGAATATTCCCTGGCGTATTGCCGCTCAGCCGCGAGCGTTGCATCAGCCATCGGATTGACAGGCACCGTGACCGTAGAAATTATATGTGACGGATGGGGAAACACCTATGTAAATGATATGAACCTTGTGGCGAATAACGGATTCAGTAATCCCAATTTTGCAGCTCACCCGTTAACCCGAGAACTGGGCGAAATACTGGACCTGCTCCCTGATACGAACAGGCCGCTGCGCCATACGGGGATCATAGAGCCGGCAGCATTCAAAAAGAACGCCCTAAGGGGAGCATTGCGTGTCCTGACATTCCCCGAGGGGCCGCGGACACAAGCACCGGTGAGGCTAAATGATGAAATGGAGATGAATGAACTTATGGCCCGATCAATGATGGTGCAACATCTTTTAAACAACTAGTGAGCAAAACGACAATAATCAAACAAATACCATAAGAATTATGACAAACACAGCAGAGCAATCAGCAACAATGCATGCGCCGGTAACGGGCAAAAAAACAGCCGTAACAGTGGCCTATGGAGACGGGATAGGTCCTGAGATAATGACCGCAACCATGAAAGTACTGAAAGCGGCCGGAGCCAGGATAGATTTTGAAGAGATTGAGATAGGCGAGAAAGTGTACCTGAGCGGCAACACATCGGGTATTGGACAGGAAGCCTGGGATTCGTTGAGAAAAACACGTGTATTCCTGAAAGCACCGATAACCACCCCACAGGGCGGAGGCTACAAAAGTCTGAATGTGACCACACGCAAAGTACTGGGCCTGTACGCCAATGTTCGCCCGTGTGTTTCCTACCACCCATACATCCAGACCAAGCACCCGATAATGGATGTTGTGATCGTTCGGGAGAATGAAGAGGACCTGTATGCAGGTATAGAGCACCAGCAGACAGACGAAGTGGTACAGTGCCTGAAACTGATCTCGAGGCCGGGTACTGAGAAGATCATCAGGTACGCATTTGAGTATGCAAGGGCTTACGGCAGAAAGAAAGTAACCTGCTTCTCGAAAGACAACATCATGAAGATGACCGACGGACTCTTCCACAAGACTTTTGACACGATAGGACAGGAATACCCTGAAATAGAAAAAGAACATTACATCGTGGACATAGGTGCAGCGCGCCTTGCCGAAACGCCGGAAATATTTGACGTGATAGTGATGCCGAACCTCTACGGCGATATACTGAGCGATGTAGCAGCACAGATAACGGGATCGGTGGGACTGGCCGGCAGCGCCAACATAGGCGAGGGATTCGCGATGTTTGAAGCGATACATGGCTCGGCACCCGACCTGGCCGGCAAGAACAAAGCAAACCCATCGGGGCTGCTTCTGGCGGCAGTGCAAATGCTGGTACATATCGGTCAGGCCGACGTGGCAGAACGCATACACAATGCCTGGCTGCGCACCATTGAAGAAGGTGTACATACCGGCGACATCTACAAACAATCAGTATCAGAAAGCCTTGTAGGCACGCAGGAGTTTGCCGATGCGGTAATAGAGCGTCTGGGAACGGCTCCGCAAAAGTTTCAGGCGGTTGACTACTCTAACGGCACAGCAACATTCAACATAAAGATCACGCCAACAGTGCCTGCCGTGAAAGAGCTGATAGGAGTGGACGTTTTCCTGCACCATAACGACCGCGACCCGAATGCACTCGCCGCATTACTTACGGACCTCAACGAATCGGGATTGAAGCTGAGCATGATCACTAACAGGGGTACTAAAGTGTGGCCTGACGGCTTCCCGGAAACCTTCTGTACCGACCACTGGCGCTGTCGCTTTACAAATGAATCTAAAAAAGGCATCAGCTATCAGGTGGTAGTTGATCTGCTGCAGAAGATACACCTGAAGCGGCTAGACATCATCAAAACTGAAAATCTTTGTCTGTTTGATGGTAAGCCGGGTTATACTGCTGCACAAGGACAGTAAGAAACTAACCAAAATAAAACAAGCTATCAGGCGGAGCGATCATGCTCCGCCTGTTGCCTGCTTGAAGCGTAATAAACGACAATGAAGAACGTATTTGCCGGACGGAACCTGACGATTGCTACCATGCACGGAAAAGAACAAGTGATAGGCCCGATATTATCTGAAGCAACCGGTGTTATTGTGAATGTGGCTAAAGGGTTTAACACAGATATATTCGGCACATTTACAGGAGAGATAGATCGTGAAGCAGATGCGCTGACCGTGGCCCGCAGGAAATGTCTGGCAGCGGCCGCTTTAACTGAAACTACATTGGTACTTGCCAGTGAGGGCTCCTTCGGCCCGCACCCGACAATTCCATTTGCAAATTGTGATGATGAGATCCTTGTATTAGTTGATCTTTACCTTGGTCTTGAAATAAAAGTGAGGGAGGTATCGGCCAAAACAAACTTCAGTGGTAAAACTGTGCGATCATTCGAAGAAGCAAATGCATTTGCAGCAGCAGCATTATTCCCGTCTCACGGACTGATAATAGGCCGCAGGAGGGGCGAAACTCAGGGGATGAACATAGGCATCAAAAATGCCGGTGAGTTTGAACGACTGGTGAAAGAAAATCTAGAAACGAACGGTGAGTGCTATATTGAGACCGATATGCGTGCCATGCATAACCCTACCCGATTGAGCGTTATTGGCGCGGCAACAGAGAAACTGGCTGAATCAATGCTGAGGACATGTCCTGTGTGCAGCACTCCGGGTTTTGACGTGGAAGACGTGCTATCGGGACTGCCGTGCGAGCAGTGCGCAACCCCCACTGCGGGTACCCTCTCGTTTGTATATGGCTGTCAACGGTGCGGGCATAGAGAGGAACGAAAGTTTCCACATGGACGAAAAACAGAATCGGCAATGTATTGTGATTGGTGTAACCCCTAAAAGACCGGAGAAAAGACAATGAGAGGAACAGATATTCAATTGGCAGCAGAATACTTGTTGCGTGGGGAGACCGTTGCAATACCAACGGAGACCGTTTACGGACTTGCAGCTAATGCACTTGATGAAACAGCCGTGGCGAGAGTCTTCGCCGTGAAACAACGCCCGTTGCACAATCCACTCATCATTCACGTGGCAGATGCAGACCAAATTACCAGGTACACTACCGGACTGCTGCCTGCTGCACAAAAACTACTGAGTCATTTTGCACCCGGCCCACTTACGTTATTACTACCCCGCAACTCGTCTATACCGGATATTGTGACCGCAGGCAGCCCGCTTGTTGCAGTAAGGATCCCTGATCACCCTGTAACCCTTGAATTGCTACGTCTGACAGACTTACCATTGGCGGCGCCAAGTGCTAATCCGTTTGGATATATCAGTCCGACAACTGCGGGACACGTGGAAAAAATGTTGGGCGAGAAAATTCCGTACGTACTAGACGGCGGACCATGCGATGCAGGTATAGAATCTACGATAATCGGGTTTCCTGATGGCGTGCCAACCATTTATCGGGAAGGAGCAATACCTAAAGATAAAATTGAGAAAATTATAGGGCCGGTAGCCGTATTTGCAGGTAAAAAGATACATGCACCTGGTATGTCTGCGGTCCACTATAGTCCGAACACTCCGCTAATACTTTGCGACGATATAGAGCAAGCTATTCGGGACCATGACCATTTCAGAATGGGCGTTATTACCTATGGCAATTATGCTGCCGGCGTAACCGCAGACAACCAGTGGATATTGTGTATAGACAATGACTGGCAAACGGCGGCACACAATCTGTATGCAGCACTGCACGAAATGGACGAGCGCAACTATGAACTGATCATTGCAAAGACGTTCCCGGAGACAGGCCTGGGGAGCGCATTAAATGACCGACTAAGAAGAGCGGCAATGAAGGGCGTAGGCAACGGTAATCAGCCAACAAACTAATGTATACGATCTGTTCGCTATAGCCCAACGAGTGTTCGGGCTTGTGCAATCAGTTGTGTGTATTGATCTGACGTTCCAGAGAAAAGATCGGGATGAAATAACTCGCGGGGCAGAACAAACCATGTCGGCAGACCGTTGCGGGCAGGAGAACCGTGACAAATAACTTCGCCGGTCACCTTATTATCCACCGCGCGCTCGGCAAATGCTACATTCCACCTGACGGCAAGATGCGGTAAGCCATCCCAATGAACAACAGCCAGCGATGCGCCATCGGCACCACCATCGTGCAACACCTGTAAAGACGTGATGTGTTTTGCTGGCCTGAGAACAGAGGCCGGATCGTGGTACCGGAAAGACATGATCGGACGCTTTTGTTAAAGCTAACAAAAATCGAAGAAAACCAGCAGGGCATTGCAACCCTTTTGGTGCTGCACGCATTTATATTGAAACAGAAGCACCAACGAAGGATATAAATTGGTAACTATGCTATAGATAACTGCTGCAAAAGACCCATCATTTGAACAGCGAACAGATCCATACAGCCGATGAAGCAACTCTTGTGCACCTGTGCAGCAAGAACAGCGCGGGTGCTCAGAAAGAGCTTTTCAACCGGCATGCGGGAGCCATGATGCTGGTCTGCCTGCGTTACCTATCGAGGACGACGGACGCGCAGGAAGCGATGATGGATGGTTTCCTGAATGCGTTTAGAGGTATATCCGGATTTACATGGAACGGGAGTGGAAGCTTCGCAGCGTGGCTGCGCACAATAATGGTGAATCAGTGCCTGATGCATCTTCGAAAAAGAAGGATAGATTTCCTGACACAGTCAAACCATCACAAAGAATATGCGGGGACGTATGAAGATGCACACGAAGCATTGAATATGAAAGATCTGCTGAAGATGATTCACGCCCTGCCTGACGGATGCCGAACGGTGTTCAACTTATATGTGTTCGAGGACATGACACACAAAAAAATAGGCGAAGCGCTGAACATATCCGAGAGCACCTCAAAAACACAGCTGCATCGGGCAAGAGCGCTGCTGAAGGAGAAAATAATACAAACAACATAAAAGCAGGGACATGAAACGTGATACGGAAAGCAGGATGAAAAATATTGCAGAGAATGCCACGATACAAGAAGTATTGCCGGACTTTGATGCAGACAAACAATGGAATACACTCCGTGGAAAAATGAACCCGATCCGAAGGTTATCTGCTATATGGGCCTATGCCGCAGGTATCGCAATTATCGCCTGTGTCTCAACGATCTTGTGGTTGCAAACGAAGCAGGAAACAGATACACACCTCACTTTGGCTGCACAAAAGTCTGCTATGCCGGATACGATACAGGGACCTTTGGCGAGAGAACATGGACCGACCATCGCTGCAATGCCGGAGGAACCGGAGATCAAGACGAGCAGACGACTGATGGTAACGGGAAAGGTGCGCAACAGCACTCCCTGCCCCATAGTACTGTGCGTGAGCCAGACTGTAAAATGCCCCAATAAAGCACATAAAGATTTATCAGCCAGCAGCACACTTGAACCTGACCAGACTGCTGAGCTGAAATTCAATGAAAACCCACCAATTGCTGCGAACTGCTCGCTAAGCGTGAAGGAAATAGAGATCAGAAGTCTGGCGACCGGAGAAGTGATATTGCTGACTTCAGCATCGAGCCCATCCATGGTAGAGGAAGTATACAGCTATCTTACCGGAGAGAAGAAAGGGGAAATATTGGCAGGAGCGTTCGACCATGACTGCAACAAACGTAAAAACCGCCGGGACCTGAGGTTAAGCAATACCGATGGGCACCTCGTTATAGAATAATATTACTCGATCAGGTTGTTTCACTATTCGTCATCCACAGTGGCATGCACCTGCGCTGCCATCAATTAAAACAAACAAACAATGAAGAAGATGCTTTTTGCAGCAGTGATGCTGCTATGCCACACCTATGCCGTATCTGCAAAGAACGGATACCACATTTCTCTGAGAATGCCGGGCGTTACAGACTCGGTTGTGTACCTGGCCCACTACTATGGTAAAGGCCGACCAACAATATTCAAAACGGATTCAGCCCGAATTGATAAACGTGGAAACGCAGAACTACGCAGTACATCGGAGGACTTTACGGGCGGGATCTACATAGTGTACCTATCGGACCTGCAAACGAATTTTGAGGTGTTGCTCAACAAGGGTGACGACATTACAATTGTTGCTTCGAAAAATGCTATACCAAATGACATCGAATTCAAAGACTCGCCGGAGAATACGCGTTTCGCTGCTTACATCCGCTACCTGAATACGTACAGCGCGGGAGAGGAGCTGATCAGAAAAGAACTTGAAATGGCAAAGACGACCGGCGACACTGCAGAAGTGCGCGCGAAAGCCCGGGCAGCAGCGGACAAGTTAAAACGATACAGGGAGGATTATGCAGCGCAATACCCCGGCACACTTCTTGCCAAGATCTTCAAAGCAATGGAGTTACCGGCCATTCAAGATGGAGACCATTACCTTGCTGATGGGAAAACAAAGGACTCTACATTTGCTTACCGTCAATACAAAGCACACTACTGGGATGGTTTTGACCTCACTGACGACCGGCTTATCTACACACCGCTCTACGACTCACGCCTTGATGAGTACTTCAATAGGCTGGTAGTTCCGTATCCCGATAGCCTGAAACATGAAGCCGATATGCTGCTGGCACGAACAAAGGGAACCAAGGACATGTTTCACTACACACTATGGTGGCTGACCCGATATGCAGAGAACAGCAAAGTGATGGGTGTTGATGAAGTATTTGTGCATCTTGTGGAGAGCTATTACATGAAGGGAGATGCCTTCTGGCTGAAACCTGATGAACTGAAAAAATATACCGACCGGGCAGGAAAAATTGCCCCGAACGTACTGGGCAACTTGGCGCCGCCTATTTCTCTGCCCGATGTGCGCACAGGAAAGACGCAGAAACTACACGACATACAGGCAAAATATACAATGGTCGTATTCTACTCGCCTACGTGCGGGCATTGCCGGCACGAGGTGCCACTACTTGACTCAGTTTATGAGGCTGTTTTGAAGAACAAAGGTGTACAGGTATATTCTGTTGCAACAGAGGAACCGGATTCGACGATAAATAAGTTCCTCAAGGAACAGAAGCTGGATAAGAAATGGATGAATACTTGGGACCCGCTACGGACAGGTGACTGGCACGACAAGTATGACGTCTACGTCACGCCATCGATCTACTTGCTGGACGAGAAAAAGATCATTCGGGGGAAGCACCTGGACCATAACAACGTGGCAGGATTGGTAGATATGTTGGAGAAAAAGCAAAAATCCGGCAACAATTAGCGGGCATCCTACCCCGATAAAGAACGGTGAAACAGCATATTGAGACGCCCGATTCAAATATTTTAAAAAATATTTGAATCGGGTGGCCTTGCATTATGTGATCACTGAAAATATTGTCTGGTGCGCATTTCAGGCGATCACGACAGGTAAAGCAAGCGTATATTTTTATACAGTTTGTTTATACAAAAGTAAAGTATACTTGTATTTTTGTAAATCATGCTTTACTTTTGTGTTGTCAATGAAATATTCGTCTAAAAACCACGATCATGACCAGTACATTTAAACTTGCCGATCACAAATACAAAAAGGTATCCATCATAACGGCAGCATCAGGCTTCTCGCTGGCGATAGCAGAATTGCTCACCGAAGCGATTATCTTCCCGAAATTATCGTTCGGATTCCATTTGCAGATCTGCCTGTTCATCGGCATCATGGGTCTCATCAATCTGGCGATGTGCAAAGAGAAGGAAGAAGACGAGCGGGTAAAAGCCATCAGAGCGAAGGCAATGATGCAAGGCTTCATCTTTACTTGCGTAGTGGTACTTTCATTCTCAATAAATGTGTCGATGTTCCCATTCATCGCTCCTGATGCATTTATCGGGATAACTGCCGGCAAGGAAGACTATCCGTATATGGGCATGCTGCTGATGGCTTTCCCGGCAACATCTGTCATTTCTTACCTGGCACTCTTTAACTACGGATTGCGGAATGATGAGAATTGGGACTATAACGACACCATGACACCAAAAGAAAACATCATCAGGAACAAAAAGTACATACTCCTGCGGACGGTTATCTCGCTGGCCATTCTGGCCGCACTGATCATTTGGGGGAGGATGTCCAAATAAATCAATTATTGATCATCATAAAAAGCTAACGATCATGAAAGGAATGAAAGTCATGTATGATTATAACGGCAAGATCAAGGGAATCATTATCTCGGCCGTTGGTCTTGCGCTCACTATCTCAGAAAAAATCCACCCATGGGCGGCCTTATCGCGCTTTTCAGCCGATGAACACCTTGCCTTCTTTAAGTGGGTTGCATTACTTGGTCTGGTCACTATTGCTTACAGCAAGGAAAAACTAGAGGACGACCGCTCTACAGCCATTCGACTAAGATCATTACAAATCGCCTACATGCTGCAGACAGCAGTGATACTGGGTATGGCACTGACCCTAAGCCACTCGACCGAACCCTTTGATGCATCAATATTATTCATGATGGCAGCTGTAGGGATAGTGATGCACCTGCTGCTGTTTCACATAGGGTTGTATTTTGATGACCTTTGGGAGTATAATGACACAACCACTATAGCCGAGCGACTCAAGAACATAGGGCGCAACAAATGGAGTCTGCTGGTGTATCTGGCAATTTCCGGCGCTATGCTTTTATCTTTAACCATCTTTGCGTAGAAATGAAGAATACCATAAAAGTGGAAAGGGCTAAAATGAACATCACCCAGTCGGATCTGGCTGAGGCTGTAAAGGTGTCGAAGCAAACGATACATTCAATAGAGTCGGCTCGCTTTGTGCCATCAACCGTACTTTCAATGAAAATTGCACGATTCTTCAACACTACCGTTGAGGCAATCTTTGAACTGGAAGAAACCGATTAAAACCGATCAATACCATCTTTTAAACCAATAACTTAAAACCAGAAATTTTATGAAACCACAGATCTACCTGACAACAGTGTTGCTACTGCTATGCCTTTCACTGAACAAAAAAACAAGCGCCCAAACAACAGGCAGCTACGACACCACTATCGCGTTTATGAGCGGAACACGGGCAATGTCGGTCTATGTGCCGACAACCTACACCGCCGGCACTCCGCACAAACTCATGGTATGCCTGCACGGACTGGGCGATACATGTACCAACTACAGAAATGCGCTGATCGGTACGCTGGCATGGAATACCAATATGCCGAACACCATCTATGTATGCCCAGAAGCCTCTTCACGTAACGCCGACTACTATTTCCCTACCGGTGCTGAGGCGATAGTGCAGGCAAGCATTGACTATGCAAGGTCACTCTACAACATAGACACGAATGAGATCATCCTGCAAGGGTTCTCGTTAGGGGGCAGGGCCGCTCTGCGCTACGGGCTTGACAACTACAGCAAATTCAAAGCCCTGCTACTGAACACACCGGCCATACAAGGAGTAAAACAGGCGCTCAACGGTACGCCCTATCCATTCAACTACGCCAACGCAAGGAACATCCCGGTGTATATAACACATGGCGGCACAGACCAGCTCTACACCGGCCCAATTGACACAGCCTGCATGAATCTGATACTGAACGACTGCCCGGCTATATTGCATCGCTACCCGACTATGGCACACACTATTCCGGCTTTTAGCAACATGAGCGACTTTCCGTCATTTGCGACTGAGCCACGGGCTGCGGGAGCAGACCTACACGTGGTGACGCCGGTAGTTGCAGCCAGAGTATGCTCAACAACCGCTCCTGCTCAATGCCTGGTGCGCAATACGGGCACCGACACCATCCATACGATCACCCTGAATTACTCGACCGGCAGCGGAAGCATGAGCCACACCTGGACCGGTAGTATGCCATCATATGGACATGCTTTCATCACGTTGCCGGCACTTAGCCTCTCGGCAGGAACATCTACGTTATCGGTATCGGTGGGTGCGGTAAATGGCGCCACAGACACAATAGCAGACAACAACAGCGCTACAGCAAGCATCCAGGTGCAGCCCTCCGGTATGTCATTGCCTTATACTGAGGGTTTTGAGGGAGCATTTCCACCTGCCAACTGGACCCACGTAAAACAGGGTGACGCATACGCCCAGTTCGACCTGGACGACGTGGTGAAAAAAACCGGCAATGCCTCTATGTTTGCATTCAATACCATCCTTCTGTTTGATAATGCAGAACGCAAAGACGAAATGTTGCTTCCGGTTTTGAACCTTACCACCGCCTCGAACCCTTATATGTCATTTGATGTTGCCTATAACTACCACCGCTACACACCACCCTACCTCACTGTGGACACGCTTTTCGCAGACACCCTTTCTGTACTGGCGTCAACCGATTGCGGTGCCACCTACACAACAGTCTACAAAAAAGGTGGTGCACAACTGGCAACGTTCTCGGACCCTATCATGAACCCCACCTCAATAACATCGACCTATGGCACACCTGCAAGCGGCAACTGGCGTACTGAGAACATAGACCTGAACGCTTACTCCGGCTCTGCTAATCTGACGCTGAAGATCGAATACAGGTCGGCACTGGGTGGCTGGCTGAACATGGACAATGTGCGGGTGGGCACGGGACCGGTATCTGTACAGGAAATTGCAAAGAGCAAAACAGCCATTTTCCCTAACCCGGCTTCGGATATGCTGAACATCAGCTCAAGCGATGAGATAGACCATATTGCCATCACCGACATGACAGGAAGAACAGTCATTAGTATGACCGACGTGAAATCCACGCAAGCTTCCATACCAACTTTAAAATTAGTGGATGGTATGTATGTGGTGCGCATAGCCACCGTCAATAATGTTGAAACGAGCAACGTCATTATTAACCACAAATAAATATTTCTACTGTTTTTTTGCGGCCACTGCACGAAAATGCAGTGGCCGCACTTACTTTGCAGTGGTTTAGACGATAGATTTAGCCAATATCATGATAGCACATGATGATAGCTTTTAACACTTCTATAATAGCTTTACTATCATTTTGAATAGTTTATTCGATATTTTTGCGTTGCAATAAGGAGATACATGTCAGACAATAAATTGACCATATTCAGAAAATTGTTCGCGATACTTCAGTTTCAGAAGAAAGAAATATCGTCAATCTATTTCTACGCGGTCTTTGCAGGCCTGGTGCAGCTGGCAGTACCAGTGGGCATTCAAAGTATAATCAGCTTTGTTCTGGGTGGCTCTATTTCCACATCGCTTGTACTGCTGATCATCTTTGTCATTCTCAGCGTCTTCTTTGCAGGCTTCATTCAGACCAACCAAATGAAAATAACTGAACGGATACAACAGCAATTATTTGCGCGGTATTCGTTTAAATATGCGCAAACACTGCCCAACCTTAACATGCAGGCAGTGAACAAGTACTATCTGCCGGAACTAACCAATCGTTTCTTTGACACGGTATCTCTGCAGAAGAGTATATCGAAACTACTGATAGATATACCGGGAGCAACGATACAGATCATATTTGGCCTCACACTGCTGTCGTTCTACCACCCTGTTTTCATTATGTTCGGCATTCTGTTGCTGACCGTATTGTTTATCATTTTGTGGTATACGGGGAACAGAGGTATGCAAACGAGCCTTCAGGAAAGCGATCACAAGTACAAAGTGGCGGGTTACCTCCAGGAAATAGCCAGAACGGCCTACAGTTATAAATTCGGTAGAAACAGCACAGCATACATCAATACGACTGACGAACACGTAACTAACTACCTTAAAGCACGCACATCGCACTTCAAAGTTTTATTGTTCCAATACTGGACTCTTATCTCATTCAAGGTGATCATAATTGCGGCGATGCTGATAGTAGGTTCTGTGCTACTTGTTGGCCAGGAACTGAATATTGGTCAGTTCATAGCTGCGGAGATGGTTGTGATGCTGGTTATAGACTCGGTAGAAAAACTGATCCTGAATCTTGACAAAGTTTATGACGTATTGACCTCTGTTGAGAAGATCAACAAACTGCTGGAAAAACCAACTGAAAAAACAGGCGAAGCTATTCTTGACGAAAAAAAGAAAGGAATATCTGTTTCCATCCGCGACCTTTCTTTCGGTTTCGACTCAGGTCAGCGTATTCTCAACGATATCAATCTGCAAATAAATGCAGGAGAAAAGATCTGCATTGCCGGTATAAACGGAAGCGGAAAATCTACGCTGATAAAGGTAATAGCCGGCGTATATCCTGATTTCGCTGGCATTGTACTGGTGGATGACCTTGCCCTGTCAAGTTATGACCTCAGAAAACTGAGGTCGCAAATCGGGATGCTATTCCATAGTCAGGATATAATTGACGCAACAATAAAAGAGAACATCTGCCTCGGCGACTCAGCCATTACCCATCAGCAGCTGAACACGCTGGCAGAAATAGTAGGTCTGAAAGACTTCGTACAGTCTGATCAGGCAGGATACGACCGTCAGCTACACCCATCCGGGCAGCACCTGCCGGCACGCACCATCAAAAAAATACTGTTGATGCGTGCGTTGATCCACCGGCCAAAAATGCTGTTGCTGGAGGAACCATGGCTGGGGCTGGAGGATGTACATGCAGCACGCATTAAAGCATACCTCCTAAAGGAAATACCCGATACCACGGTGATCACTGTTACAAACGATACGTCATTTGCAGCGCATTGTGACAAGACCGTTCTGATGACCAAGGGCACTATTTCAAAAGTAAAGACAAATCAGGCATGAAAGAGATATACAGGCAATTAGGAAAAGAGGGCATGCCGGAGCATCTCAAAGCCACCGGCTCTATATATCTGGAGGGAAAGAAAAGCCGTGTACGTTATTGGTTGCTGGGCACTACGATACTTGCACTGATTATACTTTTCCTACCCTGGACACAGAACATCAGGACACGTGGCAAGGTGACGACATTGCGCCAGGAACACAGGCCACAACAATTGAACTCCATTATTGCGGGCCGTATCATAAAATGGTACGTAAAAGAGGGTGACTTTGTACATGCAGGTGACACCGTTGCTCAATTGGCTGAGGTAAAAGACAGCTACCTTGATCCGAAACTGCTGGAACGAACACGCGATCAGGTAAAAGCCAAACAATCAGGTGTTGCTTACTACAGCTCAAAGATCGCAGCTATTGATGCCCAGATCGTTGCAATGGAACAAACACTGACACTAAAAACCAGGCAGTTAAAACTAAAAGTAATTGCCGACAGTATGGAAGCCGCTGCTGCTGCAAACGACCACAGGATAGCTGAAGAACAGCTGCGCAGGCAACGCATCATGAAAGACAGTGGCCTGGCCTCTACATTGCAATTGGAACAACGCATTCAGGCCGTACAGAACACACTTGCGAAGAAGATAAGTACTGAGACAAAGTTCCTGAACACCAGAACTGAGCTGATGCAAGTGCAACAGGAATTTTTTGAGAAACTTGCAAAAGCGCGTGGAGAAAAAGCAAGTGCGGGCAGTGACATAGCAAGCACACAGGCAGAGATAGCAAAGCTGGACAACCAGTATGCGAACTATGCAATCAGGAACGGTATGTATTTCCTGCTGGCCCCCCAAGATGGTCAGGTAACCCAGGCAGCAAAATCCGGTATCAATGAGATAGTGAAAGAGGGAGATAAGATTGCAGAGATCATTCCCACTCAAGTAGAACATGCAGTAGAGTTATTCGTTAGGCCGGTAGATCTCCCGCTCATAGCAAACGGACAGACCGTTCGTTTTCTGTTCGACGGTTATCCTGCAATTGTATTCAGTGGCTGGCCCAAGGCATCTTATGGTACCTTTAGTGGCAAAATAGTTGCTATAGAGAATTCAACCGGCGACAACGGAATGTTCAGGATCCTTGTGGCACCGGACAACAAAGTAAAGCCGTGGCCGTCTACCCTCAAGATGGGAGCCGGTGCTTATGGTATAGCACTTCTGAACACTGTACCTGTATGGTATGAGCTGTGGCGAAATGTGAATGGATTCCCGCCCGACTTTTATGTGGGCAAAAAGGAAAAAGATGAAGGAAAGAAAGCAAAATAGTATAATAACGGTTTGTTTGCTGCTGTGGAGCTTCGCTGCTTATGCCGACACCACTAGGTATTTGTCCAAGGACGAATTCATAAGTGTTGTACGCGCTTACCATCCGGTAGTGAAACAGGCAGACATTCAGGTGGCAAAAGCATCTGCCGACATCCAACGCAGCCGGGGTGCCTTCGATCCGAAGCTGGGTGCAGGAGCGGGCCAAAAAACTTTTGGCGACAAATTATACTACAACTACCTGAGTCCTGAGTTGACAATACCAACATGGTACGGAGTAGAATTCAAGGCAGGTTTGGACAACTATCAGGGTGACAGGCTCAATCAAGATGTAACGGTAGGAAAAGTCACATACGCAGGTATGAAAGTACCTGTGAACGGTCTGATCTATGATAAGAGGCGGGCAGCGTTACAGCAGGCAAAGATCTTTAAGGAAATGAGCGAGGCAGATCGCAAATTAACAGTGAATGAATTGTTGTTTGACGCCATTGCTGCTTATTGGAACTGGGTGAAAGAATACCAGATGTATCAGGCGGTTACGTCGTTGGTCTCTGCAAATGAAGAACGGATGAAGTTCCTTAGGGTTGAAGTAGAGCAAGGATCACGCCCCGCAATTGATACAGTGGAAGGGGACGCTCAATATCAGGTGATACTTCAACAGCAGAACAACGCCCTGATCAACTACCGAAATGCCGGACTTGAACTGTCGAACTACATGTGGATGGAGAATGGTGAGCCCCTTTACTGGTCTGAAGGGATTGCGCCAGACCGCATATCTGCGGATGCATTACCTACCCCGGCAGACGTGCCAGAGCTGGGTGGATTGCTGAGCGCTCTTGACCAACACCCCAAACTGCAAACGCTTGACAGAAAGATAAGCGCACTTGAGATAGACCAAAAAGTAAAAACACAGGACCTGCTACCAAAATTGTCGTTGAGCGCTAACATGCTTTCAAAAGGTTATGGCCTACCCGATGACGTGAGCAGCAACTACCTTTCCGGCAACCACAAAGTGAGCCTCGATTTTGGGGTACCCCTCTTTCAGCGCGAGGCACGCGGTGGACTACAAGCTGCAAAACTGAAGATCAGAGAAACCGGATATGAAAAGGACCGTGTGACCCTGCAGATTGAGAACAAAGTGAAAAGCTACTACAACGAGTATACAAACCTGCAGTTGCAGCTAAAAAACTACGAGCGTGCATTGAGTGCATACCAGCAACTGTATCGCGGAGAGGATCTGCGTTTCAAGATCGGAGAGAGTACTATGTTCCTGCTGAACAGCCGTGAAATAAAAGTGCTTGAAGCCACACAAAAACTAATCGAGCTGAAGGCGAAATGCCGTAAGTCTCACGCGGGTATCTTTTATGCCGCTGGTCTGCTTAATTGATCGCAGAATATCTTACTTTTTCTTAACGGCATCTAATGCGCTGTACACTACGTGTGCCAGGTACCTGGCCAGTTGTGTCGTGTCCTTCCCTCCACCAAAGTCGGTGAGGCGGGGCAGATGATCTCTGAAATAAAGCTGATGGTGGGCCGTTTCTATCATGGTGCTGGCAAGAGAATGCGGGTACTGATAACCGGGTCTGTATTCAAGAAATATTTCAGCAATCCGATGGCACAAGTCTTTATAAGGCTTAAATAGCATTGCCTTATTGTCCGCTGCCACATGCTTGGTGAGGTATGACTTATTGCCCTCCGCTACAACGATATTGTGAAGCGCTACCCGATTGATGTGTTCCAACGCGATAGGGTCTTTCTCTTGCAGGATCAACAAATTGATGACTGTGTCTATCTTAGACTTGGGATCCTTCACGTTATTTGTATGAAAGATCAACTGGTATTCTATCCAGGTCCAGAACCACGTCGTAATATACGTTAACAGCCTGTGCTTGTTCTCGAAATAACGGTAGATACTGGCCTCGGTGGTACCAATGCGTTGTGACAGCTTCTTGAATGTAAACTCCTCAAAACCAATCTCGTCGATGAGTTCTATCCCATGACTGATGATATTCCGGCCCAATTCAGATGACTCAGGATCCCTAACGTAAAGGGCACTGTTCATTTCGATCTGTAAGTGAAGTCTCATATTCTTTCTGCAATCGCAAAATTAGCACTTATCATGTCAATTATATCATAAACACAAACAATGCTGTCATAGACAATAGTTTTACTATTATTTCAAATAGCTTTTATACTTTTGCAGTATTAAAGGTTAAGATGTTAGGTTCGAAGAAAATAGGAATACTTGGGGGTGGTCAACTGGGGTCGATGCTGATCCGTTCTGCTATAGACTTTGGAACGGACATAGCGGTGATGGACAAGGATGCTCAATCGCCTGCTGCCAGGTATACAAGAGAATTTGTTTGTGGAGACCCTAAGAATCACGATGACGTTGTGAGTTTTGGCAAGGGACTTGATATACTTACAGTGGAAAAGGAGGATGTGAATGTGGAAGCGCTGAAAGAACTCAGAATAATGGGTGTTCAGGTATTTCCCTCACCGGAATTAATAGAGCTGATACAGGACAAATTCACACAAAAGCAATCCCTGCAGCGCCATGGAATACCTGTGGTGCCGGGAATAGCAGTTAACGGCAAAAATGATCTCAAAGACCTGTCTCACAAGCTGCCCGGCTGTCTGAAAAAACGCAGGGGTGGCTATGACGGAGCGGGAGTAATGATAGTTAGAACAGAAAAAGATATTGAAAGAGCTTTCGATGGACCATGTGTATTGGAAGACCTGGTAGGCATCAAGTACGAATTGTCAGTGATAGTAAGCAGGAATGTGTCGGGAAACATAGCCTGCTACGACCCGGTAATGATGGTGTTTGATAATGAACGATTCGTACTTGACTACCAGTTATGCCCTGCAAACATAGGTGCCGACCTTGCTGCCAAGGCTCAGGAGATTGCAAAACTCGTAGCTGAAAAGCTTGAACTGGTAGGGATACTTGCAGTAGAGATGTTCCTGACCACTGAGGGTGACCTACTTGTGAACGAGCTGGCACCACGCCCGCACAATAGTGGACACCATACGATAGAGGCGTGCGTCACTTCACAATATGAGCAACACTTGCGCGCGATACTTGACCTCCCCCCCGGTGACACTACAACCAAGGTGCCATCCGTAATGATCAATATTCTTGAAAATACGTCGTTAAAGGCAGAAGAAGTAGATTTGCAGATCCGTGCTTTACTTGCCTCATCCAACACACACGTACACTGGTATGGGAAAAAGGAGCGACGTGAAGGCAGAAAATCGGGCCACATAACCATTACGGCTCCTGCCATCGATCAAGCAATTAAGAAGGCGGAGATAATCCGCAGCATACTAAAATAGAAGAATGAACAGCAGTATACAAGTAGGCATTATCATGGGCAGCAGCTCTGATCTCGACATTATGAACAAGGCGGCCGATGTTTTGTCAGCAATAGGCATTGGGTACGAGATAAAGGTAGTATCTGCACACCGTACACCCGAAGCGATGTTTGAATATGCATCTTCTGCAGAGGAACGTGGGCTGAAAGTGATCATAGCCGGCGCGGGCGGTGCAGCGCATTTGCCGGGAATGGTTGCATCACTTACTACAATACCTGTTATCGGTGTGCCTGTAAAATCGTCTAATTCTCTGGATGGATGGGACTCACTCCTCTCTATCGTTCAGATGCCCAATGACATACCTGTGGCTACCGTTGCGGTAAATGGTGCGCATAATGCCGGTTTGCTGGCTGCTCAGATACTCTCGATTACCGATTCGGATATACGCAAGAAACTACATGAGCGAAAGAGAGCAAATAAAGAAAAGGTAGCAGCGCAGAATGAGGCCCTTCTCAAAAAATAAAGCTGTAAATGAATACCGACATTATACTAAGCAATCTTTCCAATCCAACTCTTCTTTTTTTCGTCCTCGGAATATTTGCCACAGTATTAAAAAGCGACCTCGAAATACCTGCATCCAGCTCGAAGTTCATTTCGTTATACCTATTATTCTCCATTGGCTTCAAAGGCGGGCAGGAACTGGCGCATAGTGGCCTGAACAAAGAGATCCTGATCACGCTGATGGCATGTATCGGCCTTGCAGCATTGGTTCCACTGTACACATTCTTTATTCTAAAAAGGAAACTAAGCGTAGAAAATGCCGGTGCCATCGCTGCGACATATGGATCGGTTAGTGCCGTCACTTTCGTTACGGCAACCTTGTTTCTGGATACCGTCAAGGTGACCTTCGGAGGGCACATGGTGGCGGCAATGGCACTGATGGAAGCACCTGCCATTGTGATAGGTGTGTTACTGATGCGCACATACAGTAGCGAGAAGCATGAATCGGGACTGGGCCATCTTATTAAGGAATCTCTTACCAACGGATCGGTGCTGATGATATGCGGCAGCCTGCTCATCGGTATCATATCGGACGCCAAAGGTGCGGAAGGCATCAAACCATTTACTACGGACATTTTCAAGGGCTTTCTTGCCATCTTCCTGTTGGAGATGGGGATGGTTGCGGCCAGGCGGTTTGGCGCATTCAGAAACTACGGCCTTTTTGTGAGCTTGTTTGCATTGTTCATTCCTGTTATCAACGGTGTGATCGCAGTGTTCATTACAAGCCTGCTACCCATAGAACCGGGCAACAGACTTCTGGTAGCTACACTTGCTTCAAGCGCATCCTACATAGCAGTGCCGGCGGCAATGCGGCAGATAGCACCCAAGGCCGACCCGGGTCTGTATATTCCAATGGCACTCGGCATCACCTTCCCATTCAATATATCTTTGGGCCTTCCCCTGTACTGGATGCTGATACAAATGCTACCACATGCCTGACGATCTATCAGCCAAATTTATGTGTCGATAAACGCCATAAAAGATGTAGATACATTTATTCCCCTAAATTTGTTTCAGAAACAATCTGATGTTCTATGGAACGTAAAGAATTTTTGAAAAGAGGAGTACTTGCCAGTGCATTGGCTTACCTCAACACAGCGTTCTCGGCACCAGCACGTGCCGCCGCCAAATTATCAGCGTCAAGATATCGTGGGGTGGAAGGTGTTCTCTCTCCTACTAACACACACATGGTAGGTAACGGATTTAAAGTGATGAACTTCTTTCCCAATGGAAAGGGATTTGAAGAGCGCATGAGCCCGTTCTTTTTGCTGGACTTTAACGCTGAAGTGAGCTATCCTCCGTCAGAGATATCTCGCGGTGTAGGCGTACACCCGCACAGAGGTATTGAGACCATTACATTTGCATACAAAGGCTCGGTAGAACACCACGACAGTAAGGGAAATCACGGCATTATCAACCCCGGCGACATACAGTGGATGACAGCAGGTGGTGGCGTACTGCATAAAGAGTATCACGAGCAGACCTACCTGAAAAAAGGTGGTGCATTCGAGATGCTTCAGCTGTGGATCAACCTACCTAAGAAACACAAGATGACCCCGGCAAAATACCAGAGCATCGTTCATACCCAAAAACCAAAGGTGTCGCTGCCCAACAACATGGGTAGTATCTACGTAGTTGCCGGTGAATATAATGGCACAAAAGGTATAGCAAGCACTTTCTCGCCGGTGCATATGTACGACATACACCTTAACGCAGGCGCTGATTTCAGTTTCACACTTCCGTCCAACTTCAATAAGGGCATACTATTGGTGGACGGTGAAATAAACGTGAACGAGCACGATGTAAAGGAGAACCACTACGTGCAGTTGAAGAACGAAGCAGGAGACATCCATATCAGGTCGAAAAAGAAATCGCTGCTACTGGTTCTCAGTGGCGAACCTCTTAACGAGCCATACGTTAGCTACGGCCCGTTTGTGATGAACACCGAAGCAGAGATACACCAGGCAATTGCCGACTATAATGCGGGCAAATTCGGGTTTCTGAAAGACTAAGAGCAGCAGGGCTATTTGCCGTTGAGAATTTCAACGATTTTGTTGCGGGTAGCCGGCCCCCTGAGTATTGCCAGGTGAAACTCGTTGGCAGCAGCCTGCAACAATAAGGACTCCCACATGCTCAGGTCATTGAAGAAATAGGCCAGTTCCGTGCGCGTTCCTTTCTTTGAGGTTGCATACATGGCCATCGTAAATACGAACGCTGTGGAGCCACCCTTGAAGCCCGCATGCGTGAGCCACTCCCGATTTTGGGGATTTTCGAGAATTCCTTCCATCAGTTCATCCATCACCTTCTGCTCGGCTGCAGAAAAGAAATCACGCCGGTTGATCTTCTTGAGAATTGCCGTATACTCTCTGGTAGTTCCACCCGGCAATCTGTCGCTCCATACACGTTGCATATCCAATGTCACCGGCTTAAAAGTGCGTTTGAAAGCAGTATCTGTTTTCAACTTGTCGTGAATAGCCACTGATGCCGCAATATACTTTTCATCAGACATAGCCTTTATCTGATCTATAGTAAGCCCCTGACCAATGAACAACGAAGCTACAAATGGATAAAGCGGCTCCTGTTTACTGAGCCCCAAGCGCTCTATACCTGCGTTAACGCTATCAACATGCAACCTATCGAGCAGGTATTCGGTATTTGCGTTCGAACTGAACCGTATCATACCTTTAGCTACTTCGTTGAGCGGCACCTTATCTCCAAATATCTGCCCTTTCTTGCGCACAGCTGCCATCCAGGAAGGGTGAGCGTCGCCATCAGTATTGGGGACGTAAAACCTGTCCAAATCGGCTGTGTCTATCATTTCGGCAGGATCTATGATGCCTGCTGCAACCTGACGGGCATATTCTACTGCCACAATGATCTTGACGGTGCTGGCAAGTGGCATCACACTGTCAATATCCTGCGCAGCAAAAACAGTGTCATTCTGCACCATGCATAGTGATGCGCGACCTGGGTTATCTTTAATAAACCGGGCCATCGCCTCGGGCTGAGTTTTTCTATACAGGTAGAACAAGAAAACTCCCAATATGAGCAAAAGGGTGCCAAGGACGATACCAATTATCTTTAGGGCTTTTCGCATGCGGCAAATTACATCATAATACAATATCATACCCGTGGTAACTTTTGTTGCGCACCGTGCTTGTCGTACATTGCATTGTTTCCATATGCTAAAAACCAGTTTCACTTCCGGGGTCGTAGAAGCCGGCTGCGACGAAGCAGGCAGGGGGTGTCTTGCCGGGCCGGTTTTTGCCGCAGCGGTAATATTACCGGCAGGCTATTATCACCCTCTACTGAACGACAGCAAACAGGTGAAAGAAAAGGACAGAGAACTATTGCGTCCCATAATTGAAAAGGAAGCGGTAGCATGGGCCGTGGCATTCAGCACACCGGAACAGATAGACACCATGAACATACTGAAAGCATCTTTCAGGGCCATGCATCAGGCAATAGACGAGTTAAAGACACGGCCCGAGCTACTGCTGATAGACGGGCATATTTTTCCACCATACTTTGGTATCAGCCATCAGTGCATTGTAAAAGGTGACGCGAAATTTACCTCCATAGCAGCCGCAAGCATACTTGCAAAGACTTACCGCGATGACTATATGGATAGGCTGCACGAAGAGTTTCCCTCATATGGCTGGAACAAAAACAAGGGGTACGGGACAGCAACTCACCTGAAGGGAATAGCTGAAAACGGGATCACAATTCACCACAGGCGTAGCTTTGCGCCTTGCGCCAATGTTAACTGAAGATTGCCGGAATATTAACTTAACCCAAGCGTAAACTTGCCGTAACAATAACATAACACCCGAATCGGACTTTTGCATAAAATTAATTTTCAATGCGAAGTTTAGTTCTTCTAGTAGTATTTATGTCCTCTGTGGTGACCGCAATAGCGGGTAGCAAGATAAAGGGGAAAGTTTCTGACTCAAAGAATAACGAGTCTGTGATAGGTGCGGTTGTCGTAGTTAAGGGATCCGGTGAAGGGACAACAACCGACATCGACGGAAATTTTGAACTTTCAGTTAAACCCGGAAACTACACGATAGAAGTAAAATACGTTGGCTACCAAACAAAAGAGGTTTCAGACATTAAAGTTGAAGAAGGCAAAGAAGCCAATGTGACCATAGCACTCAGTCAGGCCGCGTCAACTCAACTAGCTGAAGTAACGGTACAATCGTCGCTGAAGAAAGAGAACATCAGTGCGATGATCATCTACCAGAAAAACACCAACACGGTTGCACAGGTGGTGTCTGCCGAGGCGATCAGGAAATCTCCCGACCGCAACACCGGTGAAGTACTGAAGCGCGTATCCTCAGCATCCATACAGGAAGGAAAATACCTAGTGGTGCGTGGTCTTGCCGACCGCTACAATCAGGCCACACTGAATGGATCGCTGCTTTCGCGCACTGAACCCGACCGCAAGTCGTTTTCGTTCGATCTGTTCCCTGCAGGCATGATAGATAATATAGTGGTGAACAAAGCGGCCACTCCAGACCTTCCGGGTGAATTTGCCGGTGGACTCATACAAGTAAATACAAAGGACATACCCTCTAAAAAGTTCCTTGCCATACAAGTAGGCACAGGAGCCAACCTTCAGACTTTCGGGAAAGATTTTGCCTACTACCATGGCGGAAAACTTGACTGGTTGGGCATTGACGACGGCACTCGTGCCTTACCTTCATCTATACCAGACAAAGATGGCTTCAGGAAACTCACTACAACCCAGCGCGCTGAACTATCGAAAGACCTCACAAATAACTGGGGTTACTCAACACGCGCGGGCTCACCAAACGCCAATCTGCTGGCATCAGCTGGCCTCAACAAAAAGGTTTTGGGTGACAAGACACTTGGTGCGGTTGTTGCAGTTAACTATAACAAACAAAACAAAAGAACCGAACTCACGCGTTCTTTCTACAATGCTGCGTCGGCCGGTGTTATTGAAAAATCGCTCAACTATGCAGAGCAACAATACAACGAAGAGGTACTATGGGGAGGACTTGCGAATGTGACCCTTGAAATGAACAAGAACAACCGCATTTCACTGAAAGGCCTTTACAATGTAAACGGCCAGGAGAACACATTGGTACGTACCGGACGCAATAACGATTACGGCGGAGACGTAAGCGCGTATCAGCTTGCATTCAAATCTACAGCGTTCGCTAATACTCAGTTATCAGGAAATCACTACATTGAAAAGGCATTGACAAAGATAAACTGGAATGCTTCTTACGCCCGCCTGCACCAGAATCAACCGAACCTACGCAGAATGGAATACCGGAAATCTGACGGCGACAGTCAGTACATAGCCATTGTTCCGGGCGTACTGCCATCACTTGCGTCGTCTAGTATGTTCTACTCTGATCTGAAGGATAACATCTTCAACGCAAGCGTTGATGCCGCCCGTCAATTTAAAATGTTCGACCGCAAACAAACGTTCAAGACAGGCTACATGCTGCAATCAAAACGGCGTGCCTTTACTTCTCGTCCTTTCGGTATGGTTGGTGGTACGCTTGACCAGACACTTCTTCCCGCAAATGAAATATTCGCTTCAGAAAATCTGGGAGCAAACGGATTCCTGATCAATGAACTGAGCGATAAGGACTATGACTACAGCGCTTCGGGGCTTCTTAACGCCGCATTTTTAATGTTGGACAATTCATTCGGCGAGCGCTATCGCCTTGTCTGGGGGGTACGTTATGAAAACTATAACCAGACACTGAATGGCTTCCAAAGCAACAAACCGGTTGCAGTTGACCGCAATACAGGTGACTTCCTGCCATCAGCAAACTTCACATTTAAACCTACCGAAAAAACCAACTTGCGCTTCTGCGCATCACAAACAGTGATACGCCCTGAATTCCGCGAACTTTCTCCATTCGTGTTCTATGATTTCGAATTGCTGGCTGCTGTGCAGGGAAATCCTGACCTGCAAAGGACTAAAATCACCAACCTTGACCTTCGCTACGAACTATACCCTCGTTCCGGCGAGCTGATCACAGGCGGCATATTCTACAAACACTTCGTTAACCCGATAGAACAGTTTTATAACGAAACAGGCGTAAATACCTTCTCATTTACTTACAACAATGCGCCGTCAGCGGTAAGCTATGGCGCTGAGTTGGAATTCAGAAAGAGACTTGAGGTTACCGGTATCGATGCATTGGCGCCACTGACGTTGTTCGCAAATGCCTCCTACATTTTCAATAACGTGAACTTCGAGATCAAAACAATGTCGGGCAGCACGATCAAGGCTGATCGTCCGATGCAAGGCCAGTCTCCATACGTCATCAACACAGGCCTCCAATATGACGAGGAAACTTCCGGTATAAGCGCCGCGGTGTTGTTCAACATGATCGGCAAACGCATATTCCTTGTGGGCAATGAGCAGAACCCACACATATGGGAAGCGCCTCGCCCTCTGTTCGACCTGCAACTCTCTAAAAAACTTATGAGCGACAAAGCCGGTATCAAACTTTCGGTCACAGATTTACTCAATAGGAAAGCAAATTTCTACCAGGATATCAATGGCAACAACAAGTACGATGTAACGGGTGACTACCTCAGGATATCAAGACTGTCAGGCACTACAGTGAGTGTTGCATTTATGTACAATTTCTAACACAAACTCAATTCAAAATTCATACAACGGGTAGCCGGAAACGGCTACCCGTTGGCATTTCAACAAGACATAGAAATAGCATTCGCTTAATAGTGCAATAATATTACGGTAACATGCCGGTGCGAATTTTGCAACAAATATTCAACAACATGAAGAAAATCATTTTAGGCATTACAGCAGTAGCACTGGTTGTATCTGTATCTTGTAAGAAGAAAACAGACGACCCAACTCCTACTCCAACTCCAACTCCAACTGAAGACTCACTGGGGTACAAACTGAGCACCGACATTACCAGCAATCGTACGCTGTTGTCAGGTAAAACTTACACACTTGAAGCTATGGTGTATGTAAAAGCAGGCGCTACACTCACGATTCCTAAAGGCGTAACAATTAAAGCTCTGAAAGGAAAGAACGGTATCGTCATCACTCGTGGTTCAAAGATCATGGCAGAAGGCACTGTTGATAGCCCGATCGTGTTCACTTCAAACGAAGGCACTCCTACTCCGGGCGACTGGGGTGGTATAGTGATCCTCGGTAAAGCAACTACCAATGCAACGTTCAGCGGTCAGGCCGGTGTCGGCGAGATCGAAGGTGGTGTTAACAACTCATCAGGAGACGGTCTTTACGGTGGTAGCGATGACAATGACAACTCAGGAAAACTAAAGTACGTGCGCATCGAATATGCGGGTTACCCATTCCTTGCAGACAAGGAGCTCAATTCACTGACAATGGGTGCTGTAGGACGCGGAACAGAGATCGACTACGTTCAGTGCTCTTACGGATATGATGATGCATTCGAGTGGTTTGGCGGTACAGTGAACTGCAAACACCTGATCGCATACAAAACACATGATGACAATTTTGACGCAGACTTCGGCTACCGCGGTAATGTACAATTCGGTATCGCTGTCACCGACCCGAATGATGCCGACGTATCAGGCAGCAACGGTTTCGAGATCGATAACGATGCTACAGGTTCTGAAACAAGCCCATTCACTGCCCCTGTGTTTGCAAACATCACCATCATCGGTCCTAAGGAAACTTCAGCAACTACGATCAATTCAAACTACAAGCGTGCAGCTCACCTCAGGAGGAACTCAAGGGCGAACATCTTCAACAGCATCCTGATGGGCTTCCCTACCGGAATCCTCGTTGACGGAAGCAAAACAGGAACTCAGTTGAAAAGTGGTACTTTGGAGCTTCGCGGCATTCTGGTTGCGGGTAGCACAAAATCATTTGATACAGTGGGAACTTCATCGACGACTCTTGGTGCCCTGACTCCATACCTTACAACTGACAACGCTTCATGGAACAACGTATCCCTGACCAACACCAGCGACGTTAGTTTGTCAGCCCCATATGCTAGCGGTACGTCTTTCAACCCTAACCCAACTGCAACATCTCCTGCGGCTTCAAACGCAGCTTCTAGCAGCACAGGCAAACTCGGATCGATGACCGCAGTAAGCTACCGCGGAGCATGTTCTACCAACGATACCTGGTGGAAAACATGGACAAAATTCTAAACATCTAATTTCCATTTTCCTAAAAGGGTGTGTTTTTCAGACACACCCTTTTTTATGCCCTATGCTTTGTAAATCCTCTTATATTTCACCTAAGGCACCTTGGCAGTCACTATATTTGCTCCAAAAAACAGATCAATAGCTACCTTGGAAATACTGTTATTAACGTTCGGGATTGTCAAAGAAATAACGGGGCAGAGCCCATTATGTCTTTTTGTGCCGAATAATGCTAGAGTACGCGATCTACGGAAGGTGCTTGAGGAAAAATACCCTGAGTTACTTAAACTTAAGAGCCTGGCAATTGCAGTAAATGGAAATTATGCCGGCGATGAAGTAGCCCTTAATGCCGGCGATGAAGTAGCCTTGATCCCGCCAGTCAGCGGTGGATAATCGATTACATTTTGCTAAAACTGACATCCATGGATAGTGCTCCCCGATATGATATCCTGCTTCAATCTGACCCCATCGACGTCAATGCCTGCATTGATCAAGTGATGTCTCCGTCCTGTGGTGGCATTGATGTTTTTATCGGCACCGTGAGGAATGCGACAAAAGGCAAGGCAGTTACACATCTCGAATTTGAAGCCTACGAAGCTATGGCCGTTAGCGAGATGAGAAAGATCGCTGAAGAAGTAATTAAAAAATGGCCTGTAGAAAAGGCCGTCATACGACACAGAACAGGACGACTGGAGATCGGAGAAGTGCCGGTTGTCATTGCCGTTGCTGCGGCACACAGAGACGCCGCATTTGATGCGTGCCGCTACATAATTGACACACTGAAGCAAACTGTTCCCATATGGAAAAAGGAATTCTTCGAAGACGGCGCCCATTGGGTTTCCGCTCACCCGTGAGGTGCGAGCACCCAGCCCGCCCAATTGTACCCGTCGCACGCAAAAGGCTCTGAATCGGGCAGGAAAGCGGCATTGTGCGCATTTTAATAATCACAATCCATAATAAAGAGCAAGACCACCGCGGAGCGCGGTGGTCTTGCTCTTTATTATGCAACCGTTTATTCTTTATCGTATCAGTGTCAGGTCGCCCTT
>JBGAQG010000018.1:0-73024 GCA_044220845.1 Flavipsychrobacter sp. | reverse complement strand
ACAATGGGTGACATCAGGCTGGTACCGAACCCTAACAGTGGCGCGTTCACGGTGAGTGGTACACTGGGTAGTGCGTCAGATGCGGATCTTACCCTTGAGATCACGAACATGCTGGGTCAGGTAGTGTACAGCGGCACAGCTAAAGCACGCGGCGGCAACCTGAACGAGCGAGTGCAGCTGAACAGCGGCCTTGCTAATGGCATGTACCTGCTGAACATCAGTAACGGCAACGATCGCAAGGTGTTCCACTTTGTACTGAAACAGTAATTTGAAAATTGTTCATAATTAAAAAAATCAGGCACCCCGACGGGTGCCTGATTTTTTTAATATCAACCAGTTGTAACTGAAAGTTTACGTGTCAAAGCGTATTATAACAAATATTGAAAGTGTGCTACTTAAATTGCTTCTAATTTATTATATTTACCCATTAAATTGTTCTTTCTCCCGATGGGAGAAGGCCTAAACAACGGAACCACTATGTTGAATTGTAAAAAAACTCTACGTACCCGGTCAGGTAACAAATTTGTGAAGTCATTTGCGGCATTGGCACTGTTGATGCTATTCAACATGGCGCACACATTTGCTGCAGTAACAGTCTCACCCGCGTTCGGAGGAACGAATATCTGTGCTTCTAATGCAGTAGGAGGCTCGGCACCGGCTTATGTTACGATCGGCAACATCCTGATACAGGAAAATGTCAACTCTGATTTTAATGGTACTTCCATTACGTTGGCGCCGCCTGCGGGTTGGCAGTTTAACACCAGTGCTGTACCGACGATCATGCCGTTCGGTACAGGCTTGGCGGCTTCAGCCAGCTTCAGTAGTGGTAATCTTGTTATTTCAACCACATTGACGGGTGCACATGCTACCAACTTGAATCTGATAATCATCACGGGCTTGCAGGTCCAGGCAACAAGTATAGGTGCTGCTGCCGGTAATATTACTAACACTGCTCAAAGTGGTACGTGGACCGGATTGGCTTTAGGCACAAACATGGGCAGTCTCTCTTTAGAGGCGCAACCAGGAGCGGTGACAGTTTCAGGTGGAGGAACATTTTGCGGAAGTTCCGCAACGCTTACAGCATCAGGAGGCGCAGGTGGTACTATCTACTTTCAAGGCACCACTCCAACAGGGACTTCTACAACGACAGCATCTGCTTCGGAAGTAGTGACATCATCAGGCACTTATTATTTCAGGTCTCAGGCAGCTTCAGGATGTTGGGGATATGACGGAAGTCAGTCAGTAACATTGAATCCTATACCGTCAGCCACAACGGTGAGCGGTGGTGGTACTTTCTGTGGCAGCACTACAATCACTGCTTCGGGTGGTGGTGGCGGAACTATTTACTTTCAGGGCACTACATCAGGCGGTACATCTACAGCTACGCCAAGCTCATCTGAAGTGATCACTACATCCGGAACATATTATTTCCGCTCGCTTAGTGCAGCAGGATGCTGGGGGGCAGAGGGTAGTGTTACAGTTGTAATAAACCCGTTACCGGGAACGGTGACAGTCAGCGGTGCTGGCGCATTCTGCGGAAGCACTACGATCACCGCATCGGGTGGTGCCGGAGGTACAATTTATTTTCAGGGTACAACATCCGGAGGCACATCGACTGCTACTCCAAGTACGTCAGAAGTGATCACGACATCAGGTACTTACTATTTCCGAGCACAGACTCCGCTTGGATGCTGGGGCACGCAGGGTAGTGCAGCGGTCACGATCAATGCTATTCCATCTGCGACAACAGTTAGTGGTGCAGGTACTTTCTGTGGAAGTACAACAATTACTGCGTCAGGCGGCGGTGGTGGTACCATCTATTTCCAGGGTACAACGTCAGGTGGCACATCGACTGCTACAGCAAGTTCATCTGAGGTGATCACAACATCAGGAACATATTACTTCCGTTCGCGTAGTGCAGCCGGATGCTGGGGCGCCGAAGGTAGCGTTACAGTAGTGATCAATCCATTGCCGGGTACGACCACAGTGAGCGGCGCTGGTGCATTCTGCGGAAGCACGACGATCACGGCTTCGGGTGGTGCAGGCGGCGCTATTTATTTTCAGGGCACAACATCAGGTGGTACATCAACTGCTACTCCGAGTGCGTCAGAAGTGATCACGACATCAGGTACCTATTATTTTAGGGCCCGAACAGCATTGGGTTGCTGGGGTACAGAGGGTAGTGCAACAGTTACAATAAACGCAGTTCCTGCAGCCACAACAGTGAGCGGTAGCGGCACTTTCTGTGGCAGCACAACAATTACTGCCTCTGGTGGTGGTGGCGGAACCATATATTTCCAAGGTACAACATCAGGAGGTACCTCAACAGCTACGGCAAGTTCGTCAGAAGTTATCACTGCTTCGGGAACATATTATTTCCGTTCGCGCAGCGCAGCCGGATGTTGGGGGGCTGAAGGTAGTGTGACTGTAGTAGTGAACCCTTTGCCCGGGGCGGTGACAGTAACAGGAAGTGGTACCTATTGTACTGCTAGTGCTACTTTAAATGCGTCTGGCGGATCCGGAGGAACAATATATTTCCAGGGCACAACATCCGGGGGTACTTCAACTGCAACACCTTCGTCTTCTGAGATAGTAGCATCAACCGGTACTTATTACTTCCGGGCACAAACAGCATTAGGATGTTGGGGTACTGAGGGTAGCGCAGCAGTTACTTTCAATGCACTGCCAACAGTTGCATCAATAACACCGTCTGCTACCAACCTTTGTGAGGGCAATTCGCTCACGTTCACCGCCGGTTCGGTGACAGGTACCGGTTCTCTCACTTCGTATAACTGGTCAGGGCCTTCGGCTTACTCAACTACAACCTCAGGTAACACTGCAACCATTAGTTCGGTAAGCACGACTAATTCCGGTGTTTATACGCTTACAGTTACATATCCTGGAATAGGTTGTACCAGCAATGGCGTTACCACATCTCCTGCGGTTACTGTCAATTCCAACCCGGCAGCGATAGGTGGGGAAGCTACATTTTGCGAGGCATCAACAACAACATTTACAAATGCGACTTCAGGAGGAACCTGGTCAAGCAGCAATACAGCTGTAGCAACTATCGGAAGTTCTTCGGGTGTTGCAACCGGGGTTGCTGCAGGCACTTCGGTTATTACTTATACAATCGGTGGTCTGTGTTATTCCACAAAAACAGTCACAATAAATGGCTTGCCTACCGTCACTTCAACCAACGATGAGATCTGTGTAGGCGGGACTGCTACGGTTACTGCAACGCCATCAACAGGAGGAGTGAAATGGTACAATGCTCCTACGGCTGGTACCTTACTATACACCGGCACAACATATACTGCCACGCCAACGGTGACAACCAATTATTACGCTGAGGCGTTTACGACAGGTACCAATTCGCTCACTTCAACTTTTGCAGCCGGCAACGGACAGAATGGAGCAATGTTCAATTTGAATGTACTCAATACAGTCAACCTGACTGGCTTTACTGTTCACTCGCAAACAGCAGGTTCCGTGACGTACGAGATATACTACAAGTCGGGAACAATGGTTGGTTCTGAATCGAATTCTGCCGCCTGGACTCTTTTGGCATCGTTTCCTTCGCATTTTTCGGCAACAACTGGTTTACGTACACTTACCTTACCTACTGCATTCACTGTTAATGGCGGACAGACGTACGCGTTTTATGTAACGGGCACCTCCGGTACATTGAGTTATACTACAGGTGGAACCGTTGCAGGGGTGTTCTCCTCTAATTCAGACTTGCAGATCACAGCAGGTTTCGGTAAAGTGTACCCTTTTGGAGGTTCATTTTCACCCAGGATATTTAATGTTACCATTGATTATGCTACCCCTGGTTGTGCAAGTGCGACACGCAGTGTATCAACAGTCACCGTAAACCCGGTGCCAACGATTGCAACTTTGTCAGCCACGCCGAATCCGGTTTGTGAGGGAAGTCCTATTACCCTTACCGCATCGGGTGTTACGGGTACAGGTTCAGCAACCTCTTACAGCTGGACAGGTCCGGCTGCTTACAGCACAACGACAACGGCTGCAACACAGACGTACACCGTTCCTTCAACTTCGGCAAGTGGAATTTACAGTGTAACCGTTACCTACCCGGGCTCCGGTTGTACCAGTGCTCCTACCGCATCTTCTTACCTGAATGTGTCTCCTAATCCTGTTGCTTACAATGTAACCGGAGGTGGTACCATTTGCTCCGGCGATGCAGGCGTGCACATTGGTCTCGATTGGTCGATTTTTGGAATTAATTACCAACTCTACAATGGTAGTACTGCGACCGGAACTCCGGTTGCAGGTTCAACTTCGGCCCTTGACTTCGGTCTTATAAACACAGCCGGTACTTATACTGTCAGGGCTACAAACGCATCGACGGGATGTGTTAACAACATGACAGGCAGCGTGAACGTAACGGTTAATCCTTTGCCGACAACATTCGCAGTCACAGGTGGGGGCACTGCATGTGAAGGTTCTGCGGGTGTTGCTGTTGGTTTGGCAAATTCAGTATCCGGAATCAATTATCAATTGTACAATGGTGCATCTGCAGTAGGTAGCCCGGTAGCCGGTACTGGTTCGGCTATCAGCTTTGGAAACCAGACTGTATCAGGAACTTACACTGTTCTTGCTACCAACACTACAACATCGTGCTCGGTAGCAATGACAGGTTCAGCTGTAGTAGTGATCAATCCTGCACCAACGGCTTATGCGCTCACTGGCGGAGGTAGCTACTGCTCGGGTGGTAGTGGACTGGCCATCGGCCTCGCGAATTCTCAATCAGGTATCAACTATCAGTTATACAACGGTGCATCTCCAGTAGGCAGTATTGTTGCCGGTACAGGGTCTGCTATCAGCTTCGGTACTTACACCGCTACCGGTACATATACTGTGTTGGCAACAAATACAACAACAACTTGTACAGGTGCCATGACAGGTAGCACATCAATTTCAATTGATCCGCTCCCTACCGTGTATTCAGTTACAGGTGGAGGTGCGTATTGCGCAGGTGGCAGCGGTGTTACAGTCGGCCTATCCAATTCTACAACAGGTATCAACTATCAACTGTACAATGGAGCGACGGCTATGGGCAGCCCTGTTGCCGGTACAGGTTCGGCTATCAGTTTCGGCAGTCAGACAATGGCCGGAACCTACACTGTTGTCGCGACAAATACTTCAACAGCATGTGTGAACAACATGACAGGCAGCGCGGTAGTGGTGATCAATCCATTACCAACAGCACAAACTGTTACCGGTGGCGGTAGTTTCTGCGCCGGTGGTTCCGGCGTTGCGGTGGGGTTATCCGGGTCACAAACAGATGTAACTTACCAACTTTATAACGGCCCGTCAACCATTAGTACCCCGATTGTGGGCACAGGTTCTGCGGTGTCATTTGGCAGTCAGGCTGCCGGTGGTACTTACACCGTTGTCGGCACTAACACAGTGACGGGTTGCGTGAACAATATGTCAGGTTCTGCTACAGTAGTTGTGAATCCGTTGCCAGCTCAATATGTGGTGTCGGGTGGAGGAAATTACTGTGCCGGTGGCAGCGGTGTTGCTATCACCCTTAACGGATCTAACACAGGAATGAGTTACCAGTTGTACAATGGTGCTGCCGTATCAGGTAGTCCTGTAGCTGGTACAAACGCTGCAATTAGTTTCGGAACACGTACAGCAACAGGAACCTATTCAGCAGTTGCTACGAATACCGTTACAGGTTGTAGCAGCAACATGCTGAGCAGCGCTGCGGTGATCATCGATCCGCTTCCTGCAACAGTGTCGGTGACGGGTGGTGGCAGTTACTGTGCCGGTGGCTCAGGACTGGCTATCGGTCTTGCATCATCTGCATCCGGTATCAACTATCAATTATACAACGGTGCGTCAACCCTGGGAAGCAGTGTTGCGGGTACGGGTGTTGCTATCAGTTTCGGCACTCAGACGGCTTCAGGTACATATACGGTTCTCGCTACCAATAGTGTGACGTCTTGTACAAATGCTATGAGCGGTAGCGCCACTATTACTATCAATCCGTTGCCAACTGTACAGATTGTAACAGGTGGTGGTACCTATTGCCAGTATGGATCGGGAGTAGCGGTTGGTCTGGCTTCTTCGCAATCAGGTATCAATTACACATTATACAACGGTGCAACTGTTATGGGTAGCGCAGTTGCCGGCACCGGTTCAGCAATAAGCTTCGGCAATCAGACTCTTGCCGGCACCTATACAGTTGTTGGCACAAATGCTACCACTTCGTGCACGAATGCAATGTCGGGCAATGCTGTGGTGGTCATGAATCCTGCACCTGTAGCTTATGCTGTTACAGGCGGTGGTCCTTACTGTTCTGGAGGCGTAGGCGTGAATGTGGGAGTAGCTAATTCCCAGACTGGTGTTGTTTATCAGTTATACAGAGGCGCAACTGCGGTTGGTAGCCCAGTTTCAGGGACCGGCAGCGCGATCAGTTTTGGATTGCAGACGGTTGCGGGTGCGTATTCTGTGCTTGCGACAAACACAACAACATCTTGTACTAACGGTATGAGTGGTTCAACAACTGTTGTGATCAATCCGCTGCCTAACGCATACAGTACGTATGGAGGTGGTTCTTATTGTGCCGGTGGTTCCGGCCTTGCAGTAGGGCTGTCCTCTTCGCAGACTGGTGTAACTTACCAGTTGTATAATACAGGTACAGCTACGGGTGCAGCTGTTTCAGGCACCGGTTCTTCTATATCATTCGGACTACAGACAGCTGCCGGAACTTATTCTATTGTAGCAACCAACACGTCCACAGGATGTCAGAATGTAATGTTCGGGTCTTCTGTAGTAGTGGTGAATCCGCTACCTGCTGTTCAGTCAGTTACTGGTGGCGGCAACTACTGTGCGGGTGGAGCCGGTGTGATCGTGGGCCTCACCAGCAGTGAGACCGGCATCAATTACACAACTTACAACGGTGCTTCAGCATATTCCACAGTTGGTGGTGTTGGCTCAGCTATCGATTTCGGATATGTATACGCTGCAGGAACATACACTGTTCTTGCTACTAACGTAATGACAGGTTGTACATCTGCAATGAGTGGTAGTGCAACAGTAGGTATAAATGCAGTTCCATCTGCGTTTGCTGTTACTGGCGGCGGCAACTATTGCTCCGGTGGTTCAGGGGTAGCCGTTGGTCTTGCAGCATCTTCTTCGTCTGCAACTTACACATTGTATAATGGAACTACTGCAACCGGTTCTCCGGTATCCGGTACAGGTTCAGCTATCAGTTTTGGTAATCAGACTGCCGCAGGTACCTATACAGTGCGTGCAACGAGCACAGCAAATGGTTGTACCGCCGGAATGACGGGTTCTGCAACAGTTTCGATCAATGCCGCACCTGCAACCTTTACAGTTGGCGGCGGTGGCCCATATTGTGCAGGTAGCACAGGTGCTAACATCAGCCTCTCCGGTTCAAGCACAGGAGTTACTTATCAGTTGTTTGTAGGATCTACACCTGTCGGAGGACCGGTTTCAGGAACAGGCAGCACGCTTGCTCTGGGCACGTACACAACTATCGGTACATATTCAGCCGTCGCTACCGTGACACTTACAGGTTGCACAGGAAACATGGCCGGTTCGGCAGCAATAACGACTTACACACTACCTACTGTGTACAATGTGACCGGTGGCGGTAGCTACTGCTCTGGTGGTCTTGGCGTTAACGTGGGCCTTAGCGGATCTGAATCGGGCATCACTTATCAGCTATACAATGGTACTTCTCCTGTGGCAACAGCCTCAGGAACCGGTGCCGCTATCACATTCGGACCTCAGTTCTCAGCCGGTAGCTATTCAGTTCGTGCTACCAATACTTCAACTTCATGTGTGAATGGAATGGCCGGACTGGCAACGGTGTCGATCAATCCGCTTCCTTCTGTATTTGTCGCCACAGGCGGTGGTACATTATGCACAGGTGGCAGCGGGGTAGGAATTACACTCGGCGGTTCTCAGACCGGTGTGAACTACCAATTGTACAATGGCGCAACTCCTGTAACGGGTGGCCTAGTTCCGGGTAGTGGTTCTGCGATCAGTTTTGGTACCTATGCAACCGCAGGGGTATATTCAGTTCTCGCAATTAATCCGGTTACATCGTGCTCAAATGCCATGGCCGGTACACCTCAGGTTATCGTAAATCCATTGCCTGTAACCTACACTGTGACAGGTGGTGGTAGTTTCTGTGCAGGCGGTGCGGGTGTAGCGGTAGGCCTCTCAGGTTCTAATACAGGTATTACTTATCGTTTATACAACGGATCGTCGCTCGTAGGAGCAGCGGTTGCGGGTAGTGGTGGCGCCATCACATTTGGTGTGCAGACGACAGCAGGTTCTTACACTGTCAGAGCAACCGACAACACTACAGGTTGTGTAGCAGGTATGACCGGCAGCGCAAACGTTGTGGTTAATTCTTTGCCGATTGCCTTCTCCGTAACAGGTGGTGGCGGTTATTGTACGGGCGGCGCAGGTATGCCGGTTGGTCTTGCATGGTCTGCATCCGGAGTTAACTATCGTTTGTATAAAGACGGAGTGGCAGTAGGCGGTGCGGTAGCCGGTATCAACGGCGCGTTGAACTTCGGTACTTTCACTTCTGCTGGCGTTTATACTGTTGCTGCGGTTTCGACAGCAGGTTGTGCTCAGAATATGTCAGGTGCGGCAACCATCAGCATTAATCCGCTTCCTTCCGACTTCACGGTCACAGGCACCGGCGGCTATTGTGCGGGTACTGCTGGTTTGAACGTAACACTCAGCGGCTCTGAGACCGGTGTAGATTATACGCTTTACAGTGGCGGCCTCCCAACTACGTACACTGCATCTGGTACAGGGTCTGCAGTCGACTTTGGTCCTGTAACAGCAGGTACTTATTCCGTTGTTGCGATGAACACTTCAACGCTTTGTTCGCGCACGCTTTCCGGCACTGCTGTAATATCGATAAGTGCATTACCGGTTGCTTATGCTGTGTCAGGCGGTGGTGCTTATTGCGCTGGTGCGTCGGGTGTAAATATCAGCCTTGCAGGTTCGCAATCAGGCGTAAACTATACTCTTTATAATGGTGCATCTGTAGTCGGCGCTCCGGTGGCTGGCACAGGTTCAACCATCTCTTTCGGATCTCACACTGCAGCAGGTACATATAGCGTGTTGGCAACAAATGCAACATCCGGCTGCTCAGCCCCAATGTCAGGTACAGCGAACGTGTCTATCAACAGTGCGCCTGCTGTACAGACAGTAACGGGTGGTGGTAGTTATTGCGCAGGCAGTGCGGGTGCCGTTATCGGCCTCTCGTCATCTCAGAGCGGTACTATTTACCAGTTGTATAATGGTGCTTCTGCTACAGGTAGTCCTATCAACGGAACAGGTTCAGCTATAAGCTTTGGACCTCAAACTACCGTAGGCAGCTATTCAGTTGTTGCCGTTAACTCATCTACAGGATGTTCGCGTCCGATGTCAGGTTCTGTAATAGTTAGCTCTAATCCGCTTCCTGTTGTTCAGACAGTGGCCGGCGGCGGAGCATACTGCTCGGGTGGAACAGGTTCTGAGATCATGTTGACTGCTTCTGTGGCAGGTACATCTTATATGTTGTACCGAGGAGCAACTGCGGCTTCGGGTGCCTTGGCAGGTACCGGTGGTTCTCTTTCATTCGGTCCTCAGACAATAGCAGGTGCTTACACCGTCCTCGCAACTAATACAGCTACCGGTTGTACCCGTGCTATGTCAGGTACGGCAGTCGTTAGCGTAAATGCTGCACCCGCAGTACAGTCAGTTACCGGTGGTGGTGCTTATTGCGCGGGTGGTACAGGATCATCTGTAGGTTTGTCAGGCTCTCAGATCGGTGTCAACTATACAATTTCCAATGGCACTACGACACCTTCTACGCTCACAGGTACCGGCGGTTCGCTCACTTTCGGTGGCCTCATGGCGGCCGGTACATATACGGTGACCGCAATAGATGCTTCGACGTCATGTACTTCAACTATGGCAGGTACTGCTTCAGTGTCTGTTAATCCGCTTCCGGTTGAATACAACGTGATAGGCGGTGGCGGTTACTGTGCCGGCGGTTCGGGTGTGGTTGTCGGACTAGATGGTTCTCAGACTGGTGTCAACTATCAATTATTCAATGGAGCAGCTTCTACCGGATTGACAGTGTCAGGTACAGGTGCCGATATCAGTTTCGGTGCGCAAACTGCAACCGGAGTTTACTCGGTGCTCGCCACCGATGCCACTACCGGTTGTGTACGCGGAATGTCGGTAACTACTTCTGTTGCAGTAAATCCTGTTCCGGTTGTGTATAACATTACCGGTGGCGGTAACTACTGTACTGGTGGTTCAGGCGTAACTGTAGGCCTTGACGGTTCAGAATTTGGTGTAACCTATCGCCTCTACAAAGATAGCGTTGCTACCACAACATCTGTTGCTGGTACCGGTGCTGCTATAAGCTTCGGCTCACAAAGCGCAACCGGGCTGTACACAGTGATGGCTGAGAATACAATGACAACATGCACATCTTCTATGTCCGGTTCGGCTGTTGTTGGTATCAATCCTGCACCGGCTGCATTTATAATGTCTGCAGGCGGCGGATACTGTCAGGGTAATTCAGGATTGAACATCTCATTGAGCGGCTCTGAAATCGGTGTTATGTATCGTCTGTACAGCGGTACTGTTCCTACAGGTATATTGGTTGCCGGTACGGGCGGCTCTATTGATTTCGGAATGGTGACAGCAGGTACTTATTCAGTATTGGCTACTTCAACAACAGGTTCTTGTACGGCAGCTATGACAGGCACAGCTAATGTGGTAATGAATACCTTGCCTGCCAGTTACAGCGTTACAGGTAGCGGTGGTTACTGCGATGGTGGTTCCGGTGTTGCTGTTGGTCTTTCAGGTTCAGAAGTGAACGTGAGCTATCAACTTTACAATGGCGCATCAATGTCGGGTAGCGCGGTTACCGGTACGGGGGCTGCTATCTCATTTGGCAACAGGATCGCAGGCAACTACTCGGTTGTAGCGACAAACCTTACTACAGGTTGTGTGCGCAACATGACAGGCAACGCTGCAGTAGTACTGAACGCGCAACCAAACGTGTATTCAGTGAGCGGTGGTGGTTCTATCTGCTCAGGTGCTGCAGGTGTAAATATTACACTTAGCGGTTCACAGGCTGGTGTAAGCTACCGTTTGTACCGTGGTGCCACTCAGGTTGGTTCAGCGGTTGCGGGCACAGGTATTTCGCTCACGTTCGCCGGTGTCAATACTTCAGGCACCTATACTGTAATGGCATCAAACAACACAACATCATGTGCGGTTGCTATGTCAGGTTCCTCTTCAGTGGTTGTAAATCCTGTTCCTGCTTCATTCAGTATGACAGGTGGCGGTAACTACTGTCCTGGTACTGCCGGTGCCGCAGTTGGTCTCAGTGGTTCAGAAACGGGTATAAGTTATCAGCTGTACGTCGGTTCAAGTTCGGTAGGTTCGGCTGTTGCAGGTACTGGTTCTACGATCGATTTCGGTACGCAAACGGTTGCCGGTTCATATAATGTAATAGCAACAAATACAACAACTTCATGCTCTTCAACAATGACCGGCACTGCGTCTGTTGCCGCATTCACTCAGCCAGCGGCTTATGCCCTGACTGCCGGTGCATCTGCATATTGTACAGGTGGAGCCGGTGTTGCTTATAACCTTGCAGGTTCCCAAACCGGTATGTCTTACCAGTTGTACGTTAATGGCGTCGCCTCAGGCGCTCCGGTGGCAGGTACCGGTGCTGCTATTAGCTTCGGCCTCAGGACAACTGCCGGCATCTACAGCGCGGTGGCTATATCTGCTGCAAATGGATGCACTACAGTTATGACAGGTACACCATCTCTGGCTGTAAATACTTTGCCGGCTTCATTTACCGTGACCGGTGGCGGTAGCTATTGCGCCGGTGGTGCTGGTAGCGAAGTAGCGCTCATTGGTTCAGAATCAGGAATCACTTATCAGGCAATGGTAGGTACAACTCCTGTCGGTGCAGCTGTTGCAGGTACAGGTGCAGGCGTTTCGTTAGGCTTCCTGCCTGCAGGTATCTACTCTGTTCGCGCAACTAACGCTGTTACCGGTTGCCGCACAAATATGCATGGTACAGCAACGGTAACTGAAAATGCCGCTCCGGCTGCGTACACCGTTACAGGTGGTGGTCAGTTCTGCTCAGGTGGAACAGGTGTAGCTGTGGGTCTTGCTAACTCAGCAACAGGCATCACTTATCGTCTGTACAAAGATGCGGTAGCTACGACATCGGCACTTCCGGGTACAGGATCCGCTATTTCATTCGGTAACCAGATAGCTGCCGGTAACTACTCCGTAGTGGCCGTTGATGGTATGACAGGTTGTACAAGTATGATGACGGGTAGTGTATCCGTATCAGTAAATGCTACTCCGGTAGCACAGACTGTGACTGGTGGAGGTTCGCTTTGTGTCGGTGGTACAGGTGTTGCGATCGGTTTGGCTAATTCAGTAACCGGGGTTAATTACCGCCTTTACAATGGTTCTACACCGTTAGGTGTTGCAGTTGCAGGCACAGGTAGCACCCTTTCGCTGGGTTCATACACTGCGGCTGGTACTTATAGCGTGCTCGCAACGGCTACATCAGGTGGTTGTACGAAAGCAATGACAGGAAACGCTGTTGTTGTCGTTAATCCGCTCCCTGCATCGTTTAGTGTAACCGGCGGTGGTAATTATTGCGAGGGTACCACAGGTGTTGCGGTTGGTCTCAGCGGATCAACTACCGATGTTTCTTATGCCCTTTATAATGGTTCTACCCTTGTTACAACGGCAACAGGCACCGGTGCATCAATGAGCTTCGGAACAGTATCATCAGGTAGCTACTCTGTAGTTGCTACTATTCCTGCAACAGGCTGTTCTCGGAACATGTCTGGTACAGCGTCAGTAGCTATGACCGCTACAGTAGTTCCAACGCTGGTGCTCAATAGCATGTCGGGCGATACGGTATGTGCAGGAACGCCTGCTGTATTTACTTCAACAGCGTCTAATGAAGGCCTCACTCCTGCTTACAGCTGGACAGTGAACGGTGTGGCTGTTTCTGCAACTACATCAGGCTTCAGTTATGTGCCTACCAACGGTGATGTGGTGTCACTTACACTCACCAGCAGTGCGGCTTGTGCTGTTCCTTCTACGGTGTCAGCAACACGAGTGCTTACCGTTATGGAAAATCAGTTGCCGTCAGTTACTGCAACAATCAGTGGTGATACACTTTGCTCCGGCAACCCTGTTACTATTACGGCTACAGCGGTTTATGGTGGTACTGCTCCTACGTTCACATGGATCAGGAATGGTGTTCCTGCAGCTACAGGCAACGTATTTACATTCGTTCCGTCTGCCGGCGACGCCATTTATGTGCGTATGGCCAGCAACTATGCTTGTCGCCTGTCTTCATTGGTTTCTTCAGCTATTGACACTATGGATGTCATACTGCCACAAACTCCGATTGTTGGTATTGTTGCGGCACAGGGCACAACGGTTGCGGAAGGTCAGCCACTTGCATTGTCGGCTAACGTTACTAATGTATATATGCCAACCTACCAGTGGTATGTGAACGGTGCAGTTGTACACGGTGCCACTACTTCAATATTCACGTACGACAATTATGCTGATAACGATTCGGTTACCATCAAGGTTACCAACAATACGCCTTGTGGTCCTTACAGCAGCACAAACGGTTTGCGTGTTAATGTTACAACTGTCGGCGTGGCTGCGGTGAATATGGCTGAATTCGATGTTCGCCTCATGCCAAACCCCACATCAGGTTCATTCTTCATCAAAGGATCTGTAACGGGTGTTGCCAACGGTGTATTATCTGTAGATGTAACAGATATGTTGGGTCAGAGCGTTTATACCGGGTCAGCTCAGGTCAGGAACGGTGCTGTTGATCAGCGCATCGAGCTCGATGGTACACTGGCCAATGGCATGTATATGGTGACATTACGCACAGAGGGTACATCGAAGGTGTTCCACCTGATGTTGCAGCAATAATAGTTGTTGAAATATTTCGTTTTGATAAAAGCAGGGAGTTGATAGCTCCCTGCTTTTCTTTTACATTTGCGCCATGTCAGGATTATCGAATTTCGACCCCAATTCAGTGGGGCTTACTGCAAATAATATATTTGGACTGCCGTTCAGCGAAGATGAAGCAGCACTCGTGTTGCTCCCGGTTCCGTGGGAAGTAACTGTATCTTACCGTGCCGGCACTGCCCGTGGTCCCGAGAGTATCTTCAATGCCGCCATGCAGGTCGATCTGTTCGACCCGGACGTAATAGACGGATGGAAGAAGGGCTTTTACATGATGCCTGTTGACAAGAACATTCGTCTGAAAAGCGACTACTTGCGTCAGTGTGCAGAATTGATCATCTCGCACATGGCCGATGGGGGAGTAGTGGAAGAGAATGCCCAGCTGAATGAGAAACTGCACGACGTGAACAGCGGTGCTAAGATGATGTGCGATTGGGTATATGAGATGACTTCAGAAATGCTGGGTAGGGGAAAGAAAGTAGGTCTGGTAGGCGGCGACCACAGCACGCCGCTCGGCTATATTCGTGCACTTGCCGATCATCACTCAGATTTCGGGATACTTCAGATAGATGCCCATGCCGACCTCCGTATCGCCTACGAGGGCTTCACCTATTCACATGCTTCCATTATGTACAATGTGCTGAATGAAGTGCCTGCAGTCACTAAATTGGTGCAGGTGGGTATCCGCGACTATTGCGATGAAGAGCTGGAGATCATTCAAAACAGCAACGGACGAATTAACACCTTCTTCGATAGGGATATCAAGTCACGCCAGTATGAGGGTGATACCTGGAAGGCAATATGCAACGATATCATAAATGCCTTACCGCAGAAGGTGTACATCAGTTTCGATATCGACGGCCTCGACCCCAAGTTGTGCCCCAATACCGGCACACCTGTTCCCGGTGGCTTCGAGACAGAACAGATCTATTACCTGTTCCGTATGCTGCACCAGTCGGGCAGGCAGCTGATCGGGTTCGACCTGAACGAAGTGTCAAACGGCAATCACTCCGGCGATAGCATTGATACTATTACGGGTGCCCGTGTGTTGTACAAGCTGTGCAACTACATGGTAGCTTAAATCACTTCAATTATTATCGCCAGCCTGCCGGATATAACGGCAGGCTTTTTTGTTACATTAGAACAGAGCGGTCTGTATCGCCTTTTGTCTTGCAAGTGTGCCTTGTGGCGATATCTCAAATAGCTCGGTTTCGTTGTACCGCGACGCCACCGATACCGATACATTTCCAGCATGGGGCCGAAACGCCTGCAGGGCCACGTCCGGATGGTTGTTGTCCTTCGAAAGGTGCGACAGGAATACATGCGACATAAAGTCCGGTCTATGTTCGTTGAACAACGCCAGAGCCTGCGCGTTCGACATATGACCATGGTCGCCACGGATGCGCGCTTTCAGGTGGTAAGGATAACGCCCGTTCTCCAGCATCTCATCGTCATAATTTGCTTCCAGAAAGGCAGCGTGGCAGCCTGAGAAGTAGGCTTTTACATGCTCGCACGGCGCACCGATATCGGTAAATACACCTATCCGCACCCCGGCCACATCCACTACAAAGCTGTGAGGGTCTTTCGCGTCGTGCAGCTTTGGGAAACCGGTCACCTTGAGGTCTCCGGCTTCAATGGCTTCGTGTGCTGTGAACGGTCTGATCAGGTGGTGTTCAGGACGCATATGCGTATTAGAGACAGTAGCCGCTGTAACATATACAGGTAGTTGGTATCTCCTTGATATCAGTTCCACACCCTTAACGTGATCGATATGCTCGTGAGAGATGAATATGGCCCTCACTTTACTCATGCTTAGCTGCAGCCGTTGCATGCGTTTTTCAGTCTCTTTACACGACAGGCCGGCGTCTATAAGTACCGCATCGTGGTGGGTCCCAACGTAATAGCAGTTTCCATTGCTACCTGAATTAAGAGATGCTACAAATGCCGGCATGGTGCAAATATAGGCCTTGCTTCGACCTGTGTTTCTTGTCAGTTGTCTTTAGGAATTAATAAATATGTCTGTTCGGTTTTGCGGTTCGGGGTCGCCTGTGTTTTCTTTTCATTATCGTTCCCGGGTCATACTTTGCCACACAACATTTTTATATCTTTAGCTTCTGTCAATTTTAAACATTACTTTCAAACTAAAATAAAACACTATGTCCGATTCTGCATCAAAACCATTTCCATCCGACATTGAGATATCAAGGTCCACTAAGCTGAAGAACATCAGTGAGATAGCTGAAAAGATCGGTATCAATGCCGATGATATCATCCCTTACGGAAAATACAAAGCAAAGGTGCCGCTCTCTTATCTGAATGAAGATAAGGTTAAGAACTCCAACCTCATTCTCATTACTGCTATCACGCCCAACAAGGCAGGTGTTGGTAAAACGGTTACCAGTGTAGCGCTTTCACTCGGCCTCAATTACATTGGCAAGAAGGCGGCCGTTGCGCTGCGCGAGCCTAGCCTCGGTCCGTGCTTCGGTATGAAGGGTGGTGCAGCCGGTGGTGGCTACTCTCAGGTGTTGCCCATGGAAGATATCAACCTCCACTTTACGGGCGACTTCCACGCCATCACTTGCGCCAACAACATGATAGCCGCCTTGCTGGACAATTATCAATACCAGAACCGCAACACTGATAAGGCGCTGGAGCGTGTAGTTTGGCGTCGTGTGCTGGACGTAAATGACCGTTCATTGCGCCACATGGTGTCCGGCCTGGGTGGCAGTGCCAACGGTATCCCTACCGAAATGGGCTTCGACATCACACCAGCCTCCGAGATCATGGCGCTGTTCTGCCTCGCTACCAGCGTAGAGGATCTGCAGGCACGCATTGAGCGTATTGTGCTCGGATACAGGTCCGACAAAACACCGTTCACCGTGAAAGACCTCGGCATTGCTGAGTCTATCACTGTGTTGCTCAAAGATGCTATTCTGCCTAACCTCGTGCAGACCACTGAGAACACCACTGCGTTTGTGCATGGTGGACCATTTGCCAACATTGCGCATGGCTGTAACTCCGTACTGGCTACCAAAATGGCCCTCAGCTGCAACGACTATGTTGTTACAGAGTCGGGCTTCGGTAGCGACCTCGGTGCCGAGAAGTTCCTCGACATCAAGTGCCGCCTCACAGGTCTTCGTCCGAAGGCGACGGTGATTGTAGCAACAACTGCCGCGCTAAAGCTACACGGCGGTGTTCCTGCAACCGATATCACCAAGCCAAACATGGACGCACTCAAGGCCGGTGCTCCTAACCTGCAACGCCACATCCAAAACATGAAAGGTTTCGGGCAGAGCGTAGTGGTTTCGTTCAATCGCTTTAAGCACGATACTGACGAAGAAGTACAGTTCCTTGCCGACTTCTGTGAGAAAGAAGGTGTTGTCTTTGCTATCAACAACGGCTTCGTTCGTGGTGGCGAGGGGGCTTCAGAACTGGCTCGCAAGGTGGTTGACCTCATCGAGAACAATCCGTCTAAAGACATCAACTTCACTTACGAGCTGACCGATCCGATCAAGACCAAGATCGAGAAGATCGCTACCAAGATCTATCGCGCGGGCAATGTAACATTCAGCGGACCAGCTGTGTCAAAGCTGAAGCAGTTTGAAGCAAACGGCTGGGGTAATCTGCCTATCTGTATCGCGAAGACACAGTACTCATTCTCTGACGATGAGAAGAAGATATGTGCGCCTGAAGGCTTCACCATCAACGTTCGCGACCTGGTGATCAATGCCGGTGCGGGCTTCATCGTAGCGGTTGCGGGCGAGATCATGCGTATGCCGGGTCTGCCGAAAGACCCTCAGGCTATGCACATCAAGCTGGTGAACGGCGAGATAGAAGGCCTGAGCTAGCACAACTCTCCTTTGTTTTATTGTTGAGCGCAGACCATTCGGTCTGCGCTCTTTTTTGTCGATACTTAGTTGTGGTAAGTGGCGTTGAAGTATTTTTCTTCTACCGGGCTGGGGTAGTACGGCTTTTGCGTACGCGCCAGGTGATTCCGGTTGGTGAAGAAAAGGTCGGTGATGTCGGTGCCGTTGGTCTGAACGATCACTACATCGGGTTCCGAGTACTTCGCTTTCTCCTCCCACAGCGACAGAAAGTCATCAGTGCAGCCCGAAATCATGCCCGCATTCAGAAACTCAATGTTGGGAAAACGTTTGGCCAGCAAAGTGGTAGCAATGAATTCGTTATCAAGAAACGGCGAATAGATCTGAGAGCCGCCAAGGAAAAGAACATGCTGTTTTGCCTTCGGGAACTTCAGGTCGTGGTCCATTCTCAGGCCCTGAGCGTTGGCCACCACTTTGTAGGGCATATCCTTGCCGCCATCCAGTATCTCTTCTGTTGAGGGTGCAAGATCGCCGAAGGTCTCTGGGCGCTCGCTGTCTTTATAAGTAACAGTGCACCTGTGCCCTTCATACTTTTTAATGATCGGTTCCAGGTGGCCGGCCAGAAATTCGGCACCCTTTTTAGACCAGTGTCCGTCGCGGGGTATCTGTGTTATCACATACGGGTTCTGTGCGGCAATGGCACTGCTCAGGTCGTAGGTCTCAATGCCCAGTTCGTTGCACGCCGACTTGATAAAAGGGTGACCGTAACGGGTAAGGTTGGTAATGCTGGAACCCACTTCAGGAGTGATAATAGTAACGACGAACTTGGCTCCGGTGGCTTCAACCTCCTGCTTCAGTTTGGCCATCTGCTCCTTGTATCGCTTCTTCAGTTCGTTATACACAGGGTTGTTGCCACTTCCATTTTCCAGTATGCGCTCGTCAGGCACTTCTTTATACATGCGGTTCAGCTGTTCCAGAGCCTCGGCATTTTTCTTGCTTTCTGCCAGATGGATATTGGTGGCCTTTTGCTGCTCGGCACTCACGGCTGCGTCACCGTTGCCGCAGCCGGTGCTCAAGCATGCTGCCAATGGAAGTATATAGATGAAGTTTTTCACAGTTCTAATGTTATTGTAATTAGTGGTGATGTGCCCAAAGGTAATTATACTCTGCTAATTGTAGTAGTGGTGGGGTGTTAGGTCTTTGTTCATTTATTGTTTATCAGAATTTGAAGTAATAGTATTCGCTGATGTTTACTTTGGCGCGGAATTGATAGATCAGCACTATCACCACCGCATATGCTACCATACGCATTGCCATGTGTTTTTTGCTCACTTCCAGCACATACGGGCGCTCCCGCTGTATCCATTCAAATGCCAGCATGGGCAGGCACCAGGCCACGTTGCGCACCACCAGCATCAGCGGGGCGGCCACAATACCCGCCGATAAGATCTTGGCAGCCAGTCCCTTCACTACCGTCATGTTGGGCGCTCTGAAGAAAATGCGCGTTGTCGTCATCAGCAGGAAGGTGAGCACCAGCTGTGCGGCTTCTTTAGCGGTGGGAAACAACCTACCAGCAGCCACCACGTCCTTATACCGGGTCAGCTTGTCGGTAAGGATGTAGGGTATGAAGTACAGACCGTTCAGCAGGCCCCAGCATACAAACGTCATGTTGGCACCATGCCACAGACCGCTGAAACTGAAGATGAACAGCATCACCGTTATGTACTTCAACTTGCCACCCCGGTTGCCGCCCATGGGCAGGTACAGGTAGTCCAGCATCCATTTGCGCAAGGAGGTGTGCCACCGCCGCCAGAACTCGCCCGGGTTGCGGCTGAAGAACGGCATCTTGAAGTTCTGCGCCAGCTCTATGCCCATCAGCCGGCTCACGCCCCGGGCTATCTCCGAATAGGCCGAGAAGTCGGCATAGAGGTAGAGGTTGAAGAGCATGACCCCCAGAAACACTGTGCTGCCGGTAAGGTCGTCGTAGGAGGCGTAGCAGTAGTTCACCACCTTCTCTACATTGGCGGCCACCACCATCTTCTTGAACAGTCCCCACAATATCTCGGCCAGCGACTGCTCTATAACCGCATAGGACGGGAACGAGGGCCGCCTGAACTGCGGCAATATGGCTGTAGAGGAGGGTATGGGCCCCGACAGCAGATGCGGGAAGAAGCTGATGTAGGCCGCATAGGTCACGAAGTCCTGCTCGGCGGGCAGCCTTCTGCGGTACACATCGGTGATGTAGCCGATGGACGAGAAGGTGTAGTAGCTGATGCCCAGCGGCACCAGAATGTGCAGCGCGCTGGCCTGCCACTGCTGCAGCCCGGGTATGTTGCCCAGTATCAGCCCGCTATACTTAATATAGGTGAGGCCAAAACCCAGCACCACAATGCCCGCCACCAGTATACGTTTGCGCCTGTGTTGTTGCGCTTGCACATCCAGCCACCTTGCTGTAAAGTAGCCTACCAATATCATACCCAGCAGGTAGAACGGGAAGGTGTAGTGCAGATTGTGGTAGAAGTAGTAGTTGGCCGCCAGCAACACCAGTTTCTGCACACGCGGCCACCTGCCTGTAAGCCAATACATGGCAAACACAATAAGGAAGAAGATGGCGAAGTCGGACGTGTTGAATAACATGATCTGTGGGTGCTGTCAGGAGCTGCTATTCCTGCAACAGCTTGAACGAGTCGAAGAACGCGCCTGATTCGTTGGTTGTCGCGTAGTTCTTTTTGGCAATGACCACCAGGTCGTACAGTTTTCCTTTGGCGATACACATCTTCACCGTAACCATGGTATTTCCCTTGTTGTCGTCATAGAAGAACGCGCGACCGGGATAACCATTCAGTTCTATGTTCTGTGACGAGAGTACCTCTATTTCAGAGAAGTCCTTCTTTCTCAGTTCCACCGCGCTATCCAGCGTGGCGTTGAGCCGGGCACTGTCGGTGGTGGCTGATGCCGGGCAGTTGGTGTAGCTCACTTCAAACAATTTGAACTTGTCTATGGCAAAACTGGATGGTTTCCAACGAACGAAATAGCGAGGTTGTTTGCCAAAAGTGGTGAGCTCGGTTTTCTCAGCTTTTTCAACCGGGGTGGGCATTGTGATGGTGAAATTGCCCTCTTTGCTCACAAGAGGTTCCCATTTATGGTTCTCGCCACCGCAGGAAGAAAGAACAATTGCTGAAATAATGGACAGTAGTATAAACCGCATAACAAGGAGAAAATATGCGACAAAAATAAACATATTGCCACGCCTTTGCTGCGTCATTTGGTTAAGGCCTTGTAAATGCATACCTGGGGGTTTATTCCCTATTTTGCTACTGACTGCGCATTTTTTTGTTCCGCGCACTTTTTGTGTAATCGGTTGATTGTCAATAAAAAGGTGGGAAGTGCAGCTTCTCACTGCTTCCCAAAACTGCGCAAAAACTTCCCACTTCTTCTCACCTGCTGCGCAGTTTTGTGCGGGGTGAGAGGAAGTGTAAAATTGTCATATATGCTTTTCTGCTCCATTTTCTTCAACTTCAATTCAAGTTACGACGGTGGAGGAAAACAGGCAAAAGAAAGTTCTATGATATGGCGTTTTCTGTAGTGTGGTTAAAAGTTGTGTGTGTGTGTATTTCCCATCCGCTCTTGTTCTTTTCTTTTCTACAGCGAAAAGAAAAGAACCAAAAGAAAGCGCCGCCTTTTGCCTCATCGCTCCGCGAGGCAAAAGGTTAGCTCCACGCTGTTTCGCAGTTCGCTGTGCAGCTTCATGGCGCTGCCATCTTTCCTCCCTTGCCCGTAGATGATAAAACTCTTTTGCTTCATGTGGCTATGTGGTTCTATTTGGGGCACGGTAACCACATCTACGGAAATATGAAGGCGCCATCAAGTGCTGAGCCGGATTCTTTTTATCGGGCTAGTTGTAGCATGTGAGCCTAGAGATTGCTTCGCCGCCGGCGCACGCACTTGCCCGCCGGGCTTCTCGCAATGACGCGTTTTATGATAGTGCGTTTTCGGGGGTATGATAGAAAGTTGTTTTGATGTGAGAACTTTTTCAAAGCGGGTCGTCTTTGCGAGGAACAAAGCGAGGCTTTAGGGCGGGTTGTGACGAAGCAATCTCGCAATTCGCCACTTTGGGTTACCCAATATTTCTGTGCGCATGGTCTCGAGATAGCTTCGTAGCCGGCGCGCGCACTTTTCCAGCGGGCTTCTCGCAATGACGCGTTTTATGATAGTGCGTTTTTGATGGTATGATAGAAAAAAGGTTTGAGGAAAATGCCCGCACACTAAATTTTTCCATGTGAGCGCGCCTTTTACGAAATTATTTTCAATTAAAATAGAGTAAAAATACGGTTTTTTATTATTTATAATGAACGTAATTTTATTTCATGAAACGACGTTGTTTTATTGACACGTCGAAATTGACAAAAACTTTTTTATCACTTAAATCTATTCATCATGTCTTTTAACACTTTTTGGGACCCCTCCTTGGTTGGTGCAACAACTCAACGCGCTGATTTTACAAACACTTTTTTTGCCGGCACAGTTACAGGAAATTTCTCAGCAGTACTAGGCGGCCCTATGGCACCAGCGCTGCCCGGAGGCACCAACCTTGTTGCTGCCGACACTTCAACAATTGTCAACGGTCAAAACAACACCATCAATATTTTTGGTGCTGGGCCGGGTGTTTTCAATTTTATAGGCAATGGGGATTCAAACGTACTTACCGGCAATAATTCAAGTATTGTCAATGGTGCGAATAATAACATTTTAGCTGAATTTTCGCTCATTGGTGGTGGTAACCTAAACTGCATTAACAACAATTCAACTAATAGTGTCATTGGTGGTGGCACGTGTAATGCCGTGGGTAGTATAGTTGGCGGAGCATTACCTACTTCGCATAGTTTTGTGGGCGGCGGCGAAAACAATGTCATTGACACTAATGCTGTGTCTTTTAGTAGTCACAACGTAATCGGTGGTGGTGCCAACAACTTAATAAATGCAGGTAGTAATAACAGCTTTATCGGTGGTGGCGACAGCAACCGTACACAATTTCCATTTTCAACCGTCGCTGGAGGTGCCAACAACCAGGCACTCGATCAGGGCACTTCAATTGGAGGCGGCCGGAATAATATAATAGCTGTAGGTCAATCTTCGATGATTGGTGGTGGCGTAAACAATTGCGTTGTAGGTGGCGATGCCGGTATTGCTGCGGGAAGTTCTAATAGCATTCTCAGCTTATCAACGTTTAGCTTTATTGGAGGAGGAAATGCGAATTGCATCGGAGGTCTCGCAGTGGGCAGTAACCCCAGCACAGGTAGCTTCATCGGTGGCGGTGGCCAAAACTGTATAAGCACAAGCAACGTGGGATTGTCTGAGTTCAATGGTATCGGTGGCGGCATGTTAAACATCATTCATCCTGAGGTGTCCCATTCATTTATTTCTGGCGGAAGAAGTAATACAATTTCGGCAAACTGCTCGGCTATTTCAGGTGGTTTTTCAAATGACATCAATCAAACATCGGGCTTTAGCTTCATTGGCGGCGGGCAGGCAAATACTGTATCGCAGAGTTCTCCCTATTCGTTCATTGGTGGCGGCTGCACCAACAATGTAAATGCACCTGGTGGTTACGGATCTGTGTTGAACGGCCAAAATAACCAGATTTTCAGTGGTGTGTGGGGCTCCAGTGGGTACAGCACAATAGCAAATGGCGCCAATAACGTAATATGCGGTAACTGCAATGACATTCTGAACGGGCAAACGAATGTGGCAATAGGAACAAGTTCTACTTTGCTGAATGGCAATCAAAACTTTTTGGTCAATAATTTCGGAGTTCTGTTGAATGGTGAGTTTAACCGGGGGCACAACGGCAGGTACACATTTATAGGCAATGGTTCTAACAACTGTATTTGTGCACCCAATCCCAACCGAAATTTTTACGACACAGTGCTAAATGGGGGAAATAACTGTATCCTAACGGGTCAAAGCGGATTTACGTGCTACGATACGATTGGTAATGGTACATGCAACATGATTTGGGAGGCATTATACGCCAATGTTTTTAACGGCCACAACAACTTTGTGGACCGTGCCGACTATTCAAGCATCATTGGTGGCGCCAACAACGTTATAAATGTAGGCAGCAACGACAGCTTTATTGCTGGTGGAACAGGCAATGCGATCGGAGCGCCATGTGCTGCCATTCTTGGTGGTCAAGGAAATGCGGTCGGCCACGCCTATGCTGCGGTATTCGGAAACGGTATTACATCTGTGGCCACAGATACTTTCCATGTTTCTTGTTTGAATGCAGTAAATAGTCCTGTTTACGGGGGAGTTTTGCCAGTCGGCACTTTGGCCTACGTAAATGCCACACCAGGAATGGTAGCTGTTGGGTTCCCAGTTGGTAGTAAAATAGCAATGATAGTTTAATCTATGAGATTAGCATTAATATATTGTGTCTGTTTTCTAACAGCAGTGCGCTCACACTCTCAGATAATTACAACTTTCGCCGGGAACGGCAGTTCATCAAGCGTCTCTGGTGATGGAGGCATGGCAACCAATGCGTCAATAATTGGTGCTGCGGGTGGTGTATTTGATGAGGATGGAAACTATTACGTGTGTGATGTTCTTGGTCACCGAATCAGGAAAATATCGCCGGATGGATTAATAGAAACAGTTGCTGGGACGGGAATCGCTGGATATTCAGGCGACGGAGGTCCGGCAACCGCAGCAAAAATAGGCAATCCGAGCTCGATTGTAATAGATAACCATGGCGATGTTATTTTTAGTGACCAATCCAATTTCCGAATTCGAAAAATTGACCACTTTTCGGGATTTATACATACGATTGCTGGTACCGGCGTTGGAGGTTATAATGGAGATAATATGCCTGCAACATCATCACAGATTTGGAGCGTAGAGGACATATGCATTGACAAAGCTGGAAATATTCTCTTAGCGGATCAAGCCAATAACAGGATTCGGAAGATCGATAAACTTGGCATAATAACAACAGTAGCCGGGCATGGTGGGTTCAGTGCTACCGGCACAGGAGATGGAGGTCAAGCCACAGCCGCAACTTTTAATATGGTCTCCGGTTTAGCGGTTGACGCTACAGGGCAAATTTATGTGGCAGATATGAATGCTTCGAGAATCAGAAAGATAGATAGTTCAAATATGATTACGGCTGTTGCCGGCTCTGGGGGATACACCTATACTGGGGACAATTTGCCTGCGATTTCCGCTCAATTCAATCCGTTAAAAATAGTTTTCGATAAGTTTCAAAATCTAATTATTGCAGATAGGTACAATAAAAGGGTTTTGAAAATTGATAAGTTTGGTATTCTACATAATATAGTTGGAAATGGCACGGGCGGATATGCTGGAGATGGCGGCCCGGCAATACTTTCTTCAATTGACTTTCCAGCAGGCCTTGCTTTTGATACATGTGGGAATCTATTTATTGCAGAGTCAAATAACCGTCGAGTCCGCAAGGTTGCCTTCAATCCTGATTGTGTGCCGATGGCCGTGAAAGATGATGTGACGGACAAAACTAATGGTGTGACTTTGCTACCCAACCCCACTGCGGGCGTGGTAACATTAACGACCGTAGCGCCTGTACACACAATTGCCATCTACAACCTTTTGGGTCAGGTAGTGCTGCAACAAGCGGGTTGCGGCAAGCCACAGCAACAGGTTGATGTAAGCACGCTGCCGCCCGGTGTGTATGTAGTGCGGGTAAACGATGTGTGGACGGCGCGGCTGGTGAAGGAATAATAATGAACAATAACAGAAACTTTTAAAATTAATACAATATGTGGCGGTTCAGTAAACTTACACCTCTTGAAGAATGGAAACTCGCGTGTTATTTCAACCCTTCCCTGCGCCATGAGGGAAACATAAAAAATATGCAGCCCATAGGCTGGCGTGGCATTACCGCCGCTCCGTCCCGGCCTGCCCCCGACACCGAAGACATGCCGTTTATAGGCGGTGGCTTTGCCAACAGAATAGAAACACCGCCCAGCGACAGCACTATGGGTGAGCAACCTCAATAAGACAATGTATTAGTGCACCGTTGGTTTTCAACTCCACGCGCAGCAAACGTGCGTTTGCAGTTGCATTTCCGGTCACACATCAAAACCTTTTTAAAAACAAATTCATGAAATTAGTACTTCAGGTAAGCGGCGGCATAGGCAAGAGCATAGTAGCCACCGCCGTATGCGCTGCCATTAAAAAATACTACCCCGATGGTGAGCTGATCGTTATATCGGGCTATCCCGATGTGTTTGCACCAAATCCGCACGTAGCCATGTCGCTGTCGTTCAATAACCTCAATTATTTCTATCCGCAGCATATAGAAGGCCGCGATACCCGCCTGTTTCTGCACGACCCCTACCACGAGGAGGACTTTGTGTACCAACGTGGCAACCTTATAGAAAACTGGTGTCGTTTATGTGGTGTGCCCTACAACGGCGAACTGCCACAGCTTTATCTTACCGCGAAAGAAAAATCGCAATACGCACCCATGTTCGCGTCAGACAAACCCATATTGGCCATGCAGACCAATGGCGGTATATCGCCGCAGGGCGACAAGTACTCGTGGCCACGCGATCTTCCCATTGCCACTGCACAACAGGTAGTGAATGCGCTCAATAAAGAATACAATATCGTCCACATCCGCAGGCAAGACCAGTTGCCGCTGCAAGGTGTTTATCCTGTGCAAGCAGACTTCCGTGCGCTGGCAGTACTCATCAGCATGTCGGCCAAGCGGTTGTTCATAGATAGCTTTGCGCAGCACACCGCGGCAGCATTGGGCCTGCCATCGGTGGTGTGTTGGGTAGCTAATCTCCCATCGCAGTTTGGCTACGAGATGCACCACAACATTGTGGCCAATGCACCCACCCTGAAGCCAGAGTTGCGCAATTCTGTATTCAGCCGCTACAACATTACGGGGCAGGTCACAGAATTTCCCTACAACAGCGAAGACGAGATATTTGCTGCCGAAAAGATAATAGAGGCACTGCGGGCGCAGTAAGAAACGCCCCTATTTCTTGTTACTTCCCAGTATATTATCCCGACCTGCCGAGAATCTGATAATACATTGCGCTCCGTATTGCGGGCATTGCCCACAAAAAAACCGGCACGCAAAACGTGCCGGTTGTGTAATAATGTTGTTGTGTTTGTTTATTTGCCCTTGCCTTCAGCCTCTTTATTGGCTTTGTACCTTTTGTCGGGTGTGCCGTCTTTTTTCAGAGGGCCGCTTGGTTTGGCTTCTTCCTTCGCTGCTTTGTTCTCTTTGTAGCGCATATCGGGAGTGCCGTCTTTTTTCAGTTTCGGGGCAGCCGCGTCTGCTTTAGAGTCATCAGCTTTTGTAGATTTTTTTACTTCTTTTTTGGTGGCCTTAGATCCGCCATCCTGCGCCATGACCGGTCCCAGACTCAGCATCATGAACGAAAACACTACTAAAAATATCTTTTTCATTGGTTTAATATTTACTGCTAAGTTAAGATGATTTACAGAGCATGGCGCGAGATTTCTTGTAGTCAAAATGTTAATATAATGCTCGCTTTCATTGACTTAGCGTTTAAGTCGTTTTGCGGTGCATTGTATGTTTTGGCCCCCCGACTGCAATATGCGGGTTGTAGTTGATGCCGGTAGTGTACATTTGCACCCACACAATTGTTACACACACGGCGCGCGGCGCAGTCTATTATAAGTTATGAATAAATTGGGAGTGGCTGCAACCAATGGCCAGATCATAAGGCTTGCGGCTCCTATTTCGCTGGCGATACTGATACCGCAACTGAATTTCTTTACCAATACGGTATTCATAGGCCGGTTGGGAGAAAGAGAGTTGGGGGTAAACGGCATTACGGGTGTGTTCTACCTCATACTGTCTATGGTGGGTTATGGTCTGGCCAGCGGTGTGCAGATACAGCTGGCGCGCCGTGCAGGCGAGGGCGATGAGAAGGGCCTTGCGCAGATATTTGCCAACGGGCTGCTACTGTCGGTGGCGTGCTCGCTGGGGCTTATGCTGATAACGCTGTGGTTTGTGCCCTTGTTGTTCGGCTTCAGCCTGCACGACCCCGAGAACTTTGAGATGAGTGTGCAGTTCATTTTCGCAAGGGTGTGGGGGCTTCCGTTCCTGGTGCTGACGCAGTTGCTCAATTCGTTCTTTATATCCATCAGCCGGTCGCGTATGCTTATATATGGTTCGCTGGCGGCCACGTTGGTCAACATCCTGTTCGACTATCTGCTGATATTTGGTCATGGCGGTATGCCGCAGATGGGTTTTAAGGGGGCGGCCGTAGCGTCGGTGATATCGGAGATAGCCGGTTGCACGGTGATGCTGTCGGCATTCTTTCTCAGCGGCGCACACCGCACTTACCCACTGGCCCGGTATTTCCATTTCGACGGAGACCTGTCGCGCAAGTCGTTGACGGTAGCGGCACCGCTCATTGTTCAGTTCCTGTTCTCAATAGGTGGCTGGCTGGTGTTCTTCTTTTTTATAGAACATCTGGGGCCGCAGTCGCTGGCTGCATCGCAGGTGCTGCGCAACATATTTGGTATAGTGAGTGTGGGAACCTGGGCATTGGCCACCACCTGCAATACCATGGTGAGCAACATAATAGGGCAGGGGCGGCAGGCCGAGGTGAAGAAGATAATATGGAAAATAGCAAAGCTGAGTTTCCTGTATGCGCTGGTGATATGTGTGCTGATGCTGGCCTTTTCGCGCCAGTTCCTTTCGGTATATACTGCTGATGCTGCACTGATAGAGTTTGCACTGCCCAGCCTGCGTGTCATTATTGTTGCCACGCTGGTGATGTCGCTGTCCACAGTCGCCTTCAATGGCGTGGTAGGTACCGGCAACACATTGGTGAACCTGACCATAGAGATCACCTGCGTGAGCCTGTATCTTGTTTACTGCATAGTGGTGATACGCCAGTGGAGCAGCCCGCTATACCTGTGCTGGGGATCGGAGTTTGTGTATTGGGTGGCATTGCTGGCCACTTCGGGCTGGTACCTTGCCAGCGGACGATGGAAGGGCAAGGAGATATAGCAGCCGGTGGAGTGCCCGACCGGCTGTTCATATAACTTAAAGTAGAAAACTATGCGTGGGTAAGGCGGTGACTGTCTATCTGTTCCACCAGCTCGGCCACGGTAATGCCGTTGTGGCTCTCGTCGTAAACGCACTCTCCGTTCACTATCAGCAATACCTGTGGCGACTCGTGATGCACTGCATATTCCTCGGCTATGCGGTTGGAGAGCGGGCGGTAGTTCAGCAGATCGAGGTAGTAAAATACCGCCCCGTGGGTATTGTCCAGTTTCTGCAGGCGGCTATGTGCCATGTTGCTGATGGAGCAACGGGTGCTGTGCTTGAATATCACCACCGGCTGTTTGGCGCTAAGTGCCTTAATATCATCTAGTTGCGCGTCTGTTGTGAGGTCTGTCCACATGATCTTTCCTTCGTTTTATGATTCGTCCGTAAATACCCTTCGGGCGACGCAAACGTATGAAAAATACAACAAAAGTGGTATTGACACCCCCTCTATATGTGAATAGGTTTGTGCTATAATTCCATTGTACTAAAACGAGAACCTATATGAAAAAGAGCGCATTGTTTCTTCCGTTGGCGGCTGTAGCCTTTGTGTTGCTGATAGTAACGGGATGCAAGAAAAAGGAAGAGTTGACGAACACGGTTACCACGCCAACGTACACTTGCACAACGTGTATCACTACACCCGAAGCAAAGTCGGCCTACGACAACTCGTCGCGCGGCATGTACAAGGGTATTGTTATAGGTTCATCGGGTACCATCAAATTCGACATCGGCAATACCGATACTTCCACCATAAAGGCATACATGGTGATAGACGGTGTGTCTGTGACGCTGACCGCCAACGTGAAATGGGTAGCAGGTTCGTCTTATGTATCTCCGTTCACCGGCACTCTGAATGGCGAGACTGTGAGCATCACCTTCTCGGTAGACGCAACGGGAGCTAACCCAACGGTAACTTCTATGACCATCCCCGGCCACCCCAATGCTACACTGGCTATTGCAAAGGAAACTTCTACCAGCCTGATAAAGGTGTTTGAGGGTACCGCCAAAAACACTACCACGTCAAAGAATGCCACCTTCAACCTGATGCTGAGCACATCGCTGAAGCGCTGGTATGCACGTGTGCGCGAAGATGGCAGCACCAGTGCATCGAAAGTGGAGGGAACTTTTGACAACAACATCCTGTCCTTCGACGATGGCAAGGGTGCAACAGGCTCTGCAACATTATCAGGCGATAACATCATTAACGGTACCTGGAAGAACAGCAAGCCTGAGACCGGTACCTGGGAAGCAAAACGCACACTGTAACAGCATACTTATTTACTCCTTTATTCATTTCACTTTAAAACAACACGCGTATGAAACGATTACTACTTACAACATCAATGATCGCGGCGGGCATTTATGGTGCTCAGGCGCAGAGACTTATGGGTATTGCAACGAGCAACTGGGGCGGCACGACCGGCCTGGCCCTGAACCCCGCCAACCTTGCCGACAACCGAGCACGCTTTGTGCTGGACCTGGGCGGACTGAACTTTGGTGTGGACAACAACCTGGCGGAGGTGGACCTGTCTAAAGTGACCGGCGGCACCAGCGACGGACTGGGTGGCGGCGGACTGCTGACCTTCTCCGGCAACAACAAGTTCAACATCATGATGCCCTATGCCGACCTGCGTCTGCCGGGCGCCATGTACACCATTGACAACAAGAATGCGGTGGCGCTCACTATGCGTTTCCGTGCGTTCAACCAGTTCAATAACTTCGACAAGACGCTCTTCCAGAGTGTGATGGACCCTACGGCTTCGTCTGCTACAGGTTATAACTTCTCATCCAGCAAGTTCAACTGGACCGCGCACATGTGGAGCGAGATCAACCTGTCTTATGGCCGCGTGGTGTATGACAAAGGCAAACACTTTGTAAAAGCGGGTATTACCATAGGTAAGATGAATGGTATAGGATTCCTGGGTGTGAATGGTAGTAACCTGAACGCGCAGTTCTATACCAACGACTCACTGGTAGCCAACAATACCGATGTGCAGTTTGCCAGCAACGTGGTGGACAGTGCCGGCGAGCTGGGTAGCGGTCTGGGCAATGTGAGCCTGTTCAGCAATACCAGCGGAAACGGAGGCAGCGGCTTCCGTGCCGACATCGGTGCGGTGTATGAATATCGCCCTGACGACTTCGATCCGAAAGACAACAGCGCTAACAAATACCGTGTGCGTGCATCATTTGCCATTACCGATCTGGGTAGTGTAAAGTACAAGTCTGCACTGGGTGTGCGTGCCTATGGAAATGGCACCATGAGTGCATCAGACCTTGCTGCCAACATCACCAACTTCAGTAGCCTGAAGGACTACATGAATACACGTGGTTTCTTCCTGGATACAGGTGTGCGGGTAACCAAAGTAGGTATCCCTACCGCTATGGTGCTGGGTGCTGATTACTATGTAGCAAGTCACTTCTATGTGAACGCTACCTGGATCAAGAACGTAGCTAACCGCGGCAAATTCGGTAACTCATACTACGGTCAGCTTACCGTTACGCCACGTTGGGACACCAAGATGTTCAGCTTTGCATTGCCGCTGACATATAGCGCAATGACCAAGAAAATGAAAGCCGGTGTAGGTCTGCGTCTGGGTGGTTTCTACTTCGGTAGCGACGACATCTTGCTCGCAGTGAGCAAAAAAGCATACGGTGTCAACTTCTACATGGGCGCGTATGTGCCGCTGAACAGGAGGCATAAACATAGCAAGGACGGCCAGAACAAGGCAATGGAAGTGAGCGCGCCGGCACCTGCTGCAACGGAGAATAAGTAATTATTGATGTATACCCTTGGTGGTATAGGTCGGGGTATCGTCCCCGGCCGGGTAATAGGGGCTGTTTATACTACGGGAGGCAATTGCTTCCCGTAGTCTTTTATACGCATCCCTGAAATACCCATGGCTTCAGTGCCTTCAGCGAATAGATGAGCGGTACCTTACCCTCGTTGCCCGTCATCTGGAAGCGCCCCGGGCTGGTCTCGGTCATGTTGCCGAAACAGGCGTAGGGGCAATAGTCGTGCTCGTGAAACTCAGCGAGGTTCAGGCCGGCTTTCATCAGCGCGTTCAGCACCTCGCCCAGGCTGTGGTTCCAGGTGCGCGACTCCAGGCTGATGGGGGCATTGCGGTCGGCATAGGTGCCTTGTTCGGTCTCTGTTATCTCGCCGTCGTTGAAGTAGGAATAGATCATCTTGTTCAGATTGTCGTCATACATCAGTACAAACGGATGGGTCTCGGCAAATACAAAGTAGCCGCCCGGCTTCAGCGCACCGGTTATCATGCGGGCCCATTCGTCCATATCGGGCAGCCACACAATGGTGCCATAAGACGAGAATACAATATCAAATTGTTCGTTCACCACCTTCGGCACGTCATACACATTGGCGCACACAAAGCGGGCGTCCAGGTTCAGCTCCTGTGCCAGTTGGCTGGCGGTGGCGATGGCTGTTTCAGACAAGTCCACCCCTGTCACCTTTGCACCCATGCGCGCCAGCGACAGGCTATCCTGCCCGAAGTGGCACTGCAGGTGCAGCACCGACTTGCCGCGCACATCGCCCAGCAGCGCCAGTTCTATATCGTTCAGCGTGTTCTTGCCCGCACGGAAAGCATCCATGTCATAGAAGGCCGACTGCACATGCCACGGCGTTTTAGCATCCCACAGGGTTTTGTTTACGGATGCGTAATCGGGTAGGTTGGTCATTTCTTTTGTTATTTAGTGTTGGAAAAGGAACATGACTACCGTGAACTTGCCCACCTCTTTGCTGTAGGTCACTTCTATGGTGGCATGTGGTGGTAGTTGTTCAGACTTCAGCCCCGGTTGCAGGTCTTTCATCAGCACCACCTTTTTGTAGTCGCCCAGGCCGGCAGTGAAGTTCTCCTGATAAGATACCTTGTAGCCCAACGGTGCCAGGCATTCCGTCAGTTGTTGTTTCAGTTTTTCATAAACAGGGCGCACCTCATCGCGGTTGGTGGTCTGCAGGAAGGCCGCTTCGTAGAACAGGCCCATGGCCTGCACCACGCGGTGACCTATGGAGCCCGGCACCTTCACAGGGCTGGCCCACATATTCGAGTTCATGTTCGACTCCACCATGCGTCCTCTTATGTTCCTGAACTCGTTGGGGGCATCGTTCATCACGGCAGTCACCGCCTCGCAGAAATCTGCAGACTGTGCCCTGGTAGGTGTGTGCAGCAGGCCCGTTGCCGCCAGTAACAGGAAAAGACGTTTCATATACTGCGCAATTTAGGCACTATTGGTCTAAATAATTCCTAAAACCCGCCACCCGCCGTTCGTGCATATTCCGTTACTTTGTTGCCACATTATGTTCGACGACGAGTACTTTATGAGGCAGGCACTGCGCGAGGCACAGTTGGCTTTCGAGGCCGACGAGGTGCCTGTGGGTGCCGTGGTGGTGTGGGGCAACAAGATCATTTCCCGCGGGCACAACCAGGTGGAGCGCCTGAACGACAGCACCGCACATGCCGAGATGATAGCACTTACAGCCGCCTTCAACGGGTTGGGCAGCAAGTACCTGCCCGAGGCTACACTGTATGTGACCGTAGAACCCTGCCTCATGTGCTGTGGCGCCATCTATTGGTCCAAGCTGGGGCGCATAGTATATGGTGCTTCCGATCCCAAGAACGGCTATAAAAAGACCACTGCTGAGAATTGGCCATTCCACCCCAAGGCCGAACTGACGCATGGCATACTGGCTGCAGAATGTGCGCAGCTTATGAAAGATTTTTTTGCCCGCAAACGTTAGTTTATCGCCACCTGAGGGTGCTGAGCATGTGCTGTAGGTCCTGCACCATAAAATCGGTCACAGGCTTCAGCGAGTCAGCATTGGGGGTTACGTCAAAATACAGGCTGCCGCGCAAAAAGTGTTTGGTAGAGTCTGATGCCGCAAACTGGTAGCGCGATGCCGAGTTGCCACCCACTGTATAGAGGATGCACTGTGTGCCATCGGGGTTGGTGGTGCTGCGGCTATCTATGTAGTCGGCCTTCTCGTGGTGGAAGTAGGAGAGCCCCCATGCATCGTCCATCAGCTTATAGAACGGCATGTCCTTGTTTATTTCCTTATACGTGATGTTGATGATGCCCTCCAGCCCCGGTACATATACATTGATCCAGAAACGGTTGTCCTGTTGATGTTTGTTGAAAATGGTGTCCTGGTCCACAACGCTGTTGGCCGGCATCTCGAACGTATACGGGAATCCCGGCCGGTCGAACAGGGTGTAGCGGTGTGTGGCCGGTGTGTCTATCCTGAAGTAACCCGTAGGCTTGGGTGTGTACACCTCCGGGCGGCACGAGGCCACGGCAAGCAGAGCAAGAGCAGGTATCAGTCGCTTCAACATCGGTGTAAAGATAGGTAATTGCCGCTTGCAGCCCACACCCGCTGTTCGGCGGTATATGTAACAAATATTCATGTTCGTCTTTTCGGCATTCCCTCATTTTGCTCCTTTCATTTCCCCGAAATTGGCCTAATTTCGCAGGCGTAACCTGATAAAACAAACAAGCACTTAAATCAACGATCATGTCTGAACAGCAGAACCCCGAACAACAGCTTAACATAGAACTTTCTGAAGAAATGGCCGATGGCGAATATGCCAACCTTGCCATCATCACCCACTCTTTCGCCGAATTCGTGATAGACTTCGTGAACGTGATGCCCAATGTGCCTAAGGCAAAAGTTAAATCACGCATCGTGATGACCCCTCAGCACGCCAAGCGCCTCATGCGCGCCCTCATAGACAACGTAAAGCGTTTCGAGAGCCAGCACGGCAACATCAAAGACCAGGAGACACCGGCAGTACCTTTCAACTTCGGTATGCCTCCCGGCCAGGCTTAATTCAGCCACTGCTCAATACATTCACCGATCCCCGCTCCATGCGGGGATCGATACATACAACAGCATACAATGAACGATAAGATTCTCATTCTCGACTTCGGTTCCCAGTTCACACAGCTTATAGCCCGCCGCGTGCGCGAGCTCAATGTGTATTGCGAGATCCAGCCTTGCACTAAACCCGTTGTGTACGACGAGCACCTGAAGGGCATCATCCTTTCGGGCAGTCCGTTCTCTGTCAACGACCCCAACGCGCCCAACCCCGATATAGCGGGCATGGCGGCCAACCTGCCGTTGCTGGCCATTTGTTATGGCGCGCAGCTGCTGGCAAAGCAGTCGGGTGGCGAGGTAGGCAAGTCGAGCCACCGAGAGTATGGCCGTGCGCACCTGCAGGATGTGGTGCCCGATCCGCTGTTTGCTACCATCAGCACAGGCTCGCAGGTATGGATGAGTCATAGCGATACCATCAAACATCTGCCGGCCGACTTCACCGTCATTGCCCGCACCGAGGCCATACCCGTTGCTGCCTACAAGGCCAGCGCGGCCTATGCGCCCAACCCGGTCTATGCCATACAGTTCCACCCCGAGGTGACCCACTCTACCGATGGCGGACAGCTGCTCAAGAACTTTGTAGTGGACATCTGCGGTGTGCGCCAGGACTGGACACCCGCTGCCTTCATTCAAGAGACAGTAGAACGCATCAAGCAGCAGGCAGGCGACAAAAAAGTGGTCATGGCGCTGAGTGGTGGCGTAGACTCTACCGTGGCGGCAACACTCATTCACCGGGCTATTGGCGATAACCTCTACTGCATATTTGTGGACAATGGCTTGCTGCGCAAAGACGAGTTTCAGCAGGTGCTGGACGGCTACAAACACCTGGGGCTTAATACCAAGGGCATAGATGCCCGCCAACGTTTTTATGCCGAGCTGGACGGTGTAACCGACCCCGAGAAAAAACGCAAGATCATTGGCAAGGGTTTTATAGATGTCTTCAACGAAGAGGCATTGAAGCTCACCGATGTCAGCTTCCTGGGGCAGGGCACCATCTACCCCGATGTTATTGAGTCTATGTCGGTGCATGGCCCGTCGGCGACCATCAAGAGTCACCACAACGTGGGTGGCCTGCCCGAGAAGATGCACCTGTCGCTCATAGAGCCGCTGCGCATGCTCTTCAAAGACGAGGTGCGTCGTGTGGGTCGCGAGCTGGGTATAGACGAGCTGTTCATTGGCCGCCATCCGTTCCCCGGTCCGGGCCTGGGCATTCGCATACTGGGTGCCGTGAGCGAAGAGAAAGTGAAGATGCTGCAGGAGGCCGACGCCATCTACATACAGCACCTGCGCGATAGCGGCATGTACAAAGAAGTGTGGCAGGCAGGCGCCATATTGCTGCCCGTGCAGAGCGTGGGTGTGATGGGCGACGAACGCACCTACGAATTTACCGTGGCACTGCGCGCCGTGACCAGCGTGGACGGCATGACCGCCGACTGGGCACACCTGCCCTATGACCTGCTGGCACGCATCTCCAACGACATCATCAACCGCGTAAAAGGTATCAACCGTGTGGTCTACGACATCAGCTCCAAACCACCGGCTACCATAGAGTGGGAATAAACAACCACAACTACATTTTTATGCAACCGGCGCGCATTGCGTGCCGGTTTTTTTGTGCGCAATGACGGCAATAACGGAAGGTACATTAGTGCTTCATCATGTAAGTGATCTGCCGTACGCAGCTAAGACATAGGTCAATAGAAATACTGTCACGTTTTCTTATGACATGATATTCGATTAGTATGTTTAAATTTGGAAAGGCGCCTACACCACATTTCCATTGTCAAAGACTACTAAGCAACGGCAATTTGAAGGCGTGTGCTGAACGAGTTTATTCTTGGTTCTGATATTCTTGTTGGGCATTGGGGAATTAATGCTGCAATATGGATTTGCCAATCATGCGATTTGAAGTGGCTATGGGTTATAGGTAATATTGTTGTGCTGAAACGGTTGAGTTTAAAGCGTATTTATAGAATATGAGTTTGGTAGTTGCCGGTTATGAGAACAAAAGCATGGTGATAGTTAGTGATACAAAGCTGACATACCCTAATTATATGCATAATAGTCTGAAGAATCATATCAATTCCGGAACTATTGAGCATGGAATATTAAAGTTGGTAGTCGTTAGTGAGAAGATTTGCGTTGCGTTTGCTGGTGAAGTTGAATATGCGGAAAACGCAATTAAAGAAATCAATCCAGACGCCTCAATTCAATACATTCAGCGAGTACTTGAAGAGAATCATCAAAAGTCTGCCGGAAAAACAGATTTTATACTTTGTTCAAATCTTGGACAACAAATTATCCATGTTATTAAAGATGGAAAAATTGAAGTTGCAGGTCAAGCGTGGATCGGCGATAAGATAGCATTTGAGCGTTTTCAAGAAGGTAGGATTGGCGGGAAAAAAAGTATTGCCTCGGCACTTGATGATGTGATAAGTGATGAAACGATAACAACAGTAGGTGGTTTCAATGTTTCTGTAGGTATTGACAGTGGAAAATTTTCGTTCGGGTTTTCCATGAAAGTAAGTAGAGAGCCGATGATTGCAACCATAACAGCTGGAAAGCCATATCTTATTGGTCATGGCACGGCCGAGAATGGCGCATATACTTTAACATTTATTGGTTCATCTGCCAATTATCAACATGTTGCATTCCATATCAAACAAGGGAATATCGGTGTTGTGTATTCCAGGAAGGAAAATGGATTACTTCGGCCGGAAATTAAACCGAACATCGATGAGGTTGATTTTCATGACTATATTATCAGGGAATTCGAAATTTATCCTTCAATTTCGACGCAAGATAGATTTCAAAAGTTCTTCTCCGATGGTAAGAGTTGTTATCTAAAAAGAGATTTCTTGAATGCAACTAAGCTGTTTTACAGAGCAAAGGCTGAGGGTAAAGGCAAACAGAAATGTGAAGCGTTGTTTTATATTGGTGTTTGTTTTCACTACCTAAAGAATCCTCAGGCAGCAAGTATCTTCAATGAATTGATTTCAATTGATTCATCATATCAACGAAGAATAATGTCATTTCTTGCTGGGAAATAGGTTTTGCTGAGAATTAGAATCAGTTTATTCTACGTTATCTTTCTGGTAGCCAGCTTGGCGTAGTCTCCGGCTTGTCATTGCAAATAACAATCTCCAGATTTTTCGGGATCACCCTACTTTATTAATTTTATTTCTAAGCTGCTACTGCGAGCACAGTCTATCTGTTTGATAATAATTTTTCAATTTCGTCATTAATTTTTGGGGGTAGATAGCGGTTGCAGAAACAACCTGAGATTAAGTTGAAGTCCGTTTATAAGAGAACTATCTGTTACCCCTATCAGTAGATGCTGTTAAGCTAGTTAAAATTCAAATTATGAGATACACAATGACCTTTTCATTTTTAATTCGATTGGCATTTTGCTGTCTTCCGTTTTTGTTGTGTTGCGATTCTAACACCGGAAAAAAGGAATATTCACCGGAAGTCGAGTTAAGAGCCGCGCAAATGACTGATAGTATTATGCGAGATGTGTTCAAGCAAGTCAACTTTGATACATTAACGGATTCTCCATGTCCGATTGCGATAGTTTCAAGTCAACTTGTGAAAAAGGAGTATTCAAATTACAAAGACATTTTCATTGCCTACAAGAATCAAGGACAGAAAGAAATTGACGGCATTAAGTTTAAATGGTATGGTGAAAATGTGTTTGGTGAGCCCGCTGATATGGGTAACGCGATTGAAAAGGGATTTGGTGGTGGCTTTTGTGATGACAAATTGAAGATTGGAAAATCGGACGAAGCAACATTTGGGATAAATAGTCAAGATGCGAAGAAAATAGTGAAGGTTTGGGTTACCGAAATAGTTTTCACTGACGGTACAAAGTGGCAAACTAAATCTAATTAAACCCCAGCTTGGCGTAGTCTCCAACTAAGTCATTGCGGTTGCCAATCTCCGGATTGGCGAAGATCTTCCTAGTAGTTTTCACAATGATCAAGCCCAACAACTTTCTACCACACCTCAAAAACGCACTATCATGAAACGCGTCATTGCGCCAAGCGGGGGTTAGAAAAGTAGCGTATAAAAAACAGGTGTTTTTACCTGTTTTTGTGAACGAACATTTCTTTATTATTGCCGATGTGCTGTTTCAGGTGCGATGTCGGAACCTATTCCATAAGCGATGTGGCATGACGCTTTCACAAACTTATAGACCATGAGAAATTTTTCAAACAAAATCGAAAGGGCGGTGATCTCTTGTTGCAACTACTGCAAAAAATATTGACAACAAAATAATAATATATGTCTACAGCAAGGGTAATTGGTGACATACTGTTTGTGATTTTTCTGTTTATTCCATTTTTCTTAGATCTCTTCGAGATAAGACGGAATTTTAAGAATGGCATCGATGTCGAAAAAAAGAAAATTGTTTATGTACTCTTACACTTTATATCAGGTGCATTCGCTACGGTGTACTTATTTTTTATGTAAAAGAGCACCTCAGTCCCAGCTTGGCGTAGTCTCCGACTACGTCATTACGGCTGCCAATCTCCGGATTGGCGACAATCTTCCTCGTGGTTCCCAAGCTTGGCGTAGCCTCCGACAATTTCATTGCTGTGGCCTCTCTCTATTTTCGAAGCAACACAGGTTATCTTTAATTGAAAAATGCAGAGATTTTTCGAAATTCATACCGGAGAGTAATGGAACATTCACCTTGATGCGTTAAGTTTTTATGGACAAGAAACAATTGTTAAATGTAGTGGATTCGATATTGTTGCCGCTTGGGTACAAACGCAAAAATTCCAGATGGCAATTGGTCGGAGCGGTGGTCACAAAGGGTGTCGATCTGCAGCGATCAAGGTTTGAAAATCGCTACTACCTAAATTACGGCGTCGATATAAATGACATTAAGGATGCCAATTTCAACTATCATCTGTTTTTTCAACTTGGTTCCGGAGATAAGGAAATTCAGAAAGAGATTATGGACTTGCTACTTTTGGACAATAATATAGAGGACAACTACAGGAGGGAAAAACTGACATTTTACATCAGGGAAATAATGCTAAAAAAACTCTCGGAGCTTAATACACACGAGGACATTGTTGCAGACATTAATAGCCGGTCTTTTCTTAGTATTATTCCGCGTGTGGTTCTCGATTTTTACGAGATCAAAAAGAGGTAACGGTGCCTGATTAGTGGTTGCCGGGTATTGAATGGGAGGATAAACACTGGTTCCTGTCTGTTAACAATCCACGCGGCGTTGCGCATTTTTTATGTCTTTTTTTTGCTAAATATGGACATTTCTGTAATTTTGGGTATAAAGTTGCCCGCATGAACATCAGTTTCACCACCAAGCAGGAAAAATATATAGCCGATCAATTGGAGAGCGGTGATTACCAGAATGCATCTGAAGTAGTGCGCGATGCCATGAGGCTGCATCAGCTATACCGCGAAAAAGTACTCGAAGACTTGCGTAAAGACATAAGCATTGGGTGGGATGGGCCTGAAAGCACGCTTAGGGTAAGTGATATCATAAAACGTAAAAAGTCTAAATAGCCTCAGAATTGTCCTCTGTCACCTATGTTCTTTCCCTTGCCGCAGAAAATGATCTGGACGCCATCTACGATTATACCACGGCGAATTTTGGAGAGGAAAAAGCGGTTGAGTATCTGCTTGGATTGGAGTCACTTTTTTACTCCCTTGCAGCCCAGCCTTTACTTGGTAGGCTGAGACCTGATGTGCGAGACGGACTTCGTAGTATCAGTTATGTTAGCCATGTAGTATTTTACACGCACCAGGCACCTTTTGTAAAGATCGTGAGGGTATTGCATGCAAGCCGGGATGTGTTACGACATCTGTGATTAAAAGCTAGTCTTGCCGGGCCTCCGTCATTGCGGCTGCCAATCTCCGGATTGGCGAAGATCTTGCTCGTGGTTTTCACAATGATAACCCCCAACAATTTTCTATCACACCACCAAAAACGCACTATCATAAAACGCTCCATTGCCAGAAGCCCTGTGGGCAAGTGTGGGTGCCGGCGACGAAGCAATCTCGAGACCGTGTGCACAGAAATATTGGGTAACCCAAAGTGGCGAATCGCGAGATTGCTTCGTCACAACCCGCCCGAAAGCCTCGCTTTGTTCCTCGCAAAGACGACCTGCCGTGAAAATGTTCTTACATCAAAACAACTTTTTACCACACTACAGAAAACGCACTATCATAAAACTTTCTTTTGCCGGTTTTCCTGCACGATCGTAACTTGAATTGAAGTTGAATAAAGTGGGGCGAAAATACATATATGACGATTGTTTTTCACTTCTCAGTTTGAGCAAAACTGCGCAGCAGGTGAGAAGAAGTGCGCAGGTTTTGGGAAGCAGTGAGAAGCAACACTTCCCACATGTTCATTGACAATCAATTGGTTATCCTAAAACAGGAGAAAAAGAAAAAATCTGCGCAGGAAGCACGCAGCACGTAGCAGAGTCGGGCGGGCAAGAGAAGTGGTATGGAAGAAATTGCCTCGTCGGGTTGTGGGTTATTGCACACCTGTAACACCTGTTCAAATTGTGGATAAGTAGCTGCACGCCATTCACAGGCATTAAATATTTTTGTGGTTGGGTGCTTGCAGCCTGTTTTCCCACGCATTGGCGCGGACAGGCGGGCACCTGCAACAGACAAGATGGAAGAACAGGATATGTTTACCGGGCAGGGCTCGGCTATGATAGGCGAAATGTATCAGAACTGGTTTCTGGACTACGCCAGCTATGTGATACTGGAACGTGCGGTGCCGGCCATAGAAGACGGACTGAAACCGGTGCAGCGCCGCATCCTTCATGCCATGAAGGAAATGGACGATGGCCGCTTCAACAAGGTGGCAAATGTCATTGGTCAGAGCATGCAGTACCACCCGCATGGTGATGCCTCCATAGGCGATGCCATTGTGGGGCTGGGCCAGAAAGACCTGCTCATAGAAACACAGGGAAACTGGGGCGATGTGCGCACCGGCGACAGTGCGGCGGCTGCCCGTTATATAGAGGCGCGCCTGTCCAAGTTTGCGCTGGAGGTGGCCTTCAATGCCAAGACCACCAACTGGCAGCTGAGCTACGATGGCCGCAAGAACGAGCCGGTGACGCTGCCCATGAAGTTTCCGCTGCTGCTGGCACAGGGCACCGAGGGTATAGCCGTGGGCCTCAGCACCAAGATATTGCCGCACAACTTCTGCGAGATACTGGATGCCGCCATCAAACACCTGAAGGGTCGTAAGTTCGAATTGTTTCCCGACTTCCTGACGGCCGGCATGATAGACGTGACCAACTACAACGACGGTGCACGCGGCGGCAAGGTGCGGGTGCGTGCCCGCATAGAAGAGGTGGACAAGAAGTCGCTGGTGATAAAGGATGTGCCCTATGGCATCACCACTTCTCAGCTGGTAGACAGCATATTGAAGGCCAACGACTCGGGCAAGATTAAGATAAAGAGCGTTACCGACAACACCGCCAAGGAGGTGGAGCTGACGGTGCAGCTGGCGCCCGGCGTATCTACGAACCAAACGATAGACGCCCTCTACGCCTTCACTGATTGCGAGATCAGTATATCGCCCAACGCCTGCATCATCATAGACGACAAGCCGCACTTTGTGGGCGCGTCCGATCTGCTGAAGCACTCTGTGGCCCACACCAAGGGGCTGCTGCTGCGCGAACTGGAGATAAAGCTGGGCGAGCTGAATGAAGACTGGCACTATTCATCGCTGGAGAAGATATTCATAGAAAAGCGCATCTACCGCGACATTGAGGAGCAGACCACCTGGGAGGGCGTCATCAAGGCCATATCAGATGGACTGAAGCCATACATCAAGAAGTTCCGCCGCGAGATAACGCAGGACGACATTGTGAAACTCACCGAGATACGTATCAAACGTATCAGTAAGTACGACTCCTTCAAGGCCGATGAACACATTCGTGGTCTGGAGAACGAGATAGAGGAGGTGAAGAACAATATAGAACACCTCAACGACTATGCCATCCGCTACTACGAACAACTGCTGAAGAAGTATGGCAAGGGTAGGGAGCGCAAGACAGAGATTCGCCTGTTCGAGACCATACAGGCAACCACGGTGGCCATAGCCAATGCCAAACTCTATGTGAACTACAAAGAGGGCTTCATTGGTACCGGCCTGAAGAAAGATGAATTCGCGTTCGATTGTTCGGACATAGACCACATCATCGCCTTCCGCAAAGACGGCAAGATGATAGTGACCAAGGTGGCCGACAAGACGTTTGTGGGCAAGGACATCATCCACATAGCCGTGTTCCAGAAGAACGACGAGCGCACCACCTACAATATGCTGTACATGGACGGCAAAACGGGCATCACCTATGCCAAGCGTTTTAATGTTACCGGCATCACCCGAGATAAGGAATATGACCTTACCCGCGGTAACGCCGGCAGCAAGGTGCAGTACTTTACCGCCAACCCCAACGGCGAGGCCGAGGTGATCACCATCTCCCTGTCGCCGGGCAGCAAGGCACGCACCAAGGCCTTCGACTACTACTTTGAAGAGTTGGAGATAAAGGGCCGCAGTGCCATGGGCAACCAGGTGACCAAGTATCCGGTGCGCAGTGTGCGTATGAAGGAAAAAGGAAGATCGACCCTGTCGGCACCGCAGATCTGGTATGACGACAGCGTGGGCAGGCTGAACAAGGACGGTCATGGTATGTTGCTGGGCCGTTTCGACGAGACCGACCGCATCATTGTCTTCTATAAAGACGGTACGTACGAGGTAACCGGCTTCGACATCACCAACCGCTACGATGCCGATAATGTGGTGCTCATAGACAAGTTCCACCCCGAAAAGGTGGTAACTGCCGTTTATTTCGATGCAAAGAACAAGCAGTTCAATGTGAAACGCTTCCTTATAGAAAGCCAGACACTGAAGAGCCGCTACACCTTCATCAAGGACGGCGAGGGCAACTACCTGGAAATGGTGACCCTGCAGCAGGAGCCGGTGGTGATAGTGCGCAAAGGCAAGAAAAAGAGCGAACTGACCGAGGAAGTAGTGGCCCTGCACGAAACGGTGGACATAACCGGTTGGCGCACAGTGGGCAGCCACCTTGCCGGCGACGACATGAAAGAGCTGTCGCTGCTGCCCGAGGCCGGCGAAGATGCCAGTCAGCGGGAAGCGCCAACGCTATTTTGATGACCGGTTTTTTGCGATAAATTGAGTAATTTCACACGTTCATAGTAACAGCACCCATAAACAAAGAAGCCATAGCTTAGTGCCCTGATAAACAGATGAAAAAAGTAGAATTAGAGATCGTTGCATTGTCACATAGCATCACCCAGACCCACTCTTATGCCGTGGTGCTGGGCGAGGTGAGCGGATTGCGCCGCCTGCCTATAGTAATAGGTGCGTTTGAGGCGCAGGCCATAGCCGTGGCACTGGAGCGGATGCAACCCAGCCGCCCCCTCACCCACGATCTTTTTGCCAATTTCATGGACACATTCGCTATTGATCTGCTGGAGGTACTTATCTACAAGCTGGAAGAAGGGGTGTTCTTTGCGAAGCTGGTGTGCCGTAACAACGAAGACACCGTAGAGATAGACTCGCGTACCAGCGATGCACTGGCCCTGGCTGTGCGTGCCGGCTGTAAGATATACACCTACGAGAACATACTTGAAACTGCAGGTCTGTTCCTGGAGAACGAAGGTTCTGATGATGCAGGCGGCGAGTCGGAAGCCGCCGATGTGCCGGTAGCAGGCAAGGCTACTTCCGCCTCCGATGCCGATATGAAGCGCATGTCGCTGGACGAGCTGAACGACCTGCTGCAAAAGGTGTTGGAGCAGGAAGACTATGTGCGTGCCATCCACATCCGCGACGAGATCAACAGCCGCAAGAAGTAGGTAGCGGCATTCATCATTGCCATACATTATCTATCTTACACAATGAATGCAGCACATAGCTGCTGATCGCTCATGCCGGATTTTCTGAAGAACAGATGGGTATTGCTGCTGGGCCTGATCGTGTTCATCGCGTTCAAGGTGCCGCACCTCTCATATCCTTATTACTGGGATGAGAGCTGGCCCTACGCCACAGCCATCAGGGCTATGGCCAACCATGGCATCAGTCTCATGCCCGATGCGGTGGACGGCGAGTTGTCGCGGGGGCATCCGTTGTTCTTCCATGCGTTGGGTGCGTCGTGGGCAAAGGTGTTTGGAGCGGGGCATGTGTCCATGCATTCCATGGCGCTACTGATATCGGTGCTGTTCCTCATCTGCATCTACGAGGCCGCTTTGAGGATGTTCAATGTGCGGGTGGCGGTAATGGCGTTCCTGCTGGTAGCATCGCAGGAGGTGTTCTTCATGCAGTCGTCCTATGTGCTGTTCGAAATGCTGATAGCGTTCCTGTGTTTCATCAGCATGTGGGCGTGGGTGAAGGAGCGGTATGTGCTGGCAGCCTTGTTCATGACCATACTGTTCTACACCAAGGAGAGCGGCCTGATCATGGGTTTTGTACTGGGGCTGGACGCGCTGGCGTCCCTCTTCCGCAAAGACACCGACAAGGCCACGGCCTTCAAGCGCATTGCAGCGGTGGGTGTGCCCTGTGTGCTTATAGGTGTGTTCTTCCTGTTGCAGAAGCACATACGCGGCTGGTACATCTTCCCGTTCTACTCGGAGATTATAGAGCGCAGCTGGAACACCATCTGGTTCAAGTTGCGCATGAACTGCATGAGCGATGCCTTCTACCGCAACCAGAAGTATTGGTACTATCTGTTGCTGTTGGCGCTGGGCATAGTGGCGGCGGTGAAGGAGCGCAAGTGGCGCTACCTGGCCATAGCAGTGCCGGTCATTATGGTGTTTTATATGGTGGATGATAAACGTGCGGGTCGCATCATGCCGTCCATACCATTTGCGCTGTTGTTTGTGGCGGGGTGGTTCTTCACCATATGGGTATTCAGCAGCAAGGCTCTTTTCGAGAAAGCCTATCAGCGACGGTTCATCGCTTTGGCGGGTTGCTTCATATTGTGCTTTGTGTGGTTCTCTACCATGAACTACTATACCTATCGCTACCTGCTGGCGGTGATCGTACCGGCTTTCTTCATAATGGCGGTACTGTTCGATGTGTTTCTACGCTCGGGGTACAAGCAGGCGGTATATGTGCTGTTCCCGGCATTCGCGGTCATCAGCTACAGTGCATGGGCCATGAACGACCACTTCGGCGATACCGATCGTGGCGCGCTGATAGCCATGGATGTGCAGCAGAATATGGTGGACTATCTGGAGGAGCACAACTGCTACGACAAGCATATATCGGTGACTTCATACGTTGAGTCGCAGCACCTTGCCGATCCCGGTACAGGATTTCTGAAGGGTAGTAAGCGTTTCCCGCATGTGCAGTGGGACATTGACGGCAATACGGACTATGTGATATTCGACAACATAGAACCCGATTACCGCTACGATCAGATCAGGAATGATACCTCATTTGTACGGGTGCACCGTTATGAGCGCGGGCAGATATGGACGGAGTTGTACGCCCGCAAGCGCTGATCAGTGATTGCTGCGCAGCCAGTGGAAACCCGCTGCGCACACCATGGCGGTACCACCCACTATCCACCACAAGGTATAGTAGCCCAGGTGCTGCGCTATCTGTCCGCCGGTGAAGGGGCCGATGACCTGCGCCACCGACCATGCTGCTGTATACAGACCGGCGTATTGGCCACGGTTGGCAGGAGTAGTGCGGCTGGTCCAGAAGGTGTTCATGAAGGGCATGGACAGCATCTCGCCTACTGTGACAATGAGCATGGAGATCACGGCAATTGTCATGCCATCGGCTCCGAGATTCAGCACAAAGAAGGACAGCGCCAGCATGATGATGCCTGCCACTATGAACTTCATATAGCTGCTGCGTTGCTCCAGCGTGAACACAATAGGCATCTCGAACACAGCGATGAGGATTCCATTCATAGCCATGATGGCGCCGATGTCGGTGGGTGAGAGCAGCAGCAGTTGCTTGAGGAACACGGGTTGGGTAGAGAACAGCTGGAAGAAGCACATTGCAAACAACACCGTGAGTAAGACGAACACCATGTATGGTTTGTCGCGGTAGGCGGGTGTGGCATCAGGGTCTTTTTTAGTGATGCTGCGGGGTGGGGTAGCACTGTTGCGCGATGGTGCCAGCACAGCACCCAGCATTACAGCAGCACCAATGTTGGTGAACCCGTCTATCCAGAACAGCAGGTGGTAGTTGTGTGCTGCAATGAAGCCGCCGAGTGCGCCGCCTGCCGCCCAGCCAAGGTTGATGGAAAGGCGATTGAGTGAGTAGCAGCGGGTGCGGTTGTCGTCTGTAGCATAATGGGCAATGGCGGTAGCGTTGGCCGGCCGGAACGCCTCGTTGAGCACAGCCAGCAGGAATGTGCAGGCGCAAATGGCAATGTAGTCTGTCATTTGTCCCAGCGCTATGAACATGACCCCGCCGCACAGCAAGGCGGTGAGCTGGATATAGTAGAAGCCGAAGCGGTCGGTAAGTTTGCCACCCAATATGCCGCCCACAATTGCGCCGAGCCCAAAGATGGCCATAACCATACTTGCCTTGGCAATGGTATAGTGCCGCGACTGGGTGAGGTACAGGGTCATAAAGGGCACCACCATAGTGCCGCTACGGTTGATGAGCATCACCACCGACAGCCACCATGTAGCGGGGGACAATCCGCTATAGGCGTTCCGGTAAAGGGTTGTGATGCGATTCATGGCGGCAAAGATAGTTTAATGAGGAGGTGCCGTGCGTAGTTTGACTGTCCTATTGTTTTGTGAAAAAAAAGCCTCCGCGATGATGCGGAGGCTTTTGACTTGACTTTTTAATTGGATTACAATCCCTGACCGTGGCAGCTTTTGTATTTCTTGCCGCTTCCGCAAGGGCAAGGATCGTTGCGACCTATCTTGGGGCCCGCCTGTACAGGTGTTCGCTTTATCGGTTCCTGTGGTTCGGGTTCTGTGTAATAGTCTTCTTCGTTGGCTGCATAGGCATGACCCGCGGCTTCTACCTGAGCTTTGTTGTCATACATCTGGCTCATGTCGGTATGATGTGCCGGAGCCTCTGCTACCTGTGGTGGCGCGTCTTGTATAGGGATACCGGCACGCATGATAAAGCTGATGATGTTTTTATTGGTCTCCATCATCATTTGTTTGAAGAGATTAAAGGCTTCAAACTTGTAAATGAGGAGCGGGTCTTTCTGTTCGTACGACGCCATGCGCACACTTTGACGGAGGTCGTCCATAGCGCGCAGGTGGTTTTTCCAAGCATCGTCGATAAGTGCCAGGGTGATGTTCTTCTCCAATGTCTGGAGGATAGGAAGACCTTCCTGAGCAACCGCTTCCTTCAGGTCAACATGTATCTGCATGCCACGCACACCATCGGTGAATGGTATAACGATATTGTCAACCCTGTCGCCGTTTTCCTCTAGTATCTGCATTAGCGTAGGCATCATGTGCTCGCGCATTGCAGCCGACTTGCGGGTGTAGACGTCCTTCACGGCATGGTATAGCTTCTCGCCTATGACGTTAGCATCGGGCTTGGTAGTATCCTCAGCAGCTATTTCGAATTCGATAGCAAGGTGCTTAATGACTTCAAGGTTGAATGCTTCTTTGTCGCCTGTGGTAACGAACTGCTCAGCGAGGTCGATACAAACTGCGAAAATAGCGTTGTCCAGATCGATAGAGAGACGGTCGCCAAACAGAGCGTGATTGCGACGTTTATAGATCACGTCACGTTGGGCGTTCATTACATCATCGTATTCGAGCAGGTTCTTACGCATGCCGAAGTTGTTCTCTTCTACTTTGCGTTGTGCGCGCTCGATAGATTTTGAGATCATGCTGTGCTGCAGTACCTCCCCGTCTTTGTGGCCCATTTTGTCCATGAGCGATGCGATACGTTCTGAGCCGAACAAGCGCATCAGATCATCTTCCAGGGATACGAAGAACTGAGAAGAACCCGGATCGCCCTGACGACCGGCACGACCGCGCAACTGGCGGTCCACACGGCGGCTTTCGTGGCGCTCTGTACCGATGATGGCAAGACCACCGGCCTGCTTTACACCAGGTCCGAGCTTGATGTCGGTACCACGACCAGCCATGTTGGTGGCTATCGTCACGGCGCCGGCGAGACCCGCCTCGGCAACTATCTGTGCTTCTTTCGCATGCTGCTTGGCGTTCAATACATTGTGCTGTATCTTCTTCTGCTGCAACATACGGCTCAGCAATTCTGAAACTTCAACCGAAGTAGTACCCACCAGCACAGGGCGGCCGGCACCACTCAGTTTTTCGATCTCGTCTATTACTGCCTTATACTTTTCTCGTTTTGTCTTGTATACCAGATCCTGCTGATCTTTACGAACAATAGGCAGGTTGGTTGGGATGCTCACCACATCGAGTTTGTAGATCTGCCAGAACTCGCCCGCTTCCGTTTCGGCTGTACCGGTCATCCCGGCTAGCTTGTGGTACATACGGAAGTAGTTTTGCAGGGTCACAGTAGCGAATGTTTGTGTCGCTGCTTCCACCTGCACGTTCTCTTTTGCTTCGATCGCCTGATGAAGACCGTCGCTGTAACGGCGACCATCGAGGATACGGCCGGTCTGTTCGTCAACTATCTTCACTTTGCCATCCATTACCACATATTCTACGTCTTTGTCGAACAGTGTATAGGCCTTCAGCAATTGCTGCACCGAGTGGATACGGTCCGCTTTAATTGCATAGTCCTGAATGAGTGCGTCTTTGCGTTGTGTTTTTTCTTCTGCAGTTCCGGCGGTTTTTTCAATTTCCGCGATCTCGCTGCCAATGTCCGGTAGAATGAAGAAGTTAGGATCTTCACCTGCACCGGTAATGAGCGCAATGCCTTTATCTGTAAGGTCAACACTGTTGTTCTTTTCGTCGATTGTGAAGAACAACTCAGCGTCAACTTTAGGCATGTTCCTTTGCTGCTCACCAATGTAGTAGTGTTCTGCTTTCTGAAGTATCTGTTTGTTTCCTTCTTCGCTCAGGAACTTGATGAGTGCACTGCTTTTAGGCAGGCCACGATATGCGCGGTACAGGTGGAGACCTCCGGCGTCTTTGTCAGACTTGCCGTCGGCTATCATACGTTTTGCCTCAGTGATGCTAGCGTTGATCACCTTTTTCTGCGCGTCCAACAGGCGCTCGATTCGTGGCTTCAGGACATGGAACTGCTGCTCCTCACCACGTGGGATAGGGCCTGAGATGATGAGTGGTGTTCGGGCATCGTCCACCAATACACTATCCACCTCATCCACCATCGCATAGTGGTGTTTGCGCTGCACCATTTCTTCAGGATGGTGCACCATGTTATCGCGCAGGTAGTCGAAGCCGAATTCGTTATTTGTACCCCATGTGATGTCGGCCATGTATGCCTGACGACGCTGCGGTGAGTTTGGTTCGTGTTTGTCGATACAGTCGGTAGTCAGGCCAAGCCATTCGAAAAGCGGGCCGTTCCATTCCTGGTCACGACGGGCCAGGTAGTCGTTCACGGTGACGATATGTACACCTTCGCCTGCGAGCGCATTCAGGTAGGCAGGCAGGGTAGATACCAGTGTTTTACCTTCACCTGTAGCCATCTCGGCGATCTTACCTTCGTGCAGTACCATACCACCTATGAGCTGCACATCGTAGTGTACCATGTTCCAGCTTACGGTAATGCCTGCCGCATCCCATGTGTTCTGATAGATACACTGGTCGCCTTCTATGCGCATGTGTTTGCGCATAGGGGCAAGAGAACGGTCGTGTTCGGTTGCGGTTGCGACCATTTCAGGGTTTTCTTTGAAACGGCGGGCAGCTTCCTTAATAACGGCAAAAGCTTCGGGCAGAATGCTGTTCAACACTTCTTCTATCTGCTCGTCGCGTTTTTTTCTCAGTTTGTCTACCTCATTATATATCTCCTCGCGCGCATGAATGTCCTCAACATGCAGCGCATCCGCTTCGGCCTTCCGTTCAGCGATCTGCTGGTCGATGCCGGAAAGATATTCCTGAATGCGGGTACGGAATTCCTGTGTTTTATTACGGAGCTCATCGTTCGACAGTGCGCTCATTTCAGAGAAGAAACGATTTATCTGTCCCACGATGGGTTGCAGTTTCTTTACGTCTTTGTCGGATTTGCTACCGCCAAATAGTTTTGAGAGGAAGGCTATCATTATATAAGTATCAAAATGGTAAAAAACACTTTTCTATGTTTGCTGCCTGCAGCAAACAGTACCTTGAAGCGGGTAACAAAATTCATGCAATTTTTTTGCAACTGTCATGTTGGCGCACAAGGGGTGCCAAAGCTACACTAAACGCATCATTTCAGCAACAGAAACTGACTCTTTGCGGGTGTTGGGTGATAGATGTTGGGTTATATTTTAATGTGTAATCGGCGGGGTGAATTTGTGGTGCTCTCGGCAGTGGGTGTTGTCTTTCAGTACAACATTGCTGATCTCGTCCCGCAGACCATCAATAAGCAGAGCGCAGAACACCTGCCGTGAAGGGATGGGATAGGGTACGTTTTAGTATAATATGGTGTTGTTTTGATTGTTGTTTGGTGGGGCCTAAACGTTGAGAATTAGGCCATTCGGAGGTGTTTTATGACTGGCGGGCAAAAAAAAGTGTTGCAATAATTTGCAGGGCAAGAAAATTTTTATGTATTTTGGGTTCAATTTTGAAAACAAAAGCAAACATGAAAAGAACCTTCGTCTTAGTAGCCACAATATTCGCAGCGATTTCTCTTAGCAGTAAAAGCTTCGCACAGGAAGACCTCGTGCGTATTTTCCGTTGGTATGTTCCACAAGATAAAGACTACGTAACCGTTGTAGATGGTGAATATCAGGACGGTCAGCTTATTAACTGGGGATGGGGCGATAAGACCTTGTTATTCTGGGCTTACCGTAATCCGGGTCCTAACCGCGTTGCTGTTTACGGATGGTACAATCCGGTGGCTCGTGTGCACATCTCTGTTGCTGAAGATGAATTCAGTGATGACCAGATGCTGAAAATGGGCTATACACAGAAGCACCTTCAGTTCTATGCGCTTACCCGTCGCGGACCAAACACAATGTGTATCTACCGCTGGAAAGATGTTAAGCGTCGTTCATGGATCACAATTCCTGAAGATTACAGCATGGACACAGATACATATCTAAAAAAAGGCTACCGCAGGAAAACATACCAGTACTTCGGTGTTAGCCGCAACGTAGACGCTCCTGTTTACGATCAGCTGTAAGAAATACACTCACAAAGAACGAAGCCACCGCATATGCGGTGGCTTTTTTAATGTGTGTAAGTGAACTGATTTATTTTACCGGAACCTGCCTGCGGGTAACGATGTAGTGCAGACGCACCATCATGGCCATAAGTTGAGTTTTGCTGTGCGCGTTCCGTTCTATGTAATAGATGGTCTGAGAGATAGTGTCCATCATATCGCGGATCGTTTCGACCGGCAGGCCTTGTTTTACGAACTTGCGGGCAAAATCGGCTTCGGCCTCCTGCAGCGGCAGTGCTTCAACCGGCAGGAAATGAGCGCGCAGCGCATGTCCCATAAGCTGGATAACGTATTGCAGGAAATTTTTCTGTTGTTCGCGACCGGCCTTTCCCCATTTTTCGGCAATTGCAGCCCGTCCCAGTCCGTCGTTGGGGACGAACAGTGTCAGGAACATTTGTCGCACTTCCGGGAATAATTCGTTGTCGGCGTGCTGGCGCAGGCGTAGTGCCTCGGTATAACTTCCCATTGCCAGGTGAGCGACCTGTGCTGCCACCGCGGGCGAAGCACTGGTGCGATCGATCAAAGCCTGTGCAATGTCGGCGGCGGGAATGGGGGCCAATCTTACTTCCTGAGTGCGAGAAAGGATGGTGGGTAAGATCTCTTCCTTGTTTTCGGCGACGAAGATCATTATCGTGTCGGCAGGCGGCTCCTCAATCAACTTGAGGAGGATGTTGCCTTCTTTTCCCAGATATTCGGGTCGCCACATGATCTGTACCTTCTTGCCTCCTTCATAAGACTTGAGGTATAGTTTTTCAATGATCTCACGGCATTCTTCGGCAGGTATGTTGCCTTGTTTATTCTCGGCATTTATGAACTGTAGCCAGTCGAACGTAGTGCCGTATGGGGTCTGCTTTACAAATTCGCGAAACTCCTGCAGGTAGTACCGGCTCATTGCCTTCGTGTTGGCTTTCGGGGGCAGGGCAGGGAAGCTAAAATGCAGATCGGCATGTTCCATTCTCTTCACTTTGCTGCATCCTGCACATACCCCGCAAGAGTCGGTGTCCGTCCTGTTTTCGCAAAAAATATACTGTGCCAGCGCTATCGCCAGTGGCAGGCCACCGGTACCCTCGGCACCAGTGAAGAGCAGCGCATGCGGCAGTGAATTGCCGCGGAACATGCTAAGTAACCCATTTTTTGCGGCCTGCTGGCCCACTACGTTGCTAAAGTTCAAGCTGCTGATCCCCTGGTTTTTGACTATTCCATAAGGGAATCACAAATCTAGGCAACCTTAGGGTAGCAACAAAAATGACGGAAGGGGGCAAACCAATATTTGTTACTTTTGCAACCATCCGAATGAAGTTTTCAGCAATCATACTGACAGTCATATGTTTCTCATTGTTGCCACTGGCGGGATGCGGGGTATACAGCTTTTCAGGTGCCGCCATTGAAGGTAAGTCTATAAATATCCATCAGCTGGAGAATAAGGCGAGGAACGTTGTGCCGAGCCTGAGTGCCAACCTGACGGAGAAGGTAAGAAGAAGGATATTGTCGCAAACGGGTCTGAAGCCGGTGAATAACGATGAAGCTGACTATGACATTACCGGGAAGATAGTGGCCTACGAAGTAACGGTGACGGCGGCTCAAGGGGTGCAGCTTGCTACAAAGAACAGGCTTACCATAGGGGTGGAGATCACATTTGTGAACCGGCTGAATGAAAAAGCCGGATTTACACAGACGTTCACTCGATTTTCTGATTTCAATGCCTCTCAAATGCTGCAAAGTGTGGAGAGTGCGCTGATAGAAGATATAGGGAATCAGCTGGCGGATGATATTTTTAATAAAGCTTTTGTAAATTGGTAGCCGCAAGTATGGACAATCAGGCTTCGATAAGGCATATTTCATTGTTGATGGCATCACCATCCGTTGTTACGGAAGGTGATGAGGGAAGTATTTCCGAGCTGCGGCAATCGTATCCTTATTTCGTGCCAGCACGTTATGCCGAAGCTGCCCTAAAATACAAGAATGGCAGTCAGCTGGCTGAGGTGACGCCAGGCGTGTTGCCTTATTCGGGCAACTGGCTGCTGCTGTGCGACTATATTTCGGGTGTGTCGGAGTCAGTGCCCGATGTTAATGTCGGATCCAATGACTTGGAATCGCCGGTTAATATTGAGTCGGTTGCAGAGGAGCGTGAATTGGAAGCAATACAGGAGGTGTTTGTGCCTGTTGAAGAGCAGTCAGAGTTATTGGGTGCGACCGAGGAGCAGGAAGAAATTGTTATCGAAGATGACGCAACAGTGTCTGATGCGGATGACGTGACTGCAGATGCTGTTACTGAAGATCTGGCAGAAGAATTGGAGACGCAACATAAGAGTTTCTGGGTGCAGGATGAAGAAACAGACGAGGAGGAGGCTGATGCGGAATCGGCGGATGAGCCGGTGCTGATCAATGAAAAACCTCTTATAAGTCCGGTTTACACTGACGATTATTTCCTGGCACAAGGTGAGCGGGTCTCTGTAGATATGCCTGATGAGATAACCAGCCTGATACCTGAAGAATCTGATGAAGACGCTGCGAAGTCGTTGATGGTGATGATGAGTTTCTCTGAGTGGCTACTGCACTTTAAGAGCACCACCGAGAAGCTGAAGGAAGAAAATAAGGATCAGAAGGCTTTGAAAACGATGTGGCAAAAAGAGAAACTTGCCGCGGCCATAGAAGAAGAGAACGAGGAGATACCGGAGAATGTGTTTGAAATGGCCGTCAATTCAATAGCAAAAGAAGACGGTCTGGCCAGTGAGTCGCTGGCGGAAATTTACATTAAACAGGGTAAATACGACAAGGCAATTGAGATGTACAGAAAATTAAGTTTGCGTAATCCTCAAAAAAATGCTTACTTTGCCCGCAAAATAGAAGAAATCTTAAAGGAAAAACAATCATGATATCCCTAATAACAATACTCATTCTGTTGGCTTGTGTAGTTCTTGCCTTCTTTATTCTCATCCAAAATCCCAAAGGTGGCGGATTGCAGGGGTCGTTTGGAACGATGAGTTCACAAGTGATGGGTGTAAAGCAATCGACTGACGTTATGGAAAAGGGTACGTGGACACTGATCAGCATTATTGGTGGTCTATGTCTTATATCTGTGATGTTTTTCGCTAAACCGGAGGGTGCTGCAAAGGCAAAATCCACACCTGCACAGTCTGCTCCGGCTAACGGCGCTAAGAAGTAATCAACTCTTATAATCTTTTTGTACAGCCTGCTCTGACCGAGCAGGCTTTTTTGTTGTGTAAAGTCCTCTTTAGGGCTACTTGTCAACAAGTTATTAACATCAATGTGAATTGATTTTGAAATGTCAGAAGTCTGTAACCCGGCCCTAATGCGCTTTGTTACAAGCTTTTTGCGTCTTTTTTGATTTTATAAAAATATTATTTACATTAATATAATAGATATAATAACAAATTGTTGTAAATCTAATTGTGAAAACAAGCTGATATATTTAAAAGGGTGGCTTTTTTTTTGGTAATCTTCTGTAATTTCACCCCCTAATTCGAGTAGGTCGGCGCATGCCGGATCCGGATAAAACGATAGACTTTACCCCTTGTTGACACGTTGTTCTTTTCTGAAATGCTGTTCTGGCAAGCTCATAGTCTCTTCTCTCTTATCCTGTTCGGCGATTCAGGTTGGTTAATTGTTTCATGGTTTATTGTTGGCGTATACTAAATATCAATTAGTAGTAATAAAGTACCAATTGTATTGAGATCTCAACTGAAGTTACCGGTTGATTTCAAGTAATGATATTCTTTTTGCATTGTTTTATATTATAATATATAGGATTTAGATCACCACTTATCACTTTTAAAAGGTTCCAAATGAAAAAACTTGTACTATTTGTTGTGTTGGTGTGCCTTTCGGCCGTTGCCATGAGCCAACCGTATTATTCGAAAGCAGCGGGCGACCTGGATCAGTTGTCCACCTGGGGTGACCAGCCCGACGGAACAGGAGCGAGCCCCGGTGATTTTACCACTGCCGGTGTAACCTACATCATAACCAACCGAGCGACAGCAACTTTAGGTGCGGCGTGGGCAGTATCGGGCGTAGGATCGAAAGTGCAGGTAGGTGATGGAGTCACGACGGTTGATTTCACAGTCCCTGCGACATTCGCGTTTACCGGAACAGTTGATGTAACATCTACCGGTACTCTAACTTTGAATAATGCAACTATTCCAACGTTTGGGACACTTGATGCTGCATCAACAGTGGTGTTTTCTGCCGGTGCAATACAGTCGATACCGGGTGGAACCTATGGTAACCTGACGGTATCTACCACGACATTTGCAAAGACATTTGCGGGCGCCGTTACTGTTGCAGGAAATCTCACAGCGACAACGACTACGGGTGTAATCACAATGTTTGCAGGAACAAACAATGTTACCGGCAATATGTCATTTACCACTACCAGTACAGGCGATTTCAACACGTCTGCTGCATTGAATGTAGGTGGTAATCTTACTGTCACATCGGCGAGCTCCACCGGCTTGTTCACGTTAGGCGGTAATCTGGATGTGAACGGCAATGTGACGCTTGCCGCAACGGCAAATGCATCTGCTTGGTTTGTTCCGGCCGGTTTTCAGATAAACGTTGCGGGTAACTGGACGGTTACAAGTTCCAACAACACACCAACGGCTTTTTTGAGTACAGCGTCGGTATCTACTGTTGTTTTTGACGGAACCGGAGCTCAAACAATATCAAAAACAGCGGGTACGAATCTGACAGCCAATTTTTATCATTTTCAGAACAGCAATACAAGTGGCACCGTGACGGTGGCGGTCAGTCCGTCTGTAACGACTACCACGATGGCGGGTAATTTTACCAATGATCTTGGGGCAACGTTTGCTTGTGCGGGTGCAAATACTATAAATGTAGCCGGTGAATGGACCAACAACGGAACGTTTACAAGCGGAACCAGTAATGTTGTATTTAATAACGGTGCGGGCACTGTTACACCGGAGGGAAATATGACGGGTACCAGTGCGTTTTATAACCTCTCCGTAAGTGGTGCCGGTACCAGAGACTTCGGGGCAAACAGTGTAGATGTGCTCAATACACTTACACAAACATCCGGAAACATCACTGCGCCTTCCACAACATTAAATATAGGGTTGAACTATGTGCACACTGCGGGTACATTCACCCACAATAGCGGAACAGTGGTAATGAACGGGACTGCAGCACAGGCGTTGTCTAATACAACTGCGACAACATTTAATAATCTCACTATAAGTAACACAAGTGCCACCGTGACCGCAGGTGCAAACATTACAGTTGACGGTACGCTTACGGTAGATAATGGGGCAAAACTGAATATGAGCACGCGGTCACTGACTGCGGGCGGATCATTTGCGGTCGCGAACAGTGGTACAATACAAACGCAGTTCGCAACAACTGTAGGCTTGCCTACAGGAAGAACATGGGGCGGTTTGGTGAGTTACAATGGCACTACTGCAGCTCAGCTAGTGGCTGATGGTACTTATAATAATCTTTTGGTCTCTACTACAACGGGGGCAAGGACATTTAATGGTGCTGTTACGGTATCAGGAACGATGTCTTTGACCGCAACCGGTGCAGCGGCAACTCCGATCACACTCTTTGCAACCGGTAACAGTTTCAATGATGTAGTTGTGACTTTGACAAATACCGGTGACGTAAACACAAATGGTGCTCAAACTATCAGTGGTAATTTGACCGTTTCTTCATCAAATTCAGGTGGTCAGTTTATTCTTGGAGGAAACCTAGATGTAAATGGAAACGTTACTTTATCTACCACTGCAAATATTTCCGGAATTTATAATCCAGCGGGATTCCAGACGAATGTAGCAGGTAATTGGACGGTTTCTTCTACCAATGCCTCGACATCTACACTATTCAATACTACTGCACCTTCTCTGGTGGTTTTTGATGGGACCGGTGCACAGTCTATTTCCAAGGCTGCGGGTACGGCATTGACGGCCAATTTTTACAATTTCCAAAACAGTAATACCGGAGGTACGGTAACGGTGGTGACTTCGCCGTCTGTTACTACGACCACTATTGCCGGTGATTTTACCAACGACATTGGTGCGACATTCGAGTGTGCCGGTGCCAATAGGATCAATGTTGCCGGCAACTGGGTTAACAATGGCACGTTCACACGCGGAACAAGTACCGTTGCGTTCAATTCGGCTGCAACCGGCAAGACACTAACCGGAAACATGACCGGAACCAGTGCCTTCAATAATATCCAGTTCAACAATGCTGCAGGCGGATGGGATTTTGCTGCGAATGCTGCCGACGTGACAGGAAACTTTTCTGTTACTGCTACTGCCGTTGCTGGTGTAAAAGCGCCAAGTACTACGCTTAAGGTCGGTGGTAATTTTGTGAAAGCAGCAGCGGGCACGTTTGATGCAAACGGGGGTACGGTAGAATTTAATGGTAGTGTCGGGCAATCGTTTCCCGGCAATGCTGCCACTTTCAATCATGTGGCGGTTTCGAATACATCGGCTAACCTCACAGCGAATGCAGCAACCACAATCAATGGCAATCTGACCACAGCTGCATCCAGCAATGTGAATATGGCTACGTTTCAGTTGCTGGGTACCGTAAATGGCTCTGCAAACAGTGGTACACTGCAGACTCAATGTACCGTGAACCCTGCTATTCCAAATGGTGCGACATGGGGTGGACAGGTAACATATAATAGTACCACCACGGCCATGTTCGTTGCCAACGGTATTTACAACAACCTTACTATCACCGGTACATCTGGAGCAAGGACGTTTACGGGTGCTGTTACAGTGAACGGTAATCTTGCGGTTGGAACGGCCGCAACCACCACGGGTATAACGACTTTGGGTGGCAACCTGATTGTTGCGGGTAACATTTCTATCGGAAGCGGCAGTACAGCAAATATTTTTGATGTGTCTGCCAGTAACTATCAGATCACCTTGGGTGGCAACTGGTCTCAGTCGAGTACTGCCGCCTCAAATCCGTTCAACAGGAGAAACGGTCTTGTGGTAATAAATGGTACAGGTACACAAACGATATCTACCACAGGAGGTACGAGCGTGCCGACATTCTACAACTTCCAGAATAGCAATACGGCACAGCCATTTACCTTCAGTGGTAATGTGGTGATCGGTAACGACTTTACGAACGATCTGGGTGCCACAGCCGAGGTTGGTGGAAATACAGTAACTATCACAGGCAACATGACGAATGCCGGTACTCTTACATCTGCAGCAGGAACGCTCAACGTAGGTGGTAACTGGTCGAACACGGGTACTTTTACGTGTGGTACAGGTACAGTGAACATGAACGCAGCAGGTACTGGCCGTACGCTGTCGGGCGCAATGACTGGCGCTAACAAATTCTATAACCTTACATTTAATAATGCTGCCGGTGACTGGTCATTTGGTGCTAATGCTGCAGATGTAGAGAATAATTTCACCATCACTACAACAGCGGCGGGTGGGGTAACAGCACCGTCTACAACTCTGAAAGTGGGAGGAAACTTTGTTCACACTGCAGGAACGTTTACGCATAATAGTGGTACGGTGGAGCTGAACGGTACCGGTGCACAGGCTATCCCAACAACGGCTACCACATTCAATGTCCTGACGCTTAACAATACAGGCGGAACTGTTTCTTTGAATGCGGCAACAACATTGTTGGGTGATCTTACTATTCCTGTAGGCAATACACTTAGTTGTGGCAGTGCTACCCTGAACCTTGGCGGTAACTACACGAACAATGGTACGTTTACTGCCGGAACAAGTTCAACAGTATTTAACGGAACCGGTGCTCTTGCTCTCAGCGGCGATATGACAGGCGCAAACAAATTCAACAATCTTACTTTCAACAACGCCGCGGGTACATGGTCTTTTGGTGCTAATAGTGCTGATGTTGGTAGCGCATTCACCATTACCACAGGTACAGTGAATGCCCCAAGTACTACATTAAAGGTTGCGGGCAATTTCGTACATACAGCGGGTACGTTCAACGACAACAGCGGAACAGTGGAACTGAACGGCACTACAGCACAAGCTATACCGACAACGGCTACAACATTCAATAACCTTAATATTAGCAATGGTTCAGCAACAGTCACGGCAAATGCTGCCCTGACAGTAAATGGTACCCTGACCACCGCTGCGGCTGCTAATCTGAACATGGTGACATTCCAGTTGCTGGGCACTGTGACGCCATCGCATAGCGGAACACTGCAAACTCAATGTGTGGCGAATCCGCCGATACCTGTTGCCAAAACATGGGGCGGTTTGGTGAGCTATTCAGGTGGTAATATGAACATTTCTCAGGGCAACTATAATAATCTTACCATTTCCGGCACAACAGGTAGTCGCACGTTTACCGCGGGTACAACGAGTGTTGCCGGTAACTTCTCGCTGAGCACGACATCGGGTGTAACAACTCTTGCCGGCGATCTTGATGTGGATGGAAATATAACGTTGGCTGAGACAGGCAACACAAACAGTATTTTCAATCCTGCCGGCTTTAACATAAACGTGGGCGGAAACTGGACTGTAAGCTCTACCGGAACTTCTACAGCGTTGATGAATGTTGTATCTACGTCACTTGTAACGTTTGACGGAGCAGGAACGCAGACGATCACCAGGTCGTCTGGTACATCGCTTGTGCCCAATTTCTTCAATTTCCGTAATAGCAATACAAGTTCTAATCCGCTGGATATAGTTTATAACATGACCATCTCCGGTGATGTGACCAATGACGCATCAGCGATCCTCACCATTGGTACTAACACAGTAACAGTTGGTGGCAGCTGGGCGAACAACGGTACATTTACCGCGAACGCAAGTACGGTGAATTTCACTTCAGGGGTTGCAGGCAAAACGCTGACAGGCAACATGACCGGTACAAATAAATTCAACAACATCACGTTTAATGGTGCTGGTACCTGGACGTTTGCAGGGAACAGTGCTGATGTAGGTGGCAATTTCCGAATCACCACCGGAACTGTTACAGCACCGTCGACCACGCTGAAGGTTGCGGGCGATTTCATCCATACTGCTGGTACGTTCACACACAACAGCGGGACAGTGGAATTGAACGGTACAGGAGCACAAGCGATCCCGACTACGGCAACGACTTTCAACATACTGAATCTGAACAATACCGGTGGAACGATAAGTCTGAATGCTGCAACGACTGTAAATCAGGATTTCACGATCCCGGTAGGAAATACCTTGTCGGCAGGTTCAGCGACGCTTACGCTGGCAGGTGATTATACGAATAATGGTACGTTCAATGCAGGTGCAGGAACCGTTACATTTACGGCAGGTGATGCAGGCAACACGCTGAATGGAGATATGACGGGTACCAATAAGTTCAATAATATTACGTTCAACAATGCTGCGGGTAGTTGGTCATTCGGTGCCAATAATGCTGATGTCGGTGCAAATTTCACGATTACTACAGGTGCTGTTACTGCACCTTCAACAACGTTGAAAGTTGCGGGTAACTTTGCAAAGGCATTGGCGGGTACGTTCACTCATAACAGTGGTACTGTGGAACTGAATGGTACTGGAGCTCAGGCGATACCAACCTCTGCAACAACGTTTAATACGCTGACACTTAATAACACAGGTGGTACAATCACTCTGAATGCGGCGACATCTGTGCTGCAGGATTTTACTATTCCGGTTGGTAATACCTTGGCTTGTGGCGCGCAAACACTGAACCTTGCCGGTAGTTATTCGAACAACGGGACTTTTACCGCGGGTACTGGTACGGTTGTATTTAATGCAACAGCTACGGATAAAACTCTATCCGGTGATATGACCGGCACAAATAAGTTCTTTAACGTAAACTTCAACAGTGCCAGCGGAGCATGGGACTGCGGCGCTAACTCAATTGATGTTGGCGGCGCATTCTCTGTCACAGCAACAGCGGGTGCCGGCGTTAAGGCACCATCTACCACACTGAAGGTGGCGGGCAACTTTGTGAGGGGAGCGAGTGGCACATTTGATGCCAACGGTGGTACAGTTGAGTTCAATGGTACAGCTGCTCAGACATTCCCCGGTGCGGCGGTGACATTCAACAATGTTTCCGTTTCGAACATTACCAATACTGTGACAGCGACTGCGGCAACAACTATTAATGGTACACTGACTACTCTTGGAGCAAGTGTATTCAACATGAGTACATTTCAATTATTGGGTACAACGGACGGTACAGCGAATGCCGGTATAATCAGCACCGCCAATACAACCAACCCTGCAATACCTACCGGCCGCACATGGGGCGGATTGGTACGTTACGTAGGTGGTAACCAGACTGTTGCTCAGGGTAGCTACAACAACTTAAGTCTGATAGGTACAACGGGTACCCGTGGATTCACCGCCGGTACAACAACAGTTGCCGGTACCTTCTCGGTTTCAACAACGTCGGGTGTTGTGAGTCTTGCTGCAGGAGGAACCGGTCCATTGGATGTAAACGGTGATTTTGTACTAGCACAGACAGCTACCACTACAAATAATATCTTCAACCCTGCCGGAAACACGATCAATGTGGGCGGTAACTGGACAGTAACGTCAGCGTCTGCAACTACTACCAACTTGTTCAATGCTTCGGCAGCTTCAACTGTTATTTTAGACGGTACGGGAGTTCAGACGGTGTCGAGAACAGCAGGTGCTGCACTCTCTCCAAATTTCTATGGACTTCAGGTTGCAAATACTTCCAATCCGGTTGCGTTTGACAACAGCACTAATATTGCCAACAATCTTGTGGTAGCTGCAAGTGCAACGGTTTCTCCTACGACTGAGACGGTACAGTTCAATCCGTCTGCAGCTGCAGGCACTATTTCGGGTAGTGGTACAATTCTTGTGAATAGAACAACAGCGACCGCCGATTATTCTACGCAGTACCGTTTCTCAACAAATACACTCGGTAGTCTCACGGTAAACTATAATGGAGCCGGTGCCCAGAATGTGAACTCATTTACATATGGCACACTCAGAACGAGCGGTTCAGGTACGAAGACAGCTCAGGGAAATGTAACGGTGAATGATGCACTTGATGTGACAGGCGGTACAGTTCTTGACATGGCGTCTGCAAACAGGTTGATTGCCGGTACTGCTCCTACCTACACCGTAAATGGTACGCTTTTGACTTCAGTGCCTACAGCAACCAGCTCAAGCCCGATACCATCTGGTGCCACCTGGAATGGTTCAGGTACCGTTGAATATGGAACACTGACAGGTGCGCAGACAGTTGTTGCAGGTACATACAATAACCTGCAACTTGATAACACTTCTGGTGTGAACGCGGCAAGCGGTGACATTAGTGTTGGCGGAACGATCACATTGGGTAAATTGTCACTCGGTACGGCAAACCTGATCCTTGCTGACGGCGCATCGGTATCAGGTGCTTCGGCTTCAAATTATGTGGTGACAGGAAGCACCGGTAATGTGAGAAAGGTGTTCTCTGCAAACGGAACTTTTAGTTTCCCTGTGGGTGACGCAACAAACTATACACCTGTCAGTATTAATATGTCAGGTTCGGGATATTCATCTGCCTATACCCAGGCGCGTGTGACAAATGCAAAACATCCATCGAACGCAAGTGCCACTGATTATCTGAACCGTTACTGGACTGTTGGTACATCGGGTATCACGGCTCAATCATACACTGCAACTGCAACTTATGTTGGCGGTGATATTTCTGGTACAGAAGGTAATATAGACGCTGCTACATATGCAGGTTCGCTCCCATGGACCATGTTTGATCCGATCGGTTCGAACACACTTACGGCTCCTGGTGTCTCAGCTACATCGGTTGCTATCAGCGGCGTTTCTAATGTTCCACCAAGCGTGAGCATTTCGCCTGCCAGTGCCACAATTTGTAACGGGGGAACTCAAGCTTTGGCTGCAACACCAACAGGTGATGCGCCATTTACATATTCATGGTCACCTTCAACAGGCCTCTCAGCCACCACCGGTGCATCAGTAAACGCATCGCCGGTAAACACGGGCACTGCTACTGCAACAGTTGTTTATACCGTTACAATGACAGACGGAAACGGAATCACTGCAACGAACACAACTACAATAAACGTAAATCCTCAGGAGCCGATCACAGGTACACTTTCAGTTTGCGAGGGATCGAACGTAACGCTGACTCCAACAACGGGAGGTGGTAACTGGACGTCGGCAACACCGGCTGTTGGTACAATCAACAGTACATCAGGTGTGTTCCAGGGAATTAATCAAGGAACAAGCGCTGTAACTTACACGCTTCCATCGGCATGTTTCTCAACTGTAACAATGACAGTAAACAACATGCCTGCTGCCATCGGAGGCACGTTGACTGTCTGTAAGAATGCTACAACAACATTGACCAACGCAGAAGCCGGTGGTACGTGGAGTACTTCTAATGCTGCGGTTGCAACGGTAGGTTCAGCATCGGGTGTAGTGACTGGTGTTGACGCGGGTACGGCAACTATTACGTACACGCTTCCGGGTAACTGTTTTGTGACAGCAGAAGTGACTGTGAATGCACTTCCGGTAATAACGGGAATCACAACTATTTGCAATGGTACTTCAAATACGCTTTCTGCCACCCCTATTGGAGGTGCATGGACATCGAGCGACGTGGTTGTTGCTACAGTAGGCGGTGGTACCGGCGTTGTGAGTGGCCTTACTGCTGGTACAGCGAATATTTCTTATACGGATCTTAATACTTGTGTCAATTCTGTTCAGGTTACGGTAACACCGACACTTGCGAACATTGGTGGTGTCAATGGTATTTGTGAAGGGTTGACTACGACACTTACTCACGCTATTGCAGGTGGTACATGGTCGAGCGCAAATGCATCTTTGGCAACTATTGATGCTAATACAGGGTTGCTTACAGCCGTATCCGAAGGTTTGGTAAATATCACCTACACACTTGGTACCGGCTGTTTCAAAGTGAAGAGCTTTGCCGTTCAACATCAGCCGGAGCCAATTACCGGAAACCTTACAATGTGTGAAAGTTCCTACACAGTACTGTACAGTACAATTGGTGGAAGTGGTACATGGACCAGCAGTGACCTGGGTGTTGCTACTGCGAACCTTACTACTGGCATGATCACCAGTGTAAGTCAGGGAACCGCAACCATCACTTATCGGATACCAACATCGGGATGCCAGGTTACTGCTGAGGTTACTGTGAATCTGTTACCCGCCGCGATTGCCGGTGGTAACGATTTTTGCCAGGGATCTGTTGAAAATTATACCAGTGCTTCACCCGGCGGAACGTGGGTTAGCTCTAATACAGGTGTGGCAACTATCAACTCAGGTACAGGCGCAGCAACAGGTGTGTCTGCAGGAGTTACGACGATAAGTTACACGTTGCCCACGGGCTGTCGTGTTACGAAGACCGTCACTGTAAACAATATGCCTGCTGCTATTACAGGTGCTCTCGGTATCTGTGCCGGGGGGAGTTCGGCTTTGGCTTCAGGCACTCCGGGTGGTGTATGGTCAAGCTCTACACCTGCAGTAGGTACAGTATCGGCCGGCGGCGTAGTTACTGCAATAGGTGTCGGTAATACTACTATCGAGTATACTCTCGGAACAGGTTGCCTTCGTTCGGTAGAGGTGACGGTGAATACCACTCCGGGTGGCAACACAGGTACTGCTCAGGTTTGCGTAGGTTCTACAACGACCCTGGCAAATGCGACAGTTGGCGGTACATGGGCAAGCAGTGACAATACAAAAGCTACTGTTGGCGCGGCAACAGGTGTCGTTACAGGTATCGCAACGGGAACAGCTAGTATTACTTATTCACTGGCAGGTGGTGGATGCTATGCCGTAACTGAAGTTACGGTAGATGCTACTCCGTCGGCTATTACAGGAACAACAAATGCGTGTGTTGGTCTGACGTCTACACTTTCACACGGAACAGGCGGCGGTGTCTGGTCTTCGGCCAACACGGCAATTGCCACGGTGAACGCAGGAACCGGTGTAGTCACCGCAGTTGCAGCCGGGTATGTAACAATCACATACATGGTCACTCCTACATGCGGAACTACTTCTACTTTCCAATCAAAGGCACTGCCTGCCTCTATTACCGGAAACCTGATTGCTTGTGTAGGAACAAGCTCGACTCTGGCAAATGCCACTGCTGAGGGTACATGGACAAGCAGTAATACCGGAGTAGCGACAATTAATGCTACCTCCGGTCTGATGACTGGTGTGTCTGTTGGTAACACTACCATTACCTACCTTTTGGGTAGTGGTTGTCAGATCACAGCTGAGGCAACTATTAACGCTGCTCCTGCTGCGATCACTGGTCCTGCATCAGTATGTTTCGATGCTGTTACGACCGTGAATTGTACTCCTGGTGGAGGTACTTGGAGCAGTAGCAACACAGGTGCCGCTACGATCAATGCGTCTACCGGAGAAGTGACCGGTGTTGCTCCCGGCACCACGATCCTTACATACACACACGCTGTGTCAGGTTGTTTGTCTACCCGTGTGCAAACAGTAGGTGCTACTCCGGCGTCTATAACCGGTACCCTGACAATCTGCGCTACAAGTACATCAACACTTGCAAACGCGACCGCGGGCGGAACATGGAGCTCAAGCAACCTTGCGGTGGGCACAGTTGGTTCTACTACAGGTATTGTAAGGGGGATCACGACCGGTACCACAACCATCAGTTATATACATAGTGGCGGATGTTATGTTACGGCAGAGGCAACGGTAAATACATCGATCACTTCGAATACCGGAGATAATAATCTCTGTGCGGCAGGTTCTACGACTCTTGCAAATGTTACCGGAGGTGGTACGTGGTCTAGCAGTACTATAACAAAAGCTACCGTTGGTTCTCTTACGGGTATCGTAACCGGTGTGGCAGCAGGAACGTCTGTTATAACATATAAATTAACGCCTTCATGCTATGCTACTTCGGTTGTTACCGTGGCGGCAGCACCTGCGGCAATCGGTGGTTCCGCTTATGTTTGTATCGATGCTGACGTGGCACTCACACATGCTGTACCGGGCGGAACATGGAGTAGCAGCAATCCTGCAAAAGGTACTATCGACGCTTCGACTGGTGTACTACGTGGTATTTCGGCCGGTACGACTGTTGTTACATATGTTCCGAGTAACGGATGTTTTGTTACAAAGACAATGAATATTGCCAATAATCCACCTGCTATCAGCGGCACCATGGGCATATGTGTTGGTGCATCTTCTGCACTTACTTGTGTGATTGGTGGAAGTGCCACCTGGAGTAGCAGCAACCCTGCTGTTGGTACTATCGGTCTGACGTCAGGTATGCTTACCGGTATTTCGGCCGGAACAACTACTATTACATACCGTCTTAATACTACAGGATGCTATTCAGTACGTGAAGCAACGGTTAATCCGTTGCCGGCAGCAATTTCAGGTAGTAATACTATTTGTGTTGGTAGCAGTGCCACTTATACCAATGCTACCGGTGGCGGAACATGGTCTACAAGCAATTCAGCGATTGCCAACATTGGTTCTGCAACTGGTATTGCTGCGGCAGGTACGGCCGGAGTAACCACTGTGTCGTATACTTTGTCCACAGGATGCCGTGCAACAAAGATCATTACGGTGAATACTTTGCCGGCTGCAATTACGGGTACCACTAACTTCTGTGTGGGCGGTGTAGGAGTGTTGTCTTCGTCAACCGGTGGTGGCGTATGGACAAGTGATAATGTTGCAGCATCGGTAGCTGGATCTGGTACAGTCACTGCAACAGGCGTTGGTACTTCGCTGATCAGTTACACAATGCCTACCGGTTGCGCACGCACGGCGATAGTAACTGTTAACGCCGCGCTTGCTGCTAACACGGGTAATGACGTAATATGCGTGGGGGGCACAACAACGCTTGCAAATGTTACCGCAGGTGGTACGTGGGCAAGCAGTGTTACGGCGAAAGCAACGGTTGGTGTCTCTACAGGCATTGTGACAGGTGTCTCTACAGGTACTTCTAACATTACCTATAAGGCTAGTGGTGTAGGTTGTGTGGCAATTACACAGGTTACTGTTAACGCGGCTCTGGCGGCAATTACGGGAACGACAAATGTATGTATCGGCGATGTTACAACGCTGTCGCATGCAGTGCCCGGTGGAACGTGGAGTTCTTCAAATACAGGATTGGCAACAGTTGATAATTCGTCGGGGGCAGTGACAGGTGTTGCTGCAGGTGCGCCAACAATCACCTACACGGCTTCGCCGGGCTGTTTCAAAACAACAGCTGTAACAGTTAAGGCGCTCCCATCTGCTATAGGAGGTACACTGTCTGTTTGTGCTGGTTCGTCTTCTACTCTCTCTGCATCGCCAACAGGTGGAACATGGACCAGTAGTAATACAGGTGTTGCTCTGATGAACCTTACAACAGGGGCAATGGTAGGCGTAGCTGCAGGTACTGCAACAATCACTTACAAAGGCACTAACCTTTGTATCAGGACGGCTACTGGAACAGTGAACCCACTTCCGGCTAGCATAGCAGGTACGCTCACTGCTTCGGTTACCGGCACAAGCACACTTACCAATGCCACACCTGACGGTGCATGGACAAGTAGCAATATAACAAAGGCAACAGTTGATAATGTTACCGGCGTGGTTACAGGTGTTGCGGTTGGTACTTCGGTGATCACTTATACACTGCCTACGGGTTGTTTCAAAACAGCGACTTTCTCCGTAACAGCATCTAAGCCTGGTGGTTATGTGTACTTCACTAACAATGACAATAAGGTTATCTTCTCTGTATTCCCTAACCCGACCAAGGGTGCGTTTACAATAGAAGCACCTGCTGCGGGTACTTTCTCAGTATTCACAGTTGATGGCAAACTTGTCAATGAGTATAAGATCAATTCGCAGACCACGAATGTGAATCTGCCGGCCGATCTGGCATATGGCGTGTACATGTGTCGCTTCGATCAGGAGGACGGCGAGAGTACTATTGTGAGACTGTGGTACCAGCCGTAAACTTCTGGTATTTTGATAATAAAAGCATCGGGCCATCTGTAAAGATGGCCCGATGCTTTTATGCTTATAGCGAACGAAAGACGTTCAGAATGTTACATGTTCTCAAGCTTCTCTTCAAGTTCCATCAGGCTTTCGAAAACACGGTCGTATTCAGCGTTCTTATCTGCGACTCGAGCCGACTGTTTGCGGTATTCTTCGTCGACTTTGAGGAACTCGGTTTTGTTGGAGTAGAAGGAAGGGTCGGCGAGTTTGGTTTCGAGGGCTGATACTTCGCTCTTCATTTTGGAGAGCTCGTCCTCTATTTTCTGCAGTTGCTTTTGCTGTTTTTGTATTTCCTTTTTCAGGTTGTTCAGCTGTTCGTTACTGACATTCTGTTTAGGAGCTTGTTTTTCCTCTTTCTTCTCAGGTTGCACTGCCTTGGCGGTTGAAGCTTGCTGCTGTTCGCGCTTCAGTTTGTCTTTGTGCCAGGTGTCCCATTCGTCGTAGTTGCCGTTGAATTCGTTGATCTTGCCGTCTTCGATGTTCCAGATCTTATTGGCTGTTTTGCTGATGAAGTAACGGTCGTGCGATACAATGATGAGTGTGCCCTTGTATTTGTTGAGCGCCTCTATCAGCATCTCGACAGATTGCATGTCGAGGTGGTTGGTAGGCTCGTCCAGCAGCAGGAAGTTGCCCTTGGCGGCAATAACCTTTGCCAGCGCCACGCGCGCTTTCTCGCCACCGGACAGTACTTTGATTCGCTTGAAGACGTCGTCTCCGCTAAAGAGGAAGCAACCCAGCAACTGGCGCAGTTCCAGTTCGGTCTTGCCGCTGCCGCAACGTTTCAGTTCCTCCAGCACTTCCAGTTCCACGTTCAAAGCCTCCAGCTGGTGCTGGGCGTAAAAGCTCTCTTCTACATTATGGCCCCATTTGCGTTCGCCCTCTATGGGTTCCTGACCGGTGATGATGCGAAGCAGGGTAGACTTACCCTTTCCATTGGCACCGATGAGGGCTATCTTGTCACCTCGGTTGATCTCTGCGTTGGCATGATCGAGAATGGTGAGGTTACCGTAGCGTTTTGATACCTGGTTCAGCGTACAGATGATCTTGCCCGGCTGCACTGCCACATCGAAGTTGATGTTCATAACCGGGATAGAAGTATCGGGTGCTTCTATGACGTCCAACTTATCGAGTCGTTTGATAGCACTCTGCGCCGCTGCAGCCTTGGTAGCCTTGGCACGGAAGCGCTCGATGAAGCGCTCTTGCTGGCGGATGTACTCTTGTTGGTTCTCGAAGGCGCGTTGTTGTATTTCCATACGCTCCACCTTCTCGTGCTGGAAGAATGTGTAATTGCCTGAATATTGAACGAGATCCCGCTGCCATACCTCAACTATCTTGGTGACCATGCGGTCGAGGAAGTAACGGTCGTGTGAGACGATGACCACGCTACCCGGATAGCTTATGAGGTAACGCTCCAGCCATTCGATGGATGGGAGGTCGAGGTGGTTGGTAGGTTCGTCCAATAGCAGCAGCTCGGGTTGCTGCAGCATCATTTTGGCCAGCAGTACGCGCATGCGCCATCCTCCGCTGAACTGATCGTAGGGACGCTGGAGGTCGGCGGTAGAGAAACCGAGCCCCTCCAGTACTTCGGCACTGCGGTGTTCCATCTCGTAGCCACCTGCCACTTCAAAATCGTGGAGTGCGTGGCTGTAGTCGTCCAGCAGCTTGGCGTCATCGGGTTTGGTCTCCAGTTCTTTTATCAGTCGTTCCATCTCCTGCTCCACTTTGTGGGCCTTTTCAAATGCCTGCATACCCACCTTCAGGATAGAATCGTTGGTGGAGAATGAAAGGAGGTCCTGGTTAAAGAAGCCGATAGAAACGTCTTTTGGTTTGTTGATCGAGCCTTTTTCGGGGGTGTATGCACCGGTCATGAGCCGCAGCAAGGTACTTTTGCCAGCACCGTTGTGGCCCACTAGGCCTATACGTTCGCCGGTGCCTATTTGCCAATTGGCGTCTTCCAATATTGCACGGGCACCGAAAGAAAATGTAATATTTTGTAATGAGATCAACATAAGGCTGCAAAATTACAGGTGTAGAACGGATTAAAGTAACTCTGCTCACAAATTGTCTATGATTCGCGGGTGTTAGTGCATATATTTGGTTCACGGTGACCTTTAGCACCCACCCAACCAACACTTTATGAGGAATATCCTTTTGATACTGGCATTTGCATGTGCCGGAAAAATACATGCACAAGCTGTTTTGGCGTCTCATCTTGGCCGCAATGCCCAACCTGAAAAGCCGTTTGTGAAACTGACAGGGCAACCGAGGTTGTATGTAGATTCGCTGAAGTTCATTTCGGGTAAGAAGCGCGACAAGATATGGGCCGGGGGTAAGGAGTATGAGCTGAAGGAGGTGGTTGGTTACAGTGATGGCAGGTACACTTTCCTTAAATATGACGGTGAGTTCCTGAAGCGCAACTATGAAGGGAAGATCAATTCGTATCGCATTTATAAAGAGTATACGTCTATGAACGTTGATGCTAATTCCCGCAATTTTGGTGCGACCTCTAATCATACTGTGCTGAAGTTTATACTTGAGGACAGCGCAACTGGCAGAGTGGACGAGATGAACTACAGAACGCTGCGCGACTGGATCCCGCGCAATTCGCCGGCCAGTGCTTCGTTGGATAAATACAAGCGTGCGAGGACCCGTAACATTTTGATCTCCGCCGGCGGACTGGCAACAATTATAGGGGGATTCGTTTTGCTGGGCACCTCTGTTATGTCTGACGGACCTTCGTCTGACGGACTGGCTACTGCCGGAGGTGTTCTTTGTGCCGGGGGGGGTGTGGGTATCGTATGGGGTATAGGTGGTAATGTGTTCAACCGAAAACGCCTGAGGGAGGCCGTTGCAGAATACAATGGTGTGGATGCGTATGACTATGATGGTGATGATAAGTGGGAACAGACATATTAGTGACGGTTTATTAGGTTGAATCACCTCCTTCGCTGAAAATGCTTCGGTGGGTGGCAGGGTAAAAGGGAAAGGGTTTACAGGTAATGGTAAATAGAGTTTTTTGATTTTAAGCGGGTGGTGCGGTTTGGCACCACCCGCTTTGTTTTATGGCTGCTTTCCGGTGGCGGGTTGCGGGCGGTATATTATAGCAAGCACCAGGGCGATAGAGAAAAAGATGCTTTCTATGGTGAGCCATTGGGTGCCGAAAGCGCCGAGGCTACCTTCGGTGAAGATGGTGATGATGCGGGAGATGGCGTAGAAGCCCCAAAGCATGCACAGGAACAGGAGGCCGTGACGCATATCGCGAACGAGCATATATACAATGCTGATGAACAGGGTGAGCCCTACGCCGCCGTACACACCTCTTATAGAACTGAATGCGTCGGTGTTGCCGAGGTGCACGTGCACGAGGTCCATAACAGCCTGAGGGTTGGAGAATGCCATGAGGCTTACTGATAACATGCTGAGGGCGGAGAGGCCCATGAATACCCGGGCGATGAGCCGGATGGTTTTTTGTTGTTTCATGATCTTTTGTTTTTGTTGACGCAAAGGTGATATGGACAGGTGATGTGATTCTTGGTAAAAACCATGATTTTGGGTGCCGTTGTCCTAAAGAGAAAAAATGTTTTTGGGCACTAATTTTTTTGTGTGGAAGATGGTTTTGTGTAATTGATTGATATAGAATGATTTGTGTTTTTTACATGCGTGTTTGATGGTACGTTTGCTTCCCCAAAACTTCCCACTTGCTTCTCAAAAACTTCTCACCTGCTTCCCATTTACTTCCCACTTGCTTCCCTGCATCGTCCTGAAATAGGTTTACACGTTGGTTAGATAATCCTGATTTTTGTTTACTGCCATTTTGTTAGTCCTGATAGTTGTTTACAGTTGACGATTTAATCCTGTTGTTTGTTTACACTCCAAAAGTATTTCATTTTT
>JBGAQG010000056.1:0-9800 GCA_044220845.1 Flavipsychrobacter sp. | reverse complement strand
CACGGCTATCAGGCTGCTGCCTCGTGATCTGCTGCCTGAACTCGGGTTGCCTGTCACTACCATATTCAGCTGCACTCTGTCCACGGCCCACAGGACGAGGTGCCTGCATCACCTGACGCGGACGACTGTCGTTAACGGTTACCCTATCCACGTTCGGGCGGTAAATACTTACAGTATTGCGACCCACACCAGGTGCTCCCGGACGGTTCATCTGTGACACACGATACACCTGCACCGGCCTACCTGTAACTTGTTGTATCACCTCGGCGCGAGGACCATAGTTATAACGTACTCGGGTGTTGTTGTCCATGTAGTAGTTATTGATGATGGTGGTACGGTGGATGTAATTCACATTATACTGTGGCCCCCACCAATAACGGATACAGTTAGGCTGATACATATAAGAAGGCCCCATAAATATCCACCAGCTGTCGGGCGCATAATAACTCATGCCCACCTGCACGCCTGGGCCAAGAGGCGCCCATCCACAGTAGCCGCCACCAAAACGCCAGGTTACCCATGCAGGAGCCCATTCATAACCGGGAACCCATACCCATCCGTAATAGGGGTTGAACGTCCAGCGACCGTAGTGATACACAGCCCATCCCCACGGATCGTCCGATACCCAGGTGTTACCATAGTCTGTCATCACCCAATAACCACGGCTACCATAGGGTCGGAAATCTCCACCTTCGTTGGGTACCCACACATTTCCGTAGTCAGGATCATATATCCATTGCCCGTAAGGCGCCAGATTATCATAGAACATCTGGTAAGACACAGTGATGTCCTGCGCCATTGACTTTTTCGGTGTTCCGGCTATTATCAGCACAGCCGCAACGGCCGCCACAAATAACCTATTGAAGTGTCTGTTCATATCGTGTTGTTTTAAACGCTGCAATTTACAGCTACAAGTTAACCCTATTCAATCCACGCACCAAAATCTGCCAAAGCATTGTTAATCTCGTTTTTTAGAAACTAACAGAAAGTATCAGGCAGACCATAACATGATAGCTGTCTATTGCAATTTATCACATAAAAAAGCAATTCCCCTGATAATGTCAGGGGAATTGCTGGTATAAATGAGTTGTAAACGCTTATTTTTTGATTGCAGCGGCCATTGTAACGCCGATGTTTGCCGGGCTATCCACAACGTGGATGCCACACTCGCGCATGATCTTCATTTTTGCAGCAGCTGTATCATCAGCACCACCAATGATAGCTCCCGCATGACCCATACGGCGACCGGGAGGCGCTGTCTGACCTGCAATAAAACCTACAACAGGCTTGCGCATATTTTCTTTCAGCCATTGTGCAGCTTCAGCTTCCATGTTACCACCTATCTCACCTATCATGATGATACCATCAGTTTCAGGATCGTTCATCAGCAATTCCACAGCCTCTCGCGTAGTAGTTCCGATGATCGGATCACCGCCGATACCGATAGCCGTAGAGATACCCATACCTGCTTTCACTGTCTGGTCAGCAGCTTCATAGGTAAGCGTACCGGACTTTGAAACGATACCTATGCGACCCGGCTTGAACACGAAACCAGGCATGATGCCCACTTTCGCCTCACCCGCAGTGATAACACCCGGACAGTTTGGTCCGATGAGCCTGCAACCACGGCCTTTTATATACTCACGTGCTTTAACCATGTCCTGAACAGGAATACCTTCAGTGATACAAATAATCACTTTGATACCTGCGTCAGCAGCTTCCATGATCGCGTCAGCAGCAAATGCCGGTGGTACGAAAATGATCGACACATCTGCTCCTGCCTGATCTACAGCGTCTTTCACTGTGTTGAACACCGGCCTGTCCAGGTGAGTGCTGCCACCCTTGCCCGGAGTAACGCCACCAACTACGTTGGTTCCGTATTCGATCATCTGTCCTGCATGGAAAGTACCTTCTGTACCGGTAAAGCCCTGTACTATTACTTTTGAGTTCTTATTTACTAAAACAGCCATTAACCTGATTTTTAAGAAGGTGCAAATTTAATGGAAATAATGGAAAATAGCTATTTTGAATATGCCTCCCGCTGCAAATTTATTTTGCAACCTATACTTTGTACCTTAGCTGCGCAAAACCACCCTCTTTAAGGTCGTTTATTTTACTTCACACAACAATGAAAGTACAATTATTTATACCGTGTTTCGTGGACCAACTGTACCCTGACACCGGCATGAACATGGTAAAAGTGCTGGAAAAACTGGGCTGCCAGGTTTCCTACAACACAAAACAGACCTGTTGCGGACAGCCCGCTTTTAATGCCGGCTATCGCGAGGAAGCAAGGTCGGTTGCCACCAAATTCCTGAACGACTTTAAAGAAAACACTTATATAGTAAGTCCGAGTGGCTCTTGCACCGGGTACATCCGTAATTGCTACGACAAACTTTTCGAGAACAGCAGCGACCACAACCTATGCAATCAGGTGCAGGGAAACACATACGAATTCACTGAATTTATTACCAAAGTACTTAAGACCGACAAGGTAGGTGCTGTACTCAACGGTAAGGCCACCTATCACGATGCGTGCGGTGCCCTGCGCGAGTGTGGCATCAAAGATGCCCCCCGCCGCCTGCTGGCCAATGTGGAAGGCCTCGAATTGGTAGAAATGGCCGAATGTGAGACCTGCTGTGGTTTTGGCGGAACGTTTGCAGTAAAATATGAACCTATTTCTCTGGGCATGGCACAGGTAAAAACCAAGAGCGCCATGGAAACAGGAGCTAAATTCATCATTACCACCGATGTATCTTGTATGATGCACATGCAGGGTTACATCGATAACAACCACCTGCCCCTGCGCACACTGCACATTGCCGATGTGCTGGCTAGTGGCTGGTAATAGCGAATCAAAGCGATTGTATTTGCTTTTTAAATGTTGGCAAATCTGACTTGGTTAACTTAACCTCATAAACATTTCCATTTTCAGGGGTAACCCCGAAAATACCTGAATAGAAAAATCCCTTTTGAATGGCATATGCTACAAAATGTACTGGAATATTGGGGACATGATCTTCTGTTATAACATTCCCGGAAATTTCACCTCCGGGCCAAACACCATTCAGTTTGTCATAAATGGTGTAAAAATGAATGCCTGAAAAGGTGGTAATCGAATCACTTTTCAGTAACACCGTATAGTTTTGGTAATTTGGATTACTCATAAATCGGTCGGCATTTGCCCAACCAACCTTACTGACAAACATAGAAAGAGAATCATAATAAACATGGATGGTTAATCCTCCTGCCACGGAATCATATCGCTCAAGGCCGTGATGTAACACCCTACCTTCATTGTCTTGTGCCTGTTCCCAGTTTACTTTCCCTGCGTTATCAGTACCGAAAAATAATTTCAATGTTGGCTCCACTGTATCATATTTCACCGGGAAAATTACGCGGTATTGCTTGTTGGGTGCTAGCTTCAAACTCGTTCCGTTTTGAGTTGCCATAACATAACATTCTCCACCCGATACCAATGGCTCACCATTACTTATTGGTAAAACTCCCGAAAAAATCATCTCCGCACGTCCCAAAACCTCCAAAACGCTTACTTTGACCGCGCCATTCACGAAACTCCCATCCGGGGCCACAAACGCATTCGGAGGGAAAACATATCTCGAGCCCGAATTTCCATAAAAAGTACTACCTGAAGCCGCGTCTATGGTAACAGATTTCATCTTAGGAGAGAACTCACTAAATGCTGCTTCAACACTTGTGTAAGGGCCATAAATGGTAGTATCAGGTTGGTTGTTAGAGATCGCACTTTTCACTTCATTCTTTCGACAACTGTTTGTTGTAACAATGAAAAGCGCAACGAGCATCAAAATCAATGGTCTCATGGTGGTAGATATTTTACCAACATCTGTCAAAATGCGTGCCAAGAAGTGTTTTCTTGAAAATTAACCGGCATCAAAAGTTATTTAATTTCAAATTAATTAATCAGAGGGCAAGGTTGAACAGGAAACTCAAACCAAAAAAGCACAGAACTAATTCTTCGCAATGGTTTAGTGGTTCATGACTACAAAAAATATCACCATTCATTACTTATCCACATTTTCAGCACCCACTTGGGCTTTGGTAGCATTTTTCTGATTTTTGCACCATTGCCGGATTGTTAATTCCCAAACCCCGACATTAGAAATGGCTGAACTGCAGAATCAATATAACGAAGACAGTATTAAGTCGCTCGACTGGCGCGAACACATTCGTTTGCGCCCCGGTATGTATATCGGTAAACTGGGCGACGGCTCTAGTGTGGACGACGGTATCTATGTGCTCGTAAAAGAGGTGGTAGATAACTGTATTGATGAATTTGCTATGGGCCAGGGCAAGCGGGTGGAGCTCACCGTTGCCGACGGACAGGTTACCGTGCGCGACTATGGTCGTGGCATTCCGCTGGGCAAGGTAGTGGATGTAGTGAGCAAGATCAATACCGGTGCCAAATACGACAGCAAGGCTTTCCAGAAGTCGGTGGGACTGAACGGTGTGGGTACCAAGGCCGTGAACGCACTCAGCAAATACTTCAAGGTATCCTCCTTCCGCGATGGACGTACCAAATCTGCTGAGTTTGAGCGCGGGGTGCTGACCAAAGAGCACAAGGAGACCGATACAACCGAGAACAACGGAACATTAGTCGTCTTCCGACCCGATGAAACCGTATTCAAGCACTACCACTTCCTGCACGAATACCTTGAAAATCAGGTTTGGAACTACTGCTTCCTCAATGCCGGCCTGCTGTTCCATTTCAACGGCCGCAACTACGTTTCAAAGAATGGCCTGCTCGATCTCCTTACCCGCAAGACCAATGCAGAGTCGCTGCGCTACCCTATTATCCACCTTAAGGGGGACGATATTGAGGTGGCCATCACCCACAATGGCGATTATGGAGAGGACATCTACTCATTCGTAAACGGCCAGCACACCACCCAGGGCGGCACCCACCAGGCTGCTTTCCGCGAGGGTTTCGTGAAGACCATCCGCGAATTCTTTAAGAAAGACTACGACGCCGCCGATATCCGCCAGAGCATTTGTGCCGCCATATCGGTGCGCGTGCAGGAGCCTGTGTTCGAGTCGCAGACAAAGACCAAACTCGGTTCTCAATACGTTTATGAGGGCGGCCCGAGCATGAAAGCCTTTGTGGCCGACTTCCTTGGCAAAGACCTGGACAACTTCCTGCACAAGAACCCCGCGGTTGCCGATGCCCTTAAAAAGCGCATTGAACAGAGCGAGCGCGAACGTAAAGAACTGTCAGGTATCCGCAAATTGGCCAACGAACGAGCCAAGAAGGCGAACCTACACAATAAGAAACTCCGGGATTGCCGTATTCACCTTAACGACGAACCGCCGGCAAAGAACCGCGATGAATACCACCAGAAACAGCTGGAGTCCACCATATTCATCACCGAGGGCGACAGTGCCAGCGGTAGCATCACCAAGAGCCGCAATGTGGAGACCCAGGCCGTATTCAGCCTGAGGGGAAAACCACTCAACTGCTATGGCCTAACCAAGAAGGTGGTGTACGAGAACGAAGAGTTCAACCTGCTGCAGCACGCCCTCAATATTGAGGAAGGAATGGAAGGCCTGCGCTACAACAACATCGTTATCGCTACCGATGCCGATGTGGATGGTATGCACATCCGCCTCCTCATCATGACCTTTTTTCTGCAGTTCTTCCCCGACCTCGTTCGCGGAAACCATATCTACATATTACAAACACCTCTATTCCGTGTACGCAACAAGCAGAAGACCATCTACTGCTATTCTGACGAGGAACGCCAACGCGCCATTCACGAGATAGGCAGCCGCGCCGAGATCACCCGATTCAAAGGTCTGGGCGAGATCAGCCCCGAGGAGTTCGCGCAGTTCATCGGCGACGATATCCGCAAGGACCCTGTGTTGCTCAGTCAGGATGCGCAGATACAGAAACTGCTGGAATACTACATGGGCAAAAACACCCCCGACCGCCAACAATTCATCATCAACAACTTGAGAATCGAAAAAGACCTGGCCGAAGAACTGGGTGTAGAAGTTGGCGAAAAAGCCTGATCCGATTCTACTTTTTCAGAAAGGTGGTGACCGTGGTTGCCACCTTTTTTATTGCCTTAGTGCGCCGGCACATAACAGAACAACGAAACAAAGTAACAATCACAAACAGTTAAAAACCAATTATTTAAAACCTAAAACTCTATCGTTAATCCGTCATAGGCAAGGCGCATGCCGGGCGGCAATGCAGCATCGACTATGCTGTGGTTGCCCAGCTGGTGACTGATGTGGGTAAAGCATACATCGGGCACGCCCGTAGATGCGCCTACCTCTATAGCCTGCGCAAGAGTGAAATGTGATACATGAGGTTCGTTTCGCAATGCATTGAGGACCAAAGTTTTACTACCTCTGACTTTATCCAACTCCTCGGGGGCTATGTAATTGGCATCGGTTATGTAGGTAAATTCGCCTATGCGGAAGCCGAGCACCTCCATCTTTAAATGAAGCAATTTAATCGGTATGATCTCTAACTCATTGATAAAGAACGACTGGTAATGATTGATAGTGTGAACGTTTATCTGCGGGATACCCGGATAGGTGGGGTTGGTAAAGATGTAACTGAACTCCCTTTTTATGGTCTCCTGGGTCTCGGTGGTGGCATAAATGCTTACCGGTTTGCCCGTAAAAAAGTTGTAAGGGCGGATATCGTCCAGCCCGGCTATATGATCTTTATGACCATGTGTGTACACTATAGCATCCAGCTTCCGCACGCCCGCCCTTATCATCTGGTACCTGAAATCGGGACCGCTGTCAATCACAATACTGGTGGTGCCGGTGTCTATCCATACCGAACAACGCAACCTGCTGTCGCGCGGATCGGAAGACGTACATACCGGACACGGACAACCAATGAACGGTACCCCCTGCGAAGTTCCTGTACCCAAAAAGGTCACTTTCATACTCAGATATCCATTTGGGTTTGTACCGGGGTTCCTTCTTTAAAGTCGGTATCAGACTTTAGCTGTTTGTACCACTTCAGCATTTCGGTGCTCAGTTCTTCCTCCTTCACCGTTATGGTCTGCAGTATCTCTACCAGGGCATTGATGCGCCCCTCCACGTTGAAGAACTTGTTGATGACCACCACACGGCGTTCCTCCAGAATACAATATCCGCTGTTGAAGTTGCCTTTCTCATAACGAATTATGTATCGGGCTTCTTCGAATAGCTCCTCCAGTTTTTTTAGCGTGTTTGGTGTATATTTGAAGCTCATTAGCTCGGCTGTTTCAATGAATAAAAGTAGAAAATTCGCGGCATTTTTTGTCATCAATATTCTATTTGTATTATTCACCACCCTCGTCCGCGCCCAGGTCGATGACAATCCTGAGGACGGGCTGTACCTCGAAAAACCACGACTCATATCGGTAGGGCTCATCGGCGGGGCCAATTTCTCCCAGATAGACGGCGACAATTATGCGGGCTACCACCGCACAGGTGCAAACTTTGGCGGCATCGGCTATCTGCGCATCTACCGCCATGTGGCCTTCAGTTTCGAGGCGCTGTATAGCCAAAAGGGTGCCCGAAGCAATACCTACCGCTACTCCCCTGCCGACTCCATGACCATCATCGACAAATATGGCATTAAGCTGAACTACGTAGAGATCCCTATGATGATCAACTACTTCGATCAGCGCAAAAGCCATTTTGGCCTCGGTGTGGCGGTGAACCGACTACTGAACAGCACCGAGACCATAGAGACCACGCCCGCCACCACGATCAACTTCGACAAGTATCCGTTCAAAAAAGAGAGCTTTGATATTGTGGCCGGTGCGCAACTGCATGTCTGGAAGGGACTGTTCTTCAACATACGGTTCCAGTATGCGCTGTCGCCGGTGCGCACTGTATCGCCCGATGAAGTGTCGCGGGCACAGCGCCAGTTCAGCAACCTGTGGACCGTACGCCTCATGTACCTGTTCGGCTAACACGGTGTCTGATGCCAAAACCACCTATATTTGACATGCTATGCGCAAACTCGCCTACATACTTATAGCAGCCGTTGCGGCACTTGGTGCCTCAGGCAAAACTGCAACCGCACAGAGTTACTACGAAGACGAGCGTACCTTTTACGGTGGCCTCATTGCCGGTGGCAACTTCACCCAGGTAGATGGCGACAACTTTGCCGGCTACCACAAAACGGGCCTCAATGTAGGTGGCATTGTATACACCAAACTCGATGAGCATGTGGCCGCCAGTATGGAAGTGCTCTATGCCCAGAAGGGAGCCAGGTCTAAAGGATACTTTACCGTGAACCAAGGTACCTTCATTACAGACTACGGCATCACGCTGAACTATGCCGAAGTGCCTATAATGCTCAACTACTTTGATAAGCGCAAAAGCCACTTCGGGGCGGGTTTCTCTTATTCCCGACTGGGTACCAGCAAGGAGTTCATTACGACCGTCCCGGCGTCAACCGTGAATCTGAACGACTTCCCCTTCAAGAAAAGCGATTACAACTTTGTACTGTCGGGCAACCTGCATTGCTGGAAAGGGCTGTTCCTCAACCTCAGGTTCCAGTATTCGGTCATCTCCATCCGCAACAACACACCGCAGAACTATTCGCGCGGCGAGCAGTACAATAATGTGTACTGCATTCGCCTGATGTACCTGTTCATGTAGGCTGTTTATACGCCCAGCAAACGCTGGCGCTGCGCCTCATACAACACCATACCTGCCGCTACCGACACATTCAGCGAGTCGAACTCTGCCGACATGGGTATGCGTATCAGTTGGTCGGCGCGTTTCAGCACATCTTTGCTGATGCCTGTGTCCTCGGCGCCCATCACCACAGCAGTGGGTATGGTCATATTGGCCTCATATACCGGCACACTACCCTTCATCTGCGTTCCCAGGATCTGAATTCCGTTCAGCTTCAGAACGTCTATGGCCTGCGGCACCGATGGCGTACGGCACAGCAATATCTTGCGCAGTGCCCCTGCCGATGTTTTGATGGCTTCCTCGGTAAGCGATGCCGCGTGCGATGTAGGCAGTATCAAAGCCTGCGCACCGCAGCATAGTGCGCTGCGGGCTATGGCACCCACGTTGCGCACATCGGTCACGCCATCCAACAGCAGGAAGAGGGGTGTTTTGCCCGACTCTACCACGTGTGAGATACCCGCCTGAAGGTCCACATAATGCAGCAACGAACCCCATGCCACCACGCCCTGGTGCTGAATGCGGGTAAGCCCGTCCAGCTTTTCTACAGGTACCTGGCTCACGGGAATATTGGCATCGCGGGCCAGTTTTTTTATGGCGTTTATCTCCGGCCCTGTAGCAGAGCGGAGCAGAAATATCTTTTCTATGGCCACTCCCTGCTGCAGTGCTTCCATTACAGGTTTGCGCCCTGCCAGCAAGGGTAATGACGGCTGCCTCGGTTTCATGCTGTAAACCTACGATTTTTAAACCACAGGCAGGTAACACCTACCTGCGCAATGCTGCCGCCGCCCTGCCAACTGCGCATTTTTTTTTGTTTTGCGCACTTTTTACGTACCTGATTGATTATCAATAAAAAGGTGGGAAGTAGGTGCGCAATCTGCTTCCCAAAACTGCGCAAAAACTTCCCACTTCTGCGCACCTGAGAAGTGAAAAATATTCATCATATATTCTACTTTGCGCCATTTTCTTCAACTTCTATTCAAGTTACACCCGTGCGGGAAAATAGGCAAAAGAAAGTTTTATGATAGTGCGTTTTTGGGGGTGTGATAGAAAATCGTTTCTCGGTTGGTTGCAACGAACACCACATAAAATAATTTCGCCAATCT
>JBGAQG010000055.1:0-10108 GCA_044220845.1 Flavipsychrobacter sp. | reverse complement strand
AACCATTCTTTGAACAATAGATATATGAGCAGCACAGTAGCATCGGTGATAACGATAGGAGACGAATTACTGATCGGTCAGACGATAGACACGAATTCGGCATGGATAGGCAAACAACTGAACGCGCTGGGCATAGACCTGAGGAGGCGTGTGGCTGTGGGCGACGATAAAAAAGCCATAACCGATGCGCTGAATGAAGAACTGGCCAATTCGCAACTGGTGATAGTGACCGGCGGCCTCGGGCCCACCGCCGACGACATTACCAAGCCGCTGCTGCTGGAGTACTTTGGCGGGAAGATGGTGGTGAACGAGCGGGTACTGGAACATGTGAAGGATCTGTTTGCCAAGCGCAACCGTCCGTTCCTGGAGCGGAACATGAAGCAGGCCGAAGTACCGGAGACCTGCAGTGTGCTCTTTAACCGAATGGGCACCGCGCCGGGCATGTGGTTTGAAAGGGACGGGCGCGTGGTGATATCGCTGCCGGGGGTGCCGTTTGAGATGATCAGTATTATGCAGGAAGAGGCATTGCCGCGTATTAAAGAGCGGTTCACCGGTGATGCCATTGTGCATCTGTCAGTGATAACAGCCGGAGAGGGCGAGAGTTTTGTGGCAGAGAAGATACAGGACCTGGAAGAGGCACTGCCCGCCCACATAAAACTTGCCTACCTGCCGGGCGCAGGCATGGTGAAGCTGCGCCTGACCGGGCACGGAAAAACCGAGCAGGCATTGCAGGACGAAATGAAGCCGCACCAAATGGCTATTGCCAACCGGCTGGAGGATATTGTGATATCGCTGAAGGATGAACCGATGGAAGCGATATTGCACCGATGGTTCACCCGCAACGGCAAAACACTGGCTCTTGCCGAAAGCTGCACGGGTGGCTATATGGCACACCTGCTCACACAGGTTTCGGGCTCTTCAAAGTACTTCAGGGGTGGTATTGTAGTGTACCAGACCGAGGTGAAACTGGATGTGCTGGGCGTGAGCAAGGATGTGGTAGACACCAACGGCGTGGTGAGCGATGCGACCGCCCTGGCCATGGCACACCAGGCCGCTACCGTACTTAAAGCCGATTATGCATTCGGGATAACCGGCCTGCTGGAACCACCGATCGGTGACGAAAGAGGCACGGGCATGGCGTGGATGGCAGTGGCAGGACCGGGTGGCCGAACCCTGAGCAGGCGCTATGTGTTCCATTACGACAGGCACCGAAACAAGGAAATGGCCGCCTCTATGGGACTGCTGATGTTGTATAAGTTTGTAACAGACGGCACACAGCCGTGGCGCGATCAGTAACTACCTGTAATGCAGGGTGAACCACCAATAAAACGCGATCTGTGCGGCGAGTGCCATCAGAACGAGTGTGTACCACCGCTTCCAATATGACTTTGACTGTGTGGTCATAACAAGGATCAGAACTTGTGGTAATAGGTTGTTTCTGCCCAGCCATTCTGGTCGCCGGTGCGCTGGCGGAAGAACAAAGTATCGCGGGTGTAAATGACCCATGTGCCATTGTACATGCCGGTTGAGCGTTCGTTGCTGTAGTAGTTGCTATCGGCAAGGTAGCGGAGGTTGTTGCCCCAGCACTTGACCGTGTATTCATCCCAGGCAGTGACCGGAAAAACGGTATCAGCCAGCGCATGATCGGACAGTCCGGGACAGCACGTACCATGCATGCGGAACTTGCCACCCTTCCATGTGTAGTTGCCGACTACCCACTTAATGCCAGGCTTGAGCAAAATAGCGATCTTGTTGGGCTGATAGATATCGTGATCGACGATAAGGGTAACTGTGTCAGGGGCAATATCGGCACCGTTGAAAGGTGGCTTCAGGAATGCATGTTTCGGGCTGGTCTCAATAGAAGACTCACCATCGCCAAACAACCAAAGGAGGTGTTTGCCGGCGGGTGCATTGGTCTGAAACTGGATGCTGTCGCCAAGGTAGAGATCACCTGAATAGGTGATGTCGAAAGTAGACTTGCGTTGAGGCAATGGCACCTTTTCGCCACAAGCAACCAGTAAAACAGTTGAGGCGCAAGCCACAACGAGATGGGATACAGACCGACGGAACGACTTCATAAAGAGGGGTAAAGTTAGGGAATGTAGCAGAAAACGTAATATCTGATGTGCAAATTGTTATCAGTAGCTACTTATCCTTTCTGCGTGACGGATAATCGAACAGGTAGCAAGTGATCATCGGCACAAAGAATATGGCTATTGTTATGAGCGAAGTAACCCAATCGGCTTCATGACTTTCAAGTATGCGGGTCATTTTAGAATCGGGGTAATAGTGCTCAGCAAGTGACAGTGAGAGCTTCACACCGAGCAGCGCAATGACGAGGTAGGCGCAAACTTCCAGAAATGGGTAATGCTCCAACAACTTGACGAAACCCTGTGCCACAAAACGCATGGCCAGAATGCCGATAAACACCCCGATCATGATAACGAGGACATTGTCGGAAAAAGCAACGGCAGCGAACACATTGTCTATAGAGAATGCGAGATCCATCACCTCTACTGCAATAACGGTGGCCCAGAACTTGCCTATACGCCCCACGGTGGCGCGATAGAAGACACTGCCCTCGTTCTTGATCTCGGTCTTTGTTTCTTCGGTCTTGCCACGTTTGCGCAACCAATCGATGGTGATGTATAATAGATACAGGCCGCCCACACCCTTCAGCCACCAAACCTTGACGAGGAAGGCAGCGAGGAAAAGACAGATCCCACGAAATAGGTAGGCACCGAATATGCCGTACTTGAGCGCTTTCTTTCGTTCTTCCGGCTTAAGGCCCATGACCATTGTTGCCAGTACAGCAGCATTGTCGACCGAGAGGAGGCTTTCAATGAGCACGAGATTAGCAATTGTGAGCAGCGATGCACCCGGATTGGCAACGATATCCTGAAGGAGTTGATACATGATACAGAATAATAAAGCAACCGCATTTACAGCGAGGGGCAAAAGTAAAGTAATGTGCCGGCATTCGGCGGAGTTGCTTCAGACATTCCGACATTAGGATTAGTTTTGTGACCGAATGAAGACATTTGAAGAATTGCGGATCGTTTTTTTCGGTACTCCCGATTTCGCGGTTGCGTCGCTGAAAGCGGTGATAGAGGCAGGAGGAAATGTTGTGGCCGTGGTGACCGCACCCGACAAACCCGCAGGACGGGGGCAACACCTGCAGGCATCGGCAGTGAAGCAGTATGCAGTGGCGCAGGGGCTACCTGTGTTGCAGCCTGAGAAGATGAAATCGCCCGAATTTCTGGGAGAACTAAGGAACATGAAGGCAGATCTTCAGGTAGTTGTGGCCTTCAGGATGATGCCTGAAGTGGTGTGGAATATGCCACCTATGGGCACCATCAACGTACATGGGTCGTTGCTGCCGCAATACCGGGGAGCTGCCCCTATCAACAGGGCTATCATGAATGGTGAGACGGAGACCGGGGTAACAACCTTTAAACTGAAGCACGAAATAGACACAGGTGATATTTTGCTTCAGACCAAGGTGCCCATTCTGCCGGAGGACAATGCCGGTACTATGCACGACAAGCTGATGGTGGCTGGTGCAGAACTACTTGTTGTAACCGTGAAGGGACTTGCGGAAGGCTCGTTAAAAGAGATACCGCAGGCTGCTATAACCACCAGCGAACTGAGGCACGCGCCTAAGTTGTTTAAAGAAGACATGGCAATTGACTGGAACAGAGGCTGCCACGAGATCAACAATTTTGTCCGCGGCCTGTCACCTTACCCTACGGCCTTTACGCATCTTAGCGAAAAAACGATGCGGGTGTATTCAGTGAAAGTTGAGCCGGGAGAGACCGGCAAGGCACCAGGATCATGGGAAACAGATCACAGCACATACCTGAGGTTTGCGGCAAAAGACGGATGGGTGTATGTCCTGGATCTGCAACTGGAGGGCAAGAAAAGAATGCCGGTTGTTGACTTCCTCAGGGGGTTCAGGGGATAATCGGATGATAATAGCTAACACAATGAAATTTAACGATTTAACCGTAGTTTTACGAACAAACAAAATACCTATATGAAAAGTACTGCCAAATTACTTATTGTTCTCCTCGCTGCATTCAGCCTTACAGCGACGAGCTGCAAGAAGAAAAAAGATGACTCTGTAAAGGCAAGGATCAGCGGAAAATGGAAGCTGATGCAGACCGGCATGGACGCTAACAACAACAGCATTATGGAGCCATCGGAGGTTGTAACGATACCCGATACGCTTGCACTGTTCACAACCTATCAATCTGATGGCACAGGATCCCTGTCTATTGAGTTCATGGGGGCCTCCATATCATCCAACTTTACATGGACGTTGCTGAACAACGATGCAGACGTGAACATCAAAGCAAGCGGAAGCGCTAATCCGCTTTTCCAGGTTACAGAAGGTACGTTTCATATCCATTCACTGACATCATCAGACCTTATCACGAGAGATTCAACAACGATTGATTCAGTTTCGGGTTACTCATGGAACGTATTTAAGAAACAGTAAGACAACAATTCATTCATTTGGTAGTTGCCGTGACCTGCGGCAACTACTTTTTATTTATTCAGCGACCGTAACGATATGACCATCAATGAGCTCTTCGCCAACAAGACGCTAAAGCCAAAGGAAAAGACTGAGAGACTATGTCAGCTTCTGGATGCCGGTGATATCAGCGTCAATGATCTGATCACATTTGCGGATCGGGCCAAAGACTCGGAGAAAGCTACCTGCATTGAAAGTCTGGAGTACATGACCAAAAAAGATGCAACGGCCATCGACGTAAAGGTACTGGAATGGGTTGTGGCGCAGCTAACGGCAAAGGCACCGCGGATTAAATGGGAGTCGGCAAGAGTGATAGGAAACACCATTGCCTTGCACCCAAAGATTGCAGAGTGCGCTATCCCCGGACTGCTGGACAATACCACTAACGACGGCACGGTGGTAAGATGGAGCGCTGCCTATGCGCTTGGTGAGCTACTGAAACTTAAATTACCGATCAACCAGACTCTGTTGCCAGCAATAAACAACATCATGAACCAAGAGGAAAAGAACAGTATTAAAAAGATCTACGCTGCCGCGATAAAGAAGGCTAAGTAAAATGAATCTCCCCACAGCCACTTATGGCAAATCTGCAGGCTCATGCGCGTTGATCTTACTGAGGTCCAAAAGCGTGTAGGTACCGTCATCAGACCGCTGGAACATGGGTATGAAGCGAGCCCCGAATAACACCTGACCACTCAGGTAAGAAGTGCGTTGCTGCACGGTATTAGAGAAGTGATCATCGAACGCGCGGACGTAAACCATAATTTCTGCTTTGGCCTCTGAAAGTGCTTTTTGATCGTAATTATAGAGTGGACTTTCCTCGTTGATGTTGTGCACAATCGTCCAACTGGATGCCATTGAGCTGATACGGGACATCTCAAGAGGAAGTGGGTAAAAACGTGTTACCACCTTACCGTTCTCGTCCACGTGAAGTGCTATGGTCAATTGTGCTTCAACATCGGTAAGGTGGTTGTTCTTATAGGTGGCCATACGCACCATGAGCGCCCTGCCATCTTTGTATGGCGCCATCAGTGCATTACTACTGAAGAGCAGAAAAGCTCTGGGACGTGAAAACCGTCCGTAAATGAGACCGGTAACCACGGCAAATGCAAGAATTCCGATCAGAGATTCGGTTGAAGCAATAGCATTGGTAATAAGTCCGGTGGGTGCCACATGACCATAACCTACCGTGGTGAGTGTTTGAGAACTAAAGAAGAATGCTGCAAGAAGTTCATCAATTACCGATTCGGAATGTGGGATGCCCGACAAGTTGTGCACTCCGACCAAGAAGTATACACTAGCGAAGAAAACATTCGTTGCTGTGTAAAACAACATGATTGTGAGAAAGAAATGAGAACGTTTCATCTGCAGCAACGTATGATAGAACGATATCCTTTCCCAAATGGGCAATCCGCGCTTCCTGACGTTATTGGAACCGTCCGGATTTACGAGACGTCCGCCCTCTACACTACTATTAGTACCAAATCCGGTATTATCGATATTCTTAAGCCTGAATCGGTTCTGCGGCCCTGCCATGGTGCTTTTTTCGGTTAAATTCAAAAACAAACGTAAATAAAATTAGCAATACCATACCCAGGGCACCGAGCAACAGTGTTGCTTTGCCGGTGTAATGCAATGTGCCCAGATAGTGAATCGCGAACATTACGAATCCATACAGTAGGAATTTAATGATCCAATTGCCCAAGGGAAGTAAAAGTAACGGAGATACTTTCAAGTGACGTGCAGTTGCGATGAGGTAGAAAGCTGCCTGCAAGTAGGTTGAAATCACGAAGCTTAATGCAACACCGGGTAACCCCATCAGTAAGTACAGCGGATACATTAACGCAACCGCAAGGATAAGTTCCGCTACTGCACCGATGTTTATAATATGCCCTTTATGGGCTCGTTGCAACACTGTAGTGAAACTGTATGCCCTGACAGGTAGTGAGAGAATTGACACGGCAAAAATGGGAATAGCAGGAATATACTTCTCCGACAAAACCGAGACGAACAACTCATTTCGGAAAATGTAGAGAAAGAAGAATACCGGAAATACAATGGATGACAACATTCGACCAGATTCGTTGACCAATTGCAACGTTGCATCTTTTTCAGACACCCAATTACGGCCAGCGAGTTGCAACAAAACGGCACTACCGGCTGCACTCAACAAGATTGGAAGGAAAGGAACATTCTGAGCTCCATTGTAGTATATCGCAGAGAGTCCCGCTGTGAGGACCAGCGCAACAGCGAACTTATCTACCCAGGTTGACAACATCTGAACCACGTCGTACAAGCCGAGGTGAAGCCAAAGTGCACGAACAGAACTGAGGTCAACAAATTCTTCTACATATCCGTCAACATCTTTTTTCACTTCAATCAGCACCGCACAACTATAGACAAACACCCGCATCATACTCACGACCAACAAAAGAGAAAAAAGTTGCTGAAGGCTCAACCGGGCTGACAACGCCCACCAATGTATAGCACAAAAAGATGCGGCATATAGGAAACCTGTCCAAGTGAGCACGAGGTACTTACGGAAAACAATCAGCAATGACTCGGTGATAACGCCCACTGAGAAGCTAAGGATAAACAATAATGCCGTAAAAAAATGTACCTGGCCAAGACGAGATTGCAATAATGCGAAGACTACAGAAAGCGCAATAGCCCAGAACACGTAAATCGCATAATGCAAGACCTTGATCTTGCTCAGGATATTGGCGAGAAAGTTCCGTGAATAGGTAACGATGACATTGTGTAACCCGAAACTTATAAGCGGGTAGATGACATATAACTGGATCCAAAACAACTGATAGTTTCCATAATCGCCCTCTGACAAGTTGCGTGAATACCAGACAAGCACCAGCAGGTTTGCCAAAGAAGGGAAAAACCGCGTGATGAATATAAAGAATGAGTTACTTACAAATACGCTATTTGCTTTGAGCAAAGGCATTACATTCTTCTTTGTTTAACTGCCTGATGACCCTGGCGGGATTACCGGCTATGACACAATAACCTTCACTAAAACTCTTTGTAACGACCGAACCAGCCCCAACAATTGTAAAATCGCCAAGCCGGACAGTCGGTAAAATAACTGCACCCATACCAACCCAGCAGAATCGTCCGATACGTATGGGATCTGCTACATCATGCTTATCGTTGTTCACCACATCGTGATTGGCAGAAATAAGTCCGACGTTAGGCCCCAGATTCGTATAATCTCCGATGATGATACCGTTGGATGCGTTTATGTAAACGCCCGGTGAGTCGCCCGGGAAAACTCCTTTACCTAAAGTGATACGACCCGGGCAGTGTATCGTACTGGTATGATGAATTGCCCATTTTGTGTCTGCATTCTGTCTGAGGATCTTCCTAAAGAGGAAATCGGTGAGGTAAAACCCTACACTCATTTCCCTCCGCATGCGGAAAAAGGTCTTCAAATCGTATACAGGTTTATCAGCCATATTCAATAATTACGTCGGGAGCCGAAATACCGCACATATCCGGCACTACAATCAGCTTTCAGCAGGTTTCATAAAACCTTTATAAAGTGCACCAAGACAAAGCAACACCAATAAAATGCTGCTGACAAATGCCACCTTCTGGCCTGTGTAGAAACTATTCGGCTTGAACCTGAACTCTATTTTGTGGTTACCAGCCGGAACCTTGATGGCACGCAATACGTAGTTCGCACGCATAATTGGTGTTTCCTTATCATCTACATACGCCTTCCAACCTTTGGGGTAGTAAATATCCGAGAATACAGCAATTCCTTCTTTGCTGTTGGTGCTGGTGAACGATAGTTCATCGAGTCCATATTTAGTGAGCTTTATAGACGCAGAACTATCTTTTCCTATCGCTGCGTTGCCAACCATTTCTTTAAAACGCGTGCGCAGCACGACAGTATTCAGCGGGCTGAACGCACCGACCGGAAGAGCAGTATCACCTATCTGAGGCGCATTGAGTGCATTCATTTCGTCGTCGGCAGTATTGACCCATTTTATTTCATTTACGAACCATGCATTACCACATGCCGTAGGATTAGGGATAACCTGTGGTGCACCACCTTTGGGTCCGGCAATGATGTACTTCGTGTTTAACATATTGAGCACCTGCCCATTGAATCCGCGACTCATTTGGCGGTCGATCAGATCCTGATATATCTCCATTTTTGCGGGGTGATATCCACCCACGCATTTGTGGAAATAAGCTTGAATGGCATCATTATATGTATCGCGGGTAAGATCGAGCACTCGGTAGTAAGGATCAGGGTCCTTCATGATGGCCATGTCCACATCGCGAGGCTGGAAAATGGTCTCATACTCTGAAGCATCCACGTAATTGGATTCGTTGAGGTAATTATTCGACATAGGCAGGAGGTCGATGACTACCAGAACCCCAAGTCCGATAAACAAAGCTGAACTCTTGATCCTGTCCTTAAGGTATGCCCAAAGCATGCCTGCTGCGAGAAGAATGAAAACGGCGCTTGTGAGTCCGCTACGCATTGCAAGGGCAACCCTGTCTTCTTTAAGAAGCTTTACCATTTCGGGTTGCAGACGATCATCGCTTCCACCTGTGAAGTCGAAGAACATGCTCCCCCCTACTCCAATGAGGACACAGATGCCAGCAGTAATACCGGCAGCCAACTTGATATTTTTCCAGGTTTGAGGATCGTCGCGGCGGTCGAGGATCTCTTGTACGCCCCAGATACCAAGTAATGGGAAAAGGAACTGAGGAATAACGAGCGCCATTGAAGGCGTACGGAACTTATTGAGATACGGGAGATGGTCGAACAAAAAGAAATTGATGCTCTCCATATTCTTACCCCAAGACAATACGACACAAGCAGCGCTGGCAGCAATGATCCACCACTTATGCGGTGAACGCACTGCAAAAATGCCCAATACAAACAAGAAACATACAATTGCGCCGAAGTAAACCGGACCACTAAGGAAAGGTTGCGACCCCCAATACAAGGGTAACTGATCTGCACCACCACCAATTGCTTCAAGAGTTTTAGGAGCTTTTTCAGCCGCCTCGCCACTGGAACCGCCATACAAGTATGGGATCATCAGACAGAAAGTCTCTCCAATGCCATTGCTCCACCGGAACGCATATTCTTTATCGAGACCACCATTTTCCTTTTTATCGTGCCCTGATAGTTCACTTGCCCCACCCCTCATTGTCTCTTTTGCATATTCGGCGGTTGTGAGCAAAGACGGCATGCTAGGCCCGATACCGGCAGCCATAGTAATTGCCGCAATACCAGATGAGATGAAAAACTGTTTCAGCCTTCCTTCTTTGATGGCTATATAAAGCATAACCAACCCGAAAAAGCCAAACATGATGAAGGAGTAATAAATAACCTGAAAGTGGTTGTTGCTGAAAATGAGCGCGAACGATAAACCGAGCACTGCGGCACCCGTCAACCATTTTTCGCGATATACAAGGTACAAACCTGCCATAGCCGCGGGCAAATAGCCCATAGTAAGCATCTTGGTTTCATGGCCTACACTTATGATAATTGCATTGTAGGTAGAGAAAGCGTAGGCTATGGCCCCGACCATT
>JBGAQG010000017.1:0-76097 GCA_044220845.1 Flavipsychrobacter sp. | reverse complement strand
ACAACACATATTCAAACCAATCTTAACCAAAACAAGAACCATAATCCTAATTCCCGATCTCCCCGCATCTTACTATTAATTATCTTGCAGCCTGAAATGGAATACAAACGGATATTGATCACAGCAGCACTACCCTATGCCAACGGGCCGGTGCACATTGGCCACCTCGCAGGGTGCTACCTGCCGGCCGATATATATACAAGGTATCAACGCGCGCAAAAAAGAGATGTAAAATTTGTTTGTGGCAGCGACGAGCATGGTGTGCCCATCACCATCAGGGCCATGAAAGAAGGCGTGACGCCACAAGACGTGGTGGATAGATACAATGCCATCATCCGCGACAGCTTTGCCGATATGGGAATTTCTTTCGATATCTATTCCCGCACTTCCAGCAAAACACATCACGAAACGTCACAGGCCTTCTTCAAAAAACTATATGACGATGGCGTTTTCGAAGAACGTGAGACAGAACAATACTACGACGAGGAAAAGAACACTTTTCTGGCCGATCGTTACATTGTAGGCACCTGTCCGGTTTGCAGCAACCTGAACGCCTATGGCGACCAGTGCGAAAAATGTGGCTCTACCCTATCTCCGGAGCAACTCATAGACCCACGTAGCGCGTTAAGTAGTGCTCCGCTGGTTAAAAAAACAACCAAACACTGGTATTTCCCACTCGATAAGTACGAAGGCTGGCTGAACGAGTGGATTGTTGAAGGCAAAAAAGACACTTGGAAATCGAACGTATACGGCCAGTGCAAAAGCTGGATAGACAGCGGCCTTCAGGCTCGTGCCATGACCCGCGACAGCAACTGGGGGGTACCCGTTCCTTTGCCTGGTGCCGACGGAAAGGTGCTGTATGTATGGTTTGACGCCCCCATTGGCTACATAAGTGCCACAAAAGAACTCACGGCACAATGGGCAGACTATTGGTGTAGTGACGATACTAAGCTGGTACACTTCATAGGAAAAGACAATATAGTATTCCATTGTATCATCTTCCCGTCCATGCTCAAGGCCCACGGGGGATTTGTTCTGCCAGACAATGTACCTGCCAACGAATTCCTCAATATTGAGGGGCAAAAAGTCTCAACGTCACGAAACTGGGCGGTTTGGGTTGATGAATATGTAAAAGACTTCCCGGGCCAGCAGGATATGTTGCGTTATGTGCTTTGTGCGAACGCTCCGGAATCAAAGGACAATGATTTCACATGGAAGGACTTTCAGGACCGGATCAACAATGAACTGGTCTCCGTGTTCGGTAACTTCGTCAACCGCGCGTTTGTTTTAATGCACAAACTTTGTGGCGGACGGGTACCAAAGCTGCACGAAGACGTAATGGACGATGCAGACCGCGCACTTATTGCGGAGATCAAAGGTTCTGCTCAAAAGGTAGAGGCTTGCCTCGAAGGCTACAAATTCAGGGACGGCCTTTTTGAAGTGATAGATCTGGCACGTAAGGCAAATAAGTACATGCAGGACAAGCAGCCTTGGATTGTTGCTAAAACCCTCGATGTAAAACCTGACGACCAGAAACTTATAGACAATTGTCTGCACCTTTGCCTTCAGCTGACGGCTAACCTGGCCATACTCGCTAATCCCTTCCTGCCGTTCACATCTAAAAAAATGTGTAGCCTGATGAAGGTGGTGGATCGTATGCTGGAATGGGAGAATGCGGGCCGTATAGATCTACTGAAAACGGGATACCCGCTGCCTGCACCCGAACTGCTTTTCCGCAAGATCGAGGATGCCGAAGTGGCTGCTCAGGTAGAGAAATTGCATGACAATCTTAAAAAAGCTACAATGACAAGCGATAATTCAGGTAACAACACTGCACAACAACCACCCGTGGAAACTACTACTGCTGCTGCTCCAACGTACTTACCTCCAAAACCAGAGATAACAATAGACGATTTCGCGAAAATTGACCTCCGTGTTGCAACTATCCTGAGTGCGGAAAAAGTTGAGAAAGCCGACAAACTGCTCAAACTGGAACTGGACCTTGGATACGAAAAGCGTACCGTTCTATCCGGCATCGCGCAGCACTTCAAACCCGAAGAGATCGTCGGCAAACAAGTGACAGTCGTTGCGAACCTCGCGCCACGCAAAATGAAAGGCATAGAGAGTAAGGGAATGATCCTCATGGCTCAGAACCTTGATGGAGGTCTCGTATTTGCGTCTCCGGTCACTACTGCCGACAACGGCGGCGAAGTGAGGTAATATATTTTTGGATATCAAGGGACTAATACCCGATTGAACAGAAAGGTAAAATTATTGCCTTTCTGTTTATATTTTAAGTAGAAAGGCACAACGCTATTCCTGCTGAATCACCCCGGAATCTGGTATCGCCTTTTTTACATGCGAGTAAAATCGTATATTGTAAACCCGTCTTCAAAATAGCCGGGAAAACCTCGAAAAATGACACCCGCAACACACTTCATCCCAGGCCCTACTCAACGGCTTGCGGTTAATCCCGTCGAACGGAAATTTCGTTGGGTCAGTGTGTTAATACTGTTGTTTGTGTCGTTTTCAGCATCTGCTGTCACCTCTGTATTCTCTGCAGACAAGGTAGCAGGTTGCGCCCCCCTTGTTGTCAATTTCACTCCGGTAGATGCACCCTGCAGCGGTTGTACTTATTCATGGAACTTTGGCACAGGATCACCAGTCACAGGGTACACGGCTTCGTCCAGCTTCCTCACAGCGGGTGTTCACGTGGTCACACTCACGGTTACGAGCGGAGCGTTGTCCAGTAGTAGCACCCGAACGATTACTGTTTACGCCAATCCCACAGTGAGCTTCACGCAAAGTGACACTGCGATCTGCCCGGGAAAAAGTGTAACGTTTTCTAACACCAGCACCAACGGAGCATCGGGCCCGGCAACTATAAAATGGAGTCTGGGAGATGGAGACACAGCTCTGGTAAGCCCCGTAACCCATACTTATATGTTTCCGGGCTACTACAACGTAGCCTTGTCCGTTACTAACTCAAATGGCTGTACTACCACACTTACCAAAACCACCCTGATACATGTTTTTACCCCGCCGGTCATCAGCTTCACTCAAAACAAGACCACTGTCTGCGACCCTCCGGCATCGGTAGCATTTACCAACACATCAACCGGGTCCGGACCGCTTACATACCTTTGGCGTTTCGGCGACAACACTACTTCCGGCGCAACCAACCCGTCTCACAGCTACTCGACCAACGGCACTTACAGTGTCTTGCTCAAGGTTACAGATGTACACGGCTGTCCCGACAGTGCCGTGGGCGGTACCGTTACTGTTGGCAGCGTCACGTCAGGTTTCACATTCAACGACACTGCATGTGTCAATGCTCCGGTATCATTTACCAACACCAGTACCACTCATACGTACAGACAATGGCTGTTTGGCGACGGCGCATCAGCAACAACTGTCGACGCCGTGCACACCTACACCGCTGCAGGTACCTATCAGGTACGACTGATAACCGGCTTCAGTCCTTGCATAGATACGCTGATGCAGGTCATGTACGTGATTCCCGGTCCAACGGGATCGTTTACCGCTACACCCGCACAGCCTTGCGCAGCACCTGTCAGCGTGATGTACACATCAACAGCCCCACCGGGCACAAACGTTAGTTGGGTGTTCGAAAATTTGGCATTTCGCACTGGCAGCAGTTATACCTATACCTACAAAGTCGACAGCATTGTCGATATCATGATGATCAAAACCCATCCCACCTTCGGATGCAGGGATACGATCCGCGTAAAAGACACGTTGTATGACCATTTGTTTAATATCGACGTTGATCACGATCGTGGATGCGCGCCGTTGACCGTAAACTTTACGACACAACACTTCACCACTCAGCCATTATGGTTACTGGCACCCTACCCCTATCCGGTAGATTCAATAAGGTGGACCTTGGGCGTACCCGGTGCCACAGCGACTGGTGCCACCACAAGCTTTACCTACACCGATACCGGCATATACAGGGTATACGCTACAATGTACACCCGTAACAATTGTATCATTAAGGACTCAGTCGACATACTTGTCGGCAATGTGCCGGCCGCCACGTTTACGGCCGCACCATTGCATGCCTGCCGGGAAGATACGATCACCTTTACCGCAACCGTAACCTCGGGCGTGGTCGACTCCTTTGTTTGGGACTTCGGCGACTTCCTCACTTTCTCGGATACTGCCGTGAAAAAGAGACCATACACGTTGCCGGGCGAGTTCACGGTGACTTTAACTCCATGTTTTTATGGGTGCTGCGGTGATACGTTCATCCGGCGCGACTATGTATTAATTGACTCTCCGAAGGCGGTATTGTACTATAAGTTCAACTGTCCCATAGACCGTCAGGTATTGTTTTTCGACTCGTCTGTGGGCAACGACGTGCGAACATGGTATTTCGGCGATGGCGACTCTTCAAATGCGACCTACCCGGCTCATACCTACGCGTCACCCGGACAATTCCCGATAGAATTGGTGGTCCGGAACACCACTGCAGGCTGCGTGGACCGACGGCGGGATACAATCAAGGTCGTTGACCCGCATCCAAACTTCACAGCGAATATTACCCAGCTTTGCGAGCCCGACACTGTATTGTTTCAAGCGCTTGACACCACCGGAACGCAACTATCATTCAAGTGGATCATTGAATCTACCTCAACGCCCTATAATAACCCACGAACGTATAAACACGGGTTTTCACTTCCGGGGCGCTATGATGTAACGATGGTATCCTGGGATGAAAACGACTGTCTGGACACGATCAAAAAGCTGAATTACGTAGTATTGGGTAAACCAATCGCGGGATTTAAACCATCAGCACCACAAGGGTGCGTTCCTTTCGCGGTCACTTTCACCGATACCAGTAAACAGGTCATTGGCCTGACCGCTTCAACCTATAGGTGGAACTTTGGCGATGGAGACACAGCACTCACGACGTCTGCAACTTTCAATCATACATACACGGCAGTCGGAACTTATACGGTTACTGAGGTCGTCACGAACAACATAAATTGTAGTGACACGATAACAGGGGTGATCACAGTACTGAATGCGACCCCCAATTTCAACGCCACTTTGACTCACCCGTGTATCCGCGTACCTGTATCGTTCAATAATACGACAGTCGACCTCGTGACCTGTAGGTGGCAGTTCGGAGATGGAGATACTTCGTTACTCACAACTCCGACCCATGCGTACAATGATACCGGACGATACAATGTTTCTCTGACAGTCACTGACTCACATGGCTGCACTGCTACCACCACATTCATTAATTACATCACTACTACCAAACCCACAGCCCGTTTCACAGTTGTTGACTCTGTTTCAGTCTGCGTTCCCTTCCTCGCGCAATTTTATAACAGCAGTATAGGCGCAGCAACTTATTCGTGGAAATTTGGTGACGGACACGAATCTGTTGTGCCGTCCCCCACCAACAATTACACTGTGGCCGGGATCTATACAGCACAGTTGATTGTTACCAACCAATGGGGATGCAAAGACACTGTAACCCGAACCATGAAGGCCTATGGATACCCGGGGGGATTTACTTATTCACCGAAGACAGGCTGCAGCCCAATGAATGTGCATTTCACCTCATCGCTGGAGAAAGTTCCCAGTATTACATGGGATTTTGCAGATGGGGTCATTGTAACTACATCGGGCAGTGATACTATAAGCCATGTGTACACTACGCCGGGGGCATATGTGCCAAAATTGATCCTTAGTGACAATGCAGGTTGTGTCGCATCAAACATTGGTACCGATACCATTAAAGTGAGTGCTGTACAGGCAAAACTTGTTACTTCTCCCGATACAATATGTCCGGGTATTTATTTTTCATTGATCGATTCGTCAAAAACTTATTTCTCTCCCATCGTATCCCGCACCTGGATATATGACGCCCTTACCAGCACCACGCCTTCCCCCATGCACATGTTTTCGTCTCCTGGCACGTATACTATCCATCTGGAGTCAAGAAATGGCTGGGGATGTGTTGGCGTTAAAGACACAGACATCATCGTGCCATTTGTAGCACCCATAATCGGTGACACTATAATATGTACCGGCACCGCAACCACGTTTTCCAGCACCACAAGCGGCGGTGCATGGAGCAGCAGCGATGCCCTTAAATTGAGTATGGCTCCGGTATCGGGACTTGCAAATGCACTCGCAGCGGGCACTGCTACGATCACATACAAAGCCCTGGGATGCCGGGTGGAAAGGACTGTTACAGTCCAGACTACCCCACCCGCAATTGGTGGTACCTATACGGTTTGTGCCGGAGCAACCACTTTGCTAACCAACCCTATGACCGGAGGAAGCTGGATAAGCGGAAATAGCGCTGTCGCGACCGTCAATTCTCTTGGCTCCGTTACAGGAGTAAGTGCCGGAACAGCAATGGTCACCTATAAAGTGGGAATTTGTTTTTCAACCGTGATCGTAACTGTTTCGGCCATGCCGTCAACTATTGGCGGAGACAAAGACATCTGTAGCGCATCTACCACTCTGCTTACCAACACCTTGAGCGGCGGCAACTGGAGCAGTTCAGACACCGGTATTGTAAAAGTAGATGACATCGGCACTGCAACCGGCATAGTAGTTGGTACAGCAATGATCACCTACAATGTCAATGGCTGCATCGCAACAACTACTGTCACGGTGAACAATTCTATTCCGCCTATCTCCGGACAATTGACCGTATGTACAGGGAACAGCACAATACTTACCAATGCCGGTGTCGGAGGTACCTGGATCAGCGGAGACACAGCCGTGGCTGTAATAACACCTGCCACGGGCATAGTTTCAGGTAAACAAGTGGGCACCTGCCTCATCACCTATTCTTTGGGGGGCGGATGCCGCGATACAGCAGTTTTGAGTGTGATTCCCCCACCCGACCCGGGAACCCTCTCAGGGCCCGATGCTGTTTGCATCGGGGATAGCGTGGTGATCGCGCCCTCTATACCAGGGGGCACATGGTCTGCGGCCGGCTCCCGAATATCGGTGATAGCCGGAAACGCCAGAGGCATCTCGTCCGGTTCAGACACGGTTATTTACACGATCACTGCGGCCTTCTGCGCCTCACAAACAAAAACGCCCATCTATATTAACCCCTTGCCTGATGCTGGTACGATAACCAATACGGGCCCGTATTGTGCAAATGCAACTGTTGTTCTTTCAACACTGCCGGTCAACAGTGGCGGTTGGTATAGTCTGAATCCCTCGATTGTCACCATCGACAGCGCGTCCGGAACGGCTAGTACTATTGCCCCGGGAAAGGCTACTATTGTTTTTACCGCCGTTGATACCAACGGATGTAAAAAAACCACGTCGGCCGAAATGGTGGTAATAGTCCCTGACTTTACGTTGTATGAAAGTATCTATGACGTTAGTTGCTGGGGCGACAGTAACGGCAGCATTACACTTACAGTAACAGGAGCTCCCACTTTTGAATACCTGTGGAGCAATGGAAAGACCACGTCCATAATTACCGGCTTGCAACAAGGCACCTATTCAGTATTAGTGACACAACAACCCACGCAATGTAAAAAATCAGGAAGCTATGTAATAGCTATGCCCGACAGCCTGTGGGTCGATGCCACCGCAATTCCGGATACTTGTGCACTGGCGCGAGGTATGATCACAGCGCTTCCATTTGGTGGCGCACCACCTTACAATTACATCTGGACAAAGGGTACAGCTAACTACCCGGATCTGTCTGTACTTACCGGTGCAACAAAGGGTGTGTATCTTTTGACACTGAAAGACGCAAAGGGGTGTATGGATACGATTTCTGTCAATGTAGAAGAAGGCCCATGCAATGCAGTTGAGATCTATGACGTAATAACACCTAATGGAGATGGAATAAACGATAACTGGGTGATCAATGGCATTAAGGATTATCCCCGCAACATGGTGCAGATCTTTGACAAATGGGGAGACGTAGTGTATGAAAAACAGGGATACAACAATGAATGGAGAGGACAAGGAAACAAGGGTGAATTGCCCGATGGTACTTACTACTACCTGGTAAAGCTGAATGAACCTAACAAATTTGGTGGACCGTCTGAATATGCGGGCGCAATTTTACTGAAACGATGAAAAAGTGGATCATACATAGCTTCCTGGCCTTTATGCCGCTTTTTGCCATGGCACAAAGTGATCCGCATGTAACGATGTTCATGTATAACAAACTTCTGTACAATCCGGGATATGCGGGCAGCAGGGACATGACATCTGTCAATGCTCAGTACCGCAACCAGTGGGCAGGTATTCCCGGAGCTCCGAAAACTATCAGCGTCACGGCTGATGGTCCCGCAGGTAGCTACATGTTGCCGTTTCGCCATGTTGCCACCGGCATCAGTTTCACCAACGAGAAAGTGGGAATTGAAAACAACACAGCTATCAAAGGTTACTATGCTTATAGGGTCAAACTGACAAAATCTATTTTGTCCCTCGGACTCTCCGGTGGAGGCAGTTTCTACTCGGCAGCATACAGCAACCTGACGCCTTTTCAGCAAAACGACCAAAATCTTACCACTGATGTAAGGAACGCCTTCCTACCCAATTTCGGAACCGGAGCCTACTGGTGTACGGAGAAATACTATGTGGGACTCTCGGTACCGTCATTATTGGAGAATAGATATGACAAAAAGGGCACACAGATCGCACGGCAGGTACGTGGATATTACCTATCAGGCGGGTATGTTTATGAGCTAAATTCAACCGTCAAACTTAAACCTCAGATACTTGCCAGAATAGCGCGGAATAGCGACTACGGATTGCCGTTCAACTTCGACATCAATCTCTCGGCCATCGCCTATGATCGATTAATGATCGGGGCCACCTACCGAACTGACAAATCATTTTCGGCCATTGCACATATTCAGGTAACGCAGTTCATTAATATGGGGTATAGTTATGACTACCTGCTCTCTGATATAGCACCATACGCCAGGGGGGCGCATGAATTTGTGGTTGGTCTGGATCTCGTGCGCGATCGCCTGAAGTATACTACCCCTCGTTTCAGTAAATCATTCTAGAACCCCATGACCGGTAGATATATAGTGATCTTATTGGCTTTCTTTCAACTGTTTGCAGTTACATCCTACGCGCGTGGCAACAAAACCTCGCTGAAAGCAAACTACTACTATAGCCACTATGCCTACCATGAAGCTATCCCTTATTTTGAAAAGCTCGTTTCTTCATCGAATGACCTTGAATCGTTAGAGAAACTCGCTGACTGTTACCGACTGACGGGTAATGATGAAAAAGCGGCAGCTATTTACAGCAGAGCGACCACAACCGATACCTGTACGCCCGAAATATATATCAGGTATGCCCACGTGTTGATGAGGTTGGGCCGGTATGAAACCGCAGTTTTGGAGCTGAAATCATGCAATGACAAGAACGGAAACGATGCCCGCATTTCAAAACTGATCACTACCTGTGAACAAGCTGCAGAACGATCAGCAAATGAGTTTCCGGCCGGCATAACCATATTTCAACCGTTTAACTCAAATGGCGCTGACTTTGCCCCCACTATTTGGAATGGGAATGTCGTGTTTACCTCCGATACGGTGATAGGCATGAAGAAAGGATCTGACATGTGGACCGGAAATAAGTACTTCAGTATTTACAAAGTGGAAGCAGACGGCGTACGATCGGCTTCCATAGAAAAGGTTCCCGGCCCTAAAGATATGTACATCAAGCACCACATAGGGCCATGTACATTTGCAAAAGGCGGGAAGGAAATGTACTATACCCGGTCACGTTATGGCGCCGGTTTTTTAAAAGAAAAAGCAAAGGGAGGCGCAGACAGCTCTGTTTACCTTGAAGTAATGATTGCCGGTGATTTTGATAGTTCTACCCGGAAATTCACATCAATAAAGCCATTTCGACACAACAGCGCCACCTATTCCGTGGCGCATCCGGCGGTATCTCCCGACGGAAAACGGCTTGTATTCTCATCCGATAAGCCTGGTGGCTATGGCGGAAGAGACCTGTATTTGTGCACCAACGATTATGGCAGTCTGTGGAGTGTCCCAACCTTGATCGATTCAACTATCAATACCGAAGGTGATGAAGTATTTCCGTGGTGGGCTGATGACAGCACATTGTATTTCTCTTCAGACGGACACCATGGACTGGGTGGTTTGGACATTTACCGCGTGCAACTGAACAGGCAGGAAAACGAATGGACAAACCGGGAAAACATGCCGCAACCCCTGAATTCATCCTACGACGACCTTTCCCTGGCGCTACCTGCCAATAACGCCAGCGGTTATTTCTCATCAGACAGACCAGCTCAAATGGGGAGTGACAATGTATATTACTATCGCCGAATGAATCTGTACCTAAAAGTATTGGTAGTAGATTCCGCGACCGGCAAGCCGCTGGATGCCCACATAACCAGCAGCTCGGTAAAAACGGGCACCGATCGTACTCAACCGGCCGGAACTGCATTTGTGGAGCGATTGTGGCCGGATGCAGAATATTTCGTGAGCGTAAGCCGAAAGTACTACAAACCTCAGTCCATCTCATTCGTTGCCACGTCAACAATAGGCTCAGGCGAGACCGATACTATTTTTCAAACGATAGCTTTGGCCGCGATAGACAATAGTTGGGACTCTACATTTGCTATAACAATTACGGAAACAGAGGGCGGCACCCGTCCCGGAATCATGGATAGCCCTGCCATCAGCAGTTTTGAGGTAAACAAAGTCTATGTGATCGGGTATTTCGACTTCAACTTCAGTAAATTCTATTACAAAGCAGGAAAAGCGGACATCAACGTGGAGAAGCGAGTGGTGTTGGATACCCTGGCCAATATCCTGAGAAGAAATCCTACTATGGCCATACAGGTGCGTGCACACACTGATTGCCGCGGCACAAGTGAGTACAATATGAAACTATCCATTGAGCGAGCTGCATCCGTGGTGGAATACCTGCTGAAGAAAGGCATAGCTGCCAATAGGCTTGAATACAAGGGTTTTGGAGAAACAACCCCCATAATCCCCTGCCCCGATTGTCAGGCCTGTACAGAGGAGCAGCACGCCCAAAACCGGGTTCTTGAATTCAAAGTACTTAAGATCTAAACAGGATATATTTGCACAGGAAGTATATAACACAAAAAAGAGAGATAGATTTTTGTATTTCAGAATGGAACGCATATCTTTGCAGTCCAAAAATTTATTGTTAACGCAAAATAATTTCTATTATTTATGTCGGTAAAAATCCGTTTGCAGAGACATGGGTCGAAGAAGCGCCCATTCTACTTCATCGTAGCGGCTAGCACAACTGCTCCCCGCGATGGTAAATTCATTGAAAAACTGGGTACTTACAACCCACTCACAGTTCCGGCTACTATCCGTATGAACCGTGAGCGTGCGCTCCACTGGTTGGACAAAGGTGCACAGCCTACTAACACTTGCCGCAGGATCCTTTCTTTCAAAGGCGTTCTGTATCTGAAACACCTGATGCGTGGTGTATCTCTGGGTCTGTTCGATCAGCAGACTGCTATGGAGAAATTCGAAAAGTGGAACGGAGAGCATGAAGAGCTGGTAGCTCGTCGTGAAGAAGCTCACCGCAAGCACAAAGCTGACAAACGTCATGAAACAATGAAAGAGTCAGTTCGTAAAGTAGAAGAAAAGAACCTGGCTAAAGCTGCACAAGCTGAAACTTCTGACCAACCTGATGTTGTAGAAGGAGAAGCTTCTGAATCTGCTGAAGCGTAATTCTGATAATACTTACAAATAAGAATAGCGACCAAATGGTCGCTATTTCTATTTTATACCATATCAATCTGTTTATTAGAAATGTACTTGTATCCCACCCTTGTATCCTATACGCATTTCCATTTGCTGCGCCACAGCCATACCTGAATAGAGAATGTGGGTTTCTACCAGCGGAGCGTCGGGCTTGTAGTTGTAGAATGAAACATTGTAGCCTGCACCGGCGAATAGCTCAAACGCGCCGACCCTTATAGATGGCATAACGCGCACACTGTACTCATTATAGAATAAACCCCGAGCATCTGTCAGCGACACAGCTCCGATCTCATTATTGATACGAAACTTGTGATAGACAGGCAAATGCGCCCCAATACCCGCCTCCACACCTGCAAGCACTGAAGAACCGGATAAGTTGCCGCCGAGGCCAAATATGCCGTACAAAACCCTACCGCCTGAACGAATTGTGACAAACGAATTACCGTAATCGTCAACGGAAACACCAAGCGCCTTTTCTCCCGTCCGAATAATGTTGATTATGCCGATAGGATAATCGGACGAATCTGCCACATTCACAAAACCCGCAACCTGTACTCCTTTTACGCGACCCACGATATTGATAAAACCGGCAACCTGAGCACCATCCACCTTATCTGCGATATTGATGAACCCTGCGGCCTGAGCACCCCTTACCCTACCGGCAATGTTGATAAAACCTGACGCCTGAACATTGGCTGTTTTAGCACCGTTCATAAAACCCGAAGCCTGAACACCACGCAAGGTGTCTGCCGCCACATTCATAAAACCAGAAGCCTGCACACCCTGTACTTTGTCGGCCTTGTTCATGAATCCGGCAGTTTGTACACCCTGCAGTCCACCTACCACAAAATTGCTGAAACCACTGGATTGAACACCTTCAACGTTTCCGGCAACCACGTTGAATACACCTGCAGCTTGTACATACTTAACATCGCGCTTGTCTATATTGAACATACCAGCAACCTCCACACCCTCTACCCCCGCGGTATATCCACCCAATATGTTAAACGAGAATTTATTGGCAACCTGTCCGCTCATTTTACCGTGTGTGCCCACGCCCGGTATAAAAGAAAACTGATATGGTTTATCTACAAAGAACTTGCCCAGATTGAGGCTTTGGGTCTTTAGTTTAGATGAGATCAATTTCCGACCAAACCATGAACGCCCGACACCTGAATATTGAGTGACCACCATATCAGGCAAAGTGTACGTCTCAGGGACAATAGTTAGAGATAGTTCCTGATCATACCCCTTGATCAACGATACACTCGTGTCAACATAAAACCCTTTACTAACAACAATTTCCGCTGACTGGTACTTCTCCCGGTCGCGAAGATGAAGCGAAAAATGCCCTTCTTTATCTGTAATTGCCGATGCCAATTGTTGTCGTTCGAATACACTGACATCAGCCAGTGCATCGCCGGTATTACCATCGGTAATAAATCCACTGATCGTGTACCACTTCTCTTTCTCAGGTGGTTGCAAGATGACATATTTGTCTGTCTCTACGTACCGAAACTGCTCCCCTAATACACCATCCAACACCTGTTTCACCGACTGTCCGTGTGCAGACACTGAAACAAGACTGTCTTTTTTGATCAAATTACTGTTGTATGAAAAGTAAAAACCACCTTGCCTGCCAATGGCCTTCAGAACTTCAGCCAAGGGCTTTTTATTCATTTCAAGTGATACCTTATTTTGCAGTAGACTCCTGGTCTGCCCGTTCAAAGTGCCGGTTACAGCAAACGACACAATCAGCAGTGAGCACAACTTAGTGAAGCGCTGTCGGATTGGTGAACGAAAAAGGAATAGAGTGAATGGTAGATGTAAAGACATGTAGCGGCCAATATCAATATGCGAAATTATAAATTTGTCAATGAATACTCATCCAGGTTTCATATCGCCCGGACAGCTATCATCGCTCTTTAAGCAATACCTTCCCATCCCTACGTTCCACAATCATCTCATTTCGGAAAGTCTTACCGATGACATCGATGATGTTATCGAGAGATTCGTTCGGAAACGTTGCCGACAAAGGTAGCGTCTGCAACCTTGGGCTCTCAATCACAATCTGCGCATTATAAGCATCATTAAGCGTAGCAACCACTTTGTACAACGGAACAGCATTGCAAACAAATTCATTAGTACGGTAATAATTGTAGAGTTCATCGGTTACGTTTTCGGTCAGTGGTGTATTGTTGGAAGAAGTGACGGTGGCCTTTTGACCAGGGTTTAAACGTACAGTTCGCTCCTTTTTGGTAACCTCCACAATACCAGTTTCCACGATCACCTCTGTAACGTCGCGCCTGCTTTTAACGTTGAACGAAGTGCCAACGACCCGTACCGAAGAATTACCGGCATCAATGATGAAAGGGTGTTCTTTATCTGGTGTGATATTGAAAAACGCTTCTCCTTTCAATGCAACTGACCTTGTCTTCCCATCGAAATGTGCAGGATAGGACAGTTCTGAGTGTTTATTTAGCGTCACGACCGAACCGTCGGGCAAGGTGTATATCATCACCTTTTCATTTGTTTGCGCAAGGATATTGCCACTATCTGATCCGTTCCAGGTATACATGATCCAGGCGGCTCCCGCCATTACCACAAGAACGGCTGCTGCCTTTACCCATGACAACCCGTGCAAGGGTATCTGTTTTGCCGGTCTTCTATCACCACCTTGACCTTTCCCTTCTTCCAGTGCAACCCGATCCATGAACCTGCCCCATGCCTCATCAGCTTTCACTGTAGTATGCCCTTGCAATTTCCTGCTCTCGCTCCAGATCAGGCTGAAGTCGTCAAAATATTTACGATTCTCCGGGCTTTCTGCTACCCAGTCCAGAACTGCATCTACCTCTTCGGTTGTAGCCTCTCCTGCCAGATATTTCACCAGCATATCATCATAGATATATTCTTTGTTCGTGCTCACTGACTACAATTATTAAAAGTTGAATAATAGAATTAAAAGAATGGGGAGGTATTCAGCCAATTGGGTCCTCAGAATTTTCAAGGCTTTGCCCATTTGGTTCTCCACGGTTTTAACAGAAAGACCAAGTCTGTCGGCAATCTCAAGATATTTCAACTGTTCAAAACGGCTCATCTGAAATATTGTTCTGCATTGCTCAGGCAATGCACGCAAAGCCTCATCGAGCTTTTCTTCCAATTCTTTCAGCTTCAGTGTTTCTGCAGCGTTGTTCAAATTCTCCATAGTGCGTGCCATATGAACTCTATAGGCTGCCTTTACTTTTTCGTGTTTCACATGATTAAGACACTCATTGTATACGCTTCGATACAGGTAGCCTGCCATCGTGCCTGAAATATCAAGTGTGTCTTTGTTCTTCCACAGCTTATAAAAAACATTCTGTACCATTTCTTCTGCCATCAATTCATCTCTGATGATCGTATAGGCATATCGGTGCAACCCCTCAAAATGGGTTTTGAACGCATCTTCGATCATGCGCTTACTATCTATTATAGTTTCATTGATCATGTGAACTGTTTGGTAACCTTTCTCAAATATAATCGCTTCTTCCAAGCCTTTTATTTAGAGGAAGACAACTGTAAATAGAATTACCCCTATGCCGTTTTGAAAAAAATTAAGAATTCTGTCAGAGGGGTGATTGAAACAATCGAATTTGAATTCAGAAAATGCGGAAACAGAACCACTATTAATTGAAAATCAATTACTTAAAACAAAATCGCCCGGCCAAAACAGCCGGGCGAGAGTATTAAGTATATATATTTTACGCTAAGATAGTTGCCTTTACATCGGTAAGGATGTCCAAAGTCTCCTCCTTGCTATTGCCCTCAGCATATACGCGCAGCAATGGCTCTGTACCAGATGCACGAAGCATTATCCATCCGCCATTATCCAGGTGGTATTTTACACCATCTATCGTCTCAACGCGGTTAAAGCTATATTTTCCGAATTTGGCATAACCACCATCGGCAGCCTTTTTAATAATGGCCTCTTTCTTTTCGTTTTCGATGTGCAGGTCGTGCCTGTCATACACAAAACGACCAATGATGTCATAAATCTCTTCGCAAAGCTGCTTCAAAGTTTTACCTGTTTCGTTCATGTATTCGTAAAGTGCAAGACCATCGTAAATACCGTCACGCTCCGGAATATGTCCCTTCACAGCAATTCCACCACTTTCCTCACCACCAACCAGTACATCTTCATGCACCATTATCTCACTGATGTACTTGAACCCGATCTGTGTCACCTCAATTGGCAGACCATAATGCGCACACAACTTCTTCACCCTGTCGGTTACTGAAAATGCGATCACTACCTTACCGTTCATACCTTTGTACTTGTGCAGATAGTTGATCAGAAGCAGAATGATATTGTGTGCGTCAACGAAATTTCCGTCCTCGTCATACAGGCCAATTCGATCAGCATCGCCATCAGTGGCAAGCCCAATCTTGATCTCAGGAGTTGTTGCTACGGTATGTGCGAGCTCTTTAAGATTCTTGTCGAGTGGCTCGGGTGCCTGACCATGGAAACCGGGGTTATCATCGCAATGAATAAGCACAGCACCCGGCAGCAGACGACGTATCACGTTCTGACCCGCGCCGTACATGGCGTCATAGGCTATCTTGAACGGAGACCTCGACAATTTTTCAAAATCAAATTTCTCCTTCAGGTAGTCGACATACATGTCTTCCAGAGCAATGTACTCCAACATGCCTTTTTCCTGCCATTGAGCTATTGATTGTGATGGCATGTCAACTTCGTCAGGAATCATCGCCTCAACTGCTGCAATGTCTTTCGGACTCGACGGACCACCGTGCGCGCCTTTCAATTTATATCCATTGTACGTAGGGGGATTGTGTGAGGCTGTGATCACCACGCCCTGTTGCGCGTTGAGTTTCAACACACCCAATGAGATCATCGGGGTACTGATAAAACCATTGGCAAGCAGCACTTTTACTCCATTGGCGCAAAGAACCGATGCCGCAGTCTCAGCAAACAGCTTTCCGCCGAATCGGCAATCGTGCCCCACAACCACTACAGGCTTTTCGTGTTTTGAATGCAACCAATCGGCAAGACCCTTGCTAACGCGTGCCACATTATAAACAGTAAAATCTTTAGCGATGATGGCGCGCCATCCATCGGTACCAAACTTTATCTTTTCAGTTGTCATATTATTCGGGAAAATGGAACGTTAAAATTACGATGCGCAAAAGTATGAAACGTTTTGTACCGTTCAGCTATCTAATTTTACTACATCAAACATCTGAGCATGAGCAACATTCTGGTTTCGATAGATCCGGCCACAGGCAAAGAACTGAAGAAATATAAGATACACGACGAAAAATATGTTGAAAAGGCACTTAGAACATCTGTCTCAACCTTTGAGGAATGGCGTAGACTCCCATTTAGCAAACGGGCATCGGTACTAAAGAATATCGCCAAAGAGTTGCGCCTGCAGAAAGATGCTCTTGTGAAGCTTGCAGCAAAAGAAATGGGTAAACCTATGGCGCAGGGACACTACGAAGTGGAGAAATGTGCCAGCACGTTGGAGTTTTATGCTAAAAATGGAGCCAAGTTCCTTGCAGACGAGGTAGTTGCCACCGATGCTCGCAAGAGCTACGTGTCTTTTCAGCCATTGGGAACAATACTGGCCATTATGCCTTGGAACTTCCCATACTGGCAGGTGTTCAGGGCTTTTGCCCCCACGGTGATGGCTGGCAATGTGATGTTGCTGAAACACGCTTCGAACGTAAGTGGTTGTGCCCTGGCCATTGAAAAATTGATACTGAAAGCAGGCGCTCCGAAAGGCCTGCTGCAAACGTTGGTCATCCCTTCCTCTCGGATAGAGAGCCTTATCGACGATTCAAGAGTTGCAGCGGTAACGTTGACAGGCAGTACAGAGGCAGGTAGAAAAGTTGCAGCGGTTGCGGGCAGAAACCTCAAAAAGGCGGTGCTGGAACTTGGAGGCAGCGACCCATACGTGATCCTCGAAGATGCTGATATGAATACAGCAGTAGAAATTGCCGTCAGGGGCCGACTGGTTAATACCGGCCAAAGCTGCATTGCTGCAAAGCGATTTGTGGTAGCAAAATCGAGAAAAGCCGAATTTGAAACCAGATTCACAGAAGAGATGAAAAAGGCCACCTGGGGAGACCCGCTTAGCGGAGTTCACCGGATCGGACCTATGGCGCGTCACGACCTCCGTGATCAACTGCATCAACAAGTCTTGGATAGCATTGCAAAAGGAGCAAAACTACTTTGTGGTGGTTTCATCCCCGATGAACCGGGAGCGTTCTATCCGCCAACGGTACTCACCAATGTTAAGAAGGGCATGCCCGCCTATGATGAAGAACTGTTTGGACCGGTGGCGGCAATAATTGAAGCAAAAACTGAAGTGGATGCCATACGAATAGCCAATGACACCGTTTTCGGATTGGGTGGCGGAATCATTTCAAATAACAGAAAACATGCTGAAATGCTGGCTGCTACAGAGTTGCAAGCAGGCAATTGCTATGTCAACGACTTCGTACATTCTGACCCATTATTGCCTTTTGGCGGGATCAAACAGAGCGGATATGGGCGTGAACTCAGCTCCTTTGGAATAAGAGAATTTGTAAATATCAAATCAGTCTACGTTAAATAAAGGCTATTTGACTGAGCGGGACCTGATAAGAAAGTCTACTTCCTGAGTCACTATCTGCATATTGCGTGTCTGGTCGTACTTCTCTGCGATCAGCGTCTTTGCGTTCTCTGCAATCTTCATTGCATCTGCTTTGTTATTGATGCACCATTTCACTGCTTTTGCAAACTCGTGTGGCGAATCTGCCTTGAGATAGTGTTCCTGCGGGCGGGCTTCAATTCCCTTAATTCCCTTAGTCGTCGAGATGATGATCTTACCGGCTGCCATCGCCTCCAGTATTTTTACCCTTATTCCCCCTCCCGACCAGAGCGGTACTATGAGAATACGCTTGTCCGCAATAAACGCAGTAGCATCCGGCACTTCGCCTGCACATGTCACTCCGTCTGTGTTTACGTCAAGGAATTCCTTACTCATGTTCCGACCTGCAAAATAGAACCTGAATCCCGGTACCGCCTTTCTTACAGCAGGCCAAGCCTTGCTCAAAAACCATTTGACCCCGTCCTGATTGGGTTGCCAGTCCATGGCTCCAATATGGTACCCTACCCATTCTGCGGTTTCGCTACCCGAAGGAACCTTAGCTGTATCAATACTAAATGGTGCCACTACTAGATTCTGAACTTCCTCCAGGCGCTTCACCAGATGGGCATCTTTTTCGGTGATCGCCAGCAGGAGATCATAGTCCTTCCATGCTGTACGTTCGTAATTGCGGACACGAGTTGCCAGATTGTCATAATAAAACGACTTCAGTCGGTTTTTGGTCTTTCCGGCTAGTCCCTGCCAGATCTGGTATTCCACATTGTGCATGCGCAACACGGATATCGCCTCTGAGTATTTCTGTACAACGGGCAGGTATGTAGACAGGAAAACACTCTCGATCTGGACTGCTTCCGGAGAAAACGCCACAAGCACATCTTTGAGCGCAGCTTTGAATTCTTCTTTATAGAACCGCTCAACATGCTCGGGCTGCCGACTAAAGAAGAAGTTTTTCAAAACCTGCTTTTTACTGATGGTATTATCAATGTCAACAATAGTGACCCCATCCAGAAAACCGAAAATCTCATTTATCTTTTCGTGTTTCACATAGTGCCTTGTTGTGTTCATTGTAAGCAGGTGAACCAGCCAACCAGCCCGGTGATAACCATCTATCATCGAAAACATGGCCATGTTACCACCATCTTTAAGGGGATATGGAACACGATTTGTAACAACAAGTATCTTGCGGGCCTGCATTTAAACGCTAAAGTAGAATAAGTTTTTTAAAGTTATTTTTGTCCATACTTATGAACACAGTCATTTTCCTCGGTTCAAAGCCCATTGGCTACGAATGTCTTTCTCATCTCATCGCCTCAGCTGCCGAACTCGACCTGAAGGTCATCGGTGTTTTGACACAGGCACGAAAGGAATTTGGCGGGGACAATGATCTAGCTGGTTTAGCAACCGCTCATAATATTCCGGTATTGAATTCCCTGAATGAACTGCCTGAGTGTGACTTCCTGTATTCCGTTCAGTATCACGAGATACTGAAACAAGAGCACATTAACAAAGCCACTAAACTGGCAGTGAACCTGCACATGGCCCCCCTGCCTGAATACCGAGGCAGCAACCAATTTAGTTTTGCAATAATAGAAGGTCGGTCAGAATTCGGCACTACAATCCACCAAATGGATGCCAGGATAGACCATGGTGATATCCTCTTTCAGAAGCGTTTCCCTATAAATGACAATTGGTGGGTAGACGACCTTTACAAAGCTACGTTTGACGCGTCACTCAATTTGTTTCGTCAGACACTGAAACACCTGATCACCGGAAACTTCAAGCCGGTGCCGCAGCAGTCACTCCTGTCGAAATATGGTACTAGTTTGCACATGCGCAGCGAAATGGCAGAACTGAAAAAAATAGACCTTTCATGGTCACCTGAAAAGATAGAAAGGCACATCCGAGCCACATCCATGCCGGGCTTCGAGCCACCATACTGTGTTATTGGAAACGAAAAAGTCTATCTCACCAGAAAGCGGGACGTTTAGTTCTTTTTGTCGTCAATTGTAACCCTCCGCGAATTGCCAAATCCTACGTAAAGATACAGGTAGATCATCCTCGACAGGCGCATCAGGTAGGGCTGAGCTATCAAAACGACCACAGTACTTGTGAGTAGATAATACCAGACGCTGTTGTCTTTGTAAGAAAGTCCGAATATGGGCCAGTACCAACATAGATTCAAAAAAAACAAGATCATGGTCAGTGCGTAGTTGATACCCCCTCCATTATTTCGCTCTGATTTGAACTTTTGCCCACAAACCTCGCACTCTTCTTTCAGTTCCACCAGCTGATTCATCGGAAACATGCTCTTGTGAATGAAAACATGAGTCTTCCGGCAACTGGGACATTTCATTGTGAACATGGCCGGTAACATTCCGGGCCCTGATTGTTCCTTTCCCATGGTGCAAAAATAAAATTTTTCCGGGCATGTCTATTTGCAAGAATAGCGACCTTATCCAACGGGGGTACAATGCTGCGCATCCGAAACATATTCACCACTGTCGGATCAATTGATGATCAGGCATTTTTAACACTATGACTGATATTTTTTGCCCTACATTTATGTCGGAAAGAATATTATGAGAATACAACGTGCGGCGCCTGTAAATGAGCTTCTTGCCAAAGTTATTTTCCTCATCCTGCCAACTTCTGTTGTGGGCTACTTCCTGTTGCAGCAGCTCAATGAGTTCTATACAATTTTACAGAATGATGCATTCATGCAAGCTATTTACCTCGGTTCGGGAATGGCACTGAGCGCATTGTTCTACTCGTTCAGATTCAGGTTTCTCCCTACGTTTGCCTTACTCGTGCTGGCCATGTACACACTGTATACCGGTCTTGACAAATATGAAAGTGGCGAATTCGACGCATTTTTCATTGCCAGACAGTTTCAGGTCGCTTGCATACTATTTGCGGCCGGCTGGGTCATGGGTTGGGGCTTCTTACGTATGCGGTATTGGTCGGTAGTTATTGCCACACTTGGTCTGACCGGATGTGTACTTGTTATTGCAAAAGGCAATGTTGAAACCGTGCTGGGACTGCTGCGAACATTTGCACCGGCCCTTCTTTACAGCATCTACATTGTATTTACATCAGAACAGATCTATAATTACAAGGATAAGACGGCCCGTTTCTGGTGGTTTCTATCGCGCCGTTTGGCGATCTTCCTACTTATCGCATCAACCTTTTTGGGAGGCATATTATGGTGGCGAATGGGCGACATTAAAGCAACGGTCGACAGCTACGGTGGTAAGGGTCAGGAAGGCAAAAACAGCATGCTTAAGAAGAACAAAGACAACACGTTCGACCTTAAGGACTATTCTCGCCTGAGCGGAACTCTCGGACGTAGCAACGAATTGCTCTTTTGTGCGCATATCGACAATTTCTTCCCAAACACTGACGTCCCCAACCCGCTGTACCTTACTGCATTTTATTATACAAGATTTGACACGTCTACCGAGACCTTTGAGCGAGACTCAACAATTCCGTTCAACGATCTCTTCGAGCCTGACCCGTCAAAGATTCCATTATTCAATACCCGATTCGATTCATCAGTGATCAGAAACAGCATGGGCGAAAAGTTGAGACAGACGGTTGAAGTGGAAATATACTGTAAGACCTTATCTCCTGCCACCTACCTCGCTCCGAACGTCGGCTACTTCGTTCAACCCATTACCATAGAAAAAGATTTCAGAGATCAGTTCCGTTATGCCTATCGTACAAAGAGCTACGTTTCAGCTTTGAATAGCGCATATTTCATATACAACGTACAGAATCCTGAAGTAAAGAAGTTCCAGGAAATGCGGTTCGAGGTACTAAGGAAGATACCGGACTATGACGGTGTGGATGGAAAATTTATGGCATACTATACCCGCATGCCGTCTGACAAGAAATTCAGCTCCATCAGCGAACTGGCACACAAAATTACCGACACGGCGCACACGCCCGTAGACAAGGTTTTGGCTATCCGTAATTACTTCCTTTCGAAAGACGAGAACGGAAAAAGACTATACGAATACACCGATAACCCCGGAATTCCTGATCTGCCGAATGCATCAAAATTGATGTATTTCCTGAATGATAATCACAAAGGCTATTGTGCGTACTTCGCAGGGGCTACCTTATTCATGTTGCGTTCGCTTGGCATTCCGTCCCGTATCGCGGTGGGATTCCTCACAGAAGAACGTAGCGACAAAAACAAAGGATGGTACTGGTATTACGCCAATCAGGCGCACGCATGGGTACAGGTGTACTTCCCGGGGTATGGCTGGCTCGATTTTGACACGACAGTCGGCAATGATGGTGAAAATCGATCTACACCTCAACCGGATGGAACCCCTCCCATGCAACCACCAAAGGCCTGGTTGGCGGCAGAAGGTGTTGTTATTGACGTAGACACGTTGAAAAAGGCATTAAAAATGTCTGTAAAGCAATTCGTATTTCATGACAATGAATACAAACCGGCAAAAGGCACTGAAATGATGCTGGACATGAAAGTTGCGGTCGTGTACAAAGACAGTATAGCTATTCCGCTCCGGAACATAAAAGCGGGTGATATCGGTACTGCCGTGTCCTACTCTGAAGAACTGAAACGAATGGAAGTACGGAGCGGAGAAAATGCCGATGCCCTGTTGAAACGACTTCCTGCGCCTATCCCAACAGACGAAGTTTATTTGAAACGCACAGATCTGGCACCCAAACAGGAAAAACAACCAACACAAGTGACGGAAACAGAGATACCTGTAAAAAAGGTGCTTTTAACTGCATTATTTACATTGGCAGCGATAATTGTTGCCCTGTTGGCGATTCCAGGTATCATCTGGCAATACTATCTACTTCGTTTCCGAATTGCCCATCCTGCAACCAACAAACCATATTGGGCATTCCGTTCGGCGACTTACTACCTACACATGTGTGGCATCATACGCGGCTCATTAACTCCCCTGCAATATGCCCGAGATGTTGTTGACCGGGAAAAAGGAACTGACATGACTTCTTTCATGAATATATACCTGAAAAGAAAATACGCTAAACAGGAACTTACAATAAATGAGCAACAAAAGGCCAGCCAATTCCTTGCTCCATTCCTGGTAAGAGTTCGTGAAAAGACACCTTTGGTATCCCGCATTTTAGGCTTCATTAATCCGGTGCGGTGCGCCTCATTCTTTGTCAGCCCGGACAACGAGCAAACATTAGTCAAAAACTAACTGCATGCAAAGCCTTTGAATTGAAACCTCTATAGCCTGCCTGAACTCATTTTTTGCTCAAAAATCGGTTGAAGCAAATACCGATCATGTCACAAATTTTCACAAAACAATAGCATTTGTTAGCCATAGGGTTATTCCTATCTTTGTCAAACGTTGGAAACCGTCCGCAAAGATGGTTCGAGGCGTTATTGTATTTATTTTTTTAAACCAACTTATATGTTCAAAAGCACCGGCCTGATGGCTGCTTTTTTCCTTCTGTTACCCTTTCTTGCCTCTGCGCAATCATCTAATGGAACAATCAAAGGCTTCGTTTATGACAAGAAGACCGGCGAACCCATGATCTACACCAATGTATCAGTGGTAAATGCGAAAACCGGAGTTCAGACTGACGTGAACGGTTATTTCTCTATATCCCTGCCTGCCGGTAGCTACAGACTATTGGTAACCACTATTGGCTATGACAGCAGCGTAACCGATGTGAACCTATTGCCCGAGGCAATAATAAGTAAGAAGATCCTCCTTACCCGTCAAGAGGTGGAGCTGAAAGGCGTTGAAGTATCGGGCAGAAAGACCGAAAAGATGACCCACATAAACACCGGCGTAACCACTGTCACTCCCAGGCAACTAAAAATGCTGCCAAGTGCAGGCGGAGAGCCGGACGTTGCTCAGTACCTCCAGGTTATCCCGGGAGTCGTTTTCACTGGTGACCAGGGAGGTCAACTGTACATTCGTGGTGGCGCGCCGTCACAGGTGGGCATCTACCTCGACGGTGTAACGATCTACAATCCCTTCCACTCTATCGGTCTGTTCTCTGTGTTCGAAACCGAGGCGATAAAAAACGTGGATGTTTACACTGCGGGATTCAATGCCCAATATGGTAATCGAACAGCAGCTATTGTGGATGTTCACACGCGTGACGGTAATAAAAACAAACTCTCCGGTCTGGTTTCTGCATCACCCATCATGTCGCGCGTAATGCTTGAGGGGCCGCTTGTTAAGTCTAAAAAAGACAATGGATCAGGCGTTACCTTCCTGGTTACAGGCAAACAGAGTTATATCGACCAAACTACTAAGGCCATATACTCGGGTATTAGTGACGAACTGAAAAACGGCCTTCCTTTTCAGTTCCGCGATCTTTACGGCAAGGTTACAATTAATGGTGACAACGGATCAAAACTGAACGTATTCGGCTTCAATATCGAAGACCGCGCCAACCTGATCAACGATACCACAGGTGCGAAAGTAGCTGACTACAAGTGGAAAACAACCGGTGGTGGAGCTACCTTTGTTGTTTCCCCTTCTAACACATCGGCACTCATTGATGGTAAATTCGCTTATTCGAATTATGATATTTCGCTCGACAAGCTAAATGCGAATGTGAATGATACTACACCAAGCACAAGTAAGATCGGCGGGTTCGAAGCGGCTATCAACTTCACCTATTTCCTACAGGACTACAGCCAGCTCAAATACGGAGTAGAGGTTAACGGTATCAACACGTCACTCACCTACAAGATCGCCGATGGTGTTACTACTACTCAGGATCGCCAGAGTACCATTGCTTCGCTTTACTTCATGTACAGGCACAACTTCAGCAGCAAGTTCATTTTTGAACCAAGCCTCAGGATGCAGTATTATTCTGAGATCAGCAAATTCTCTCCCGAGCCACGCCTTGGTATCAAGTACAATATTTCAGAAAGTGTTCGCTTTAAAAGCGCCGCGGGTATCTACTCGCAAAACATCATGAGTACCAAATCAGACATCGACATCGTCAATCTGTTCACAGGTTTCCTCATGAGTCCTGACCAGCAGTATAAAGATGCCAACGGAGATTTTGTAAAGTCAACACTGCAAAAGTCTTACCACCTGGTGGCAGGTGTCGAAGTCGACGTTCAGCGCGTAGAACTGAACGCTGAACCTTGGGTAAAATATTTCCCGCAGGTAAATGAACTGAATAGGAATAAGAGCGCACTGGTAGCCGGCGATCCCGACTTTGCAGCATCAAACGGAGTTGCAGGTGGTATCGACCTCTCGGCCAAGTATAGTCATGACCGCGTTTACCTCTGGGTAGCTATGGGTTACCAAAAGGTCACCTACACAGGAGTTGACTCTAAGGGCCGGAAGCAGACCTACCCCACTCCATTCGACACCCGTTACAACTCAAACTTGGTAGCATCATACACTGCGGGCAAGAAAAAGGACTGGGAACTGTCTACCCGTTTCAATTTCAGAGCTCCATTCCCGTTCACACAGACACAGGGATATTATGAGAATGCCAGCATGACCAACCAAGGTATGGCAACCAATCCGCTGATACAAAACGGAAATTATGGTGTACTGTACTCCGACATCATCAATGGTGGTCGCCTTTCCTACTTCCATCGTCTTGACATATCAGCAAAGAAGAAATTCGTGATCAGCGATCGTTCAAAACTTGAGGCTACTGCTGCTATCACAAACGTTTATAACAGGCAGAATATCTTCTATGTTGACCGTATAACTAACGAAAAAAAGTACCAGCTGCCGTTCTTCCCGAGTGCCAATTTAACCTGGAGTTTCTAAAGATAGCTACATGAAGTTGAACCGTAGAAAACCGTCATTGCGAACACTTACCTGCATCACTGCGGCAGTATTGCCGGTTTTGGTGCATGGTCAGGTCCATATTTCGGCACAGCCCGAAAACAGCGTCCCTGCACTTTCCACAGAACTGCACAAGCAAGGGCATCACGCTGTTTCAGCTCAAACAGCACGGCAGGTTCAAATTGCGGAAAATGCCCGGGTACAACTCAACAATCCTGCCGATCTCGATCGTGCAGCCTACAACCGTGCCATGGCAGGTCTCATTGCAGACCGTAAAGACGGAATAGCGTATGCTGAAAAAGTAATGAATGAGACCCCAAATCCGGCATACAATCAACGGATCGGGTATGAACTGGCACATTACTTCTTTAAAAAAGACAAATATGCCGAAGCCATCAAGTACTACGAGATGGTAGGTATACATAATCTTGACAACGACGAAACCGGAGACCAGAAATTTGAGTTGGCGTATTGTTACTTCAACAACAAACAGTTCGACAAAGCGAAACCTTTGTTCGCTGCGATCAAAAGCATAAAAGACAACAAGTATTACATGGCTGGCAATTACTATTATGGCCTGCTGTGTTATAATGAGAACAAATACGACGAGGCCCTGGCGGCATTCGACGTGGTGAAGAATGACAGAGACTACCGAGCTGTTGTTCCATATTACATCGCAGAGATATTTTATTTCAAGGGCGACAAGGCAACGGCTTTGGCCATGGCCGATACGTTAATAAACAAAAAGGAAAAGAGTTTCTACGACAAGGAACTCCACCTTTTAGCTGCTCAATGCCATTTTGAAGCTCAGAAATACGCCGAAGCAAAACCATATTTCGACTACTACTATGAACATGCGGATAAGATCCGCAAGGAAGACCTTTACGAAATAGCATACTGTCATTACCGACTTGATAACTGGAAGAGTGCGATAGTTAAGTTCAGAATGCTGAGTGATACCCGCGACTCTATGGGGCAGACATCAATGTACCTTCTGGGCGACTGCTACCTGAAAACCGGCGACAGGGCAAGTGCCAGAAACGCGTTTGGCATCTGCGCAGACATGATCTTCAATGAAAGCCTGCAGGAAGCCGCAATGATCCTGTATGGACGGTTGAGCTACGAAACCGGGAACACCGATGAAGCATTACGACAGCTGAAGACCTTGCTGGAAGTATATCCGAACTCTGAGCATAAGGATGAGGCACAAACATTACTTTCCGGTCTTACGATGAAGACAGGGAATTATGAAGAAGCGTTAGAAAGGTTGCAAGGCGTGCGCACGAAAGACAATAATTACTGGAGCGTGTACCAAAAGGCAGCGTACGGTTATGGAGTTCAACTGTACCGGAAGGGCGAGATGAAAAAAGCTGAAGAGTATTTTGCACTTTCCCTGCAAAATCCCCTGAATTCAGAGTACGAACGTGCCGCATATTTCTGGCGTGCCGAAGCAGCTTATCAGCTTCATCACTACACCGATGCTATAAACTACGCTCAGAACTTCATTAGCCGCATGGGAAATATGGCAGTGATCGAACGTCTTAGTCCTCAATCGACCATACAGCATGCCTACCTCACTATGGGCTATTCGGCGCTGGAAACAGGCAACTACATTGCCGCACAGGACTTCTTCAATCAGGCGCAACTGGCACGGTCGGGCGACAAACATACGGGCAACGTGGCATTGCTGCTGGAAGCCGATGCCGTTTTCCTTCAAAAGAACTACACAAAAGCAATTTCATTATACGAGCGTATCATAGCCGGTGGGGGTACCGACGTTGACTACGCCAAATTCCAGAAGGCGATCTTATTGGGACTTACCAATCGACAAAATGACAAGATCGCTCTGCTACAGTCTTTGACCAAGGTAAAGCCAGCTTCGCTGTACGCGGGCAATGCTCAGTACGAGATCGCCCTCACGCACATGGAAATGGAGCGCTACAAAGATGCCCTGGCAGCACTTAAAGTCATTACAGAATCGGAAGCCGATAAAGGCATTGCTCCCAAAGCATGGTTGAAGACCGCCTACATTTACCAACAGCAGAACGAGAACAAAAAAGCTATTGAGGCTTATCGCAAGATCGTCTTGAATTATCCCGGTGCGGAGGAAAGACTGCCCGCACTGGATGCGCTCAAGAATCTGTACATTCAGACAAACCAACCTGAGCAGTATACACAACTCCTGAAAGAAGGAAACCTTCCTTCGTCTGATAATAGCATTCTGGACTCGACCTACTACTCAGCTGCGGAAGCCCAATTTGCGGCAGAGAAATGGAATGATGCCCGTGATGGCTTTGCAAATTACCTGAACAATTATCCGAACGGGGTCTTTGCAACTAAAGCGCACTTCTATCTGGGAGAAAGCAACTACAAGTTGAGGAGGAACACTGAGGCCCTCACTGAATATGAAGCAGTACTAGCCACGCCGTGGAATGATTTCTCAGAAATAAGTGCTCGTCGTGCAGCGACGATCGCAATGGACCTGCGCAAATATGAACAGGCATACAAGATCTATACTGCTATGCGCAATAATTCTACCGACGAATACGCCAACGAAACGATCTATCGTGGCTTGATGAAAAGTGGATTCATGCTGGGCAAGCAGGATGAGGCAGGGCGCTATGCCGATTCATTATTGGCAATTGCGGGTGTTTCCACAGAAGCAGCAACGGACGCTAAATATGTGAAAGCCCGCTCGCTCCAACTCTCCGACCGCGACAATGAGGCGATAGAAGCCTTCAAGCAATTAGCAGGCAATAAAAGTGGCGAAATTGCTGCTGAGTCGCGGTACAGGATCGCTGAGATCCTGTTGAAACAAGATAAACTCAATGAGGCAGAAGCAGCAGCAAACGAGACAGTAAAACTATCGGCAGGTAACGATAACTGGGTAGGAAAAGCCTATATCCTACTTGCCGATGTACTATTGAAACAGAAAGACTACTTCAACGCCAAGGCACTGCTGCAGAGCATTGTTAAAAATACTAAAGTTCAGGAACTGAAGGTGGAAGCTGCTAAGAAACTGGACGAAGTGAAGAAAGCCGAAAAGAGTTCAAGCAAATTATCTGATGAAAAATAGATCACTTATGAGGGTTAAACCTTTTATCATACTTGCTTCTGCGTTCAGTGGCTTTCAGGCCCATGCACAGCGCCTGGCACCCGGTAGCGATACGGTCCTCAAAGGATCAACGATCGAGGTGATCCAGTCATATAAACCAAGGGTAAAACAAAGCCCCAAACCAGACTGGAAGCCGCAATTGCCACCTATGGACACGACGCGTCCTTCTTTCAAGAACAATGTGCCGCAACAAACACTGTTCTATTCTTACTATTCACCACCGCTGCGTCCGCTTGCATTAGGCAAGAATCTGAACGAGTTGCCCTACCAGAACTACGTTAAGGCTGGTGGCGGCAATCTGTCTACCATTTACCTCGATGCAGGCATAGGTAGCATTAAGAAAGACAACTACGAAACCGGTATCCACCTGCACCACATATCGCAAAAAGGCAATATCGTGCACCAGCAGTCGTCGCTTTCCGGGGTAGAAGCTGCGGGTAGTCTCCACAACGAAAAGGGAGATTTCAATGCATCGCTATCCGGTTCACACAATCGGTACTACCAATATGGCTATGACCATATTCTTCATAATTACAGTAACGAGACTGTAGGTCAGGCTTACACCGCCGTTCGTTTGGAAGGAGATATGACCAACCGAAAAGACACTGCTTCTCGAATTGATTATCAACCAAGTATAAAGGCTACTTATTACGGGGCAAAATTCAACACTTCAGAAATAAATGCAAGTTTTTTCGCGCCGGTTGTCTATAAATTGAATAAGTCACTGGACCTGAGAGCAAATGTTGCAGGTGCGATCGCCAGCTACAATGCAGCCGGAACAACAATCGCAAACAATTATGTATTAGCTGCTCCGGGTGTGGGCATGCAGTTCAACGAATACTACAGTGCGCACGCTCTGGCCGGGTTCGCTTACGGCAAAGGTGGGAGCACCTACTTCCTACCCGATGCAGAAGTAGCGTTCACCATGCGCGATTACCTTTTCCGCCTCAGCGTAGGTTACAAGGCCGACCTAAGGCAAAACACCTATGAGCAGATGACAATGGAGAATCCCTTTATGGTGAGCTCCTACCGTGTTGTTCAGACCAAACGCGATGAGATCTTTGCTGCAGTTCAGGGTAGCCTCGGTAACCATTTCAGCTATTCGGCACGCGGCAGCTGGTGGAACTATTTCGATCTGCCGACATTCTTAAACGACACTGGAGATAACCGCACGTTCTACGCATTATACCAGAATGTGAAAGCCGTATCTGCTCAGGCGTCAGCCCGCTATCAGGATGCGAACAAATGGTCGGCAGGTCTTACGGCTGAGTGGTACTATTTTTACAGCAGCACCGATACTAAAGTATGGCATACGCCGTCCGTCAATATTAAAGGCGACTTCCAGATGGCGGTGACGCGTAAACTTGATGTTTCGTTCTACAGCATAGTAATGGGTGGAATTAAGGCGAGAGACATTGCCGGCAACACGATCGATCTGAAAACCATTGCAGATATCGGTATTGGGGGTGAGTACAAACTCATCCCTCGGTTATCCGCCTTTATTCAGTTCAACAATATTTTGAACAGTAAATACGAGCGCTGGATGGGCTATCAGGTATATGGCTTCAATGTTTACGGCGGTTTGCGATTGAAATTCTAAAGAAAAATATTACTTTCATCGGGTAAATGGACATAGCAAGGTACATCGGATTATATCTACTGAAAAACCAATACTGTTACGTACACGGTATCGGCAATATGGAATTGAAAAAGGTTCGTTCATCTCACGATGGCTCCGCGCTTACACCGCCGTCCTATGAAGTGCACGTTACACCCGGGGGTTCAATAGATGATAATCTTGCTAATTTCATTGCTACAAACGAACAGGTAAGTATTTCTAAAGCAGCAAACACGCTCAGGGAATTCAGCATTCAGGTACGGAAGGATATTGCTGATGGAAAAGCGGTTGTTATTCCCAACGTCGGCAAGTTTATTGAAGAAGGTGGCAAGGTCAAATTTATTACAGACGCTCACTTCAAATACACGCCCGCAAGTCTGCCAACCATCAAGAATAGCAAACAATTGGATGAACAGAATAGTAAACTTGCTCATAAACCATCTTATCCGCCACCTGCGAAAGCAGACTCTATCAACTGGAATATGGTTATTATAGTCGTGGTACTTTTACTTATTCTGGGTGGGGCGGCGTACTTCATATACGATTACACAAAAAGCACCGAAACAGAAGCAACTGCTCCTGCCATAGATACACCGGTACAACAACCTGCTGTAGTTTTGCCTGACACATCGGCGACACCCAAAACCGACACAGTTGACAGCGGAGCCGTAGCAATGCCTGTTGATTCGACAACAACCAGTGATTTCCGGATCATTATCGGTAATTATCACACCCGCGAGCGTGCTGAGAAGCGAGTGAACAATCTTACACTCAACGGCAACAAAGTTGAAATGGTTCAGCAAGACTCAACCAACTTCAATGTGATAACAAAGATCAATTGCAGGGTCATAGATACTACGCATGTCAAGGATTCGCTGAGAAGGATGTTTGGGTACGAACAAGTTCGCATCGTCAAATAGATCGCTGACAGTCCAAACGGTTCCTGCTATGAACAGACAGAATCTCAGAGTTATCATCACAGGGACCACAGGTATGGTTGGTGAAGGTGTATTGCATGAATGTCTGAACAGTGCCGACGTGGCCGAGGTGCTGATCATCAACCGCCGGAATTTAGGCCTCTCCCACCCCAAATTGAAAGAGATCATCCATCCTGATTTCTACAACCTGAAACCGATTGCAGAACAATTAAGCGGGTATGATGCCTGTTTCTTCTGTCTGGGCGTATCATCCGTGGGTATGAATGCCGATGACCATTACAAGGCAACTTATACACTTACGCTGCACGTTGCGGGCATACTCAGCCGCGTGAATACCGATATGACCTTCTGCTACGTTTCGGGTGCAGGCACCGACGAGACTGAGTCAGGCAATAGTGGATGGGCCAGAGTAAAGGGCAAAACAGAAAATGAACTTGCAAAATTGCCTTTTCGTGAAACGTTCGCATTCAGACCTGGGTTCATAAAACCTACACCAGGCCTTACCCGCTCACACAGCTTTTATAAGTACGTAAACTGGCTGTTCCCTATCGGTAGGGCTGTTTATCCAAAAGCTTTCTGTACCATGAAGGAATTGGGTATGGCTATGATAAATGTAGCAAAAAGAGGATACGGCAAACGAATCATTGAAGGCAACGACATCATTGCCTTGGGGCATCAATAATACGATCAGGCCTTCTGCAACAATATGTTGGCAGTAGCAACAATCCCCTCTTCTCTTCCTATGAAACTAAGCTGCTCAGTGGTTGTTGCTTTAATGGAAACATCATCAGGAGAAATATCCAGGATACCCGCAATGGCATTTCGCATATCATCAACATACTTGCGGATCTTGGGAGCCTGAAGCAAGATTGTGCTATCGATATTCACCAGCATATAGCCTTTGTCCTGCACCAATTGGTAAGATCGCTTGAGCAATAACTTGGAATCAATGCCTTTATACGCGGGATCGGTATCAGGAAAATGCTGGCCTATATCGCCCAGGCTGAGCGCTCCCAACAAAGCATCACAGATCGCATGCAACAACACGTCGGCATCAGAATGCCCCAATGCGCCTTTTGCGTGCGGAATATGAATGCCACCCAACCAAAACTCACGCCCTTCTACCAATTTATGAAAGTCAATACCCTGCCCTATCCTGTACATTCTGATCTGTTTTTTAGATTGTTTTTATACTGCCAGCAGTGCCTGCCATGCCTTGTCAACCTCACCTGAATCAATTGAGACCTTTGCGTACCGGTGTAAGGCCTCAACCATACTCTCAGGGTCGCTCTTATACATATCAAGTATGCCCTTGATCCGCTTATCGTGGTTAGCAGGATCTATTGCAGGAATCGCTGTGCTGTTTCCAAGAATACCGAGGTGATTCCCCGTAAGGATCTTACTATTCCTTACTGCTTCCGGCAATGCATCGATACCAACGCCCACAGCTATGTTGGGTTTGGGCACTTCAAACAAAGCGCTACCTGAGGCACGGCAATAAAAATCGCCCCCCATACGTGCCACCAGATCTATCTTGTTTGGGTCGATCTTTCCATCAGCGTCAAGTATTGCATCGTCAATATGCATGCACAACACCTCACAGATCACCAGATTTCCTGCACCGCCCTCTTCACCTGTTTCTACTATTTTCAAGACCTTACACTCCAACTGCACCGGCGACTCCTTTACCCTGAATGGCCCCACCATTTCAGATGGGACTGGGGTAAAACCAGCCTTCTCAAACTCGCTTACCCCTTTCGGAAACTCGCAGCTTGCCAGACTCATCTGTTGAACAATGTTGTAGTTCACCACATTGATAACAACCTCATTGGTAGCGTATGCGTTTTCAAGCGTATGCTTGATCGTATTATCGCGAACCCTGCGGGCAGGAGAAAAGATAACAATGGGTGGCTTAGAACCGAATACGTTAAAGAAACTGAACGGCGACAGATTTGACCTGCCATCACGGTCAATAGTACTCGCAAAACAAATGGGGCGCGGAGCTATCGAACTAAGCAGATAGCTGTGCAACAAGGCGGTCTTTATCTCTCCCGGAACGATCTTCATAAAAACATGGCTTTAATACAGCCGCTATATGTGCAAGATACGGGGATAAATGCAACTGCACAAACCCCCGTATCCGATTTATAATAGTGTTGTTGAACAAGTATTTACCTCATCCTCTATTATCAGATCAGGCTTACACTCCTGTTCACAAATTCGGTAAGATCGGCCCCGGTAAGCATCCCCTGAGAAAGCATTGCAAGGTCGAATGCCTGTTTGGCCAATCTACCCTGATCTTCTCCGCCCGCAGCAAGTATTTTGCTGATGAGCTTGTGGTTGCTATTCACACTCACGTTATAACTATCCGGAATGGAACCATAGAAACTCATTCCTCCACCCAGCGCCGACATATCTTTCATCCTGCGCATGAACTCATCCATTGTTACTGTTACCGGCAATTCATCCGGCCCCAGCGCTTCCACTTTTACGGTCATGTTAGGCTTATTAATTGCCTGCTCGAAAATGGTCTTAACGCTGTTTGTTTGCTCATCGTTCAGTATCGACTCTATCTTTTCCTCCTTTTCTATCAGCTTCTCCACTACATCGGCATCAACACGTTTCATGCTTATCTTCTCCAGTTTACGCTCAAGAGTATGGATAAAGTGGGTGTCTATCGGAGAGTTCATCAAAAGCACATCATAGCCCTTACGATTGGCACTCTGTATAAAAGAATCCTGCTTCGCCGGGTCATTAGTGTAGAGATAAACCAGATTTCCATTCTTGTCTTTTTGCAGCAGTTCGGTCTTCTCCTGATATTCAGAGAAGGTGAAGTGTTCATTTTTAGTATTTGACAACAACACAAAATCCTTCGCCCTGTCGTAGAATTTATCTTCACTGATCATGCCATACTTCACAAACAACCCTATGTCGGCCCACTTGCTTTCATAGCTTTTGCGGTCGGCTTTGAATAGTTCTGCAAGCTTGTCTGCTACCTTCTTGCTAATGTGGCTATTGATCTTCTTAACGTTTCCATCGGCTTGCAGGAAGCTACGAGAGACGTTCAATGGTATATCTGGCGAATCGATAACGCCATGCAACAGCATCAGGAAGTCAGGAACAATATCTTTTACCTCGTCGGTTATGAACACCTGACGCGAGAAAAGTTTGATTTTGTTTCGCTGGAACTCAAAGTCGTTCTTGACCTTAGGGAAGTACAGCACACCCGTAAGCGTGAACGGATAGTCAACATTCAAATGAATCCAGAAGAGTGGCTCCTCACTCATCGGATACAATTCTCTGTAAAACTTCAGATAGTCCTCATCCGTGAGGTCCGCGGGAGCCTTGGTCCAGATAGGCGTTGTGTCATTGATTATGTTATCTACCTCTATCTCCTTGGGCTTTTTGTCAGCACTGTCCTCGCCTTCTCCGGTAGCCTCTTCGTAATCATATTCCTTTTTTGTACCGAACTTGATAGGCACAGGCAGGAAGCGGCAATATTTATCAAGAATTGTCTGCAGCCTATGCTCGTCCAAAAACTCGTCAGAATCAGCATTTACATGCAGAATAATATCTGTACCCCTCGTTGACCTGTTTCCCTCAGAAATCTCAAACTCAGTACTGCCATCACATATCCAACGGGCAGGTGCTGACCCATCCTGATAGCTGAGCGTCTGTATCTCAACCTGATCTGCGACCATGAAAGCAGAATAGAACCCGAGACCAAATTTACCGATCAGCTCATTAGCGTCTTTTGCATCCTTAAACTTCTCCACAAACTCCTCGGCACCAGAAAAAGCGATCTGATTTATATACTTTTTGATCTCGTCCGCCGTCATACCAATACCATTGTCTGATATCGTTATGGTGCGTGCCTCTTTATCGAAAGCAACTTCAACCAGCGGTGCCCCGATTTCACCCTGATACTGTCCCAATGAGGATAAACGCTTCACTTTCTGCACTGCGTCAACCGCGTTTGAAACAAGCTCGCGCAGGAAGATCTCGTTATCAGAATAGAGGAACTTCTTGATAATCGGAAAAATGTTCTCGGTATGAATGGAAATACTGCCTTTCTCTTGCATATATTTTGGTTTTTTATTTTGTAATACCATTAGCAACTTGTATTCCAATCCGCCTCTCGGTGACAGATTGTCAGAAAAATCAATAATCAAAGTTCTTTCGCATATCATCATCGAAAAAATGACAGAATTTAGCTCCCACCGGGGACTTGGTATCATGCAAAAAAACTGGTCGCACTAAAATGTGCGACCAGTCATATCACAAAAACTACAACCTGATTAATGCATGATCACGAGTTTAACGTTTGAAGAAGAAGCACCGTCTGTCACTCGTACGAAATATATTCCGTCATTGAGCACCGAGGTGTTCAATTCCATTGTGTGCTCACCTGAATTCAGTGTTTTTTCAACAACCGGCATTACCTCACGACCACTGATATCAGTGACTGAAACTGTAATAGTTGCTTGTTCACGCAGAGATACTGCGATCATCGCTGAATTACCTGCAGGATTCGGGAACACCTTCATTGATGTTGCTGAAGCAAGCGTACCAATACCTGTTGTAGCAACACCGGTACCGGCTACTGCAAAGTCATAATTCGACTCATCTCCATCGGTGTTCACGACAGTGACCCTGCCTGTACGCACACCTGCCGCAGTTGGCTTGAACTGTACAACAAATGCCTGGCTACCACCTGCAGCCACACTTACTGGGAACGATGGTGCACCGTACAACGTGAATTCTGATGCATTTGCACCCGTGAAGTTAATATCAGATACATTCAGAATACCCAATCCTTTGTTCTCAATCATAAATGATTTTTGAACGTAGTTGTCAAGATTCACGGGACCAAAATCGGTAAAATTGGCTGCGCCCGGTGTAGCATCACCGTCAGCAATATCTACTCCATTTCCCTTTACGTTGATTTCAGGAACACCCAGGGTTGTACCTTGCAACAGGAAGTTATAGGTAGCTTCGTCTGCGTCGTTGCTAAGAATATTCATAACCGCTGTGCGGGTACCAACAGTAGTCGCTGCAAACTGTACTGAGATGGTTACCGAATCATTAGGCGCAATCGACATAGGGATCGATGGAGCCACCACTAATGTGAACTCAGCAGCACCTGCAAAAGCTATAGACGTCACATTCAACGGACCAACACCCTTGTTCTGGATCACGAAAGTTCTGATCGCATTAGCACCCAGATTCAATGTACCGAAGTCGGTATTATTGGCTGTCCCTGGGGTAACATCGCCATCGGCAATATTAACACCGTTGCCTTTTACGTTTATCTCAGGCATTGCAACTCCTAAGCCTTGGATAGCAAAATTGTATGGATTTTCGTCAACATCGTTGCTGGAGATATTGAATGTAGCAGGCCTCACACCGCCGGCAGATGGAGAAAATCTCACCGTAACGATCTGCGTGTCGCCGGGTGCAATTGACAGCGGAAATGACGGACCACTCACTATCGAGAACTCAGCTGCGGAACTACCGCTGAATGACATACCGGTAACTGTGAGAGTACCAAGGCCGGTATTCTGCACCACAAAATTGCGCGTGCTGTTCGAGCCTGTGTTGACAGTACCAAAGTCTGTATTGTTTGCCGGACCGGCTGTAACGTCACCATCTATTATTGATATACCATTACCCTTTACGTTGATCTCAGGAAGATGTTGACCCGTACCGCTAACTGCAAATTCAAAGAATGCCTCATCAGCATCGTTTGTAATTACATTCATTGTTGCATTACGAACACCACCTGTTGACGGCGTAAATGTTGCTGTAAGCGTATAACTGTTGCCTGCTGCGATCGTCAATGGGAAGGACGGCGCACCAGTCAATGAGTAGTTGGACGCAGCTGAACCCATGAAGTTGACACCTGAAACAACCAAATTGCCATAACCGCTGTTCGTAACAACGAACGTGTTAGCTGCACTATTACCTACGATCACTGTTCCAAAATCTGTATTGTCGGAAACGCCCGGTGTCACATCACCATCAACAATTGTGGTACCGGCTCCTGTAATGTTAACCTCAGGTGAATCAACACCCATACCTGCGATCGACACATTGTACATAGCCTCAGTGATATCGCTGTTCGCAATATCCAGCGAGGCTACGCGTGAACCGCCTGCAGACGGAGTGAAACGAACATTGATGGTCTGAGTACCACCGGCAGCTACAGTAAACGGAGTTACAGGAGCACCAACAAATGTAAAATCTGCACTATTTGTACCGGAAATTGCAAGTGTATTAACTGTAAGAGCACCCGCACCCGTGTTTTTGATCACAAATGACTTGACAGTATTAGTACCGGTATATACACTACCAAAATGGGTATTGTCTGATACCGACGGAGTGTTATCACCATCTGCAATTGATACGCTGTTTCCTGTCAGGTCTGCCTCAGGTGCTGAGTTATACGTATCAGGATTGAACATCATCAACATCTGACCACCTTCTACCAATTCTCCTGCAATCGGATAGTGAGCCTGATCTACCATCAGGAAATTGCCGGGTCCAAGTATCTTCTCCATATCGATAATTCCGGAGGCTTCCTCATCCTGCGTAAGATATCCTGCACCTCCTGCTAAGAATCGTGTTGAATCATGGGATGCGATCTGCTTCAGGTTACCGGTAGCAATAGTGTACTGCCATATTTTTCCAAGGTGTAAATTGTTTCCAACATCTTCCTGCATGAATATATGGCCATAGTTATCAATGGTCATGTTATCAAGCATCTTTTGACCTTCAGTACCATTAAGAACCGCACTAATAGTGCCACCCAACAATGGTTTGCGGGCATCGGCGAACCTAAGGCGCCACAACCGGCTAGGGGCACTAAATGAGTTAGTTGTAACGAAATAGAAATCATTCGGATTCTGAGGATCCCAAGCGCAATCTTCAGGACGAAGGAAGTTAGTAACACCCGCTGTGTTGCTGGCATTGTTAAGTGCGATACCGGTCATATTCTGCACATTACCAAGATCAGCCAATGCAAAGCTTGTTCCCGACGCCGGAACAGATGAGCTAGACTCTGCCGTCATTCCACTCACGGCAACGCCATAAAGTCGACCATTTGTAAGACCGGCCTTCTCAACATCGCTACCGGTTGTTGTTTTCGTACCAACATAAACATAAACCTGACCGGGGGTAGCATCGTCTGTCCCTATTACAACAGTAGTATCACTTGGCAATGGACTTGCAACCGAGTTCTCCCAAGAGAATTTGCCCAAACGTGGCAATTCATAAGTAGATCCAGCTGCCGCACCCGTCACGATATGAGCAAACGCCCTGCCTTCTGAACCTGCTTCTTCCCCGTTCATGAACATACGCTCCATAGTACCCTTTCCGGTTGCAGCGTTATAGAACGCAGAAACTTCGGGGAGATCTGCAGAGCAAAAGCGACTCATGGCAGCAAGGCTTGATGGGAACGCTGAATTGTAAGTGATGTAACTTGAAGTGATCGGATTCCACAAATTGACGTTCTGTATAAGGTCTGAACCACTCAATACTGCCAGATCCGACTTCCTTACAATCCATTTGGAAACGAAGGCTCCTATCTGTCCGTGAGCACGCGCAATACCGGAAGTGTTACCTATCTCATGATTCACAACAACGGTAAAGGTACCGTCTCCATTATCAAAGGCACCGGTACCATCGGGCAAACCACACATCCTGTATCCACTGGCTGCCTCGCCTACGGTAAGCATCGATGTCATTGACACTCCCGATGCTGCTGCAACAACGTACGGAGTTCTTGAAGTTGACGGCCCTGTTACGCCCATTGACAAAGCCAGAGACGGCACCACCAATGAATTGAGCTTGTTCGTCCCCTGAAGCCTGTAGCTGATCATGTGACTCAAATTACCTGTAGCAGTAGCAATACCATTTTCCAACGGTGAATACTGTCCATAATCATTGTCGTTACCGATAACGATCGTACTGTCGTTAATTATGGCAAGGCACTCTGTCTTATCCAGTGCCGGGTCCCATCCGATACCGTTTATATCCATAAACAGTGTCTTCTTCACAGGTACTATACCATTCGCTGCAAGCCCGGCTGAATCTACCAAAGCCTCGAGTGTTGAGCCACCATAAAGCGCGGAAGACACTACTGACGCCGCGCTGATGTTGATCTTGTACACTCGTTTCACATCGGTTGTTCCCCTCAATGCAGCTTCAATCACCAGGAAAGTGGTGTCATTGATCGCTGCCATATCTCCCATTTTCCAGTCGCGAAGGCGTATCTGGTTCGATCCTGATGCACCTATGATACCATCATTCAGGTACACAAACATCCTAGTTGCATTAGTAACAGGGTCTATTTCCAGAATCCTGTGAACACGGCTGTTCTCACCTACCGTTTTGGTAGGGTACAACAGCGGGCTTTGGATAATTGCGTACACTTTTCCGTTGGGGGCAATTGTTATGCCCTCGAAGCCACGGTTGTTCTTCCTGTATTTAAAGCAGGTATCTATCTGCACATCTATTGACTGCGCTCCTACCTGACCTGCATAGGGCGTATATCGTTTCTGAACGACACCGTTCTGATCCAGTTTCCAGATAGTGGGGCCACCCTCTTCACACAACCAGAAGTTACCGCTTGCATCCACTGCAATACCCTCGCAGTCGATACCCCATATGTCTTTTGCCGTTGTTTTCGCGGAAAAGTTCAGACAGTTCTGTACTGTATCGGTGCTGGCAACTTCCGTTGCGGTGCTTCCAAAACCGGTCGGGTTGATAATGCCTGAAGCTGTTGTTCCGCCCGGACGTTTTATAGATATCGTTTGTAATATCTGTACCGAATCTCCATTGAGGCGTACCCTGTGGATCTTGGGTGCATAGCTCGGGAACGAGTAGATCTTATCATACGTTGGTGCACAGCCTGATGGATTTGCATTAGCCGCATCAATATTCACACCGCGATCCGAACAAACCCAGAATTCCTTTCCGTTAGTGTTCGGAACATAGTATGCCCCGGAAAAACCACCTTCCCTGAAATTGATACCCTGGGATGTACCTATCGGGGCCGAGGTGTAGATTTTGAAGTCCTGCAAAATAGAGATCTGAGCTTGCAGGTCTCCGGCGGGTAGCAGTAGCCCGGCTGCGATAGCAGCTAACATTGTGTTGAGTTTTAGTTTCATACGCACTTCATTAAAGATTTGCGACAAAACTATCGGTACAGCATTGCCTTATCGTTACACCCGGGTTACGACATTTTTACGCTAATGTAACCGGAATGAACACTAAATGTTACCACAACATCACGTAACCTCAATACCATATTGATGCAACAGCCCAGGCAAACCTGCAAGAGAGAAGCGCGCTTTCTTCAATTTGTTGCGCTCCGGATCTATCGAATAATTGACGGCAGTGGTCAGGTCAGCACCTTGAAGATCAGTATTATCAAATGTAGCGCCCAAAAAGTCGCAGTCTGGAAAAAACGCACCCTGTAAATTTGTCTCGGTCAGATCTGTATCACACATGCGGCAATTCTCAAACCGTGTATTTTTCAATTTTGCCCGGAAGAAAGACGAATTATCCAAGACACAGTTGCTGAAATGTACTTTCAACGCAAAATCACTGCACAGGTCGAAACGCATACCCAACATCTTGCAATTGTCGAATGTTACGTCCTGAAGTGCTGTTCCGTTCAAGTCGACAAGACTGAGATTGCAGCCCTTGAATTGGCACTCGATAAAGCGGATCCCGGCTAATGATAGTCCCGATAAGTCGCAGGACACAAATTCGCAGCCATCGTATTCGCGCGCCAACCCGGTTGATTTAAAGTCGGTTTTCTCAAACGTGCGGCCTATACTATCCTCAATACTCATAAATAATGTCACATTTATCATCATCACCACTATACATGGTGATAAGGCGAGTTATTCAATATGCTGAACGAACGGTAAATCTGTTCAGCCACTATGAGCCGCACCAACTGATGTGGAAAAACCAGACCCGATAACGACCAAGTCTGTCTGGCGCGGCTCTTCACCTCTTCGCTTACACCAAATGCTCCCCCTATCAAAATCACCAGTGTCTTTACCCCCTGATTCATAAACTGTTGCATTTGCTGGCTCCACTGCACTGAATTCAGCTGTTTGCCCCGCTCGTCCAGCAACACCAGGTAATGATTGGAGGTTAGTCTTTTGAGAATTATCTCTTCCTCTATCTGTTTGGTACGGGTCACATCTGTTGTCGCCATTTTCTTGGGTGGCTGCAAAACAACTAATTCAATGCTGTTCCATGGCTGGGTCTTCTTGAAATAGTAATTCACGCCTTCTTCTATAAACGAGTCGTTTTCTTTACCCAAAGACCATATTTCGATGTGCATGCGGCTTGATTGATGCGTAAAAATAGGCTTTAGCACACAATGTATCAGCGCACACAACCCTGGCACCCAATGCACAACCAGAAAAAATATCTGTCAGCGCCAAAAAACTGTTTTGTAAAACAAAACTGTTCTCCTATCTTTGCAGTCCGAAAAACGGAATGGCCTTGTAGCTCAACTGAATAGAGCATTTGACTACGGATCAAAAGGTTTCAGGTTTGAATCCTGACAAGGTCACCACTTAACGGAAAAAGGCTTCAGCAATGGAGCCTTTTTTAATTTCAGATAGCCCCCCTCTGTATTTTTTCGGTCTTACTTTTGAATTGTCTGTTTTAATTCATTACAAATATTCCTAACTTCATTTTTGCATTTTGCGGCATTAGATTGATAACTCTACTGTCGCCTAATTTGTTCGTAGACTACAACATCTATCAGACCCATGTCAAAAACCGGTTTAATACCTCAACACAACCTCACCAACAACAGCGGAGACACCGTCTCGGTTCACTACGAGACCTGGGGCACCGCTTTGGGTCATACACCTCACCATGCACATCGCCACAATTTCCACGAAGTGCTGTTCTTTCACTCGGGCAAAGGTGTGCACGACATTGACTTTACCCCATGGGAAACCCAAAAGGGAACAGTGCACTTTGTGGCGCCTGAGAACGTACACATGCTCATTCGCGATCAAAGTACCGAGGGTTGTAGTATCATGTTCACGCATGATGTATTCCCTGATGACCTGCTGGCGCATCTGCCTTTTTCGAGCGCAAGCCCGGTGTTGCAACTCACCGAAAAGCAGCAAATCCATGCGCGAGCGATGCTGGATCTGATAGCCGCGATGGTTGTCGAAGCCAACGATCAGGCGTTGCAGGTGGCCCGTAGCCAGATGCACGCGCTACTGTTGTTTCTTGCGGGTGCCTATGTTGCATCTCCCCAAACCGACAACAGTGCACAACCACCGGCATTGGTAGCATTTAAGAACCTGGTTCAGCAGCAGTTCAGGCAGCACGTCAACGTCAACGGCTATGCCGATCAGTTGCATATATCGCCCAAGCACCTGATAGACCTCTGTAAGAAGCACACCGGGAAAACGCCTTTGCAGCACATCAGGGAGTACACAGTGGCCGAGGCGAAAAGGTTGCTCTTTAACACCGATCTGTCGGTAAAAGAGGTGGCCTACGAACTGAACTTCGATGATCCGGCCAACTTCTCCAAGTACTTTAAATCGGTGTGCGGATACTCTCCGGCTGACTACCGAAGGGAAGGTAAATAATTTACCTGCCAATCCGACTTTCCACCATTCTCCACGGCGGAGCTGGCCAGTAATTTTGGGTCATATTTCTTCACAATTAAAACTCGAAGATTATGAGAAACCTATTTATGACCTTTTCGACGTTACTGCTGCTGACCAATGCACAGGCACAATTATTAAACCCCGGATTCGAGAGCTGGGAAGGCGCCGGCACAGGCACCTACCCCACCGCCTGGCAATGGATACCCGGAACCATGGAATGGACCAAGACCTCTGACGCCCGCAGTGGCAGCTTTGCACTGGAGGTAAGTGTATGGTACTACTACACCGACACCAAGGCTGAGCAGTGGGCTCCCATTACTTACAGACCTTCGGCCTTCAGGGGATGGTATAAATACACCGGGAATACCATCAAAAACCAGACGACCAATCTGATAACCGACGATACCGCATTCGCGACGGTGTACCTGACCAAGTGGAATACGACCACGTTCAAGTCCGACACTGTTGGACGAGGCAGCATCTTTCTTTTGGGCAGCCCCTAGTATCGGCAGTTCACATGCCCGATCTCCTATACAAGCACCGCTATGCCAGACACAGTGGTGGTGAGTATGGACCCATCTATGATGCGTAACGGCGGAACGTACTTTTCTCCGAACACGGATGGCCGGAACTCGTTCCTGAAGATCGATGATCTGAGTCTGCAGGATGCAACTACCGAGGTTGCCGAGGTTACTAAACCAAGTGTGACAACATGGCCTAACCCAGCCCTGGAGCAGCTGTTCGTGCATACAGACGAGACGGAATCAGTTGTGCGGCTGTTTGAGCTCTCGGGACGCCCGGTATTAACCCAAACCCTTTCTGAGGGTATTAACCAAATAGATCTTCGCAGTTTACCAGCCGGCCTCTATATCCTGTCCGTTTCTGACCAGCACCATAACACTCTACTGACGAAAACGGTGGCGCATCAGTAAAGTACTTACGCTTTTGTGAAACAATGGTGGTTAACCAGGCGGACTTCTTTCGGAGTCCGCTATTTTTTTGCGCTATCAACTCGTGATACTGTGGGATGAAGGAACACAACTTCCCACCAATTTTATTTTTGCGACCAGTTTTTACTTAACTAATTCACCTTCAAATCATTGTAAAAAAATACACCTTCTCACTACTTCCCAAAACTGCGCAAAACCTGCGCACCTGCTTCCCATGTCCTGCGCAAAACTTCGCACTTGACACATTAATATAACCTACATATTATGCTAGGAAGTTCATTTTCCGGATTGTTACAACAAGTTACGAATGCACTCAAACCTTGCCAAAAGGAATATCTATGATAGTGCGTTTTTTGTAGTGTCACAGAAATTTACAGTAATCGCCCTGCTACAAGAGTGCAAAAAATTACGCAACCTACATTGGCATAAACCGATCGAACATACCGAAAAACATCAGGGGCAAACCCACCTGCTACGATTTAGCGCATCGATCGTCAAATAACACATTAATCCAAATCACATTAAAATTAGACGCTTAGCAGGAAAACTCGTCAGTGACTGAGTTTTAGTTTAAAAACTAAACAACACACGGCATTTTTATGCATGCATGATTAAGTTCTAAGGATAGGTTATCGTAAAGTTGTTTTTCTTTAAATATTCAAGATCCACTTTCACCTTCTTCAGCAGTCCCCTATTAGTGCCACTAATCTGCTCCCACCCAATAGCTTTAACAGTATCGTGACTGAAAAAAAAATAGTACGCAGGGCGTCTTTCCGAAAAACGATTTTCCCAACACTGGTATAATCCTGGACCATGAATATCACTAGTTCCGGGCAATATAAGACCTCTATTTTCGTCAGGAAAGGCACCATTCCTCGAATAAATTGTATCCGGCGAGTCCATTACTCTCAAGTTTACTGCCTTCGCGGAATTATTCTGAATAATTAATTGATCATGACTCCCCTCGGGACAATTGCTATTTCTCCTGCAAGAAGACGCCTTGCATAAGAAAAAGATAAACACCAAAATGAGATACAGACCGATGTCAACAGTTCTCTTCTTAGTCATAATTATAAGTTTGCAACATTTGAATAAAAACTACCAAATAAATCAGGGTACCGTCCAAACAGTTACCACTAGTCTCACCTTGAATAATAAATCCCCAATAATTTCAAAAAGAAAAACAGTATCTGCCGCTGTACATATCCAAAAACCGCAAGTACATGCCTAGGAGATTGAAAATGGACACGTTTGCACAAGTGATCTATCCTAATTTCCTGGACCTGTCCATGGTGTAGAACACCAGAAACACAACAAAATTCAAAATGCCGGCTATCATTGTTGCGTTAGCATTTCCAACGTGCTCGAGCTTCATTAAAGCCCCCATAAATATCAGAATATTTGAGGCGATCAGGAAATGATACTTAAATTTTGACATGGTAATGTTTTTACGGTTTACGGAATAAGAAGAAAAGGTGTATAAAGTTAAACAATTATATACAACAGTCAAAAAGCAGGTAGTGAAAAAGCGGGTTGGAGCGGTGTTTCAGACAAAACCGATCCTATGGAATGCCCAATTGCTACTTTATCATCTTTTCGAAAGATGTGCATCTACAGCCGTTGTTGTGTATGATCCAATAATTTCGCAATTGGATAACATGAGATTTTGCATCTTCAGCAGTCACCATGTACCTTTAGTATGCACAGCATGCGAGGGTCGCGCAATTAAGTTTAACCGACACGAAATGGGGTAACGACAATGATTCAGTGGTCTTTGCAAACAAAAATGCGGTATTTCTGCACTTAAAGAAAATCGTCCACATGAAAAGCAAACAGGAGATAGTAACCAATTGGCTGCCACGGTATACGGGCAAAACACCTGAGGAATTTGGCAAGTATATTTTACTCTGCAACTTCAGTAAGTATGTAAACATGTTTGCCGAGATGCATGGTGTAGCTGTAAGTGGTCAGGACAAACCCATGCAGTGTGCCACCGCAGGTGACATCACGATACTGAACTTTGGGATGGGCAGCCCGGGAGCGGCGACTGTAATGGACCTTTTATCGGCTATATCGCCGAAAGCTGTGTTGTTTTTGGGTAAGTGTGGCGGACTGAAAAAGAACAATGCAGTGGGCGATCTGATACTTCCGATCGCGGCCATCAGAGGCGATGGTACCAGCAATGATTATTTCCCGCCGGAGGTGCCGGCCTTGCCCTCGTTCGCCCTGCAGAAAGCCATTTCCACTACCATACGCGACTATTCGCTCGACTACTGGACAGGTACGGTGTACACTACCAACCGACGGGTGTGGGAACATGACGAAGAGTTTAAGGAATACCTTGTGAAGGTGCGCGCAATGGCAATAGATATGGAGACAGCCACGATATTCACCACCGGCTTTTTCAATAAGATACCTACGGGGGCACTGCTACTGGTATCGGACCAACCGATGACGCCGGAAGGAGTGAAAACTGCTGAGAGCGATATACTGGTGACAAAGGACTATGTGAGCACACACCTGAGAATAGGGATAGACTCACTGAAGCAACTGATCAACAACGGACAAACGGTTCGTCACCTAAGGTTCTGACCAAAAAGAAAAAAGACCCACCTAGTGCGGGTCTTTCATTATAGCAGATCAAAGAGAATTACTTGACTATCACGAGGCGCGACTGTAGCTTCTTGCCGTCTTTGCCGGCAAACAACACGGTGTAAACACCTGCTGAAAGATCATTAGTAGTGATCTCTACATGAGCATCGGTGCATGCTGTGGTGCGTACTACCCTTCCCATGATATCTATGATATTGACGGTACCGGAAACCTGACGCATACCTGCAAACTCAATATTCACCAAGTTTGAGGCAGGGTTGGGGAAAACATCCATAGAAACCTGCATCTCGTCGAGTTCAGTCACAGCAGCAACCGGAGGGATACCCGTATAGAAATACTGAGTGAAGCCGCAACCAAAGTCGTGACCGTAAGTACCTGAAGTAGTGTAGCCGTTCATTGGCAAGTTAGTATTGGTAGCCAGTTTCCTTACGAGGCAGTACCCGCCAGTGACACTGGCCCACCAGTTAAGGCCATCGCAACCAAGATCGTTGATCTCGAAGCGGTAGCAGCCGGGTGTGAGTGTAACCGTGTCGAGATAGAGTGTATTTGATGCAAGATTGCTGCGCTGCCTCACCACAACGTTGCTTGAATTGTATATCTTCCAGCTTGACTCGCTGAAACCTGCATAAGTAGCTGTATTGGTCTTGAACTGAATGCGGAAAACGCTGTCCCATTTTGGCGAGGGACGGAAACGAGACCTCATGTAGTTGTTACTACTGTCGGCATCCTCGGCTCCATTTACTGTCTTTATGCGAACGATGAACGACCGAGCGGCAGTATCGCCTGCGAGCGTATGCAAATCAGCCAAATCAGGCAGCACTATATCTGTCATACCCAACGGTTGCAAAAGACCGGACCAGGTATGTGTCTGCATTGTGCTACCTTCCACACCATACTCGAACGTGAGGATGTTCACAACACTACCACCTCGGTTTTTCACCGTGATAGTAGGCGTGCTGCATATAGGATTGTCACGGAAATGGTTCTCGTCGATAGTTGGAGAAATAATATCCTCAACAGATGCATCCCGAAGCTTGTTGAACGGTCCGTGATAGATGACATGAGCCTCAGTAGAGTAACTACCTAATCCGCCACCGTGACTTATGAACGAGTCGAACACAATACGAACATTAAAAGGACTACCTGCTGTAACGCCGGGCAGGTTGTGGTAAATAGGATCTACCCTGTCGCCGGGGCACCAGTTAGCACGGTCGTATACCCATGTGCCTGACTGCGGATACAGGTGGTTCAAACCACAATTGTCACGCCAAATCGCTTTTGTAGCGATCGGGTTGCTGTTGAGTGCAACCGTATAGTTCTTTGAGTAGAACTCGCAACAACCGCTATCGTCGCTGCCGTGGCCGGTGATGCTAAACTTGATGTCAGCAGACTCGGTACCTGCCGGCGCGGTAAGGTTCACAACAGGGAACTTCGTATTGATACTTGTTGCCCCACCATAACCATAACTACCGCGGTATATGCGATTGATGCCGGTAACAGGCCTGTCGGGCATACCCTCAACAAAGGCGAAGCGAATGTTGCCTGTGAAACCACCTGAATAACCGGAGTAGTTGATGCGGATAGTGGCAGTACCCTGCAGCTTAGATGCATAATCGGTCACATCATACACGTACCGTTGCTTCCATGCCCAAGGGGTTCTTGGCGCACCTGCGTTCGCATAGGGCGTGATGAGTCGGCTTAATTCGAGCGAATCGCCACCGGGCGTCATCAGGAAGTTGGTCACAGTGTAGTCCCAATCGCCACAGTATGTAGGGCTACCCGGGCAAACATATTTACCCAATGTGAAGATCATATACACATTTCGATAGGAACCGCCCGTAGGAAACGTAACAGTCTTGTCGTAGTTGCCGTACCAGGACAATGTGTCCATATTGGCTTGTACCCATGTGGTATCACCGGCAGCCGCATTTGCACCATAACCGGCGAAAAGGAAACAGATCAGGTAGAGATACTTTCTCATTTAACGAAAATTAACAATGAACAACAAAGATAACCATTGACACATGACAAACGCATTTTGGGATTCTTATTACACTCTATTTACGCTCATTTCTCACAATAAAATTCTCCTTCATGTAATTATATCGTAGTACAAGATGTTAAACAAGCAATTCAGAACGTATTTACAAGTACCTTTGCACACTCAAAATAGAAATTTATATTATGCCTGGTTTTACGGTAGCAATTGTTGGAAGGCCGAATGTTGGAAAATCAACACTCTTTAATCGTTTGTTGGAACAACGCAAAGCAATTGTGGATGACCAGAGCGGTGTGACCCGCGACCGCCAGTATGGCATTGCCGACTGGAACGGGAAAGTTTTCAACGTTATCGACACCGGAGGATTCGTTTCCCGATCGGAAGATGTATTTGAACGTGAGATAAGGAAGCAGGTACATATAGCGGTTGACGAGGCAGATCTGATATTGTTTGTGTGTGATGCGGTTACAGGTATAACAAGTCAGGATGAAGATATGGCTGACGTGCTGCGCCGATCGACAAAGCCGGTTCTGCTGGTGGTGAACAAGGTGGACAACAGTGAGCGGATGCTTCAGGCAACGGAATTCTACTCACTTGGCTTCGAGAAAACATTCTTTATTTCATCTATATCAGGAAGCGGATCGGGTGAAGTACTGGACGAAGTTGCCGCTAATATCACAGAAGATTCTGACCCGATAGCAACCGACAAAGAGGGTAATCCGCTACCGAAGTTTGCCATCATTGGCCAACCAAATGCAGGAAAGTCTACGCTTCTGAACGCACTGGTTAATCAGGAAAGGACAATCGTATCGGACATTGCGGGTACAACGCGCGACACGATACATACCCACTACAAACTGTTTGGTAAAGAATTTATACTGATAGACACAGCGGGCATACGTAAGAAAAAGAACGTTCATGAAGATCTGGAGTTCTATTCTGTGATCCGTGCGATAAAAGCAATGGATGAATCGGACGTGTGTATGCTGCTGATAGATGCCAAAAACGGCCTCACAGCGCAAGACGTAAGCATTTTCAGTCTGGCTACCCGCAAAGGTAAAGGTGTGGTACTGCTGGTGAACAAATGGGACCTGATTGAGAAAGAAACGAATACCGCACGCGACTTTGAGAAAGAGATCAAAAAGAAACTGGAGCCGTTCACTGATATCCCTGTGATATTCATCTCAGCGTCGGAGAAGACCCGCATATTCCAAGGTATGGAGAAAGCCCTTGAAGTATATGAAAACCGCTCTAAGCGCGTGCCAACATCAGAGCTTAACGAGGTGATGCTGAAAGAGATAGAGCGCTTTCCGCCGCCAATGGCCCGTGGCTATGCCGTAAAGATCAAGTTTGTGCAGCAGGTGCCAACGGCGGTTCCATCATTCGCCTTTTACTCCAACCACCCGGACGCGGTCAAAGAATCATACAGGAACTTCCTTGAGAATAAACTACGCAGTCACTTCAATTTCAGTGGTGTTCCGGTGCGTATTTTCATAAGGAAAAAGTAATTATTCAAGTATAGATATAAGTATCTCATTTAATGAAGACAAGAACACTCAAAGCCGACAAAGTCAATATCATAACACTGGGCTGCTCTAAGAATATGGTGGATAGCGAGGCACTTGGCGGACAGCTGCTTGCCAATGGTATTGACGTGACGCACGAAAACCGCAAACCCGACCACAATATTGTAGTGGTTAATACCTGTGGTTTCATAGACAAGGCGAAGGAAGAGAGTGTCAATACCATTTTGCAGCAAGTGGAACTGAAACGCCGTGGCAAGCTGGATAAAGTATTTGTGACAGGGTGCCTGAGCGAACGCTACCGCGAAAACCTGCTGGACGAGATACCGGAAGTGGATGCGTGGTTCGGGACCATGGAGTTGCCGTTGATACTGAAACAATTTAATGCAGATTATAAGGCAGAATTGGTTGGAGAGCGCCTGCTGGCAACACCTAAGCACTATGCCTATCTGAAAATTTCGGAGGGATGCAACAGGACCTGTTCATTCTGCGCTATACCACTGATGCGTGGCGGACATGTGTCTAAAACAATTGAAGAGGTAGTGGCAGAAGCAAAACGACTGGTGAGCATGGGTGTGAAAGAGATCATGTTAATCGCTCAGGAGTTGACCTACTACGGCCTGGACATATACAAAAAGCGTGCGCTGCCCGACCTGCTTAAATATCTTTCGGATATAGAGGGACTACACTGGATCAGGTTGCATTATGCATACCCATCCAAGTTCCCGATGGAGATACTGGATGTGATGCGCGAGCGTGAAAACATCTGTAACTATCTGGACATGCCGCTTCAGCACATCTCTGACAATATGCTGAAGGCAATGAAACGCCAGATAACCCGTGCCGAGATAACCGACCTGATCGCAGGAATCCGCGACAGGGTTCCGGGTATCTGTATCCGCACAACGCTAATTGCGGGCTTCCCCGGTGAAACGCGCGACGATGTAGAAGACCTGAAGCAGTTCCTTGTAGACACCCGCCTAGACCGGGTTGGTATCTTCACGTATTCTCACGAAGAGAACACCAGTGCATTTGAGCTTGCCGATACATTATCGAGCGAGGAGAAGGAAGCAAGGGCACAAGAAATAATGGAAGTGCAGCAAGAGATCTCGTACGAGATCAACCAGGAGAAAGTTGGAAAGACCTTTAAAGTGATCGTAGATAAGAAAGAAGCCGGGCGCTACCTTGCACGCACGGAATTTGACAGTGTTGAGGTTGATAATGAAGTGGTGATCACGAGTAAAAAGGCATTGCCAATAGGTGATTTTGTGAACGTAAAGATCACAAAGGCTTTTGATTACGATCTGGAAGGAGAAGTTATCGCCTGATAATCGGCATTACAAAGGCGGGATCACATCAGCTGAACGAGCTCTTGCCACGTGCTGATATTGGTGTCTTCGCCCAAGAGACCAGCCAGCTCCTGCCAGACGTCGGCCGCAGACCATCCCTGAGCACGCATATATTGGATAGAGGTTGCGCCGGCCGACTTTGACATTTTGCCTCCTACCCCATCTTCGATCAACTGATGATGGTGAAATGTAGCCTCAGCAAAGGAATGATGACCGGCCACCTGTGCAAGAAAAACCTGTGCCAGTGTGGAATGCCGGAGATCGGCACCACGAACAATCAAATCGACACCAAAATGGACGTCATCGCCAACAGAAGTGAGTTGGTACGCAGGCATTCCATCCCGTTTCCGCACGATGAAGTCCTTCATATCGCCGGGCAAGGCTTCGGTAACGATACCATCGGTAAGTGTATTGACGGAGATAAGACGATCATCTGTACGAAGCCTCCATGTCACTTCGGGGGCATCGAGCGGAATATTGCGGTGCCTGCAGGTGCCGGGATAGATGCCATCGGGGCTTTGGCGCCACACATCGGCGCGTGAGCAGGTGCATCCAAACACAAGACCTTTTTGCCGCAAGGTTTCGAGCAGCGCATTGTATACGGGCATTCTGTGTACCTGAGACCAATCGGCTTCATATTGAGCGATGTCGCGGGGGCCAACCTGCCACGGCAGATCAAGAAAATTCAACGTATCGAAAATATCCTGAACGTACCGGAGCTCCATTCGTTCCCTGTCGCGGTCATCTATGCGTAACAGTATTTTGGCGTTGTACCGGTGCGCCAAATGAGCGGTAATGGCAAATGACAAAATGTTGCCGATATGGAGAAACCCACTGGGCGTAGGTGCATACCGGGTGAGCGCAAAGGAACGGTTATTGGGTAGTGACAGCATAAATGAAGTCTAACCGTTTATTTGGTTATTCGATCTCGCGCTTTCCGGACAAAAGGTAAATGACAGCCATGCGAACCGCGACTCCGTTTTCAACCTGATCGAGGATGATGGACTGCTTAGAGTCGGCGACATCAGAGTTCAATTCCACCCCCCTGTTGATAGGACCAGGGTGCATGATAACGATATCTTTCTGCAAGCTATCGAGCATTGAGCGGTTTACTCCGTAGTAGAGTGCATATTCACGCAGCGTAGAGAACAGAGGCTTGTGCTGCCTTTCGAGTTGAATGCGCAATACGTTTGCCACGTCGCACCATTCGAGTGCCTTTTTGAGGTTGTGTTCAACCCGCACACCAAGTTCTGTAATGTGTTTCGGGATGAGTGTGGGTGGGCCGGCTACCATGACCTTGGCACCCAACTTATTGAGACAATAGATATTACTTAATGCCACACGGGAATGCATGATGTCACCAATGATTGTGATGTGCTTCCCCTTGAGGTCTCCTACACGTTCTCTCATTGAATATGCATCCAACAGAGCCTGTGTAGGATGCTCGTTGATACCGTCGCCGGCGTTCACGATACTTGCATTGATATGATCGGCCAGAAACCACGGAGCACCACTGGCAGAGTGGCGCATAACCACCATGTCGACCTTCATAGCAAGAATATTCTTGACTGTATCGATCAGAGTTTCGCCTTTTGAGACCGATGAACCTGAAGCCGAGAAATTCACCACATCCGCTCCGAGGCGTTTTTCAGCCAACTCGAACGAGAGACGGGTGCGGGTGGAGTTTTCGAAGAAGATATTGGCAACTGTGGTATCGCGGAGGGATGGCACCTTTTTTATGGGGCGTTGTAATACCTGTTTGAAGTTATCGGCTGTCTTTAAAATGAGCCTGATATCTTCAGTGTTCAGTTCTTTGATCCCTAAAAGGTGTTTTACCGACAACATGTTTATTTTCCTGTATTAAAGATTCAACTCAAAAAATTCGTTTGACCTATGCTTTGGTCAGCAACACCACTTCATCCTTTCCGTCCTGTTCTTTCCAATTCACTTTGACCTTCTGTGTCAATATTGTATCTACTGTGTAACCTGTGTAGTCGGGATGTATCGGCAACTCTCTGCTAAACCTTCGGTCAACCAATACCAACAACTCAACCCGTTCAGGCCTGCCAAAGTCGATCAACGCATCCATGGCGGACCTAATAGTACGGCCTGTGTAAAGGACGTCGTCGACAAGGATGACATTTTTCTTTTCGACGCTGAAGGGTATATCTGTTACCGAGGGTATCTGAATATCTGAAGAAGAGTGCACATCGTCTCTATAGAAAGTGATGTCCAACTTTCCGTAGGCGATCTCTTTTTTGCGGGTTATCTCTTTTACCATTTTGACAATACGGTCGGAGAGGAACACGCCACGCGGCTGGATACCTATAATGACAGTGTTCTTAAAATCGATATGATTTTCGACCAGCTGATGCGCGAGCCGCTGCAAAGTGAGATCAAGTTGTGCGTTATTTAGCAGGGTCTTCAACGGCAAGTTATTTAGCCTCAAAAATAGTCAACCACATTCTATTTTCGTAATAATGGCTGATAAAAACTATTGACGTGGGGCCGGTGAGGCATTGTGAACCTGAAAACTGAAATTATTAAGGGAAAAATATCTCGGGATAAAAACTTGTGCGTAGCTATTTCGGTAATTTTGCGAATAACTTGATACCGGCACCACCAATAGAGCCTACCAATGCAAAAGCTGAACGACTTTTTTGAGAATTACGCATCCGCGCTGGAGAGATATGACACCAAAAGCCTCGCATACATGTACAACATACCCTGCACGATGTTATCGGATGAGGCAACCACTGTTTTTAATGATGCCGGTAAACTAGAAGGGTTCTTTAATCAGGGAGCAAGTTTTTACCGCCAGTTCGGGATTGCCCACGTACGCCACGATATCTGGACAAAACGGCATCTGTCTGACAGGGTCGCAACAGTGAAAGTCAACTGGCAGTTTTTTGATGCGCTGTATGCGCCTATCTATAATTGTGATTATCAATACACCCTGAAACTTGATAAGAACAACCAGTGGCGCATTATTCTTTCCGTATCAATAAATGAAAAAAAGAATATGGAGGAGTGGCAGGCCCGGATGAAAACAGAACTGGTGAATCGGTTCGGGTAAACCAGGGATACGACAAATGTACCAATCCCTGGCATCCAAAAGGAACTCACGGCGGATATAAGAGCTGAACGGGAAAAATGCGCTTCATTTTTGTTTTCGGGAGACCGATTTTTGATGGAAAGTGAAGTTTCCTTTTTTGGCTATTATGATTACATTTGCAGTCCATATAAAACTAAATTCTTCATGGCTACTACAGCAGACATGCGCAACGGGTTGATCATTAAACTCGACGGAAACCTTTACTCAGTTGTTGAATTCGGACAAAACAAGACTGCACGTGCTGCAGCGAAAGTGTGGGCGAAACTGAAAGGTGTGGACAATAACAGGTCTATTGAACATACGTGGAACTCTGGAGACAACATCTTCCCGGTGCGTGTAGAAAAGCGCAACTACCAATTCCTTTACAAAGACGATTCAGGTTTTAACCTGATGGATAATAATACGTTCGAGCAGATCGCGCTTGGCGAAAATATGATCGACCGTCCGGAGTTATACAAAGACGGACAGGAGTGTTTCGTGATCTTCAATACGGAAACTGAAACGCCAATGAGCGTGGAACTGCCACCAAGTGTGAACCTGCGTGTAACCTACTCTGAACCGGGCGTAAAGGGCGATACCGCGACTCGAGCTATGAAGGCTGCTACTCTGGAAACAGGTGCGACAGTTATGGTTCCATTGTTTGTGGAAACAGATGAGTTGATCAAGATCGACTCGCGTACAGGCAACTACGTTGAGCGTGTGAAATAAGTACGTAATTTCATAGAATAACAATATTTCATTACATCTACTATAAAAATATTATACATGGAGTATAAGCAGATCCAAGAGCTGATCAAAACAATAAATAAGTCAAACATCAGCGAACTGAGCATTGAAGAAGGTGATTTCAAGATCACTATCAAGCAGGATTTTTCCGGACAGCCTCAATACATGGTGGCGCCGGCGCCAATGCCGATGCCAATTCAGGTGGCTGCACCTGCGCCTCAGGCGGCTGTGGCCGCACCGGCACCTGCTGCTGCTCCGGCTGCAAAACCTGCTGCTGAAGCTCCGGCCGGCAATCAGGCAACAATCAAGTCACCTATGATCGGTACATTCTACCGCAGTCCATCGCCAGACAAACCAGTGTTTGTAAATGTGGGTGATGAAGTGAAAAAAGGTCAGGTACTTTGTATCATTGAGGCAATGAAACTCTTTAATGAAATAGAGTGCGAGATGAACTGCAGGATCGTTAAGGTGCTTGCAGATGATTCAAGCCCTGTTGAATATGACCAACCATTATTCATAGTAGAGCCTATTTAATATTACTCTTCGGAGTGATCCGAAGAACAACATTAGAAATGGCCTTTTATGAGGCCATTTTTAGTACAAAAAAATATTAATTTATTTAATTAAATCACAAGAAAGTGTTTAAAAAAATATTAATAGCTAACCGTGGAGAAATAGCTTTGCGCATTATAAGGACGTGCAGGGAAATGGGTATCCGTACTGTTGCGGTGTATTCTACTGCTGACAAAGAGAGCCTTCACGTTCGTTTTGCAGACGAAGCGGTTTGCATCGGTAAGCCACAGAGCTCTGAATCATACCTGAATATTCAGCATATAATGGCTGCAGCGGAGATCACCAATGCTGACGCTATTCATCCGGGCTATGGGTTTCTAGCTGAGAATGCGGCCTTTGCTGAGATATGTGCTCAGTACAAGATCAAATTTATCGGCCCAACGCCTGCAATGATCAATGCAATGGGCGACAAGATCACGGCGAAAGAAACGATGATCAAGGCAGGAGTTCCGGTAATTCCCGGTTCTGAGGGTTTGATAGAAAGCGTTGAGGTAGCGAAAAAATGGGCTGAGAAGATCGGTTACCCTGTTATCATTAAAGCTACCGCAGGTGGCGGAGGTAAGGGTATGCGCGTGATATGGGAGGAAAGCGAAATGGAGAATTCCTTCAACAACGCTAAAATGGAAGCAAAGGCATCGTTCAAGAACGATGGTATCTACATGGAGAAGTTCGTTGAGGAGCCTCGTCATATTGAGATACAAGTAGCCGGTGATCAGTTTGGTACTGTTTGTCACCTGAGTGAGCGTGATTGCTCGATACAGCGTCGTCACCAGAAACTGGTAGAAGAATCTCCTTCACCGTTCATGACAGATGAACTTCGTCAGCGTATGGGAGAAGCAGCGATAAAGGCTGCTTCAGCGATCAACTATGAAAGCGTAGGAACAATTGAGTTTCTTGTTGATAAGCACAGGAACTTCTACTTTATGGAGATGAATACCCGTATCCAGGTGGAACACGGTGTGACAGAGGAAGTTATCAGCTATGACCTTATCAAAGAGCAGATAAAGATCGCTGCGGGTGTGGCCATCAGCGGAAAGAACTACGAGCCTAAGATACACGCAATAGAATGCCGTATCAATGCGGAGGACCCTTACAATGATTTCCGTCCGTGTCCCGGGAAGATCACTACCCTGCATACGCCGGGTGGTCACGGTGTTCGCGTTGATTCTCACATCTATGCCGGTTACACTATTCCGCCATACTACGACTCAATGATCGCGAAAGTGATAGCAGTAGCACAGACGCGTGAAGAAGCCATTAACACAATGGAGCGCGCGCTGAGCGAGTATGTGATAGAGGGAGTAAAAACAACCATCCCATTCCATTTGCAGCTGATGCGTAATGAGGATTTCAGGAAGGGTAATTTCACTACCAAATTCATTGAATCGTTCAAACTAGTATAACAGCAACAATGGCGGCTGAAGGATTTCAACTGCCTGAAACAATACGAGAACATAAAATATTTCACTTTCGCAGCATGAAAAAAACACTGTTGATAACGGGTGGTGCAGGGTTCATCGGATCGCATGTAGTGCGGTTATTTGTCACCAAGTACCCGGACTATAAGATCGTTAATCTTGACGCATTGACCTATGCAGGGAATCTGGAAAACCTGAAGGACGTTCAGGATGCGCCAAACTACATATTTGAGAAGGCCGATATTACCGACGAGGTTACAATAAACAGCATTTTTGCCAAGTACAATTTCGACGGGGTGATACATTTGGCCGCAGAAAGTCATGTGGATCGTTCGATCATCGATCCGAATGCGTTTATCCGCACGAACGTGATGGGAACAGCCAATCTACTGAACGCTGCCCGTACCATCTGGAAAGACAACATGGAAGGCAAACGCTTTTATCACGTCTCTACAGATGAAGTGTACGGCTCACTTGGTGAAGAGGGATTCTTCCTTGAGACGACGCCTTACGATCCCCAGTCACCTTATTCAGCATCTAAAGCTGCATCTGACCACTTTGTTCGTGCGTATGGGAACACCTACCATATGCCCTTCGTTATCACGAACTGTTCCAACAACTATGGTCCGAACCACTTCCCTGAGAAACTGATCCCATTGTTTATCAACAATATCCGAAACAACAAACCATTGCCTGTATACGGCGATGGAAAATACACCCGTGATTGGTTGTATGTTGTGGACCACGCCCGCGCTATTGATATGGTATTCCACGGGGGAAGGAATGGAGAAACATACAACATCGGAGGATTCAATGAGTGGCAGAACATTGAGTTGGTAAAGCTCATGTGCCGTGAGATGGACAAGCGACTCGGTCGCCAGGAGGGTGAATCTGAGAAACTGATCACCTACATTAAAGATCGTCCGGGTCATGACCGTCGTTATGCGATAGACGCCACAAAAATCAATAAAGAACTCGGCTGGTATCCGTCAGTTACTTTTGAAGAGGGACTGAGGATAACGATAGACTGGTATATGGCCAACGAAGAATGGTTGAACCATGTGACATCGGGCGACTACAAAAACTATTACGAAAAACAATACACACACAGATAATGAAAGGGATCATACTTGCAGGTGGATCGGGCACCAGGCTTTACCCGCTGACCATTGCCGTTAGCAAGCAGCTCATGCCTGTTTACGACAAACCAATGATCTATTACCCGTTGTCGACACTTATGCTGGCAGGGATTAATGAGATCCTGATCATTACTACACCTGAAGATCAGCCGGCATTTAAGAAACTGCTTGGCGACGGTAGCCAGATCGGCTGCAGGTTTGAATATGTGGTACAGCCAAAGCCGGAAGGACTGGCTCAGGCATTCATACTGGGTGCTGACTTTATTGGTAAGGATCCGGCAGCTTTGGTGCTTGGTGACAATATCTTCTATGGTTCAGGCATGGGTACATTATTGCGCAAAAAAGCTACGCCGGATGGTGCCGTGGTATTTGCGTATCAGGTGCATGACCCGGAACGATATGGTGTTGTAGAATTTGATAAGGATTTTAAGGCGCTTAGCATAGAAGAAAAACCAGCCAACCCGAAATCAAATTACGCGGTACCAGGACTTTACTTCTATGACAACGATGTTGTAGCTATCGCCAAGTCGATCAAGCCATCGCACAGGGGGGAACTGGAAATCACTGATGTAAACAAGGTGTACCTCGAGAAAGGTAAACTTGAGGTGGGTGTTCTGGACCGCGGTACTGCATGGTTGGACACCGGTACATTTGATTCTCTTATCGAAGCAGGTGAGTTCATTGAAGTGATCGAAAAACGCCAAGGGTTGAAAATTGGTTGTATTGAAGAAATAGCCTACCGTAATGGCTGGATCAACGACGAACAAATGGAGAAACTATCTGCCATTTATATGAAGAGCGGGTATGGTCTTTATCTGAAAAAGCTGATAGGACAACGATAAAAATCTCAGACTATTAAAAAAGGTGTTTGCTTCGTAAAAGAAACAACCACCTTTTTTTGTTTATCCGTGTGTCACAACTAAAGCCCTGTGGCTACGTTGCGGCTAGAACTTTGCGAGACTTTTTGAAATGATATCAACGCACTCATTGATCTGTTCCCGAGTGATGAGAAGCGGAGGCGCGAAACGAATGCGGTCGCCATGTGTAGGTTTTGCCAGCAAACCGTTTTCTTTCATTTCCATGCACATATCCCATGCTGCTTCTTTGTTGGGATGATCAATAACAATTGCATTGAACAGTCCTTTCCCCCTTACGATGGAAATAGCAGGATGATTCAATGCAGTCAGCTTTTCGCGCAAATATGCACCCTGCAATGCCGAGTTCTCACTCATTTTTTCGTCAACGAGCACCTGGAGCGCAGTCATAGCGACTGCGCAAGCCAGTGGATTTCCACCATAAGTAGAACCGTGATCGCCGGGCTTGATAGTAAGCATGATCTCGTCATCTGCGAGGACAGCTGAAACAGGCATAGTTCCGCCGGAAAGTGCCTTACCTAACATTAAGATATCAGGACGGACATTTTCGTGATCGCAGGCAAGCATCTTGCCAGTGCGTGAAAGGCCCGTCTGTATCTCATCGGCCATCAACAATACATTGGCTTCACGGCACATTGCAGCAGCGGTTGAATGATAACCGTCATTGGGAACAACAACACCAGCCTCACCCTGGATTGGTTCGACCAAAAAGGCAACAACATTAGAATCGGCGAGTGCAACCTGTAATGCAGGGATATCGTTGTAAGGTATAACCTCGTAACCAGAATTGAACGGACCAAAGTCGCGGCGGGAATCACTATCTGTACTAAATGAGATAACGTTAATGGTGCGACCGTGAAAGTTGTTGGAACAAACAATGATCTTCGCTTTGTCTGCCGGGACGCCCTTCACCTGATATCCCCACCTTCTTGCGAGCTTGAGGCCAGTCTCAACTGCTTCTACACCAGTGTTCATTGGTAGCACTTTGTCGTACCCAAAGAACTTCGTTATGAACTCCGCAAACTCTCCAAGCTTGTTGTTGTGAAATGCACGCGAAGTGAGTGTGAGGTCCTGCGCCTGTTGTAAAAACGCCTCCATAATGCGAGGATGGCAGTGACCCTGATTGATGGCGGAATAGCCAGACAGGAAGTCGTAATAGCGACGGTCATCCACATCCCACACAAAGACCCCCCTACCCTTTTTCAGAACGACAGGTAACGGATGATAGTTGTGTGCACCATATTTATCCTCCAATTCGAGATAATGGCGTGTATTTTCGGATACTGAACTAACTGCATGCATGATGCAAAATTAGGGTATTTAGTCAGATATAGTCGGCCAGTATCGAACTTGCTGATAGGGACATGTACAAATCGTTTGACCCGGAGTTCTTTCGTTTGAATTTTGTGCTAATTTGCCCTCAAAACCATACTATGAAAAAGATAGGGATACTGGGTTCGGGAATTGTGGCACGTACACTCGGGAACGGATTTTTGAAATACGGATATGAGGTGATGCTGGGAACCCGTGAAGAGGGCAAATTAGACGAATGGAAACAAAACGGTGGTAACAATGCCCATGTAGGAACGTTTGAAAAAGCCGCTAAATTCGGAGATATAATTGTTTTGGCTGTAAAAGGAGATGCTGCAGCTGATGCTATAGATCTGGCGGGGCCGCAAAACCTGCATTGGAAAACCGTTATTGACACCACGAATCCCATTGCCAATGCGGCACCTGAGAATGGTGTGCTGAAATTCTTCACTGATTTTGAAGAATCGCTGATGGAATCATTGCAGGAACGTTTTCCTGAGGTGCATTTTGTAAAATCATTCAGTTGCGTTGGGAACGCTTATATGGTTGATCCGAAACTTGAAGAGAAGCCAACCATGTTCATTTGTGGTAATAACGCCCATTCGAAAGATGAGGTTAAAGAGATATTGACGCAATTTGGCTGGGATATTGAAGACCTAGGGAAAGACACGGCAGCGCGAGCCATTGAGCCGCTTTGCATGTTGTGGTGTATTCCGGGATTCCTGGGAGGAAAGTGGAATCACGCGTTCAGAATGATCCGCGGATGATCTCACCTTGGGCCTAGTTCAATAACCTCACAATCTCTCATGTTGTCGCCATCGACAACAAAACGAATCAATGTGCGAACCTTGTGCCAACCATGTTTTCCGGCAGCACCAGGATTCATGTGCAGGCATTTTATCTTCTCGTCATAAATAACTTTGAGGATATGCGAGTGTCCGCTTATGAAGAGCTTTGATGGCTCTGTTCTCAATTCGGCTTTTGCAAGGTTAGTATAACGACCCGGATATCCGCCAATGTGGATCATAAGAACATTTATTCCCTCGCAGGTAAACCTTAATTTCTCGGGAAATTCGCTACGAATCACATAACCATCAATATTTCCATACACACCTTGCAGCGGTTTGAACGACCGTAATTTATCTGCAACTCCCGGGCCAAAGTCGCCTGCATGCCATACCTGGTCGCACTTATCGAAGTGTTTAAAAACAGCATCGTCAAGGAAACCATGAGTATCTGAAATAAGGCCGATCCGGGTCATAAAAATGCCAGTAATTGGTGCAGTTGCGTTGGTTGAGACAACGTGATAAAGATAGTTGATATAATCATTAACGAGCGCGGAATAACAACCTACTAATTGTGGCGCATGCTTGAGAATAGCCATTATTTCACATGCGACATTGCTGTATTCTTGTATCAAATACATATTTTTACGAAAAGAGCATCAATTGAAAATACCCGCCGCAGCAATAATCAGCATAATCACGTTTTCAAGTGCTATAGCACAGAAACAACCCAAAGTTTATTTCGGGGCATTCGGTCAGGTGAACGGAGCAGGGGCTCCTAAATCATTCACATCTACCCGTGCCGCACTATTGGAAAATACCCGGTTGAAATATAGTGAGGGGTGTACAATACTGGGATATACTGTTTCTATATTGCCGAAGGGAGGCGGTTTGAAGGGACCTATGGCGGCATGTACTCCATCTTTTCCGGACAGGGTGAAAAGCAGGATAGTAGAGTTGGGAACCGAGGCGATCGTTTATGTAGAGAAACTCAGACTACTGTGTAACGAGATGCCAGTGGAAGTGCCACCATTTACCATTAAGTACGATCAATAATCGGGCGAAAATCTTAGTGAGAGCGATTATTTGTGCTATGCCGGTTCCATTTCGCCGGCGTAACGTTGTTCAATTTCAATTAGGATGTTCCTGATCTCGTCCAGATTGTCGGTAGACACAAGTCGGTTTCGGTATTCCTTCACATGTGAGAGTCCTTTCAAATAACTTGCATAGTGGCGCCTCATCTCAAGAATTCCGGCTTTGTTTCCCTTCCAGCTGACAGATCCGTCGAGGTGCTTGCGGCAGGCGTCTAAACGTTCGGCCACGGTTGGTGGAGGTAGTATCTCGCCGGTTTTCATGTAGTGTTTTATCTCTCTGAATATCCAAGGATATCCGATAGCAGCCCGACCGATCATGATACCATCCACTCCATATCTGTTCTTATATTCAAGAGCCTTTTCGGGAGAATCGATATCACCATTGCCGAAAATAGGGATATGGATTCGGGGGTTATTCTTGATCTTTCCGATCAGCGTCCAGTCCGCTTCCCCCTTGTACAACTGCATGCGTGTTCGGCCATGAATAGAAATAGCCTGAACACCGATATCCTGCATTCGTTCCACCACTTCTTCTATGTTCTTTGTATCGTTATCCCACCCGAGACGGGTTTTGATGGTAACGGGCAATTTGGTCTGGCGGATGCAAGCACTGGTGAGACGTACCATGAGATCGATATCTTTAAGTACGGCAGCCCCTGCACCTTTACAAACCACCTTTTTTACCGGGCATCCGAAATTGATGTCGAGCAGATCTGGGTTTGTAGCGTCGACGATCTTAGCTGACATTGCCATTGCCTCTTCATCGCCACCGAAGATCTGGATACCGATGGGCTTTTCGTAGTCAAAAATATCCAGTTTCTGCCTGCTCTTTATTGCGTCTCTTATTAGCCCTTCAGAAGAAATGAACTCGGTGTACATAAGATCAGCACCGTGTTCTTTGCAAACCGCACGAAAAGGCGGATCACTCACGTCTTCCATAGGAGCCAGCAATAAAGGAAATTCCCCCAACTCAATATTCGCGATCTTGACCATATAGCGGGCGCAAAGTTACGGGAAAAGGGTTATTTGAATAAAAAAGGTCAAACCACCAACCTACAGGCAGGTAGTTTGACCTAGTACTTTGCCGCCTTCCTAATCAGGCTGCCCAGATAGGTGCGGGAACAGGCTGCACCTCCCGAACCATAGAAAAAAGAAGACCACCATTAACCAGCTCAACTGGTTGAAGGTCTTTTACGGCGAGCATGCGCCAGTAAATAGTGCGGCCGTGCCTATCGATAAATGTTGCTTCTTCGCCAAGGCCGGAGTTTCGTGCTTCAATGACTGCCTGCTCTTCGTTTTCGGCAAATACAAGCCTCCATTGTTCTTCATATTGGTCGGTATGTTGACCATCGCATTCTATACGGTAGACGATCTGTGCTGTGAAAGACTTCATAGAATTGTGTGTTGTTTTATTGATCGGTGATAGCTATTAGTATGATTTTATTTCGATACTGCCAAAGTTGCAAGTACCTTGTAGAATGAGTTTCTTCTTAACATCCCCGGTCTGCCCAGTGTATATCATTCGCTCATCTTCAACACTCCCCATGGACGGAACAATATTATTCTGGATCTCCCAATGAGCCGGCACAATAAGTTCTACGCCACCAAAAGTCACCCTACAATCGAGCACAATCTGTTCATCGGTGAAATCGGCCTGGGTGAGATTGATCTCACTACCTCCAAAGGTGACCGATACCATCCCTCCTTTAAAATCTTTTGATGTAACAATTTCTTTACGACCACCGAAAACGATATCGACCATCAATTTGTTGTCATTCGTCACATGGGAATTGATAACCGACTGGGGGTAACATTTGCTTTTTCGTTTGGGTCGAAATGCGATCATCAAGCCCATGATGACCAACATTAGCGGCCACACCAAGTGTTTTGATGAGCGACCCATGATCTCGAATTGAGGAATGGCGTTTGCCAGACCGATCGCGATCAGTATCCACCAACTATTGTTGCGGAAGTTATTTTTCACGCCGATCATCAAACCAATAATGATGAGAATGACCGGGAATGAAAAATGTACAAAGGAGGGCAGAAGTCCCAGTGCCTTGAGAAGAAGCCCAAGGCCTACCAGCGACAGAGCGATCCCAAAAAATACTCTGTTTGCCGGATTATTATTCCCGCTGCCATAACTTCCATACCCATTATTGTATTGTCTCATGTTCCTATCTCAATTTTCCGAAACAAATGTAGTTACACGTTTGAGTGCAGAAAACCTGAATTAGGTGAGGAATTAATGAATGGCGGTGAAAGCGCTGAATTGGTCGGTGAATGTTTTACAATTCGGGTAGCTTGGTAATGGTGGCCCAATTTCGCGTAGTTGCTGTCACACCGAGTTTCCGCTCAATGAAATTATTGGAGAAACAGGTCAAGCCATAATTGGGACTATAGACATAAACCTCCTTGTTAACAACACGTGCATACTCGGCATCATTTGAATACACGCCCAATGCCCCCCTCAAAGCCGGAGCGGGCAAGTTGGAAAGAAAGGTTACATAAAGATTTTGCTTTTCTGCGGGCGTAAGGTTGTCGAACGGATTGTTTTTGATCACCTTTTTCACGTCATGTATCATCCGGATGAGTACTGTGACACGATACCCGAGATTGGAATACAGAAAATTCTCTATATTATTCTGAATAGCCGATTCATTTGTTTCATCGGAATCGAAAAGAACATTGCCTGTCTGCAGGAAAGCCCTGATATTGGTGAATCCAGCATTTTCAAAATACTTGTTCAACTCGTCGACTGAGACCGGACGTTGACCAATGAGATTAATGCCGTGGAGCAGAGCAACATAACTTATCATAACTTGGGTGTAGGTGCTATCGTGCTGATATTCAATGGATAATTACTTGACAAAAATAGTATTTTCAACACAGAGTATTACCTCTTTGTACCGGTGAACTTCTCCATTGTTGCAGAAGTAGCGGAATTAATACCTTCGGATCGAATAACATTCCTGATGGTGAGCAGTAAAATTCGAAAATCGAGCAGGAAACTTATATTATTGACGTACCAGATGTCATATTCGAATTTTTGCTCCCAAGCTATCGCATTTCTGCCGTTTACCTGAGCCCAACCTGTAATTCCGGGTTTTACGTCGTGCCTGTGTTTCTGTTTGTCGTCATAAAGGGGCAGGTATTCCACAAGAAGCGGACGGGGACCAACAATACTCATATCTCCCTTTATTACGTTCAGAAGTTGGGGAATTTCGTCGAGCGATGTCTTTCGGACAAATTTCCCAATTGGTGTAAGGCGTTTTGCATCGGGCAGTAGATCTCCATTGGCGTCCTTTCGGTCGTTCATGGTTTTAAACTTTATCACCCGGAATATCTTCTCATTTTTACCGGGACGCAACTGAAAGAAGAAAGGTTTACCAGCGTTTGCCACAACAAGCAAAACAACCACTACGAGAAAAACCGGTAGTAAAATTATGAATGCGACCGATGCCACAACAACATCGAGGAAAGGCTTAAGGAAAGTGACGTAGAAACTATTGTGCATCTGCAAAATGTTGGGCGAAGGTAATAAATAGGGGTAATTAGAAAGAAAGCTGAAAAGACTATCAAATCGAAATAAAAAAATTTGGTCAGTTTATGAAAATCACTACATTTGCATTCCTAAAAAGCAAAAGGGGATATAAAAATATGCTTATTATCGACTCAAAAGATTGCGAAAACATCGACAAAGCGCTGAAAAAGTACAAAAAGAAGTACGAAAAATCACGCATCCTTAACCAACTTCGTGACCGTCAGTCATTCACAAAGCCTTCAATCAGGCGTCGTACAGAAGTTTTGAAAGCGGTTTACCGTCTTCAGATGGAAACAGGAGCACTGGATGCATAATTCAGTTACTGACGATTTTTCTTCGTAAGAGAGTTCCAAAAATAAATTTGCACCCGCAATTGTAAGTTCGTAAATTTACAATTGCGGGTTTACTATGTTTGAAGAAAGACTAAGTGACTTTTTAAATTATCTGAGGTTTGAGAAAAGATACTCGCCTCACACCCTACTCTCTTATGAAAATGACCTGCGCGCTTTCAGAGATTATTTAGCCACTACTTACGGGATCGATACGACATCTGCTGTCTCACATTTTCATGTAAGAGGTTGGTTGGCGTCATTGAAAGAAGAAAAAATGGCGGTTACCACCATAAACCGCAAAATGTCTTCTCTAAGCGCGTTTTTTAAATACCTGATGCGCACAGGGATCTGCGATAACAACCCTGTAAAAAAACTACACAGCCAAAAACTGCCGGAACGCCTGCCGGTAGCTCTAAAAGAATCTGAATCAACATTCCTGCTTGAAGAAGTTCAATTCACAGAAGGATTTGAAGGAAACACCGAGCGTTTGATATGTGAATTGCTGTATGGAACAGGCATGCGTAGAAATGAATTGCTTCAGTTGAAGGAACGTGACATTGAATGGGGGCTGCGACAAGTCAGGATCCTGGGCAAGGGTAATAAAGAGCGCCTTGTTCCATTGAGTGAAACTCTTTTGGATTCATTGCGGGATTATATCAAAGAAAAAGGCGCTCAAGAAAACGTTAATACTGAGTATCTGCTTCAGCTCATCAATGGAAAACCGCTGTATCCTAACTATATTTACAGAACAGTGAAGCGGTATATGGCAATGAGCACTACGATGAAAAAGAAGAGTCCGCACGTATTACGACACTCCTTTGCTACTCACCTTTTGAATAACGGTGCTAACATACAAGCAATAAAGGAACTGCTGGGTCATAGCAGTCTTGCAGCCACACAAATATACACAAATACAAATATTGAAAAATTAAAAGAGATCCATAGACAAAATCACCCGAGAGGGTGATGATTTTTAACCAATTAAATTTCAGATCATGAATGTACAGATCCAGACAGTGCATTTTAATGCCGACAGCAAATTGCTGGAACATGTGAATGCCAAAATTGAGAAATTGAAGACTTTCCACGACAAGATAATCGGGGCTGAAGTGTACCTGAGATTAGATAATATGTCTCATCAGGTGCGCGATAAAGTTGCTGAGATTAAAGTGTACGTTCCCAAGCACTCTTATTTTGTGAAACACCAAAGCAAAACTTTTGAGCAGTCATTCGACCTGGCATTTGATTCTCTGGTCAATCAGGTGAAACGCAAGAAAGAAAAGCAAATGTCACAACATTAATTTTTAGTATAATATTTATGTAAAAGGCAATAGCATATCGCTATTGCCTTTTTATTTGTATTATATCAATGTTGATAGAAAATGCAATACAAGTCTAACACTACAAAGAAAATCTGCGCCACTATAAAAGTTCATCTTACCTAAACCTATGAGAATGAATTACGTGCCCCAACAAAGTGTTTAAATTTTGGCTGAATATTTTTTGTAATTTTTCAGCAAAACAGAGAACATATTGAGAGATATTTTAGGTATATTTGTAGGTTTAGATAGCATAATTTAATTTATTTTTAAATATATATCATTGTGAAGAAGTACATTCTTTTAGTGCTAGTCTGTATTTGGTCGACAGTTACTGTTTTTGCTCAAACTACGGTGTCTTTTGCAACGGGCGGAACGCCGGTTTGGGCAGCACCGTGGGTAACAGCCGGTAGTACATCGGCCGTCGGCACACACGTGCAATTAACACCACCATCAGGAAGTCAGAACGGGCGCATATACACGAGTACGCCGATCACTTTGACAGGATGCGGATCTTTCACGGCTGAATTTGAGTTTCAGGTAATTCCCAGCTCTTCGGCATGGGCTATTGCTGATGGAATTGCATTCTGGATATTGAGTCCGTTGACAGGTTTTGTAGGAGGCGGCGGTATAGGCCTACCGACAAACCCTAACGGTCTTGTTCTTGTATTGGACAACTACGACAATGACGGTGTACCCAATGACCCACTGATCTCGCTTTACGGCTACCCAACAGGATTTACCGGTACTTATGTTGAGGGAAATACGACAAACAGGATCGGTGCACTTGCCAATCAGGTATTTGTTACAGATGGAGGCTGGCACCATGTAAAGTTGACTTATGCAGGCGGACAGGTGAAAGTGTACTTCAATTATAGTGCTATTCCATCGATCACCGGTACATTCCCGATCACGTCCACCTCATTGTATTTTGGCTTTTGTGCATCGACTGGTGGTGCCTGGAGTACGCAAAGTATCAGGAACTGCGTGATCACATTTGACAATACCAGCCCGATAAGTGGCCCCAACGTGGTTTGTTTATCGACAACACCAACGTTTACAGACTCAACCGCAGGTGGTACATGGAGTAGTTCGACCCCTGCCGTAGGAACGATTGCAAGCACCGGGGTTTTTACTCCGATAAGTGCGGGAACGACAACAATATCTTACACTTACGCAGGTGGATCTTGTGTTGCTACGAAGGTAGTAACAGTTGATGCTACTACCCTGCCGGCAATCTCTGGTCCAACTCCGTTATGTTCAAGCAGCACAGGAACTTATACGAACGCAATCACAGGGGGCACATGGAGTTCAAGTAGTGCAATTGTCGCAACAATTGGATCATCGAGCGGAGTACTGACGCCGGTAAAATCCGGGAACGTAACAATAACGTACACGGGACCGTCCGGTTGTTACATCACAAAAGCAGTGACGATCAACACTGCTCCACCACCGTTATCAATTTCGCCGGCTCCTGCACAGGTATGCGACAACGGCTCTCTCACTTTGACTGCATCAGGATCAACGGCTTATCACCTCTTCCCACCACAGAGTTGGGAAAACGGTGTCCCGACTACACCCGGTGTTCCAGTAGACGGATGGTCTTATGTAGGTACGCCTCCTTCATCATGGTACAGAGAACTTGGTGCTACCGCGGTGAATCCTGCCATTGGCAGTTCGATGTCGGGCAACTATGTAGCTAATTTCCGATCGAGGAGTCTGGCATCGGGCACAACCGGATATCTGATGTCTCCGCCATTTAGTATGGTAGGTGTTACATCCGCTACGCTTTCGCTGTGGGTATACAGGGATGCAACTGCAGCCTACAATACTGCAACCTACAACTCTGAATACATCTACGTCTACCTTTCGAGCACAACAGGTGGCACGGGGGTGGTTGGATATATACCAAGGCGAATAGGTGCACCTATCACAGGTTCTCTCTCCGGCACCTCGACACCAACAACGTCAGGATGGTACCAGTACACGTACACGATCCCCGGTACAGTAACCGGAAGCGGAAACTACTTCTATATCTACGGGCAAAGTGCTAACGGGAACAATATATACCTTGATAGTGTGACGCTCACAGGAACAATTGGTCCACCAACGTGGTCACCAAACACATACCTGTTTAATGACGCGGCATTCACGACCGCTTACTCAGGTACAGCGTTGAATCCGGTTTACATGCATCCGACGGGAATAACAAGTCCATCGACTATTACATATACCGCAACTTTAAGCAACGGTACGTGTACCTCAACAGGGACAAGCGTAGTGACCATGAACCCAAACCCTGCACCAATCACGGGACTTTCAACCATCTGTGTGGGATCATCGGTAACACTGAGCAGTACGACGGCGGGAGGAGGCTGGACATGCGGTAGTCCAACTGTCGCTACGATCGGGTCATCCAGTGGAATTATAACGGGTGTCCTATCGGGCACCACTATGGTCACATACGCATTTGGCAGCTGCTATGATACGGCTATTGTGACGGTAGTTGCATCACCAGGTGCGATTACGGGAATACCCACGGCATGTCTTGGCTCGACTACTACCCTATCGAATCCAACAGCGGGAGGTACCTGGAGCAGTTCTAATCCGGCAGTGGGTACAGTCAATCCGACAACAGGTATTGTGACCGGCATATCGCTGGGGACAACGACGATCACCTATGGTATTGCGACCTGCTTTTCGACAATGACAGTTACGGTAAACCCATATCCGTCGACGATTACCGGGTCTCTTGGTGTATGCGTGGGGTCGACCACTGCGTTGAGTAGTTCACCATCGGGTGGGTTCTGGTTCACGAGTGCACCGGGCGTTGCAACTGTTGGTGTAACTACCGGTATTGTGACGGGTGTTTCAGCAGGCACTGCGCTGATCTCATATAGAGTTGGTGGGTGTGCGACAATTACAACTGTAAATGTTGTTACTACTCCGGGGCCTATCACCGGCTCACTTACAACCTGCGTGGGTTCTACAACAACGCTGTCACATGCAACCCCGGGTGGTACGTGGACCAGCAGCACACCAGGTGTGGCGACTGTCGGATCTTCTACTGGGATTGTAACAGGAATTGCAACCGGCACGAGTCGAATAACCTATTCTGTAGGAACAGGTTGCTTCACAACGTCTGTAGTAACCGTAACTGCGGCACCAGCCGCACCAACCGGCACATTGAGTTTGTGTGTAGGACAGACAAGTACACTCACGCATGGCACAGGCGGTGGCACATGGAGTATGTCCTGCCCTACTATCGCAACTGTTGGTATTTCGACCGGGCTTGTAACAGCCGTAGGAGCCGGCACTTGCACCGTTACTTATACGCTGCCTTCAGGCTGTGTAGCTACTGCGGTTGTTACCGTTAATGGTGCACCGGGAGCAATAACCGGAACACTCGCTTTGTGTCAGGGGGCTTCGGCTACACTCAGTAGCGCTACCCCATCCGGCACATGGACATCGGGCACCGGTACGGTCGCCTCGATCGATCTTTCAACCGGCACATGGACCGCACTGACCGGCGGTACTTCAACAATCACTTACACTGCACCAACAGGCTGTATCACTACTGCCGATGTGACGGTAAACCTCGCACCCGCTGCCATCACAGGGCCTTCATCTGTTTGTATGGGACAGACCATCACACTCTCAAGTACTTCACCTGCAGGAGCATGGAGCAGCTCTGACCCGACGGTCGCTACTGTATCAGGCACGGGTGATGTGTTCGGGGTAGCAGTGGGTACGGCCGACATAACTTATGCTTTGGGCTCCGGTTGTTTTGTCACTAAAACAATAACCGTAAATCCGGGTCCTTCTGCCATAACCGGACCACTGGCTATGTGTGTGGGCGCTTGCAATACTTATACTGTTTCAGCCGCACCTGGTACATGGAGCAGTAGTACTCCTGCTGTAGGAGCAATGCTCGGTCCCGGTTACGTCTGCGGTGCTGCTGCAGGCACTACCACCATCACCTACCTTGTAGCTGCAACAGGTTGCTTCTCTACACTTAACGTAACAGTAAACACGCTGCCGGGCACAATTGGCGGTACGCTTACAGCTTGTGTTGGTCAGTGCAATACCCTGACCAACTCTGCAGGCGGTGGTACATGGAGCAGCAGCAACCCTGCTGTAGCTACGATTGACGCTACCACAGGTCTGTTCTGCGGTGTGGCATCGGGAACAAGCACCATCACTTATTCGCTTGGCTCAGGCTGTATCACGACCACAATAGTTACAGTGAATGCGCTTCCGGGAGCTATTAGTGGTTCACTCAGCCTCTGCCAGGGAGGGACAACAACTGTCTCAGGTACACCGGGCGGCGGCACATGGCTCAGTGATAACCCGACCACTGCTTCGATAGGCGTGGGTACAGGCATAATCACTACAGGTGCAACGTCAGGTACTGCTGCTATATCTTATACATTAAGCACAGGTTGCCGCAGAACAGCAGTGGTCACCGTTAATCCGTTGCCTACTGCAATAACAGGTACTACAAGTATCTGTGCCGGTCAGTGCACCACACTGAACAGTACACCTGCAACCGGTACCTGGAGCAGCGTGTCGGCTGCGGTAGGAACCATCAACCCGGCTACAGGCGTATTCTGCGGCGTGGGTGCAGGTACTACAACAGTTTCTTATACATTAATTACAGGTTGCGCACGCACAACAGTAATGTTGGTGAACGGACTGCCAACATCGATCACACCGGCAAGTGCACAAGTTTGTGAGGGTAGTACGATCACCATGACAGGTTCACCTTCAGGTGGTACATGGAGTGCTTCCTGCCCAACCATCGGCACCATAGCAACAGGATCGGGCACTTATGCAGGCATCAGTGCAGGTACTTGTAACGTGACCTATACGCTCGCTTCAGGTTGTTCACTCGTATCATCACCGATCACAGTGAACCCGCTTCCGGGTGCTATCACCGGTGTACTTTCAGTTTGTGTGGGACAAACCACAACAGTAAGCTGCACTCCGGCAACAGGTACATGGTCTATATCAGGAACTACTGCAAGTATCGGAAGCTCTACAGGTGTGATCAACGGCATCAACAACGGCACAGCAACCATCACTTACACATTACCAACCGGTTGCCGCAAAACAGCTGTTGTAACCATCAATGCACTACCGGGCCTCATAACAGGTGCAGCCAATGTATGTGTTGGCGGAACAACCACACTCAACTGTACACCAACAGGTGGAACATGGACAATGTCAGGTTCTGCAGCAACTATCGGTCTGACAACCGGTATCGTGTCAGGCATTACAGCAGGCACTGCCGATGTTACTTACACTGCAGGTGCAGGATGTTTCAGTACACGTACAATAACAGTAAATCCGTTGCCGTCAGCTATCACAGGGACACCTACAACATGTGTAGGTCAGTGTACCACACTGGGTAGCGCCACACCGGGTGGAACGTGGAGCAGCAGCGCACCGGCTATCGGTTCTATCAACACTGCAACAACATCGCTCTGCGGTGTAACTGCAGGTACCACAATTGTTAGCTATACATTACCCACAACCTGCCGTGTTACACAGATCGTGACCGTATATGCATTACCATCTGCTATCGGCGGTTCATTACAGGTATGTCAGGGTTCTACAGGAACATTGACCACTACAACTCCGGGCGGCACATGGGCTTCATCAAACCCTGCGATTGGAACCATTGACGCAATGACCGGTGCAATAACCGGTATAACAACCGGCACAACTACTGTAACCTATACGCTGGGCACAGGTTGCTCGGTGACCGCAGTGGTAACTGTAAACAGTCTTCCTGCAACTATCGGAGGGTCTGCACAGGTATGTGAAGGTCAAACGACAACATTGACGAACGCAACACCATCAGGCACATGGAGCACCAGCACGCCAACAATTGCAACAATAGGAAGTAGTACAGGAGTTGTGACAGGTGTAATTCCCGGAACTGCGACAATAAGCTATAGTCTATCAACAGGATGTAATAGTACTGTTGTAGTAACTGTCCATGCGTTACCAAGCACCATTACAGGTCCTAGTCCAATGTGGGTATGTGAGAATGGTACAATAACCGTGAGTAGCACACCGGGAACGGGCACATGGAGCAGTCCCGATCCGAATGTAAGTGTTGACCCGTCAACAGGCGTGGTAACTGGTATTGCTGCCGGAACCGCAACGATTGTGCGTACAATCGGTATAGGCTGCGTGCGTACAACGACCGTTACAGTGAACCCACAACCGGCCACAATAACTGGCAACCTGAACGTCTGTATCGGATTGACTCAAACACTGGCAACAGCAAGCACGGGTGGCACATGGAGCAGCAGCAATCCATCTATTGCTCCGGTCGATGCAGCGGGAGTAGTCTCAGGTGTTGCTTTGGGAACTGCAAACATTTCTTACACACTTGCTGTAACCGGCTGTTCACGTTCAGTGATGGCTACAGTGCAACCGCTGCCTTCAACCATTACAGGTAGTGCGGGCTTCTGTAACCTGAGTTCAACTATGTATCTGAGCAGCCCCGGCGGCGGTACCTGGACCAGCGATGATACTACCATCCTAACTATCGATCCGGTATCGGGTCTGGCAACAGGTGTAAACGTGGACACGGCTACCATTACTTACACATTACCTACCGGCTGTAAAACAACTAAAGATGTATTCCTCATCCTCGCTCCTTATCCTATCACAGGCCCAAGCGACATGTGTTTAGGTCAGGCAAGGACGCTCAGCAACGTTATCTCCGGCGGTGTATGGAGTAGCAGCAACCCGGGAATTGCACCGATAGACCCCGCTACAGGGGTTGTGATAGGAAGCACTCTGGGTGTAGCAACCATTACTTATGTTCTCTCAACCGGTTGTTTATCAACATACGCAGTTACTGTTAACCCGATACCGGTTGGAACAACAGGACCAATTCAAGTGTGTGTAGGAAACACAGCAAACTATAGCAACTCAACACCTGGTGGAACATGGAGCACCAGCGATACTACCAAAGCAACCATAGGTGTTGGTACGGGCGTCCTTACAGCACTATCTCAAGGCGTGGTTACCGTAACCTACACATTGGGTTCAGGATGTAATGCAATGTTTACTGTTACTTTGAACCCACTCCCTGACACCATAACAGGTCCTAACCAGGTGTGTGAAGGTAGTTCGGCTAATGTTACTACAACATCAACGGGTGGTCTGTGGAGTTCGCACGATCCGAGCGTAGCTGACGTAGGAGCACTGACCGGCCTTGTAACCGGCATGTCAGCAATGACTCCGGGTGTGTTGGGTACAGGTGTTACCATCATCACCTACACTCTCCCTACCGGCTGCTTCAGAACAACCAACATGACAGTGAACCCACTGCCAAATCCGATTACAGGTCCTACCGACATCTGTGTGGGTGATGTAGCAATGTTCTACAACTCTACACCGGGTGGTGGCTGGGTGAGCAGCAACCCTGCTTTCGGCACCATAGATGGCGTAACAGGTCTTGCAGGTGGTATCAGCGGTGGAAACACGATAATCTCTTACGTATTACCATCAGCTTGTGTGGCTACACGTCCGCTGCAGGTTCACGACACCCCTGCTCCTATCTCAGGTACTCTGAGCGTGTGCGCGGGCTTCGCAACCAACCTCATGAGCAGTCCTGCGGGCGGCACATGGAGCCAGAACCCTACATCAATGGTGTATGGTACCATCCATACACTCACAGGGGTTGTGAGTGGTATCACAGCAGGTATCATCCCTGTTACCTACACACTGGGTAGCGGATGCCGCGCGGTGAACGAAGTAACAGTGATTACACTGCCTGCAGTTGTAGGCGGACCATCACAGGTATGTGTGAACGACTCAATAGTAATGACCCATCCTACAGCAGGTGGTACATGGAGCAGCAGCAAT
>JBGAQG010000002.1:0-382905 GCA_044220845.1 Flavipsychrobacter sp. | reverse complement strand
AGGCCATCTCTATGATGCGGTCTATATCGGCCGCTGAGAGTTTCTGTTCCGGTGCCGGTTCGTCGGTGGTCATGTAGGCCATTGGCGATGGCAGGTCGCTGTAGTAGCAATAAACTGAATCGTCGTGTTCTATAACTCGCTGTATTACCTGATGATCGCCCATTGTTTATTTTGTTTAATAAAACGTACAAATAATTAAACAAAATTAGGGGAAACTTCACAGTAACTGCGGGATTTTTTTCATGTGCGCAGTTTTGGTCTAACTAATTGAATGTCAATGAGCGCGTGGGAAGTTTTGCTTCCTCCCGCGCAGTTTTGCTTCCCAAAAACTGCGCAGTACTTCCCATTTCCTTCCCACCTCTTCCAACGGTATCCCGGCTGCTTTTCCTTATTTTCTTCGACATCAATACAAATTACCACCGAGCCGAAAAACCACCAAAAGAAAAATCTATGATAGTGTGATATCTGTAGTGTGGTAGAAAATTGTTTGGGTAGAAACTATTGCATCTGGGGCGCGTGGGTTCGCAAATCAGGAGTTTTGCTGCCGTTATGACGTAGTCGGAGACATACGCCAAGCTACTTTTTGCAAACTACGCGGAGAAGGTTTTCTTTCCCACAACGCGAAAGATCAAGGAAGGACATCAGGCATTTGGAATGTGAATACGTTCAGAGAACGGTTTGTATTCTTAGTTCCCGATGCCCTGCGGAACATCGGGAACAACGGATGAGTGTGCAAATTGCTTCGCAAAACTTCCCAAAAACTGCGCAGTACTTCCCATTTCCTTCCCGCCTCTTCCCATAGTGAGAAGTAAAATAAAATCTCTATATGTTTTGCTTTGCTGCATTTTCTTCAACATCAATTCAAATTACCACGGAGTTGAAAAACCACCAAAAGAAAAATCTATGATAGTGCGTTTTCTGTAGTGTGGTAGAAAATTGTTTAAGGGGGAGGAGGCTGTTGCAACAAGGGCGAGTGGGTTTGCAAATCAAGAGATTTGCTGCCGTTATGACGTAGTCGGAGACATACGCCAAGCTACTTTTTTGCAAACTACGCGGAAAAGGTTTTCTTTCCCACAACGCAAAAGATCAAGGAAGGACATCAGGCATTTGGAATGTGAAAAACGTTCAGAGAACGGTTTGTATTCTTAGTTCCCGATGCCCTGCGGAACATCGGGAACAACGGAGTAGTGACCAGTGGCGGCCGTGTACTGGCCATCACCTCTTATGGCACCAACATCAAAGCAGCACTTGCCAAAAGTTACGAAAACGCCGCCCACATCCAATATGATGGTATCTACTACCGCAAGGATATTGGCTGGGAGTTTTAGGCTATTCAGCTATTCATATAATCATTCGGTCCGGGCACTCCCCGGACCTTTTTTGTTGGGTGAAGGTTGTCATTACCCGTTTGCGCATTTTATTACCTTTAATAAAAACAATACATGTTAAATTGCGAGGCATATCTTCACCTTTCTCACAATGAAGTTAGATTTCACAAATAGAAAACAAGAAAAGATGTTTTGGTGCTGGGCAGCAGTATGCGCAAATGTGCATAACTCCTATTCAAACAATAATCGGACACAACAATGTGACGTAGCAATGAGACACCTGCGAAGGCGGGATTGTTGTCAGCAAAACAGGTGTGATGAAACGAGTATTCTTGATCGCCCATTGGAGATATATGATAATTTGCGTAATGTTTTCCCTGGGCAAATCGACTTCGCGGGAATTAGAGACCATTTGGATGATGGCATAATAATTTGCGGACGAATTAATTGGGCTAATTCGGGAGGGCATTTTATTGCCATTTATGGTTACGAAGAAAAGCAAAGCGGGCAATATTTGTGGGTTGCTGACCCGTTTTATCGAACATCTTTGGTTCGTTACGATTTTGTAATGAACAACTTTGTGCACCAAGGAAGCTGGAACATCACATACATAACAAAACCTCATAGGGGTGCCAAGCCGCTATTAGTCGCTAACGCTGAAGGGGGAGATTTAATACATAACGCCCATAGGTTCGTTAATGGAATTCGTGCAATGAATTATACAGAGCAGAAAAATGCTGGTTCGAGGCACGACGTATTTGTTATGGATCTTAATGATCTGAAATCGGGCGCCGGTGCGCCTAGGAAAGTGGCTGTAAGATTCATTGACACTTACAAAGAAGGTGAAAGCGTTACCCTTGAGTTTAATGCAGGAGGGTGGTGGGGTGTAGGTCGACTTTTGCAGATAATACCGCATGAAACATTCAAGGAAATATATCGTGAGCCGCTTGCCCTCGCAAGACAGGCAATGCAACAATCAGACAACTCAACTCTTAGACTGCTTCGCCAAGCCAACACCAAGACTGAGTCTTTCTGGATAAGGGGAAATCGCAAAAGTCGCAAGGATTTTTTCGTTCCAATATTCTCGTCACCATATTTTGACGCCAATACAGTTTATACAAGGGTTGAGTACAATGAGAGACTTACTAATGCCGCGAGTAATTATCAAATTATTGATGATGATCGGCGCGGGGGGTAGTTGTAAAATCTCTTTCCGTACCAGCCGGTTCTCCTATGCCGAGCCTTGTGCGCAGGAGGGACCTGGAGGTATATTTTCCAACCGTGGTCCAGATAAGTTTATTGTCGTGGAAATTTCATCAACTACCCTGACTAATGTCGTCGGGTCCTACGAAGGGCAGAGACGATAAGTGCAAAATGCATGCATTAATGCTTTCGTTGCTTGGCGTAATATTGTCGTAGGTTTTCTTCGACTACGCTCAGAGTTGAATCATGAACATCATTATGCCCTGCTATGTTGGTCGTGTGTAGTAAAATTTCACGAGCTTTTTCTGCATAATTGACCCACTGAGGGTCACCAAGCTGAATTAGAATTACAGCTTTCGCCCAATAACTGAACGGGAAGTAACGATACTTTTCTATTGTGCGGTTTGCATTCTCAAGCGCTTCATCGCTTGAAATAACTGTGTATGTATTTGGAGGGTCTTCTCTGAAAACCTTACTCATTAATGTATTTAACTCTGAAGTAAATTTCAGTCCATAAGTCTTGTACTGTAATCCTAATGGGTCAAGTTGGGACATTAATGCATACTTTTCTGTAAGAAAATTAACATCCCCATTGATACCGTAATTAGAACCATATATCACGTGTGAATTTACTCCGTAATTATTGGTAATTTGAAAAGCTGTCTGACCTCCGGATTGATTTTGTGACCTAACGCTGAGATCAAATTTCGCATTTAGCAATCCTTGTTTCTTTAATTCTTTTTCAATCACTCTAATCAATTTAGAAGTGTCCAGTTTTTGAGCAAAAGAAGTATCAATGCCACTAATAGTTATTAGTAAAATTGACGCCAGTTTGACCGCCTTTTTGATTGATTGATGAAACACTGGTAGTGATTATGGGTACAACATTATTACCTTGAATTTTATAACCACATTTGTATAGCTGACTGTCTGCTTTTGATAACAGAATACTATCTGCCTGTTTCAATGTGTGCATTGTGGTATAAAGCATATTGTATCTACTTGTAGAGGTTGAATCTGCTTTCTTTTTTTCTATTTTTTCCATTTCTCGTTGCTGAAAATTAGAAACTGAAATAATTATTGCTGTCAGAATAATAGCAATGCCTGTTTTCTTAATTCTCGTTTTACCATTTTTTTCTTTTACCCTAACATAGTCCAATGCAGTTAGCACGATTACAACTATACTACTTACTGTTGAAAGTATATAATAAATGTCAGTGGTCATTTCCGTCTTCTCAGATATGGTTAAACAGTGAATCGCCCCATGCAATACAACGCAAAATAGGAAAAATATAATCAACACACTTATTGTGTATAGACATATTTTCAGGTCCTTGTCCTCGGTGAGTCTCCCCGTTTTTTTCTGCGGGGAACTCGCCGACATCCTTCTCTGTCCCTGGCGGTAGTACTTACACGGACCCGGTCGGGGCTCCTGTGCGGAGCCGTGTGTGCAGGAGGGACCCAGCTTCTCTTACAGAATATGACGCAGATGAATTCAGAACTTTATACAAAACACCATCAACAACAGAATCGGCGGCATAAGAACAAAGCCAGTGGGTATAGCCACCCGTTTCAGGCCACAGCCTTCTTATCTTCCAAACGTTCGATTCTTCTGTAAACCTCAGTTTCTGACCGAATGAAGAAAGGCACAAAAGCAAAAGTGATGCAGTAAGAAGGGCGTATCTCATATCAGGTCTTGACTGTATCGAAGCTAGTATATTATTGTACTATGTAAATATTTACCTGCCCTTTATAGGGTCGAAAAAAATCGTAACTTTGAATAGATACCTATTTAGATGAAACAGAACCTATTTCAAAGTGTTGTTTGGAGGGAAGGCAACCATTTCGTTGCGCAATGCCTCAATGTGGATATTTCCAGTTTTGGTGCATCCAGGGAAGAAGCACTCCGAAATCTCGACGAAGCAATAAGCTTGTACCTGGACGATGCAGAAGACCAGGAAATAGAGATCCAGAAAGTAGAAGAGCCCGAGATAGTAGGCATAACGGTAAAATATGCCTAAACTCTATTCATCATTTCACATTATCCGCATCTTGATGAAAAATGGTTTTGTCTTCGTTTCGCAAAAAGGAAGCCATATAAAATTCAGGAAGGGAACCGACCCGGTGTTAACCGTTATTGTGCCGGCAGAAAGAAAAGAAATCCCCATGGGTACATTCAGGTCTATACTCAGGCAAAGTCAACTTTCTTTACACGACTTTGAGTAGTCACCCACCTGTATTCTGAGGATATCGTTTTTTGTTTTTTCCGTCCCAGCCGGGTCTCCTATGCTGAGCCTTGTGTGCCGGGTGGGACCTGCTGGGACGGAAGTTTGCTCCTCGCATTGAAATTTTGATCTGCTGTTTGGGCGTTGGTGTTAATCACTACCTTTATACATAAGCAGCGTATGAAAGTTGTTACCCGTACGGTATGGATATTGTCGCTGGTCAGTTTGTTTACAGACATGGCCAGTGAGATGCTGTATCCTGTGATGCCGGTGTACCTGCAGCGTATAGGGTTTTCGGTGGTGATGATAGGGCTGCTGGAAGGGGTGGCCGAGGCGACGGCGGGCCTGAGCAAGGGTTATTTCGGAAAATTGTCGGACGCAACGGGGCGGCGTATGCCCTTTGTGCAGGTGGGCTATGCGCTCAGTGCTATCTCCAAACCACTTATGGCCATATTTGCTGTGCCGATCTGGGTGTTTGCGGCGCGTACGTTGGATCGGTTTGGTAAAGGACTGCGCACAGGCGCGCGCGATGCCATCATCAGCGCAGAGGCAACCCCACAGACGAAGGGGCGGATCTTTGGGTTTCACCGGTCTATGGATACTATGGGGGCGGTTGCGGGTCCCTGCCTTGCGCTGGTGTACCTTTACTTTTATCCGGCGCATTATAAGGAGCTGTTCCTTATTGCTTTTCTTCCCGGCGTGGCTGCATTTGCCTGCACCCTGCTGGTGCGCGACAAGCAGGCTAAACCGGTGACACCTGCGAAGCGGGTCTCGTTTTTCTCTTTCCTTCATTTCTGGAAACAAAGTCCGGCTAACTACAAACGACTGGTGGGCGGTCTGCTGTTCTTTACATTGTTCAACAGTTCGGATGTGTTTTTGTTGTTGATGGCACGCAAGGCGGGGCTGAGTGATACGGGCGTGGTGGGGGCGTATATCTTTTACAATCTGGTATATGCAGCCGCAGCATACCCTCTGGGGATATGGGGAGATAAAATAGGGCTGAAGCGCATATTTATTCTTGGTCTTCTGTTGTTTGCACTAACCTATGCGGGTTTTGCAGCGGGCGGTGGTTTGTGGATGTACTATGGCCTGTTCTTTGTATATGGGCTGTACGCAGCAGCCACCGAGGGTGTTTCAAAGGCATGGATCAGCAACATCGTCGCGAAGCAGGATGTTGCCACGGCCATAGGGACCTACTCGGCATTCCAAAGCATTTGTGCGTTGGCTGCCAGTTCGCTTGCGGGGGCGCTATGGTTCGGTTTCGGGCCTGCGGTGGCGTTTACGGCATCGGCTGTGGCTGCGGTAGTGGTGGCGGTGTATATGGCGCAGGTTCCGTATGAGGCCCACAAATAAGGCTATTGGCTAATAACATAGACTGATGTGGACGTTGGCAGAAAAACCAACTAATAACCTACCTTTGCGCCGCTATGCACATAGAAATATTAAAATCTAAAATTCATAGGGTTAAAATAACTGAGGCGAATCTGAACTACATAGGTAGCATCACTATTGATGAAGACCTGATGGATGCGGCGAACCTCATAGAGAACGAAAAGGTGCAGGTACTGGATCTGGACAATGGCGAACGTCTGGAGACCTATGTAATTAGGGGTACGCGTGGCTCGGGTATGATCTGTATGAATGGTCCTGCGGCTCGCCGCATCAGTCCGGGCGACACGGTGATCATCATTTCTTATGCCAGCATGGAGTTTGAAGCCGCCAAAAAATACAAGCCTACTATTATCTTCCCTACTGAGGACAACAAGCTGTAATCGGGCTCATTTCAGCATTTTTTAGCATACTCTGAACAACTCTATTCAGTACCTTTAATGTGTCTATGAAGAAGACCATCCTGACCATATTTCAATACTTGCTGTTTCTTGGGTTGGGGATATGGATCATCTACCAGATGCTGCATCAGCTTACCGACCAGCAAAAGACCGATCTGGCTAATGCTATACGCAACGCTAATGCATGGTATCTGCTGCCGGTGTTCATTATAGGTTTTCTCTCACATTTTTTCAGGGCAATGCGCTGGCGCTATTTGCTGGAGACGGTGGATCTGAAGCCTTCGCTCACCAATACCACATTCGCAGTGCTGATAGGATACATCGCGAATCTGGCGCTGCCCCGCGCGGGCGAGGTGGCCAAGTGCACCGTGCTGGCGCGCTATGAGAAGATGCCGGCCCACAAGATGATAGGCACCATTGTAGCAGAGCGCGCCTTTGATATGGTGAGTCTGCTGGTGATAGCGGTAGCCGCCTTCGGGTTGCAGATGGAGTTTGTGAGCACCTATGTGGCATCGAAAATGGGCGCATTGGGCGAGAAGTTCCAAAACAGCAAGACAATACTGATGGTGCTGGCCGCTGGTGCCGCTCTTTCTATACCCGTTGCCGTTATTCTATACCGCCGTTATAAAGACACCAAGGTGGGGATGTTTGTGACCGAGCTGATGCGTGGTGTGCTTTCCATCATTCACATGAAGAAGCGCTGGGCGTTTCTGGGTTATACGGTGTTGATATGGGGCATGTACCTGCTGCAGCTGTGGGTGGGCTTTATGTGCCTGCCCGAGACTGCGGGCCTGTCGCTGGTGGTGGCACTTGTGGTGCTGGTGTATGGCAGCATAGGTATGATAGTGACCCCGGGCGGCATAGGGCTATACACCTTGCTGGTAGCGCAGATGCTGGTAGCCTATGGTGTGACCGAGGTGCCTGCACAGGCTTTCGGGTGGATAGCCTGGGTGGCGCAGACGGCAGTGATCATAGTGCTGGGACTGGTATCGCTTATCGCAATTCAACCATATAACCGCAAACGCAATGGACAAGCTGCAATGGATAGAGCGGAAGATAGTATCGCGTGAGCGGCTGGTGCAGGAATGCAACGGCTGGCGCGTACTGAACCGTAAGATCGTTTTCACCAACGGATGTTTTGATATTCTGCATCATGGCCACCTGGACCTGTTGGCGCGGGCGGCATCGCTGGGCAATATACTGGTGGTGGGTCTGAATACCGATGACTCGGTGAAGCGACTGAAGGGTCCGACCCGTCCGGTGACCCACGAACAGGACCGTCTGTTTCAGGTAGCATCTCTGCTTTGTACTGATTCGGTATGCCTGTTTGACGAAGACACACCGGAGGCTCTCATCAAACTCATAAAACCGGATATTCTTGTAAAGGGCGGCGACTATACCAAAGACAAAATAGTGGGTGCCGACTTTGTGCAGCAGAACGGCGGCGAGGTGCACATCATTCCTTTTGTAGAAGGCTACTCTACTACGGGTATCATAGATAGGATACAAAAATTGTGATCTGAGTAGCGTCTACAATGATGACGCTAGCGACACCGATATACGTTTACACAATCATCAAAAAGGAAACACTCATTACTATTCGCTTTCCACGAGTAATAATGAGTGTTTCGTGCAACAGGAATTCAGCAATTACGCCAACACTTCCCTTATGGCATTCACCAGCTCGGTGCGCGTTATGGGCACACCCTTGATCTTGTTGTAGGCGATGGCATCTACCAGATATTTATCGCGGATGATCTTGATGAGCTGACCGTTGTTCAGTTCGGGTATCAGAATGTGTTTGTACTTGCTGATGAGTTCGCCCAGGTTGCGCGGGAACGGACGCAGGTAGCGCACATGTGCATGTGCCACGCTCAGCCCTTCGGCCTGCAGGTCCAGAACGGCACTTTTTATAGAACCATAGGTAGAACCCCAGCCCAGTACCAACACATCGCCGCTTTCGGGGCCGCTGTCTATTGTCTGCAAAGGTATGTAGTTGGCTATCATGTCCACTTTTGCCTCACGGGTCTTCACCATATGTTGGTGATTTTCGGGGTCGTAGGAGATGTTGCCGGTAATGTCTTCTTTTTCTATGCCGCCGATGCGGTGCTCGAGGCCCGGAGTGCCGGGTACAGCCCATGGGCGCACCAGTTTCTCGTCGCGTTTGTAGGGCATGAACTTGGCTTCGTCTTCGGCCAGTGCTTTTTTGAACGTCACATGGATAGGAGCGAGGTCGGCACTCTTGGGGAAGCGCCAAGGTTCGGCACCATTTGCTATGTACCCATCGCTGAGGAGGATAACGGGTGTCATGTGCTCTATGGCAATGCGCACTGCCTCGTAGGCAACCTCAAAACAATCGCTTGGAGTAGATGTGGAGATGACCGGTATGGGACTTTCGCCATTGCGGCCATAATAGGCCTGCAGCAGATCGCTTTGCTCTGTTTTGGTAGGCAGGCCGGTTGACGGGCCGCCGCGCTGAATGTCTATGACTACAAGCGGTATCTCCAGCATCATGGCCAGACCCAAGGCTTCTGTTTTCAGCGCCATACCCGGACCGGATGTTGTGGTAATGCCCAGTGCACCACCATAAGACGCGCCAATGGCACTTGCTATGGCCGCGATCTCATCCTCGGCCTGAAATGTGCGCACGCCAAAGTTTTTGTGGCGCGACAGCTCGTGCAGTATATCTGATGCCGGAGTGATTGGGTATGAGCCCAGGAACAGCGGCAGTGAGCTTTTTTCTGATGCGGCAATGAGCCCATACGCCAGCGCAATATTGCCGGTGATGCTGCGGTAGATGCCCTTTGGCAGGCGCGCTTTCTCAACTTTGTAGCGGGCAGAGAAGGCTTCTACGGTATCGCCGAAGTTGTAGCCGGCCTGAAGAGCCTTGACGTTGCTGTCGAGGATCTCGGGACGTTTGCCAAACTTATCGTGTAGGAAGGAGAAAGTGCTGGTGAGGTCGCGGTTGTAGAGCCAGTAAAGGAAGCCGAGCACGAACATGTTCTTGGCGCGGTCTTTTTCCTTGGTGCCCATCTGGATCTCCTTCAGCGCTTCGCGGGTGAGCTTGGTGATGTCCATCTTGTGTACATCGTAACCCAGGAGCGAGTTGTCGTCGAGCGGATTAACGCCATCGGGGTAGTTGGCAAGGCGGAGGTTCTTGGAATCGAAGCCATCGGTATCTACAATAATGATGCCTCCCTTCTTCAGCGTTTTCAGGTTCACCTTGAGCGCGGCGGCATTCATAGCCACCAGCACATCGCAATTGTCGCCGGGTGTATAAACCTTATTGCTGGAAAAGTGAAGCTGGAAACCGCTCACCCCCGGAACGGTGCCCTGCGGGGCGCGTATCTCGGCGGGGAAGTCGGGGAAAGTAGAAAGGTCGTTGCCAATGAGTGCACTATTGTTGGTAAACTGACTACCTGTGAGCTGCATACCATCGCCGCTATCGCCGGCGAACTTAATCACCACGTCATCAACGATCTGAACCGGAACTGCCATATAATAAAAACCCACCTATATGTGAGGCAGGTCGGCGCAAAGGTACGGGATTTTGTGCACCACCGTATGGGTGGGAACCGGCATAAGCATATAGACCAATGCTATTTGGCAGGGCTAGCGATCTCAAATAGTAATGTGTCGGCGCATCAGTACATCTGTCTGCGCATCGGTGCCCAGCATAAAAACATGACGGCCGAACTCGGTAAAGCCATTTTTTTTGTAAAAAGCCAGTGCACGGTGGTTATGTTCCCATACACCCAGCCAAATGTTTTCCGCATTGCGGTGGGCGGCAATATCGATAGCTTTCTGAAACAGCGCCTGAGCTACCCCTTTTCCGAAATGTTCTTTAAATACATATATGCGCTCTATTTCCAGGCTATTGTCTCCCTGTGGTTCCGTTTGGCAGGTTGCGTAGTTCACTTTAAGGTAGCCCACAGGTGTGCCTGAAACTTCAGCAAAATAAAATTCAGAGCAGGGCGAGGACAGTTCAGCGGTGAGTTTTTCGACAGAAAGGTTCTCTTGCAGGTACTGGCTCATATTCTCCTCATCGTTGTCGGCAGCGAAAGCTTCGAAAAAAGTTGCTCTGCTGACGGTTTGTAGCGGCAAAGCATCGGAGACATTAATCCTTGTGATGGTTACGTCCTGCATGGCGGTAAAGATAGGGTATCGGGCGACAGCCATTAATAAAACTACTGGAAAAGAAGACCGAGCTAATTTGAATAATTGAACAAATCGTTGACAGCATAGCATCATTTATTTATTTGTGTAAACAATTGACCGTCAATTATTTGTATAACAAAACACGGCTACATGATTGGTCCTTCAACAGTCCTACGCCATGTGTTACATCAAAAAACCCTACATTTTGTTTAATATTTTCGTAGTTTTGTTAAACAATTTAGTAGCAAAGCGCAGATTTTTCCGTTCAAAGACCTAATTACCAGCACGCAGTCCCATTGTCAAAACCAATAAATATAGTGTGGCTGAAACGCGACCTGCGTTTCACAGACCATGAGCCGCTGTTTGAGGCTCAGCAAACGGGTATGCCCGTGATGCTGCTTTATTGTTTTGAGCCATCGGTGATGAACCATCACGACAGCGATGTGCGCCACTGGCGGTTTGTTTATGAATCGCTGATGGAAATGCAGGAGCGGTTGGCGTCGCTGAAAGGGAAGATAGTGATGTGCCACAATGAGGCACAATATGTTTTTGAACAATTGACTGAGGCCTATCAGATAGCAACAGTGTTTTCTCATCAGGAAACGGGTAACAAACTCACCTACGACAGAGATGTGGCAATGGCGGCGTTTTTCCGGTTGCGGAAAATAGTGTGGAAGGAATATCAGACCAATGGTGTGGTAAGGCGATTGAAAAGAAACACCGACAAGGCGGAACGGTGGAAGCGCACAATGACAGCCCCGCCCAAAATGGTAGATGAGACCAACTGGACATTTGTGCACCCGGATGAAGGACTGTACAGCCATATAAAAGGTCCCGAATTAGCAGCAGAGATCACAACACCGAACAAGAACTTTCAGCCGGGGGGAGAGTCGGTTGCATGGAGGTATCTGCAATCGTTTATAGCGGACAGGCATGTGTATTATAGTAAGCACATCTCCAAGCCGGTACTGAGTCGCAAGAGCTGCAGCAGACTATCGCCATATCTGGCATGGGGTAACATAAGCATGCGTATGGTGTACCAGTACACCATGCAGCACTATGAACGATCGCCCAACAAACGCGCGTTGGCCAATTTCATATCGAGGTTGCACTGGCACTGCCACTTTATACAGAAGCTGGAAAGCAACTGGCGCATGGAGTTTGAAAGTGTGAGCCGCCCCTATGATGAGTTGGAAAAGCCGGTGAACGAAGCGTATATAACTGCCTGGCAGGAGGGCAAGACAGGAGTGCCGTTGGTGGATGCCTGTATGCGCTGTGTGGTGCGGACAGGTTACATCAATTTTAGGATGCGGGCGATGGTGGTGTCGTTCTTCGTTTTCAATTTGTGGCAAGACTGGCGGCACCTGCACTTTCTGGCTCGTCAGTTTTTGGACTATGAGCCGGGTATCCATTATCCGCAGATACAGATGCAGGCAGGTGTGACGGGCAACAATACAATAAGGATATACAATCCGATAAAAAATTCGGAAGATCATGATACGGATGCGGCATTTATCAAACAATGGATCCCTGAACTGGCTGACGTGCCAGCGCACCTGGTGCATGAGCCGTTGAAGATGAGTCTGATGGAACAGCAGTTGTATAAATGTGAAATAGGGAAAGACTATCCCGCACCGATAGTAGATGTGGAAGCAACAAGAAAACACGCAAGTGATGTGGTGTGGAGTCTGAGGTAATAAACGCGACGAAAGGAGCAACATGAAAGGAGTGAAAAAACAAGATCTGCCGCAGAAAGAATGTGTTGCCTGCAAGCGACCATTTGCCTGGCGCAAGAAGTGGGAGAAGGATTGGGACAATGTGCGCTATTGCAGCGAAAGATGCAGGAGGAACAAACAAAAGACGGCATGAGCCACAACAAAACACTTAGACTTATACTGGGTGACCAACTGAACAGTGGTCACAGCTGGTTCTGCCGGGTGGACCCGTATGTGACCTATGTGCTGATGGAAGTGCGCAGTGAGACCGACTATGCAACACACCATATTCAGAAGGTGGCGGGATTTTTTGCTGCCATGCGGCAGTTCGCACAACAGCTGCGAGAGGCCGGTCATACTGTTTTGTATATCAGACTCAATGATAGTAAAAATCTACAGTGTTTTGCGAAGAACGTATTGAAACTGGTGACTGAACATGGCTACAGCAGGTTTGAATATCTGTTGCCTGATGAATACCGAGTAGATGAAAAAATAAAGGAACTGTGCAGGCAACTGACTATTCCGACGGCGGCCTGCGATACAGAACATTTCTATTCGGAACGGGATGAACTGCAGCATTTCTTTGCAGGGAAAAAGACGTTTGTGATGGAATCGTTCTACCGGCACATGCGCAAAAAACATGGTGTGCTACTGGACGGTGACAAGCCGCTTACAGGACAGTGGAACTATGATGGTGACAACCGGAAAAAATTACCCGCGGGTCATATTCCTGTAGTGCCTTTGTGCTTCAACAATGATGTTACAGAGATAGTTGAGGAGATACAGGCGGCCGGTGTACAGACAATAGGCACTATTGATGGGGCGAATTTTTTGTGGCCGGTGAACAGAGCGCAATCACTGGAGCTGTTGCAGTTTTTTGTGCGTACGTGCCTGCCGATGTTCGGCACCTATCAGGATGCGATGACAACAGGAGGTTGGTCGTTGTATCATTCAAGGATATCCTTCTCGATGAATGTGAAGATGATATCGCCAAAAGATGTGGTAGATACCGCCATAAATGAATGGCAACAAAGGCCCGACGCAATTGCGTTCAACCAACTGGAGGGATTTGTGCGGCAGATCATAGGGTGGCGCGAATACATGCGGGGTATCTACTGGTATGCAATGCCCGGCTTTGGGAAGAGCAACTATTTTGAACACACTGCCATGCTGCCAGAGTGGTACTGGACAGGAAAGACAAAAATGAACTGTCTGAAGCAGAGCATCGGTCAGTCGCTGACGTATGCCTATGCACATCACATTCAGCGGCTGATGGTGACGGGCAACTTTGCACTGCTGGCCGGCATACATCCCGATGAGGTAGATGCGTGGTATCTGGGTATTTACATCGACGCGCTTGACTGGGTGGAAGTGACCAATACACGGGGGATGAGCCAGTTTGCCGACGGCGGATTGGTAGGCACAAAGCCTTATGTGAGCTCGGCAGCATATATAGACAAGATGAGCAACTACTGCGGTAGTTGCTATTACAACAAAGCCAAAAAGACGGGTGACAAGGCGTGTCCGTTCAACAGTTTGTACTGGAACTTTTATGACAGACATGAAAAGAAGCTGGGCAACAACATAAGAGTACAAATGGTGTACAACACATGGCGCAAGATGCAGCCCGACCACAAGGCCGAATTGCTGGAACAGGCGCAGCATTACCTGAAACACATAAACGAGCTGTAGCATGAAAACAACAATAGTGTGGTTCAAGACCGACCTGCGAGTGCACGACAATGTTGTGTTGCATGCGGCTATAAGAGATAGTGACCGTGTGGTCCCGGTATACTGTATTGACGATGCGCACTTTGGGAATACTGAGTACGGTTTCAAAAAGACCGGAGCTTTCCGTGCGCAATTTTTGCTGGAATCGTTGCAGGATCTTGATGCGCAATTGCGCGCGCCGGGGTCCGGGCTGCTTGTTCTCAGGGGTGCTCCTGTTGATGAAATAGCGAAAGTTGCAAGGGAATATGGGGCGGCGAACGTGTATACTTCTGAAGAGGTAGCGCCGGAGGAATTGGCAACAATACACGCCCTGCGCGAAAAGTTGGCGGAGCAAAATTGCACGCTATCAGTGTTCAGCAATAGCAGTTTGTATGAAGTGACCGATCTGCCTTTTGCTGTGCATGCTGTGCCCGACATATTCACAACTTACCGGAAGAAAACGGAGACTTATGCAAGCGTGCGGTCGATAGTGCCGACACCTAAGGAGATACCATCGCCATCGATGCCAGCCCTTCAAATACCGTCACTACAAGACCTTGGTCTTGAGGACAATGAACAGGATGAGCGTGCGGCAATACAATTTCGTGGTGGAGAGACCGCCGCCCTTGCACGTGTGCGGCACTACTTGTGGGAAAGTAAGTGTGTGCTGACATACAAGGAAACACGGAGCGGTCTGGTGGGTGCCGACTATTCTACCAAGTTCTCGGCATGGCTGTCAATGGGGTGTTTGTCGGCCAGGTATGTGTACAGCGAATTGAAAAAATTTGAGCAGGAGTATGGTGCGAATGACTCGACCTATTGGGTGGTGTTTGAACTGATGTGGCGCGACTACTTCAGGTTGATGATGATGAAATATGGCGGAAGGTTTTTCCTGAAGGGTGGTATCAGCGGCAAAAATCCTACGGGCGTTCGTTTCGATGAAAAGCTGTTGCAACGCTGGATAGACGGACAGACAGGTGAAGAATTTGTAGATGCCAACATGCGCGAACTGAAGGCGACCGGTTTTATGAGTAACCGGGGCCGGCAGAACGTGGCCAGTTACCTGTGTAATGATCTGAAGCTTGATTGGCGCCACGGGGCCGCTTACTTTGAACAACAGCTGACCGACTATGACGTGTGCAGCAACTGGTGCAACTGGGCCTATGTAGCAGGAGTGGGCAACGACCCGAGACCCAACCGCTATTTTAATATTCAGAAGCAAAGCGAGCAATATGACGGAGACAGAAGATTCAGGAACCTGTGGCGCACACCGTCACTGACGCCCGGCTGATTTTACCAATTCCTTTAGTTTTTGCGCGGCACTATGGCATATTGTTTGCAAGAAGTGGGGCACGCGCAGCAGACCGGAGGAAGTAAGAAGACGATAGTTGGATCGGATATAGTGAATCCACTATCGCAAATTGATATAGAACAAGACTTGATATTTTGTTATTTTTGTAATTCATTACTTATTTTCAGATACAGAGCATGGGAGAAATTGCTGCAGGACCGCTTTTGAGCGGCATAAATACGCCTGAAGACCTGAGGAAGCTGGACAAAAGTCAGTTGACGCAGGTATGTAATGAGCTCAGGCAGTTCATTATTGACTGTGTGAGCGTTCATGGCGGCCACTTTGGCGCCAGTTTGGGTGTGGTGGAACTTACGGTGGCACTGCACTATGTGTACAACACACCCGACGATCAGCTGGTATGGGACGTAGGTCATCAGGCTTACGGCCACAAGATTCTCACCGGCAGGCGCAAGGTGTTTCATACCAATCGTAAGTATGGCGGTTTGAGCGGTTTCCCAAAACGCAGCGAAAGTGAATATGACGCGTTTGGCGTGGGGCACTCGTCCACTTCTATCTCTGCAGCGCTGGGTATGGCCATTGCTTCCAAGTACAAAGGTGAAGACCACCGCAGGCACATTGCAGTGATAGGTGATGGTGCTATGACGGCGGGTCTGCCGTTTGAGGCGCTGAACCATGCAGGTGTGAGCAATGCCAATGTGCTGATAGTACTGAACGACAACAACATGAGCATTGACCCCAACGTGGGCGCTCTGAAAGAATACCTTACCGATATCACTACCTCACACACGTGGAACCGTTTCCGTGATGATGTTTGGAAACTGCTGGGCATGCTGCCATCTAAAGACTTCCAGAAGCTGGCGTCTAAGGTAGAGGCGGGCCTGAAGGGAGTGGTGTCAAAGACCAGCAACCTTTTTGAGGCACTGGGTCTGCGCTACTTTGGTCCGATAGACGGACACAACGTGGTGAAGCTGGCCGAGACACTGAAAGACCTGAGCGACATTCCGGGTCCGAAGTTACTGCACATAAAAACTGTGAAGGGCAAGGGCTATGACCTTGCCGAGCAAGACCAGACCCTCTGGCATGCACCGGGTACTTTCGATAAGATAACCGGTAAGATCAACAAGAAGATCGTTACTGTTCCCGAGCCACCAAAGTATCAGGACGTTTTCGGACATACGTTACTTGAACTGGCCGAGAAGAATGAAAAGATAATGGGCATCACTCCGGCTATGCCGAGTGGATCGTCGATGAAGTTAATGATGGACGCCATGCCCGACCGTGCCATAGACGTAGGTATAGCCGAGCAGCACGCTGTGACGGTGAGTGCCGGTATGGCCACACAAGGGTTGCGCGTATTCTGCAATATCTACAGCAGCTTCATGCAGCGCGCCTACGACATGGTGATACATGATGTGGCGATACAAAAGCTGCCGGTGATCTTCTGCCTGGACCGAGCCGGTCTGGTGGGCGACGACGGACCAACACACCATGGCGCGTACGATATAGCCTATATGCGTTGTGTGCCGCACCTGATAGTGAGCGCACCTATGAATGAGGCTGAGTTGCGCAATCTGATGTATACCGCACAGCTGCCCGAGCAGAAGCTGCCGTTTGTGATACGCTACCCACGCGGACAAGGTGTGATGCCGCAATGGCGCACTCCTATGGAGAAGGTGGAAATAGGTACGGGTCGCAAAATATGCGATGGCAACGATGTGGCGATATTGACTATCGGTCATCCCGGCAATTTTGCTGTGGCGGCTTGCCGCTCGTTGGCTACTGAAGATCTCTATCCGGCGCACTACGATATGCGTTTTGTGAAGCCGATAGACGAGGCTATGCTGCACGAAGTGGCACAACGCTACAACAAGATCATTACGGTGGAAGACGGAACAATAGTTGGCGGCTTTGGCAGTGCAGTGCTCGAGTTCATGGCGCAGCACGGCTATACACCGGAGGTGAAGATACTGGGCATTCCTGACCGTTATATAGAGCATGGCAAACCTGAAGAGCTGCACCGCGAATGTGGCTACGATGCACAGGCCATTGCTGAGGCGGTTAAGGAGTTTGCCGGTAAGAACCACGAAGTACTTGCCTGATAATAGATACATCGATCATGGAGTATACCCCCGACCATGATATTCCCCATGTCTACAAGGGGAATCAGTTCGCTTGCGCCAATGGCCTGGGTGCATGGTCATGTATCACAGTCATCCCTGCAGCTGTTATTATTCTGTCCGGAAGGCGTATTGATGAGTTCGCGGAGGTGGGTATGTTGCTGATTCCCTTGACCGCAATGCTCTTCCTGTTTTTCGGTTTGGCGTCACTTACACTTTGGTACTTTGTTGCGGACGGACATCAGTTGACGGTGTGCAACCATAACCTGGTTTTTCTGAAACGTACTTTCCTGTGGCAAGACATAGGTACTGTGGTGCTTGACAATAACCGGGCCGAATTGCTGCTGAAAAACGGAAACAAGAAGGTGATACGCGCCGAGAGCCTGAACGACAGAGACTGGTTGGCGCTGAAGCAACACCTGCTGCGCATGGGGATACCGGTTAAAGATGAAGTGGATTATGAACAAGCAGTCACTCCGGAGGCAAAGCGAGACAGTCGCCGTCTGAATCGGGGGATGACAGTGATGTTTTTAGTGATAACAGGTGGCGCTGCGATACTTACGTATGAAGACGTTGACCGCCGGATATTGGCTTTGTGGGTAGTGCTCGGTTTCCTTATGGGACTGGTTGTGCTATTCTTCTGGTATATGATGGGCGGGAATATGGACGCCGTAAACAATGAAGACAAGCTGCAATGACAAACTACAAGGTATACATACGGTCGTGGCTGTTGTGGGCGGTGGCATTTGGTGTTTATAGCTTCATAGGTCTGGTGCTGGCCGTTTTAATAGGCGAAGCCGTGAACGACAATAACCGGGTCATTTTTTTTCTGTGGGTCGGGTTGACGTTCGTAGCTCACATTGCCGCGCAGGGCACAGCAAGTATAAGGATGCAGGCAACGATAGAAGATGACAGGCTGGTGCTCATGACCACACACAGCAATTTTTTTCTGCCGGACAAAGACCTCATGATACCTGTCGGCAATTTGAAGGAAGTATCGCTGAGAGAATATTATTTGGGTGGTGCGTATCTGTACCTCGTCACAACAGATGGCCACATCAGATCGCTGATGCGCAAAGAACATCTGCTCAGCGAAAACGACTCCTTTCTGGAGCTATGTGTTGCTTTGAAAAATGCTGTGGCGCAGCACGAACGCTCTAATACTGGTAATGCGCTCTAGTCGCGCAACTTTCTTGCAATCATCAGGCCGTCGCGCACCGGCAGCAACAGTCGCTCTACGCGCTCGTCAGCGGCTATTTTCTGGTTGTAGGCGTGCATGGCTCTGCCGGCCTTGCCCCGCTCTTCTTCGGGCAATATCACCTCTCCATGAAACAGTACATTGTCGGCAATGATGTAGCCACCTACCGGCACCTTGGGAAATACAAGGTCGTAATAAAGACCATAGTTGCCTTTGTCTGCGTCAATAAACACAAGATCGAACATTGGATCCAATGTCGGGATAACATCGGCCGCCTTACCAATGTGTTGGGTTATGGCCGCAGAAAGGCCTGCATCAGCAATATGCTGTGCCGCCATGTCTGTCAACTCGTTGCTCACGTCTATGGTATGCAGTTGTCCACCGGGTTGCAGTCCCTGTGCGAGGCAAATGGCAGAATAGCCTGTATAAGTGCCCAGCTCCAGCACATATCGTGGCCGGATCATGTGGCTGAGCATCTGGAGTAACGCGCCTTGTATGTGGCCGGACAGCATGCGCGCATCATGCCGGGTGCTTGTGGCCTTGTTGAGGGCTGCAAGTACATCAGACTCTGGCGTGGTGAATGACGCGCTGTATTGCTCGATAGCTTCAGATACCAGTGTGTGTGCCATTATCAGAAATTAGGTTGCAGTTTGTTGTGAGAATAGAACTCGCTTATGTAGGCAACTACCTCATCGGCGGTATCGAACACCTTGATCAGTTCCAGGTCGCCGGGGCTGATGTTCTGTTCTGCATCCAGCATTGTCTCGCGCATCCAGTTGAATAGTCCATTCCAGTAGGCTGAGCCCACGCACACCATGGGCGTTTGTGTGAACTTGCGTGTCTGTATGAGTGTTGCTACTTCAAAGAATTCGTCCATGGTGCCCCAGCCGCCGGGCATCATAATGAAGCCCTGGGCGTACTTGGTGAACATCACCTTGCGCACAAAGAAGTAATCGAAATTGATGGACGTGTCTTTGTTGATATATGGATTGCTTTCCTGCTCGAAGGGAAGATCTATGTTCAGTCCCACCGATGAGCCATTGGCAAGGTGCGCGCCCTTATTGGCCGCCTCCATAATGCCCGGACCCCCACCGGTGATGATGCCGAAGCCCTCTTGTGCCAGTCTGCGCGATATCTCTACCGTAAGCTCATAATACTTGTGCCCGGGTTTTGTGCGTGCCGAGCCGAATATGGAGACGCAAGGACCTATGCGTGCCAAGGTCTCGAAGCCCTGAACGAACTCGGCCATTATCTTGAATATCTGCCAGCTGGAATGGGCTTTGGTCTCTGTCCAGTCGCGCGATTTGATGCTCTTTATCTGTTCTTTCATGCTGTTATGGTAGCAGCGGTTTTTGTCTGCCTGTCTGCTAACAAAAGTAGCAGTAAAAATGTGATAGCGGCGTTAATGATAAGCAGCTCCACACCTATCTTATACCCATGAAAAATTCGGTCAGAAAGTGACGTGAGCGCCGCAGCAGTACCCGCACTCAAGTGCATTTTGTCTATATACCACGCCGCATTATTCACCAGATCTATACCGAAGGTGCACAGTAGTGCTGCAAGACAGATCCATATGGGCAGCCGGTTGCTGATGCTTCTGCCGGTGAGAATGCCGAAGGCGAACAGACCGAGCAGCGGCCCGTAGGTGAAACCGGCCATTTTGAGCAGGATGTCAATGAGCGATCCGTTGTCTATCATGCGAAAGAAAAAGACGCATGCCAGAAACACCACCGCAAAACCGTTGTGCACCAGCAGGCGTGTACGTTTCTGCTGCGCCTCGGAAAGGTTGGGGTTGCGTTTGATGCCCAGTATGTCTATACAGAAGGAAGAAGTGAGTGCGGTGAGGGCGCCATCGGCACTGGGGAACACCGCCGATATGAGCCCTATCATAAAACAGATGGTGATGAAGAATGGCAGACCGCTGTTGATGGCAATGGTTGGGAACAGATCGTCGCCGGCGGTAGACAGTCCTTTGCTGCCTGCGTAGAGGTAGAGCAGTCCGCCCAGCAGCAGGAAAATGAAGTTGGCCACCAGCAACACAAAACAGAACACCACCATGTTCTTTTGCGAATCTTTCAGGTTGCTCACGCTTATGTTCTTTTGCATCATTTCCTGGTCCAGCCCGGTCATGGCTATGGTGATGAATGCGCCGCCCAGTATCTGTTTGAGGAAGAAGCCGGGGCTTTTGTAGTCGGTCTGCAGCAGCTTGGTGTATCCTTTTTCCTGCATGGCCGTCCACGTGCTGCCGAAGTCCAGATGGAGCGTGTGCATGATGTAGCCTACACATATCACCAGGGCCAGTAGCATAAAAGTGGTCTGCAGGGTGTCGGTCCATACAATTGTCTTTACGCCACCCCGGTAGGTATAAAGAAGTATGAGTCCCAGAATGATAATAGCGCTCATGCCAAAGGAGATGCCCATGTCTTCGAGCACGAATTTCTCCAGCACCTTTATCACCAGGTACAGGCGCAGTGTGGCTCCCAACGTGCGCGACAGTATGAAGAAAAGTGAGCCCGTCTTGTAGGCGTTCATGCCCAGCCTCCGTTCCAGATAGGTATAGATGGAAGTGAGGTTCATGCGATAATAGACAGGCAGCAATATGTAGGCCACCGCAAAATAGCCCAGCCAGTAACCAATGACCACCTGAAAATAGTTGAATCCTGCCTTGCCCACCGTGCCGGGTACCGATATGAAGGTCATACCGGAAAGGCTGGTGCCTATCATGCCGAACGCCACCAGCCACCACTTGCTGCTTTTGTTGCCAATGAAGAACGATTCATTGTCGGACCCGCGCGATGTATAGAATGCTATGCCCAGCAGCACAGCAAAGTAGAGCAGTATGATGCCCAGAAGGATGGCTGAATTCATGCTTGTATAAAAAATTTCAGGCTTTGCCCTAAAAGCAAAGCCTGAAATTACATCATATTTCTTCAGTAACTAAAAACCGGTTGCCAGGCCGAACCTCATGCCCGGGAAGCCCTTGGGATAGGGGCTGTACTGGCCCTGCATCACGTCGTAGAACAGCTCGCCGTAAAAGCTGAGGCGACCACCCAACGACTGACGAAGCCCCACACCCAGCAGCAAGCACTGGTTGGTAACAGAAGCTTTTGTTTGTTTCAAGAGCAGGGAGCCGGTGCTGTAGTCTTCCTTTGGATAGCTGTAGTTGATGAAATCATACTCGTAAGTAGCATTCACAAAGATGTTGCGGTACACATAGTAGCGGGTCCAGATATTGGGATAGTACATGTTCATGTACTCATTGTGTGTCTCGTCGTAGGGAGCCTTGTAATATTGATAGCCCATGCCCACACCTGCGTAAAAGTTCTTTTGCAGTCGATAGCCGACGATCGGAGATACACCAACGCGCAAGAAGCCGTTGCCCATACCAAAGTTCATGCCACCGCCCAGCACCAGCTTGTCGGCATCATATCCTCTCTTTTCCTTTTTCTTCTTATAGTTGGCCTTGCCCGAACTGTTGTAGATCTCCTGAGCGGTTGCGCCGTAAAAACCTGCCAACAGCAACATAACGAAAACAAGCTTCTTCATAATAGCAGTTTTTCTAACACGAAGATAACGATTTATCATATTCTGGCCGTTTTACTGACGATCGCTGTAAATATTTAACAACCTCCGCATTGGCCGTATTTGGGCTATCTTGCGGCATAGACCGGCATTATTAACTGCCGATTGAACCTATGCTGATACAGAATATAAAGGTGGCCGTAGATGCGGTAGTGTTCGCCGGCAAGGGCCAAGACCTGCAACTACTGCTCATAAAAAGGAAAAACGATCCCTATAAAGGCATGTGGGCTTTGCCGGGTGGTTTTGTGGAGGACGACGAAGAGCTGGATACAGCCGCCATGCGCGAACTGGAGGAAGAGACCGGACTGAAAGTGTCCTCCATGATCCAGCTGTATACCTTTGGGCGTGTGGGTCGCGACAGCCGTGGCCGTACTGTTACGGTTACTTACTATACTTCGATAGATTCACCCCAGCCGGTAGCCGGTGCCGATGATGCCACAGAGGCGGCATGGGTACCTGTAAAAGACATCACCGCCCTCGCTTTCGACCACATGGATATGTTGCAGATGGCGCTGGAGCGGGTGCAGGCTAATCGATGATCCCCATCTTCTTCATAATAAAAGTAGCATTCTTGTTTTGGCAGATGCCGGATCGCAGGCGGTAGTCAAACGACAGCTCACCACCGGCTGTTTCTACTTCAAAGCACATATTGGTAAGAACATCGGGGTGGTCGTTTGTGGTGTGGCACACTTCCAGGTCGTGGGTGGCTATGGCACCAATGGCCTGTGTGCGGATGATCTTTTCTATGACACCTATGGTGCCACTGCGTTTGTCGTCGGAGTTGGTGCCGCGCAGTATCTCGTCGAGCAGCACAAAAGCGGGACCGCTGTTTAAATGACCGATGATGTGTTGGAGGCGCTTCACCTCAGCAAAGAAGTAAGATTCATTATCTGCCAGCGAGTCGGACTGGCGCATAGATACGAACATGGGCATGGGGTTTATGGCAGCCTGCTGTGCACATATGGCGCTGCCTGCATTGCACAACACCATGTTCACGCCCAGTGTGCGCAAAAAAGTGCTTTTGCCCGACATGTTGGAACCCGTGAGAATTATGAAACGATGTTCGGTGAACGAAATATCGTTGCACACGCGGCGGGCAGCCGAAATGGTGGGGTGGCCGAGCGTCGTGAAGGAAATCTGCTGCTGACTGTTGAGAACAGGAAAACAGAAATCTGGATTGTTGTATTTCAGATTGGCAAGGCTGCAAAGCGCTTCCATATCGCCAATGACTTGCAGCCACTGGGGGATGCAGGTGGCATATCGGTTCTTCCACTGCACCAGCCGATGCAGTGCATGTAGGTGATGTAGGTACAGTCCGTTCATACCCATGGCTGCAAACGGGTTCTGCACATTTTCTAGCGAGGCATAGATGGCGGCAAGCTGCATAATATGTGTGCTTGCCGGAGTTTCGTTGTGTTTCAACCGTTGCTGCATCGTCATCAGATGCGGGGCTGTGAACGAACGCTGCTCCATAAGCCGCAGTAATTGTGCGTAGGCCACCAGCGTTTTCTGCACCTGCTCGGTACCTGCAATGGCTTTCTTAATTCGTTTGAAGCTGAAGAAGAAGACCGTAAGTTGCAGTGGCACCACATAGGTAATAGCCGACCACCACTGCTCGCCACCCGTCACCGCATACAGCACTATACACAAACCCAGCAGCGATGGCATCAGAAACGACAATATCCTTAGTACTGCAGAAAGTGGCTTTTCCTCCCTGCCCGACCACGCCTGCAACCTGGCGCTATCCTGCTTCTCATCATTCACCAGGCGGGCATGGGCATAAAAAAGGTAGCGCTGTTCGGCCTCGCCTGCCAATTCAGCAACAGCAGCCTGGCGCGCAGCTATAGTAGTCTGATCATTTAGTGTGGTGAACGAATGCGCCAGTGCATCGCGGCCCATTTGAGTGGCTGTTCGGTTTATATGCTGGTATAACGATCTTGGACCAAACAGGTCCAGGTCGGCAGAGAATGCGTGGGTATCGTCTTTGTATACTGCGCCGTCTGCACACGACAGTTTTCCATCTCGCAGGTAGGCAGCTTCTTCTTCATTAACCCGGCTCAGTTCCTGCTGCAGCCTGCGTTCGGCATCCACTTTGCGTTGTTTGCCAACTAACCATATAAATGCTGCAACACATGCACCGGCAGCCACCCACATTGCAGTTTGCTGCGTGTTGTAGGCGTGGTAAGCAAACGCCAAAGCTACCAATATAGAACCCAGACGCGCCATACCCAGCCGGTGATGCAGCTGATGTGCCTGCTGAAACAGATGGTGGTGGTATTCGTACTTCTTTTGGTATTCGGCAATGCGTTGGTCGTGCATAGATGTGATGTGTAGGTTTCTCAGGTGCAAAGCAACTGATAAAAAAGACCGAAAGCAACTTTGACCGGCAGCGGGGGTGGTGCCTGATAGAAAGTAATGCCTGCCGTAGTTTCACGACAGCATGTGAAGCGGCCACCAGGTTTTGGAAGCAGAACTGATCTGAGGGAGTCTACCTGATGGGTATTGGCGCGTAACGTCAGATGCCGGCTTGGTGTTTTAGCCAATTAAATACGCGATCTTCTCATTTACAGGCAGGCACAGGTCTTTTACTCTGTTTTCTTTAAATAGGTTTTCTATTATTTGCCGTCCCTCTTTATATATGTGGTGAATGGGGCATGGGTGGTTTTCAGAACATTTACTCAGACCAAGACCACATTCTTTAAACGCCATCTTTCCATCTACCGCCTCCACTATGTTCATGATAGGCTGATCGGTCTGGTCTTCGGTCAGATAAAATCCGCCTGACGGACCCTTTGTACTGTTGATCACATTATGCCTTACCAGCGCCTGAAGGATCTTCCCCAGCGTGTGTTCGCTTACATCAATCTGTTTGGCTATCTCAACAATGCCTACTTTTTCAGAAGCGGGACGCTTTGACGCGAGGTATATCACTGCCCTTATCGCTGTTTTACAAGTATTGCTGATCATTTTCTATCTTTTTAAAAATTCCCTTCCCGCTTCCGATATCCGGTCGTAGTTCCAGGGAGGGTCAAATGTAAGCCGAATACTTACGTTATACCCCGGAAATGCCCCGGCCAATGTTTCGCTCACCCCAGCTGTTATCGCTTCGCCCATCGGACAAAATTGTGTGGTCAGCGACATTGTACACTCAATCTCATTGGCACCATCATCGAAGAGTATTTGATATATCAAACCCAAATCAACGACATTCAGACCAATTTCCGGATCGTACACCGTTTCAAGGGCAGCAAGCGCTGCTGTGCACATTAGTTGGTTATTTGTCTCTGTTGCTGGCATCGGTCACAGGTTTATGTAAAACCACTTTAAAAACATTCAAGTTATATAACACTGCCGTTACCAGCAATGCAATGGCCCCTATTTTTAATATCAAAAGTTGGCTCATAATTATTCCTGCAGCAAACAGAACAAAGCCTATGATATAGCAGAGCGACATCCAATGAAAAGTGCTGTCGCTCAGCAGGTCCTTAGGGTTGGGTGTTTTCCCCTTGCCTGACAGTTGATGATATGTTTTGTTCCAAACAATAAACGGCAACGTCTTGAACGTCATTCCCAGTATAATGGCCGTGATCCACCCAAAAAAGATAAAGAAGCCATATGCAAGTATCAGTTGCGGCGAATAGTAGGATGAAAGGATAAAGACAAATATTGTAACCAGAATCAGCACCAGGGGAATCAGGATCATTGCAACGGAAAGCAGCGATATTTTCATTTGTTCATCAACAGCCTTTCTCATTCTATCGGCATAAGCCTGCCGGCAATAATAGACAAATAGGGTTATCGCAGCCACCATCAACAGTATAGGTATCAAAAGGACTGCTTTGTTTGTTGAGAAGAAGCAAATAATGAAGGAGATCAACGCCACATTTACAAGGTAGAATATCCTCTTCAGTAGCGTGTTGTTCTCGTATTTCGAGATCAGAAACATTGGTATCAGCCGGGCTCCTACGCCTATAACTGTGAGCAGAAACCAGCCTGCAATGCCCATATGAGCGTGCAGCGAAAGGTAGTGAACAGAGTTGTGCGGCAGGCATGGGGTGTTGAAGTTGCACAGCAATAAAAAGCCAACACTTGTAGTAATAAGTAGCCAAAGGGTGGCAGCGAACACAAACAGGGCGTGTATGTTTCTGTTCTTGCTATTAATGATGCTGCGGGCAAGATTGATGGTATACATGACGACCGCGACTACAACAAGGCCGCCACCCAACAGGGCCGGTGCCCCCATGTTGAACCTGTAAAACCCGTAAACAAGAAACGGAATACCAATGCCTGCAAGGTAAAATGTGACATATGCCAGCCTATTGCTGTGCAGTTCTCCTTCTATCAGCACCGGCACCAACTGATGACTCGCGCCCATTATGATCATAGTGCCCCAGCCCAGTGCCATGATGTGGGTAATTGCCAGAATGTTGGGTTGAAAATATGTACCTGAGAAGTTGCCGCTGCTCTGCACTAACAGCAATGCAGCAGCCAGAAACGAAATAGAGGCATATACATAAAAGGGCAACACTACTTTGTGAGTAGTAGTTTTCGCAATGGTAGTATTTCCCTGATTACCAAACATGTCAGACTTTGAAGATGAGCATATGCACGACAGAGTCACTTATTTCTTTTGTTCTGTAGTCAAATTTCCGGTCTGCGAGCTCCGGCAACAGAAAAATCGGGATGCGCTTGTGGTACACAAACAATGCATTGCCCGTCGGAAGACTATCTAATGCACCCAATATTGTTAGCATTGGCCGTGGCATCTCCATTTCGCGCACATCTATGGTTGTCAGTCTTCCCTCATATTGTTTCAGGATGGTGTCCCAGGCTGCGCTGCCCTGAACCGAGACCGGAAGTTCTGTTGATTGCACATTTTCCTGATAGAAGTAGGTAACAACATAGTTATCGGCAATAACCTCAACATAAGAATGGAAGTGCTTCTTTTTAAGCAATAATATCAGCGGAATCGGTTCAAAAGTGTTTAAAAGTTTCAAAACCATTCCGGGTCCAAGTGACTTTATTTTCTCAAGGATCAGATTCAACGGATCTCCACCCATTTCTATAACCGGACGAACATCAAGTTCTGAGATCTTGTCGGGCGTCAAGTCTTTCAGCCGGTCAGGTTTTTCATTCGTAACATTTTCTCCTTTGTCGCCGGTATTTCTGTCTATGGTAAATCCAAGTGGCTCCAGCTTGCGAAAAAAATCCTCTACCGAACATCCACCTATTTTACTCGCCATTCCTATACTCGTTCTTCCTGCCATTAGTTTGCGTAACACAGGGTTTCTGAGTTTATTGAACATTGGGGAGATGCTGATTATGGTTTCCAGCGATTCCGGGTGTTCCTTTAGCAGTGCTGCTATCTTAGTATTTGCGGTAATGGTCATCGTTCAGTAAGGTTATGGGTTGCTACTGTCTTTTATCCTGAAATGGTCGTCCCGGTTGTCATTATCATCTTCATTCTTTTCTTGGCATCAGCGAGCCAATGCCGTCAGATCTCGTTTGAGAATTGAACAAGTGCGGGATGGCGTTTGACAGCTGCCTTTCAGTGTTCAGTTCGTTTGGTCAGCTTCTCTACTAAAAGCGCGTTCTTCGCGTCTGCGTAGATGCCATAAGCATTGAGAATAAAGCCCTTTATATTGAATTTCGGAGAGGAGATCGCGAATAGTATCATCTCATCATCAGGGTCGGTCTGTCCTTCAAACCGTATTATTTCGTCTATCTCGAAGTCCCGGGGAGACAGACTTACAGATACGCTATTGCATACAAGACATGCTCCGTCGGCTCGTAATGAAAAGTCATGTGTGTATCCATTCGTCTTGATCTGCTCAAGCGCATCTGTAAGTGTATCGTATGTTGTTGATGTATTCGCCATAAAACCAAGTTAAGCGGCTACTGATTTCTGCGTTCTTTCTCCAGCTGAATTGCTTTGGGGAAGAGTATGTTATTCTCGAGGTGAATATGAAGGTGCAGGTCATCTTCAAATTCAGCCAACATTTTGTAGAACAAAGTGTAGGTGGCGCAGGCATCTTCGGGCAGCGCGAAATTGTTGCTCAGGTGTTTTATCTCGTGTATCAGTTCAGCAACCGATTCATGTTCCATCTGCATCAGATTGACCGGCTGTTGTACTGAGGTGAATTGGTTCGAATAGGAGTCATTGTTACTCGCGCGTACAAGCTCCTTGATGAAGGGGAAAACTATTCTCTCCTCCTTGGCCATGTGTGCGGTCAGCTCTGCGCTCACTTCGTTTGTCAGCTCTTTTATTCTTGCCAGTTCGGGGTGCCGATTGCCGTGAACGCCGTTCACTTTGGCGGCATAGCCTACAATTTCCGGCAACGTTTTCCTGATGTAGGTATGGTGAGTGTTAACTATATAGTCAGCAAGAAAATCGGCATTCCAGTCGTTGTAGGGAAGCGGTCGGCTTGCAGGGGTCTTGTCGGCCTGCTGCAGCTCCTGTTCCACCTTGGTAACATCAACGCCTTTTTCAGCGCACGCTTCTTTGATGGTCTTTTTGCCGCCGCAGCAAAAGTCAATGTCGTATTTTTTGAATATTTCTGCTTTTCTCAGGTCTTTGGCGGCAATTTGCCCAACCGTTTCATCGCGCTCGCCCGATCTGCGTTTCGCGATGTTCACCCTCCACCATTCCGGACCCTGTTCAAGATATTCCCAATTGAAAATATTGCCGCGCTCACCAAGCAGTTGGTAATATAGCGGCTTGGGATCGTGATCATTCAGAATGGTCAGTGTTTCTCCTTCTGCCAGTTCGTCAAATCTTGCGAAAATCGTCGGATGTTTCATCCTTGGTTCCAAAATGGTCACGTTCAGGATATTGCTTGCTACTGTCTCCATTTTCTTTTGATTTATTTGTTATCGATGACACAAAAGTAGTCATTAATAGAATAAAAGTACCGCAATACTTTTAATTATTCTATTGTTTACATTGCCATGACTTGCTGCCGCTTTCGGTTGGGGGACATGCAAGCGCCCTAACCGACTGGGGTCGCAAGCCACTCGATATATTTTCTGCTTTTTTTGTTCTTTATTTCTTTTTCACGTTTCATAGCGGCCTCTCTTGTGGGAAATACCTCTGTGAACTTAAGCTGCCAATCGCTTGCTTTTGCTGTGAATGTAGAAATGCCGGAGTTGTGTTGCTCAAGACGCAGCAGAACATTTTCGGTATATCCGATATAGTATTTGTCGAGGTTCGGTGAATAGATGATGTAGACGGTGTAGGACATAAATAAAAAAGGCTGTCGCAAAACGACAGCCTTTTGTGGAGAATACCGGAGTCGAACCGGTGACCTCTTGCATGCCATGCAAGCGCTCTAGCCAGCTGAGCTAATTCCCCATTATTTTAAGAACTTTCAATAGAACCGGTGACCTCTTTCCCGAAAGCATTCGGGACAGCAAGCACGGGAACATTGAGCCAATTCCCCATTATTTTAAGAACTTTCAATGGACCCGGTGACCTCTTTCCCGAAAGCATTCGGGACAGCAAGCACGGGAACATTGAGCTAATTCCCCATTATTTTAAGAACTTTCAATAGAACCGGTGACCTCTTTCCCGAAAGCATTCGGGACAGCAAGCACGGGAACATTGAGCTAATTCCCCATTATTTTAAGAACTTTCAATAGCACCGGTGACCTCTTTCCCGAAAGCATTCGGGACAGCAAGCATGGGAACATTGAGCTAATTCCCCATTATTTTAAGAACTTTCAATAGAACCGGTGACCTCTTTCCCGAAAGCACTCGGGACAGCAAGCGCTGGAGCAATGAGCCAATTCCCCTGACTTGAAGGTGCAAATATAATGGGTTTGGCCAATTATTCACAGGTGGCTATATAAAATGCTAAATATCCCCTGGCAAACAATAATACCTGGACAATGCTGTTATTATTAGTTTGTAAATTTGAATATATCTCCGCTTATGAAGCTACCCTCATTTTCCTACCTGGCCGGTATGGCCAAAAATTCGTTCGGGAGGTTCTATGCCACGCTTCTGTTCGCTATTTGTGGCAGCTACATTGGCATGCTTATGGTGAACGACAATGCCGGCTCCAATATCGGCGCATTGCTTTCTTGTTCATTGGGTTTGTCGTTGTCTCTGGCATTCACACTCTATGCAGACAGGCAGGGCAACAAGAACCTAAGACATATCCTGTCTTTAGTAACTGTCGGGCTGACATGGGCTTATTGGTATTGGCTGGCACCCACCAATGAATTCGAGGATATCAGCCGCACCATCACCTACTTCGTGCTCGTTGTAGTGACGCATCTGATGGTGGCTGTTGCTCCGTATATCGGTCATAACGAAAGAAAGGGTTTCTGGAGATACAACCAGCTGTTGTTTTCGCGTTTCATACTATCGGGCATATTCTCGGCCGCTCTGTTTGGCGGGCTGGCCCTGGCAGTAGGTGCTTCAGATAAGCTGTTCGATCTGAACGTGAATAGTGATTCGTACGCCTACTTGTGGATAGCCGTTGCAGGCGTATTCAGCACCTGGTTTTTTGTTGCGGGCATTCCTGCTGATTATAAAGATCTGAATGAAGAGCGGGTGTTCCCGGTAATGCTGAAAATATTTGTACAGTACATTCTCATTCCGCTGGTGTTCCTTTACATGGTCATTCTCTATGCCTATGGAATGAAGATCTTATTTACGTGGCAGTTGCCGCGAGGTATGGTCAGCACACTTATTTTGTCTTACTCGGTGGTGGGCATTCTTGCCGTTTTGTTATCGGAGCCGCTGCGCACCGATGCCTCAGCTGCATGGGTTCGTTTGTTTGCGCGGATTTTCTTCCGAGCCACATTGCCGCTAATTGTCTTGTTGTATGCAGCCACCTGGGCGCGTGTAGGCAAATACGGCATCACCGAAAGCCGATACTTCCTTAGCCTGCTGGGGTTGTGGCTGGGCATTATCAGTCTCTACTTCGTTTTCTCAAAAGAACAGAACATACGTATCATTCCGCGGTCACTTATTGTGATAGGTTTGTTGTCGGTATTGGGGCCATGGAGTGCATTTTCGGTATCAGCGTTCAGCCAGCGTCTTCGTTTGGAGCACATTATGAGGAAATACAACCTTGCACTCGGCGGTGAGGGTAAAGGTGTGTCTATGAGTAAGACCGATGCTACAGAGGTGGATGCGATCATCAGTTATTTTGTTGAGAGAAATGCAGTAGAAAAATTGCAGTCACTCTTTGCCGTGCCCCTGATTAAAGTGGTGAAAGAAATAGCCCCGGTCACTAATGAACGAGGTCGCTATTCGTGGGAGGAACGTCGGCAACTGGAAAAGAAACTGGACCTGATGATCTGTACCACCGTTCCCGGAAAGGCTGAAACCGACAATGTCATACGGTCGTTCAATTGCAATGACAGCGCCACCGGATTTAATATATCAGGGTACAATAGAGCACATGAATTGCGTCTTTGGGGTCGCAGCGATGTTGCCGATCTTTCTGACTCTCTATCTGTGCGACTGAAACAGGATGAGAAAGTTGTTCTTCTTGACATCACCCGGAACGGATCGCCGCGTGAGCAGATAGACCTGAAGCCACTACTCAGTAGATTGCGTTTTGCAAAAGACGGAGACCTGCCGGCAGACTCGCTAACAGTTCAGGGCACGGGCGATCTGCAGGCGAAAGTCATAATCAGGTCTATCAATTTGTCTGGAGAAAATGAAGCACCCATCAACAGTTTGGACGCCTTCTTATTACTCAAGTAAAAAAGCGGGCAGAACGTTTTCGTTCTGCCCGCTTCAATATTAGCCTGGTCCATTACGCTCCTTGTTTCCTTACGTACTTGGTAAGTATCACAATGGTCTGTCCTTCTATCTTCCCTTCTATTTGTTCTGTATTGTCTTCAACAAGGCGGATGTTCTTAACTACAGTACCCATCTTGGCATTTAACTGGGTGCCCTTCACATCAAGTGAACGAGTCAGCACAATTGTGTCGCCGGTGTACAGCACAGCGCCGTTACAGTCTTTGTGCAGGTCCACCGATCCGTCGCTTTCATGATCTCCCGTCGCTTTCGCCCATTCCAGCCTCTCGTCATCCATATACATCATGTCCAGGCTTTCCTGCGCCCAGCTTTCGTTGCGCAAACGATTCAGCATGCGCCACGTAACTACCTGCACACCCGGCACCTCGCTCCACATAGATGTGGTAAGGCAATTCCAACGGCTGCTTTCCAACTCTTCTTTCTTATCAACCTGGGCGGTACACTTGCCACAGAGTAAAATGCAGTTATCGGCCGTATTGCTGTCCTGAGGCTGCACCTCATACATCTTCAGGTTTTCTGCCGACTGGCATAATTCGCAGGTGTTGCCGCTTCTCTGTTGCAGTTGTTCTTCCAGTTTCATTAGAATTGTTTTAGGGGCGCAAAGGTAACATTTCTTTGGAGACCCGCTACTGACGCAGATTAGGGAGGTTGTCTGGCATTTTCATTATGCCTGCGCGGTTTCCTTTCGGTATTTGTTTCTGTACTCAATGGGTGTAAGCCCTGTTATCTTACGAAAGATGGTTCGGAATGCTTTCGTGTCAGTATAGCCCACATCATACATCACTTCGCTTATGTTCTTTCTGCTCTTCTCAAAGCTGCGTTTGGCTGCTTCTATCTTCACCCGTTGAATGTAGGTGACCACTGTGTTGCCCGTAGCTTTCAGGAACCTGCGCTCAAAGCTCCGCCTGCCGGTTGTGCACAAAGCGGCAAGTTCATCTACGGTCATTTTCTCTGTGTAGTTATTCTCAATATACTCCTGCGCCTTCTTTATTGCCTCATCGTTATGTTCCTTCTGTCCCTGAAACATCATAAACGAAGCCTGACTATCGCGGTCTATGTCTATCGCGAAATACTTGGAGGCAAGGATGGCAGTATCGCGATCGGTGTACTTCTCCACCAGATATAGCAGCAGGTTCCAGTAGGAATTGGCGCCACCACTCGAGTAGATGCCTTGCTCTTCGGTAATGATGCTGCCATCAACCAACTCAACGTCCGGAAACATGTTTCTGAAATCGTTGGCCGCATTCCAATGGGTGCTGCATTTTTTGCCGTTCAGCAGGCCGGTTGCAGCCAGCAGGAATGCGCCAATACACAACGATGCCACCTCTGCACCTTCTTTGTATCGGTCCACAATCCACGGCAGCAGACTCCTGTTAAGGTCTATGGCCCGCTGCACGGGTCCGCTTATGGCCGGCACAAATATCATGTCAGCACTTTTGGCTTCATCAAGTAGCAGGTCGGTATGTACTGTAAAAAGACTATTGTCCAGTTTCACTTCGCGGGTGGCACCCACCAGCTTCACGTCAAACAACGCCGGCCGGCCCGATGCTTGTAAAAACTGATTGACCGCCCGGAACATATAGTTTGGGTCGGCGATTGCTTCAATAACTGCTGTCTCGGGAACAAGTATTGCTATGGTCTTCATGGCCAGTATTTTCATGTCAAAGGTAGACAGGATGAATGTCGCAATCAACCCTTTATTGCGTCGTTTTCGCACAGGGTTGCTGTGCGCCAGGCGCCGCAACTTTGCAAACGTTAGCAACCCCATTCATTACCAAACTGTTATGGCGCACACCATCACCTACCTCACGTTTGCGGGCAATTGCCGCGAGGCTATGGAATTCTACCGTGGATGCCTGGGCGGCTCACTTGAGTTTCAGACAATTGGCGAGTCGCCGCTGGCGGGCAGCATGCCACAGGAAATGCGTGATTGTATCCTGCACAGCACGCTCACTAGAGGCGCGCTGAAGATAATGGGTTCGGATATGGTGGGCGAGCGCGGCCTCATTCGTGGCAATTCAGTATCGCTGATGCTGGATTGTACCGGCGAGGAGGAAGTGCGCACCTTTTTTGAACGGCTTGCCAACGGAGGCACCGTGACACATGAACTGGAGGCAACTTTCTGGGGTGCACTCTTCGGCGACCTCACAGACCGTTACGGCAACCAATGGTTGCTGCATTTCGACAAGGCAAAAAACACTCCCGTCAGTTAGCGCGCGGATTCCAGTTCGCTCAGTGAGAATTCAACATCGGTGGGGGCTTCAAATGCTGGTTTTCCTTTCAGAAAAACCCTTGCGCCGGCCTTGCGTCCTATGAACATCTTTCCGGTAGTGGCACAGTCGGGGCTGATGAGGATATAAGACCCTTCGCGCAGACCAAAAACAGGTGTGTCATTTTCCTGATGGAACTCTGATATGCGCTGTGCCCTGGTCTCGCCCATGTGGCTGCTCGTAGGGTCGGCATCCAGATAGTGAGGATTGATCTGGTACGGGAACAGGTTGAGTGCGTCAAATCCACCCGAGGGGTAAATGATAGGCATATCGTTGGTGGTTTTGATTGACAAAGTTGCCATGTTGGTACCCGCGCTCGAACCCATGTAAGCCATTTTTCCGCTCATTACGGCTTCCCGGATACGGGGCAGCAAACCGCGTTGCTGCAGTTCGTTCAGCAATCTGAAGGTGTTTCCCCCACCTATAAAGATCACTTCATGATCGGTGAACATCTTTTCCTCACTTACAGTATGTATGCCCTTTACTTTCATGCCTATGGTGGTGAAGAAAGCACGCACCTTAGACGTGTATCCGTCCCACTCGTCCTTGCCCGCTGCAAACGGCACAAAAAGTATAGGGGTGGTCACGCCGTTTAGAAACGCTTCAATATCGGGTTTGTTATACTCCAGAAAGCCGTGTCCGTGAACGGATGAACTGGATAGCAGGAAAATGGACTTTTTCATACCGCAAAGGTGCCAAAAATAATCAGTTATCAGAAACATGCATAAGTACATATCGCGGATTGGTTTTCCGTTTTTTGGAACAAAAAATTATTAATTAAACTCGTAAATAATTGATTTTCAATATCTGCAAGAAATGGCACACGAATTGAAATAGACATCGCACACGCAAACCGAAAAATTTTCAAATATGCATTATACAGCCACACGCCTCGGAGGAAGGAATATAGAAATAACCAATGAACACAAAGAGCCGATAGGGTGCGTAAGCTACGCAGCAAGGCTGAACGAACGATCGAAGATCAGTGTCCGCGATGATGATGGGTTTACCATCGTTCCGCGCGGCAAGGATGCCGGCATCATGCGAAATGGCAGTACATACGCTATTCTAAGGTTGGGAAATGGTCAGAAACTGGAGATGATACTGGAAAACGGAAAACGTTTGCTGGTTTCCAAGAATAGAAGTTTCGAACCCACTTATACTATTGTGGACGAATTTGATAATGAAGTTGCCTCTATAAAGAGCAGATATGACTGGAAAGCACTATGTTACCATTACGACATAGATGTGCGTCGCAAAGCGGTGGATAAAGACACCCGTGCCACATTGCCTTTCCTACTTGTTTATTGTACACAACACGCACGCATAGCCCAGGCACCACCTGCACTGGGGAAAATAGCCGCGAGCTTCCTCTAAATATTCACAACTACTCATCTGTGCATGCCGGAGCCCGATAAGCTCCGGCATTGCCTTTTATGGCTGCCCGTAAAGGCGTCGGTCAATCTTTTAATTCCCTATTTGTCCATTCCGCTTACCTTTGCGCAAATTTTCAAAAAAGTAAGATGGCATTACAGGCAGGTATCGTTGGTTTGCCCAACGTAGGAAAATCAACACTATTCAATGCGGTGAGCAACAGCGCAAAGGCACAGGCATCCAACTACAGGTTCTGTACCATAGAACCCAACGTAGGTCAGGTGGATGTGCCGGACGACCGTCTGACAAAGCTGGCCGAGTTGGTGCAGCCTCAACGCATACTGCCCACCACGTTTGAGTTTGTGGACATTGCAGGCCTGGTAAAGGGTGCCAGCAAGGGCGAAGGTCTGGGAAACAAATTCCTGGCCAATATCCGCGAAGTAGATGCCATTGTGCATGTGATACGCTGCTTCGAAGATGACAACATCCTGCGCGAAGAGGGCGACATCAATCCGATCAGCGATAAAGAGATAATAGATACCGAACTTCAGTTCAAGGATCTGGAGAGCGTGGAAAAGAAGATCCAGCGCGTGGAGAAGATGGCCAAAACCGGCGATGCGAAAATGAAACGCCAGCTGGAAGTATTGCAGCAGTGCCAGCAACACCTTGGCGAAGGCAAAAACGTTCGTGGTCTGGGTCTGGAAGGCGAAGATCGTGAAGCTATTGCCGACCTGTTCCTTCTTACTGAGAAACCGGTTCTGTACGTTGCCAACGTCGACGAAGCCGCGCTGCTAACGGGCAATAAATATTCTGACGCGCTTGTAAAAGCAGCCACAGAAGAAGGTGCGCAGGTGATAGTGATGAACAACTCTATTGAAGCGCAGATCTCAGAAATGGAGAACGCCGAAGACAAAGAACTGTTCTTGTCTGAATACGGACTGACAGAGCCGGGTCTGAACCGTCTCATCCGTTCCACTTACACACTTCTCAACCTGATCACTTATTTCACAGCAGGGGTGCAGGAGGTGCGTGCATGGACCATTCACCGTGGCTGGAAAGCGCCACAGGCAGCCAGCGTCATCCACACCGACTTTGAAAAAGGCTTCATCAAGGCCGAAGTGATCGCGTACAACGACTATGTACAGTACAAAACTGAAGCAGCCTGCCGCGAAAACGGCAAACTGCGCATAGAAGGAAAGGAATATGTGGTGCAGGACGGCGATGTGATGCACTTCCGTTTCAACGTATAATTTCATTTTCCCGGTCATGATGCGTATCTGGGTGGTCATAGCGGCGGCGATCGTTTCGGGAGGGCTGTTGTTGTCGGCCACCGGCAGCGAAACTGTACCCGAAACCGACGGGCACAGCTCCGCTGATAACAGGGTCGCAATGCTCTGGAACCGGCACATGGCCGATTCTGCCATATCCTTATTGCGCAGTGGCGACGTTTTGCTGCGCATGGGTATGGGGGCGCAAAGCCAGATGCTGGCACGCATGAACAGGGGCAACAAAGACTTTTCTCATTGCGGCATTGTGTTAGTAGAGAATGGATACCCATTCGTGTATCACTGCATTGGCGGCGAAGACAATCCCGACGCGCGCATGAGGCGCGATTCGGGATCGGTTTTTCTTTCTCCGCAAAGTCAGTTAGCGTTTGGAGTTGTGCGTTACCCGCTCGACTCTACTGCAATAAAGAAGCAGGTGCTGGTTTGGTTCCGTAAACGTCCGCGTTTTGATATGCAGTTCGATCTTGCCACTAATGACAAGCTATATTGTACCGAAATGGTCTACAAGGTGCTGACCGGCGTGGCCGGAGATATGGGCTGCATACCCACCGATACCGTAATGGGACACCGATTTGTGGGCACCGGAAATCTGATCGCCAATCCCATGGCTCAGCTCGTTTGGCAGGTGAAATATAAGTGATACCTTTGTTATGCTAAAAAGAAGTACATACATGAAGATCATGATGCGCCGTTTGGTGCTGCTCGCTGTTGCCTCTGTAATGTTTATCAGCTGTGGCCGGAACACCCCGAAAGAAGTTGCGAAAACCTGGCTGACGGGATTCAACCATATGGAGTTTGAACAATCCATCAAGCTTTCAACAGACGATACAAAAAACTTGCTTAGCTCGTTAGAGGAACTAACCAAGGGTGTATCTGACTCGGGCAAAACCGAACTGAAGAAGATCAAGATCAATATAAAGGACGTAAAAGAAGAGGGTGATAAAGCGATAGTCACTTACTCGTCTTCAGATAATCCTACCGAGCAGAAATTGAACCTGGTGAAAGTGAATGACAAATGGTTGGTACAATTCACGAAGAGCGATCTGGTGGGGGTGATGCCCAAAGACGACGAAGCGGCCCTTGAAGAACCTGCACCTTCAACAGATAGTGCAGCTGTGGCAACAGACTCTGTGAAGAAGTAATATCAAGTAAATACCCCTCCCTGCACCAGCCATAAACTCCGGATCACCCGGCTTAGGAACCTTACCTATGAACAGAAACGGACTCCTCATACTGGCTTTGGTGTTTTTCATTTCCTGCGGAGACGGGAATCGAAAGCATACCCGTTTCTTCCCGGTGAAACAGAACGGATATTATGGCTATATCAACCGCGAAGGACACACCGAGATCCCGTTCCGTTACAGTCGTGCAGGCTGCTTTGAAGGTGGCGTTGCGCTGGTAGCCAACCTAGACAAAGAGACCGGTTGGGGTTTCATAGACCATTCAGGGAATTACGTAATTCGCCCTGTGTATACTGCGGCCACCGCGTTCAGCGAGGGGCTTGCATTTGTAGTGCCCCGCGGAGGCGCACCCCGCGCTATAGATAAGAACGGCATCACAAAATTCACGCTTGATCAGGCGCTATCTGCCGAGATCTTCAGAGAAGGTCTTGCTGCATATAGCATTCTGGGCCCTCAGGGCGAAATATGGGGGTTCGTGAATAAAAGTGGCGAAACGGTGATACAACCCGCATACAAAGCCGTAGGTTACTTTTCATCGGGGCTATGCTGCGTTATGAACCGAAACGGAGATTGGGGCTATATCAACAAAAAGGGCGAGATAGCCATCCCTACCGTTTACAGAAACGCACATCCATTTGCCGGCGATATGGCCAAGGTGAATGTGGCCGGGAAATGGGGGGTAATGCATACATCGGGCAAATTCATTCTGGAACCCCGATACGAAGATGTAGATGTGGACGGGAAGATATTCCTGGTGAAACACGATAATAAATGGGGATGGATAGCACGTGGCGGCGGAGTGGTAGTGCCGCTACTCTTTAACGACGCCTACCCGTTCAACGGCAATAAATTTGCACCCGTGAAGAGTGGCGACAAATGGGGCTACATCAACGAAAAGGGAAAGTTCATTATTGCCCCTCAGTATGATTTCGCTTTCGGTTTCGATGGCGGCCTGGCCGTAGTAGAGAATAAAGGCAAGTATGGCTTTATTGACGAGGAAGGGAAATTTGCCATAGAACCTACTTACGATCACTTGCCGGTCGATTATTACATACGCTACTTCGCACCCACCTCGGCCTTCTACTCTGTAAAGAGCGATGTGAATGATCCGAGAACCGTAGCCTATAAATGGCTTACCGCATTTTACAAGATGGACTATGCCGAGGCCGGCCGCAACGCCACCGACTATACAAAGGCATTGCTGGAGAAATTCTCAGGCGTGAGCGACATGATCTCAGATTCTACCCGCAGACACATGGCCGGTGTGATGGTGGGCGTGAATAGTTACAAACAGAGCGGCGACAGGGCGATCGTTACTTATACCCTTTCCGACAACAAAGGAAAGGAACAGTTGCTGTTTCTGGTGAAGATGAACAACCGCTGGCTGGTGCAGTTCTCCAAGAACGAAGAAGAACTGATAGAAGAAGAGCCCTCCACCCTGTAGTAGCATAGCGGCACTTACTATTATTACTCATAATTCATACTTTTGACCGCATATGGTCCTCAGCAGGTTCTGGCTTATTATCATTATTGTGTCTGTTGTTTATGTGTTGGGCACATTGGCCACAGGCAATGCATACTCCATAGATCACATTGTGAACGGCAAACGCGATGACGCCCTGCTCATAAAAGAGCTTTACCTCAAGGACATGGTGTCTCCGTTGCGCGACAGCATAACAGCAGCCCCCGATGGAAAGTATGTGGTGCATGGTGCTACTGCCAAACAAGATGTGATCTACACTCTGGACAAGGGCCTTGTAAAAGTGACCCGCGGCAAGCTGGCCACCGATGGTATCTTGCCCACCTGCAAAAGTGCCATTTTCGACCTTATACTACCGCTCATCGCCTACCTGTCTTTCTTCTGCGGCATCCTGCAGTTACTTATCGATTCGGGTGCGTCAGAGAAGTTGGCCAAACTGCTTAGCCCTGTATTCGTAAAGGTCTTTCCCGAGGTGCCGGCAAAACACCCGGCCATCTCTTACATGACCCTCAACTTCGCAGCCAACTTCCTGGGGCTCGATTCTGCAGCAACACCATTCGGCCTCAAAGCCATGGAAAGCCTGCAGGAAGTGAACCCCGATAAGGAACGTGCCAGCAATGCGCAGATCATGTTCCTGTGCCTGCATGCCGCCGGCCTTACGCTCATACCCACATCTATCATTGGCTACAGGGCTGCGCAAAATGCCCAAAACCCAGCTGATGTGATGCTGCCCTGCATCATCACTTCGTTCATCGGCACCCTTGCTGCACTTATACTGGTAGGTGTGCGTCAGCGCATCAACTTCAAGAGCGGCGTGCTTATTGGCGCATTGGGTGGCATTGCCGGTGTGCTTACAGGATTGATGTTCTATATTACCCGTTTGGGCATTGCTGAGAAAAATCACTTTACCGCGAACATCTCCAACGTTATTCTGCTTTCCATCATTCTCTTTATCCTCATTTATGCCTTCGTTCACGAGAAAAAATTCACTGCTGACGGCAAGAATGTGTTCTCTTCCTTTGTAGACGGAGTGTCATCCGGACTGAATACAGGCGTTACTATCTTCCCATACATATTGGGTATGCTGGTGGCCATTTCAGTATTCCGCAACAGCGGTGTGTTCGAAATGGTTTCGGGAGCTTTATCAAAATTCTTCCTTATGCTGCATGTGGACAAAGGTGTTGTAGATGCCCTGCCCGTAGCCATCCTGAGGCCATTCAGTTCCAGCGGTTCGCGCGGCTTCATGATAGATGCCATGCAGACATTTGGTGTCGACTCTCTGGCCGGCCGCCTGTCCAGTGTGTTCCAGTGCAGCGCAGAGACAACATTCTATGTGATAGCCGTTTATTTCGGCAGCGTAAAGGTGAAGAATACCCGCTACACATTGTCCACGATGTTGTTGGTGGATCTGATCTGCGTGATAGCCGCAATATTTGTTTGCACACTATTCTTTTAGATCTGGCGTTAATTGTGGACAACTAATGTAACCGTTTATGCGCCTCTTTGCTGCATTCTCATTGCTTATGCTCTTGGCTTGTGGTTGCAAGCGACACACTTGTCATGTACTGCCGGAGCTGGGAAAACACGATCGTAGCTCAGCTATATACACTGCTGCGGTGGCCCGGCATTTGGCGGCAACCGACCAGACCACACTGGACTGCTACATAGCAGATTATGAAGAGGACAGTAACCGACAATACATTTGGGTGGATTTCCATAGTCCCACATGGTGTGCCACCGCAAAGGTGGAAATTACCAACGCCGACAAACTCGCCCATGTGAAGGAACTAGGTGGCATGTCCTACATATCAGCCGGTCTGGACGGATTCAGAGTAACTATCGATAGCGCTGACGGACTTTACAGATTCCTCTATGCCGGTATGGACCATATCGTCGATTAGGTACTGACCTATATGTGAACATAAGAAATGATCATGCATAATAATGTTCATAAAAATAAACAAAATAACTACTTTTGTTTAAATTAACGAACATTATGAAGAGGGGAATAGTAATATTGCCGTCGTCAGAACGAATATTGTTACAACTGGGAGCGAACATAAAACTCGCACGACTCAGGAGAAAACTGACAGTAGAACAAGTAGCCGAAAGGGCTGATATTAGCCGTGCAACATTATGGCAAGTTGAGAAAGGCGCACCCAGTGTCGCTATGGGTATCTACTGTCAGGTACTTTTTGTCCTTGGGCTCGAAAAAGACCTGCTCAAAGTCGCTGCAGATGATGACCTGGGCAGAAAACTACAGGATGCAGAGCTGGTTGTAAAGGAAAGAGCGCCTAAAAAGAAATAGCCATGAAAACAGCAAAGGAAATCCTGGTTTATGCAGATTGGAAAGCCGGAGGCTCGCCTGTATTAGTTGGGGTACTGACTGCAATACCTTCGAAAGGAAAGGAAGTTTTTTCTTTCGAATATGATGCCGGCTGGCTAAGGTCTGATAGTATGTTTGCAATAGATCCGGACATGCAGCTGTATTCAGGTAGGTTCTTCCCAAAAGACGAAAAGCCGAACTTCGGCGTATTCCTTGATTCAAGCCCTGACAGGTGGGGACGTATGCTGATGGATCGGAGAGAAGCGTATAAGGCAAGACAAGAAAAGCGCAAACCTCTGGCGTTACTTGAATCTGACTATCTGCTTGGCGTATATGACGGACATAGAATGGGCGCATTGCGTTTCAAACTTGATAAAGCAGCACCATTTCTCAATGATGATATAAATATGGCCGCGCCTCCATGGACATCTCTGCGAGAATTGGAACATGCCAGCAGACAACTCGAAGAAGACAACGTAGAGGACAAAGATTATAGTAAGTGGCTGAACTTGCTCATTGCTCCCGGTTCTTCATTAGGAGGGGCAAGGCCAAAAGCCGGCGTTCGTGATAGCGATGGAAACTTGTGGATTGCAAAATTTCCAAGCCTTAACGACGGTAAAGATGTAGGAGCATGGGAAATGGTAGCACATGAATTAGCAATCGTGGCAGGAATAAATGTGCCGGATGCTGCCCTAAAAAAGTTCAATAGGGGCTATCACACCTTTATTTCGAAACGGTTTGACAGATACCCGGATGGGAACAGAAAACACTTTGCTTCCGCTATGACGATGCTGGGTTATATGGATGGTGCAGGCGCAGATACAGGTGTGAGTTACATGGAAATGGTTGAATTCATCATGAGATATGGTTCCGATGTGAATAACGATCTTGAAGAACTTTGGCGGAGAATAGTGTTCTACATAAGCATCAGAAATACTGACGATCACCTGCGAAATCATGGCTTCCTGCTTTCCGATAAAGGATGGAAACTGGCTCCGGCATACGATATAAACCCAAATGAATTTGGCAGTGGTCTGAGTCTGAATATATCAGAAGCAGAAAATTCTCTGGATATTGAATTGGCCTATGAAGTCGCCGCTCTGTTCAGAGTGAAAAAGTCTACAGCAGATGCGATTGTTGCAAAAGTCGGAAAGGCAATTACGAATTGGCAAAAGTTGGCAAAGGCAATCGGCATATCGAAAGCGGAACAAGACCGAATGGCAGCGGCATTTGAAAAAGGGTAAATACACCTTTAGTATCTCTTCCGCCCCCATTTGACCACAATCATTGTTCAATTCAAAATACTCCGTTTCTTTGTATCAAAGCAAAGAAGCCATGCCATACATATTGCCTGTAAAAGGTGTAATGCCCGAGATACCCGAATCCTGTTTTGTTGCGCCCAATGCAACCATCGTTGGCGACGTGATAATGGGTGAAGATTGCAGCATTTGGTTCAACGCCGTGGTGCGCGGCGATGTCAACAGCATCCGCATGGGCAATAAGGTGAATGTGCAGGACGGTGCGGTTATCCATTGTACCTACCAGAAAACCAAGACGATTCTGGGCAACAACGTATCGATAGGGCACAATGCACTGGTGCACGGCTGCACCGTGGCCGACAATGTACTTATAGGCATGGGATCCATCGTAATGGATAATGTGGAGATAGGCGAAGGCAGCATCATAGCCGCCGGAGCTGTGGTGCTGGAAGGCACAAAGGTGCCTGCAGGAAGCATATTCGCAGGTGTGCCTGCAAAAAAGGTAAAAGACATTAGCCCCGAGCTACTGAAGGGAGAAGTGGAGCGCATAGCCAACAATTACCTCATGTATAGTTCGTGGTTCAAATAGATACTACATTAAGTAAGATGGGAGATCATCACCACCACCACGGTCATAGCCATCACCACCATCACAATGGAGGCGGGGAGCACCATGGTCACCATCATCACCACCACCACAGTTCTCATAACGCGGGAAGTGCCTTCGTAGTCGGCATCATTCTCAATTTGCTGTTTGTTGTCTTCCAGGCCGGTGCGGGCATCTACACAGGTTCCGTAGCGCTGCTGTCCGATGCCGGTCATAACCTTAGCGACGTGGCAAGTCTTGGTCTGTCGTTAGTGGCTTTCCGTTTAGCACGCCGCAGGCCTTCCCGGAATTACACCTACGGTTATAAAAAATCTACAGTCCTCGCTGCACTTGTAAATGCCGTTGTCCTGCTCATCGCTATCGGTATATTGGGCGTAGAGGCAGTGCACCGGCTACAGCATCCGCAACCAGTGGCCGGCGGTGTAGTGGCATGGGTGGCCGCTATAGGCATCGCTGTCAACTTCGGTAGCGCCATGTTCTTCTTCCGCAGTAAAGATCACGACCTCAATACACGTGGAGCCTATCTACATCTCCTCACCGATGCGCTTGTTTCATTGGGTGTTGTTGTGACCGGTATCGCCATACAATTCACAGAGATTTATTGGCTGGACGGCACTGTGAGCCTGCTGATACTTCTGGTGATACTTGCAGGCACCTGGTCGCTGCTCACAAGCAGCCTGCGTTTGGCGCTCGATGCGGTGCCATCCAATATCTCGCCGGATGAAGTGAAGGAGATAATTCTTGGAACGCCCGGAGTAGAGGCCATGCACCACACGCATATCTGGGCCATGAGCACTACACAGAATGCGCTCACTACCCACCTCACACTCAGTGAAAAAATGACTTTTGAAGAGAAGCTGCAGACCGTGCACGACATCAAGCACAAGCTGCGCCACCATCACATTCACCACGCTACTATAGAACTGGAATCTGCCGCGCAGCCCTGCGGAGATAAAGACTGCTGAGAAAGAGAACGATCACTTATCGTACTTGCTCCACATCATGGCACCATACAAAATGTGCAACACCCCGAAGCCGATGGCCCAGAAAAACAACCCGAACCCGGGGAAGAACATTGAGGTGCATCCAAGTGCCACATCCAGCATACCCAGGTAGCGGATATCAGAGTCGGCATGCCGACCGGCACTGATAAGCGCCAGTCCGTAAAACACAAGACAGGTAGGCGCCACAAACATGCCGCAGCCATAATAGATGAACAACAGGCAGAACACGCCGCCCGCGAACACCGGATAGAATAACTGCTCTACCATACTGCGCGATGCATTATTCCATACGCTGCGACCCATGCGGTGTGCCTTGCGGTTCGTGAAATAGACAACTCCGCCCAATGCCAACGCGAAAACAGCAACTCCCAGAAAAATGAATTTTACCGTATTAGCGTCGAAATGTTCCGCCGAGGCATACAATGTCTTGCCTATACCCTTGTTGCCCGGCAGCTGCAACCAGTTGTACCCAACAATTGCGCCCACCAGCGAAACAACACCCGCCCATATACCGCTCCAGCCGCTCAGCGAGATGATGCGGGCCGACCGATCCATGATGCCGCTCAGTTCCTGCAGCGTTTCAAGGGTGTCTTCGTTTGTGTGTTGATCCATTTCGGGCACTTTTGTACACACAAAGTAACACCCTTCTGCCGATTTGCCCAATAACCGGGGTCAGCACACATAATATTTTGTGCATACATTCGTTATAGTACTACAGTCATGCACGCACTTGCCACAATATTCGACCGCCGCTTTCTGCGCTACCTGCCGTCATTCTATTTTGCCGCAGTTGGCTTATTTGCATTGGTCATGGACCTGATCCATAATTCGTTTTCATGGGCCATGACCATCATCTATCTTGTGCTCTGCCTGCCGGCCATCTTCCGCAATAAGTGGGTATACCTGTCACTTGGCCCCCTTTTGTTGCTGGTCTTCGGCTATCTGCTCATAGTTGTTTCGGCCTGGTTTGCCCGCTATATGGCAGGCGCGCCCTTCAAAGACCCGGTTGCCACATTCGGCGTGGGCTACACCTTTGTGGTGTCGTCATTTGTATGTTCCATATTCCTGGTCATTCAGGGCCTCAATGATTCCGTTCATCCTCAAAAACACCTGCCCGCAATGTGACTTTACTTTATCGGTTATCTATGATAATGAGTAAAGTAAGGGCAGCACTATTGTGCTACCGGTATTATGCTGCCGTACCCTTGGTCTTGTGCCTGCCGGGTTGTTGGATCTATGCAATGGAGCGCCTTGTTGTGCCGTTACTACTAATGAAGACGCTCACTGATGTGCTCATCTGGTACTTTATCACCGCCACCGCGCCACACCGCTTGTTCTACTACTATAATCTGCACGTATCCCGTTGGTTCCTTTTCATCATGTTTATCATCACCGATCTTTTCATCTTCCGTATCCTGCTATGGCTCACAGAAATTATGTTTCAGGCTCCGACCAACTGATCGCCGAGCAGGTTTTTGTGTCCATCGGCAATCGCGAGATACTGAAGGGCGCAACCATCAGTGCCACACGTGGCAGCATTACCGGACTGCTGGGGCGCAATGGTTCGGGCAAGTCCACTATGCTGCAGGCGGTGTTTGGCACACGGCCTGCCACCGAGTGTTCTGTATTCGTGAACGGCATCAAGATATATACCCCCTATACGCATCAAGGACTACTGAACTACCTGCCGCAGCAAAAGTTTTTGCCACCATCGCTCACGGTTCACACCGTCATGAAGCAATTTGGGGCTGAACTGAGTGTGGCCGTTCAATGGTTTCCTGAGTTGGCTGAAGTTTCACATCTAAAGATCAGTGAGCTTTCCGGTGGCACCGAGCGACTGGTATCAGTAGTAATGCTCTTGCTGGGCAACAGCCGATTCGTCTTGCTCGATGAACCTTTTTCCCACATCATGCCGCTGCACGTGGCGCGCCTGCAGGAACTGATGCAACTACAGAAGCTGCACAAGGGAATCATTATCACCGACCATATGTATGCGCCCCTGCTTGATATATGCGACAGCATTTATCTTATGAAGGAAGGGCGCTCTGTATTCATCCGAAACAGGGAAGATCTGGTGCTGCACGGTTACCTGTCCACCCTTTAGTTGCAAGCGATTAGCACTATTTTCCCATTTCTGTTTGGCAGTATCTGCAATGCAAAAATGTTTAGTAACTATGTAGTAGCAATTGACGAACAAAAATCCGATAGTTATGTCATATCCGTATCTTATTCGCACCGCCGAGGAATACAAAACTGCCTACGAGAAGAGTATTCAGGACCCCGAAGGCTTTTGGGCCGATGTCGCTTCTTCTTTTCTGTGGCGCAAACGATGGGACAAAGTGCTGGAGTGGAATTTTGAATCTCCCGATGTGAAGTGGTTCAAGGGCGGAAAACTCAATATCACCGAAAACTGCCTGGACAGGCACCTCGGCACAATGGGCAACAAACCGGCCATTATCTGGGAGCCCAACGACCCCGAAGAACACCACCGCATGATCACCTATCGCGACCTGCACCATAAAGTAGGGCAGTTTGCAAACGTGCTCAAGCACAATGGTGTAAAAAAAGGCGACCGCGTCTGCATCTACATGGGCATGGTGCCCGAGCTGGCTATTGCTGTGCTGGCATGTGCGCGCATAGGCGCTATTCACAGCGTCATATTCGGTGGGTTCAGCGCGCAGAGCATAGCCGACAGGCTCATTGACGCACAGGCCGCTACGGTCATCACTTGCGATGGCGCTTACCGTGGCAACAAAGAGATACCACTGAAAAATGTTATTGACGACGCGTTAGTGCAATGTCGCTTCGTTACCAAGGTGATCGTACTTACACGCACCCACACCCCGGTAAGTATGATAAAGGGTCGCGATGTTTGGTGGGAAGATGAGATACGCAAAATAGAGACACTGGGTCTGCACGACTGCCCCGCCGAAGAGATGGACGCGGAAGATCCTTTGTTCATCCTATACACATCCGGCTCCACAGGCAAACCAAAAGGCGTAGTGCACACATGTGGTGGCTACATGGTATACACTACCTATTCCTTCGTGAACGTATTCCAGTATCAGCCCGGCGATGTCCATTTCTGCACTGCCGACATAGGCTGGATCACAGGGCACAGTTACATTGTGTATGGTCCGCTGGCTGCAGGTGCCACTACGCTCCTGTTCGAGGGCATACCTACCTGGCCCGACGCCGGACGTTTCTGGAATATTGTGGATGAATACAAGGTAAATATTCTGTACACAGCTCCCACAGCCATTCGCTCACTTATGGGCTATGGCCTCGGTCCTGTTCATGCACACAACCTCAGCAGTTTGAAAGTGCTCGGGTCGGTTGGTGAACCCATCAACGAAGAGGCATGGCAATGGATGCACGAAAACATAGGCAAGGGTCGCTGCCCCATTGTGGACACATGGTGGCAGACCGAGACCGGCGGCATTATGATATCCAATATGGCGGGCGTCACGCCTGCAAAACCTTCGTATGCCACATTGCCCTTGCCGGGAGTGCATCCGATATTAGTAGACGAGAACGGTAACGAGATAAAGGAGAACAACGTAAGCGGCAACCTGTGTATCCGGCATCCCTGGCCATCTATCATCCGTACTACCTATGGCGACCACGAACGCTGTCGCACCAATTACTTTGCTGCCTATCCCGGACTGTACTTTACAGGCGACGGGTGCTACCGCGATGAGAACGGCAATTACCGCATAACCGGCCGAGTGGACGATGTGCTGAATGTGAGTGGCCACCGCATCGGTACTGCCGAGGTGGAGAATGCCATCAACATGCACTCGGGCGTCATAGAAAGCGCTGTAGTTGGTTATCCGCACGACATAAAGGGACAGGGCATCTATGCCTACGTGATCTTCCAGAACACGCATGGCGATGAGCAGCTCTCCCGTCAGGACATCATGCAGACCGTTACCCGTATCATTGGCCCTATAGCCCGACCCGATAAGATCCAGTTTGTAAGCGGATTGCCCAAAACACGCAGCGGCAAGATCATGCGCCGCATACTACGCAAGATTGCCGAGAACGAGCCAGACAGTATTGGCGATACCTCAACACTGCTCGATCCTTCGGTTGTCGAAGAGATCATACGGCATAGGATCTGACAATATACTTTTTCATTTTCCCGAAAAGCGACCTGTATGGTCGCTTTTCTTAATTTAGCGGAAACACCAAACGTCCGGTTATGGGCCTCATTACACAACAGATAGCAAAACACCTGCGCGACATTCATTTCGGTGGCAACTGGACCACCTCTTGTCTGCGAGATCAGGTAAAGGAACTTACCTGGGAACAGGCTACGCAAAAGGTGCAGTCGTTCAATACTATTGCTACGCTGGTATATCATGCGCACTACTATGTACACGAGGTCATCCCTGTGTTGAAAGGCGCACCACTCACCGCCAGCGACAAACTCAGTTTCGATCATCCGCCCATTACCTGTCAGTCAGATTGGGACAACTTCCTCAACAATGTGTGGCTCGATGCCGAAACATTTGCCGGACTGATAGAACAACTGCCCGACGACTGCCTGCACCGGCCCTTTACCGACGAAAAGTACGGCACCTACTACCGCAACCTCGCCGGCATCATAGAGCACATGCATTACCACCTGGGGCAGATCGTCATCATCAGGAAGTTACTGTAGCCCACCGGCATTATCTTTGCGCATGGATTATTTCAAGAAGCTGCTCGATCTGCTGAAGACCGAGCGCGAGGCCGACAAACAATCGTGGCTGGAGCTCACGCGCTCTTCTACCGCTGCAGAACGTCGCGCCAATGGCCTTACCTGGTATCCTGTCGCCATTCGTGGCACCGAACTCAGCAAGGCCGAATACATTACCGTAGAACTCGAAAGGACCACCCATACCGATCTGCCACATCAGTTCCGCTTCGGTGTGTCGGCGAGTCTGTTCTCCAATCACGATCCGAAAAACCATTTTATAGAAGGTACCGTGAGTTATGCCGGTGGCAACCGCATGAAACTGGCACTCCGCACAGATGAGTTGCCCGATTGGGCGTCAGACGGCAAACTCGGCGTGGACCTCACTTTTGATGACAATAGCTACGACGAGATGCAGGCCGCTCTCAAACAGGCCGACTCCATAGCAGAGAAAAAGGAAGGGCGCATTGTCAGCGTACTCACGGGCGCATCATCCCCTGCTTTCAATACCGACATTCCACCCTATACCGACCAGAAACTGAACCCCATGCAGCAGCAGGCTGTAACTCGTATACTGCAGGCAGAGGATGTGGCCATCGTGCACGGTCCGCCCGGAACAGGAAAGACCACTACGCTTGTTCAGGCGATAAGAGCCTTGCTGAAGAATGGAGAGGATCGCATACTGGTCACCGCACCCAGCAATACCGCCGTCGACCTGATCAGCGAGAAACTATCCGAGCAAGGCTTGAATGTGCTGCGTGTGGGCAATCCTGCGCGCGTATCCGAGCGACTGATGTCACTCACACTCGATAGCAAGGTTTCGGGTCACAGCTCGGTAAAGGAGATCAAACGCCTGAAGAAGCAGGCGTCTGAGTTCAAGGATATGGCGCATAAATACAAACGTAGTTTTGGTCGTGCCGAACGGGAACAACGCAAGGCACTGTTTGATGAGGCGCACAAGATCATGAAGGATGTGGAGCGCATGGAGCAATACATCATTGATGATGTCACAAGCAAGGCGCAGGTGGTCACTGCAACATTGGTAGGTGCCAACCACTACACCGTGCGCAACCTGCGCTACAATACTGTTGTTATAGACGAGGCAGGCCAAGCCATTGAACCGGGCTGCTGGATTCCCATACTAAAAGGCCGCAAGGTCATACTCGCCGGCGACCATTGTCAGCTATCTCCCACCATCAAGTCGGCCGAGGCGGCTAAGAACGGTCTCTCCGAAACGCTACTCAGCAAATGTGTCGCGCGCTTTCCCGATGCCGTGGTGATGCTGGAAGAACAGTACCGCATGCACCGGGTTATCATGGGCTTCTCGTCGCGTATGTTCTACGACAATCGACTCACAGCGCATCCGTCAGTGGCCGATCATCTGCTCACAGGGCACGAACTGGCGTTCACCTACATTGATACGGCCGGTTGCGGCTTCGACGAAAAAGCCGACACCACCAGCATATCCAATCCCGAGGAAGCAGCACTGTTGTTCAAACATCTCACGCGCTTGGTACAGGATCTTGCCACCCGCCACACCGTTGCCGATTTCCCAACCATCGCCATTATCTCGCCCTACCGCGGACAGATAGCCGTCCTCAAGGAACAACTGGAGCACGCCACAGCCCTGCAACCCTACCTGTACGCTATCGCCGTAAATACTATCGATAGCTTTCAGGGACAGGAACGCGATATAGTATGCATCAGTCTGGCACGCAGCAACAGCGACGGAGAGATCGGCTTCCTCGCCGATACCCGCCGCATGAATGTGGCCATGACCCGTGCCCGCAAAAAGCTGATCGTAGTGGGCGACAGTGCCACCTTGTCGCAGCACCCTTTCTATGCCGATATGATCGCCTACGCTGAAACTCACAACGCCTACAAAAGCGCGTGGGAGGAAGACTGGGCTATGTGACGGGAATGAACAAAGGAATTTTTCGGTCGGATATGTTATAGATATGTATCTTTAATACATGGATCTGAACAGCATCTTCCGCAACACTTTCGAACGAGACCTCATCAACCGTCTACAGGAAAAGGCATCGATCGTTGAAGTGCCTGCCGGAACAACCATCCTAAAAGTGGGCGATGTGATACGGGTGGTACCCATTGTCCTTTCAGGTCTTATCAAGGTAGTGCGTCAGGACGATGACGGCCACGAACTGTTGCTGTATTATGTGAATGCCGCCGAGTCTTGCGCCATGACCGTTACCAGCTATATGCAGCGATCACAAAGCGAGATCATGGCTATTGCAGAAGATACCGTTCAACTCATGGTAGTGCCCGTTGACGTGGCCGACGACCTCTATGCACAATATGCAGGTTGGAAGTCATTTGTGATGAAGACCATCCGCGATCGCTTTCGGGAGTTGCTCGTTACCATAGATCAGATCGCCTTTCAGAAACTCGATGAGCGACTGGTCAATTATCTTCGCGACAGGTCCCGTGCCACCGGCTCGCCGTTGCTCAATGTATCGCACGAACAGATAGCTATAGACCTCGCCACGTCGCGGGTGGTGATATCAAGACTGCTGAAAAAGCTGGAACAGGAGAAGAAGGTGAACCTCTATCGCAATCAGATAAGGCTGATGACGGAAATGTAACTTTAGTTACCGTCCGGCAGTTGCCCCGTTGCGACATTTGTATTGAAATTGATCATTAACCTCAAAATACAGATACAATGAAAAAGAACATGGGTCTCGCCGACAAAGCAATTCGCATCCTCGTAGCCGCAGTTATTGCCGTACTGTACTTTACTCATCAGATCTCCGGCACTGCCGCCATCGTATTGGGCGTTCTTGCCATAGTCTTCACACTCACCAGCCTTATGGGCACTTGTCCGCTATACCTGCCATTCGGCATCTCTACCAAAAAGAAAGACTAAGCCGACGCTTCCTCTTTCAGAACCATTGCAGCCCCTCTAAACGAATATCTACGAAAAAGGGCCCGCGTTCCGGCGGGCCCTCAATTAGTGTTTGTTTCAGCACTACTTCACATCGTGCATCAGCTTGCGCACCAGCGGCGATATCACTATCAGCGCCACACCCGCAATAAGAGCGTAGATGGCCAGTTGCTTATATCCGTCTGTATAGGCCATCAGTTTTTCTGTAAGGCCGGCGTTTTCGTTGGCAGTGGTCATATTGGCACCCAATATACCCGCCGCGTACTGACCATAAGCACTCGCCAGGAACCACATACCCATCATCATACCGTGTAGTGGCTTAGGCGCCAACGTGGTCATCAGCGACAGCCCTATTGGAGACAGGCACAACTCGCCCAGCGTAGACACCAGGTAGGCTAGCGTGAACAGATCCAGAGATGTCTTACCATTCGAGTCGGCAAAGAACCGCGTGTAGTAATACAAGTAAAACGATACTGCCACAAACAAAAAGCCTAACCCGAATTTTATAAGCGTATTCGGCTCCAGCTTCTTCTTCGAAAGCCATACCCACAACAGACCCACTATCGGACTCAACACGATCACAAATACCGAGTTGGAAGAGTTGTTCACTTCGTTAGGGTCAAAGTGTACACCCATTACAGTGTCATTCAGATTGTACCGAGCGAACAGACTAAGAGAACCGCCTGCCTGTTCAAAGAAGGCCCAGAAGAAGATCGAGAAGATAATGAACACAAATGCCGCTATCAGCTTCTGCCGCTCCACCTTGTTGAACTTCATCATCTCATATACAAGATACAGGAACGCAAGCGGGCCTATCGTGTACATGAAATAATCAGTGTACTCGCTGTTCTTCACCAGCAGATATATTAGCGGCATCACCAGCACCGAACCCGCATATACCATGATGTCGTTTTTCAATATCTGACCCTTGGTCATTTTGCCTTCAAGTGGCGACAGACCTATAGGGCCTATCTGCTTGCGTGTGAACAGGAATATACCCAGACCAATGATCATACCAATACCCGCCAGCGAAAATGCCGCATTCCACGAATAGTTATTAGCCGTCTTGATACACAACCACCCACCCAGGAACGCGCCTATATTGATACCCGAATAGAACAGTCCAAAGCCTGCATCCCTTCGTGAGTCGCCTTCCTTATATAGGTTACCCACCATCGTCGATATATTAGGCTTAAAGAAGCCCGTACCTACGATGGTGAAACTGATGCCTATGTAGTAAAGGTCTTTGGGTGAGAAGGCCAGCGTGAAGCTACCTATGATCATGAGCAACCCACCCCAGAATACCGACTTGCGGAAACCGAGTATCTTATCGGCAAACAAACCGCCAATGAAGGTCATGGTGTATATGAACGCCTGAATGCCGCCGTACTTCAGGTTCGCGTCACGTTCGTTCAGCATCAGCTGTTCCACCATAAAGATGGTCAGCATGCCACGCATACCGTAGAACGCGAAGCGCTCCCACATCTCAGAGAAGAAAAGATACCAGAGTTGTTTCGGATACTTGCCTTTGAAGTCCTGAACCTGTTCCAGGGTCAGCTCGGCGGTATTGTCGTTCATACTGTCGCTTTTTAGTGCACGGAAAATATGCTACCAAAGTAAGCGATAATTTTTTATTGACACATCCCCCTGTCCGGGGACGGTCATTTGGCCGATATTGATACGCCGTCGGCCAGGCGGATATGTCTGTTGCCATAAGCCGACGCCATCGTGCTATGCGTCACCATAACAATAGTGACACCTTTTTGCTCGTTGATACTCGTCAGCAACTGCATGATCTCTCCCGACAGCGCGGGGTCCAGATTGCCGGTAGGCTCGTCTGCCAGTATCATCGATGGCTCGTTGATCAGCGCTCTCGCCACCGCCACTCTCTGCTGCTGTCCGGCTGAAAGTTCTCGCGGAAGGTGATTCCGTCTTTCGTCAAGACCCACAAGATGCAACACCTCCATAGCCGCTGTTACCTGCTTGGATCCGGTCATTCCTGTTGTGGCCAGCGGCAGCATGACGTTCTCTATCGCCGTCAGGTAGGGTATCAACGCAAAACTCTGCATCACGAACCCTATATGTTTCCTTCTATAGGCAGAAAGTTCATTGTCACTTGCCGCGTCTATCTGCATGTCGCCGAATGATATACTGCCGGCTGTGGGCCTTATAAGTCCTGCCATACAAAGTAGCAGGGTTGTCTTGCCTGATCCCGATGCGCCGGTGATAGTCATAAAATCCCGTTGCGATACTGTCAGGTCAATATTCTTCAGGGCGTAAATATCACCATCACTATGCGCATAGGTTTTTGATACGTTCTTCAGCGTCAGCATGGTCATCAGTTTTCCTGCATGTTATTGAATGGTTCTATACGGCCGGCAAAATAGGCCGGCAATGCGGCGCCTGCTACTGCAACCAGAAGTGACAGTACCAGAGCTACCGGAAACAGCATCGGTATTGGCTTCACTTCCAATCCGGCAAACTCGGGGCCAAGCCACATGGCTGCCGCGCTGCCAACTATATATCCGGACACTCCGCCAATGAACCCCAGCAGCAATGCCTTGCTGATGATCATTCGGTAAATAGATGCCTTAGGAAAGCCGATCATCCTCAGGGTTCCTATTTCCTTCTTCCTTTCATTCACGTTCGCCCACATGCTGTTCCCTATTGATATCCCGCCAACGAAAACAATAATGATGAGAAACACCAGAGACAATTTTTGCATCAGTTTGTTCGTCTGGACCTGTGTGGCAACTATCTGGCCTATCGTGGTCACGCGGGTGTCGGGTAGAATATTCCTGAGCTTACTCAGCAATCCGTCCGTTATGGCATTGCAGCAGCCCATGATCTCAATTGCACTTACCTGACTACCGGTACCCAATAGCTCCTGCACGGTGTGGAGGTGTGCAAATACGCGGTCGTCATCTATTGTTCCGGTTTCGGAAAGCACCTTAGCCACATGAAAACTCCTGCCTTCTATCGTCACACTGTCATTCTCTTTAAGGTGCAGCTTACTCGCAGCTGCGGTGCCCAACAGGCAATCATATGCCTCTATCGATTCTATCGACTTTCGCTGCAGCCGCTCGTCTTTATAGCCATGCGATTCGTTTAACGGACTCGGACCGCAAGATGCCTTAAGACCTTTGCCAAATAGCCCCGACCGTTGCCAGATCGGCTTCGACACAAGTTCATTTTTCGGAAGGATACCCGTAAGCACTATTTTCTGACCGTTCACAACAACTCTTCTCGTGAGTTTGGGCGACATGTTATCTACTCCTGTCAGCGAAGATGTTGCGATCACCTCCACATATTCCTCAGGCAGAGTTGGTGCGTCAATATCCGCGGTATAGTAATTATCTACAGAAGCGCCCTGCGGCAATACGAGAACATTTGCCCCGAGATTGTCCAGATTGATAGCAACGGCCTTCTCAGACACCACCGATACCGACCGTATGGCCACTATTACAGCAATACCAAGTGTAATGGCTAATCCTCCCGAGATCATTTGAGCCCTGCGCTGCCTGAACTCGGTCAGGACGAGCCTGCCGATTGTCATTCCCTTTGCTACCATCCTTTTTATTTCTTACAGTCTTTAGAGTTTCCGCCGGGGCAGCATGGCGCTTCCGCCTGGCGTGCTGAGGCTGCAATTTTTGCCGCTGAGAAAGGTGCTGTATATGTCTCTATAATGTCACCTGCTTTATTAAAAACGTGCACCTGCGTTCCTTTGGCGGTTTTACTTGGTTTCAGCAATTTAATGAATGGCTGCTCCGCTTTGTCGTCCAGATCCACCTCTACGGTTATAGCCCCTCCCTTCATTTCTGCACACGCCTTCTTACTCGCTTCCACTGCTGCCGCTTTGTCGGCCATTCCTTTTCTGTACATCACAACGATCGCGGCCTTCTTCTGCTCAAATGCCAGTAACGCATCGCTTTGGCGCGGTGTCGGGATCTCTTCTGTCAGCAATTGCGGCGTCGCTTCTTTTTTGGTATATCCGTTCGTGGCCACACCATTCGAAGCGATCACAAGTATCATCGGCTCTTTGGTCGACGTCAGCCCATATTTCCTGATCACAGCCGCATTCGCCTTATCCAGCCGGTCCAGGGTCACAACCGCCGAACGGGCACAAAGGGCCTTGGCCCTCACCGCAATATCTTTGGTCGCGGCAAGATCTCGAGCGTTATCTGTCACTACAAGGAATACCGCATTACCTTTCTTCAGCTCGGCGTCAATTGCCTGTTGCGACTGTGCAACGGCACCGGCAAACATCATACTCATCGCTGCTGCCGTCAATATCGTTCTTACCATTTTCATAAGGTCATTTTTTCAACTTCGAATAGGTGGTCGTCATCCTATGCTGTTTTGCTATAGTACTTATCCTTTATCCAAAAAGCTACATTCACCAGGGCTATCAGTGCAGGCACTTCCACCAGCGGCCCTATCACCCCGGCAAATGCCTGTCCGCTGTTAATTCCGAACACACCAATTGCAACAGCTATCGCCAATTCGAAATTATTGCCTGCCGCTGTAAATGCTATAGATGCATTGGTAGAGTAGTCGGCACCCATTTTCTTCCCCACATAAAAGCTCACCAGGAACATTACAGCGAAATAAATAGCCAGCGGCAGTGCGATGCGCAGCACATCAAGCGGTATCTGAACGATCAGCTGCCCCTTCAGGCTGAACATTACTACTATGGTGAACAACAGCGCCACCAATGTTATCGGCGACACTTTCGGAATGAACTTTTCCTGATACCATGTTTCCCCCTTAGCTTTCAGAAGTACATACCGTGTTACAAATCCTGCTACGAAAGGAACCCCAAGGTATATCGCCACACTTTCTGCTATCTGCCCTATGGTGATGTTCACCTCCGCGCCCGTAATACCGAAGTAAGGCGGCAATACCGTCACGAACACGTATGCATACACACTATACAACAATACCTGAAAGATACTGTTCAGTGCAACAAGCCCTGCAGCGTATTCCCTGCTGCCCTCGGCCAGTTCATTCCATACTATTACCATGGCTATGCAGCGCGCCAGGCCTATCAGTATCAGTCCCACCATATATTCGGGATACCCCTTCAAAAACACTACTGCCAGCACAAACATCAGGATGGGGCCTATCACCCAGTTCAGCAGCAGCGATGCACCCAGCACTTTTGTGTTCTTAAACACCTCTTTCAGCCGGTCATACTTCACCTTCGTGAATGGAGGATACATCATCAGTATCAGCCCTATGGCCAATGGGATGTTAGTGGTGCCCGATGAGAACGAATTGATAAAACCCGATGACGATGGTATGAAGTAACCAATGCCAACCCCCACGGCCATTGCCAGGAATATCCAAAGGGTGAGGAATCGGTCCAGGAATCCGAGCTTCTTTCTTTCGTGAGCCGGAGCGCAGTTATTTGCTGACATTGTAACTCTGTTTTGTGTGTCGTTAATATTCTATTTTTAGCCGACGGCCTGCTTCCTGCTAAAGTGAGCAAGCAACTCAGGCAAAAGCGCTTTCTCCGGTATCATAGGTATTCCATAAGTCCTTGCGGCAAGCTCACGCTCTATTTTATTGATCACTCCTATCTCTGCAACTGCCCTGCTCTTCAACAACGGATCCGTTATGCCATGTAGCATCGACAAACTCTGGTTCACCACCCATGCATACGGCGTTATCCCTGCGCGCTTCAGATCATGCTGCAATGCTGCAGCTTCACGCATCGGCGTTGTTTCTGGTAGCGATATCAGCAATATCTTGCAGAGCGCACTGTCCTGTAAAGCCATGTAGGGTGTCTTTATACGCGCTGCGTCTATATTAGAGTTGCGCATTACTTCTCTGTGATAGCTCCCTGCCGTGTCCAGCAACAGCAATGTATGCCCGGTAGGTGCGGTATCCATCACCACAAATTTTCTACGCGCATCGTGTATCGCCTTCGAGAAGGCATGAAATACCGCAACCTCTTCAGTGCAGGGCGATTTCAAGTCTTCCAGCAGCAACTTCTTCCCTTCATCATCAAGCTTCTCTCCCTTCTGTTGCAGTACCTTGTCAATGTATCGTTGTGTTTCGGTCTTGGGGTCTATCCGGTCAACGGTGAGCCCAGCCGGTACTTCTGCCAACTGGCCTATGAAATCTTTCACATGAGCGGCCGGGTCTGTTGTGGTCAGGTGCACTTCAAATCCCTTCTGTGCAAGCATCACCGCCACCGCCGATGCGGCGATGGTTTTACCAACGCCGCCCTTACCCATAGTCATGATCAATCCATGGTCCTGCTTCGCTGTTATCTCGTCCACTAGATCGGCCAGACTCTTCATTGCATGGTCCATTTCAGCACTTCCCGTTGCTGCGCTTGCGGCAAACTGTTGTTGTAGTGTCGGCTGCAGCAGCGACCGCAACTTGCCTATGCCCAGCACATTGTATGGCAGCAATGGATACGTGCTCATCTCGAGTGTTTTCAACGCTTCAGGAATGGCTTGTAGCTGCTCATTTGCCATTTGGTGCATTTTCGCCGCCACTTTATCGTTCATATCAAGCGCCCTGAAAACTCCGTTTATGTATAACTTCTGGTTGTTCATGCCCAACTCGCGCAGCTCGCCACTGGTTCGCGCAGCTTCTTTCAGCGAAGATGCTTCTGCACGCGACACAATATAAAAAGTCGTCAGGCTTGCATCGCGCAACCTGTTCACTACCGTCTTATAGCGCTCCTGACTGCTTTTAAGTGCAGATGTCGGCCCCAGGCACGATGCACCATCTGGGTTCTCTTCTGTAAACTCTGTCCACGCAGCCGGCAACTCCAGCAGTCGCAGGGTATGGCCTGTTGGTGCGGTGTCAAATATGATCAGGTCAAATGAGCCGCCCTCGTGTTCACCCGATATGAACCGGGAGAATTCATCAAAAGAAGCGATCTCTGTTGTGCATGCGCCCGATAGTTCCTCCTTTATCTTCTTTATTGCCTCAGCAGGCAGTATGTCTTTTAGCGGGTCGGTAACTCTGTTCCTGTATTCTTCTGCCGATACCTCCGGATTGATATTGATCGCATACAGGTTCTCCAGCCCCTTCACAGGAGCTATCGTTTCCTGCACTTCACTTTCCAGCACGTCAGACAGGTTCGACGCCGGATCGGTACTCACCAGCAGTACCCGCTTGCCGGCATCAGCCATTGCTACCGCCGTGGCGCAAGAAAGAGACGTCTTACCAACACCACCTTTACCCGTAAAGAACATGAACTTCGTTTCCATAACCACAATTTTCGTTTGTTTTAAGATCAGCAGCAACCACTGTCACCGCAGCACTTTCCTCCCACTTCATTGATCGCAGGCACTATCGCGAATTCCTTCATGCTTGAACTTGTTTCCGGCCGCAGCGAGAGTAACTGCTCCCATTGCGCCTTGGTTGGATAACTTTTGGTCATCACCATCTTGTTGTCCACAAGAATGTAGGGTAGAGAATCAGTGCCTTCTTTTTGCAGTCTTGCTATCGCTTCGGGATACTGCTGAAATGACGCTGCGTCGTTGGCTATACCATGCCTGTGCACATCATGCCCCAGGGCTTTCAGCCATTTCACGTTTGCTGCCGTTTGCACCAGCGCATCATCTACTTCGGTTCCGCATACTCCCGTGCTGCAGCACATTGCCGGATCTAAGATCGTTATCTTCATTTTGCAATTTTTATCACCGGCATTGAATCGTTTAACGCCTTTGCCGGATATCTATCGCAATATTACGATAAATATTCCCCATTTCAAAATATTGACATGTCAGCGCATAAAAAGCGGGGTCCGGAAACGGACCCCGCTACGAAAAATGCTAAAGCAACTATTAGTGTACTCCGTGCATCATCTTCTGCAGTTTCCTGCAAAGGAAGAACAGGATCACCGATGCTGCACCTGAGAACGCTACGAATATCATGAAGTACGTGTACAGGCTGTCTATCTCTATTCCCAGGAAGTGAGGGTGAGTTGGCAGCGCCGGATCAGGATACAGAGAACTCATGGTACCTGCCAGCTTGTTGCCTGTAGCGATCGCAAGGAACCAGATACCCATCATCAGAGATGTGAACCTGCCCGGTGTCAGTTTGTTCACCATAGAAAGACCTATCGGGCTCAGGAACAACTCACCTATTGTGTGCAGGAAGTAAAGACCTGTCAGCCACAGCATGCTGGCGCCGGTAGATGGAATGTCTTTTGAACCGATCGCTATCAATAGGTAGCCAAGTGCCAGGAAAGCCAGACCCAAAGATTGCTTGTAAGGAGCCACAGGGTTCATGCCCTTTGCAGCGAGGCGCACCCACATCGCACTGATGATAGGTGCCAGCAATACTATGTAACCCGCGTTAAAGCTCTGGAAGTAGCTCGCAGGCATTACTTTACCCATAATGTTACGGTTGGTCTGCTCGGCAGCAAAGAACGTCAGCGACGCGCCCGCCTGCTCAAAACACATCCAGAAGAACACAACGAATATCATGATGAGGATGATCACCCAAAGGCGGTCTTTCTCCACCTTGGTCAGCGTTGGGTCTGTGATGATCACAAACGGACCAACCAGTGTCATACCATAAATAAGAGAGCCCCATACGTCCACATCCATTGCGAAGTGCAGCAGAGAGAACATAGCAACGATACCACCTATAAGAATGGTAAGCTGCTGTGTGCTGAAGCCGCCGCCACCGCTCTTTTTAGCGGTTGCAGCTCCTTCTTCAGGCGCATCGTTCATCTTGTTGGGGCCTACACCCAGTTGGCGTCCATCAGGACCCACTACATATTTGTCCTTTGTAGCGTAGAAGATCACCAGACTCAGCAACATACCCACACCGGCCGAAAGGAAACCCCATTTAAAGTCTACTTCCTCACCCAGGTAACCGCAAATAAGTGGCGCCACGAATGCACCCGCGTTGATACCCATGTAGAAGATAGTGTAGGCAGCATCTTTGCGGCTATCGTTGTCCGGATAGAGCTGACCCACCATCGTAGAGATGTTTGGTTTGAAGAATCCGTTACCGAAGATGAGCGCTGTAAGGCCCGCCCACATCAGCGTGATGGCAGCACCCTTGTCGGCATTGTGCGACAGTGTGGCCGAAAAGAACAGCATGAACTGGCCCAGTGCCATCAGCAAACCACCAATGAAGATAGACTTGCGGTTGCCCCAGTAGCGGTCGGCCATATAGCCACCTATCAGCGGGGTCAGGTACACCAGACCTGTGTAGCTACCATATATTTCACTTGCCGCCGCTTTGTCCAGCAGCAGCATCTTGGTCATATACAGCATGAAGATGGCACGCATGCCGTAATAACTGAAGCGTTCCCAAAACTCAGTGGCAAACAATACATACAGCCCCTTGGGGTGCCCCGTTTGTGGCATCGACGATCCGTTCTGATTACTCATAAATATATTTTATGTGTTTGTGGTTCAAACTGCCAATTTAGTAAAATAATTAGCGCTCGGCCCCCATTTTTTTAGTTTTTTTGCACTCATGTCAGCAAAACAGCAAAATATACTCCTCTTGGGGGGAGGCGGCCGCGAGTGTACACTTGCCTGGAAACTGAAACAAAGCCCGCTTTGCGGCAACCTGTTCATTGCCCCCGGCAATGCCGGCACTGCTGCATACGGTACCAATCTGCCACTTTCCGTTACCGATTTTGCCGGCATCAAAAAGACCTGCATCGACCATAATATAGATATCGTACTGCCCGGCCCCGAAGACCCGCTGGTGGCAGGTATATACGATTTTATTAAAGGCGATGCCGACCTCAAACACATCATTGTGGCGGGCCCTTCTAAAGAAGGAGCGCAACTGGAGGGCAGCAAGGCCTTCTCCAAGCGCTTTATGGAGCGCCACAACATACCCACTGCTGCCTACCGCGAGTTCACCGCTGCCAACTATACTGAGGGCGAAGCCTACATCCGCACCCAGCAGCCCCCCGTGGTGCTGAAGGCTGATGGACTGGCCGCCGGCAAGGGCGTGGTGATAGCACAAAGCACCGACGAGGCCCTCACCGCATTCCACGCCATGATCATGGACCGCCAGTTTGGCGAGGCCAGCAGCAAGGTGGTCATAGAGCAGTTCCTCGATGGTATCGAGCTTTCCGTTTTCGCCCTTACCGATGGTGCCCATTATGTGCTGTTGCCCGAGGCCAAAGACTATAAAAGGATAGGCGAGGGCGATACCGGCCTCAATACCGGTGGCATGGGTGCCATCTCTCCCGTGCCGTTTGCCGATGCCACCTTTATGCAAAAGGTCATCAGCCGCATTGTAGAACCTACCGTGAACGGACTGAAGGCCGAGAACCTCATCTATAACGGGTTCATTTTCTTCGGATTGATCAAAGTGAATGGCGAACCATACGTCATAGAATATAACTGCCGCATGGGCGACCCTGAGACCGAAGTAGTGATGCCCCGCCTGGAAAACGACCTGGTGGAGCTGCTGCTGGCTATGGGTGCCGGCAAGCTGAAAGAGGTGACCGTGCAGCACAGCGCACACGCAGCCGGCACAGTGATGCTGGTATCCGGCGGCTATCCCGGCGACTATGCCAAGGGCAAAGTGATGACCGGATTTGACCAGGTGAACGGCAGCATGCTGTTCCATGCCGGCACCGCCTCAAAAGACGGAGCCGTTGTGACCAGCGGCGGCCGCGTACTGGCCATCACCTCCTATGGCACCGATATCAAAGCTGCACTGGCAAAAAGCTACGAAAACGCCGCCCACATCCAATATGATGGTATCTATTACCGTAAGGATATAGGCTGGGAGTTTTAACTTATTCTGCCTTAACGAATGTCCCTGTTACGACCTCTCCCGAAAGGGTATTATTGATACAATACAGGTAAAGCCCATCGGCCATCCCTTTTGTATCAATCACTACCTCATCTAAATTGGTGATGGTTGCGGAATATACCATTTTGCCTGAAGCATTCACAATCATAAGCATGCCGGTGCGCATTTTTTCACGCAAGACGATCTTGGCAACCGGGCCAACAGGGTTCGGAAGAAGTTCTTGATGCTTCGCCCTCATTTCGGGGCTGCTAAGAGCGCAACTGGTCGAATTGTCAAATACTCCTACTGCCTTGCTTAGCACCGGAGAACCAGTGTTATTAGTATAGCAGATTAGGTCATCTTCCACTTCAAAGATTATCGGATTTAAAGGAAAGTCAGGATATGTTAGACAACCTATTCCTTCAACCACAGTGTAGCTCCTTACGCTGTTAAAAAAATTCCAAACCCTGTGTTGCACCCCGTTGATTAATACCGAATCAAGAGCAACTACAACATTCTTATATACCACCCCCTGAAAGATATAGGTTGCAGTATCATTCAGCCCCCAATTATAATCGAATAGTAGTTGCTCTGTAGTATCTTCATGACGGATAGGCGCATGAGTCAGTACCGGCCGTGCATATACTTTCCCGGCTAAAGTGTCTTCTCTTACAAAATACGACGTAGACGAATTCAGAACTTTATACAAAACACCATCAACAACAGAATCGGCGGCATAAGAACAAAGCCAGTGGGTATAGCCACCCGTTTCAGGCCACAGCCTTCTTATCTTCCATACGTTCGATTCTTCTGTAAACCTGAGCTTCTGACCGAATGAAGAAATGCATAAAAGTAAAATTGATGCTATAAGAAGGGTGTACCTCATATCAGGTGTTATCTGTATCGAAGTTAGTACATTTCTTTCCCCCTGAGTCTCCTCGCTTTTTCAGCGCAAGACTCGCCGGCATCAGCGTACCGAAGCTGAATTTCTTGGTGGCGTTGAGTACTTGAAAGTAACCTCATCAGGGAGAGCGAAAATTATTATCCGCGTCTTGATGAAAAATGGTTTTGTCTTCGTTTCGCAAAAAGGAAGCCACATAAAATTCAGGAAAGGAATTGACCCGGTATTAACCGTTATTGTGCCTGCAGAGAGAAAAGAAATCCCGATGGGTACATTCAGGTCTATACTCAGGCAAAGCCAACTTTCTTTACACGACTTTGAGTAGTCGCCCACATGCATTCTGAGAATATCTATTTTTGTTTTCCATCTGCCATTCTGTACGCAATATCGATAAAACTATCTTTAGCATTTTTGCCATATTTAGCGGCTATTGCACTATCCATAATAGGCTGTATACACTGTCTATATGCCACGGTATTAAAACCCACATCATATAGTCTAAAGTAATTAAAGCCAAATACATTCGTCAAAATAGAAACAAACCGCTTATATCTTTCATTATCCGTGATAGTATCATTGCATGCGATAGTCATTGCACCCCTATCCATTTCAATGTATGCGATGAATTTTAGGCTGTCGCACTTTCTCTGTTCATCAAGTGGCAAGGGTGGAAGCGGAGGCTTCCTACATACAAATTCTTGTTTTTGGTCTTCTGATTCTGTGTTACATCCACAAATCATTATCAAAAGCAGTAAAATAAAGTGAAATTTCATATTAAGAAAAGGTCCGGCATTCCCCGGACCTTTTTGTTGCCAGCATCAGGCAGTAACATTCGAATTCTTTTTTCAAAAATTATACCTTTTGGGGTATAAAAATATTGAAAATGAAAAATTTATACCCAAATAGGTATAAAATAAAATAAAATCGTAATTTTATACCTCAAAGGGTATAAAATGTCGTTGAGCGATTTTGTAAAGAGCAAAAGAAGGGCATCTGGTTTAACACAGCCTGAATTTGCTGAGAAAGCCGGTGTAGGATTGAGGTTTGTCCGCGATCTTGAACAAGGCAAAGAAAGCCTGAGGATGGATAAAGTGAATCAGGTCCTGTGGCTCTTTGGGTGCCAATTAGGAGCGATACCAATAAACAGAGGAGAAACCAATGAGAAAGGCTGAGATAAAAATGCACGACCACACTGCCGGATGGCTCGTTCAAGATGAAAACGGCTATGTTTTTTCATACGACAGCTCTTATCTGAACCGGGATCACCCGGAACCTGTGAGTGTAACACTCCCAATTACTGAAAAGCAATATTCTGCAAAGGTGTTGTTTCCTTTTTTTGATGGGTTGATTCCGGAAGGATGGTTGCTTCAGATCGCTGAGCGAAACTGGAAACTAAATGAGCGCGACCGCATGGGGCTACTGCTGGCTTGTTGCAAGGACTGTATCGGAGCCGTTAGTGTTCACCCGGTAAACGATGCAGAAGACCATGAATAGATGTTTGTACTGTTACCAACCGTTGCATGACGGAGAGACCAACTACCATAAAGTGTGTAGTAAAAAGTTCTTTGGTCAAGACATAGCACCTGTTTTGCCCTACGCTGAAAAGGATATGGACAATCTGGCAGACCAGATTGTGAAGAGCCACATCACGGTAACAGGGGTGCAGGCAAAATTGTCGTTGGAATTGGAGGCTGCGACTAAAAAAGAACCGAAAAGATTTACAATTGTAGGGTTGTGGGGAAGTTACATATTGAAGCCGCCTACTGATCATTATCCGCAGTTGCCAGAGGTTGAAGACCTGACTATGCACCTGGCATCGGCTGCAAAAATAAATGTAGTGCCTCATAGCCTCATACGCCTGCAGTCAGGCAACCTTGCCTATCTTACGAAACGAATAGACAGAACAAAGAAAGGGAAGTTGCACATGGAAGATATGTGCCAGATAACAGAAAGATTGACTGAAGACAAGTATCGCGGTTCGTATGAGCAGATTGCGAAAGCAATAAAAAAATATAGTTCTCAACCCGGTTTGGATGTTGTGAACTTTGGGGAGTTGCTGTTGTTTTGTTTTTTGACGGGCAACGCCGACATGCACCTGAAAAACTTTTCACTTATACACACACCGGGCCAGGGTACTAAATTAGCTCCGGGTTACGACCTTGTTGCAACAGATCTTGTGAACCCCTCCGACACGGAAGAAACAGCACTTACTTTGAACGGGAAAAAAAGAAAGATCGGGCGATCTGATCTTGTTGCAACCTTTGACAAAATGGGGCTTGATACAAAACAACAGGCAAACATTTTTGCTAAAATGACCCGAGCGAAAAACAAATGGTTTGAATTGATAGGGAATAGCTTTATAACCGACGATCTCAAAATCCGCTATACTGATCTCTTAGCAAATAGATTTGGTATAGTAGAAAGGGCGGTGTAGATATTTTGAGTTTCAATCGTTTTTCGTAACACGACACTATTTCCTTCCTTTCCCGAGTGAGTCTCCTCGCTTCTTCTGCGCAAGTCTCGCCGGCATCAGCGTACTGAAGCTGAATTATGCAGCACCTGCAGTAGCACCACCCCTGGTCCTCGTTTTCAACAGGCTTTACAATATCACAACACACATGTTGCAAACGAAGCGTATCGGGTTCGCAAATCATGAGATTTGCTTCAGGAGACGTCGTAGTCGGTGACATACGCCGAGCATGTTTTATGATATATGGAAGACTACGGACAACAAGGTCGGAACACAATCGACTATTCTACGGCAAATTTGCGATAACCAGCTTTCATTTTATAAACCCTCCTACTTGGATATGGCGATTTCCTTCTTTTACCATTCTTGATCATTAACGCCCGTAAATAAATCTCAAATGTTTTAGTATAATTGAGGTTGTTGCAATTTCTTATGTTAAACGATGTGCTATCATTCGGATACAGATATATCCAATAAGGCAATTCCGTTTCAAAGAAATCGTCGTGAGTTCTACTCGAGTGAATGTTAATTGTGTGCGTACCCGAGTCAACGTCTACCATATTTACAATGCAACTATCCTCATATTTTGGTCGTAATCCATACGATAAGATATATAAGCTATCGGTAGAACGGTTGATAATTGAGTATCTGGTACAGCAATTACCGATCATTCTTTCTCTCAAGATAATTTGCCCTCGTAAATCCGTGTGACCGAAAACAATCACAAGTAATATGATCTTGGATTTTTTGTGACTCATCATGAGATTTTTGAGGCTGTCAATTATTTTTTGCGGTGGTATTCTCATAGTATGTTGTATACGGGGTGTTACGTTACATCTCCGAAAAAGTAACTACTGATTTTTTCATTTAACGTAAAGACAGATGAGTCCCGGACTAATCAGGGTGAAAGAAAATTACCTATGGAAAATATCGATAGATCTCACGTCGGTGAGCCAAAATCACCAATTTGATGGTGTTTTCTGCAACAGTGAACCCGAGCCGATAGTCTGCGATTCTTATTCGGTACGCATTCGTCGCGCCTGATAGTTTCTTTACACTGCTCAGTTCAGATACACTCTCAACCTGCTGCATTCTAAGAATGATTTTCTCGAGGCGTGCGGCAATAGCCCCGTCTTTTAGTTTGCTGATGTCTTTGTTGAAAGACGGTGTGGCAACAACCAGCATTACCCCTTTTTGCTTTTTACCTTTTTCAGAATGTCAAGCGTGTCACCAATAGGTACAGAAGGTTCATCTTTGCGCGCCCCCATCATCGACAATAATGCCCAATCTTCCTTTTGCGCGTCAGTAAGCACTTTAGCTTCAAAATGCAATTTCCGGGCAAGATCCAAAAATAGCTTGGCCGAAGACGAATCGTCCACATTTATCACTATTGTACTCATGGGTTTTATTTTATTCCATACAAAAATACGCTTTATTTAGGATGCGACTGTTACGCTACTTGCAATACGTGCATCTTTAAACTGCATACCCAATTTTCCGTCCCTGCCGGGTCTCTCACGCTGAGCCTTGTGTGCGGGGAGGGACCCGGCGGTATATTGTCTCCGGATGACCTTAGTCTTCCGTTTACAATAAAATATGCTTGGCGTATGTCTCCAACTACGCCATAACGGCAGCAGAGCTCCCGATTTGCGAACCCGCTGTTCCTCGTTGCAACAGCTTCTCCCCCGCCCAAACAATTTTCTACCACACTACAGATATCGCACTATCACAGATATTTCTTTTGTTGCGCTCGGCGTTCGGTGCTAACTTGTATTGACGTTTAAGAAAATGAGGCAAAGCGACACATATAGAAATTTTATTGAACTTCTCAGGTGCGCAGAAGCCTGCCTGCCGGTAGGCAGGTGAGAAATTTTTGCGCAGTGACGCCTGTCCCGAAAGCATTCGGGAGGAAGTAATGGGAAGAAAAACTTCCCGCATACCAATTGATAATCAATGATAACACCTCTGACTGCGCAGAATAAAATTTTTCGAAGCGCCTTGAGTTTGTCGGTACCATCCGTTCACTACGTCAGGATTGGAGTCTGGTTCATATGCGCACAAGGCAATTGCGAAAATGGCTTAACTTTGAAATAAATTATCGGATATGAATATCCATCCCCAATTTACCTATGATAAAAATGGCAACCCTGTTGGCGTTTTCCTTTCTATTGAGGAATGGGAGGAGGTATCTTCTGAATTGCACCTGGAACTTCCGCAGTGGCAAAAAGATGCTTTGCAAGTTGAGATGAATGCAGTAAAAGAAGGCAGGGCGGTACTCACGGATTGGGATGAAGTAAAAAGGCAATTCGTTGATTGATGGAGTTTCGTACTGTTCTTACCAATGCCGCAGTAACCGATTTACATGCCGCTGTTGCTTACTACAACGATAAATTGCCTGGCCTGGGACTGCGAATGTTCAATGAGACGGACAAAGCTATCTCAAGGATCAGCGCGCAGCCATTGAGCTTTTCCAGGCGATTTGAAGAGGTCAGAGCATGCAAAGTTGCCAATTTTCCATATCTGGTGTTTTATTTCCCGGATGTCAACACACAAACAATCACGATCTTGCGTATTTTCAATGAATGGCAAAAGCCTGTTCATGAGGAAATAGCGACCACAAAATAAATAACGAATCAAGATACTATGTCACTTACGCAGTTAAAGAACTATGCCGAAGGCCACTGGGTTGCCGGCACCACCGATGGAGAAGTACTGCACAATGCCGTAACAGGCGCAGCCATATACACTGCCGGTAGCGCCGGCCTCGACTTCGGCTCTATGATGCACTATGCCCGCACAGTGGGTGGCCCTGCACTGCGCAGGCTCACTTTTCAGGAGCGCGGCCGGATGCTGAAGGCGCTGGCCATGTATTTGCTGGAGCGCAAAGAAGAGTTTTATGCCATCAGCGCCCTCACAGGCGCCACCCGTGCCGACTCGTGGGTGGACATTGAGGGAGGTATCGGCAACCTGTTTGCCTATGCCAGCCTGCGCCGACAGTTCCCCGACGAGCGCTACTATGTAGATGGCGACGCCGCGAAACTATCTAAGAACAATACCTTTATCGGTCACCACATTATGGTGCCGCGAGAAGGGGTGGCCATCCACATCAACGCGTTCAACTTCCCTGTATGGGGCATGCTCGAAAAAATAGCCGTGAACCTTCTGGCAGGTGTGCCGGCTATCGTGAAACCTGCAACGCTTACATCATACCTCACCGAGGCGGTGTTCCGCGAGATCATTAAGTCGGGCATCTTCCCCGAAGGCTCTCTGCAGCTCATCTGCGGATCGGCACGTGGCATACTCGACCATATAGAAACACAGGACATTGTCACCTTCACCGGCTCTGCATCTACCGGTCGCATGCTCAAGTCGCACGCGCGCATCCTGTCCGAGTCTGTTCCCTTCAACATGGAGGCCGACTCGCTGAACTGCTGCATACTCGGCCCCGATGTGGCGCCCGGCATGCCCGAGTTCGATATCTTCATTAAAGAGGTGGTGCGCGAGATCACCACCAAGGCGGGACAAAAATGTACCGCCATACGCCGCATCATTGTTCCTGCCAACCGGGTAGAGGATGTGACCATTGCCCTCGGCAAGCGCATACAGACCACTACCATCGGCGACCCTTCTATAAAAGAAGTGCGCATGGGCCCTCTGGCTGGCATCAGTCAGCGCAACGAGGTGCGCGAAAAAGTACACGAGCTCGCAAAAACGCAGAGCATTGTAATAGGCAACCTCGACAACTTTGAGGTAATGGGTGCCGACAAAGAAAAAGGCGCCTTCCTGCCTCCGCTCATTTTCCTCAATACCGATCCGTTCAAAAACGTGGCCTGCCACAACATAGAAGCCTTCGGTCCGGTATCTACCATCATTCCATACAATAATCTCGACGACGCCATTACCCTTGCCAAAATGGGCATGGGGTCGCTGGTATGTTCTGTTGTTACTGCCGACGACAATGTGGCACGCGAAGTGGTGCTGGGTGCTGCCAGCATGCACGGTCGCATACTGGTGCTCAATGCCGACTGCGCCAAAGAAAGCACTGGTCATGGTTCGCCAATGCCACTGCTGGTGCATGGCGGTCCGGGCCGCGCGGGCGGTGGCGAAGAGATGGGCGGAAAGCGTGGCGTAATGCACTACCTGCAGCGTTGTGCTATTCAGGGTTCGCCTACCACCATCAGCCGCATCACCAATGTCTATCAGCAAGGTGGTCGCCAGCACGAGACAGATGTGCATCCGTTCAAAAAACACTTTGAAGACCTGCAGATTGGCGAAACACTTGTGACCGCCAAACACACCGTTACCGAGACCGACATCACCAACTTTGCCAATGTGAGCGGCGACAACTTCTACGCCCACATGGACGCCACCTCTCTGGAAGGCACCATCTTTGAAAAACGGGTGGCACACGGTTACTTCATCCTGTCCAAAGCAGCCGGCCTGTTTGTAGACGCGAAGAAAGGCCCGGTCCTGCTGAACTATGGTATCGACGAATGTCGCTTCACCAAGCCTGTTTATCCGGGCATGACCATCGGCGTGCGCCTGACCGTAAAAGAAAAGACGGCACAGGAAAAACGCACACCCGAAGACATAGCCAAGGGCATAGTGAAATGGCTGGTGGATGTTTATGACGAGACCGGCGAAACAGTGGCCATCGCCACCATCCTCACCATGGTGAAGATGAAGAATCAGGACTAATAATTCACAACCACTCATATCAAAAGGAGCTGAAGCAATTCGGCTCCTTTTTATGTGACCCTACACATTAACAATTTATTTTTTGGCAGATTCGGAAACTGATGTAATTTTGATATCAAATTGATATCAAACAATTTTCAAGAAAATGGAAAAGAACATCAAACCCACCAACGGCTACTTAGCCTTACTGATCTCCCTTGTGCTCCTGGGCATCGCCATCAAGTTCTTCATTACTGCCGGTATTGAGGAAAGCGGCGTATACACTATACCCGGCATCTTGCTATTCGGTCTTTGCATCATCATCTGGAAGGGCCTCATCATCGTTCAGCCAAACCATGCCCGCGTACTCAACCTGTTCGGTAAGTATGTAGGCTCCATCAAAGACAACGGTATGTTCTTCGTCAATCCGCTGTACGTAGGCATCAAGGTGTCGCAGCGGGTACAGAACATGGCCACCCCCACACTGAAGGTGAACGACAAAATGGGTAACCCCGTAGAGATAGCCGCCGTAGTGGTGTGGCAGATCAAGGACACCTACAAAGCAGCCTACGAGGTGGCCGACTATAACGCCTTCGTGCGCATGCAGAGCGAGGCTGCGGTACGCGCACTCACCATGCGCTTCGCCTACGACAGCATTGAAGACCAGAATGCTGACATCACGCTGCGCGAGGGTGGCGACAAGATCATGGAGTTGCTGCAGGACGAGCTGAATGAGCGCTTGCTCACCGCCGGCATCATCGTTACCGAGGCGCGCATCAGTCACCTGGCATATGCCCAGGAAATAGCGGGTGCCATGTTGCAGCGTCAGCAGGCATCGGCCATTGTTGCGGCACGTTTCAAAATTGTGGAAGGTGCGGTAGGTATGGTGGAGCTGGCCCTGGAACAACTGAGCAAAAAAGAGATAGTGCACCTGGATGAAGAAAAGAAAGCCACTATGGTAAGCAACCTCATGGTGGTGCTGTGTGGCGAGAAGGGCGCACAACCTGTACTCAACACAGGTAGCCTCTACCAATAGTCAGTAACACTGCGGGACCGGGAGTAATATCCCGTTCCCGCAGATTATTTTTGCAACATCACATCAATACAAGTGGCAGACAAGAAGAACTTTGTGCTAAGACTGGACGAAGACGTCTACAAGGCCCTCGAAAAATGGGCCGGCGACGAGTTTCGTAGTGTGAACGGCCAGATAGAATGGCTGATAGATGCCGCTTTGAAAAAGGCAGGCCGCAAGGCTACACCCAAATCAAAACCGACAGGCAAGAAAGACGATGCCTGATTATATTTGCCCTCACCATGCCACCCGAAAGCACGCCCATATTCTTCAAGACGCAGAACGATCTGCGCAAATGGTTCATCAAAAACTACAAGACCGCCACTACCCTCCAGTTGGGATATTATAAAGTGGGCACAGGCAAGCCTTCGGTCACGTGGCCGCAGTCGGTTGATGAGGCACTGTGTTTTGGCTGGATAGATGGAGTACGTCATACTATTGACGAAGAGAGTTACACCATCCGCTTCACCCATCGCAAGCCCACCAGCATTTGGAGCGCCATCAACATAGCCAAGGTAGAAAAGCTGCTTGCCGAAGGGCTCATGTACCCCGAAGGTATTGAGGCATACAACAAACGCAAAGACCATCGCTCACGAGTTTACTCCTTCGAAAGTGATGCAAAGGAATTGCCTCTTGAGTTGGAGCAGAAATTTAAAGCCAATAAGAAGGCGTGGGACTATTTCAATAGCATCGCTCCCTCTTACCGCAAGGTTGCCATTCATCTGGTTATGAGCGCCAAACAAGAAGCCACACGCTTGAAGCGGTTTGAGAAGCTGGTAGCCGATTGCGAAGCCGAGAGGAAATTCTGGAAACTTGGTGGCTAACTACCTGCGGGCATACACACTATCCATGATGCGGTAAGCTATGGCCGGGCGATAGTGTGCTGTTTCGAAGTAGTTGTACATATCCTGCGTAATGTCGTTGATGCCGGAGAAGTCGTAGATATGATCCTTGCCAAACACTTCATACAGAGTGTTCATGTCCTTAGCGTTCAGCTTTTTCTGGTCATACATGGGTGATAGTACGATGCGGTAGTCGGTATTGTTTGCGGCAAAAATCTCCTTCATTTCCACAAGCAGTTTGCGCTGCTCTTCAAATATCACCTGTGGCTCGTATTGCTGCACCGGCGGACGACTATAGAACATAGACATGCGCGGACCATAGTAGGAAGCAGGGTCTTTCTCTATCTGTAGCTCGGCCAGTTGCTGCGGGTCTTTCTTGCCCACAGGCACTTCATCAGGCAGCGACAGATACCCACTAATGGCCTCCGGATTGAAGAAGTCTTTGAAGCTGGTGAACTGGAAATCTGCATTACCCTCGCCCGACACCAGCGGGTGCTTGCGGAATAAGTGCCCTGAACTGTTGGCCGCTTTAGACAACAACTCGGCATCTGCTATTATCAGCGCGTTATTTATCTTGATGCCCTTCGCATGAAGCATTTTCAACTTGCCCGCCACACCAAACAGTGTTTCTGATGCCACACCAAAGTGGAATGGTCTCATGCCCGGTTTTCTCTTAAGCCACTGATCGGGCGTGTAGTAGCGCGAGCGGCTGCTGCCCAATATATAGGCGTCGTATAGTTCTTGCGGGTACAGGCGAAGAAAGGTCTCTGTTGCGGCATAGTCTTCATTCAGCTCCAGGTGCTTGTGACGGGTATTATACATATCGGGGTAGTGCCGCAACACCATGAACGGATCGGCGGCCACATACCATATCGCCATCAACAGCACCGGTAGCACTGCAAGGAACAATTTGAATAGGAGTCGCTTCGTCATCAGAACTGGTAATAAATGAATTGGTTTTTCTCGTATACCCCGTAGAAGATCAGAAGGAACAGGCCACCATAGTACACAGCCCAGCGTACCACTGCAGGCTTCTGTTCAAAGGTGTGTTCCAGTTTCAGCCTTATCTGAATGATGTGTGCAATTTCAAGCGCGGCAATAGCAGCAAAGCCGGGCAGTATCCACTGGTAGATGCCTTTCAGATTCAAGAAAGCGATGCGACGCGTTTGCAGCACCTGCGACATTTCGCCCGGCAGGTCGGCCAGTTTACGCACTATCACAAACGAGTCGTGGACGTTGTTTGCCCTAAAGAAGATCCACGCGAAGGCAGCGAGTACAAAAGTGATCGACACATCAAAGAACTTGTCGATGGCGGGGAAGCGTGAGATGCCCATTGCCTTTGTGAGATTGGCACGCACATCTTTGGTAGCCAGGGCAAACACCAGGTAGAAGCCGTGAAGCGCACCCCATATGATGAAGGTCCAATTGGCGCCATGCCAGAATCCGCTCACCAGAAACACAAAGAACAGGTTGAAGTAAACCCGTGGCAGCGCTACCCGGTTTCCGCCCAACGATATGTACAGATAGTCTTTAAACCAGGTAGATAGCGAAATGTGCCAGCGTTTCCAAAACTCAGATATGGACCTTGAATGGTAGGGCTTGTTGAAATTGGTCATCAGCTTGAAGCCCATCACCCGTGCAGCACCTATGGCAATATCGGAGTAGCCGGAGAAGTCGCAGAAGATCTGGAACGAGAAGAAGATGGTAGCTATTGCCAGGCTGGTAGCTGATTGGTCTTGCGGGTGGTTGAAGACCGGCGCTGAATACAGCGACAATCTATCGGCAATGACCACCTTCTTTATCAGCCCCCACAGCATCAGGCGCAGTCCGCGGGCTATGTTGTTGTAGTCGAGGTATTGCCGCTCATGAAACTGGTGCAGCACATTCTGCGGGCGTTCTATAGGGCCTGCCACGAGCTGCGGATAGAACATTACATACAGCGCATAGATCCCAAAGTGCCGTTCTGCTTTCTGATTGCCGCGGTACACCTCTATGGTATAGCTCATGGCCTGAAACGTATGGAACGACAAACCGATGGGCAATGCAATAGTAAGGAGCGGTATATTGATGTTCATGCCACCCAGGTGGAACGCATCGATGATGTTGGTGACGAAGAAGTTGTAATACTTAAATACCGCCAGCACGCCAATGTTCGCCACCAGACTCATCACCAGAAATGCCTTTCGTCGCTTCCCCTCGGCATTTTCTATGAGGATACCCGCTATGTAATCTATAATGATGGTAGCGAACAGTATTACAATGTAGATCGGGATGAAATACATGTAGAAGATGCAACTTGCTACCAGCAAATGAAACCAGCGGAACTTGTGCGGCAGCAAAAAGAACAGAATCGTGACTATCGGGAAGAATAGTAAAAATTCTATTGAGTTAAAAAGCATCGGTGATTCTCTTTTTGGCTTTTACCGCTGAATGGTGAATTTGCCGCAAGATACTTTAATATTTGAGGATCGTTAACACCTGTGGCCTCAATAGAAAATATTGGATGGCGCGTCTGTTGGTACAAGTCCGGCGGCTTTGGCCTTGGCAAACAGTGTTTCTATGGCTTTGCGGCCCACTGAACCCAGATCGGTGGTGTACTCATTTACATAGAGATCTATGTGTTTGCGCATCACCTGCTCTTCCATTTCCTGCGCATGACACTTAATAAATTCTGTCAGTTCGGGATACCGTTTCCACGAAAGGGCCAGGCTATCTTTTATGATACTGTCCACGGTTGCGCAGAGGTCGGCACCAAGGGAACGCTTCATGACGATGCCGCCCAGGGGAATGGCCGCACCGGTGGCTTCTTCCCACCAGTCGCCCAGGTCGCGGTGTTTCAGTAGCCCTTTCTGCGCATAGGTAAAGCGGTTCTCATGAATAATGAGGCCGGCATCGTACTGGCCGCTCAGCACTGCGTTCTCTATGTCGCTGAACAGCATCTCGGTTTTGTTGCGTGCCTGCGGGTAGGCCAGCGTCAGCAGCAGATTGGCGGTAGTGTTCAGTCCGGGTATGGCTATGCGGTAGTCGGCCATTCGGGCTTCGTCCAGCGGTTGCTTTGAGATGAGTAGCGGACCCACACCTACTCCCAGTGCGCTGCCGCTGTGCAGCAGGGCGTAGCGGTCAGTCACCTTCAGGAACGTATTATAACTGAGCTTGGTGATATCCAGCTTGCCCTGTACCGCCCATTGGTTCAGCGTTTCCACATCTTCCATTACATAGTCGAACGTTATGCCATGGGTGTCTACGCCGCCATTTACCATGGCGTCGAAAATGAAGGTGTCATTCGGGCACGGGCTGAATCCTAGCGTCAGTTTCATCTCTTTCTGTTCAATTCGTTGCAAAGGTAGGTACTCACTCCGCATTAACCGTGGTGGCAAAACCGATGAGCCAATCATTCAAATTAATGATGGCGTCTTTCATTTGCCATTTACTCTTGTCGCGGGGCTCCACGTAGTTGGATATGGCGCGCACCTGGGCGAACGTTACCCCCTCGTTGAGGCAGACAAAATGCAGAGCAGCCCCCTCCATACTCTCGGTGGTGCACCCATACTGCTGCCTGATGGCCACCGTAGCTGTGCTGCCTGTTACAGAATTGACGGTGATGCCGCTCACCTGTGGCAGGGTTATGTGCCGGTGGGCGTCACTCAGCGGGTTCACCAGCATACCGTTGGAGTAGGGAGCGTCATTGATGCCCAGCAGACCCAGACCGAAGATATCTATATAACGGTCGTGGTCTTCGGCACCCAGATCTCCGAACCGGTCGCTTACCACATGCACCAGACTGCCCAACGGCCCTGCGCGGTCGAAACTGCCGCCCACACCTGCCTGTAGTACCATATCGTATTGGTGGCCGGCCAGGTGCTTCATCAGCGCATAGGTAGTGGCCACCATGCCCACACCCGTCACCAGGGTGGCAATATGCGGCATGCGGCTGCTGAATATGCCTATCTCCGCTTCTGTGGCTGCTACTACCAGTAGTTTCATATTGCAATGTTACTCACTTTCCCGTTCAAAGCGCTGTCTGCCAACTTTTCACTAATTTTAGGCCTATGGGGAGTTCACATGTGAGGCCAACCGATAACCTGAGCGCGCAGGACCGTGAGTATGAAAATACGATACGGCCGCAGACCATTGAGGATTTTGCGGGACAGCCCAAACTCATTGAGAACATCCGCATCTTCATCAAGGCGGCCAACCTGCGAGGCGAGGCGCTCGATCATATCCTTTTTCACGGCCCTCCCGGCCTGGGTAAAACCACCCTGTCGCGCATTGTTGCCAACGAGCTGGGGGTGAAGATCAAGGAGACCAGCGGCCCGGTGATAGAAAAACCCGCCGACCTTGCCGGTCTGCTCACCAGCCTGGAGCCCCGCGATGTACTGTTCATAGACGAGATACACCGACTGAGCACCGTAGTAGAAGAATACCTCTACGCGGCCATGGAGGATTTTAAGATAGACATCATGATAGACAGCGGTCCCTCGGCGCGGTCCATTCAGTTGTCCATCAGCCCGTTCACTCTGGTGGGGGCCACTACCCGCAGCGGCCTGCTCACCGCGCCGCTGCTCTCGCGCTTCGGCATCAAGTCGAGGCTGGAGTATTATACGGCCGATGTGCTGCAGCGCATCCTGATACGTGCTGCCGGCGTGCTGAATGTGCGCATCACGTCTGATGCTGCTATGGAGATAGCCCGCCGCAGCCGCGGCACCCCCCGTATAGCTAACGGCCTGCTGCGCCGCATGCGCGACTTCGCGCAAGTGCTGGGCAATGGCGTTATAGATATGGCCATTGTGGAACACGGCCTGCGAGCCCTGAACGTGGACGAGAGCGGCCTGGATGATATGGACAACAAGATCCTCACTACCCTCATTGACAAGTTCAAAGGTGGCCCGGCCGGTATCAATAATATTGCCACTGCCGTGAGCGAAGAGGCCGGCACCATAGAAGAGGTGTATGAACCATTCCTGATACAGGAGGGTTACATCATGCGTACTCCCCGCGGTCGCGAAGCCACCGAAAAAGCCTACAAACATCTGGGCCGCAAAAAAGGTCCTGAGGCAGGGACGCTGTTTTAGTAAATCGTCCAATCATTTACGATGATGAATCAAGTAGTAAGCAAAAGAGACCCGCTAAAGTTCTATGCAACATTGGCCTTTGCTTTCGGTTTCTGTTGCTCATTAGGCGGCTTTGTTATCTATTTCGGTATGGCGATGAAAAGAAAGAAGGGTATCCTGACAGCGGGAGATACCTTCGTGATATGCCTTGGGGGGCTTATGATCTTACTGGCGTTCTACACCATTTACCGGTATTTCAAAAACACACCCGTCATTAAGGTCGACGCAGAAAAAATTTGTTTCGGAAGCAGAACGCTTTATTGGAATGAGGTAAGTAGTATTGAACTATCCGGCAAGCAGGAGTTCCAATACCTATTCGGTGCTGAACAGATGGAAGGCGCCCGTTTTTCAGCTGGCGACGGTACTGTAATGTGTATGATCGATCATATGTATTCGAACTCGTGGGAGATAAAGCAGTTTGTGCAAAAAGTAGTCGTTGAGAAGTCGACTGACTTGGCGATATTACCGCTTTCCGGGACCGTAAAGCCGGAAGGCACTTTCAGTTTGGAAGAAACCTTTTCGGGTAGTCCATTCATATCTTTGCGTGGCTTTATGTTTTGGCCGTTCTTTTTATGCATGGCATTGATGGTCGTTTTAGGCGTCGGTAATAGACAGCCCGACTTGCTTGTTTTTGGCATTGCTATGGGTTTGTTTTGGTTCGCCCTGAATGCCTGGCTAATGCATTACTTTTCTGTAGCTGACGAGTACATTATTGTAAAAAATCACCTTGCATTTTGGAAAAAGTCTGTGTACAGATTTGATGCGATAACAGAAATAGTATTTGAAACCCGATACAAAATGCCGGTCTGTCTCAGGGTCATAACCAAGGATTTCAGGAGTATACTTTTCCCTGCCGGTACACTTTCCACCAGTACATGGCTTAGCCTGAAAGACAAACTTGAGCGCAGCGGAGTAACTGTGAGGAATGAATGTGTCCGATAGTTCAGTATTCCCACCGTGGCTCACTGCGTACTCCAAGCAAAAATACCATCATGCGCGCCGCTTTGCCTCATTTTCTTCAACATCAATACAAGTTAGCACCGCACGCCGAGCGCAACAAAAGAAATATCTGTGATAGTGCGTTTTCTGTAGTGTGATAAAAAGTTGTTTGGAGGCGCATTGCCATTTAAAATACGTGCAAGAACATTAAGCACAAGTGGAATCACTTGGGGCAGATAGGGCAACCAGTGCGACACTTCTTTATGATATTATTTGTGATTTATAAATCGTAAATCGTAAATGTTATTATATCTGGGCTGAAAATCTGCTGTTATGAGACCTCTAGAAAGCACTTGGGCCCAATGGTAGTGCCCTATTTGATCTGTAGCTTGGTAGAGAAAGTCTGGCCACTGCTGGTCACAGACACTACATACATACCAGTGGGTAAGCAGGACGGAAATAAAAGTGGTTCATTTGATGTTATGGATAGCCTATCAATTTCTCGTCCATAAATATCATGAATGGTCAAGGGGTAAGATGAACGTGAAGGGGCAGAAAAACTAATGGTAAATTGATCTGTTGCGGGGTTGGGGAAGATTGAAATGTTTTGATCTGGCACCACAGGGGTATTGTTCACCGCAATTGGATGATTGGCAATCATTCGTATGCGGTTATTCGCCATATCCCCGATAAATACGTCACCTTCATTATTTACGGCGACTCCACACGGAGCAGCTAGCAATGCCATTAAAGGATTGCCGCCATCACCACCATATCCACCTCCGCCAGGACTCCCCGCTATAGTTGTTATGATCCCTGCAGTGTCTATTTTTCTTATTTTACTGTTGCTACCATCACATAAAAAAATATTCCCCAGAGTATCGAGTCCAAAAGTGCCTCCGGTAATACTAGCTGCTGTAGCAGGGCCTCCATCTCCTGTATAACCCGATATCCCGGTTCCCACAATGGTAGTTAGTTTTCCGTCAAAACCAATTTTTCTTAATCGGAGATTGTCACAAATGATCAGCTCGCCTGACTTACTCACTCTAACCGAACCAATATAGTTTAGCCTGGAAGTATCTGCATAACTTCCGTCGGGACTGAATCCCGTTACACCTGTTCCACAGATTGTTGAGATGATGCCGAATGTGTCGATTTTTCGAATACGGTAATTATATAGATCAGCAACATAAACATTACCTGTATCATCGACCGCGACACCTGTTGGCGAATTTAATTGAGCTGCCGTAGCCGGTATTCCATCTCCGTTGTAACCCGCTACTCCCGTACCGGCAATTGTTTTAATGATGCCATTTTTGTCCACTTTTCTGAGGCGGTTATTTCCTGCATCCGGTAAGTACATATTTCCTTTATGATCCAGGAATATATCACGCACACCATCAATCTCTGCGTATACGGCAGGTATATTTTCACCTGAATAACCAGCAGTTGACAAACCAACAACCGTTGAAATAGTTCCGCCATAGGCAGGCTTGATTTTCCGGATAGTAGTATGGTCACAGAAAAGTACATTACCAGTATCGTCTACATATACGCCCGATGGAGCGCGTAGTATGGCGGCACTAGCCGGGCCACCATCTCCCGAATAACCAATTGGGCCCGTCCCAGCAATAGTAACGATGACCTGTGCCCCTGTGAAAAGAGGCAAGAGCAACCAGCAAAAAAGTAGTATTCTAATCATCTCGTGGCAATGTACTGTTCTAACAGCAAATTAAGCGCCAAAAATGGTAATCGATAATAATCCGGCACAATTGAGTAGAATGTACTTCGTTCCGGTAGCCCGTACGGGGCAATAGGTGTGAGAAGGTTGGCGCGATCTACAAAGCGGTTGCCCGATACGGGGCAATGTTGTTATTATGGTGCCGAGTTTACTGCAGACGGAGGAATCATGGCAGGAACATCGGCAACGCCGGCAAGATAATGTACCTATTCTATGATACCGATAACGCACAATTGAAAACAAAAATGCACCCGGAGCCAAACTATTTCTGCTGCCCGGTATAATTCCCCAAGGCCATGTTCAGACGCCGCTCTATGCGCGTTGCAAGTAGTCGTGGCCCAAGCACCTTAATTGCCTCACCAAAACCCAGGATCTCCCGCTCCAACTCGAAATTCGGCACGACATCTATCCGGATAATAATACCGTTTTCATCTTCTTTGAGCAATTGCTGCGAGGCGTGCAGCGGTTTTGTGACGACGTAGGGCGCATGTTGTTTATTCACAAACAACACAATTTTTTGTGCACGGTCGGTCTCATTCTTTGTTACGCCCAGCAGATCGCTGAAGTATCGCTCAAAATCCACTCCCTCGTAGTGTACAAAGGGTTCACGGGGCAACTCATGAAAACTAACTACCCTGTCTAACGCCAAAGTGAAAAGGTATTTGCCCTTCTTTCCTCTGCATATCAGGAACCATCTGTTCCGATACTCTTTCAGCAGATACGGATAATATACACTTTGGTGCGCTTCCTTTGCTTTGAACGACTGGTATTCTATCAGCACTGCCTTTTTCCCTGCAATGGCATCGTAAAGCGGCATTATGTGTTGTAGCCCTTTAACCATGCTGTTGCTCTCAAACTGAACATAGTTGGCCTGCCTGTTGCCGGCCTTACTCAGGTTGTTTTCCAGCCGGGCTATCATGTCGTTCATTTCTTCGAAATAATTAAACCCGTTCAGTTGTTTCAATATGCTTACGGCTTGTTTCAGTTTGCCAAGGTCGTTCGTATTCAACGGCACCTTGGTGATACTAAAGGCGGGATCATCATACTCATAGTATTTCTTATCTCGCACAACTATGGGTGCGTTGTATCCCAGTTTATCGCTGCGCATCAACTGTATATCGGCCTGAATGGTGCGCCTGCTTAGGCCGGTGGTGATACCCTCATATTCATAGAGTTTTTCTGAAACCTTTGCTATCAGGTCGTCCAACGTCCATTTTCTGAGTCTGTTTTTCAGACAATCATCTATTGCCCGATACCTGATGAGCGCGAGTTTATTTGCCGACATACGCTGAAATTGTGTTGGTAAGGTACGAAAGTCTCTCACAACTGCGCAACCTATCTGCGCAGTTTCAGAAAACCCTGAAAGAACAGCACGCGGAATAAAATTACTTTCCTTTACTGTAGCGGGTTTCAGGATTTTTTTGCAAAAATCTACTATCTGCGCAGATGGTTTGCGCAGTACCTTGTGACTTTTGTGTTGTTGATCGGTCAGATCAAATAAAACGCAGAAAAATGAGATTCAATTTCCTGAAACGCAAACTGCATCAGACTACTAACCACGAGGGCGCACGGGCATACATCCTGACCCCTGAGGCAGAACTGTATGCAGCGGTAGTAACATCATCGCTCAGCGACGGATTCTACGAAGGTGCCGCCGAGCGGATCGAGCGGATAAGAGAACTCATCGGTCGGGTAGATGCAGTCTTTGTTGCGAAACTTGCCATATACACCCGTTCAAGTATGAATATGCGCAGCATGCCGTTGGTGCTTGCGGTGGAACTTGCCAAGAGTGCATCCGGCAACGGACTGGTTGCAAAGACAGTACGCGGCACTGTAAGGAGGGCAGATGAGATAACAGAGTTGCTTGCTTACTACCAGGCGGCCAATAAAAGAGAAGGTGTAAAGAAGCTGAACAGGCTATCGAAACAGATCCAGAAGGGACTGGCCGAAGCATTCAACAGCTTTGATGAATACCAGTTTGCCAAGTACAACAAAGACACCGCTGTGCGCCTGCGCGACGCGCTGTTTCTGGTGCATCCGAAGGCGAAAGACGAAGATCAGCAGGCTATTTTCAATAAGATAGCCAACGATACGCTTGCTGTGCCCTACACGTGGGAAACCGAACTCTCTGCGGCGGGAAAAGCAGCCCAGGAAAACGGATTGGATAAAACCATAGCCATGCGGCAGGCCTGGGAGCAACTTATAGACAGCAACAAGCTTGGCTACATGGCCACGCTACGCAATCTGCGCAACATGCTGCAGGCAGGTGTTTCGGAGCAGCACATTGTAAAAGTTTGCCGCTACCTTTCGGACCGCCGTGCGGTGGAACACAGCAAACAATTGCCGTTCAGGTTTCTGTCGGCATTCAGGGAGATACAATGGATCCCCGGCAACCTGACACCTGTGTGCCTGGCAGCGCTGGAAGATGCCATGACGCAGAGTGCCGCCAACATAACGGGGATCGGCAGAAAGTCGTCGGTGCTCATTGCCTGCGATGTTTCAGGCTCCATGCAGCATGCTATCTCGGCCGGAAGCACGGTGCAGATGTTCGATATAGGATTGATACTGGGCATGCTGTTGCATAGCAGGTGCGGACGGGTAACCACCGGTATCTTCGGCACATTCTGGAAAGAAGTGAAGTTGCCCTCGCGCAACATTCTGAACAACGTTATGGCTTTCAGGAAAAGAGAGGGTGAAGTAGGGTACGGAACTAACGGTCACCTGGTGATTCAGGACCTGCTGCTAAGAGGTGTGAGAATAGACAAGGTGATGATGTTTACGGATTGCCAGTTGTGGGACTCAAGACATGGCGGCGATAGTTTGCAGCATGTATGGACACGTTACCGCAAATTTCATCCCGGGGCGAAGCTATTCCTGTTCGACCTCGCAGGATTCGGTAACACACCCGTGAGTATGAAAGAAGATGGTGTCTTCCTGATTGCCGGCTGGAGTGACAAAGTGTTTGATGTACTGACAGCTATTGAAGAAGGAAGAGACGTACTGGACAAGATAAAAGATATAGAATTGTAAGCGCGGCCCCTGTGCCGGAAACGGCACAGGGTTTCGGGAGACACAAAATGTTAAGACACTGCAGGAATGCCGTAGAAAACAGATCCATCGCACCAATTCGGGGGAAGGGCCCTGTTGCGAGACAGGGAGGGGTGCAAATCCCCATCGCGTAGCTCCCGGCCTGTTTTCGGATGTTGCTTGCTGCACAAAATAAGGATGCCGTAGATAAGAGTTACATCGCGGTCGTCGCGGGTTCGAATCCCGCCTTCCGGAAACGGAAGAGAACCTCTTATCGATCATTTGCTCCTTTTTTTCATAGTGCCAGTAGTGTTTTATGATCTCAACCCGAAGTAAGTCAAGAGGGCAGCGAAGGTGCAACAGACCTTTTGCAAGCCTTGCAATCAAGAACGGTGAATGGTGCCGTAGATAAGTGGTACATCGAATGTGTGTCGCAGGTTCGAGACCTGCCCGGTGTAAAAGCCGGTAGCTCAGCAGGTAGAGCAAACATGCACTTTTCGCTTATTGCCCATTCATTCATCTGCCTGTAGCTCAATTGGACAGAGCACCCGGCTACGAACCGGGAGATCGGGGTTCGACCCCTCGCGGGCAGACATTATTTACTAAAAGATCTAAATTTAGACTACAATGAATAAAGTTGGCATAACAGGAAATGACCTGAAAGCCCTGGGGTATCCGGAGGGTAAAGCCGTAGGTACCGCCATTAAAGTGATAGAAAAGAACTACAGAGACGTAGCCAGAGAAGATATTCTTGCCATCATGAAGAAGGTGTGCCAATACCCGGAAAGTTTCCTTAATGACGAAGTGCTGAACGTAATTGCAGCTGATATCCTTTTCAAACCTGAAGATGCTGATGGGCCACAGATCGCGCTGAAAGAAGCGGGAGCACCCTATGCCGTCTATGGCGCAAGGTACATTGAAGCGGGAGCCACTGCGCAAATGGACGTGGCAATGAAGCTACCTGTGACGGTAGCAGGCGCGCTTATGCCCGACGCGCATCAGGGCTACGGACTACCTATAGGTGGCGTACTGGCAACCAATAATGCTATCATTCCCTACGGAGTAGGTGTAGATATCGGTTGCAGAATGGCTCTGTCCATTTATGATATCCCCGAGAAACACTTTCTGGAAAACACTGCCCGATACAAACGGGAACTGATTGCCTGGACAAAGTTCGGGGCCGGGGCCGGATGGAATGGAAAGTGGAAAGCAGAACATGCCGTTCTTGACAGAGCAGAGTTCAGCTCGCTGGACCTGCTGAGACGACTTCAGGAAAAAGCTGCGCTGCAGTTAGGCACCTCGGGGGGAGGTAATCACTTTGTAGAATGGGGCATCATAGAATTCGACAATGATGATGCCGGACTCAATATTAAGGCAGGTCGCTACCTTGCATTGCTCACCCACTCGGGCTCAAGAGGACTAGGGGCTACCATAGCAGCCCACTATACAAAGCTGGCGAAGGAGTTGTGCAGACTACCTAAGGAAGCTGCCAACCTGGCCTATCTTGACATGAACAGTGCCGAAGGACAAGAGTACTGGCTGGCTATGAACCTTGCAGGAGACTATGCGTCCGCATGCCACGAAGTGATACACCAAAGGCTTACCGCAGCCATAGGTGGACAGGTGCTGGCAAAGGTCGAAAATCACCACAACTTTGCCTGGAAAGAAACCCTGAACGGTCAGGAGGTAATGGTGCACAGAAAAGGAGCTACTCCCGCTGCTGATGGTGTACTCGGCATCATCCCCGGATCAATGACCGCTCCCGGTTTTCTGGTAAGGGGCCGCGGCAACCAAGGTGCTATCAACTCGGCCTCACACGGTGCCGGCAGGCAAATGAGCCGTACCGCTGCCATTAAAAACATAACGCACGATGAAATGAGGAAGGTATTGAAAGACCATGGTGTCACGTTGATAGGTGCCGGCCTGGACGAAGCGCCTATGGCGTATAAGAACATAGAGGCCGTTATGGACTCGCAAAAGGAGTTGGTTTCTGTTGTTGCGAAGTTCACACCTAAAATGGTGCGTATGGCCGATGACGGCAGCCGGGAAGATTAAGGAAGACAGTCAGACACTCACAAAGCCCTCAACACAAAAGCGCCCCGCATTTGCGGGGCGCTCTTTTATAAAAAACCTGATGCGAAATTAAACATCCCTTGAAGGATCGAATGCTTCGAGCTCGTTGGCAACGGCTGTGAGGAAGCTGGCACCCAGTGAACCATCTACGATACGGTGATCGTAGCTGAGCGACAGGTACATCATGTGGCGGATAGCTATCACGTCTCCATCTTTTGTTTCCAGCACCATCGGGCGCTTTTTGATGGCACCCAGCGCCATGATGGCTACCTGTGGCTGGTTGATGATAGGCGTACCCATGAGGCTGCCGAATGTGCCCACATTGGTAACTGTGAAAGTACCACCCTGAGTATCGTCGGCCTTCAGCTTGTTGTTGCGTGCAGCGTTTGCCAGCGAGTTCACATCCTTGGCAAGGCCCAGCAGGTTCTTGGTCTCGGCGTTCTTGATCACCGGCACTATCAGGTTGCCTGATGGCAGTGCGGTGGCCATACCTATATTGATATCTTTCTTCAGGATGATATTGTAACCATCGAGGCTGCAATTGATCATCGGATATTTGCGGATACACTTAACGATGGCTTCGAAGAAGATAGGAGTGAAGGTGATCTTCTCGCCATATTTCTTTTCGAAAGAGTTTTTGTTCTTATCGCGCCATTTTACAATGTTGGTCACATCGGCTTCGGTGAAGCTGGTAACGTGTGGCGAAGTGGCCTTGCTGCGCACCATATGATCGGCGATCAGCTTGCGCATGCGGTCCATTTCTATGATCTCTACATTGCCGGTCGGGTTCACCGATGGAGCTGCTGCTGCAGGCGCTGCCACAACAGGGGCGGCAGGTGCAGGCGCTGCAGCCACAGGAGCCGGTGCTGCCGCCACAGGTGCAGCCGCGCCGCGATTGGCCACGTAGTTCAGAATGTCTTTTTTGGTCACACGGCCTTCGTTGCCGGTGCCGGGTATCTTCTCCAGCTCGGCCATACCTATACCCTCCGTGCCGGCTATATTCAGTACCAGCGGAGAGTAGAAGCGTGTGCCGGCAGCAGGTACTGCAGCAGCAGGAGCCGCGGCTACAGGGGCAGCAGCCACAGGCGCTGCGGCAGGCGCAGGGGCCGGTGCAGCGGCAGCAGGTGCAGGAGCCGATGCGCCCGCGCCCGATGTTTCGATACGTGCTATCGGCGAGCCAACAGGTACCACATCGTTCTCTTTATATAATATCTCTTTCACCACACCGGCGGCAGTAGAGGGCACCTCACTGTCCACCTTGTCGGTAGCGATGTCAAGGAGTGTTTCATCCATTTTTACGGTATCACCCGGCTGCTTGTGCCACTTCAGCACCGTAGCCTCCATAATGCTTTCGCCCATTTTAGGCATTACAACATCAACTATCGCCATAATATGGTTTTGAGTTATTTTTTAATTTGAGGTGCAAAAATAATCAAAAAGACCTGACTGCCCCCAAAAATTCGGACGAGGGGGCATGATATATTATTATACCGCACTTACGGGGCAGGCAGACGGCTCACCGGGAAATTGCCCTTTGCATTGAATTATAGTACTTTCACGTTTTTAAAGCCATTGTTGTTAATCGTTAACTATGTCCAGGGCCATCTTCGCACTCTTTTTCTGCCTTTTAATTAATAATGCCGTCCACGCTCAGTCGCCCAAGCGCGAATTCAGGGGAGCCTGGATAGCTACTGTGGCCAATATAGACTGGCCCTCTAAGCCGGGTCTGCCTGCCGTGGAGCAGCAGCAAGAGTTCATTCGCCAGTTGGATATGCTGCAATCGGTGGGCTGCAACGCGGTGATAGTGCAGGTGCGCCCGGTGTGCGATGCGTTCTACGCATCGGGCAAGGAGCCCTGGAGCCACTACCTCACCGGCCGTCAGGGCGAGGCTCCCTTTCCTTATTATGACCCGCTGGTGTTTATGGTGGAAGAAACGCACAAGCGCAATATGGAGTTCCATGCCTGGTTCAACCCCTTCCGTGCGCTGATGAACAGCACTAAGAACAACAACCCGAACAGCCACGTGACCCACACCCACAAAGACTGGATCATCAATTATGGTACAAAATCTTACATAGACCCGGGAGTGCCCGAGGCGCGCGACTATGTGATAGGTGTGATAGCCGACGTGGTGAAACGTTATGATGTGGACGCTGTGCACCTGGACGACTATTTCTACCCCTACCGCGAACCGGGAAAAGAGTTTGGCGACGGCCGCAGCTATGCCCGCTATGGCAACGGCATGACCAAGGAGGACTGGCGCCGCGACAATGTGAGCCGCTTCATATCGTTGCTCAACACTACCATCAAAGACATAAAGCCTTATATGAAGCTGGGTATCAGCCCGTTTGGTGTGTGGCGCAACAAAAGCAAGGACCCCGAAGGATCGGACACACGCGGCGGACAGACCACTTATGACGACCTGTATGCCGATGTGCTGCTGTGGATGCAGAAAGGCTGGGTAGATTATATGATGCCGCAGCTATACTGGGAGCACAAACACAAGGCAGCCCCGTTTGATGTGTTGCAACCCTGGTGGTACGACCACTGCTACCAGCGCCATGTTTACTACGGCCTGGGCCTATACCGCATGACCACCGCCAAGAGCGGCCCCTGGGCCACCACCGGTGAGCTGATGTGGCAACTGCGCGACATTCGCGGCAAGTGCCCCAACTCAGGTTATTCGTTCTACAGTGCTTCGTGCTTCAACAAGGTAAAACCGGCTGTGAAAGACAGCCTGCAGAACAGTTTTAACCGCTACCCGGCGCTGGTGCCGCCTATGACCTGGCTGGATGACAAAGCACCTGCGGCACCTGTGCTGAAAGCAGCCGGCAACAAATTGGAATGGCAGACCGCTAACCCCGCTAAAGAGCCGCTGCGCTATGTAGTGTATCGATTTAACGCAGGCGAAAAAGTGGATCTGGAGCGTAACGACCGCATCATCTCCATTCAGCAGGAGACCAGTTTCAAGGATACTGAAGCCGGGGCACACAAGCAGGCCACCTACGTGGTCACAGCTCTGGACCGTGTATGGAACGAGAGCGCTGCCAGCAATACCGTGAAGCTGTAGAAAAATACCAGATCTTAATAACGTAGCAGGGGCGATCAGAGATACTTGTCGCCCTTGTTTCTTTTTACCTCGGCCACATATTCTTTGATCTGCTGCTCGCGGTTGCGTTCGCATATCAGCAGCACATCGGGCGTGTCCACTACTATGAAGTTCTCCAGCCCCTGCAGCACCACCAGCTTATCGTCGGGGGCCTTCACCATGCATTGTGTGGCATCTATCACCATCACATTCTTGCCCAGTACGGCATTGCCCAGGTAGTCTTTGCTACTGTTGTCGTAGGCCGATTCCCACGTGCCGAGATCGCACCAGCCGAAGTAGGACGGTATCACATACACATTACGCGCCTTTTCCATGATACCGTAGTCGATAGATATATTGTTGCAATGCGGATACAGGCGCACAATGGCGTCGTGCTCTGCAGGGGTGTTGTACACATCCTTAGCCTGCGTGAACACCTCGTTGGTCTCGGGCAGGAATTGTTCCAGCGCCTCCATGATGGTCTTTACATTCCAAACAAAGATGCCGGAGTTCCACAGGAAGTCGCCGCTCTTCAGGAAGGTGCGGGCCAGTTCCAGCGAAGGTTTTTCGGTGAATGTCTTTACGCGGTACACCTTGTCTATCTCCTTCTCGGCATCATACTGAATGTAGCCATAGCCGGTGTCGGGGCGGGTAGGTTTTATACCCAGTGTCAGCAATGCTTTATGTTTGGATACAAACTCCAATGCCTCGTGGGCGGTTCGCTCAAAAGAGTGTTCGTCCATGATGAGGTGATCGGCCGGCGACATAATGATGTTTGCATCGGGGTTCAGCGCCATGATCTTATGGGCGAAGTAGGCCGCACAGGGTGCTGTGTTCTTGCGCGATGGTTCGCTGATGATATTGTGATCGCTTATCTCGGGTATCTGCTCGCGCAGCGTGGCCATGTATGCCTCGTTGGTAATGAAGTAGATGTTTTCCTTCGGGCAAATGTGCTTGAAGCGATTGTAAGTCCACTGAATGAGCGACTTACCGGTGCCCAGCAGATCAAGGAACTGTTTGGGGAGATGGGTGCGGCTTTCGGGCCAGAATCTGCTGCCTATACCGCCGGCCATTATGGCCACATAGTTGTTCTGAATGTTCATTGAGTAGTGCCGGAACCGGGGCTGCTGCCGCCGTTTCTTACTTTTTATCTATTGAATAAATACATCTACACGCTAAAAATACGGGTTTTTCGTGGATTGAGGCTTTGTACCTGCCTGTACACCTCTTTCATTTGTCATACGCAATGATTTGTCCCTTAATTTTGGGGCAATTTTCCATCCTTGGCGCAGGCATTCAAAGACTATTATGGCATTCTGGGCATCACTTATCCGGCTACCACCGCCGAGATAAAGGCCGCATACCTGAAGCAGTGCAAACACTGGCACCCCGACCGCAATCCCGGTGTGGACACCACCAGCAAAATGCAGGAAGTGAACGAGGCCGGAGATGTGCTGCTGGATGCAACGCGCAAGAACGACTACGACTACCACTATCAGTTGCAGCGCAATGGCCACACCACGAATAGCAATACGCACAGCTACCGCCACACCTACGATGCCGCCGGACAGGCCGACAGATATGCCGCACGCTATGAGGCGCTCAAGAGCCGCATAGCTGTCTTCCGGCAACGCGACGCGCACCTGTATTCGGTTTACGGGCAGCAGGTGCGCAGCCGCACCACCGCCGAGTTGGTGAACTGTTGCGAGAACTGGTACAAATATTCTATCGATTTTATGGACATGGTCATCAGCGAACTGCACGAGCACCGAAAGTATCAGCTGATGCACATCTATGGCCGGATAAAGGAAAAACCTGCATCGGCACGCGCCGCGACACCTAAATCCAAAGATGATAACAGTATTCCGTGGTGGGCCATTTGGTTGTTCCTGTTCCTTCTGCGCGGATTGGCCAGCCTTGTAAAATAGGGAATTGCTTACTGCACCACGGGCTCTTCGCCGCGCTCAATAGCGGCAGCCTCTTCCTTGCTCTTTTTATCCAGAATGATGAGCATGGCCACAGGTATGTAGAAAAGTGCAGCCACCTTGTGGGTCTCTATCAATTCTGAGAAGAAGTTGTTGATGAAGCCAACCGCAATAGTCATTGCCAGACCAATGGTGACCAGTCGGTAGAAGCGGTCGCGGAAGCGGTGGTAGATCTTTTGTGCCTTGTGGAACACCATCACCATAAATATGGCGTAGAGTATCATGGCGGGCCAGCCCTGTTCCACCAGCATATAAAGGAAGTAGTTGTGTGTGGTAGACTGCTCGGGGTTACGACTCACATAGGTGCGGAAAGATGTTACCGCATATGGTTTGTAGTAGTAGTAGAACGCACGCGGCCCCACGCCGGTCACCGGCCTTGCCTTGCTCATGCGCACGGCGGCTATCCAGCGATACAAGCGCTCCATCGACGACATATCTGTGCCGCGGAAGGTGGCGATCACGTGGTCGGCAAAGTCTTTGCGCATGTAGGTGTGTTCAAAATCCGGACGGAAGTCGATGTACTTATTGTTGGGCACCATGTAGCCCATCAGCAATATGATGAGGGCGTAGAAGCCGGGCATCACCAGGTTCACCAGGCGCAACCTCATGGCGATACCCACCACTATGGCAAACACCACCGCCACCACCGCCGCACGTGCATAGGCAAATCCTATACCCGCAATAAAGATGATGATGATCGCTATCACCACCGACTTCATCACAATGTTGCGCTTGCGGATGAGCGGCCACAGGGTCACTATCAGCAGCGGGAAGTACATGGAGATGACCGTAGAGTAATCGACGTGGTTGTAATAGAGTTGGGTAATGGCACGCTGTATCCTGTCGAAGCGGAAACCATAGAAGGAGTGGTGTATCAGGATGATGATGATGGTGAGCAGCATGGGCACCAGCAGCACCAGGAAGCCGCGCACGAAGTCTTTTTTCGTTTGGAAGATCCATAGCGGGAAAAAGAAGAAACACACCAGCAGCCACGTCTTCACGAGCAGGAACTTGAAGGAGAAGAACACCATCTCAGAGAAGATCACGGCGACTATTGTCCACAGAAACTGCACCACCACTATCAGCACCATGGGGTCGCGCCACCACCACTGGGGCACCACCTTTGGGTTACGCGCCAGCATCAGCACGAACACACCCAGGAACAGCCACATGATGGGTTGGTCGGGTACGGTAAGCGACAAGGTGTCGCCGGCAAAATAGAGTTGCGTGCTTGGCGGAATAGTGAAGAGGAAGATCCAGTAGGCAGTCTTCCAGTTCACCCCCATTAGCAGGGTGAAGAGGTAACCAAAGGGAAGTACAAGGAAATACGGATTGCCTGTGTAGGCAACCAGAAATATGGTGGCAAACAGCACCGATAGCGATGCCGCCGTGAACCATTTATTTTCCCCTTGCAGTGCGAGCATTTATCTTTCTATGGCGTTCAGCTTACGGTAGTAGGCCATAAGCAGTACATATAAAGTGGCAAAAAAGAAAGAAAGCAGTGCGGCAGCAATAAGCGTCATGGTCATGCTGAGGCCTGCCGGATTGATGGGTGGCAGCGCACGTGTGATCACTTTTACAAATTCAAGCGCACTGTTGGTAGTTGCATAAAACTCGTTGAGCGCTGATATGTAATGCGCCCTGTCGGCAACCAACTGGTCTTTAATAGATTCTATGTTCTGCAGCTCTTCTATGGCGCGGCCATAACCCTTGCCACCACCTTTCAGCTCGCTCACCAACACGTTCTGGCGAGACGGGCTGATGATGGAGTAGATACCATACTGATCGCGCATGATGGCCAGTGTATCAGTGAGGGCCGCTATAGAGCTGTCCAGCTTTATAACCTGATCGTTTATAGACTTATAGATGTCGTTCTTGATATGTGTGTAATAGTTGCGGTAGGTCTCTTCCAGCACCTTTACCGACATGTTGGCCACATTGGCAGCCGTTTGCGGATCATAGTCGGTATAAGAAACCTCAACATCTTTATACTCGGTACGCTTGATGTTGAAGTTCTTTTTGAAGATCGACATCAGTTCCGCATAACCCTTGGGGGTGTTGATGTCTTTTTTATATACCGTCTGGAACTGGCAATTGCGGATGATGCGGCTGCGCACCGTATCAGACGCGGCAAAAGCCATTATCTTGTCCAGGTCGTCGTCGCCGCCAAAATAGTCTACATAACGGGTATCGCGGGCCCTGAAGAGGGTGTTGCGGTCGCCGTAAAGGGGGTTATTCACCAAAAAACGGGCTTCCGCCTTGTATTTCTTCTTTTTTACCATGAGGCCGGCGCCTGCAAGAGCCATTCCGGCCAGTGTGATGATGATAATAAAACGCTTCTGTTTCTGAATGGTCCTGATTATATCAACAAGGTCAAAAGAGATATTAGTCATTATATTAGGTATAACTGTTTAAACCGCTTAAAGGTAAGTCTATTTTCAAAAACCCGTCAAAACAAATTTGTGTTACATGTGTTGTCACAAACCCTCTACATTGGGAAGAATGGGAGTAGGGAGTCAAAAAATGTGCCAGTTTTGGGAGGGGGGAGAATTGAGGGGGATTTGCAAGAGGTTGGCCGATTCATTCTCAGCCGGGTCTCCTATGCTAAGCCTCGTGTGCGAGGAGGGACCCGGCGGCATATCTTCTCCTGTTCACGCTCATCCGTCCCCCATTGTGTCTCTCACTTTTCGCGAGGATTCATCGGCATCAGGGTACCAGCGCTGTTTGTTTCCTACAGGGGTCTCACAAAACTACCTTACAATTGTGCAGCATTAGTCAGCCCGTATCGTTACTCCGCAGCATATGCAGTATATTTATGTGGAAAAGAAATTTGCTGGCCGTCTTCCAAGAGAGGATAAGCATATGAAATTGAATTAATAAATTACTTTTTTGTGAAAACAAACATTCGGAATTATTCGCTGTATTTCATATATAACATAATTTATCAGGTTGTTTCAATTTTCGTTTTATTTTATGCAGATACCTATATAAATGGATTTATAATTCCTGAAAATTGGATTTGGAAAAATGGGAAATTACGTGACACTTATCCGCCCGTAGTAATAGTCCAAACTTCAACGCTAATAATTGAGACGTGTATATTAATGATACTTATTTACCAAATCAATAAACGATTTTTAATACGTTTTACCAAAACAAACAATGCAACAGTTTTAGCCACCAGGACGGCATGGTTATTCATAGTGTTTTCCTTATGCTGTATTGCTTGGAATATTTGGATTAGCTATAAAGGGTAGTGTTCCAGATTGGTTGGTGGCTACTTCCCCTTCTCCGCGTAGTTTGCAAAAAAGCAGTTTGGCGTATGTCTCCGACTACCCACTGGTCGAAGCGTCTCGCCACTAGTGTTCGAAACCTTGTTGGTGTAATTTTGGCATGTGACAGTTAATGAAATACTGAAATTAATACCAGAGCAGACTTTTAGTAATTTTGGCATGTGACAGTTAATGAAATACTGAAATTAATACCAGAGCAGACTTTTAGAGATCTGGCAGTAGAGACCAAAGTAGATAGCCAGGTGAAAAAGCTATCAGGAGAACTGATGTTTAAACTGATATTGTTTTTCCGTCTCAGCCGGGTCTCCTATGCTCAGCCTTGTGTGCGGGGAGGGCGCCGGCGGTATATCTTTCCGTCCCCGAGTAGCCTCTCGCTTTTCGTGGGGAGTCACCGGCATCAGGGTACAGGCGTTGGTAGTTTCTTACCAGCGTATCACAAAACCACCTCACAATTGTGCAACATTAGTCAGCCCCTATCGTTACTCCGCTGCATAAACAGTATATTTATGATCAGTTCAACAGGATCAAGGATGCCAATTACTACAGGGTAAATGCAAGCGCAGAGACAATAACGTGGATGAAAGACTTTTATAACAGTTACAAGTATGACCAGGATGGAAACATTTTGGAACTGATACGATACAACACGCGTGCCATAGGGCCGCCTGTGATGGATAGTCTTATCTATAAATATTCTGCCGGTACTTCCGTAAATGATCTGCTTGATGATGTGTACGACTGTAATGATGATGCCTACGACAGAGATATCCATGCACATTGTCCCGGTTCATCGCCATCACGATATACCTATGATCCTGTCGGTAATACGACCTCTGACATGGTGAATGCACAGGACAATATCGAATGGAATATTTATAACAAAGTAACCAAAACAGAGAATACGACCGACACCAACAAGATGTTCTTCCAGTACAATGGAATGGGAAATAGGGTGTCGAAGACATTTGTCGGAAACATTCCGAATGGCAGCAGAAAAACCACCGATTATTACTACCATGACGCACAAGGAAATATCCTTGCAACGTATAAGGGGCTTGTGGAGTCTGATACTGCCGGAACGGTTCATAAGGTAGGTTTTAGCCTTGCATCTCATGATGTGTATGGAAGCGCAAGGCTTGGCACCAAAGAGTATGGATTGAAGACAATCGGCATGGAGGTGACGATCGGTTTGGAGCCAACAGACTCGTTGGTAGATACTATGCGGTTGGCAAAGCATGTGCCATGGTACAGCTTGGAATATCAGGATGATATACACCCGGATAGTCTTGTTCCCTATGATAACCACTGGAAGGATTCAGCGTATGCGTGGCATAGAATGGGCGAAAAGCACTATGAGTTGTCTGATCATCTAGGTAATGTGAATGTGGTGATAAGTGATGCAAGAAGGGTACGAACTTTCGACACCATCCCGGGGTATCCTCCCTATGCAGGCAATTATCCTATAGAGGTTACCAGTTACAAACCTGAACGAGTCGCTTTGTATGATTACTATCCATTTGGCATGATGATGCCGGAGCGGCATATGATAGATACTACAACGCTTTACAGAAGTGGACCAATTACACTTGATCATTTTCCGGTACATAGGTGGTATTCGATAAGCACAAGTGTTTTCGGTTCAGGTTGTGCACCATGTGCAATCGATACGATGGGTACAACAAGATTGTCGTTTGCAACAACCGGTGTGACTGTGATTGACACTTATCGGGTATCATCCAGTTCAACGCCTATTCCGGACGATTTGTTATATGGGAATTGGAATGTACGGTATAGAGTCGGTGGTATGCATCCTTGGCGAAAAAACAGGATACGGATATACATAAACGGACTTACACAGCCTACTGCATCTCACTTTTGGTTGGATCTTTACCATACTGACTATTCAACACATTTATACTCATTGCCGATAGGGGTATTGTATGGTGCGCCGGCGGTAATTACAGCTACAGTGCAGCCCACGTCACTAACGGCGATTGATACGGCAGTTATTTTCTCACTGGGGTGGAAGAGAATGGCGGATACGACAACTCCGCATCCTCCATACGACTATTCAATAACGATTGACAGTATCGTTGTGGATTATGATACCATTGTCCAGTTGCACAACATTATTGCAAGTGTAAGCGGGCCGGATGGGTATAATTATGGCTATAACGGTAAATACAAAGACAACGATTGGGCGGGAGTGGGAAATCACTATGACTACGGCTTTAGGTTGTATGATCCACGAATATGCCGACCACCTTCGCCTGATCCCATTTACAAAAAGTTCCCGAACTTATCACCTTATCAGTTCTTTAGTAACAGCCCTATAGATGCAGTTGATCTCGATGGTAAAGAGGCGTTTTTTGTGCATGGAACAAAGTCCGGACCTGAAACATGGTCTCCAGTGCTAACCAATTTGATAACTAAGCGTTTTACAAACAATGAGCATCAAGATGCTACATTTTACTGGCCTCAAAGTAAAAGCTATACGAACGGCCCGAAAGACCGCAGAATTGCTGCTCTTGCGTTAGTATCCCATATAATGGACTACAGAAAAACAAACAACATTACTGATGAGGAAATTACGTTGATTGGACACAGTCATGGAGGTAATGTGAACATACAAGCTGCGCGTATGCTTTATGAGAAATATGGTATCAGCGTTAACATAATCAACTTCAATACTCCTGCGTATAATGGGGTTAATAGTGACGAGAACCCGGCTTATAATGTTGGTATCAATTCATTAGGGCACTTCTATACCCAGCAAGATGGAGTAGCCGGAGGATTAGCCGGTGATGATGCTTATACTTATAATAATTTGAGCACCATTTACCAAGGCACAAATATTCAGTTGAAACATCCACTGAAGACGGGATTGATAGATGCACATTTATTGGAGAACATCAACCTGTCTGAATTACAGCAGTGGGCGAAGAAGCCGCCCGTTGTTCCTGACAACCAAAAGAACCCAGAGAAATAACCTTGTGGTAACAAATAAATAATAGAAGCATGAAAAGGATCGTCATAGTAGTGTCATACTTGCTGTTCACATTATTGGCTCTATGTACGGCATACTTATACTCTATCCGCTGTAATAATGTTCCATGGGGTAATAGTCTCAGAGATGGACTGTACTTTCTTGCTTACCTTATGATAATTCTCCCAGCAATGTTGGTGTTATCTGTGATAAGGTTTTTTTTATGGAAAAGGAATGATTACATACGATTTAGTTGTGTCTTGTATACTTTGATAACTTTGATACTCGCAATACTCTATAATTATGATGACTCTCAAGTCTTTGTTACATGTGCAATGATTATTTGTTTTTTAATTGGGTTGATAAATTTTGTAGAGTTATTTACTGTCAGAAAAGTCATACTTGCACAATAGGTTTCCTCCTTTCTACAGTCTCCTCCGAAGACCACTACCACTTTAGTTACAATGGTAAGACTAAGGTTAATGAATGGGCTGGGTATGGGAATCACTATGATTATGGATTTATAAGATATGACCCAAGAATAGCTAGGTTTATAGGTATTCGACTTTCCCATTCGGCACATTCTTCGCCATCACTAAATCGAACCCATGCCCGGTCCGCCATTCAAAGGAAGCCGGGCATGAGATCGATTTCCAGTGAGTTACAATATCCCGCTATTGCTGGGACATTGTAACTACTGCCCGTTCTGTCACAGTATGTGCAACTCATGGAAAAGTCTCATGGGTGCTCCCGGTACTTTCATTCTCGATTGGTCGCTCCTTTCAAATACTGCTAGCGCAGCTTTCTTATTTCGCTCACACCAATGAAAGTACCTACGCACCAGCTCCACGTAGTTTGCAACAAAACATGCTTGGCGTATGTCTCCGACTACGTCACAGCGGCAGCAAATCTCCTGATATGCTAACCCACTCGCCCTTGTTGCAACAGCTTCTCCCCTGCAAACAATTTTCTATCATACTACACAAAACGCACTATCATAGATTTTTCTTTTGGCCGCCTTAAACCGTCCTTGTAACTTGTTCTGATGTTGCAGAAAAAGGTGGCAAAATGGATGTATTACAATTTTCAATTACTTCTCGCCGTGAGAAGAAGCAGTTGAAGAAAATAAGGCAAAGCAGCCGGGATACCGTGGGAAGAGGTGGGAAGGAAATGGGAAGTACTGCGCAGTTTTTGGGAAGCAAAACTGCGCGGGAGGAAGCAAAACTTCCCACATGCTCATTGACATTCAATTAGTTAGACCAAAACTGCGCACATAAAAAAAAAATCCAGCAGTTACTGTGAAGTTTCCCCTAATTTTGTTTAATTATTTGTACGTTATATTAAACAAAATAAGCCACGGGCGATCATCAGGTAATACAGCGAGTTATGGAACACGACGATTCAGTTTATTGCTACTACAGCGACCTGCCATCGCCAACGGCCTACATGACCACCGACGAACCGGCACCGGAACAGAAACTCTCAGCGGCCGACATAGACCGCATCATAGAGATGGCCTGGGAAGACCGCACCCCGTTCGATGCCATTGAGTTCCAGTTTGGTCTGCGCGAGGCCGAAGTAAAGGCACTCATGAAAAGCCAACTGAAATTCAGTTCTTATAAATTGTGGAGGCGGCGGGTAGAGGCATGCAGCACCAAACACGCCAAAATGCGCTCGCCCGACATAACACGGTTCAAGTGCAGCCGCCAGCGGGCAATATCCTCCAATAAAATATCGAAAAGGCGCGGCAAGTAGTAACAATAAAGATCATAAGATGATGCAAAAGACCTTCTCCGCCCAAGACATTCAGAATTTTGAACAACGCTACCGCGCCACCTTCATCAACTCGCTCACGGGTTTCAAAAGTGTGGCCCTCATAGGCACCTCTAACGAGGACGGCCAGACAAACCTCGCCATCTTCAATTCCATATTTCACCTGGGTGCCAATCCGCCAATGTTTGGTTTTGTAGTAAGGCCACACTCGGTTGAGCGCCACACCCTCGACAACATTCTGCGTACCGGTAACTTTACCGTAAACCACATTCAGGAGCAGTTTTACCAGCAAGCGCACCAAACATCAGCACGCTACCCGGCCCACCAAAGCGAGTTCGATGCCACAGGTCTCACGCCCATATACCGCTATGGCTGCGCAGCACCTTTTGTGCAGGAAAGCAACATACAGATAGCCGCAGAATATGTGCGCAAAATAGATGTGGAAGAGAACGGCACACTCATTATTATAGCCCGCATCACAGCTGTGTACCTGCCCGAAGATTGCATATCCAACGACGGCTACATAGATGTGGAGCAGGCCGGCAGCATCACCTGTGTGGGCCTCGACAGCTACCACCGCACCACCCGCATAGGCAGGCTACCGTATGCAAAACCGTGAGCAGCTTTGAGGGGCAGTGAGCAGACAGCAGGAGGCAGACCTTAGTGCTTTTTATGACTGGCCAAGGTCTTCGTCCACGTGCGTTTTGAGCGCCGGCAGTTCGCGGGCCTCGCGCTTGATCACAAATACCGCTGTCTTCTTCACCCGCACACCACGCCCCATCTTTCGGGCATACACATCGGTGAACGATGCCCCGAAATAAAGAATGATGGCCGAATAGTAGATCCACGACAGCAGGATGATGAGCGATGCCGCCGCGCCGTAAGCTGTCACCAGCTTGGAGTTGGTGAGGTATAACGAGATGAGGAACTTACCCAGCAGGAACAGTCCGCCGGTGAACGAAGCCCCCACCAGCGCGTCTTTCCAGTGTATGCGCGCATCGGGCAGCACCATAAAGATGACGCCAAACAGGAACGTCACCACTATGAAAAGCACACCCGTGTCCACGCTGGTCAGCAACACAATACTGTCGCGCGGAATGATGTTCTTCAGGTACTTCATATGCTGCAGCTTGCCGGTAAGCACATCGCCTATCACGTTCAGCAACAGCGATGCCGTAAGCAGGAAACCGCAGCCTATGATGAGCAACAACGACAACAACCGATCGGTGATCACCTTCAGCCAGCCACGCTTGGGTTTCGCCTTCACCGACCACATATAGTTGATGGAGCTCTTCATCTCGGTAAAGATGCTGGTGGCACTGAACACAAACACTATGATACCTATAATGCCGAAGAGGGTACTGTTGTTGCTGGTGTTCATCTTGTCCAGTATGCTCTCCAGCTGGTGCGCCTCTTCAGCCCCCACTATATTGGCCACCTGGTCGAACACGGCATGTGTGGCGGCGTCCTTCTTCTTGTAGATGACACCTATAATATGGATAAGCACCAGCAGCAGCGGACCAATAGCGAATATGGTATAGTACGCCAGCGAAGCACTGAACTTGGCCACGTGGTCTTCTTCAAACTCGTCTATGGTATCTTTTATCACCTCCCAGAAACGGCGCGCCCGGCCTATGGTCTCTTTTTGCACATCCATTGGCTCAAATGTAGTTAATATGGGTAAGATATTGAATGACCTCACCACTGCAGGTCGGGGTCGGTCTCATTCCGCGACTGACGGTGCTGCAGTCGGCTGCGCATCTTCTCCAACTGGCGGTCATACACCAGTCTGGCTATACGAGCCGGCGCGTCATCCGCCGCAGAAATCTCGCGCAGCTTCTTCTCCGATATGTCCAGCCGGTACATAAGCTGGTAGAAGGTGCCGGGCCCTTGCGCTATGATGTCGGCCATGCGCATAGTGAGCAGTTTCAGTATCGTCTCTTCCGAAATGAGATCGGGCATTTGTATCCCCCACTCGCCATGAAGTGCCATGGCAGTGCTCTGCAGTAACTCTATACCCTGTTCCATAAGCTGTTATTTGTCCACGCAACGCATCATACACGCCCACAGCTTGTCGGCCGAGGCTTGCCAGTTGAACTTGGCTACCTGCGCGGGGGCGTTCTGTATCAGCTTTGTGCGCAGAGCTTCGTCCTTATATAACTGATGCATCTTGGTGGCAATATCTTCGGGGTCGGTGGGGTCTACCAGCAGGGCTGCATCGCCGGCCACCTCGGGCATAGACGATGTGTTGCTGGCTATCGCCGGCACATTGCACTGCAGCGCCTCCAGAATGGGGATACCAAAACCCTCGAACAGCGACGCATATACCAGCGCATATGCCCCTCCTATCACCTTCGACAGTTCGTCCACATTCATATAACCCACCCACTTCACCTCATCTTTAAACGGCATGGTGGCACGCATCTCTTCCACTTCCTCATACTTCCAGGCCATACGGCCCACTATCACCAGCTTCATATTGGTGCGCTGCCGCTTCTTGAAGATGACAAACGCCTTCAGCAGGTTCACAATGTTCTTGCGGGGGTGCAGGGCGCCGGCAAATACAAAGTACTCGCAGCCGTCGGCATATTTTGCCTTCACCTCCTCGCGCTCGGCCGATGTGAGCGGGCGATACTCGCTGTGCGCACCATTATAGACCACATCTATATTGTCGGGGGCTATGCCGTAGCGCTCGCTGATGTCGGTTTTGGAGAACGTGGACACCGTGGCTATGCGTTTGGCCTTGCGGGCAAACAGCGGCGAGTAGTGTCTCCAGTAGAGCTTGTGGCTCAGCACATAATGCTCGGGGTAATGCTCAAACGCCAGATCGTGTATCACCAGGCAGGTAGGCACCTTGGTGCTCAGCGACAGGTAGCCGTCGGTCGACAGGAACAGGTCGGCCTTGTACTTGCGCAGCAGCATGGGCAGGCTCCACTCGAACCACAGGTAGAACAGCACCGGGTGTCGCGCCTGCGGATGCACCACCACCGGGGTCACATTGGGTGCAAAAACGAACTGGGGATCATAAGGCCGGTCGAAGAAGAAGATGAACTCATGCTCGGGATGCTGTTTCACGATCCGCTCCAGTGTCTGGCTGGTGAACCAGCCTATACCTTCCAATTTGCCCTTCAGCAGCAAACGTGTATTTACAGCAATACGCATACCTTATGCCGACAAAAATATACTTTTACCGCTTTATACGCCGTTATTTGTAGGCATGCAGCGTTTTTTTGTAAAAAATATCCTTTTTGTCATCGCGGTGAACCTGCTGGTGAAGCCATTATGGGTACTTTTTATAGACCGCACCGTGCAGAACACCGTTCCTGCCGCATCCTACGGAACCTACCAGGCGCTGTTCAGTCTTGGCATCATTTTCCAGACCGTCCTCGACTTCGGTATCAGTAATTACAACAGCAAAACCATCTCCGGCCACCCCGAGCGGTTGCAGGAGCTTTTTCCGGCCATGCTCTCGGCGCGGCTGGTGCTCATGTTCCTGTATATGCTGGTGGCCGGCACCTGGGGCTTTGTGCTGGGCTACCGTGGCTGGGAGCTTACCCTGCTGGCCGGCATACTCCTCATTCACTCGCTCAATGCGCTGCTGGCGTTCATTCGCAGCAATGTGGCCGCACTGCACCGCTTCAAGACCGATGCCGTCCTCTCCATCACCGACCGCATGCTCATGATCATCATCTGCGGCTTCCTGTTGTTGTACCCTGCCACTGCCGCCGTGTTCCGCATACAGTGGTTTGTCATCACCCAGATCGTGTGCTACTTTATTGCCGCCATGGCTGGCTATATCGTATTGCGCCGGCTGGGCAAGGTGAAACTCAGCTTCTCCTTCAGCGTACCCGAGATCATGGGTGTTGTGCGCAACAGCTTTCCCTACGCGCTCCTCATCTTCCTGATGTCCATCTATAACCGTGCCGACGCCATTATGATAGAGCGTATGTGTACCGATGGCAAGGCACAGGCCGGCATCTGGGCCGCCGCCTTCCGACTGCTGGATATGGTCAACATCTTCGGACTCATGTTTGCCACCATGCTGCTGCCCCTCTTCGGGCGCATGCTGGCACAAAAGGAAGACGTGCAGCCCATTGCCAAACTGTGCGTGAACATGATGGTGCCCGTATCGGTGATAGCAGCCATTGCGGCCTGGTTCTACGGTGGCGACATCATGTACCTGCTGTACCGCAAGAGCGAGATCTACCCTACCCATGCCGAAAGCTACCGCCTCGTGTTCTCTATCCTCATGCTGTCGTTCCCGGCATGGTGTGTGATGTATGTGTACTCTACGCTGCTCACCGCCAATGGTAGCATGAAGACGCTGAACACTATTGCCGCAGCGGGGGTGGTCTTCAACCTCACGCTGAACTATGTGCTGGTGCCCCGCTACAGTGCCGTTGGTGGTGCCATCACCTCGCTGGCCACACAGTCGGGGCTGGCACTGGTGTTTTTCATAGCTGCGGTGCGGGTCATAAAACTACCACTAATGGCCCGCTGGCTCATGGCCCATGTGGGCTTCGGTGTGTTGGTGGCGGCGCTGGGCTTCGGCATTGCCCGCTACACACCTTCATTGTCGCACCCGGTGCAGCTGGTTTTGTTTGGTGCGGTCAGCACCGTGCTCATTTTCGTGTTCCGGTTTGTATCGGTGGGCAACCTCAAACAACTCATGAACCGCAGCAAGGTAGAAACTGCCTCCTAACAAAACAGCTACCGTTTCCGGTAGCTGCCTGCTTGTCTTTTTATGCACCAAATTGCTTCAGGTGGTGGTCCAGATGTTTGTAGAACATATTGTTCCATTCTGTCTTGTTCAGCACACCAAATGAGTGCGACGGCTTACCGTCAAAATAGCTTTCGCCCATCTGGCGCGTCTTGCGAATGAACCCCACCAGGCGCTGCTTCTCCTTCTCAAAGTCCTTATCGTCTTTTATAATAAAATCGGGTGCTGTGGGCAGGCCCTGCTTGTAGGGCTGCTCGTTCACAATATTGCCTTTTACAAATGCCTTCAGTATCAGGCCCATAAAAAAGTTGGGCTTTTTGTACTTGTCCTCTTCAAACACATATTCATAGCTCACACAACAATGGGCCAGCATTTGCGATACCGACATCTTGCCCCATTGCGGGCGCGTTTCTGGTGTCAGTTGGTTGATCCGGGCGATGAGTGTTTCCTCAACTTCGGTGGTGAATACGTTTGGTAGAGCCATATAAGTAATTTTTGTAAAGATGCGATTTTTTCTAACATTTCTACCATTTCATGTGCGGCCACCTGCTCTGGAAGAAGTAGTGCGACGGCGCTTTCTGCTTCAGTGCCTGCACCTCTTCGGCATGCTCCTGCACCAGTGCCGATATCGTTGCCGGCGACAGGTAGAACTCCGTCACCAGCAGTCGCAAAATGTCTTCATAACACCTGTTCTTCACGTAGCCATAATAATAGTAGCGTGCCAGCAGGCATTCATTGCGCTTGTGCAGCAGGGTGTTGCTGCGGCCCTTTCGGGCGCGGGTGGTCATTGCCGGTTCGCGCATCAGTTCGTTAAAGATCCTTTGTCCTCTCATGGTCGATAGTTTTTATAACACAAAAATACCACCGCCACACACCCTCGCCCCGCTAATAACATATCTGCATTCTTTGCGGGCATCCCTGTGTTGCAGTGCAGGCGTGGCTTTTGCGCCCGTCGCCTGCAAAGTTGCGCGCAAGAAAAATGTGGATATGTCCGTCATTTTGAGTGGTGCGGTGCCACGGTTTGCGGTTTTCCCGCATCTGTGTTATTGCCGGGCATCCTACATTTGCCCAGTGCGTTGTCGTCTTTTATACCTGCTGCTGTCCCTTGCCTGTGCCACACAGGCGCAGGCGCAGTTGTGGCAGGGCGCATCGGCCGGGGTCAATGCCGGAGTGGTCTCGGCCATTGGCAATCGGTTTCAGCGTATAGGCATATCCGTACAGGCCTATTATTACTACCGCCATGTGCAGACCAATGCCGAGGTGCGCTGGTACCGCAACTTCCGCACCCTAGGGCCGCGCCGCCCGCACAACGAACTGGTTACAGCTGCCGGCATCGTGTATGCCTGGGGGCCACCACCCGCATGGAAAGACCCCTTTATTTCCATTACCGGCAACCAGACCGGCCACCGCAACAGCGTGGGTTATTCCTACAATTACTACTGGAACCGCATAGGCACCTGCCAGCAAACGGGCATCATCTCGGTGCAGATACACAGGTTCGGGCTGCTGTCAGAGAACGATCTGTTTGCACGACCCACACTCGACCGGTTCCGCACCGGCGCGGTGCTGCTGCAATACCGCTACCGCAATGTGGCACAACTGGCACTCAACTGCACCATGTGGACCGGCCAGATGGGCACCAACAAGATAACGGGCGATACCTCCTTTCCGCACTATGGCTACATGGACACCACCGGCGGCCGCTACACCCGCTTGTCGCACGGACTGCTGAGCGCGCAGGGCAAGGTGCGCCTGGGTGCGGGACAGGTGGCGCAGGCCAATGCCGGCATAGATGCCGAGCAGGTGCGCAATGCCCTGCAGAACCGACTGTTTCACGACATGGTGTTCCTGCCCCGCCGCTGGCGCCAACCCAAAAACTGCCACATACCCATGCTGGACACCGCAGGCAACCCCTACCTATACCGCACCGGCCAACGCATCAAAAAAACCACACCCTACTGGAATGTGTTTACCGCTCCGTTTGTGTTTTATTGATGGAGTGGAGGTGTTTTACCCCTTTCCTACGCTTAATATGTAAAGGTTTCATGCAAAATATTTACATATCATTTTTGGAGTGCTTTTGCAAGTGTAAGCAGTTGCAAGCCTCATTAGACGCAAGGTGAAAACACTTGCGTCTAGTGAGACTTGTTGTAAACGAGGAACCAACCGGCTGCCTGCTTTTTATACCGTTTCCTTCTTTACTCTTGGTAGCTTTTCATGAAATCATATATCTCACCTGCCGGATTGCTCACTTCCTCGGCGACATTGAGCAGGTAATTTTTATCGCCCATTTCCAGCGCCTTAAGCGCTTCATACATAGGCCTAAATTCGCTATGCACATCCTTATCGCTGAATAATTGCAACAGTTCATTTCCATAACCAAGCTTTTGCGTTGTTGAAATTGCCCTGTACCAGTCAGTCCATGTGCATTTTTCATCCCATTCATTTTTCAACAGGATTTGATTGGTTAATGATATGACCGTGAGCCAGCTATCTTTAGCAATACCCCAGTTTTTTTTATGCTCAGCAAATAATGCTTTGTGTAAATGATAATTAGTATTTGATGCTTTAAGCAGGGATTCATTGTCATAAAATAATTTTTCCGCTTTCACAAAGTCATTAACTTTATCCCTCAGCAAAGACGTTAAGTCAAATATGGCAGGGGGGTACGCTGGATTTAGCCTAATTGATGTCTCAAGCGCTTTTTTTGCTTCGTTGTATTTCCCTAAATCATAAAGTAGTAATTTCCCGTAGAAATTCCATAGTACATACCTATTAGGTGTAAGCTCTATCGCTTTTTCATACGCCTTTTCTGCTTCTGCATAACGGTTTGATTTGTCATGCAGCATCATTCCAAGAAGCCCCCATGCGGATGCATTGGTTGCGTCAAGTTCAATAGATCTTTTATAGGCATCTTCGGCCTCTGGATATTTACTCAACTTATAAAGTACTAATCCTAACCACGACCAATACTTGCTGTTTGCTCCGTCAAGTTCTATCGCTTTCTTAAAGACATTTTCAGCTTCTAAATTATTATCTCGATTTGTTAAGAAAATTGCATAAGCTCCCCATATTGATGACGATTCTTGATTTAATTCAGTAGACTTCTTGTAAACACTTTCAGCTTCTGCGTACTTACCCATTCCTTCATAAACAAGACCCAGCATACTCCAAGCGTATTCAACTCCCAAGTTCATATTATTCTTCCGATCTTTCTCTATTACGGCCTGTAACAGTGTCTCAGCCTTTCGATACTCCTTTGTATCAAGCAAGTTGCTTGCATATTCAAACCAATCCTTATTTTTTATCACATATTCGTCATACAGGTCTTGCGGTATGTCGTCAGGGTCCAGATATTGGGCAATTTTTTGTTTGTCGCCATCTGCGTTTGCAATCAGCGCGCGGTATATCTCATTTTCCATTTCACTTCCGTCGCCATCGCGTTCGTGCGCGTGTGCCAGCGCAAGGGCATAGGTTACCTTACCGGAGTCGGGGTCTGTTTTTATTATGCCCAGCATACGCATTTTTTCCAGCGCCAGGTGCTCACGGGTATAAAAGGTCTCCAAGAAGCAGGTGAGGCTTTTTAGGGCTCCACGCTGCCTGCGGCTGGCGCGCCGCATGATGTACCAAATATTGAAAAACCTCTCCCTGATGCTATAGTTCTTATTACGAGCCATTACCGCTTTTTTCTCTTCAGAGAAGCGGGCGCCGCGCTCCACCCATCCCGATTTTATGAGCCTGTCCAGTGGTGCGGATAGCTGTCTGGGTTCCAGCTTAGTTGCATGGCTGAGCATGTCCAGGTCACAGGGGTCCCAGGCTAGGGCCAAGGCATCCACTATCACCTGCGCCTGCTTGCTCAGTTGCTCAAAATTGCTTTTGTACAACGGGGTGATAAGGTCCAAAAGCACATTGAGGTTCTCAAATATTTTGTCAGAGAGGCCATTGGCAATGAGCTGAAACATAAATATGGCCATGCGGGGGTTGCCGCCCGTAAGGCTGTGCAATGCCTCTAGCTGGGCGGCTTTGCCATATATCTCTTTTACGGTGTTTTCTTTGCCCGTCTGTGTGGCCAGCTGCACCAGCATTTCCCGCATCTCGCTATTGCTGAGATTGTCGAGATAAATATTGTCGAATGCATCATAAAAAGCAGCGTCGTAGTTAAGGCTGTCGTCAGGGTTTCGGGTGCTGGCGCCTACAAAAATGGGTGCACCGTTTTGAGTAATGTTTTTACGCAGCTTGAATTGCTGGTCCTCCGAGATGCTCTCGAACAAGATATCGATATTGTCTATGAGAAAAACGGGACGGCGTTTATAATTTGCACACCTGGCCTTGAGCAAATCAAATGCCTGATCTGAAAGATCATCCTCATCCTGCAACGCAGTAAGGGCACGAATCACTTGGTCGAGTGAGGTGGTCTCCTCCTCATTTTTTTCTTCTTCAAAGGTATCAGCAAGCGCATCGAGGCTATTGAGCCAGAACTTGGAAAGGCGGTCTATGTTATACTGCTCCTCGGGAAAAAGAATGGGGATAAAATGCTCTTTCATTGCCCCGGTGCGCATTTCTATTTCAAGCCGCTTAAGCAGGGTGCTTTTGCCCATGCCCCGCGAGCCTATGATCATATAGTGTTGGGGGATGGAGCCTGCCTCCTCGCTGCTTATGCCGTCTATAAGCTCCTGCAATACTTCTTTGCGCACCAGGAAGGTGCGCTTTACATCGTCATCGCTGCGTGTATGCGCACTAAAATAGTAGAGGTTGTTCAGTTGCAGCGGGTCGAAATTATTAAGTGCCTGTGTCATTATTTTACTTTTAAATCGTGCCAGAAATCTCTCAGCAGCGGAGAGCGGAATACGTAGTTTTTATCGGTCTCATAAATAATATAGCCATCGCGCTCCAATAGCTTCAAACAGAAGCCAAGCTTGTCGTTGCACTTGTCCGTATTGTTGATGCGTGTATAGAGCTGGTCGAAGAGTTTTTTCCTGGAAAGCCCCTTTTTGCTTTTGCATATGTTAGTAAGTATCACTTTGCAGTATGTGGCATCATCATCGGTCAGCTGCTCGTTAAGGCGCTCTTCCCAAGTCTTTAATGCTGTGGTGTTTTTAAGGATGTTTTGATAGGCCTGTTTAATATCATCCTCGGTAACCGCATTGTTTTGTTGCCTGCTTTTAATTCTGTTCAGTTCCTTGAAGTGCGCCTGCAGGAAGAAAGGCAGTGGCCAACCTATTATCTCCAAAATGGCGCTGATGTTGGCAGGTGTGAGTGGCAGGCCGTTGTCATTGCCCAGCTTGGTTAGAAAATCAACTGCCGTTGACGGGGTAAATGCGCCCAAGTTATATTTTGGCACATCATTCAGCGATTCAGAAAGGTTCAGCTTCTCGGTAAAGGTATCCATGCCTATAGAGCCACAGAATATCCACCTGGTCCTGCTGCCCTGTTGCCTGTAAGACCTAAGCCAATGCAGCAGGTCGCTGATTCGGTTTTTACCTTCCTCTTCTTTCTCCAGCCTCGCCAGGAAAATGGGCAGTTCATCTATCGCTATCAGCAGATCATCTTTATCACCCAGCAGGTTGCTTATTTGATCTTTTATCTCTTTCTCCCTCGCTTTTATGCCCGCTAATTTTAGCTTTACTGTGCCGGCATCTGTATTCCATTCTGCTTCTAGCATTCCGAGTGCAGCATTGAACGCATCTAGGGCTGCCTTTTTACCCTTCGTGAACCATGTTTCGTTTTCGACATTAAGTGTGTCCACAAACGTTTTATAAAAGCCTATCTCATCTGTCACTCCCTGCACATCCACATACGCAGCTTTCCACCCTGCGTCCCTTGCTTCTTTTATTATTCTTTTTACCAGCGAGCTTTTCCCTATCCTGCGTGGCGCTGTTATGAGAACATGGTGCCCATCTTGAATGTCTGTCCAGTTTTCTGCAATTTCAGTTTCTCGCCCGAAAAAGTCATCCCCTTCCACAGGCGGACCCACTTTATTATGTAATTTTTTCGCCATAAAACAGTGATTTGAGTTATCATTTCCGACAAAATTACTAACAAAAATGTATAGTTCCAAATTTGTTTGTCAACAAAACTGTATAAATACAAATTTGTTAGCAAAACTAGACATGGCAGGGTCGCTTTGTGGCATCAATAGAGTATTCATATAGGTCGAATGAATATCCATAAATTACTGTCTATACCTTTTGTCATGCGAACCCATTTAGCGCAAGTGTTTTTAACTTGCTAATCCCCCAAACAACTTTCTATTCGTTGTTCCCGATGTTCCGCAGGGCATCGGGAACTGAGAATATAAACCGTTCTCCGAACGTATTCACTTTCCAAATGCCTGATGACATTCCCTCGTTGTTCCCGATGTTCCGAAGGGCATCGGGAACTAAGAATACAAACCGTTCTCCGAACGTATTCACTTTCCAAATGCCTGATGTCCTTCCTTCATCTTTTGCATAGCGGAAAACGAACGGTAAAAGAAAAATCTATGATACCGCAGAACCCCCCCGCTACGCGTAGTTTGCACCAACCGCGGTTTGGCGTATGTCTCCGGCTACGTCACAGCGGCAGCAAATCACTCGTTGTTCCCGATGTGCCGCAGGGCATCGGGAACTGAGAATATAAACCGTTCCCCGCTCCGCGTAGGTTACAACAAAAAGGAGTTTGGCGTATGTCTCCGACTACGTCATTGCGGCAGCAAATCTCCTGATTTGCGAATCCACTCATCCTTGTTGCAACAGCTTCTTTACTCTAAACAAAAATCTATGATACCCCCAAAATCGCACTATCATAGATCTTTGTCCTTGCACCTTTCCCGTATTTGGCAGAAATTTATGTAGTGGAAGATCGGCTATGAGTTTCGTATCAAAATTTCAGGATTATCCTGCTCGGGGTGTAAACCTTATTCAGGACTAACAGCTTCCCGGTTGAGAAGTAAATGAGAAGCAGGTGCGCAGAAGTGCGCAGGTTTTGCGCAGTTTTGGGAAGCAGCGCGAAGCAAAACTTCCCACCTACCCATTGATAATCAATGAAAACGTCCCAAACTGCGCACCACAAAAAAATTTCGCGCAATCCTGACGGGAAACAGACGGGAGGCGACAAGAAATGATGTTTGTCAGTGATGTTTCAGGTCATTAAAGTTAACTTTGTTAGGTTCGCCCCCGGGTGGGGCATCGGGTGCAGTAGCACCCCTTTTTGAACACATAGAGCACACATTAATGATAGACACACCAAGGTACAAGGAGCTGCAGGAAACACTTGCACTACAAACTGATGAAAAAGGCCGCATAGACACGCTGGTGGATATGGGCGTGGAGATACGCAGCATAGACGTGGAGCATGCGCTGAAGATGGCGGAAGACATCATATCGCGCTCCAAAACAGTAGCCTACGCGCGGGGCATAGGCCGCGGGCTGAACCTGAAAGGATCTTGCTTGTCGCTGCAGGGCCTGTATGACGATGCGCTGGCCGTGCTGCGCGATGCCCTTTCTATTGCCGAACGTATAAAAGACAAGGGCCTGGAAGCAAGGGTGCTGCACAACTTCGGCAACATATACCGCGATATGGGCGATTTTGCCAACGCGGTGACGCACTTTGAAAAGGCGCTGACCATAAACGAAGAGATAGGCGATGAGTATGCACAAACGGTGATACTGACCAGCATATCGAACCTGCTGTATGACCTGAACGACTACGACAGCGCCCTGGAATATGCGTTGAAGTGCCTGCCCATATTTGAGCGGGAGCACAACCGCGCCAACCTTACGAATATCTACAACACGCTGGGCAACATCTACTTTAAGAAAGAGATGTTCAACGAGGCGCTGCTGTATTTTCAGGAGAACCTGAAACAGTCGGAGCCGGAGACGGCTGCCTATGTGATGGCAGAGAGCGGACTGGGCAAGGTATATTATAAGATGCAGGACTTCGGCAATTCGTCGAAGTTCCTCACCGATGCGCTGCGCGAAGCGCAGTTGCTGGGCAATGTAGAGGTACAGATCATCTGCCACTTCTACCTGGGTCGCCTGTATATGGACGACGGCAACTACCGCCAGGCGCTTCAGTCGCTCAACTCGGCCTACAGCCTGGCCGAAGAATACTCTCGCCGTCACGATCTGGTGAGTGTGCACGAAATGCTGTCGGTGCTCTATGACAAGATGGGCGATATACCGCAGGCGTTCCACCACCTCAAGTCGTACGAGCAGTTGAAGGAAGAGGTCTTCCAGCAGAAGATCATCAACGAGCTGCGCAACCTGCAGGTGCGTCAGCAGATAGAGCTGGCGAAGAAGGAAAAGGAAGTGGCCGAGCGCACCGCCCAGCTGAAGCACCAGTTCATGGCCAATATGAGCCACGAGATACGCACCCCCATGAATGCCATTATAGGCATGGCGCGGTTGCTGCTGTCGAAGTCGCCCCGGCCTGACCAACTGCGCTACCTGAACGCCATACAGATATCGGCCGATAACCTGCTGGTCATCATCAACGATATTCTGGATGTGTCTAAGATAGAAGCGGGCAAGATAGTGATAGAGCATATAGACTTCTCTATACGCGAGGTGCTGCAAAGCGCCACCGATATGCTGATGCTGAAGGCCGAAGAAAAGAACATTGGTCTGCGCCTGACGGTGGACCACAACCTGCCGCGCCGCCTCGTTGGCGACCCTACCCGCATCAACCAGATATTGATCAATCTGGCGGGTAATGCGGTGAAGTTCACCGAAAAGGGATCGGTAGAGGTGATAGCGTCTGTGGCGAAGCATGAGGGAAACAAACTGTGGGTGCGCTTTGATGTGAAAGACACGGGTATAGGCATAGCCAAGGAGCACCTCAACTCGATATTCGACAGCTTCACACAGGCCGGCGCCGATACTACCCGCAAATTTGGCGGCACGGGTCTGGGGCTTACCATCTGCCGTCAGCTGGTGAGCCTCATGGGTGGCGAGATCAGTGTAGCGTCTGAGCTGGGTGTGGGCACTACGTTCACGGCCATTGTTCCGTTTGAGGAAGCCGCGGTGCAGGAAGAAGAGGTGAAGAGCAAGGTGCTGGACGAGCGCTCTATGAAGCGACTGAACAATCTGAAGGTGCTGCTGGTGGAAGACAACGAGTTCAACCGCATGGTGGCCGACGATACCCTGAAGGAAGTGCTGCCGGGCATAAGCCTGCACATGGCAGAGAACGGCAAGGAAGCGGTAGAATGCGTGAGAACGGAAATGTATGATGTGGTGCTGATGGACATACAAATGCCGGTGATGGACGGAGTGACGGCCACTACCCTCATCCGCACCACGCTGCCGGAGCCCAACCGCAATGTGAAGATCATAGCCATGACGGCCAATGTGATGCAGGAAGATGTGCAGCAGTATTTTGAAGTGGGCATGAATGGTTACATCTCAAAACCGTTCCACGAAGACGAACTGCTGCTGAAGATGGACGCGGTGATGACGGACGCACCTGTGGAACCGAAGAAGGAGGAGCCCGTAGTAGTGGTGAAGAAAGAAGAACCGCAACTACCCACCCTGCCCGACAAGGTGACGGATATGCAGTTCCTTCGCCAGCTGACGGGTGGCAATGCCGAAAAAATGCAGAAGTACATCGGCATGTTCCTGGACAATGCGCCCAAGCTGCTGGACAGCATAGATAAAGGTCTGGCCGCCCGCGACTTCGGCACGGTGAAGATAGCTGCCCACTCGCTGAAGCCGCAACTGTCTTATATGGGGGTGAAGGAAGATGTGAGCAAGATATTCCTCATAGAGCAGAGCGCAGGCTCATCGGCCCACTATGACGCCATACCGCCGTTGGTTGCCAACCTCAACCGGTTGTGCGCCAAGGCTTTTGAAGAGTTGAAACAGCAATAAGACCACGTAAAGGCGCTTTTTGCCCGAATGTGACGTAGATATTTTGATTTTTGAAAATTTCAATTTACTTTTCTAAACAATTGAAAATTATTTTATGGCAGCTGAACAAAGTAAAAGGTATATTTTTCTGGTGGACGACGAGCCCATTCAGAATGAAATGCTTAAAGATTACATCTCTGAGCGTTTCAGTTACCAGATAAAAACATACGAAAGCGGTGAGACTGCTTTACAAGATATGCACCTGAACCCTGAAATAGTGGTACTGGACTTCCACCTGAACTCTCACCTGCCCGATGCGCAGAACGGAGTGGAAGTACTGAAAAGGATAAAAGAACTGCACCCCAACATACAGGTGATCATGCTCTCCGGTCAGGATAAACTGGAAGTAGCCATCGACAGCATGAAGCATGGCGCTTACGACTATGTGATCAAGGGTGAAACGGCTTTCTCGCGCATGGAGAACATCCTCAACAATATCAACGAGTTGAGCAGCATCAAAGCCGCCAACGAAAACTACAAGCGTGTTATCACAATGCTGTGGGCGGCGATAGCCGGTGTAGCATTGCTGGGTATGGGCCTGCTGTACATTTTCCGCTAAAAAAAAGTGGTGGTCTAAATGACCACCACCTCATAATAATCTTTCGGATCGAAGTATTTCCGAGCTAACGCCTGCAACTCAGCAGGCGTTATAGTTTTGTAGATCTTTACGTTATTGTTGAAATAATTTTCGTCGAAGCCGTTGAGGATGATGCTGCGCCAGCGGTGCAGTATAGAGAACGGCCCGTCGAGGTCGCCGAGAAGGCCACCCAGCAGGTAGTTCTTCACCAGCAGCAGTTCTTCATCGTCGGCAGGCTCGTTGCACAGCAGCTCCATCTCTTTGTATATCTCTGCTACGGCTTGTTCCACAACGTCTCTGCCGGTCTCGGTATGTATGGTGAGTGAGCCACCATTCAGATCGGGCGCAAGAGAACTGTATATACCATATGTGTAGCCCTTCTCTTCGCGTATGTTGCTCATCAGTCGTGACCCGAAGTAGCCTCCGAACAGAGTGTTGAGTACCACCATGGGTGTGTAGTCGGGGTGGTGACGATTGGGGAACAGTCGCCCGATACGTATAGCGCCCTGCACACCGTTAGGATCGTTGCTGATGCGGTGTTTGCGCTCTGTAGCGCTTTGCACCGGATATTCACCTGACGTGGCCTCAGCGGGCTTTAACTGAAGCCTGCCGAAGTTATCGTTCAGCACCTTCACTTCGGCATCGCCTATCTTACCGCCCATGAAGATCTTCACATTGGCAAGGTTGTAACACCTGTGATAGAACGAAACTACATCATCCCGCTTCAGTGCTTCGATCTTCTCTTTGCGCGAATAGCGGCCATAAGGGTGTTCCTCGCCAAACATCAGTGCGTCTATTTGTTGGTTGGCTACAAACTCACATTGGCGCAGGTGCACCAGCAACTTCTGAATAGCGTTGCGCTTGTGCAGTTCCAACTCAGCCTCAGGGAAAACGCTGTCTGTGAGCATCTCCACTACCATAGGCAGAAGTTGCGGAAGGTGCTTTGTCATGGTGTGCAGCGTCACAGTGGCCTTGTCGTTGCCGGCACTCACTTTGAGTTGGGCGCCATAAAACTCCAGCGCTTCGTGAATCTGCTGAGAGGTGTATTTAGAGGTCCCGCTCTTCAGCAAGGCTGCTGCTGCGTGCGCTACAGATGGTGCTTGCTCATACCAAAGCCCGGCAGGGAAAACCCAGTCTATCTCTACCACGTCCTGCACGCCGGCATTGAGCCAGTAGAGGGGCAGGCCATTGTCGAGGCTTACTTTGTTGATAGCCGGCAACACATAGTCGAATTCAACTGCATCGTGTATCGGGGGTGCTATTTTGCGATCTGTGATCATAATGATGTTATTGAGTCTTACTTAACGAATAGTGCACGAAGTTCACCGGCATCTTCTGCCTTCATCTTTCCACCCAGGATCAGTCGCAGCTGCCTGCGGCGAAGTGCGCCGTCAAACATTCTTGTTTCCTCTTCCGTCTCTGGAATCAGCTCAGGCACTTTTCTCGGTCTGCCGTTGGGGTCCAGTGCCACAAAGGTCAGATAAGCTTCGTTGGAGAGATACTTGTATTGAGCAGAAAGGTCCTCGCCCCACACGCGAATGAACACCTCCATGGAAGTATTGAATGAGCGTGTTAGCTTGGCCTCAATAGTGAGCAGGTTGCCCAGCTTTATGGGGTTGGCAAATGATACATTATCTACAGAGGCAGTAACAACAGGACAACTGCAGTGTTTCTGTGCAGCAATAGCCGCGGCAATGTCCATCCAGTGCATCAAGCGGCCACCCATCAGGTTGCCCAGTGTATTGGTGTCGTTCGGCAACACCAGTTCCGACATCACAACAAAGGTGTCTTTCGGATTTTTGGCTTTCATCTCAGTTTCTTTTAAAGGGGCAAGGTATCACTTTGCCTGTTATAAAAATGTTGTTATTTGATCAATTCAGTATATGCCATTATAGTGTACGGAGTAGATGTATCAATATCAAAGTACTGCCGATTAAGATTTTCGGGTACCAGCATGTCAAAACTTATGCTGATGGCGTGGGGCTTCAGCAACGCATCCCGTTTGGCATTATCGCCTGAGTCAATGATACAGAATGTCCGTTGCGGCTTGTCACCATTCATCGCCGACATGAGTATACATTCATTAGGCAGCGACCAATCCAGCATCAATCTCTTTCTAATGTCTTTGTCGGCATACAGGGCGAGCTTGTTGATGCCGCGCTCTTTCATTTCAGCAAATACCTTCTCTTTAAATTCTGTCCGCCATTCATACTCACCGGCATGGGCATAAATGTATCCCAGCCGTATGACAATAATTAGTGCTACAATCAGGGTTGATGTTGCCGGCTTTAATCGTGGAAGATAGAAGAACACAAACGGCATAGCGCAAATGATACCCAACGACATCCACTCGCTCTCTATATGGAATAATGCGAAGTCGGCGTCGTAACCTCCATAAGTAAGGCTCATTACTATACAATAGCCTATGCAGGACATTGTTGTCCACACCAATAAGCGTTTGTTACCGGTTTTGTAAAGCGACCACAATCCGGCAAGCAGAACAAATATCGCAGGCCAGTACAAAGTGAAACATCGTTTCACGAAAACCTTAATAACGGGTGTGCGCCATGAAAGAAGAATGTCTTTGATACTGAAATGAGTAACACCATGAAGTGCAGCACCGTCGTATGGCTGACTTATACTGAACATGAATTTTATAGCAACTACTATTGCCAGCAAGGCACTATAGGTCCACATTTGCCTCATAGACAACACCGATCCCTCGCGGTTCATCAACAAGAATACCCAGACATAAATAAGTGGGATTATGACTATGAAGTGAGTAGAAACTGTTATTGCAGCTAAAACGAAGAACAGTAAGTACTGCAATACCCCATTTACGCTTCGTTCATGCATATATTGCATTGTGCCCAGGGTGAAAAACAACCATGCAACTGCCTGATGGATCTCATTGTTTGTCCAGTAATAGGATGATGTTACAAACAACAAATAATACAATGCCATTGCTATGGTGAGCTTGTATTGTCGGAACGCGAAATACAGAAGAGAAGAAACAGCCAGATAAAATACGTTGAAGCTGAGTGAATAGGCAATCAGAATAGTCTTGACAGGTGCATTGAATTTCTGTCCTATCAGTGGTACCATCTGCGTAACAAATGAACCCAGACGGTGTTCCTGTATATAGAATCTTTTGTAGTTAAGGACGTTGAAAACAACGAATGAAGCATCAGCAAAAAACACGCGTTCTCTATACCAGACCAACGCTCCGACCAGCAACACAACCATGGCTGCAAGCGCCGCAGTTGCCGGACGTTTTATTAAGCGCTCGTTTACATCCATTCGTTGTTTTTTGTGCTTTTTACTTACCTGCTTATCACCAACTGCGTAGTGTACTTTGTTTCTCTGTTGCTACTGATATTGATCTGATACAGACCTTCCATCAAGTATTGCGGCAATGAAATGCATACTGCTTCCTTTGACCCGTCGATCCAGCCCCGTAAGACTACTTTGCCGGAAATATCGGTGATCGTGTAATCGTAGTTACTACTTTGAGGCAACCTAACATGAAGCTCATTTGTCGCGGGATTGGGATAAACACTGATGCTTGTTGCGCCACTAACTTTTCCCAAACCTACGGTCTCCAGTCGTTGGTGGTGATAAATAACTTTTGAAGGGACGGTGAAACCGGCATCTTTGTAGCTCGCTGACACCAGCGGTGTAACCTCTCCGGTGCGGTAGAAATATTGAGTATAGCTCGTATCCTTCTTCCCCTGTGTAAGACCCAATAATGTCAAGTAGACGCCGGGAGCAACAGAACTACCCATGTAAAAACTATCGGTAGTGTAGGTAGACGTCTGCACTTGCAAAACATTGATATATGGAGAAGGTGCCCCGGCAGAATTTTTTACGCGCACCTTACCCCAGCCAACTACAGTATCCTTACGTATCGTGAAACGACGTTGTGTAAACTGCTGGTGGGATAGCGAGAATGCAGCAAGAGACAGCTCAAATGAAAGATCTGATGAAAGAACAGACTGCCATGAACTGCCGTTGGTTATCGGAAATGCTATTTTCACCAAAGGCGTGGTATACATGTTTGTTTGAGCAGGAATGAAAATGGAATCGGTTGGACCTAACGTAATTGTTGTCAGACTATACTCAGAAGACGACACTATATCGTTGTACGCAAACAGCCCGGCACTTGTTACAGAGTGTGCCCGCGTTTTGGAGTAGGCAAACATGCCAACACTCCCTCCTAAAGTGTCCCCGTATTGATACGATGGAACTGCCACGCGAAAAGACAACAGATCAGCACCACTATCTGTTGTCCCAGTCAAATCCCATATACCTCCCAATGTCGGTACCAGAGAGGGGAGGGGTGAACCGTAACTTAATTGTTTCAGGCTGTCGGTTCCCACCAACGCCGCCGGGTAGTCGGCAGAAGTAAGGGTTATTTGTCCGTAACCTTTCAGAACAACACAGCAAAGGATGATGATAGCAGTAAATGAACGCACTGAATATATTTTTGAGTAAATATATTTGAAAATTGCTGAACAGTAAAATCCTTTGCTTGCAAGCGCATCTGCTTACTTACTCAGGTGCATGCTACGTTCCTTATACAGCTGCCTGAACCAAGGGTCGCGCAGATTTTTAATGAACCTGATCGCTTCGCCGGTACTTTTCATTTCGGGCCCCAGTTCTTTGTTCACATTCGGAAACTTATTAAAACTGAACACCGGCTCTTTTACCGCGAATCCATCCAGTTTCTTTTCCATTACAAAATCCTTCAGTTTCTTTTCACCCAGCATCACCTTCGTGGCGATATTCAGGTATGGAATATTGTATGCTTTTGCAATGAATGGCGTGGTACGGCTTGCGCGCGGATTTGCTTCGATCACATATACCTTGTTGTCCTTTATCGCAAACTGAATATTGATGAGCCCGCGTACGTTGAGGCGAAGTGCGATCTTTTTGGCAATATCAGCCATCTCCTCTACAACCAATGGACCAAGATTGAACACGGGTAACAATGCATGGCTGTCTCCGCTGTGGATACCTGCCGGCTCTATGTGCTCCATAATTCCCATTATGTGCACCTGTTCACCATCGCATATTGCATCTACCTCTGCTTCCTGACACCTGTCGAGGAAGTGGTCTATAAGGATCTTATTTCCCGGCAAGTGTTTCAGCAGACTTACCACACTCTTTTCCAACTCATCGTCGTTGATCACGATCCTCATGCGCTGGCCGCCCAACACATAAGACGGACGCACTAAAACAGGATAACCAACCTCGTTGGCCACTTCTATTGCCTCGTCGGTGGTGTATGCGGTGCCGTATCGTGGATATGGAATATTTAATTCCTTCAGGGTATCGCTGAACCTTCCGCGATCTTCGGCAATGTCCATATTATCGAAAGACGTGCCAATGATCCTGATGCCTTTTTCATGTAACCTTTTCGCAAGTTTCAATGCTGTCTGCCCCCCCAACTGAACGACAACGCCATGCGGTTGCTCATGTTCTATTATCTCCCAAAGGTGTTCCCAGTTAACGGGTTCGAAGTACAGCTTGTCTGCAATATCAAAGTCAGTAGACACTGTCTCGGGGTTGCAGTTCACCATTATAGACTCATAACCACACTCACGAATAGCAAGCAGACCATGCGTACAGCAATAGTCGAATTCAATTCCCTGACCAATGCGGTTGGGGCCTGAACCTAGAACTATGATCTTCTTTTTGTCGCTTACAATACTCTCATTCGAGAGGATAGCGCGTGGCGATATTTGTGGCTTATTTTCAAAAGTGCTGTAATAATAAGGTGTCTTTGCTTCAAACTCGGCACTACAGGTATCCACCATCTTGAATACCCTGGTAATTCCCATCGCCTTTCTGCATTCATACACCTCTTCGCCGCTGCAGTCGCTCAGTAGATCAGCTATCTGCTCATCGCCAAAGCCCATCTTTTTCGCTTCCCTCATCAATGCCTCAGGCATTTTATCAAGGTGTTTTATTTTCCTGATCTCATTTTCCAGATTCACAATGTCTTGTATCTGGTACAGGAACCACCTATCTATCTGCGTCAGCTCACGAATTGTTTTTATCGATACGCCTGCAGCCATGGCCTCTTTTATCCTGAAGATCCTATCCCAGGTAGGACGCTTCAACGTATCTATCAACTCTTCGGGCTTCAACCGGCTGGTGCTGATAAACGAAAGACCGGTTGCATTGTTTTCAAGACTCTGGCAGGCTTTCTGCAATGCCTCCGGGAATGTACGACCGATCGCCATTACCTCTCCAACAGACTTCATCTGCAGGCCCAGTGTATCGTCGGCCCCTTTGAATTTGTCAAAGTTCCAGCGCGGCATTTTCACGATCACATAGTCAAGTGCCGGCTCAAAATAAGCTGAGGTGGTTTGTGTGATCTGATTGCTCAATTCGTCAAGTGAATACCCTATTGCAAGCTTTGCCGCGATCTTCGCTATCGGATAACCTGTCGCCTTTGATGCCAGCGCCGATGAACGGCTGACACGTGGATTGATCTCAATCGCTATTATCTCTTCGGTCTCAGGGTTCAGCGCAAACTGTACGTTACAACCACCGGCGAAATTACCCAGATCGCGCATCATACGTATTGCGGTATTCCTCATCAACTGGAAGGCTGTGTCGCTAAGCGTCATTGCCGGTGCAACCGTGATGCTGTCGCCGGTATGAATGCCCATGGGGTCGAAGTTCTCAACAGTACATATGATAGTAACGTTGTCCTTCATGTCCCTCAGCAGTTCCAACTCAAACTCCTTCCAACCCATCACTGCTTTCTCCACCAACACCTCATGTATAGGAGACGCGGTAAGACCTCTCTCCAAGGCGCCATCCAACTCTTCTTTGTTAAATACTATGCCACCACCGGTGCCGCCTAAAGTAAATGACGGCCTGATCACCAACGGAATACCTATCTCCTGTGCAAACTCTTTACCCTCCAACAGCGAATTGGCTGTTTTGGCAGTAGCAACAGGTACGCCCAGCTCTATCATCCATTTACGGAAAAGCTCGCGGTCTTCGGCCTTATCTATAGCCTTGATGTCTACACCTATGAGGCGGACATTATATCTCTCCCATATACCCAACTCGTCGGCCTCTTTCGCAAGGTTCAGAGCCGTTTGTCCGCCCATGGTTGGCAATACCGCATCTATCTGGTTTTCTTCCAGTATCTGCTCGATACTCTCCACAGTTAGGGGCAAAAGATATACCCTGTCAGCCATAATGGGGTCGGTCATTATGGTTGCGGGATTAGAATTGATGAGAATCACCCTCACCCCTTCCTCTCTCAGACTCCTTGCAGCCTGTGAACCTGAATAATCAAATTCACATGCCTGACCGATAATAATTGGTCCGGAACCGATGATGAGTACACTTTTGATAGATAGATCGCGTGGCATTATAAAAATTATGAAAGATTAAATATTACAACCTGATAAGAAACCTTGCAGGTCATTCGATATCCGGGGAGATGAGCAGACATAAAAATCGGGCTCAGCGCCCGAGGGGCAAAAGTAGGAAAAAAGACGGTAGAATCGGGCAATAAATAATTCACATATGAATGAAAAAGTTTGTCGCGCATTCCGAAATAGCGGCGAACCGTTTCGTGAGCTTTTTACCACCCCACAATTGTAATAATTAATAATATCACAACAGATAGATGAATAAACCCCATGTTAATAAAATAGTCCGAGGGGCGTCAATATTTGCATATTTTTGCTGAAAATGGCAGGTTTTCCCTCGTTTTGAAATACTTTTTTGCACTTTTGCGCTTGATGTCATAAATCCCGGAGTAATGAGTTTTTTAGGTTTTTTTAAATTTCTGACGCAGGAAATTGCGATCGATCTTGGCACAGCCAATACATTAATTATACACAATGACCAGGTGGTTGTTGATGAACCATCGATAGTTGCTATCGACCGCACTACCAACAAGATCGTAGCCGTGGGAAAGAAAGCAATGATGATGCACGAAAAGACCCACGAGAACCTGAAGACAATACGTCCGCTGAAAGATGGTGTGATAGCAGACTTCAATGCAGCCGAGGGCATGTTGAGGGAGATGATAAAACTTGTGTATCCCAAGAAGCCAATGTTCCCGCCCAGCTGGAGGATGGTAATATGTATACCTTCAAGTATCACAGAAGTTGAGAAACGTGCTGTACGCGACTCGGCCGAGCAAGCCGGAGCAAAAGAAGTGTACATGATACACGAGCCAATGGCCGCTGCGTTGGGCATTGGTATTGACGTTGAGGAACCAACAGGAAATATGATCATTGATATAGGTGGTGGTACTACCGGAATATCTGTGATAGCCCTTGCCGGTATAGTATGCGATCAGTCGATACGTATAGCCGGCGATGAGTTTACAGGAGACATCATGGAAGCTATGCGCCGGTATCACAGTCTTATGATCGGTGAGCGCACTGCTGAGCAGATCAAGATACATGTAGGATCAGCGCTGAAGGAGCTTGACAACCCGCCGGATGATATTGCCGTTAATGGCCGAGACCTGGTGACCGGCATTCCTAAGCAGATAATGGTATCCTATCAGGAAGTTGCCGAAGCACTGGATAAGTCAATATTCAAAATAGAAGAAGCGATACTCAAAGCACTGGAGAGCACCCCTCCCGAGTTGGCCGCCGATATCTACAGAAGAGGCCTTTACCTGACCGGTGGAGGTGCCCTTTTGAGAGGACTTGACAAAAGGATATCTCATAAGATCAAACTTCCTGTGCATGTTGCCGATGATCCGCTGCGTGCAGTGGTGCGTGGTACCGGTATGGCCCTCAAAAACATTGCCAGGATGCCATTCCTGATGAAGTAATCGCTTTGATTTAGTTGTTGGCTTTTCGCTTTTTTGCAAGTGGAAGATGCACAGACACAATTATTGTGTAGTGAACTCTCGATAAAATTAATCCGAACGGGTGCGCAATTTTATATTTTTCATACGCCGTTTCTTCAACCTCATTTTGTTCCTGACATTAGAGGTGATGTGCGTCGTTATGATAGAACGCACCAATACGCTTCAGGGAAATGACATAGTAAGCTCGGCAAATGCAGTATCGGGTCTGGTCTACAAAAAGCAGAACGACGTTGTGTATTATTTCGGTTTGCGCCGGATGAACGATAGTTTACAGAACGAAAACGCGCGTCTGCGTCAGATCATCGAACAATACCGTAGCCTTGATACACTGAGTGATTCATTGGTAAAAACCAAAACCCAGGTAGGGGATACGGCGAAACATATTGTAAGGTATGCCGAATACGTATATCGGACAGCGCGCGTAATCAACAACTCTGTAAATGCTACTGATAACTTTATCACAATCAACCGGGGATCCCGTCATGGCATAGGTAAAAACATGGCGGTACTATCCGGCTCGGGTGTAGTGGGGCGCGTGGAACATGTGTCCGCCAACTACTCAAGCATACTTTCTGTGCTGAGTGCCAAACAAAGAGTGAGTGCTCGTCTGAAGAACATAGCCAACGGGTTCGTGGTGTGGGAGGGCAAAAATCCACGTGTGCTTACCATGATAGATGTGCCGCAACAAGTGGAAGTGAAAAAAGGAGACTCCGTTTTTACCAACAGTTATTCACTATACTTCCCACCTGAAGTATTGATCGGCACTGTGATAAAAACAGAACCAATAAAAAAGAATGCCATGCAACATATCTACCTGAAGTCGTCGACCGATTTTGCCAATCTTCAGTATGTGTATGTGGTAGAAAATAAAATGCGCCAGGAAAAGACGCAACTAGAGGACTCGTCAATGAAAAAATGATCGCTTAAACTGATTGTGTACCTTACAAAAAGGATAAAGGAAAAACAGTATGAACGTGTATCTTAAAAATATTCTGAGGTTTTGCATCATAGTATCACTACAGGTGCTGATCCTCAATAAGATCACGCTGCGGTGGTGGAGCGAACCATCAGGTTTCCCTGTTTTCATCCCCTATATATATCCGCTGTTTATTCTTCTGCTTCCTTTTGAAACCCCGGTTTGGGCGCTGCTTATTTCGGGTTTTGTGCTGGGTGCAACCGTCGATTCTTTCGGGAACACAGCCGGGATGCATGCTTGTGCCACAGTACTTATTGCGTATCTGAGAACAAACGTGCTGAGTGCGCTGCTGCCTCGAAATCTCTCAGAGTATTCCGGGCTACAACCGTCCACCAAAAATATGGGCTGGATGCCTTTTCTGGTTTACAGCGCTTTCCTCATTATACTACATCACCTTCTTTTCTTCAGCGTTGAGCTATGGAATCTATCCAACATAGGTCAGTTGTTGCTGAAAACAGCCGCATCTGCAGCTACCTCTATGCTATTCATTATTGTATACCTGCTGCTGTTTACCAAACAGGACAACTCAAGATTCTAGTTATTCAAGACTAATAGTAGCCGAGAGGTTCAAACCGTAACCCGATACGCTCAATTCAGGCTTCAACCAATTTACTGATAACTGTCCAGCCTCATTTATCACACACTTCACCTGCTTGATCCAGCCCACACCCACATCATCGTTTATTAAACCTGCGCCAAAGTACTGCGCAACAAAATACCCGGTATTAACCGGAGTGTACTCAGCCGGCAACGAGCCCATCAGATAATAAAGTGAGCCAGGTGAGGCAGCAAAGTTTTGCGCGTTCGCGGCTGTGAGCACCCCCCTTAAGTGAAGCGTATTGGCAGTGTAGTCCTTCTTGTAATACACGGTACCGCTTACTCCTCCATCAGGCACTGATGTGCTTACCGAGAGCGTTTTCCAAACAGCATCTCTATTGGCTATACCAAATTGTTTTCCAAATCGCGTAAGATCGGCCAAGGGGAACCGCGTTGCGTCTGCAATCGTACCTGACGGTAAGACCAGTAGACTTGCAGCCTTCTCATTGATCACGTTGGGCGTACTGCCATCAAAAAACACCAATGGCGACGATGTTTCAACTATTGAAACATACGCTTCCGAACCGCCACTTGCACCCGAAACCGACGATGCCACACACCTGATCATTTCACCATTAAAATAGAACCACCCGTCTGTTATCGAATAATCGCCCGGAGATGGGTTGGCGACTATCATTCCGCTAACAATCACAGGTACTGTACCACTCCCGCCCATCGCGGCAACTGCATTAATGGCTTCTGTATAGGCCGACTGCAGGTAATTCAGCTGATCTTGCGTCAGAGGGAACCCACCCGGTTTCGTAAAATCTATTGTCTTCATGTCTTTTCTTTTGAAATAGTTTAGTAAACGACGATGCTGTAAACGCTCTTACCTGCAATTCTGTATCTGTTCACCAACGCACGCATTCTTGACTCATCAAAAACAACTGCCGAAGGGACTCTAACAATAAAGGCATCTCCCAGCAAAGCCGTTTCGGCCATAGTATGTAACGAAGCAGGCGTGGCAAATCCGGATATGCCCGTTTCACTCACCAAACCCAACCAACGTGGTGAGGCCTCAGGTATGGTATAAGTAAACACCGGGTCTTCGTAGCTGCCATCAACAATCATGATACCACGCGCCACAGGATCGAATGTATCGTTCAAAACCGCCTCCAGATAAACTACCTGTCCGGTATGAGCCAGCGTGTAAACGTCTTCAGTTCGCAACCGCAGGAATTTTACATGCAACCACTTAATGGGCGAAATAAGACAACGGAGCCACGCCTTCATCTTGTTATTTCGCAGTCGCACGGGTAACAACTGTGTGCGCAGCGAATCATAATTGATATCAAAAAATCCCATTGCTACTTGATGTTTGATTATTGGTTTTTACTCAGGCAAATACGCCTCGTAAAAAATGTTGGCTATAAAATGGACCTCGTCAAGTTTCATGTACCCTGCGTCCGGAATGTACATAACGGTGATAGGAACAAATGGCGTTGACGCGTAGTTTGCCTGCGCAGCAAGCACCTGACCTATTTTCACCCCTTCAACTACTTGGAGTGCGGCTATAAACTTGTTGAGTATAAACACACCGTTAAACGGAAGATCTGCGAGAAACTCTTTGATAGCATCCATGACAGGATTGACAGCCGTTCCATCGATCCTTGAACCCGCAGCCGTCAGCACCAGCGGATCATAGAATATTTTCAATGACACTCTGAATGTATCGGGTGCACCACTTGTGACGTGCAACCTCACTCCCGCATCCTTTATCCTGTTCATGTATGTAGTAAAGGAACTAAGCTCAGTTGCTGTCAAACCCTCCAAAGCGGTGGCGGGACCCTTTGCCACTTTTATCCTGATCATATTCAGCAACTCTATGGCCGCTGCATATTGTACAATTGCCACACCTGTATCATCAGTTGGCTCGACATACTCATCGCTGTCCAGCGGTAGTGCCACACCATATTGAAAAGCCTTCGCCTTGTTTACATACCACGATAGCTTGTGCGGACGCATTGAACTGATCTTTAACTCCATCTCTGATCTGTGCGCGTCAAACAGTTCTTCCAGTGTCCATATGCATACAGCAACCACAAAAGTCCACAATCGCCACAAGGCCACCTTACTATCGCTCCAGGTGTATGTGCTCAAATACGGATCTGTAGCCATCGTGCTTATTATCTGTTCTTGTATCTCTTTTATTTTCCTAGCCATTGTCTCTCTATTCAACTGTGATAACCATTGTAAAAGCAGAAGCCGGATAGGTAACGCCAGCTGCTGTATTCATGTATGTTGTCTTCAACCCAAGAGTATGCAACCCTGCATTGATAGTCACCAATGTCTTGTCAGGATTTCCCGGATCTGTTGGGTCGGGAACTCCAGCACTTGCTACACCCAGCCACGCCATCGTATATTCGCTGAAGTTGGTCAGGGCAATAGGAGGATGCTGCCTTATTAATCGCAGAGTCGCATTTGTGTTTGTAGATGATACCAACTCAATACTTATGTCTCCCAATAAATGCGCAACAACTGTATTGCTCGTGTTGTCAAAAACGGTCACCGGTGCAACATAGGCCGTGTTCCCTGCGATGTCGCCATATGTTGCAGTAATGGTAGGTGCACTCAGGTCACTCCACACGATCATGTATCCGAAACCAACAGTCCAGGGTAACTTATATGGGATAGTAATTCCTGACATAGTGGTTGAAGATTCAGGCAATGCGCTCTCTGGCGCAAGGCCTAGAATATACCTTTCTTCCGTTTGGTAGTTGAGTCGATTATTGCCGGGAAAATCAACTTCGATCGGATTGATATTCAAAAAGTCTTCGGCGCCTTGCATCTCAAATCGGTAATAACCCATGACATGCGGATCACCGGTCTCATTCGGCACAGCAGATATTGCCGGACGCAACACAAGCCAATAACTCAATCCGGTAGTGTATGCGGTACCCAATAAGAACTTCTCTCTGCGCAGATACTCTATTGTCGGTATGTCTATTTCATCATCGGAGACTTCAGGTAAGTTTACACTGCGGCCGGCCAACGGTACACTTCCAATCTCTACTCCATTGACCATTGCCACACTCACTGCCGCCTCTACCGTTCCATATTCCGTAAGAACAACATCCAGTAAACTCTGATTGGGCTGTACTATTCCTTGTTTCATCTACATGTTAGCTTTATTATTTGTACACTGCGTTTGCCTCTATCGATCCGTCTTTATTCAGCCTGATGTCCGAAACAATCATTCCATCTCTGCAAAACTCAACATTGATGGCCCGTATCATCCCTTCAAAATTCTCATCGTTCAGATAGTTGAACACTCCGACACAAACGGTCGGATTTTCTTTAAAATCTCCTTTATTGTTTAGCAACAATTGCCGTTGGTGTGTAGCTGTGTTTTCCGCTAGTACTATATCTCCATTTTCGATTAACAGATCGTCTCCTTCATCCAGCGAAATATCATTCATCTCCCTTGCCATATAATCACTCCTTTATGCAGCCAACAAATTGTTTAATCTCAATTGTATCGCGTCGAACATGGAAACATTCACAGGAACAGAGCTCGGCCCTGCAGAGGTCGTTACAGTGATGAGTTTTATGCTATCCAGCAGATCATGCATAAGCGTGTAAAGGTCTTCTGTGCCCGATCTTACAGTTACTTTTTCCGCTACCTTCACTGTGGCCATCCCTGTGTCTATTTCAATAGCTTCTGGAGTTATTACAACCGATCGGCCATGCAATCTCACCACCCACTTAGCAATGCTGCTTGCCTGCAGCAGAACCCATTGTCCCGGCCCGTCAATACTACCTATCACCACGTCGCTACCATCCTCAGGAATAGCAATCACCCCGTCTTCACCGTTACTTGTTGCTTTCAGGAGAACATCCTTTATTTCAAGTCCGTTTGCTGATAACACCACACTCATTGTGTTTGCGTCCGAATCGATACTCCCGCCAACGACCTTGCCGGAAACTACTTCATATGGCCTTCGTGACAGCTCCTTCAATCCGTCTATTATCCTCACACTACTTCTATTCATACTATTTCATTTTTGCAACTCTTGGCCCAACCTCAATTATTCGCCTGGCTCCACTAACACCAAACCTCACCTCCACACTTTCAACAACATAGGTACCGTTTCTGTCCTTGTTCAAACTGTCTGTGATCGACACGCTGTATCCCGGTTGAACATATGGCTGTAGAAAGGCGGTAAGCCGGCCGTCAAGTCCTTTGTACCTGAATCTGGCCATTCGCTCGTCAGCAAGTTGCTTCAGTCCTTTTCTACCGGCCACATGATTAAGCATCCGCTCATAGTTTCCTCCTGTGTAGCCCGCCTTTACTGCCGTTCCCGCTTCAATGACTCCACTGATGGGTCGCCTTATGTAGGTAACCTGTGCCGGTGCCCCTTCAGTATTGTGTAATTTTAGCTCACTGTCTCTAAGAGCATTGTATCCCAACTTGTATTCTACAACGCTACCCGAATTAAAAACCTCACCCATCTCGCAAGCGCTATAGAAGCGCCCGCACCACAATACATCCCGCTCCGCCATAAAACACCTTATGTTGCCATCACTGTACGTGTTGATCGCGTTCACTACATCCAACCCCGACATACCGGCTGAAAATACATTCGTCAACGCCACATTATCCTTACATTTAACATGCAAACCGGGCAGGGTCCTTTTTATGGCAACAATTGCGCTCTGAACATCCAGCGCGTCCACTACTTTCTCCGGCACAGTACGCCTTAGCAACCAACTAACACCTTCACATTCAATAGTTACATGCTTGTTGCACGCTACATTCTTCACATAACCCGTAAACTCCGTTTTAAGTGAACCATTGTATCCAAGCTGTATTACTACAGCATCACCTGCGCTAAACAACTCCGATGTCGTCCTTCGTTCCGGTTGCGATCTTCCTTTCCGGCTTATCATGGCTTCAGCAGGTATGTGCACTTCAGCGGTCTCTATAATACTGTGCACACTCTTCCTTATCAGCACTTCGTTTACTGTCGTAAACATGAACCCGCCTATCGCTATCTTACTGTTTAGTACAAACATCACTCTATTGATATCAGGTTAAAAGTCTCATCACTTTTCAACTTCAATTCATACGGGCGCACGTTCTTTACACCGCGTATCACCGGAAGACGCATCTCTGCTATCACCACTTTATCACTGCCACTCCTATCTGGTCTCAACAAGAATATATCTGTAACTGCTGAAGCTATCGAAACCGGTTTGTTTTGCTCGTACGCATCTCTTAACATAGCTACCTGATCTTCAGGAAAATCATGAGTAGGTCCAACAATCAGCCCCCTTATCATTATCTCATAGTCCGATGTATTTATCATCTCCTTTACGGTACCTCTGCGCTCGGTCAATGCCGTATCGATTATATGCTTCCTGCTCTCTATACTCACAACCGGATTGGGCAACTGCCAGGATTTATTGGGCTTCTGGCCTGAGTTTGAATCACTTCCTGCGCCCCCGAAAGCCGTTTGACCTTCATCCTCAAAACTGATTGTGACCGGCATGAAAACTTTTCCATTTATCCCATCTTCATAATACGGAGATCCACCCATTCCAGAACCCGCCCTCATTCCCTCCACTTCACCATATGTCTTGGGGAAATTTGGCTTGAACGCTACCGGATTCATACCAAATGCCTTTTTATAAAGATCCACCAGACTCAAACTTATCCTTGCCATCTCTTACCCTATTGTATTTACACTTTCAAGAATATCCAACAATACACCTTCTATCTTCGACCGCAACTCATATACTCCTCCGTCACCCCTATTGTTCTCGATCGTCACTGATCCGATTAATGGCTGATTGATCTCTACTTTCAATGACTGGTTTCGCTGATCCGCGTTAGCACCCATTCCTCTTCTCACTTTTCCGGCAGCACTTCGTACCGATAAGTCGAAGTGGGTCTGTTCGGATTGCCGGTCGTGTGACAGTATTTTGCTCCCAATCGGCATCTTCGCCTTTAAAGAAAGAGGCAGTGCCGGTCGCTCTAAATAGTTTCGCAAGATTTTTCCTGATTCAACAGATGGCATAGAGCCACTTTGGAACTTACCGGGAGATGGCGCTATTCCGATATAGGATAATCTTTGTACTCCCCTCCAACGGAACTTTTCAAGATCGACTGGCAAACGCAGGTCAGATGCAAAAGTCGATTCAGCCCTATTCCCCAACAGCCCTATTCCCCTTGTTGTCTCTTTCTCTGCTTTTGTCCTTTGTACCGGCAACAAGGGTGCCACATTCAACATTTGGTGTTTGATCGGCCAGTCCATCTTTAACCGATGGCCCCCTGCAATGTTCCCAATGACACTCGGACCCTCCTTTGTTTCCCCAGCCCGCTGCCGTCTATATTCATCCGGATCTTTTGCATCATGAGAACTAGGGCTTGTCAATCTTTTGGAGAGCGTCTCCGACTTCAATACACGCAACAGCCGCCCTTCACTTGCTATTGGATTTCGAAACCTATTCTGCCCAAAGTATATAGGCAGTTGTTTCATCTGTAACTCTGCTTTTCCCTTATCTATATCACCACTCCAAATACTCAGACCGCTTATTCTTGTTTGACCTGAGCTCCGTCCTTTGTCAGGGTGTTGTTTACTATCCGGTATTGCCTTTTCCCTCGCGCGGGAATCCGCTTTCCGTGCATAACCCATAAAACCGAATACTGATAATAGGTCCGTACGGCTCATTTTAAGTCCCCGATTCCTCAACTTCACAAACAGGCCGACCATCTCCGCTATCCCGACCGACCCATCTTTTTCGTTGGCTACATCCTTTTGCCCATCCGTATCTCTTTTTTCTTGCTCCATCTCTCCGGTTTTCTAGTTAGTCTTGCACATCGGCAATTCGTTCTCGTTGAAGTATATAGCTCAGGTGCGCAAGTTTCCTCGCAAACTCCTCGTCACTCAACTTCCTATGGTTCAGTCCAGGCAAATGATATTCCAATATCGTCTCCATATATCCAACGGGATCGTGCGCCGGACCACCGCGCGACCCCTCTATAAGTTTACCAGTACCGCCTTTTTCCCTTCAAGTTTCACCTTCAACTCCTGACAAACACCTATGAACATCTGATCGTCGCGGAGCAGTTCATCACTTCCTCCAATGAAGGTGAGCGATGCCAGCTCCTCATACATGTCCAGTGCCCGCTCATTGTCTGCCTTGCTCATCGCGCAGTTCAATTCATGTCTTCCGGGATTCTTGAAGTAGGCAATGCGCCCATCCACTTCTATCGAATAGATACCATACTTGTGTATAGCCTTCCATTCTTTTATCTGACCCTCAGAAACACTACCGATGGGCCTGTTATTCTGTTCGTTCATTTCGCTGGTAGATTATTGTACAGAAACAAGTTTCATGAATACTATCGGCAACGTCACATCCATATGCTTAGCTCCCTGGTCCCATCCTTTCTCAAACTCTTTTATCTCTACACCCACAAGAGTATCTGTCTGAAGTCCTCTTGATCCTTTAGCCTTGTAAGTGATCACGATGTCAAATTGCAGATCCAGGATATCATCACCACCTGCAAGAAGTGCCGCCTTGTTCATATCATCCAGCGCGCCCTTCAGCACCTTTATATGGCCTTCATAAGTGCGCTTCCCACCCTGAATGCTTATCGGCTCATCGCCAGCAGCATGTAACAATTGTTTGTCTTTCAGAGCCTTGTATTTCAGTCCCCTTATCTTGGTCAGGTTCGAACCCGCCACTGTTACGGTCATGTCTGCCCATTCACAGTCTTTACTATCGAAAAATGGTATTGTCGGCATCTCTTTGATTCTTTTTTACGTTAATAATTATTCAGTCCTTTTAAATTGCCGGGTTATTGAAACCAAGACTGATTTCTATCTGCGTCGCATACCCCACCGGCACAATTCCTATCACTACATTCAGTTGGTTGGTGCTTAGTATGTTCTGATCCGGGTCAATAAAACACTTTACACTGCTTATCTCCCTGTTAGCGGTCATAGTGTTATTTATCAGGTTCTCGATCTGCTGGCTCAGCCATTTGCAAAATCCGGGCTCCAATGTTCCATCCGTGGTCACCGGAACTTCATCATCCACCACCTGCACGAATGTTGCATATGCCAGCACATGTGCCTTGTCTATTACTCGTCCTCTCGCCAGCACACTGTAATCGTCAGTCGCTGCGGCACAGGTCGGATCACCTGAGAAATAGTAACCTGTCGTGTTCGGATAGGTCATGAAAGTAATGAACCCCTTTCCTGCTATTACCGGCAGGCTTTCTGCAACCGAAGCCAGCGCTGTTGTCGCAAGAAATGCACTGGTATTCGAAAGTGGTCCGTTACGAACCCTGCTTATCTTTCGTTGCACAGGCACTGTTGACAGTACACCCAATACCAACCCCACACATGCCCCCTTGCCCGCTACAGTGTCGCCTATCACAATAGCCGTCCTGTTGTTCGATCCGCCCGTTGCCATATCAGTGAGACTTGCCGCAGTGCCCGAATAACTCGTTCCCCCGATAACAGCTCTGAATGGCTTGTGTGCCTCAAAATACTCTTGTGCAAGTGCAGCCATATTGGTCGCCGCGGCATATACATCCTCATTCAAACCGTTGGTCACCGTCACTACCGATCCGGCTGAAATAACAGCAGCGTCGTCACTCAACACCCCCAGCAATTTTATCCTGCCTCCCGCATAGTCCAGCAATTTCCTGGCACCTGCTGTCTCACTTGTCAAGGCCACCTCATCCACTGTCATCGTTGCCGGCACAAGCATCAGATACAATTGAGCGCCACTGCCCGCCTGTGCATAAAACTCCTTCACCTGTCGCAGGGCAAATGCGTTTCCTGTCTCTGTTATCCCTGCGGCGTTAGCAGAAGCCACACTCGTTATCAATATCGGTGTACCTACCGTATACGCACCTTCGGTCACCCCCGTCACTACCAACCCTGCAATCCCATCATTGGTCTGCAGTGTTCCGCCCAATTGGCCGTTGGCCAACGTTATATTTACACTACCCATTCTCTTTTGTTTTTTGTTTTACAGTTCATTGTCGTCCACTTGTTCAAGAAACACTACTTACCGGCGTGGTCCCTGTTCTACCTTGATGCAGTATACTTCGCCTGAACAAACAGATCATAATCCCTTTGCTTCATCCTGCCTCCATCCAGTGCAGCGGTTATTAGACTTGCCAGCTTATGCAACAATGCGTCTTTTACCTCGGGAGCAGCCTTAGCCAGCTCAGCTATCAGGCACCTGATTCTTGCATTTATATCTCCTTCCCCTCCGCACGTATTCATTGCCGTCAGGGTCACTACCGCTTTCTCCAGTGCGGTTATTATGTGTCGCTTAAGCAGATCATCTGCTTCTCCTGGTATCAGCAAAGTCACTACATCTGCCGCTGGCGACGCCAGCATTTCCTTCAGCGCCGTTGTTATCTGCAGTGCAGTCTCTGCATGTGCTTCAACATACTCGTCAAAGTGCTGCACCAGCTGACGTATCTTCTTTCTCATTTTGTTACAGAACATGTTTTCTTGGTTTTAGTGTTTATAGAGTATCGCGCTTGTCTCCAGCGCATGTAGTCGTTCGGCATGCTCATTAAGGCGGTGGTGTATCATGGCTTCCTGGTCTTTCAGCCCCTGTATCTGTTGTCCCTGCACAGTGGTCACTTGTGTCAGCTGTTTCAACTCAGTCACTATTTCATCCAACCTCTTTATCACCTGGTCCGTGATCACCTTTATCGTAAAGCCCAGTATTGTCGCCATTACACCGGCCGCCCCAATGAGTATCCATATTTTTATTTCACTCAGCATCTTCTTCTTTTATGCTGCGGCCTGCACTATAGCCACAATTCCCTTCGCATCGCTTCTGCGTTTCCTTGCACCCATTCGCACACCCACACTATATATGTCACCATAGTACGTAGGGTCCCCTATTCGTTCAAAGAAAGTGATCTGTCCCAACGCACGCTCCACTGCACTCACCTGCCAGCAAAGCACGCCATCATTGTCATCTGCTGCTGCCAGTGCTCCATAACTGTTCACTTCCGGCATCGTAGCATTATCATAGCTCACTACACTTCCCCTCATCATGATATTGAAACCGAACAGTCGTCCCAGCACACCGTCTTTCACATCATAGGCTGCGCTGAAATCTCGGTATTGAGTCGCCGACATATCATCTGTCAATTGCTGAAACATGTCTGCACTTATCAGGGCATACCTGCCTTCCATTGGTATGTTCTGCTTGTTCATCTGCAATTGCGCGTATTTCAGGTCATTCACGGTCAGCTTCTTTCGGTTACCCGTAGTGTCGTCAAGGTGCGTCGCCGTCGACACGCCTGTTGTTCGTATGATTGTTCCTGTCGTTCCCGTCGGACTCCAGTCTATCAACAGGTTCTCTGCTATTGTCTGCCTCAGCGACGACTCATATTCGGCAAGTATGCTTTCGCGCTTATTGTAGCTCAGTTCAAAACTTTCCGCATTCGGTATCAATATCGGATCCGTGGTGAACTCATCCAGCACATAGGTTACATCCGTGTCTGTTCGCTGCACTACCGTTGCCGGCACCGATGCCCGGTTCTTTACCACAGTTGCTGTTGCTCCCGCCTGTGGTATGTGCACTACCTTTCCTTGCAGCACATACTGGCTTGCATCTGTCGACGCCAGCAAGAACTCATTGTTCTTGAATAGATTTCCCTCTATATGGTCCTGCCATATCTCTTTTTGAATTGCCATCTTTTTTTATGATTGTTTGGTGATAGAATTTTATCTCATTTCTGCACACAGCAGTGCCCCGGCATATTTGCGCTTTTTACTTCTTCCGCAGAAAATTTTTATTGCTGTTTTATCTCGCTCAGGCGTTGAATTTGTTGTTGAACAGCTCCTGATATTTCGCGGCGTCTGTCGCGCGCAGTTCCATTAACTTCTTGCCGCTGGGGTCGTTACGTTCATAGTCGTCCCAGGTCCAGTCTGCTATATTCCCCTCCTGTTTCGGTTGGCGCAATTGTTCGGCTATCGACCGGTATGCAGGCATTGCCGCCAGCAGTGTGCGCAGTCCCTCAGGATTGCCGGCATAATCTGCAGCAAGCCTGTCTCGTAATTCCACTGTCACTTTCTTGTCTTCAAGCGCTCTCACCAGCAGAGACTGCACTTCGGCCTTCATTCGGCTCGTTTTTATTTCATCCAGTGTCGTTGTTAGGCGGGCTCTTTCTTCATGCAACAATTGATTCTCTGCTTCCAGCTGTGTAGCCTTCAGTACCAGTTGCTCCACCGCCTTGCTTATTTGATGTACGTCACTTGTCTTTTCCATTTTCATTAGAGTGACCAATGTAGCTGACAAGTCAATATTTCCTATTGCATAGAGTGACTTGTTGCCGCCCATGTCCGCAAGATTCAGTTCGTTCTCGTTTACGTCATACAATTGGGTAAGTGCATTGCAGTTCCCCGGTATGTCCACAAGGCTGCACTCTTTATTATACCACCTCGTTATCGTTGGTCCCGTTTGGCCCGGCAGCATCAGCTCTTTATCCAGACTATACTCCAGTACCACTATGTGCCCCACCGATGCCGCATTCAGAAATCCGTTCTCCACTTCCTGCAATGTCTGCTCTCCTCTCGCATTCGCCATATTGATCACCGGCACACCCAGCACTTGGTCTCCTTCCACCCGCAGGTCATCCCATTTCAGCACTATGCCATCCTCTCGCTTATGCATATAATATCCGATCGGGTTCTTTCTGAATGATTCGATCTCGTAACCCGATGTCAATAGCCTGAACCCATATTCGTTCACACTGCTGTCCGAGAGTACATAACTCCGCTCTGCTTTCTTCAATTTGTCACTCATGATAGGGATTTGGTTGTTTTGTGACACAAAGGTCATTCGCATTCCACTGCCCTGCAAATCACGTTTCTGTCATTCGCAAATACTGCCATACGGTTTACAGCCTGCTGCATATCACAGATCTTTTTCTGCACCCAACCTCTTCATTCTCAGTCTGCTTACATATTTCATTCGGCTTTGCACTCCACACAATCCCCGTTTTGTAGTTTGGCGCAGATGTCGCAACTCATATTAACGCATTTTTTGCTGAATATCCCGCACCTGCTCCCCGTCATGGTTCACGCAGAAATAATATCTTTGTTCCTTATGGCATCCTTACAGGAACAGATTCTGCCCTACGAGCAGGAAATTAATTCTTTCAACCCGACCAACGCCGCCGACCTCGAGCAATTTCGCATCAGGTTCCTCGGCACCAAGGGTATTGTCAAACTATTGGCAAATGAAATGAAGAACGTCCCGCCGGAAGGACGTAAAGAAGCCGGCATGTTGCTCAATTCTTTTAAACAGCTCGCCGAGGCTCGCTACGAACAGTTCGCCCATCTCAAAGATGAGGGCAATGCCAATGCTGCGGCTATTGATACAAGTCTCCCCGGTGTGCCATTGCCTATCGGCACGCGCCACCCGCTGCGCATTGTCGAGAACCGCATCGTGGATATCTTCAGCAAGATCGGGTTCAGTGTCGCTACCGGACCCGAGATCGAGGACGACTGGCATAACTTTACGTCGCTCAACATGCCCGAGAATCATACAGCTCGCGACATGCAAGACACTTTTTACGTAGCGCAAAACCCCGATTGGGTATTACGCACCCACACATCGTCAGTTCAGGCGCGCATCCTCGAGACCACTCCGCTTCCGGTTCGTGTTATTTGCCCCGGCCGTGTGTATCGCAACGAAACCATCTCTGCCCGGGCACACTGCTTCTTTCATCAGTTCGAAGGACTGTACGTAGATAAAAATGTATCGTTCGCCGATCTCAAGCAAACGCTTTATTATTTCGTTACAGAAATGTTCGGCCCCGATACCAAGGTGCGTTTCCGCCCTTCCTACTTCCCGTTCACTGAACCAAGTGCCGAAATGGATATCTCCTGTACCGTATGTGGTGGTTCCGGCTGCAGTCTGTGCAAGCACACCGGCTGGGTCGAGATCCTCGGTTGCGGCATGGTACACCCCAACCTCCTGCGCAACTTCGGCATCGACCCTGAGGTTTATTCCGGTTTCGCATTCGGTATGGGCGTAGAGCGTATCACCCAGATCAAATATCAGGTGAACGATCTCCGTCTATATTCTCAGAACGATGTTCGCTTCCTCCGGCAATTCCAGGGGTTGTGACGACTAACATATCCTTCCATCAAAAAGGAGCCCCTGTAGGGGCTCCTTTTTCGTTTTTTAAATTTTACTATCCGGTTCAACCGAACATAAGTGAAAACCCCATCATGCAAACAGCATTTTGTACACGTCCTCCACTTTGTTCACCATCTTTATCTCTATCTTGTAGTTCTTTCGGTCCAGCCCTTTCGCATTAGCCTTAGGTATAAATATTACATCCATACCCAACTTATCTGCCTCAGCTATCCGCTGCTCTATCCTGTTCACTGCCCTTATCTCTCCGCTTAAACCTACCTCTCCCACCAGGCAAATATTAGATGGCAACGTTTTATCTTCATAAGAAGATAATAATGAACACACTACCGCCAATTCTATCGATGGATCCTCTATTTTCAATCCGCCCGCTATGTTCACAAATACATCCTTCGCCCCAAAATGGAATCCACCCCGCTTCTCCAGCACCGCCAGTAGCAACTGCAGCCTCCTTAGGTCCATGCCGCTCACAGTCCTTTGTGGCGTTCCGTACACGGCTGTCGTCACCAGTGCCTGCACTTCTATCATCAGCGGCCTCGATGCTTCCATCGTTGCAGCTATCGCTATCCCGCTCAGCGGCTCATCATGTTGAGATAATAAAATTTCAGATGGGTTCGTCACCGCACGCATTCCTTGCTGCACCATCTCATAAATACCCAGTTCCGCCGTCGATCCGAACCTGTTTTTCAGTGTCCGCAGTATCCGGTAGGCATAATGGCGGTCACCTTCAAACTGCAGAACCGTGTCCACCATATGCTCCAATACCTTCGGTCCGGCTATAGACCCGTCCTTCGTTATGTGACCTATTATGAACACAGGTATGTTCGTCGTCTTCGCAAATTTTTGCAGCTCAGCTGCGCACTCCCTTACCTGCGACACACTACCCGCAGCCGACTCCACATATGGCGACTCCAGCGTTTGTATCGAGTCAATGATCAGCACCTGCGGCTTCACCTTTTTCACTTCGTTAAAGATTGTCGCTGTGTCGGTCGCAGTCAGCAGGTACAGATTGTTGTTAGTTATACCCAGTCTTTCTGCACGCAACTTAATTTGTTGGGCGCTTTCCTCGCCCGACACATAAAGTGTCCTTATCGCTTTCCACTGCAATGCGCATTGCAGAAACAAGGTACTCTTTCCTATCCCCGGGTCACCCGCCACCAATATTACCGATCCCGGCACCACACCGCCACCCAGCACCCGGTTAAGCTCTGTATCCGGCGCTGGTAGCCGTCTTTCCTCTACATGTATCACTTCGTCCAGCTTGTGCGCCTTGTTCTTTTCTTTGTTGTCTCCGTCCTCCCAGCCCTGCACATCTCCCCGTTTCTTTTCATCGCGCTGCACCACTTCTTCCACAAAAGAATTCCATGTCCCGCACGAAGGACACTTACCCGTCCATTTCGGAGTCTCATATCCACACTGCTGACAGAAGAATGCTGATTTAATTTTTGCCATCGTAAGTTAAAGATACAACTTCACCATCCGCCCGCACGACAGATCCTCCTTTACGATATCCACATTTTTCATGCAGTCATTCATTTACTTTTTTCGGGAAATGAGATACGGCCCCTCAGAAAATTATTGGCGCAGCTAATTGCGATTGGGTAGTGGTGAGAAAAAAGAATGGAACACTTGTGTCAACTTCCCCGGGCTTGAGGTACCCTTAAAAACAGAGCCGCCGGAAGAATCCGGCAGCTCTTACTTACTAACCCATTAAATTCACAACTTGATGCAAATATACTACCGGTGGGGGTAGCAAAAAAATGGAAGTGCAAACCGGCTCCATCAGTTTTATAGATATAGTCAGTAATTAATATCTCACCAAGTTGCCGACGGGCTTTTTGTCTGTATTTCTATCAAAATGGTCCTCATTTTTGCAAAATTTGCTTCCAAAACACCACATTCAATCAAATAACAATATGATTAGCGGACCAAACAAGATAATAAATAATCCAATTTGTTTTGCCGAATAACGAATTTTCACATCTTTCCGGGTCTGTTTTCTAACAATTAATATAACTGCAGGCTTACACCAATATCCTAAATTTGCCTGCCTCATTCAAGGCAGGTTTCAACTTATGAACGCAACATTCCAACCGCTTCCGGTAAAAGAAAGGACTTTCCTCCCCAAAGACTTCACAGTTACCAATTGGGAAACACTCAAACCATACTACGACGAACTGACCGGAAGAGAGATAAAATCTCCCTCAGAACTCGCAACCTGGCTTAGCAACATTAGCGAGCTCGAAGCGGTCATCAGCGAAGATGCATGTTGGCGTCAGATCAAAATGACCTGCGATACAACTAACAAAGAAATCGAAGAGGCTTTCACTTTCTTCTGCATGGAGATCGAACCCAAGATCAAACCTTACACTTTTGAACTAAACAAAAAACTCCTCGCCTGTCCCTTTGTCAAAGAACTCGATTCCGCCATTTACTTCCCCTACCTGCGTGGTGTAGAGAACGCTGCTCAATTGTACCGCGAAGAGAATGTCGCGCTTCAGGCCGACCTCAATCTTCTTGCACAACAGTATGGCGTCATCTCTGGTGCCATGAGTGTCGAGATCGATGGCAAAGAATACACGCTACAGCAGGCAGCCAAATTCCTGCAGAACCCTGAGCGCGATCTCAGGCAATCAGTATTTACAAAAGTCGCCGGCCGCCGCCTCGTTGACAAAGACAAACTCAACGAACTTTTCGATAAGCTCCTTTCCATTCGCCATCAGGTAGCACTCAATGCAGGATTCGATAACTACCGCGATTACAAATTCCGCGAACTCGGTCGGTTCGATTATACGGTCGAAGACTGTTTCGAATTCCACAAAGCAGTAAAGGAACATATCGTTCCATTGCATGCCATGCTCGTTCGCAACCGGCAGCAGCGCCTCGGCCTCGATGTCATGCGCCCATGGGACGGCGACGCCGAACCAAAAGGAACTCAGCCGCTCCATCCTTTTACATCAGGAAAAGAACTCGCTGAGAAAACCGTTGAGACCTTCAGCCGACTCTCTCCATTTTTCAGCAGTTGCCTCACTACCATGCAGGGCATGGAACGTCTCGATCTTGAGAGCCGCAAGGGCAAAGCTCCGGGTGGCTACAACTGTCCACTCGCTGAGACCGGTGTTCCGTTTATCTTCATGAATGCCGCGGGTACCATGGGCGATGTCATCACCATGATGCACGAAGGTGGGCACGCTATCCATTCTTTCCTCTCTCACCCACTCCCGCTTACCGCGTTCAAAGAATATCCTATGGAGATCGCCGAACTCGCCAGCATGAGTATGGAACTGTTCTCTATGGAACATTGGGATGTCTTCTTTAAAGACCAGACCGAACTCCACCGCGCGCAGCTCGAAGAAATGGAACGTATCATCTCTGTCCTTCCATGGATCGCCACTATAGATAAGTTCCAGCATTGGCTCTATACCAATCCGGGTCACTCTGTGCAGCAGCGCGAAGAACAGTGGCTCGCCATACTCGACGAATTTGCTACAGGCATCACCGACTGGTCCGGATTCGACGAATACCGCCGCAACCTCTGGCAAAAGCAATTGCACCTTTTCGAGGTTCCGTTTTACTATATCGAATACGGCATCGCACAGCTTGGTGCCATCGCAATGTGGCGACAATATCGCGGGAATAAACAACAGGCATTACAGAATTATCAGAACGCGCTAAGTCTTGGCTACACCAAAACACTAAAAGAATTGTACGCTACTGCAGGCATTCGTTTCGACTTCTCGCCTGCCTACATCAAAGAGTTATCCGACTTCGTTACACCCATCCTCAAAGAAATGGGGGTGAAGCGATTTGCTACTTAACATAATGGCGTTGGGGAATGAGCACTTTGCTTGTTCCCCATTTTTTTGGTTTTACTTTCCCTTCATTGACATGGTGTGTAAAAACAATTCATACGCCTGGCGCCATCCTGTCCATTCGTCATCTGTACCCAACGAAAAATTATGGAATACTGTGATCAGTTTGCTACCGGTTTGCTCCAATAACTTACTCATCGCTTCCAGCTTTTCAAACGCCTGTTGTGTTGTCAACCCGGCTTCATAGTGGGCAGTAGTATCCATGAAGCAGAACGGGAACACCCTCAGATCGGTTTTCATATCCTGCTCTAGATCATACCACAAAAACGAACTTCCCGTTCCAGCCCTGAAACCTAGGTGCGTACCATATCCCATACTGTAGTCTTCCGTTATCCCGGCTGCGATCAGACTTCTATATGTCTGCGGTAACACAGCGCGTATGTAGTGCTGCCTGGATATTACTGTTCTTTTTCCGGCCACAGTCTCCAGCACACCTCTTTCTGCCTGCATCACATTACCCTCACCCGAATAGTACGACGGGTGGATTCCGATTATCCCTTCCTTCGCAAGGTTCTTGATTACGCGTACCATCGCCGGATGTTCAGGATGTATGTTCTTATCAAACTTCGTCGTGCGCAGCGTCGACAGCACAAAATACGTCGGGATGAATCCATACTCTTTATGCACCTGCCTTAGCCACCTGAACGAGTCATACGGGTCCTTCTGCTTTTTCTTCAGCACCTGTGCCCGCAAACTTATTTCTCTTAGGTTACCCGCCGCCAAAGCCCGTAGAAAAGCTCCGGCTATCCTTTTCGCACCCTTGTGCAGATGCGCGTACGCCATATCTATATCGTAGGTCGGCCTGAATACAAATTGCATTTCTGACACCTCTATATTCAGTCGCTTTTGCAATTCCTTTCGCAATGCATATACCCACTCATCTACTATCGGTCGCTGCAACCATCCGTTTTTATTGAGCACACTTTCGGTCGCAGGATACCTGCCGTGTTTGTCAGGCACATACCCGCCATACTCTTCATATCGCGTTATCAGATAAAAAACTGCCGAGAAAATATCAAAGGGTATCGTGTATCCATCTTCACTCATTGCAAATAGGGTAGGCATCAGCCCCCAACTCCCCACCTCGGGTTTCACAGTAGCCGTACCGGTTTGCTGCAGCAGCTCTGCTGCAGGCACACAGAATTTCCCCGCTTGCTGCACACCATAGTACACAGCACACTCACTCAAGTCTGCCTCCTCCTTATTATCGGTAATGCGCACATCCAGTTGCAGTCGTTCCTTCATCAGCCATCCCATTACATACCTGAGACGCTCATTCACAAACGGACTATATACAACTACGGTCGCCATCTGTATCTATTTTCCCTGTCGTTCCTTCCACATCTTGTTAAACGACTTCTCTGCAAATCGCAGTGGCGTTCGGTGTTTCACCCATGTGTCTTCAAAGAGTTTGTTCACCACCTTGCCCTTCATATTCGCACTCGCGAGGTTCAACATTGTCCGGCTCAGCATCGCACGCTCCCACAACGCCCACACTGCATGTTCGCCAAAACCATTCAGATTATCCTCCACCGCTATCTTCCTGTTCTCCAGCAACATCTCATGTATGTTGATCTTCACCGGGCACACCTCTGTACAGTTACCACACAGGCTACTCGCATAACTCAGATGTTTGAATTCATTCATACCCTCCAGATGCGGAGTGATCACAGCCCCTATCGGGCCACTGTAAGTAGTGCCGTAGGCATGGCCACCTATATTCTTATATACTGGGCACGCATTCAGGCAAGATCCGCACCTGATGCAATACATGCTCTCACGCACTTCCTTCCGCAGAAGGTTCGTCCTGCCATTGTCCAGCAATATCACATACATCTCCTCCGGCCCGTCAGTTTCGTTTGCCCTTCTCGGTCCTGTAAAAATGCTGTTATACACCGTCACTTGCTGCCCCGTACCAAAGGTCGCAAGCAGCGGCCAGAACAGCGGTAAGTCATTGATAGATGGCAGCAACTTTTCTATGCCCACCACCGCAATATGTGTCTTCGGAAACGTTGTCGACAGTCGGCCGTTCCCCTCATTCTCGGTCACACAAACACCACCTACATCAGCCAGCAAAAAGTTACCTCCTGTTATGCCTACCTCTGCCGTCACATACTTCTCCCTCAGGTTCTTACGCGCCACCAGTGTTATCTCCGACGGACTCAGGTGCGGCTCAGTGCCCAACTTCTCATGAAAAAGCTTCGCCACATCTTCCTTGCTCTTGTGCATGGCCGGCGTCACTATGTGGTACGGCGGCTCTTCATCCAGTTGTTGTATATATTCTCCCAGGTCCGTCTCCACCGACTCAATTCCGTTCTTCGCAAAAAAATCATTCAGGTGCAGCTCCTCTGTCACCATGCTCTTTGCCTTCACTACCTGGCGTGTATTCTTCTCCTTGCATATCTGCAGTATGGCCTGCCTTGCTTCTTCAGCGTCCTCAGCCCATATCAGCTTACCGCCGTTGGCGGTGAAATTTTTTTCAAACTGCTCCAGATATTTATCAAGGTTCTCTATCGTCTTCCACTTGATATTCTTTGCGCGCCTGCGTGCCAGTTCCAGGTTCGAATATTGCTTCTTACCCTTTACCACACTATCATTATACTTCTGTATGTTGAACGCCACCTTTCGCTTGTGCTCCAGGTCATGCGCCTTCACCTCACTCTTCGCAAGAAATATGTTTTGCTGATTACCCATTTCTATTCTTTAATAATATCTCACAGAGCACATATAAGGTGTGCTTCTTTCATAGTGCGGGGTCTCGACAAACCTACACAATATATACGTTGTGTGGTAGTCCTTATTGCGGCTTCTTGGCACCGCCTCCATTTCCCTTATACCTCCTCTTCTTCTTGTTCTTTTGTCCTTCTCCTCCTGCGTTGCCACTGCGCTCGGTCCGCGCCGCAGGCGACGGTGCCGGACCAAATTCAGCAGGCACTGGCAGTTTCTCTACTTCCTTCCCTATCAGCTTCTCTATCTTATGAAACTTGAACAATTCTTTATCGGTGATGAACGTATACGCCGTTCCCTTTGTCGCGGCCCTCGCTGTCCTGCCTATGCGGTGCACATAATCCTCTCCGTCATGTGGCACATCATAATTGATCACTAGATCAATATCTTCAATGTCTATTCCTCGGCTCAGTATGTCGGTTGCAACCAGTATAGACAGTTTCTTACTCTTGAAATCAAGCAACACCTGCTCCCTTTGGTCCTGCTCCAGATCCGAGTGGATACTCCCCACAGCAAACTTCGCCCGCTTCAGCTCTTCATATAGTTTCTTCACACTCAGCTTGCTCGAGCAGAAAACTATCACACTTGCAAACTCCTTCTGCTTCAGTACATACTTCACCAGTCCTGGTTTTTGTGGTTCATACACCACAAATGCACCCTGTGTTATCTGCTCAGGTGGCTTAGATATAGCAATATTAATCTCGGCAGGATTATGCAATATGGTATTGGCCAGCTTCCTTATAGCAGGTGGCATCGTTGCCGAGAATAAAAGGTTCTGCCTTTCCTTCGGGAGGTAAGATATGATCTTGATGATGTCCTCATAAAAACCCATATCCAGCATCCTGTCCGCCTCATCTAGTATCAGATACTTCAGTCCACCCAACTTCACATAACCCATGTTCAGGTGCGATATCATTCTGCCCGGTGTACATATCACAATGTCCACTCCTGTTTCCAGCGCTTTCCGCTCCGACGCGAACAAAGCACCGCCCGTTCCTCCGTAAACCGATATGAAACTTATATTAGTGTAGTAAGCTATCCCCTCAAGCGCCTGCGATATCTGTGTCGCCAACTCACGCGTCGGCACAATGATCAGTGCATTCACAGACTTCTCATCATGCGGCTTGGTCAGCAGCTGCTCCAGCACCGGCAGCAAAAAAGCGGCTGTTTTTCCGGTACCCGTTTGGGCAGCAGCAATTATGTCCCTTCCTTCCAGTATCAGTGGTATTACCTGCGCTTGTACAGGGGTGGCTTTTTCATAGCCCATGGCATCTATGCCATCCATCAGATCATCATCAAAGCCAAAATCAGCGAAATACAAAATATGTAGAATTTTTGCTAAGATAGCAATTCAACGCCACTTACCCGCTCACCACCTCACACCAATGTCATTATTAAAAGGCTCTATATACCCCTCCCGCAAAATAAACTACCTTTAACCTCATGATTCTGGCTTGGCAAAAAGGAGTTGTCACACACATCGAACAGGCTACGTCCAACACACGCCGGTATTGGGTAGAACTGCCCGAAAAACCCGACTTCACTTTTGTCCCCGGCCAGTTCGTCACCCTCGATCTTCCCATTCACGAGCAGCGCAACAAACGTTGGCGTAGCTATAGCATCGCTTCCATGCCCGATGGCACCAATATCATCGAGCTTATCATTGTGCATCTGCACGGTGGGGTAGGGTCCCGCTATATTTTTGAGAACGTCAAGGTCGGCGACTCACTCACTTTGCGCGGCCCGCAAGGTGTTTTTACTCTGCCTGCTGACAAAGACAAAGAACATTTCTTCATCTGCACCGGTACTGGCATTGCGCCGTTCCGCAGCATGATAAAGTACATACACCACCACAATATCAAAGGCTACAAGATCAATCTCATATTCGGCACCCGCACCATAGCCGATCTCCTTTACCACGATGAGATGCTCGATCTGCAAAACAAGGTAGAAGGTTTCCGCTACATACCCACGCTCTCACGCCAGCATTGGGACGGCCACACAGGTTACGTACACAACATCTACGAGAAATTATGCGCGTCACGTCAGCCCGCCTCTTTCATGCTCTGCGGCTGGCGCGAAATGATCGACGAAGCCCGCGAGCGCATACTTGCCCTCGGCTACGACAAACGGGATGTGCAGATAGAGATCTACGGCTGATCCTGCCCTGCACCTTCTTCTGCAGTACCAAAATCATAGTCAATAGCCTCCCACAATTCTATCTTGTTCCCTTCAGGGTCCATTATGTGGGCAAACTTTCCGTAATCATATACCTGCATCTCTCCTATCTGCTCCACCCCTTCCTTCTTCAACTCACCCAACAGCCACTCCAGGTCCTCCACCCGCATATTGATCATAAAGTCTTTTCCCGATGGCGCGAAATACTGCGTATCCGCCTTGAATGGATTCCATACCGTACTGCCCTTTTTAGACGGGTCTTCTGCGTACCTCCAGTCAAATACAGTCCCGTACTGGTCATTTCCCAGACCAAGATGTTTGTGATACCATTCCCGCACTCCGTTCGGGTCCTGGGCTTTGAAGAAAATACCACCTATACCCGTTACTCTTTTTTTATTTTCCATCTGCAGACCTTTTAAAAACAACGAAGGCCCTGATTTCGCAGAGCCCTCGCCTAAAATTTGTTATCGTTCTTATTCTATCGTCGCCGAAAACGCCTCCAGCTGCTCCATTATCTGTTGCTTGTTGGCTATTATGTTCTCCTGACGCATTTTCAGCACCTGCGCAAACATATTCCTTTGCTTCACAGTCAGTGCACTGTATCTGCTCTTGTCAGCATCATTCTGTGCATGGCGCATCTTCTCACGAGTCGACCCGAATTCGGCGTTCGCCAATTTGTTGATCTCTGTGAAAAGCTGCTCAGCTTCGGCTTTCTTATCTTTATCCAGCAGTTTTCCCAACTCCGCCACAAGTGCCGAGAACTCACTTTTCGTCACTTCGGTCTGTTCGGTAACTGTTGCTTGCTGCGCCATAGCGGGCAACCCTGCAGTCAGCAATAGTAAAGATGCGGATAAGACTTTAATATTCATGCTTTGTAGGTATGTGGCACGTTTCCGCACCCTTGCGATTAATAGATGGTCGCTGCAAATTCCAGCAACTTAGCCTTTATCAGCGCTCTGTTTGTCGCCAGATTCGGCTTCAGGTTCCACGCCGCCTGATAGATCACCGTCTGGTTATTCAGAATAGTCTCATAAGCGGTCTTTGCTGCTGGTGTCGGTGCTGTCAGTATGCTGTTCTTGGTCACACCAAGCACACTCAGCATCATGGTATGTATTTCTTCCCATGTTGCCTGCGCCGCAGTCATACTTCCGGCGCCTATCTGGCTGTCCATCAGATTCACTTTCGCGGTAAAGGATGCTACCGTCACAGGTGCAGCTGCACTATACGCCGATGCATGCTGGGTCGGAGCCACGCTAGCTGCAGCCGTCAAAAGGAAACATGCTATTAAAATACGCTTCATTGTAGTTGAATTTTATTGATAAAGGTAATAAAATGAATTAAAAAATCTGCTATTCACTATCTAAGACAGTAGCTCCCCCCTCATATAGTTGGGTCTTATACTTCAAAGATGGCGATTTTAACAATTCACCCAGCCCCAGCTCACTCCATTTAGCATCTATTTTAGCTATCGTAGCGTCGTCGGCAGCTATAATATTCGGCCACGGCCTGTCAAAGTTATCATGCCGCTTTGTCTTCCTTGTTCCGTCCAGCCCCAATATCTGCTGCTGGTCCCCGGCATAGAAATTATCCCTTCTCGGGTCCAGATTATTACAAAAACGCCACAAAACATCAGCAATATCGTGTATATCCACTGTGTGCTCCACATAGATCACCATCTTCACTCCCTCCATTCCTGCCGCTCCGGCAATCCTCGTGTGCAGGTCGCGCACATGGCCGGGCCGATCCTTTTTCATAGACACCATCAACACCGGTATCTCCCATTGGCGCATCAGCACATCGTTCACGCCGTTCACCTCCGGCATATCAGCCATTATCTGCTTTGCCGAGAATGCTGCCGATATTTTGTAAGGCTTCAACTCCTCGGTCTGTTCTTCTTCGGTCTTCCGCGTACCATCTATGCACATCTTCCCGCCAAAACCCATCTTCGAGCAGCTATGGTCCAGCACATCCATCGGGCCCTGACTGAAATAAATGTCAGTCACAGGGTTAAGATTATCAAATACCTCTTTCGCCAGCTTCCCGTAGTCGTCTATTTTTATTCCGTTCTGCCCCACACCGTTTGCCAGCACCAGAATCTTATTAAACATCATTTGTCCTGCCCCCCACATCGCATTCATCACTTTCTGACCCTGTCCGGCATATTCCTTGTTTATCGTCGCTATCACCAGATTATGGAACACTCCTTCCACAGGCATGTTCATATCTGTGATCTCAGGCACCATCGTCATTTTTATCGGCGTCAGGAAGATGCGCTCGGTAGCCTTACCTATCCATGCGTCCTCCTGCGGCGGTATACCCACTATCGTAGCCGGGTATATGGCATCCTTTTTATGTGTTATCGCCGTCACATGAAACTTCGGGTACCAATCTGCCAGAGAATAATATCCTGTATGGTCCCCGAACGGGCCTTCCCATATCAGCTCTTCGCTCGGGTCCACATATCCTTCTATAATAAAATCCGCATCTGCTGGCACTTCTATTTCAGGTTGGGTGATACAACGCACCATCTCCACTTTCTTCTTGCGCAGAAATCCGGCCAGCATGTACTCATCCACATTCTCAGGTAGCGGAGCAGTGGCCGCGTATGTATATACCGGGTCTCCTCCCAGTGCCACTGCAACCGGCATTCTTTTTCCCAGTTTCTTGTACTCATTATAGTGCCTCGCCGACACTTTATGCTTGTGCCAGTGCATACCCGTCATTTGCTCATCAAACACTTGCATGCGGTACATGCCTATGTTACGCATTCCCGTATTCGGATCCTTGGTGTGTATCGCCGGCAGGGTTATGAACCTGCCTCCATCCTCCGGCCAGCACTTCAGCACTGGTATCTTGCTCAGGTCCGGCTTTGCCATCACCACTTCCTGGCAGGCGCCACGGCCACTCACCACTTTCGGCATGTATGAGGCAAACTTACCCAGCTCGGGCAGCATCGCCAACTTGTCCAAGATACCGGCCTTGGGCGCAGACATCTTTTTCATCAGACTGTCTATGTCGTTCATCACCTCGTCCAGGTCGTTCACACCCAGTGCTATACACATTCTCCGTTCACTACCCATACCATTTATGAGTAGCGGAAACTGGGTCCCCGTGTTTTCAAATAGCAATGCCTTGTTCCGGTCAGGTGTCTTAGACACCCTGTCAGTTATCTCCGATATCTCCAGCTCCGGATCCACAAATGTCTTGATCCGCACCAGCTCTCCTGCCTCTTCCAGCTTTTCTACAAACGCTCTCAACGATTTATATGCCATGCAACAAAGGTAGCAACGTCAGCCTTACCAGCCTCCACTGCCACCCTTCCCGGTCATAGATTCTCTATATTGTTAAATAAGGCTACACCCCTGCTTCACACTCGCCCGTTATCACCGGCGTCACAGCCACATATGTTACCGCCGCCTGCGTACTTCTGTCATCAAATGCCAGACGATACCGTATTTCACGCACCCTGTAACCGTCCGCCCTTTGCTGGCTCCTCGTGTTCTTCCTTATTAGGTACCCGAAACCCTCTCCCGCACTCCACCCGTGCAACGCCTTGTTCAACTTCCACTCCAACTCATAATACCCCAATGCTGCCTCCTTATATTCCTCCGGGGTACCGCTTGCCGTCGGGCCATTCGGCGCGAAACCCAGCAACACACACACTGTCCCCTCAGCCGTCTGTACGTTCGACCCCAGATTGTCATATTCGAATGTTTCCATGTCTATCAGTACACACGGCCATTGCACCGCCGGTCTGCTCTTAGTGTTCAGCTGTCCTCTGTCCTGATCCACACAGGCTATCTCAGGCACTACAGCGCCTATACGCTCCTGCATGTTTTTCAATAATCTCGAAAATGGCGAATTCATCTCTATTCAGTTTTTAGTTTTCCTCACGCCTGTTCCTTCACAGGCACACCATAGGTCTCACTCCAATATTCCCTTGGTATATTCACTATCGTATTCAGCTCTTTGTCGATAGCCACTCTTTTGTACAGCTGTTCCACATCCATTTCTTTGGCAAATACAAACCGCCCCCCATCGGTGTCGTACCCATACGATCGCAATACGCTCAAAAACCGGGCACTGTTCAGCATCGATGCGGTATACGCTATGTCTGCCTTCGTTATCTCAAACTGTTGCTCCTGATGTATCTTACTCTGTGCATAACCTGCACTCTTACTACTGTTCGTTGTCTCTGTGTTGCCAAGCACGGTCACCGATATTTCCTCGTTCAATGCCTTCACGAACGACAACTGCAACCCGCCGTCACTATTGGCCTGCTTACCATCCTTTATCTCAAAATCAGCCTGCCTCGGTATCATCATCGACAGCGAACTCCCACTCTCGTCCAGTATCCTCTTCAGCTCCACCCTCGTCTGTTCATCATATGAGTCATACTTGATCACTCGAACCGGCTGCCCGAATAGCTCTATGAACTGTGCCCAATCGGCCAGACCTCCCCTTTTGTACAGGCAATACGGCGCGCACTTCAGCAACAACCCCAGATCATTCGCCGCACCCATCACCCATATGTTGGGCACACCTCCATAGGCTATCCCTTCATGTCCACCCTGCTCATACGAAATGATGCCCCGCTCAGGTTTGATGTGCTTTCTCGGTATCTTCTGAAAATTCATTTCCGGCCCCGGCAAGAACTCTATCCCCGATATTCCCCACAGAAGTGTCTCCACGATAGTCTTCACTATCTCCCTGAACCCCTCCGACCTTATCAGCTCATCCATCTCCGGCACGTGTGTGCCGCTCCGCTCAAAGCGGATCACCTTATTCAGCACCGCGTTCACCTTCTTACTCGTCACACCTGTAAGGTGCCCGTCCAGCATTATTTCTTCATAAAGATCATACAGCCTGGTCCGGTTCGGGTGACTTACCGACTCTGCGCTGGTCAGCGCACTGCGCCACCACGATATGTCCTTCTTCCCCCTGTCTATCGACCGCACATTTATTTCATTGATAATGATCGGCTTACTCCTGTCTTCCTTTCTGGTCATAAATTTTTAATTTTCTATTTCCTTGCATCTGCTGTTTACATACATTACCTTTACGAAACACCCCACCCGCTAACAATTCCAAAACAAATTATTTCATAAGTGAACTCGATCAATGAGAAGGATACTCACTGAGTTTTATAGTTGGATGTTCAAGTTGACTGGAGCGAAAATGCCCGCCTACATTGGTGGTATCCTCTACGTCAGTGCCATGAACTACATTATCGTTAATGGACTTGTCCTGTTGGTTCAGGGGCTTTTTAGTTTCGCGTCATTGGCGCTTATGTTCTTCCGCTTCCCCATCTCGTTTGCCACTGTTTTTCTGTTCATCGGCGTCACATATTGGCTTACCCCCAACGCCCAGACTGTCGCAAAAGATGCAAAAAAGAACCACAGTCACACAACGCTGATTCTGTACACGGTGGCAGCCATCGTGCTATTCCTGTACAAACACTTTGGCGACTGGCTTTTCGTATGATCGTCAATAATGGTTGCTTCTTCGCTCGTTACTGCTCCAGTTCACAGCATTGCCGTCTGTAGGTTCAGAAGTCGCTATTACCGCATATGGCCACCCCGCGGGCACAGCCTGACCATTCATTATATTCTTTAGCGTACTCAAAGCATCTACATAGGCCGTCCTGAATATTGCGATCTCAGTTCCGTTGTTAGATAGGCGCAGCAAATGCCAGCAGGCTACATCTTTTACCAGTTGTTTCAACAGCTCATCGTCCACCAACGGAACTTCACTCTCCGTCCCGAACAGTGCTGTCAGGTCAAATTTTCCCAGATATAGCTTCACTTCCTGCTCCGCGGCTGTTATAGCTCTGCTCAGAATGGTATTGTCGTCCCGCGTCAATGCGGCTGTCACTTCCGGATACAGGTGTGTATCCAGTTCAGATGGTGTAATGATAGGCATGGTCTATAGGTTACTTATTATTTTCGTTATTCTTCGTCCTCTTTTTCTTTCTTTCTCCCCCTTACCGGCTTTTCGGTTTCTTCGGTTTCTTCTTCGTCAGCCTCTTCTTCCTCGTCATCATCTCCGGTCTTCTTCTTAGGCTTGGCCTTTATTGGAGGCTTAGCTGCTGTTGGTCTGCGGCTTGCTGGTGTCGCTTTCTCCACCTCCAGTTGTTCTCCTGTTGGTCGCACCAGTATGATCCGCTTCAGGTTCCTGTCAAATGTCAGTTCATACACATTCGCGGTATTATCTCCCATCACCAGCTGAATATACCCCTTCAGAAATTTATCATCCGGTTGCTCATTGGTGGAATCTACAACCGCGTAGATCTTTCCTATACCCTTGCCGTCACTCTTCAGCTGAGCGAGTTTCCTTCGCTCATCGCTGAACTCGGTCAGCGTCAGTATCTGCCGCCTGAACACCGTATAGTCAACCCTGTCCTTATTCGCTGCCTTCCGCTCCTCTGTCGCCTCTTTTCGGTCGTCCTTATCCTTTTGTTGACCATATCCTGCCAATGTGCTCAGCATAAGTATTGTTGCAAGAAGTAACTTCCTCATCTTCCGGTTTTATTTATGGGTAGATCACAAAGGTCATAATTTTCATCTTTTCAATTGTCCTTTTTTCTCAGCTGTTATCTGTTGTTAGAATCTCTTTTCATTTACCCGCGCGCCATAGATGATGCCCTTAAGCTCACTCGCTGTTTTCGTCCTCGATATCAACTGCCACACAGCACCCTCAACGGCATCCGGACCATCATCATTTGCTCTGCTTCCCGGCCCGAACGCGATAAACTGCTGCTCCAGCGTTTTCATATGCGGGTTGTCCCTCTCCGCTTCATTAAAGTACAGGTCTCCGTTCCTCAACAGTGGCTCCAGCAAACTCTCTATGCGCATGTATTTGTTACCCTTTTTTCTGTTGTCTTGCATTACAGGCAAATGTCGTCCTCTTTGCAAACCTGCCTCAGCAACTTGTTTTATCAGCATATCCTGCAGAAACACATCTTCCATCAGGTAGTAACACGTTGCCCCACCCACTTCATCCATCATCCGGTAGTGCCACTCTATCATCTCAGGCGTGGTCGCCCTTGCCACAAAGCACTTGATCACATGAAACTCGTTGCGCCACTTTCCCACCAGCACGGTCGCTTTGTAGTCGCCGGTTGTCGTATACGACGGATCCGTATAACACACCAGCAGCTCATATTCGTTCATCGGCAACATGGCCTTATACGGCAGCGCCCCGAACACGGCACCCTCAGTCACCGGATTATTAAAGTACTCCTTCTGCTGGGCCGCATAACTCTTCTGACTCAACACTCTGTCTATGTCCTCTTCGCTGTTTTTCTCCATCCATACCGATCGCCCTGCTTCATCCCTTATGTTCACGATCTCTGTGTGGTCCGCTATTTCAGTTGCTCTTTGTATACACGAGTCCATCGATATCCTGTTACCGCAAAAGATAATGGTCGTCGCCGCCGACACCGACCGCGTCCCTATTGCCGCTTCCTCAATCCAGCGCCATTTCTGTGCCACCAATTCGGGGTTCAGACAATCCGCATCTGTATCTACATCGTCAAAAACCAATACGTCCGGCCGCACCTCTTCATTCCGCATCCCTCGCGGGCTCTGGCCTACACCCACCGCCCTGAACGATATTCCGGTCGCGGTCACAAACTCTCCCGCCGTCCACATCATAGCGCCCTTCTGTTCTCCGTAATCCTGCAGCAATCTTTTGTTGAATTCCAGGTTCGCTCGGTAGGGCATCAGACCTCTTGTTGCGTTGTCCAGACTATTACTTACCAGCAGCACACAGCGTTTCTTTTTGATTTTCCTTTTCTGTCGTTGCCCTTTTTCGCGGACGTTATGTCCCACAAGCACCAGAAAAAGTACCTCCATCATCGTGCGTGTACTCTTGGCTAGTTCACGGCTCCACATGCGCACCTCCATCCACTCCTCATGTTGCAGCACCCTGCTCGTCGACTCTTTGTGGAACGCAGCCGGCTTCGCATAACTGAAAGACGGAAAATAATAACCGAACCACGCTTCAGGATCCCGTTCCAGTCGCTTCACTCTTTTCTCAATTTCTTCTCTTGTCTCGTTTTCATCGGTCAGTGTCTCATTGGTTATCTGCTGCGTCAGTCGCTGCCATTGCAACAATCGTTCACTCTTCACACTCATATTCTTGTTTTCATGGTCACATGCACGGTCGTGCATGCATTACGTTTATAGGGGCTGGCGGGTGGTCAGTTCCTTTATATAGTTGTCATAGATCGTCACATAGTGTTGCGCCTGTTTTCTGTCTTTCTTGTATAGCCACTTCAAAAAGTCTTCAGCCATTTCTATCGTTCTGTACAGATTGTCTTCGCTCTCCAGTTTTCCTATCATGCCCACATACTTCATCAGCAGATCTATGTCTTTCGATGATTGCTCGTCTCCCGTCACCATCCGCACGTTTATCTGCTCCGCCATCTCATACAGTCGCTTCAGTTGCTCCTGCTTCGATCCCGCCATCGATCGCCTCACTTCTCCCCATCTTCCGCCATCCACCCAGTCAGCTACTTCTTGCACAGGCACCTTGAGCGTCTCCGCTATCTCTGTCACCGTCTTATATCCTTCTGTATACAGTATCCTCGCCAACTCCCGGGTATCTGCTTCTTTCATCCCCTCTTTCATGCCCCAAAATTCCACCCGCTATACCGTATCGCAAAAACAAGATTCCGTCATATGACCCCGCGGTCACATCACGTAACATTTTCAGCACTATCACAATAATTTTTGGGGGACATTTTTTTGCGTCAACACTGCATTGTCAATCGCATATGTATTAAACACAGATCACTTTGAACAGGTAAAAATTATTGACAGATAGGTCGCCATTTTTTCTGCGATCATTACGTCAATTGCTTATGTGTCTTGGGGTTATTCCTTGCCTCCCTTTTCTTTCCACTCTATCCTGTTCAACCCCGATTTTGCCTGCTGGTCTATCGAATTCTGAAAATCGTGCGAGGGCATATCCAGGCATTCATGGTAGGCCAGTGTTGCCTCCTTGTTCATACCCAGTAGTTCATATATCTTGCCTATGTGCAGCGCTGCCCTTGCGGCAAATTGCTCACTTCTGTCCTTTCCTTCCTTCATGGCATCCCGGTATTGGGTCAGTGCGTCCGAATACTTGAATCCACTTCCCGGTCGCTTGGCAAGTTCCTCATATACACGCCCCAGCCTGAAGCTGTACTCAGCCTTGTCTGGCTGCGTCTGCATATCTGCCTTACCTATCCGTTGCAGCAGGCCCAGCGCCTTCTCATAATATCCTCCTTCTATCAGCAGCCTCGCCTGCAACAACGTTCTGTTCGGCCACAAGCCTGATTCAGCAAACCGTTGCGCCTGCTTATCCGGATCAAGCCGGGATGTACCCTGGGTCAATATCTGCTTCCTGCAATATTCCGCACGGCTGCTCATGCCCGCCACATGCCATGCGAAGGCCATGCGCTGCCATGCGTCCTTAATGAAAATATCACTCCTGTTGTTCTTCAGATACCGCTCAAAATAATGCACACAGTTGGTATCGCATTTGGTTAGGAGCGCCATCCCATACTGATAGTCGAAAACAGGGTAATTGGAATATCCCTCCTCTTTGGTAGCCGCCTTCAGTGTCTCTAACGCCTCGTCAGAGTGCCGCAGATCAAGGGCGATGTTGGTCTTTACAAATACATGAAGCAAATTATCCACTGTGCTGAATCTCGGCCCTGTCAGGGTCGACCATACTTCCTGCTGTTCTGCAAGCAGGTAAAACCGAGCATACAGATAGTACAACATCGTTTCAGTATACAACGGCTGTGTGGCGTTATGGCTACTCACAAATGCACCTAGCCTTTCTGTGCCCTTGCGCACACTGCCCTTCATACCAAACACCGATGCCAGCCACTTATAGCTGCCCGGCAACGAACCCACAACCGCTTCCTGCAGACCGGCTATTATAGTATTGTACTCAAATGACGGGTACAATCGCTGATTCTCCTTTAGCAACGCAAACGACCGCCTGAAGTTCATGGCTGCTTTGTACTGCTCTCCAAAGCGCACGTTCACTATAGCCCGGTGCAGATACATACCCGAGTTACAGAATCTATGCCATGGCGAAGACGCGTCCCCGCTCTCAAGCAGTGTCAGCCTCCTTTCCATTCCCTCAGCCCGCTTCTTGTAATCCTCCACATTGCAGTTCACCAGCAGCAATATGCAGTCCTCATAGTCAGCTATATATGCCGCCATCAGGTTTTTCGGGTCCGCTTTCATTTCGTGCTGTATCAAGGTGTGCCCTTCCTTCAACCGCAATGCCATAAAGTGATTGTAAGCCCTCGCGCAGTTCTCTGTATAGTCATACGTGAACCCACTTGCTCCCGTGGCCACAACTGGTACCAGTATCAGTATTAGTCGTAAAAGGGCGTGTCTCATTGCTTGGTGGGCAGGTAGTGTTGCTGGCTTTCAGGCAGCAAAATAACAAACGATTCGTATGTTTGTTACATTACAAACATCACCACTCCATGAAAAATATCAGGCCGGTCATCTTTGGCATCATACTCACTATCATTGGTTTCCTAAGCATCGTTTACACTTCCTGCACTAAGAAAGACCCTTGCGGGGGCATCAATTGTATCAATGGTGGCGCATGCAACAATGGTCGCTGCATCTGTCCCGCCGGGTTTGAAGGCACCTATTGCGAACGTACATCCGACCCATGCAAAAAGGTCACCTGCCTCAATGGCGGCACCTGTACTGATGGCAAATGCGCCTGCCCTACAGGCTACTACGGCACTTACTGCGAAACCTACGATCCCTGCCGCACTGTTTCCTGTGCCAACGGTGGCTCTTGTGTAGATGGCTCCTGCATTTGCCCCGACGGCTATGAGGGCGTTTCATGCGAGACCATCTCCCGTGCAAAATTCATAAAGGTTTGGCACGCGGTAGATAAGGACATACCCGCCACCGCCACTACATACGATTATTCTTCAACCATTTCCGCAGGTTCCGGCGCCATCACTTCAGTTTCGGTATCTGGTCTGTGGGAAGGCTTCTTTTCATCACCTGTGCTGGCAACCGTCATCCGCGACACTATTAATATACCCCTTCAGGAACCTGACCACGATGGATACCTCGTAAGCGGGCGGGGCATTTACGACCATACATCATCAAAGATCACCTGGACCTACTCCATCAAAAGTTCCGCTTCCGTTATCCGCAACTTTTCCGGCACATGGAATTAGCGCCCCCGTCTTATCAGCCCTATTTTTGTTATTAGTTGGCTCACATAGCCGTTTTCTTCAGAAATTCATCTTACATTTGCACAAATAAATTCACTTAACTAAAAAAACCGGATATGAAATCGATCAAAAACATCGCCCTGAGTGCATTCCTGACTGTAAGCGCGTTTGGCGCAGTATTGTACACATCTTGTACAAAAGACGAATGTAAAGACGTAGTTTGCCAGAATGGTGGTACTTGTAACGCTGGTGCTTGTACTTGTCCAACTGGTGTTGGTGGTACTAACTGCGAAACTATCTACAGGACTACTTACGTTAACACATACATCGGCAACGGTACTGACAACGCAACTCCTGCAAACACTTACACTGGCTGGAGGGCTTCTTTCTCTACAGTTGGTACAGACCTCACTAAAATGGAGATCGTTCTGAAAGACAACACAAGTGCTCCGGTAGTTACACTGCCTATCACTCTGTCTGATATCAAATCTACAGGTTCTGTTTTCACTATCACTTCTACAACTGCTAACGGTTATACTTACACCGGTACTGGTAATGTAAGTGCTACTGTATGTTCTATCACGCTTACTGAAAAGAACAGCACAGAAACAAACATCTACACTTTCACAAACATGGCTAAGCAGTAATTATTGCTTCTCCTTTTGGATATTGAAGGGCGCCAAAGGCGCCCTTCTTTTTTTATGGCTGTTCGTGTCTGTAAGATCAAAACTTCTGCACTTCCCCCAAATAATAAGGGCTGCTCCATTTAGGAACAGCCCTTATAAATATTATTGCTTTAGATTATTTCTGACCTTGAGACTGATCTGAACGACCCCTCAGACCTCCACCAGATGGTTTAGACTGAGTTGCAGGTGTTCCGCTTTCCTGAGCCTTGTCAGAACGGCCTTTCAGACCTCCCTGAGCCGGTGGTGGTGGCGGTGGTGGTGGCGGAGTTGTTGGAGAAGCTGGTGGTGTAGCCTTGGTAGTCTTCTTGGTAGATTTCTTACCACCGGCTTTCTTAGCTTCTTCAGCTGCAGCAGCAGAATCAGCAGCAGCTTTCTCAGCTTCCATTGCTTTCAGTGTAGAGTCTTGTACACGAGCCATTTCAGCCTCTTTAGCAGCAACCTGTGCATTCACTGCAGAATCAACCTGAGCTTGTGACTGGCCTGCGTCTTCGGTTTTGTTTTCACCGCCGCAAGACGCCAGTATCACTGCTGCGCCTGCCAGTAAAAGAAAGTGTTTTTTCATTGTCGTAAGTTTAGTTTGGTGCAAAAATATTGCTATTATTCTAAAACTAAAAAAATGATGTTCTAAATAACAAATTATTTAGTCGCCACTTCGCTACACGGCCACTGGCGCTTTTATAGCCGGATGGCTTTCATACCCCTCCAGCGTAAAATCCTCGTATTTGAAGTCAAAAAGGTCTTTTACATCCGGGTTCAGCTTCATTATTGGGAGCGGGAACGGCTTGCGGGTTAGTTGCAGCTTCGCCTGGTCCACATGGTTGCTGTACAGGTGCACATCCCCGAAGGTGTGCACGAAATCGCCCGGTTGCAGCCCGCACACCTGCGCCATCATCATGGTCAGCAGTGCATAAGACGCTATATTGAACGGAACACCCAGAAACACGTCCGCGCTTCGTTGGTATAGCTGGCACGACAGGCGCCCATTGGCCACATAAAATTGGAACAGGGCATGGCACGGACTCAGCTTCATCTTCGGCAGGTCGGCCACATTCCAGGCGTTCACTATCATGCGGCGGCTGTCAGGGTTCGTCTTTAACTGGTGCAGCACATCCTTAATCTGGTCATACGTCTTTCCGTCCGCACCCGTCCAGCTGCGCCATTGGTGGCCATATACCGGACCCAGGTCTCCGTTCTCATCCGCCCATTCGTCCCATATACTCACGCCGTTCTCTTTCAGGTAGGCAATATTGGTATCTCCTTTCAGAAACCAGAGCAACTCATGAATTATAGACCGCAGGTGCAGCTTCTTGGTGGTCACCATCGGGAAACCTTCCTGCAGATCAAATCGCATCTGATACCCGAAACAGCTGATGGTGCCTGTGCCTGTACGGTCGCTTTTTTCTACGCCCGTATCCAATATGTGCTGAACCAGATCCAGATATGCCTGCATAAAACCCCTTGTGTAATGTGTGGAACAAAGTTAATCATTCTGTACATCTATACTGCGTGCACCGACGCTCCTTTCGGCCGGAGTGGCTACACTTTGCTTCTCACCCTGCGCAAATTTTTTTGTTTCCCTGCCTGCAGACCATGCGGGTGCGCATTTCCGGCAGTTTTCATTGATTATCAATGGGTGTGTGGGAAGTTTTGCTTCGTCCCGAATGCGTTCGGGACCGGCAAAACTGCGCACCTACCTCGTCGGCAGGCAGGAAAACTTCTCACTTGCTTCCCAAAAACTTCCCACCTGCTTCCCATTTGCTTCCCATTCTGAATGCTTTCGGGAGCGCAGTAGCTTCTCGGTGCTTGCCTGCCGATAGGTTGCATCGTCCTGAAAAAGGTTTACACACAACCATGGTGATCCTTAATATTGGGTCCAAAACACATAGCCGATTTTCCGCGACATAAATTTCTGCCAAATGCGCGAAAGGCGCAAGGACAAAAATCTATGATAGTGCGATTTTGGGGGTATGAAAGATCTTTCTTTCGCTGTTCTTTTGCCCTGATGAAGTAGGAAAGACGTTTGGTGTTGGGCAAATGAACTCGCTCGGAGGACGGTTTGTATTCTTTGCTCTAGATGCCCGGCGGAACATCAGGAAAACGTACCGCGATAAAATTGAATGTCACATTAAAAAGCAAGGCTATTAGTTGCGTACGGCTTCGGTACTCAGGGGCCAAAAACATACGCGCGTTGCCGAAGCATTGCGTTGCTGTATGCCAGTGTGTTTGCAAACGCACCGGGCAGGAACAGTGGGATAAATGAAAAACCCTTGTATTTAGTAGCCTTGCTGTGATTAAGACAGAAAACCCAACCGTTTGGTTGGTTTTCAATTCGATGATTTTTTATGGGTAGCGTAGCAACCTCATTACAAGAATAATTACACCGCTGAGGCGGTTGCATATTGATTTATTTGTATCTTTTCAATTCAAAACTATCTAATCATGAAACAAGTGAATGACAAGCTCCGACTGTTGTATGAGTCAAATCAAAATGGCTTAGTCGATATTTCAACTTATGATGCAACGCATGGACTAAACTTGGATGGCCCCTGTTTGATGCACTGTTGGGACGAATATTATTTGAAAGCTAAAGTCAAAATACTGTTTGTTGGAAAATGGCCGAATGGAATCACAGATGGAGCGGCAATGTCTATTGACGAGTGTGTAAATGCCCACAAAGATGTAACAGCTAAAATCGTCAATAGATCAACAGAGACAAGCCACTTTTTTCGAAGTGTGAAGAAAATATCGAGCGAGCTAAATCCCAACGAAATTCTAACTCCAGCATTCTTATGGACAAATCTGTATAAGTACTCGTTAATAAATGGAGGTACAATTAGTAATGACGCATATGTTTTTATAAACGATAGGCTCAAACTACTTCAATCCGAAATTGTGATATCAAAGGCTGATGTCGTAATCTTTTTTACCGGCCATAAACTCGATGGTGTAATAAAAACGCAATTCGACCAAGAAGTTGAGTTTAAAAATGTTAGTGGCTTTCCAATAAAAGATGTTGCACAGGTAGTACACCCCTCACTTCCGGTCAAATCTTTTCGAGTGTGCCATCCACAATATGATGATTACTCTAAAGTGCTTATCGACTTGATTAAAAGTGGGTAAAGGAAAAACTATTGCTGTTGTCAAATTCTATTTGCTGGTCCATTCGCTAGTTAAGTTATCTGTGACGTTCGGTTGTGGCGTCAAGCGCCTTACGTGCAGGGACACCGTTAACAACCAAGATGAAAATTAAGCTCTTGCGACCCCTTGGGCTCGAGATGCAGTATTACTAGATAAATAATGCTGCTGATCGTTTTTATCACTACATTTCATATCGATACTTTTACATTTCTGTAATTTCATAGTACTAAAAATTTCATGAATAATAGCACCCTTCCCTGGAATAAAATAAACGAAAAAGATTTCGAATATCTCATTAGAGCATTAGCTGAAATGAGAATAGCCAACGCCAACTGGAATTTATACCTAAAAAAGGGGCATAAGCAGGAGGGAATTGACATCTATTGCTTGGATATTGTAACCCAAAAATATGTTTGCATTCAATGCAAATTCTATCGAGACATGAACATTTCAACTTTAGAAAATTGCTTAACTGCTTTTGAAGAGGGGACGTTCTTTAACACAACCAAAAAATTTATAATTGCAACAACAGCTGATTTACAGAAAAAAAAAGAATTAAGAGATTATTTTGACCGGCAGGTGGGTAGATTTTTTAATTACTCCATCGAGCTCGAATTATGGGATTTAGAAAATATCGAGGAACAATTACGATTCCATTATGGTCTTGTCCTTAAACATTTTGGTCGTTACGCAGCAAATGACCATTGCTATTCAAAAAACAGACACAAAATTCTAACATATCCACCAGTTGAAAATTATCTTGAAAGGAGCATTTCAAAAGTAAACGATTTTGAAGTTGATAATGAATTCAGATTTTATTTTGGCAAAAGAGAAGCACTGGAATTGAGTAAGATTTTCCTCGCAGATTATGTTACGACGCATAGAATATGCATTATCGGAGATGCCTATCAGGGTAAGTCAACAATACTCGAACAGTTAGCCCACAAGCTTTCTGAAACTGGTATCTACCTTCCAATTTTAATAAGAATCAAATCGCACAGTGTAAAACCAATTAGTTCGATACTTGACGAATCCTATAGTTATTGGAATGAGTATCCGACCAAGGAACTAGTGATTATACTGGATGGTTTAGACGAAGTAGCGAAAGATAAATTTTCGGAATTTGAGAAATTGATCGGTGAATTTTCCACATCGTTTCCAGCTATCAAAATTGTTTTCTCCTGTAGGAAGTTCTTTTTTAGTCATTACAAGGTACACGAAAACATCGTTGGGTTTGAGTTCTATGAGCTCCTGCCGATTACCGAGAGCCAAATTGAAGAATATCTCAAAAAACTACGTGCTAAGAAAAGAGCATTCAAACGGTACATTGCGGAATACCACCTGACTGATTTACTTTATCATCCTTTTTATTTGGTGAAATTGGTTGATATGTACATAAAGTCGACTGATTCTAGCACGTTACCAAAAAATAAGAAGGAAATCCTTAATTATCTTATTGGCGAATCATTCACACGATCGGAAAAACGGCCTCTCTCGGGAGGCATTCTATTTGCCGAAGAGAAAAATAATTACATCAAATGCATTAAAAAGATGGCGCTAGGATGCCAAATGCTTGGTGTAAATGCCCTAGCTTCCTCATATGTCGAAGAGATATTTGATAGAACCCAACTTGAACTGTTGACACATAGCTCATTCCTAACAAAACAAAACAATTTGTGGGCGTTTGATATAGCGTTTTTCCAAGAGAATCTTGCAGCAATGGCACTAATGGATATTCCCTACGATAAGGTATTGAAAATTGTTACCGTGGGCTCTTTCTACAAAAAGCTAAAAACAAAGTGGATACAAACTATTGCCTCCTATGTTTCATTGTTGGACGCAGACGACAAGAGGAAGATTAATCTCTTGGATTTGATTGATAAGGATAATAATGAGTTACTAACTTTTTGTGACGCATCAAAATTCCCCCAATTGTTTCGATTGACGGTATTGAAAAAAATTATTGAAAAGTGCATAGAAACAAATTCATTTCCACAACTCGCGCGGATTGATATCGTTGCGAGTTTTATTAAAGACTGCGATGATGCCATTACCTATTTATTAGATATTGCTGACTCTGACTGCACGTTACTAATAAAAAACCTCAGTTGGAAAATCCTATACAATTTTGATGATTTGCATGGTCTTGACGATGCTGTCAAAAAAATCATTATTGCTACGTTAGCCAAAACTGAAGACGGAACGTTAGCCAGCCTTCTCCTAAATATGCTATCAAAATTCAAACTAGTCAAAGAAGGAGATATTGAAAATCTTACAAACCATGACAGGTTAAAATTAGCCACCGAGTATTTAGATGGCCTTTTCGATCTTTTGATTGATTACAAGCTTGTCGACAAATATTATTCAATTGGATTAGACTCAATTGAAATCTTTGAGAAACATCAGCTTTTGCAGTCTCAATATGGCTCTCAAAGGACTCTAGAGAAATTTCTTTTAAGTACGGATTCTCCAAAAAATGTGTATCGTTTACTAACTCAAATATCAATAAAACAATGGAGCCTTGTTTACGGCGATTCTTACCTCAACGACGATAAGGACCAACTGATGCTTAGCTTATGTGATATCGCGGTTAAGGCTCATAAACATGAATCAATGGTTTTGATTCCGGTGACTGTTATAATGACACACCAGCTTCGACGACATTACAATAATGAACACGTTGCTTTATTCAAATTCTTTGAAAGAACAGGTACAAGTTGGCTGCTTTTTCGATTATGTTTTCAGGCTTTCCCATCACATGATTTAACCGCATTAGTGTATATGTTGAATGCGGAGTGTTTTCCATACATCTTTAATGAATTTGAAGAGGGCAGAATAAATCAGTATTGTTTAGAAGAATTGTATTCACTACTTAAGTTTTGGAAAAAGGATGAAGATCTTTCAGAAGCATTTTACCAAGATTTAATTGCTGTTGCCCCATCCAAATTTAGAGAGGACCAAGAAAGGAGGAATTGGGAGCGTTGGGAGTTAGAAAAGATCAAATATGCTAACGACGTGAAAATTATTCAGTCACAAAGTACATTTGTTGAGGGAGTGAAAGTTTTCTTTCAAGCTTATGGTCAGAATACTATTCCACGTAGAGAAACGTTTGTGGGAAATTCCCCAAACATGAAGCGAAGACGCGCAGATTCCACTTTTCTATCAAATTTCTTTTTACGCTTTGAAACTGAACAAATAACATTTAAGCAGTGTATTGAAAAAGTTAATCAAACCGATTGGTTTGAGTACTTCCAAGCGCAGGAAATTGCCCGCTACAATTTCCCAAGCGACGAATCAAAAACTGCTCTTATTCCCATACTTAAAAGGTACTACGACGCCGAAATACAAAAAACTGATTTCAGAAATTCTATAAAACAATACGGCAACACCTACAGGGCTTCCAACAAGCCAGATTTACTTAAAAGTGTATTTGAGAAGTATCGTTTCAATACACCTGAAAAGTATTTAGTACAGATGCTTTGGTTGATTCGCGATGGTTTTAATCACTTGAAGCAATCGTCTTTTTATAGCCAGCGAAACGACTCATTGAGTGGCCTAATTCTGGAGACAATTGACAGTGACATTATCATTGAGAATGTGATGTCAAATATCAAGTTAGGAATCGAGGCTGATTTTGTTCTCAGTAGTCATCTTGAATTTTGTCGACATTTGAAAATTTTTGAGGTAACTGATTTAATACTTCAAGCAGATATTTTTGACAGATTTGCAGATCACGAAAAATCTTACTTGATTGATATTTATCTTGAATTGGGTGGTGATAAAGCTAAGCTTCTGAAATTATTCAATTCAATACAGTCTACTTACAAGGAAAACGAATATTTATTCGTGGAGCTATCTCAAGTACTAATTGGAGAATTCACCGACCATATTTGTAATTCGTTAGCTTTAATGTTGAATGAAAGTACTATAGATAATAATAAGAAAGTCAAGTATGCAATAATGCTGATCAACGCTGGGAGACCAGTCGGTTTTGCATTTTTGGTCAGCAATGTTATGGCATCATGTGAAGCCTTAGATCGCTTCCAGGGAAACTATACGCTACGTGAAATCCCAACAAGTTTTGCGTTGGGTGAACTCTCTAAAATTAGAAATCACATTTTAGATGAGGATTTGCCTTTTCACGCCAAAGAGTTTTTCTCAACAAAGGACTTTATAATTCACAACGTTTATCAGTTGGCTAAGAAGAGCGAGTCCGATTTAAGTTTAGTTGAGCTTTTTCTGATGGAACTATACCATCAATATAAATCTCATTCAAATTCATCACAAATTCTATTTCATGTTAGTAGAGTGTTAGAAATATTCAGGGAGTCTGACGAAACAGTTTTCCAAATTCATGAACTAAAGAATTTCCTATCAATCGAGTTTAGTCATTGAGCAGTTTTTATTTTGTTATCCTCGCTCACGCATCCGTATTCGCAATTCATCATCAATACCGAGGTGCGCAACAAAAATTTCTGCGCAAAAGTGGGAAGCCGGAATACCTAAGAAAAGCAGTAATGGATAACCGAACTATTTTCGCTCGTTATACAACACCTTTATCAGACCATCTGCCAGGCCCACTTTCGGTACATATATTTCATCGGCCTCGGCCCAGCGCATAATGGAAGTATAGATCTGTAAGGCGGGTACTATCACATCGGCTCGGTCGTCACGAAACTGGTACAGGTGTTTGCGTTCTTCCATGGTGGCGCTGCTCAGTTCTTTGTAATAGTCTTTCAGCAGTTCCAGCGACAGGGGCTTGCCCTCCTTGCGCTTGGATATGGAGAAGATCTTGTTGATGTTGCCACCGGTACCTATGGCCTCTACCGGTTGGTAGCCGCGGGTATAGGTTTTTATGTACCACTTCATGCGGTCCCACTGTTCTTCGGTCACCTTGTCGCGCAGCATACGGATGGTGCCAATATTGAAAGACTCTTTAAAGACGGTCTGCCCCTTGGCAAACAGCGAGATCTCGGTGCTGCCACCACCCACGTCTATATATAGGTAAGACTTGTTGCTACCCAGGCGCTCGGCAATATGTGTTTCGTATAGTATAGCGGCCTCCTGCTGACCGGTAATGATCTCGACCCGGATGCCGGTCTGGTCCATTATCTCGGTGAGTATCTCGGGGCCATTGGTGGCATCGCGCATGGCCGATGTGGCAAAGGCTTTGTAGGCTTCTACATTATATACACCCAACAATATCTTGTAGGCTTTCAGGGTCTCTATCAGTCGGCGTTTACGTTCGTCGGTGATGAACCCCTTGTCGAACACGTCGAAACCCAGTCGCAGGGGAATGCGCAGCAGGCACAGCTTGGTATAGTCAACAGTACCATCCTTATACACCGACGTTTCGCTGATGAGCAGGCGGGCGGCATTTGATCCTATATCAATTGCCGCAAGAACCATTATTCGTAGGTTTTATTCCGTAAATACTTATAGATAGCCTCCTGCGATCGGACCATTGGCTCATTCTTCTCCCGCTGCACATAGGTGTTGCTTTGTTCGTTATCTAAGATACGCCCTTTCACGTTCTCTGCAAGCTGTATGTTGAGAATTTCCACCAACTCGTCCTGTATCACTTTGTCAAATACGGGGCAAGCGGCCTCTACACGGTGGTCGAGGTTGCGCACCATCCAGTCGGCCGAGGAGATGAACACCTGTCTGTCGGCACCCACACCAAACACCATTACCCGTGCATGCTCCAGATAATCGTCAATGATACTGATGGCTCTCAATGAACCTTTGTACGATTTTTGCGATGTATGCGCGCAGCAGATGCCTCGTATCACCATCTGCACATGTACCCCGGTCTTGGCAGCGAGGTGGATCTTATCTATGAGCACCTGGTCTACCAGGCTGTTGAGTTTGATGATGGCAGCTGCGGGTTTCTTCTTTGCGGCAAGCCTCATCTGTTTGGTAAGGCCGGCCAGCATCACCTTCCGCATATTGAACGGAGATACCGGTAATGTCTTGCAGGCCCTCAGCGAACCCTCCTTACGGATGGGGTTCTCGACATAGTCGAAGATGCGGTTGATATCGGCAATGATGGCGCGGTTGGTGGTGAGCAATGTATGGTCGCCATAATACCTGGCGGTATTCTCGTTGAGGTTGCCGGTGCTTACAAAGCCGTATTGTATCGTGCGGTTGAACTCGCGCTTTTTGATGACGCAGATCTTGGCATGTACCTTCATGTTGGGTACGCCCAGCACCACCTTCACTCCTTCTTCTTCGAGGTAGGCCTTCCAGCGCATGTTGGCTTCCTCGTCGAAGCGGGCGCGCAGTTCCAGCACCACGGTCACATCCTTGCCATTGCGCACGGCATTGATGAGGGCGTTGATGATCTTGGAATCTTTGGCCACCCTATACAGCGCTATTCGGATGCTTTGCACAAAGGGGTCGATAGCGGCCTCGCGCAGCAGATCGATAACAGAATCGAAAGAGTGGTAGGGCAGGTGCAGCATCACATCGCGCTTTTCGAGCACATCCATGATGCGGCATGGTTGCTTCAGCAACGGGTGCACAAATGCGGCAGGCCTTTTGTTCAGGCCCTTGAATATGGACGAAGGGAAGTCTATGAAGTCTTTGAAGTTGTGTATGCGGCCGCCGGGTATGAGGTTGTCCTTTTTGGTGAGACCAAGGCGTTTCACCAGGTAGCGCAGCAGGCCTGCGTCTATCTGGCGGTCATAGACAAAGCGGGTGGCGCGGCCCTTTTTGCGGTTCTTGAGGCCCTGCTGCAGTTCGTCTATGAGGTTGGTATTAACGTCGTTGTCTATCTCCAGTTCGGCATCGCGCGTCACCTTTATGATATGCGCCATGAACCTATCGAACCCGAACGGCGCGAACAGCATGGGCAGGTTGTACCTGATGATATCCTCGAGCAGCATGATGTCTTTCTCGCCTTTTTCGGTTGGTGGCAGAATGACAAAGCGGGGCAGCACACGGGTGGGTATCTCTATGAGGGCGTAGCGCTGGCTCATGGCATCGCCGGCCTTGCCCAGCACACAAGCCAGATAGATAGACTTATCGCGCAGCAGCGGCATGTGCGGAATAGACTCTATCATGAGCGGGATGATCTGCGTTCGTACATTCTGCTCGAAATAGTTGGTCACAAACACCCGCTGCTCGTCATTGAGTTGTTTTTCGTTCTTGATGAAAATGTGCTGTTTTTCCATCTCGCGGATCACATCGGCATACGCTCCGTCAAACTCCTGCTGCTGCACTATGACTGTCTGCTGGATCTTGCGCAGAATCTTTTCGGGGTTAGCCTCCATGTGCACCCTGGCCGTTTTGCCCATGCGCACCATCTTGTTCAGCGTGGCTACCCGCACCCTGAAAAACTCATCGAGGTTGTTAGAGAAGATGCCCAGAAAGCGCAGCCTGTCGTGTATATGATTGGTAGCGTCGTTAGCCTCCTGCAGCACACGTGCATTGAAGGCCAGCCAACTGAGGTCGCGAACGATGGTGTGTTTCGTTTGTCTGTGCATGGTACTATGCTGATACTCCGATGTTTATATCGGATAGCAAAATTAGGTTCAATAAAGGCTGAAGATATGCCTGAAAGGGTGGTTAATGCAGGTTTCACATAAAATTAATATTGGTGCGCCTGTTACCTAAAGGTAGGCTTTTGCGGGGATGCGTCAGGCTATGGCTGCATGAACGGCCGTTGCCCATGTGGTGAACAGGGCGTCTTCTATGGCTATAACATCGGCGGCGAGCTGCTGCCAGTCGGGGCGGAAGCTCACGAGCATACGTTGCATCTCGGCCAGATGTCCTTCCTCTTCGGCTATGATGGACTTCACATTCACCCGGGAGTTATAACGGGTGAGCGCGTCCTGGTATATGCCATAGAGCATATCTGCCCGCACCTCTATAGAATAGGTGACCAGCAAGTAGGCACCATGCATGAGGGCACGGCCGGTGAGGCCAAGTTTGTTTTTGAGGTAGCGACTAGCCTCCACGTCGAGGCGGTTGAGGTAGTGATGTGTCTCTATGGGCGCCAGCAGGTGGGGGAATGTATAGTCGGGGCAGGCGGCTTCGTCCAGCCTACCTATCAGTTTCTTCAGGTAGTAGGCATGACGTGCTTCCTCCGCTGCATGCTTCAGCACAGTGATATCGCTGTGCACGGGGTCTTCGTAATGAGAGATCTTACGGGCACCTGTATTCTCCATCATAGACAGGCTGTTCAGCCAACGGGTGTGTAACTCGTTGTTCTGCACAATGCGGTCGGTCACGGTTTCGAGTAGCGTCTTCTGATCCATCGGGCGGCAAAAATACGGGCTTAGGCGCATAATACTTCAGATGATAACCATCTGATAAGTGTAGATTATAATTTATACTTTTTACATTTGCCCCGCTGACAAAGGCTTTCAAAGCCCGACAGCCACCCGAATATTACAATGGCCATCAATATCTATAACAAACTACGACGCATAACTTGTAATCAGTTATACTTTCCCGAGATAGATGGCATTCGTTTTCTGGCTATTATCCTGGTCATCTTTTTTCATGCGCACGGCTACTTCATAGCCAAGTCGGCCACGGTATATGCCGACCGTAATAACTATCCGCTGCTGGATACCCTGCTTGCCAATGGCGACCGCGGCGTAGAATTGTTCTTTGTGCTCAGCGGGTTTATCCTGTGCCTGCCGTTTGCCAAGCAATACATAGGCGGCGAAAAGAAGGTGCAACTGAAGAAGTACTACCTGCGCCGTGTGACACGCCTGGAGCCGCCCTACATCATTGCGATGACGGGGTTGCTGGTATTGCAACTGCTGATGAACGTGCGGCCGGCAGCAGAGTTGTTGCCCAGCTGGGCGGCATCGCTGGTATATGCGCACGGGTTCATTTTTCATCATACGCCGTTGCTCACGGTGGTGGCGTGGTCGCTGGAAATAGAGATACAGTTCTACATACTGGCTCCGCTGTTGTTCAGGGTACTGACCTTGCCGGTTGTGGCCAGGAGGTTGCTGATAGTGCTGGTGACCGTTTTTATAGTGTGGCTACAACAAGTATGGCCGGCACAAGAGGGCTTGCTTACGTTATATGGCTTTGTGCAATACTTCCTTATGGGTATTCTGCTGGCCGATCTTTATGTGAGTGGCTCTATGGCGGCACTGTTCAACAGGGCGTGGATGATACCGGTGGCGCTCGGTTCGTTGATAGCGATAATGTATCTGCCCATAAAGGAACACGGCGCGCCGGTACGTCCCGATATCCTGTTTATTAGCCGCGCGCTATTCCCGTTCGCAATAGCCCTGTTCTATTATGCGGTATTAAAGAACGACGTGATCAAAAAGGTCTTCAGCATGGGCGCTATACCAATCATTGGCGGCATGTGCTACTCTGTTTATCTGGTGCACTATACCATCATCTCCTTTTTCGGCAGGTACACGATGGGCTTGCAGGTAGGGGATAGCTACCTTGTCAATATGCTGTTTCAGCTGGCCTTGTTGTTGGTGCCGGTTTTGCTGTTCAGTGCGGTTTTCTATTACTTCATAGAGCGCCCGTTCATGGACGGCAAGTGGACGGACATGCTGATGAGGAAGAAAAAAGACCAATAGAGACCCGCGGGTATTATTTCGCCGCTCTTACCGCTTTTACTTCGTCGGCCGTAACGGTGGCCCCGCCATTGTCCCAACAAGCATACACGTAGGTGAGCACTGCCGCTACTTCTTCATCGTTCAGCTGTTGCGCGGGCATGGTATTATTGTAGGTTTTGCCGTTCACTACTATCTCGCCGCTGCTACCGTGGATTACCTGATGTATTGTCTTGGTCTTGTCTTTGAGGTAATCGGAAGAAGCAAGCGGAGGATATACCTTGTCGATGCCCTCACCACTTGCCATGTGGCAAGAGGCGCAGTTGGTTTTGTAGATGCTTTCGCCCGACTTAGTGCCGGCAGTCACCGTTTCCCCGTTCTGGTATGGGTTCTTATCTGCGTTGTCGCCACCACCGCAGGAAGCGGCAATGATAATGATGGCTGCTGAGGGGACGAAATGTAGTAGTTTCATTACGAACTGTTTGGGATGAAAGACTATGTAAATAATTATTGGTTAAATTTATGCGAATTTCCGAAAGCGGAGCACACACTCATTCCTGATTGAAACGCATATTTTTTTACATAACAACTGTAGGCGTATTTCTTTGGGCATCTGCCGGGTGCGACTATCCGCCCAATCCTTATATCATGAAGGATGTGCCTGCTGCCGGTATGGTGAGCTACCCCCAGAAGGCACCCATGCGGCTGCTTACCGACAGGGCACCGCAACTGGAGACGCCGCTGCAGGTTTTTAAAAACGATATTACACCGAATGAGTACTTCTTTGTTCGGTGGCATCTTTCTCAGATCGTTACCCGCATAGATATCGACACGTTCAGACTGAGGGTACAAGGGGCTGTGAACACTCCGCTGGCACTCTCTATGAACGACCTGCGGACCAAGTTTCCCGCAGATAGTATGGTGGCACTTTGTATCTGTTCGGGCAATTCTCGTTCCACATTCGACCCCAAGGTGCCGGGCAGCCAGTGGGGCAACGGCGCCATGGGTAACGCCAAATGGAAGGGTGTGCGGCTGCGTGATGTGCTGTACATGGCCGGCCTGAAACCCGGTGCGGCAGATGTTGCTTTCAGCGGTATGGACAAGCCTATGTTACCCGGCACCGCCGCATATGTAAAATCGCTCACCACCGCACACGCGCTCGATAGCAATGTTCTGATAGCCTATGAAATGAACGGTGAGCCCATTCCCATGCTCAACGGCTTTCCGCTAAAGCTGGTAGTGCCGGGTTGGTATGCATCTTACTGGGTGGGCGCGTTGGGTAATATTGACGTCAACACCGAGAAATTTAAAGGGTTCTGGATGGAGAAAGCATACCGCATCACGAAGGACCCATCTATGAGTGAGCAACCCGACAAGCTTGCAAAAGAGACTATTCCACTTACCGCCATCAGACTACACTCGATATTTGTAGATCCGTATGAGGGCAAGGAAGTGAAGGCAGGCGAGCCGCTGTCAATGGAAGGGTTGGTGTTCAATGACGGATCGGGTATAGCAAGGGTGGATATATCTACCGACAGTGGCCGCACCTGGAACGCTGCAACGCTGAACCCTGTGATAGACAAGTACTCGTGGCGCAGGTGGAAGTATAGCTGGACACCCAAGGCTGGTAGTCACCACTTATGTGTGCGTGCCACAGATGCCAAAGGATATACTCAACCCGACAAACAGTGGAACCGCAGCGGTTATGCACGTGGTTTCATAGAACGTATCACTATAACTGCAAAATAGACCCATGGCGCGTCGCATAACATATGGTTTGTTGATACTGTGCAGCATTGTTGCCGCGGGGTATGGCTGTGGTAGTAAGGAACCGGCACCACCACCATTACCGGCAGCACCGCAACACACAATCACGCAGAACGGATCGGTAACAGAAATGACCATTGTGCCTGAAGATGTAGCTCTGCCCGAAGCGCCGGGCAAAAATGAGTTCCAATCGTATTGCGGTATTTGTCACTCGCTGAAGTATATCACTGCACAGCCTCGTTTTCCGCGTGCCACATGGGAGGCGGAGGTACACAAGATGGTAGAGAAATATGGCGCGCCTGTAGACACCAGTGTATCGAAGGTGATAGTGGATTACCTGATGGTACTTAACGGAAAATAATCAGACCGCGGCGGGCAATAGTTCCAGCAGGTCAAGCTCCTTTGTCTGCAGCAGCGTTTTCATTTCTTTGAATGTGCGTGTCTGTTTGGCGACCTTAGGATGTTCATCCAACACTTTAAAATGTGCCTCAACCAATAGGAGCAGCGGTGACAATACTTCTTTGCAGAAGTAAGTAACGGCAGCCTGCTTACGCTGCAGCAGCTCGTCGTCGCGGCGTTCGGCGGTAAGCTGATCTATCTGTCGCCCGAATTTGGTTGCTGTGTCCTGGGCCTTATGCAGACCCGTCAGCACCTTGTCCATCAGCAGCATGTTCTGTTCTTTGGGTCCCGTTTTTCTTTTGGCAATATCGGGGCGCAGTGCCGTGATAGTGGCTATCATATCGGTAAATGAAAATACCTTTTGCAATTCCAGCGATGCTGCGCGACGGGCGCCATCATCGAGCAGGTGTTGCAGTTCGTCTTCTTCCTGCTCGCTGCGCGCAAATTCAATGACACGCGGATCTACCATGATGTTGTCGTTCACCAGCGGGCTACGCAGCACTATGCCTTGTAAAGTAGTGCAACGGCTGAGTGCCACATAGGCCTGGCCGGGCGCAAACGAGCGGTTTATATCAAGGATAGCCTTGTCGAGTGTGAGGCCCTGGCTTTTGTGCACTGTAACAGCCCATGCCAGTCTCAGCGGAAACTGTGTGAAGCTGCCTACCTCTTCTTCGGTGATGCGCGATGCCTGCCTGTCGAGTGTATAGCGCACATTGCGCCATTTTTCCAAAGGCACCTGCACACGCTCCTCCACACCTTCAAACGCTACCCATATGCCTGATGAGTTTACATCCGCCACCGTGCCGATCTTGCCGTTGTAGTAGCGACGCGGTGTCTGCAGATCGTTCTTAATGAACATCACCTGTGCGCCCCGTTTCAGTTGCAGCACCTGTTCGGCGGGTATGTTTCGCGCGTTGATCTCGCCGGTGGTAGTGGCTTCAAATTTGTGCGTGGTGCCGTCCAGCAGCGCCAGTTCGCGCGTATTGATGTCATCGGCAATATGGTTGTGTGTACACAACACTATATGGCCCTCACCACGTGGTGGCTCAGGCATGTACCGTTCGTTCAGCGTGGCTATGTCCTGCAGTGACACGTCGCCGCCACGCACCCGATTCAGTATGTCAATGAATGTCTGTTCTTTCTGGCGGTAGATCTTTTTCAGCTCTATGTACACCGGCGGGTATTGCCGCAAAACGTGCGAATCGAAAAAGTATGGACTTGAATAATATTCGCGCAGAATACCCCATTCCTCCTCACGTGCTACAGGTGGCAACTGAAAAGCATCTCCAATAAACAACATCTGTACCCCGCCAAACGGGAACAGGTAATTGTTGCGCACATGGCGCAATACGAGGTCTATGGCATCCATGACATCGGCACGCACCATGCTCACTTCATCTATCACCAGCAATTCCAGCCGGCGCAGTAGTTTGATCTTGGTATCGCGCAGTTTCAGGTTTGCCAGTAGCGAATGTTTGTCTTCGGTGCCCTCGCGGTGCTTGCCAAACCCACCGCTATTGCCCGGCAAAAAAGGACCCAAGGGCAACTGAAGAAATGAGTGTATCGTCTCGCCGCCTGCATTCATCGCAGCAACACCAGTGGGGGCTACTATGGCCATCTGCTTTTTGCCCAACCCTCGTATGTAGCGCAGGAAAGTGGTCTTACCCGTACCAGCCTTACCGGTGAGGAACAGATTTTCCTGTGTGTCTGTCACAAATGCCAGTGCCTTCTGAAAGACAGAATTGGAAGTATCTATTTCAAAAGCGGCAGACATCAGATGGGAAAAATGAAGGGCAAAAGTAGGAAGAAAAGCCCGTGTGGTTTCAGACGATAACCGAGGCGACAATGTGAAAGTGAAAACTCAAAAGTTATACTCATCAATTGCTTCACCATTTCTTTCTCTCTATCACCTGCAATAACAGCCCAATCGTTACCGGTGTCTTATGATGGTTGATCGAATCAAGAAAGAGCCAGCCGGCGCCCTCGGGGTCGAAGTGTTGATCGAAGTCGAATTCCGACATATCCACGTTGTAGCGTTTGCTGAAGGCCAGCATGTAGTCGGCTGCGTCGTCGCCCGTGATGCCTATATGTTTTTCTATATCGGTGTTCAGATCATAGTGGTCGCTCTCGTCACCACTTATGTCTATGGTGAACTGTATCAGGTCGTTGAGCAATTGTGAACTCATTGCAGGATATTTATCCCACAAAGCTAATTAACTACAAATCGCTATTTTTAAAAAATGGTAGGATTTGTTATTTGCGCAGTGATCATTTTTCTGGCCGGCAAACGTCTTTCGTACTATGGCGATGTCATAGCCGATCTCACGGGTCTGGGCAAAGCCTGGATCGGTCTTATACTTATGGCATCGGTCACATCACTTCCCGAGCTGATGGTAGGTATCAGCTCTTCGGCTGTAGTGGGCAGTCCCGATCTTGCTGTTGGTGATATAATGGGTAGTTGTGCATTTAATCTGTGCATTCTTGCCGCAATGGATGCCTTCGTTCCTTCGCACAAGAGTATTTTTTCGCTTGCCTCTACCAGTCATGTATTGGCCATTTCTTTGGGAATCATGCTCTTTGCAGTGGTAGGTGCTGCACTTTTTCTTCCTGCCGAAATTGTAGTTTTGCCTTGGTTGGGTGTCACCAGCATTTTGTTTCTGGCGATATACGTTGTTTCGATCAGGTTGCTGTACTCCTATTCTCAGAAAAACCAGACAGCAGATATTGGTCCTGAACATACTCACAACATTTCGCTGAAACGCGCAGCCGGCATGTATGTGTTGTTCGCTGTTGTGGTAATAGCAGCAGCACTATTCCTTCCACATTTTGCAGAGCAGGTAGCAGAAGAGACCGGACTTGGCAAGAGCTTCGTTGGTACACTTTTTCTCGCGGTATCTACATCTTTACCCGAAATAGCAGTATCGGTGGCTGCGGTGCGCATGGGGTCTATAGACATGTCTATCGGCAACCTTGTTGGCAGCAACATTTTCAATATTGCCATTCTGGCCCTTGATGATGTATTCTACACCAAAGGGCATTTGCTCAAAGACGCCGCCGATTCGAATATGATCTCTGTGCTGGCAACCATTATCATGTCTGCGATAGCTATTGTAGGTCTTACTTATCGCCCTAATTCAAAGAGGTTTCTGCTCGGTTGGGATGCTTTGCTGATACTTATCGTATATTGTGCCTGCCTGGTATTACTATACCAATACAAATAGCTCCGGCCCTGCGGAGTTCGGTTACCAGTGTGTCAACTTCACATGATCGGACACTGCACCGGATAGGTGTAACACATAATTTCCGGTTGCCAGTTTTTCCGCGGGTATCTGCATGGTTGATCCTGTGCTACGACCCTGCCACAACACTCGGCCGGTCATGTCCACCAAGGCGAGTGCCGTTTCTTCAGGCAGGTTGTCTATCTGCCAGTATTGCCTTGCGGGATTAGGCTGAATGCGGTAGTTGCCGCGGTCTATACTTCCTGTTGATAATGTGGCGTCCTTGGTTACTGTTCCCAATACGCGCATCACTGTCCATACGTTGGTGTTGAGGAACACACCGGTCACCGTCTGCGACCAGTCGAAAGAAAATACCTGAGTGTCTATGCTGTTGTATACTTTGATGAATGTATCGATAGTACCGGCTCTCAGATGCACCTCTACAGGAGTGCTGAAGTGGTTAGTATAGGTGGAACAAGACTGAGACTGCATCAGCTTCACATATACCGTGCTGCCCACCTGGTTCCATGTGGCCCGATAAATTGGATAACCTCGACCATAGATCCACTGATTGAAAAAAGTATCGAGGTTGAAACCGTAAACGCTTTCGGCTATAGCTTTGAAATCGGCAGTAGAGGCATTGCCAAAGCTGTGCGTGGACTGGTATTGGCGCAGCACTTTGAAGAACAGGCTGTCTTCGGGTGCCATGTAGCGGAGTGTGTTGATGTAGATACTTGCCTTCTGATACTGGTTCACGGTGAAGAGACTATCGCTGGTGGTTGTGTCGGTTATATAACTTCGGCCACACGCCTTTGTGAGCGCCGCAGAAAGTTGCGACATACGGTGTGTTCTTGCCTTTTCTTCGCTCCAGAATTTTGCCAGATACAGATGTTCGCTGAAAGTAGCGAACCCTTCACTCAGCCACATGTCACCCCAGGTACGGTAAGTAACGTGGTCTCCAAACCATTGGTGCATCAGTTCGTGTGCAATGGTTGTAGTATTGGTTACACCAATGGTGGTCATTGTCTGGTGTTCCATACCGCCGCCTAGCGTAGTAAAGCACATGCCGTATTTTTCTTGCCAGAACGGATAGCGCCCTAACAATGATGAGAAATAGTCGATCATGAGACCCACGCTGTCAAAATTGGCTTTATAGAGTGGATTGAATGTTGCGGTATCCATCAGGAAATTCTGAATGAGCATCGTATCAGGGCTTCCGGTGAAATGGAGCGTGGAGCGAAACTCTGAGTATTTTGCAACGGCAATAGAGATGAGGTAGTAATCAATAGGGTAGTTGGTTTTCCAGTGGTAGGTCCAATAACCCGGTGTGGTGGTCATGTCTACATTTACGAGTCGGCCGTTGCTGCCGTCCACCACGTTCTGCGGTACGGTCACAAACATATCTACGGAATCAGCCTGGTCGTTTACAGACTGTTTGCAAGGCCACCAGTTGAGCGCCACCCAAGGGTCGCTTACCGTGTATACCATATGTGTGCCTCCACCCGATACGTCATGTGTGATGCCGTTGAAGAAGCCGGTTCCCGTAGGAGGCATACCATGGTACCAGATCTTTGCAGTGAACATGCTGCCCGATGTGAGTGCAGCAGGTAGCGTGATGCGGCGCACAGAAGACGTACCTGTCACCGGCAGTGTTGCTCCGTTCACCTTTGCCGAATCGATGACAAATGTGTTTGCCAGCTCAAAGACATAGTCTGTCATAGAGGATGCGGTAACCTGCGCCGTTGTAGTAAGGCAAGAGGGGTTTATGTAAATAGAAGTATCTGTAACGCTGAGATCGAAGCGCAGGTGTTTTATATCGTAGTCAGCCTCTCCGGGATCGGCCATTGTGGTCTTGGCGGCGGCACGTGCAGCGCGCTTCTTATTGTCGGCACATGGGTTGCCACCGTGGGCGTATGATAGGGTTGCGCCCAATAACAGCGCGAGGGTAACGAACAGTTTTTGCTTCATAAACAATCGGTTTTTGCTGCCCTTTGCGGGGATAGCAAACATGACATAAAGTAGCAAATTAACGATTTTAGGTGAGAGCATCGTCAGTTCAGTATCCGAAGGTAGTTCACGTTTTGTGAACTTTTCTTTTTATCTTTGTTTTACCACCATGAAAGTACACCTCATAAAAAAGCAATCGTTAGAGGAGTATTGCGCCCGCCATGCAGGCAGCAGGATACCCTTCAACATCTGGTTGAATATCATCCGCTTTGTTGATTGGGAGGATCCGGAAGATATTCTTTCTACATTCAGAACAGCAGACCTGATCGGCAATGGCAGCAACAGGGTTGTTTTCAATATAGGTGGCAACAATTACCGGATGATCTGTAAATACGCATTTGGAAAACAACAGGTGCACCTATTTGTTTGCTGGATAGGCACTCATGCTGAGTACACGAAAGTTTGCGCATCTAATAAACAGTATACGGTTAACCAATATTAATCAGGAAGAAATGGAAACGCTGAAGTATAAGGTGATAAAGACGAAAAAGCAATACAACGAATATTGTGCTGCATTGGAAGAACTTACTGACCTTGCCAATAAAAAGAAGGAACAACAAGATGAGATAGAATTACTCTCATTCCTAATTGAGAAATGGGATGAAGAGCATAACTCATTCACTACGGTCGATCCGGTGAGCCTGCTCAAATCTCTTATGACCGAAAAAAGTATGAACGCTACAGAACTTGCCTCTTCGTTAGGTGTCAGCAAAGGGCTTGTCTCAGATATTCTTCATTACAAAAAAGGAATGTCGAAAGAGGTGATCAGAACTTTAGCGGTTCTGTTCAAAGTATCGCAAGAGGCCTTCAATCGACCATACAAATTGAAACTCGCCTTGAATGCACATTTGAGGAACGCAAGCGTTATGAATACTACCAAAGTACTCAGCACCAACCACTGATCTACAAAGCAATTATCTGCTCCACAATTGTGGCATCATCAGGTCGCAGCCAGTGCATTTCCGGGTCTTTCCTGAACCAGGTTAGCTGACGTTTGGCGTAGTTGCGGCTATGTTGCTTTATTTTTTCTATCGCCTCGTTCAGTGTGCATTTTCCATCGAAGTACTCGAACAGCTCCGCGTAGCCTACGGTCTGCAGGTTTTTCAGGTGGCGGTATGGCAACAATGCGCGCGCCTCTCTTTCAAGCCCTTGCTCCATCATTGCATCCACACGTTGGTTGATACGGTTGTATAGTATCTCTCTCGGCAATTCCAATGCCACCTTCACAATGCGGAACGGGCGTTTTTTGCGACTTTGTGTTCTGTATTGAGTGATGCTGGTGCCGGTGGTGCGCACAAACGATAAAGCCCGTATCATACGTGCCGGGTTCTGTATCTCGCCGGTAGCATAAAAAGTAGGATCTTCTTCCTCTACCGCTTTTTGCAGCCATTCCATACCATTTGCCGCGTAGGCATCTTCAACGGTTCTAACCACCTCCGCGTCTGTCGCCGGCATCTCATCCAGACCGTGGCAAAGCGCGTTTATATACAGACCGGTGCCGCCGCACACCACAGCAGCATCGTGTTGCTGCAATACCTGGTCTATATAGCCAAGTGCAAGTGTTTCATAATCGGCAGCGGTGAGGTTCTGCGTGACCTCATGCGAGTCTATAAAGTAGTGCGGCACTGCGGCCAGCTCGGTGGCATCGGGTTTTGCGGTGCCAATGGTCATTCCCTTGTAGCATTGCCTGCTATCAGCCGATATTATACTTGTGCCCAGCCGTTGTGCCAGCGCTATGGACACAGCGGTCTTGCCCACCGCGGTGGGACCGGCTATGACATAGACTGTTTTTGTCGTTTGCACTTGTATGGGACTTACAACAAACCCTGCTTACAGGTAATCTGCAGCAGGGTATATAACTAATTTGAAACTTGCTTATTAAAAATCGCTGCCGCTATCGTCGGTATACGTTTCTTCTGTGCTCTCACTCTCGCCTTCTCCCTCATCGCCAAATCCTTCGGCCATCTCATCAGCGCCAAGGTCGTATTTCTCCTCTATCTCCATGATCTTATCCGCGGCAACACCCTTGATGCCATACTGAGCGGGTGCAATTCCCTCTTTGCGCAGCACAAACGGATATACCCTGCGGTACACCTCTTCCTTGCTCACACCTATCAACTCTACCAGGAATGTCCACTTGCGTGCCGGGTCATAGACGTACACAAACTTCTGATCGGGCAGGCTGATGAGTGCCGACACCGGTGTCTTGATCATAGAAAGGGCGGGTGCATCTTTTTTGTTCACCAGCACTTCAGAATTCAGTTCGCGACCGCGCTGCCATTTTTCATTGCTTTCATAAAAGGAAGCTGAATGCTTTCCGTCAAACTCAAATGCCTTGACAATGCACTGGTGCATGTCCATAAAAGTCTGGTTGCCCTGGATCTCGATATCCCGGTACGTTTGATCGTCTTCTTCCCAATAAACTCTGAAACGGAGTATAGCCATTGTAGGTATTTCGTAGGTTGTATTAAAACATAAAAGACTATTTGCGGCGCAAACGGTCATTTATAATGTAAAATTAGCGAATGAGTAGCTGATTTTTCAATCGGCCCGGCGAAAATAGAGAATATTATCGGAGAGGGGTCACTTACCAGCGCATGCGACGTGTATTCCAGATGCGGAGCATGATGAACGCAAACAACATACCGCCCAGATGCGCGAAATGCGCAATGTTATCGCCGGCCGAATTCTGAATACCTGAAAAGAGCTCTATCGCAGCGTAGATAGCCACAAACCACTTGGCCTTAATGGGCATGGGCGGGAAAATGAGCATAAGCTCCATTTCGGGGAACAGATACCCGAACGCGAACAACAAGCCGAACACCGCACCCGATGCGCCTACGGTAGCCTCATTGATCAGGGCAGTATACTTCTGTTGAATGAGCTGAATCGACTGTTGAGCGCAGTCGGCACAACCGGGATTCTGCAACCAAAAAGTGCGGATGCGGGAAAAAACATCGTCTGAGAACGGTGTATCTTTCAAAAACTGAGTGTAGCCGCCGATGGTGGGGTTTTCCTGATAGTGTACAAAAGCGGTATTGATCTGGTGAAACTCAAATCCTAATACCGACAGGTGACACAATGCAGCACCCACGCCGGTAATGAGGTAGAACATCAGGAAGCGCTTGGGGCCGAACACATTCTCCAGTATGGACCCGAACATCCAGAGCGCGAACATATTGAAAAAAATATGGGCGAAGCTGGCATGCATGAACATGTGCGTGAACAGCTGCCACCATTTGAAATAGGGAGAATCCCAATAGTGCAATGCCAGGTACATGTCTCCTTTTTCTCCCAGCACATTTTGCGCAAGAAAAAACAGAACATTTATGATGATGATGTTCTTAACGATAGTGGGCATCTGAGAGAAGCCGCCTTGCCTGGAATTGAACATTATGCAAATGTAAAAACAATCGGTGCATCGTTTATCAAATACCGTGAATATGGGGCTATAGTCAGGATATTCGGTGGCATATTTAACTAAGCACTAACTTTACTGTTGTCAACATTTATTCATCTTCTTTTGAGGTATAGCAATATAAACGGCAAGATACTTCCCGCGGCAGAGGCATCTATACATCCCGATAACAGCGCATTCAGGTATGGGGTAGGTTTGTTCGAGACCATGCTGGTGCAACATGGTCTTGTACGCCATATGCAATACCACATGGAGCGTCTGGCCGATGGTATGCGCCGGCTGCATTTTGCCATTCCCCGACGGTTCGACAGCACATTTCTGTTAAAAGAAGTGCACCGAACAGTGGAAAAGAACCAACTGTTGCCGTTGTGCCGGGTGCGCCTGCAAGTGTTTGCCGGTAGTGGCGGTGTTTTTGGCCCCGATGATGTGGCTCCTCAATACGTTATCGAGTGTTACCCATTGGAACCGGATGCCATTTCCTTTAACATAAACGGATTGGTTGTTGGTACGTATACCGAATCGGTAAAATGTGCCGATGCCTTTAGTGATCTGAAGTCGAGCAACGCACTGGTCTATGCGATGGCCGGCCGGTATGCAAAGGCAAATAAGTGGAATGACGCCCTCATAGTGAATCAGCATGGCAGAGTGATAGAAAGTGTCATTGCCAATCTGTTTATTGTAAAGGGCGGTCACATCATTACTCCTCCACTAACCGAAGGTTGTATTGCAGGCGTACTGCGACGGCACCTGCTGCATACGGTTACCGGTATTTTGGAACAACCTATCACCGAAGCCGACCTTCTTGAAGCCGATGAGGTTTTCCTGACGAATGCGATAAGGGGCATCAGATGGGTAGGATTGATCGGAGACAAACGATACCACAACAACAAGAGCAGACAATTAGCAGCCGAGGCCGGTCTGCTATAGCAGCACCGGCTTTTCTATTATATTTGTATTGGTCATAAAACACAACGTCTATGAAAAAGATTGTCCTTCTTGCCGCCTCTGTCCTATCTCTGGGAGTTGCCGGCCGCGCACAAATGGGTTATGGAGTTGAACTGGGTTTCAACTCATCCAACTACAATGTGGTATGGCAAGGTGTAACGAAGGGAACGGAATTCAGAAACGGCGGCCGCATCGGTGCTATGGCCGATATGGCCCTGAACGACAATCTGTTTTTTCAACCCGGGTTGTTTTATGTTACCTCGGGTTACCGCACAAACATTCCGGGCGGCTACCAGCAGTACACCTTCAGCTCGCTGGAGGTGCCTCTGTACCTGCAATACAAAATAGGCATGCTGGGCAGGAACCGCGTGTTTCTGGGAGCTGGACCTTATTTCGCTGTTCATACCGATGGCAATGTGTATCTCCACTCCGGTAGCATCAGTTCGCGCGCCGACCTCCTGCTCGGCTCAAAGGTGGGCGACCAATACAAACCCATAGACTTCGGTGCCGGCATCAACGTAGGTTATCAGGTCACGCAGGGGCTGTTCCTACGTCTGCGCTCTCAAATGGGGATCCTGAACACCTACCCGGGACCTGACGATCATACCAAAATAAAAAGCTATAGTTTCTGCATTTCTGCCGGTTACATCTTCTATTCGAGGGACAAGAGCGGCCGTTTGCAGATCAACAGAGACCGAAGCAAGCAAAACAGCAAGCGCAGGTAATCAATATACTACGCATATGCATAGTTGTGTTTTGTAGATTTTAACACTTTACCCACACAACCTATTCAAAAAATCGTTACATTTGTACCCGACTTTTAAACTGTAGCGATATGATTGTGATAAACCGGAAATTTAAAAGGAACTTCTTAGTTCTTGCTTTGCTCGCGGTTGGTTTCACTGCCAATGCGCAGAACAAAAAGTACATTACTGACCACAGACTTTTTGCTACCATTCTGGGTGAGCATTACGGCATTCCCGCATCGGTGATATTGGCAGTAGCAGCCGTGGAATCTTCGGGTGGCGCAGGGCCGGTGGCCAAGGTGCTGAATAACCACTTCGGTATTGTAGGTAAGAATCAGTATGTGAACCATAACGGCAACAAAAGCCGCTACAAACAATACGACAACGAATACGCTTCCTACATAGATTTCTGCGATATGATATCGCGTAAGAAGTTTTATAAAAAGCTAAAGAACAACGACAACCCCAAGTTGTGGATCAAGGCTATGAGTTCCGCAGGTTATTCTGAGAGTCCGCAGGAATGGGAAGACAAGATCATGAACGTCATGCTTACCAATAAACTCTGATATGACGTGCTAAAAATTATTTTTACCGGCATCAGTCATTACCGGTGCCGGTATTTTTATGTTTTAGAACAAGCGCCTCGAAACAGAAAATGATCTCTTCGGCGATATTGGTGTTATAGTCGCCCACACGCTCCAACCTCCTGACGATAGATGCCAGTTCCAGCAATGACCTTGTTTTGTCTGTATTCGCCTTGATTTCTTCCACAATAATGTCGATGCCTTTGTTGTGCATCAGGTTGAGCTGTGTATCCATTTCAAACACCTCATGTGCCGATGCCGGATTGGATGTCATAAGCGCCACAACATTCTCATTGATCATTTCGTTGGCAATGTGAAACATGTTGTCCAGGTCCAGTTTTTCCATCAGGGTCTTGCTGTATGGCTCGGGCAGCTCTATTACATTGTACGCAATATTCTTCGCGTAGTCGCCCATGCGCTCCAGGTGAGAATTGATCTTGAAATAAGCGAAAACCGTGCGCATGTCGTTAGCAACAGGGTTGTATAATGCCACTATGTTCTCGCACAGTTTGTCGATCTTCAATTCCATTGCATTGACACGCTTCTCGTTGTGCAACACTTCCTTCGCCAATGTCTTGTCAAAATCCATCAGCGCCGTACGGCTCTTTTTCAGTTGGCTTTGTACCAGTACTGCCATTTCCTGCACTTCAGCTTTAAGATCGCTGAGAACCTGCTCTAAGTGTGTCATGTTGAATTACTTTTTTGTTTGAACGATGTGTTTTGTTTGCGATGCAAAACTTTTTATCCGAATCGTCCGGTAACGTAATTTAGTGTTCTTTCTTCTTTCGGGTTGGTAAAAATTGTGGTGGTGTCGTCAAATTCTACCATTACACCCATATAGAAGAATGCTGTCCTGTCGCTCACACGGGCAGCCTGCTGCATGCTGTGAGTCACTATCACTATTGTATATTGTTTCTTCAGCTCAAAGATCAACTCCTCTATCTTAGCAGTAGAAATCGGGTCGAGCGCTGACGCAGGTTCGTCCATAAGCAGTATAGAAGGTGCCACTGCGAGGGCACGGGCTATGCATAACCTCTGCTGCTGACCGCCCGACAATTGCAATGCACTCTTGTTCAGTTTATCCTTTACCTCAGTCCACAATGCTGCGCTTTGTAAAGACGCCTCTACTATGCCCTCTATTTCAGAACGGGATGAGACACCATTCACTCTCAGACCATAAGCAACATTCTCGAAAATGCTCTTCGGAAATGGATTGGGCTTTTGAAATACCATACCCACCTTTTTGCGCAGGTCTTCCACGTTCACATTGCGCGCGTAAATGTCGGCGCCTTCTATCATCACATTACCTTCTATTCGGCTGCCATCTATCAGATCATTCATCCTGTTGAACAGCCTGAGCAATGTAGACTTACCACAACCCGACGGACCAATGAACGCTGTGACAGAGTTTTTCTCCATCGCAATGTTGATGTTTCTGAGCGCCTGTGCCTGTCCGTAGTAAAAATTGAGATCCTTTGTTTCTATCTGCGCCATTATTTCTTGTATTTTTTGTTGTAGTACGCTCTTACCACGTTCGCGATAATGTTTGTGAACAGCACTATCATTACAAGCACCAGTGCCGTACCAAATGCAACCGGCCTTGCCTTTTCAATATTTGTTCCGCTGGTAGCAAGTACATACAGATGGTAGGGTAGCGCCATCACCTGATCAAAGATACTATGCGGCAGCTTCGGCAGGAAGTATGCAGCAACGGTAAATAGTATCGGTGCTGTTTCGCCAGACACGCGGCCTATAGAAAGGATAAGACCGGTAATGATGTCGGGCAGGGCTATAGGTAAAATCACTTTTTTGATCGTGTACAATTTGCTGGCACCCATCGCATAGCTGGCCAGCCGGTAGTTGTCGTCAACTGCCTTTAGCGCTTCTTCGGTCGTGCGGATGATGACCGGAAGCACCAGCAGACCCAATGTGAGTGAACCTGCTAATATCGAATCTCCGAATTTCAGCTTGTTCACGAAGAGTGCCATACCAAACAAACCGAACACTACCGACGGAACACCGGCGAGGTTGTTGGTCATAAGCTGCAGAAAGCTCTTCACTCTTCCTTTCTTCATGTATTCATTCAGGTAAATAGCTGAGAAAACACCAACCGGGAACGCGAATATGAGACTGCCGGCTATCAGAACCAATGTGCCTACAATAGCAGGGAATATACCGCCCTTCACCATGCCTTCTTCGGGCGCCTTGGTGAGGAAGTCCCAATTGATAACACCTATGCCGCGCGACACAATGAAGTAGAGAATAGCAACGAGTATGAACACAACCATCATGCTCATTGCCCTGAATATCCAGAAGTAAATGCTTTGCTTGATCCTTTTGGTGTCTGCCATCTCTACTTACTTTTCTTTTTTAACGCCACCTGCACATAAACGTTCAGCACCATTGTCATGAGGAACAGTACACAACCCAGCGCGAACAAAGCACTATAGTGCAGTCCGCCGGCCGACGTCTCGCCCAATTCCGCTGCAATGGTAGCAGGTATGGTGCGTACTGGTTGTAAAAATGTTGTTGGCATATTGGATGCATTACCCGTCACCATCAACACCGCCATTGTTTCGCCAACGGCGCGGCCTACACCGAGAATGATACCGGCCCATATACCAGACTTGGCGTAAGGTATCACCACACTACGAATGGTCTGCCACTGAGTAGCACCCAACGCCAGACTTGCTTCGCGCATGTTGTTGGGTACATTCCTTATAGCATCTTCGGCAATAGATATGATGGTTGGAAGCGCCATAATGCCAAGTACTATGCTGCCTGCAAGTGCGGTTTCACCCACATCTATATGGCATACTTTCTGCACCATAGGAACTATCACTATCAGACCAAAGAAACCAAACACAACACTTGGGATACCCGCCAGCAATTCTATAACCGGCTTCATTATCCTGCGCCACACGGGGTGCGCTATCTCTGCCATGTATATAGCTGTCACCAACCCAAACGGGAGTGCCAGCAATATAGCACCAAGGCTCACCATCAGGGTTCCGAGTATCAAAGGCAATATGCCCATCTGCACAACTGGGCGTGCAGTGGGCAACCATTCGCGGCCCTTTACAAATTCGTAAAGACCCATTGTGCCTACTTTGATCTCTTTTCCGTTGAATTTTTTTGCAATGTTCTTTTTAGGAAAATATGCCAGTACCGATGGATGATTGACAATGTAGTTGTTGATGCAGGTATCCATGTACTCGAGATCTGAACCTATCTGCTCTTCTGAGTAATACTCACTGATTTCGTCAATACTGAAAAGCTGGATTTTGCTATCGGCACCGCCCAACTCTTTCCAACTGGTGATGGTCTGGTCAAAGATATTTTTGATGTCTTTAGGAGAGATCGTACTTACGTTATTGCTCTTATTCACAACAAGCACATATCCGTCTTCCAGCAGACTCTTTGAAAACACTCCTGACCCCTCTTTGAAAAGGAAAATAATAATGAGCAGTACCACAATACTTGTGATGAAACTGCTCACAGCCAATACACCAACCTGGAATTTATTCAGTATCTTTTTTATCATATCCTCTTATTAATTAAGGGGGGTTATGCCCCCCTTAATATTTTACCCGCACTTTTGTTCTTAGATAGAAATGTATCCTACCTTATCAACTATCTTCTGTCCTTCAGATGAAAGCATGAAATCTACGAAAGACTTCACTTTGCCTTCAGAACTTGTATTGTAGTAAAAGAACAGCGGACGTACGATCGGATATTTACCGCTCTTGGCATTTTCACGCGTTGGCTCCACAAAGGTTTTGCCGTCGTAGCTGATAGAAACCTGACGAACTTTCGGATTGTCGTATGCCATACCAATGTAGCCGATTGCGCCCGCTGTCTGCGCAACGCTCTGCACAATAGCGCCTGTTGCCGGCATAGAAAGTACAGAAGAACCGAAGTTCTTTTTGTTCATCACGTGATCTTTGAAGAATTCGAAAGTACCGGAGCTGCTTTCACGGCTGTATGCTACGATGTTCATATCAGCACCGCCCACTTCTTTCCAGTTTTTGATCTTTCCGGTGAAGATGCCTTCCAGTTGCTCGCGGGTAAGCTTCGTCACTTTGTTTGATGGGTTTACTATCACCGACAATGCATCTTTTCCTATGACAACTTCTTTAACTTTCTTTCCTGCTTCAGTGAGTTTGATCTTCTCTTCCATTTTGATCTTCCTCGATGATGCCGCGATATCGGTAGTATTATCAACCAATGCAGCCAGACCTACACCTGATCCGCCACCGGTCACCGAAACCGTTCCTTTGCCCGATTTATTAAATACTGACGCTTCTTCCTGAGCTATCGGCAAAATGGTGTCGCTTCCTTTTACCTTGATGTTCTGTGCCATTGTTGCTGCAGACACGAGCAACGCTAAACCTAATGCTATCTTTTTCATGTTTTTTTATTTTTCTGTTTTACTATTTAATTAGAATTTGTACATCACACGCAGTGTAATAACGTTGTCTTTAAGATCTGTACCATAATTGGCCAGTCGGGTGGGGTCGTTCTTTACCATATCGTAGTAGGCATAGAATTTCCAGTTCTGGTCGTAGTTGAAGAAATATCCGAGCCCAAGTGTACTGTATTTAATATCGGCAGGGGTGAGCGCCGTTGTACCGGTCACTTTTCCGATCTCTGATTCTTTCACGTCCGTGTTCGGATCGTACCAATCATACTTCACAACAAAGTTGTGCTTTGTGTTCCATACGTTCTGTACCCAATAAAAATACGCTCCGTTGAAGTTGCGCTGGTAAGTTGCGCCTGTTACCACATCGCGTGGAGTTGCTGTCGAAGTCGCAGTTCCTCCCTGTGTGCCTGATATGTATTCAGCCCGCAATGTGGTCATACCTGCCTTCCATTGGAAACTCACCTGTGCATCGGCTCCGTAATAGATCTGCTTCGCTTTCTGGTCAATGTTGGTGCTGGCAGAATCTTTTACTACCCAATAGTGATCGCCATTACCGTTCACACGCAATTCATCAATATATTTTGATCCGTTTTTGTGACCGCCATTATAATAACTTAGTCCACCTGAATATTTGATTGTTTCGCTCTTGTTGTTCTTGAAAAACGAAAGCCTTGATATGAAGTCTTTGAACTTGTCGTAGTCATTATTCAAAACACCTGTTCCGTTATACATGCCTGCCTCCAGTTTGAAGAAGCGGTAGCGCGACGTTTTGTTCGGCGTGATGAAGATCTGCGCACCCAGGTCTTTTTCTCCTGGGAACAAAATTTGGCTCATACGTCCGCGCTCAGGTGTTTCACGAACGCTACTGCTGTACGTAAGTTCATAGCTGAACGGTTTATCCATTGCACCGGCCTTCAAACCTATCCATCGTGTGTTGGGTTCGAGGATAGCGACATAGGCATCGCGAAGCACGACCCCGTTCTGCGAATAGTCGATCTGCACAATGGCCTGCGTCATTATATCGCCTTCTTCATTCATTCGGCTGTAGTCTGCCTTCACACGACCACGCCTGATCATAAACCTATTGTCGGTTGCTGCTGCAAAATTCCCGCCTGCAAAAGACGCTATGCCATTTGAATCGGCATGCTGATACTGCGCCTGGATATATCCGGTGAGTTTGAATTGTGAGCGTTTATGATTTTCGCTCTCCAGGTCCGAAATTCTGTTGGTCAATTCTTCGATCTTTTGCTGATCTCCTGATGTTTCAGTAATTGTTTGTGCCTTTGTAACAAGGGTACTTGTAATGGTTAGCAAAGCTAGAAGTGCACGTTTACTCATGTGTTAATTTTACTTTGCAAAATTGTTACTCGTAGATGTCTTCATTGTTACGGGCATATTAAGAAATTGTTACCAAGTTGCAGATTGTTGTACTCGCGCCTATTACGCTCGCAATCATTTGCGTTTATCAATGTTATCTTTTGAAAGGGCGTTAACGGTGGCATCACACACAAAATCCCGCATGAGGCTTAAAAATTTTTTTTCTGCGATTATGCCGTCATAACTTCACATTTGCTTTAAATACAATCGGGATATGGTACTTGTAAAAGATATTATCAACGCCATTGAGTCGTTTGCCCCAACGGTTTATCAGGAGAGTTATGACAACAGCGGACTGCAGGTAGGCGACCCGCTGGCAGTGGTTACCGGAGTTCTGATCTCACTTGATGTAACAGAGGAGATCGTGGAGGAGGCGCTTTACCGGGGTTGTAATATGATAGTGGTGCACCACCCGCTGCTTTTTTCGGGGTTAAAGAGGATCACAGGTAAAAATTATGTGGAGCGTGTGGTTATCAAGGCTATCAGGAACGACATATCGATATATGCAGCCCATACCAACCTTGATAACGTACAGGCAGGAGTGAACGCACGTTTTGCCGACAAACTGGGTTTGACCAACACGCGCATACTGGCTCCAAAATCCGGAATACTGTCGAAATTATATACATATGTGCCTGTGAATGCTGCTCATGCCGTGCGCGATGCATTATTTATTGCAGGTGCGGGACATATAAGCCGGTACAGCGAATGCAGTTTCAATACTACTGGTACGGGTACTTTCCGACCCGGCGACGCCACGAATCCGGTAATCGGAGCCCCGGGGGGGCCAAGGGAACACGTAGAAGAGGTAAAAATTGAAGTACTGGTGCCGGCACATGCCCGGGCTGCCGTGTTGCATGCACTCAAAACCAGCCACCCCTATGAAGAGGTTGCATGGGAAATGATCCCTATATCTAATGCAGCCACAGAAATAGGCGCTGGCATGATAGGTGAGTTGCCTCAACCCATTTCAGAAATCGATATGTTGTCGCTGGTGCGCGACCGGATGAAAACCGGCTGTATCAGACATACGGCTCTATCGGGCAAACAAATCAGCAAGGTTGCCATATGTGGTGGTTCAGGTAGTTTTCTGTTAAACGATGCTATTGCGGCCGGTGCCGACATATTTATTACCGGCGACTACAAATACCACCAGTTTTTTGATGCTGAGGGGCGCATTATTATCGCAGACATAGGGCATTACGAGAGCGAGCAATTCACCTCCGAAATATTTGAGGAGATACTTAAGAAAAAATTCCCTAATTTTGCGGTTCTTTTATCAAATTTATCCACCAATCCTGTAAAATATTTTTATTGATATGGCTACTGTAAAAGACTTTTCATTCGAAGAAAGGCTGAGTTCTGTCCTCGCATTGCAAAAGATCGATTCTAAAATAGACGAGATCAAAACACTGAAGGGCGAACTGCCAATGGAAGTTAAAGACCTCGAAGACGAGATAGAAGGCCTGCAGACACGCATCAATAACATTGACGCTGAAATAGCTAACATAGAGGCTTTCATCGAAAATAAGTCGAACGCTAAGAAAGAAGCGCAGGCTCTTATTAAGAAATACGAAAAACAGCAGGACAACGTAAAGAACAACCGCGAGTTCGAAGCAATCAACAAAGAAATGGAGATGCAGGAACTGGAGGTGAAACTGAACGAAAAGCATATAAAAGACGCTACTTTCGAGCTGAAAGACCGCACCAATGCGCGTATCCGCACTGAAGAGAAGATCAAAGACGTTGAAGAGGCTTTGACAATCAAGCGCAAGGAACTGGAAAAGATCTCAGTAGAAACTGAAAAAGAAGAAGCTGTCCTCGCACAGAAATCAGCCGAAGCAAAAGAAAAAGTAGAAGCTCGCCTGCTGAGTGCATACGAGCGTATCCGCGGAAGCTACCGCAACGGTCTGGCAGTAGTGCCGATCGTGCGTGATTCTTGCGGTGGTTGCTTCAATGTTATCCCTCCTCAGCGCCAGAGCGAGATCCGCCAGCACAAAAAGATCATAGTATGCGAACATTGCGGCCGCATTCTGGTTGATTCTGACCTGAACGACAAAGTAACAATCAAATAATTGAGGTGTTTAATGATATAATCGGAAGGAGCGCTAAGCGCTCCTTTTCGTTTTTTTGGAAAATGTGTTCCCGCTAGCCATACATTTGTGACATTGTAATGTTTTGAAAATTTTTTTTACTGATTTTTCTGAATAACTTTATAACCGTTGGTGGGGCACGCTTCCGCCCGCGTTTCTTTTTTCAAAGCGGCAGAGCTATCTGTGTTGCTTTGATGTGTGCTTTTATTAATTTTAAGGCCACGTAAGTTGTGCTGCATCTGAACAGTATTTCTTACAGCGCTTTATAAATGGAAAATATGGAAATGAACAATAAACCCGGCGCATTGCCGGAGGAAGGAACGAACTACGGAATGGACCTGTCGAGGCGTCGTTTCTTTCAGCTTGCCGGTGGCATAGCCGGTGCCGGTCTGTTGCTCTCTGCCGCGTCTTGCCGCAGAACACCACCCAGCGACACCTATGTAGGTGAAGGCGATATTGCATTGCTCAACTATCTGTACATTCTGAAACAGGTCACTGTAACCTTCTATGCACAGGCCGTTGCAACTCCATATTACGGCATCACTAAAGAAGAGACAGTTCTTCAGGTAGATCTTCGTGATCAGGAAGTAGTGCACCGCGAATATCTGAAGAAGATATTGAGCACCAATGCGGTGAAGGATATCACTACTCAGTTATCTGCAGTTACATTCGCCGATAAGAAAAGCTTCCTTACGCATGCATGTACGCTTGAAGACCTTACTGTAGCTGCTTATGCAGGTGTGCTGAAGGTTTTGAAAAACAACGAACTTATTCTCACCATTGCAAAAATGGCTTCGGTAGATGCGCGCCATGCCGGTTATGTGCACGATATCCTTGCGCACAATTCCTTTGGCCCGCTGGACAACAACGGCCTCGATGCTGTTATAGCTCCGCTGAAAGGTTTCCAGACAATGCAGCAATACATAGAAACCAAGTTTGACACCAGCAAACTGCCTACTTACTAATCAACAGAACTAACATGAACTTTAAGAATATAATCACTGAAATTGAAAAGACCGACCCTGAGGTTTATGAACGTCTCAGCGGCCGCAGGGAGGCACTGAAAAATTTCGGTTCCAAAGTAGCACTCGCTGCGTTACCATTCGCTATCGGTTCCATGTTCCAGAAAGCTTATGGTAAAACTACCGATGCTGTTGTTGATGCACTGAACCTTGCGCTCGAGTTTGAGTACATGGAGTACACCTACTACCGTCAGGGCACCAATACCACGGGCCTCATCAACCCTACCGACCTGGCAGGATTCAAGTCGATGGAGGCACAGGAAAAAGCGCACATCAATTTCCTCAACACTACCATTACTGCATTGGGTGGCATTCCTTTCAAGCCAAACAATTTTACAGCAGCGACAACAGTTGCACCATACGTTCCGGCAGCATACGACTTCACTATGGGTGGTGTATATCAGCCGTTCGATGATTACAAAACGTTCCTGTTGCTGGCACAGGTTTTTGAAGATACCGGGCTTCATGCTATTCAGGGTCAGATGCAGACATTCCTCAGCAACAATGCTGTGCTTACACAAGCGTTCCAGCTACAGGCTGCCGAGGCCCGTCATGCTGCTTTCGTTCGTCACATCCGTCGCATAGCGCCCATCAGCGCTCCCGAAGAGCCGGCACCATGGATCACTAACAACATTCCGCCTACAATTCCATTCCAGTCATATTATTTGAGCGAAGACAAGGTAGAATACAACGGAGTGATAGCACTGAACCTGCCTAATCCGTATTACAACAACGGTCAAACACCACAGGTATCTGCTACTGCCGCTTTCGATGAGGGATACGACAAGACAAAGATCCTTTCGCTCATCAAACCATTCAAGAAGTAGTATATGCTACATAATAGAAAAAGGGCTCCGCTGATGCGGAGCCCTTTTTTTTGTAGTTCTCTGTGTTTCTATATCACACTTTCTCCGGACTGCATCTTCTCTGCATTCTCTGCAAACTGCAGTGCATCCAGCATCTCCTGAATCTCTCCGTTCATGAAGCTATCCAAATTGTAAATGGTCATGTTGATACGGTGATCGGTTATGCGGCCCTGCGGATAGTTGTACGTGCGGATCTTGGCACTACGGTCCCCCGTACTCACAAGGCTCTTACGTGTACGCGCAATCTCGTCTTCCTGTTTACGCACCTGCTCTTCGTACAAGCGTGTACGCATCATGTTCATGGCCTTCTCTCTGTTGCCCAGCTGCGAGCGTTCTGTCTGGCACATAACTACAGTACCTGTAGGTATGTGGGTAAGTATCACTTTCGTTTCCACCTTGTTCACGTTCTGTCCGCCGGCACCACCGCTTCGTGCGGTTTCCATTTTCACGTCGCTCTCTCTCAACTCAAAGTCCACCTCTTCTGCTTCTGGCAACACAGCTACTGTTGCTGCCGATGTGTGCACCCTTCCGCTAGCTTCGGTGGCCGGTACACGCTGCACGCGGTGAACACCACTTTCAAACTTCATCGTGCCATACACATCTTCGCCCACCACTTCCAGCTGTATCTCTTTATAACCGCCTACCGTTCCTTCTGTCTCCGACACTACCGATACTTTCCAACCCTTGCGCTCGCAGTAACGTACATACATACGCATGAGGTCTCCTGCAAAAATGCTGGCCTCATCGCCACCGGTACCGGCACGTATCTCCAATATCGCATTCTTCTCGTCCTGCGGATCTTTTGGTATCAGCAACTTGCGGATCTCTTCTTCCAGTTGCGTCTTCTGTTCTTCCAGTTTTTCAAGGTCATCTTTGGCCATGCTCCTCAGATCATCATCGCTCTCAGTTGCCAACACCTCTTTTGCAAAGTCTAAACTGTCGAGACAGTTGCGGTATGATTTATAGACCACGACTATTTTTTCCAGCTTACGGTATTCCTTGCTCACCTGAGAAAAACGGTTGTTGTCGCCTACCACCTCGGGGTTGGTAAGAGCTACGCCGAGCTCGTCGAAACGAGCGTTGATGGCTTCCAGTTTTTCTATTATTGAACTCATTTAGTTTATTTCAAAAAGTGGGCAAAGTTACGCCCTATTCACGGAACAATTATTAAAAATATCTGTTGTCGGTCTACCACACTTTGCCGGCCCTTCCAACTAACACACAAGCCACACAATTGTGTGGCTTGTATCATGCGGTATTTAGAACATTTTCGTTTTTTCTATCACCAGGTCTTTGACGCTGCTCAGCGGTATGCGTTCCTGTGTCATCTCATCGCGGTAACGAATGGTAACGGTTCCGTCTTCTTTTGTCTGGTGGTCAATTGTCACACAGAACGGAGTGCCTATCGCGTCCATCCTTCTGTAACGCTTACCAATGGTATCTTTCTCTTCATAGAAACAACGGAAATGCGGGCGGCACTGGTCCATCAGTTCGCGGGCTATTTCCGGCAGACCATCTTTCTTCAGCAATGGCAATACTGCCAGTTTGAATGGCGCCAGCATTGCAGGCAACTTCAGCACCACTCGACTGTCTTGTTTTTCTGCCGTGCTCAGGTCCTGCTCTTCGTAGGCTTCGCTCAGTATCATCATTACAGCACGGTCCAGACCTATTGATGTCTCTATAACGTAGGGTATGTAGTGCTGGTTGATCTCGGTATCAAAGTAAGTAAGCTTCTTTCCGCTGAACTGCTGATGTTGTTTCAGGTCGAAGTCGGTGCGGCTGTGAATACCTTCTACTTCTTTAAAGCCCATCGGGAAATCGTATTCAATATCACATGCAGCATCAGCATAGTGAGCCAGTTTCACGTGATCATGAAAGCGGTAATGATCGGGCGATATACCCAGACTTAAGTGCCACTTCATGCGGGTCTCTTTCCATTTCTCATACCACTCCTTCTGTGTGCCGGGGCGCACAAAAAACTGCATCTCCATCTGTTCGAACTCACGCATGCGGAATATGAAACCTCGTGCCACTATCTCGTTGCGGAATGCCTTACCCGTCTGCGCAATACCGAATGGTATTTTCATACGGCCAGACTTCTGCACATTCAGGAAGTTCACAAATATGCCCTGTGCTGTTTCGGGGCGCAGGTACACTACGTTCGCATCATCAGCCACCGATCCCATTTCTGTTGAGAACATGAGATTGAACTGGCGCACATCGGTCCAGTTACAAGTGCCGCTGATAGCGCATTTCATTTTGTTATCGTCTATCAGTTGCTTCAGACCGGCAAAATCGTTGGCGGCAAGCAGTGCATCCATCTGTTGCAACAGTGCATCTGCTTTCTCCTTTTCCAGCGTTTCAGCAAATCCTTCTATCAGGTGGTCCACACGATAACGCTTCTTGCTGTCTTTGTTATCGATCATCGGGTCGCTGAAGTTATCCACGTGACCGCTTGCTTTCCAAACTGTTGGGTGCATGAATATTGCCGCATCTATACCCACAATGTTGTCATGCATCTGGGTCATGCTGCGCCACCAGTATTCGCGGATATTTCTTTTCAGCTCTGCTCCGTACTGGCCATAATCATACACAGCGCCGAGACCATCATATATCTCGCTCGACTGAAAAATGAAGCCATATTCTTTGCAGTGGCCTATTATATTCTGGAGTTTATTTTCATTTGCCATAGTGGCGGCAAAAATAGTTCGAATAGTTGACAGTTAAAGACATTTAACGGTGGTCTGACGCACCATTCAAAGCGTTCGAACCGTTTTTATTGATAATTTTGCACCCGATGAACAAAGCTGGGAGGAGATCAATATTGCCCTACATTCCGGGCTACGACAACAACGCTATTCTGAAGCTAGTCTTCTTTATTGCAGGCGCCTACATCATGCTGGCTATATCATGGGCCGTGGGTATGATCGTCAACCTCTCTGCCGATAAGTTCAACGAGTTTTTCCTCCCCAACATAGGATTGCCGCAACTGGCGCAGTTTCCCGCCAAATGGTGGACACTCTTTGTTTACGGCCTTTTTCATTTCCCCAACAGTTTCATGGAGATGCTCAGCAACATGCTGTGGCTATACATGTTCGGGTCTGTTTTGCAAAGCCTGGTTGGTAAGAAGCAGATCTGGGCAGTGTTCTACTATAGTACACTATTGGGCGGTTTGTTTTATCTCGCGGCGCAATTGCTGCCGGGAGGAATGGGTCAATGTCCGCCACTTATCATGGGTCCTCGTGCCGGCATCGTAGGCATGGCAGCAGCCACTGTTACCATCGCTCCCAAATACAGGTTCTATTTGTCAGATACGTTCAGCATTCCCATCATGGCAGTTGCTGCTGTGTTTATGGTGCTGATGATCGTTGGCACGGGTATGTGGTTGCCGGTGGGCGCCATGCTTGCCGGCGGTGCGCTCATGGGTTTCGTTTACATAAAACTGTTGCAGGCAGGTTACAGGCCCGCTCAATGGGTATACTCCCTGTATGATACCATGGAAAAAATGGTGACACCCGGCGCACGAGTATCCGGAAATAAGAACCGCCGCAATGCGCAACCTGCAAACAAAGAAAGCAGGGTTGATGAGCTGCTCGACAAGATCAATCAGAAAGGCTATAAATCGCTCAGCAAAGAAGAGCGTGACTTCCTGTCAAACGCGGGCAAGTAATATCTACATTGCCAATAGAGCCTTCACTAAATTTTATGTTTTAACCGTTAGTTTATATCTGGTGGCGTTTACATCACGAGATACTAATAGGGCCGTCATAAAATTGTTAAGTTTTCGTGTAGGTACATGTATTGAGTTTATGTTGGCACACGATTTGTATTATTCTATTCAAAACCTAGACGTATGAAAAAGAGAGCAATGATATACTTCAGCAAAAGCCGTGCTTTGAAAGTACTGGAGAGTCCGCTTACTGCCGACCTTAAAACACTCTTGAGTGCCACCTTTGCCATCTCAAAAAGCAGGGTAGTGAAACAACATATAAAAAATACGCTGGTGCAGCTTAACTCACCCGAGTACAAGCTGTCTGCTTAAACTAATTTGACTTTTTGTTTTTTAGAGGATGAGAATGTGACGATAGATTGGAGGTGTGTGTAAGAACGGAGCATGTATTGCAAATACGTGCTCCGTTTTTCTTTATTATTTTTTTGTTTCCCGGTACGCTTTGAAAACGTGTTTTCTGTATATTTGATATCCTTAACTCCGGTTTTTGGAACTTTTAGTTGATTTTTTAGTGGTTTTTTTCAGGTGTTATTCACATTTTTGAGACTTTGGCTTCATTTTTGCTGTGAATACTAATGTGGAATCAATGAAAAGTGCGTTGGTATATTTCGGAAGTATGAAAAAATTTCTATTATTAGTATATAGCTGTACATTTTTTCTTCTTACGGTTCAAGCTCAAACTTCACGTCCACCGATGGAGGACGTTGTTAACGCTATTAAGAACAACCGTATTGAAGATCTGTCGAAGTATTTCGACAATATTGTACCTGTTACTATCAATAATAACCAGACCATCTATAGCCGCAATCAGGCCGAGATAGTTCTGAAAGATTTCTTTGAAAGGAACATCCCAAAAGATTTCCTTATTCTGGACAACGGCTCTCCGAATTCCGGCTCAAAGTTCATTATCGGATCGCTCATTACTCCCGGAGGAATGAAGTACAATGTGTACATCCTGATGAAACAAAAAGGAATTGATTACTACCTTCAGGAAATAAGACTGAATAAAGAATAAACAACTACAATCATTATAACGAAAGAGGCCTCAAATTGTGAGGCCTCTTTTTATTTCAGTTGGTATAGGTCCGGAATATTTCGTCCTATGCCATCGTAATCCAATCCGTAGCCCAACACAAATTTGTTCTCAATTTCGAACGCGGTGTAATCGGCTTTCACATCATATTTCAGTGCCGATGGTTTGGTGAGAAACGCAGCGATCTTCACTGATGCCGGTCCGCGCTGGTAGATCTCGGGGATGAAAGCACTCAATGTTTTTCCTGTGTCTATGATGTCTTCAACAATGATCACATGGCGCCCCTGCAAATTTTCATCCAGGCCAACAGCCGTTACAACATTGCCTGTTGAGGTGGTGCCCTTGTATGAAGCCAGTTTCACAAAAGAGATAGAAGCATTGATAGTAAGACCTCTGAAAAGATCTGCGGCAAATATGAACGAACCATTCAGAATGCCTATCAGCAGCGGTTCTTCGCCCTCATAGTCTTGGTTTATTTGTGTGGCTATCTCACTGATGCGTTGCTGTATTTTATGCCTATCAATAAAGGGCACAAATGTCTTTCCAAAAACAGTTATCTCCTGGTTCATACCCTATTCGCTTATCCTTATTGTTTGTCCTGCTTTCAGGTCACTCGCCTCCATATTATTCCACTTCAGCAACTGCGCTACTGTTATTCCGTTTCTCTTTGCTATAGAAAACGCTGTGTCTCCACGCTTCACTATATACATCTTGTCACCTTTCTTGTATTCCTTTTCTGTAGCGGGTTTTCTTAATTGTGGTTGCGGCGGATCGTCCTTCATAAATGGCTGACGGCTGATCTCTGTTGTAGTTGCAGGCGCTTTCTTTTCCTGTTCTTTTTTCTCTTTCTCCAATATTTCTTTAGGTGCCTCAAATCCCATTCCGAAACCAACTTCTGTTTCGTTTGGTTTCGCTACCATAGCGTTAGATGATTGCTGAGTTCCACTCTCATTTTCCTGCTCGCTTGCTGTGGTGTACACTGCTATCACATCTTTCACCGCGGGCTTCACCGAAGCTGTTTCCTGCAGATACAACGCGGTGCCTGTTACCGGTTGCTCTGTTGGTTTCAACAGGTTCATAGCGGCCAATCTTTTCAGTTGAATGCCTTCTTCCTGCGCCACCATCAACAGTGTTTCACCTTCTCTTACTTTGTGTTTACTTTTCAGACCTGTAGGGTTTTTTTTCTCCAGATACACATACGTGTCAAAGGCCAGTGGCTCATCCGGCAGATCATTCATCTCCAAAAGATGCGCATAACGGATCTTGTGTTTCACTGCATACGGAAGTAGTGACTCATCTTTATGCACATAGATCGCTTTCAATCCGTTTACCATCAGCACGTCGCCTTTGGGTGTAAGCAGTGTGTCTGTTGGAGATGCTATTACTGTATCATTATCGCTTGCAGCAACATTAGTTGCCACGGGCGCAGAGGGAACAGTAGCCGGTGCTGCAGCAACATTAGCGGCGATCTCTTCTTTCACAAAACTTCGCACTTCGGTATCGACAGTGTTTTCTGCAGCCACACCCGTGGTCACATCATACTCCTGCGGTATTATACCCCTTATCTTATAGGTGCTGTCGAGCGCAGCATAAGTATATTCCTGCAAATGGTACTCTTCAATGATCTTTATAAGCTGGTAGGCATACTGAGGATTGGTAGCATAGCCACATTTCTTCAATCCATGCGCCCAGCGGGCATAATCGGTAGGGGAATAACTAAACAGAATACTGTAGCGCTGGTTGCGCATCAGGTGAGCCGAATGGTCGTTATAAGACTCCAACGCGCTCGCATACTTTTTAAAGCATTCATTCTTCGCATCATCAGTGTGCAATATCGTGGGACCATTCCAGCCATTTTTGCACTTAATGCCAAAGTGGTTGTTCGCCTCTACCAACAACCTGCTGATACCGGCTTCAGTCTCCAGTATTCCCTGGCCCAAAGTAATAGAGGCTGGCACTCCGGTTGCCTTTTGATCGGCAATGGCGTAAGCAGCATATTTGCGTACATACTCTTTAGCCCTTTCCGGATAAGGCAGGTTCTGCGCGACTGATTGCAGAGAACAGAAAAGGAGTATTATTATATTATATAACTTCATTATTTATTGTGTTGTCGGGAGCTACTGCAAAAATACTACCATACCGACAAAATTCGTCGGTTGAAATGGTAATATTATCTCATTTATATATTTTTAACGTGGAACAGAATTTGTTCCACGAAACGGAATAAATTAAAGAATTTTAATTTTGTTTTAAGGCGTTTTCCAGCGCATATTTCACGAGGTCCCGCTCATAGCCCTTCTGAAGTAAAAATCGCTGCATTTTAGCCATTTTGGCCCGAATATTGCGCTCTTTTTTGAGTTCCTCGGCCTTCTTTTCAGCAATTTTCAGCAAAATTGCCTCATATTCCTCACCATCTATTTCAGAGAGTCCTTTTTTGATGCAATAGTCAGAAACCTTCTTCGCTTTCAGTTGCTGCGCTATTTTTACCCTGCCCCACTTCAGCAATCTCCACTTTCCACGAGCAAAAGCCCTTGCAAATCGTTCTTCATTCAGCACGCCTGTCGATATCAGTTCCGAGATCTGGTATTCTACATCAGTTTTTCCGAATCCCAGCTCATACAGTTTTGTACGCACCTCACTGTGGCATCTTTCCTGGTATTTACAATAATGGAGAATGGCTGGGTCTATCATCCGGAATACTATATTCTATTACACGTTTTGTTTCCGCTTCTATCTGCCCATATACACCATCAGAATCTGGACATCGCTAGGATTGACGCCACTTATCCTGCTTGCCTGACCCAGTGTAGCCGGCTTTATTTTATTCAGTTTCTGCCTTGCTTCGGCAGACATGGCGGTTAGTCTGTCATAATCAAACGTCTCCGGGATAGTAAGATGCTCCAATGCAGCCATTTTTGATACCAATTCCTGCTCTTTTTCTATGTACACGTCATACTTAGCCTGTATCTCCACCTGCTCAAGGACCAATGGGTCTACTGTCCCTATTTTGGAAGCGAGACCAGGTATAGCTGCAATCATTTCCTTAATGCCTATGCCCGGGCGTAACAATATCTTCAGTGCTTTGGTTCTTTCGGTCAGTTCAGCCGAGTTACTTTCCCTCAGGAAAGCATTTCCTTCTTCACCGGAAATACCATATTCAGCCAATATTTTCTTTACTTCTGCTACCTTATTCTTCTTTTCCAGCATCAGGTTCAGCCTTTCTTCTGTGGCCAGACCTATACTTGCACCTAGTTCCGTCAGCCGGAAATCGGCATTATCCTGCCGCAACAGGGTGCGATACTCAGCCCTGCTTGTGAACATGCGGTAGGGTTCATCTGTTCCTTTATTGATCAGATCGTCAATTAACACGCCAATATAGGCATCACTACGCTGCAAAACTACCGGTTCTTCCTCCTTCACTGCCCTTGCAGCATTGATACCCGCCATTAATCCCTGGCAAGCCGCTTCCTCGTATCCTGTGGTTCCGTTTATCTGACCGGCAAAGAAAAGGTTCTTTACCAGCTTGGTTTCCAATGTGAATTTGAGCTGTGTTGGTGGGAAATAATCGTATTCAATGGCATAACCGGGACGGAAGAACCTGCAATTCTCAAAACCGGGCACCAATTTCAGTGCCTTGTATTGTACATCTTCGGGCAGAGAAGTGCTAAAGCCATTCACATATATCTCCACGGTATTCCATCCCTCCGGTTCCACGAACAATTGGTGCCTATCCCGCTCCGCAAATCGATTGATCTTGTCTTCAATGCTCGGGCAATACCTTGGTCCGCTTCCTTTTATCCTTCCCTGGTACATAGGAGACTGATCGAAACCGGTCTTAAGTGTCTCGTGTACCTCCGGACTGGTATAGGTGATCCAGCAACAACGCTGTTTTTCTGCCTTTACACGTTCCACGGGCATGTAGGAGAAGCCAACTACTTCCTCATCTCCGTGCTGTTCTTCCATCTTGCTGTAGTCCAGGCTTCTACCGTCTATTCGCGGAGGGGTGCCTGTCTTCAGCCTGGCAGTCTCAAAACCTAGTTCAACGAGCTGTTCTGTGATACCGGTTGCTCCTTTTTCACCCATTCTACCTCCCCCAAACTGCTTTTCCCCTACGTGGATCACACCATTCAGGAAGGTTCCATTGGTCAGCACAACGGCCTTTCCCCTTATCTCCTGTCCCATTCCGGTTACTACACCCTTGATTGTTCCACGTGAAACAATCAGTCCTTTCACCATGTCCTGCCAAAAATCCACGTTAGGTGTTTGCTCCAGCATCTCCCTCCAGGTAGTAGCAAACAACATCCTATCATTCTGCGACCGGGGACTCCACATACCCGGACCCTTCGACTTATTCAACATACGGAACTGGATAGTGCTCTTGTCACTCACTATACCGCTATATCCACCAAGAGCATCAATCTCTCTTACTATCTGACCCTTGGCAATACCGCCCATGGCCGGGTTGCAACTCATCTGGGCTATCGTCTGCATGTTCATTGTTACAAGCATCACCCTGCAACCCATGTTGGCAGCTGCAGCTGCAGCTTCACAACCGGCATGACCAGCACCAACAACTATCACATCATACTCTGGAAACATAGCAGCAAAGATACATAGATAGCCCCACAGAAGCACCTATAATAATAAAATATTTATACATACGAACACATTGGCATGAAGATTGCGATATACTGGTATAGAAACAATTTATCATTTTAGTTCCACGTGGAACTAAAATATAGTTAAATCATACTACAATATCTCCTACCTTTGTAGCGTTATAGACACACATGCGCAAATATGGCTACATACAACTACTTGTAAGTGCAGTATTGTTCCTCGCAATACTACCCTTCTCACGTAGCCGTGCGCATAGCTACGACCTGGGAATGACACCATTAAAACATGCACACAAAATAACTATTGGTTTCGAGCGACAGGTGTATAGTATATACAAACCCACAACTGTTATCCTTTCACCGAAAACTAAGGCAGCTGCACAAACCTGCAATACGATTCTCCTACGAATGAAACTCACTTCACGATTCAGAATGGAGACAGGTCTCAGCTTCAAAGACATTGACAGGATACTAAACAACAACGGAAAGGTAGCATGCTTCAACCTCAATGAACCATGCAAAATAAGTATACCACTCAACATACAATACCAGTTATTAAGCGAGCGGTCCCGACTTCGACCCTACTTCGGTGCAGGTGTGCAGTACAACATAGGTAACAATAGCGCTTCAACAATAACAGAAAGAGACGCTATCAATAATCCATTCCTTTCCAATGAGGTGAAATACTTAAACATCATCTTCACCCAAGGACTGATATACGACGTTACACCGGATCTGCAGATCACTCAGTCAATTCACATCTTGCCGGAGAATGGTATAAAACCTATCGGCATCAATTTGGGTATCGGCTACCGGATCAAATAATATCTGTACATCCATCTTATTTATGTATCTCCGATAACCAATAGTCGGAAGTATTCGACAAACCCCCGGAACCACAACTCTAGTAAACCACCTTGCCCCACCACAATCATTAATCTATCATACAGCAGAGTAACCCTTGGGGGATATAATACTACTGCCATAGTTATACAAGTAAAAGTAACCTCGCCTGGTATACCCACCAGAAAACAGAAGTACACAAAAAATACTGATTGAATCTAAAAAAGAGATTCGATGAACTGTCTTTTAATAAGCACTCAAATACAACGTTTCCTGTGAAACAATGTTGACATGACATCAACTTACTGCCTGCTCAGTAACGACAAACGTGCACAAACCTTGCGTGACACGCTGTTTCTATAACATACACTCCAACCACAGCTATCCTATCAACAAAATGCTTCCGTGAAAAGCAGTACACACGACATCAACACAAAACAAATTATGCTACCGATACAAACGCGAACAAACTTTCGCGTCACACGAATGAACAAGTATCCGGAGATAAGAACAAAAATATAATATCAAAAAACGATAAGTAAAAATATAAACAATATACAATACAAATTACCTGCATAAAAAAAGGCCCAGTCGTTTGACCGGGCCTTTTCTATAAAAATTATACTAATTACTTAACGATAACAAACTTCCTTGAAAGTGCTTTCGTATCAGTATTGATAACGAGGAAATAGTTACCTGCAGCAAGCTTGCTGGTGTTCAGGTTGAAATCTTCGTTCTTAACGTTGTTGTGTACTTCTTTGCTCACGTAACGGCCAAGACCATCGATAATAGTGTAAGTAACAGTCTTTGACATTTCTTCCATTGAAAGATTTACATGAACGTATTCTTTCGCCGGGTTAGGGAACAGCTCAACCTTAGTGTCTACTTTGCCTGTTTCATAAACCGCATCAACTGACGGGTTATTGTTAGCAATCATAGCAACTGCAGGAATGATACCCCTTGTATTAGCAAAGTTGAAAGAGTCAACAGTGCCAATGTAGTTACTGAACGTGCTTGGTACAGGTATGTTGCCCTGAGTAGGGTTAGCAGAGATGTCATCAACTGAAGTCTGCACCATGTTTGAGTAATCGAGGATACCTGCAGCTGAACTAAGCGCACGGCCATAGATACGTGGAAGTGGGTGCATGATACCGTCAGTGCCAAGGAAGTGACTAACAGGCACCTCTACAGCCAGGTAATACCATGTGTTAGCTTCCAACATGATTGTCTTAGGGTTACCTGTTGTTGGATCTCCCATCTTGCTGAAATTAAGCGTAGCACCTGATGTGTCATTAACACCATCGAATGCGTGGCTACCCAAAGAAACCAACTCCAATTCACCATTCTGCAGAACGCTGTCTGCTGGCTGACTATTAGAACCATCTACCCATTTGAACAGATAAATGTTTGTTGGAGTACCAAGAATACCACCGGCATTTGTAGACAGAGAGTATTGCACACGAGAGATTGAAGTACCACCATTCTTAACGAAATACATAGGACCCCAAATGAATGGATCAGTGCTGCTGTAAGAAAGACCTATTGTACGAACAGGAACTTTGTTCACAAAGTCATAACGGCCTTTTGAATACAGACTATCTGTTACATAGAAAGAGCTTGTGAGACTGTTATCACTAGGGTATGCATCAGCAACTGAATGTGTGATGTTATATGTAACATCAAACCTGCCTGTTCCCGAAGCAGCCAGGTCATACTCACCAGCAGATGGATACATAGCATAGATCGAGTCAAGCTGAGGGAACGAAGTAAGTGTTACTGTGCTTGTATGCTGTACTGATGGCGTAGAAGAACCAGTTGGAGTGAAAGATGTAGAAGCGGTTACATTCACACCGGTTACATCGTTTGTACCATAGTTCGCAATAAACGCACCATCCATCATTTTATAGGCGAAAGGATTACCTGTTGCACCAAGCTGGTTAGACGGAACAGCGTAGTTGTGCCAGTTAGCAACACCACCCGGAACAAAGCCCAGATCGTTAGCCATTCCAAGACCCCATGGAGTGATAGTGAAACGTGCTGTGTCACCGGCACGATACATGCCTGTGATAACATCACCCTCCTCTTTAGAGATCATGAATACAGGAATTGTCACACCCGGTGCAGAACATACAGAACCAGCACCCATACCGATAGGACCGCCATTCTGGTTGTTTACAATTACACACGCAACAGCGCCACCGGCCTGAACATTAAGTGCTTTACAAACAAACTCAATGCCACCTCCACGATATACATAACCAATCTTGCCGGCCATAGAACCAGCAACCATTGCGGAACCTGCCAATGAGTCGCCTCCAAGCGGTGGCATAACTATCTGAGTGTTAATAATTGGAGTAGTAACAGTAGCACCCCACGGAGTAGTACCGGTACCAGGATGTGTATACACTTTCGGACCTGCAACCGCAGCCGGACTGTTTACCACAAACCTCAAACCCACATAATCAGCGTACCAGTTCGACTCAGCAGTAGCACCGCTGATAAGTGTCCTCGAACCAAATGCCAACGGATGGATCTGGCCATTAGCAACACCTGCACCAGCAATGCATGATGCCAGTAATAGATTTTTCAGTGTAATCATTTGCTTCATAAAAAGATATTTTTTTTATTTTAGTTCGACAATTTAGGACTATTTTATAAAATAAACAAAAATTAACTCAATACCGCCTATAATCAAAGCCTATTGTAACTACTACCTACCACTTTGAAAATTACTTGCTTATATCTAGCATTCTGTCCATTGGTTTCTTAGCGGCCAACCTCAATGATTCCTCCATCAGGATCTCAGGTTGTTCATACTTCAGACAAACATATATTTTCTCCAAAGTATTACGCTTCATGTGCGGACAATCGTTACATGCACAAGCGTTATCAGGTGGTGCAGCAATAAAAGTCTTTGTAGGAGAACCCTGAATCATTTTATGTAATATCCCGGATTCTGTAGCTACTATAAAAGTATCACAACTGTCATTCTGTGAATATTCAAGTAATGCTGTAGTACTTCCCACAAAGTCAGCAATTCTTAATACAGCCTCCTCACATTCCGGATGCGCAATAAGCTTCGCCTCAGGGTGCCTGGTCTTCAGCTTAGTTATCTTTTCCAAAGAGAACAACTCATGAACCATACATGTCCCGTTCCACAACAACATATCACGGCCGGTAACCTTATTGATATAAGCACCCAAGTTTTTATCCGGAGCAAATATTATCTTTTCATCTTTGGGCAAACTATCCACGATATCCTTCGCATTAGAAGAAGTGCAAATAATATCACTCAACGCCTTGATACCCGCAGAACAGTTGATATAGGAAATAACCGTATGGTGAGGATGTTGATCTTTAAACTTCCTGAAAAGGTCAGGCGGACAGCTATCGCTCAACGAACAACCAGCCTTCAGATCAGGTATCAACACCTTCTTGGTTGGATTGAGGATTTTGGCAGTCTCGGCCATAAAGTGAACACCGGCAAAAACTATAATGTCAGCATCGGTCTTCGCGGCACTTCTGGCCAGTCCCAAACTGTCACCAATATAATCAGCTATATCCTGGATATCCGGCTCCTGATAATAATGCGCCAGGATAACAGCGTTCTTTTCCTTCTTTAGTTTTTCAATCTCAGCAAAAAGATCCAGCGTAGGATCTACTTCCATATCCAGATAACCCAATTCTTCCAACGTCTGATTCATGCTACAATTCTAAAGAATGAAATAACAACAAAATTAGAACACAAATTCCGTACCACTTCACAATTTCCACATCTGTAATAATAGTAAATCAAAATTTTTTTAAAAAAAGAACTATTACTATTAGGACGGTGAATTAGGGGAGTAATGAGGGTTATCCCTATTGCTATTATCAGAAGTTGAGTTTATACACATAGCACTCCATGGTTATCAACACCGTACAATGCAGTAAAATAGCCTATCTCACAGTATTGATGTGGATTGTGAATAAACATCGCTGTTGGAAAAAACAAGTAAGTGTATATCGTAGCAAACTGTGGATTAGGTCTAATAAACTGAAAAATTTTCCTGCCCTCAATCTCTGAAAGGTAGTTACCCTTCTTTGGTTGTTAGTTACTCTGTTCTAAGTGGGCACTTACCAACAGCAATTAAGGGTTATCTAACAATAAGATAATGGTAATGTAACTTTTTGCGTGCTTTCCGGCCCATTGTTGAAAAAGCAAACGATAATTGTGAATAAACCGTTGGCAAAACCAGAGTAACTAACAAAAACCAAAAATTCGGTGTTTTCTCATTCATTTAACTACATTTGCAGTCCCAAATGCGGGTGTGGTGAAATTGGTAGACACGCCAGACTTAGGATCTGGTGCTGCGAGGCTTGGGGGTTCGAGTCCCTCCACCCGCACTCAAAATAAGAGCGAAAGAAGCAAAGCGAACAGCAATGTGTCTTTCGCTTTTTCTGTTTTATTACCAATTTCAAAATTGGTTGCACTATATTATTATACTCAATCCAGCCCCAGGTCTTTATTATACATAGCCGTGGCCATGCGACCCATAAATAGCAGGCGGTTGGTTTTGGGGTCGTAGAAGTTTACCAGCATCGTAGGCTCATCGCGGGTACCATCGGTTATGTCGGCGGTAACAGATGGCACCTTTTTATGTTTGGGGTTCCTTATCTCTGCCCTGCCTGACAAAATAAGAAAGGCGCCCACACCCCTTTGCAGCAAGGGTTCCAGCCGTGTGCGGTATTGATTTCTTATAGCCGGGTATAACTCCAACTCATATCTTCCTGACGTGTCGAGGCGGGAACTGAGACCATAGGTAGAGTCGCCGGTCTCGGCCAGCAACAGTAGTGCCTTGTTTATGTCCTTGATGCGGAATGAGATCACATATCCCTGAAAGGCGACATGTACCTGTGGTTCCTCCCACAATCGGTTCATAGTAACGGTGCGCTGGCCGCTGCAGCAGACCGATAGTAATAACAATACAGGCAACAGTATCCGGGTCATATTGTGGCTTATTTTTGTTATCCACACTAAAGTACGGAAATCAACTAATTTTAGCCGCAAATAACCAACCGATGAAGAGTTTCGCAAGCGACAATTATGCAGGCGTATTGCCACAGATCATGGAGGCACTGGCCGCCGCCAACACTGCCCATGCCCGTTCATACGGTGCCGATGAGGTGACCGCCCGCGCCACACAACTGTTCCGCGAGCTGTTTGGTTCCGAGGCGCAGGTGTTCTTTGTGTTCAATGGCACCGGGGCCAATGTGCTCAGCATCAGCAGCGCCACACAATCATACAATGCAATCCTCTGCGCAGACACATCACATATATACTGCGATGAGTCCTCAGCACCCGAAACCTTTACCGGTTGCCGCTTCTTCCCGCTTACCGCCAACGACCAAGGCAAGCTGGATGTAGAGACAATCAATACCCGCCTCATTCGCAAGGGCGATGTACACTATGCACAGGCCACACTGCTCTCTATAACACAGGCCACCGAATATGGCACCATCTACACACCCGATGAGATCAAAGCGATCTCGGCACTTTGTCGCGAGCATGGACTGTACCTGCACATGGATGGCTCGCGGTTCTTCAATGCCGCGGCATCGCTGGGTTGCAGCCTTGCCGAGATCAGTTCGGCAGCCGGTGTGGACATACTGTCGCTGGGCGGTACCAAGGCCGGCATGATGTTTGGCGAGGCGGTAGTGGTCTTCAATAAAGACCTTGCGAAACACATAGCCTTCAAACACAAGCAAGTGATGCAGCTTGCATCAAAGACCCGTTTCATAGCCGCACAGTTTGATGCCATGTTGCGAACAGAACTGTGGAAAACAACGGCAGGTCATGCCAACGCGATGGCACACAAGCTGCACGCCGGACTGGCCGCTATTCCCGGTGTGACCATCACCAAACCTACGCAGGCCAATGCCGTGTTTGCAGAGATACCCCGCCACTGGTACGATCCGCTGCAGGTGCACTTTCCGTTCTATGTGTGGAAAGAAAGTACGCACGAGGTGCGCCTGATGTGTGCCTGGGACACAGCCGAAAAAGACATAGAAGCCTTTCTGAACGCGGTGAAGCAACTGGCCTGATAAAAGGGATCAGTACAGTTTTGAGATAGCCACGATCATCTCGGTCTTCTGCATGGCGTTGGGTGGGTTCTGCATCGCGAAGTTGCCATTGGTGTCTATGAGGTAATGTGCCGGAAGTCCCTGCACGCCATAGGCCTGGGCTTCGGGGGCATACCAGTTGCCGGTGGTCCATACGTAGTTGCCTTCCAGCTTCAGTTGTTCTAATACACCTTTTGCTGCCACCGAGTCATCGTCAATACATACGTACACAAACTCAACGGGCTTGTTCACAAAAACCTCGCGTATCTTCTTGTCGGCGCGCATAAGGCCAACCGTTTGTTTCACTCTTGCCGACCAGAAGCTGAGGTAAACAACTTTACCCCTGAGGTCGCTGAGTTTTTTCTGCGTGCCATCGGCCATAGTGATATCAAGGTCGGGTGCGGGCTGACCGGGTGAAAGGCGCTCAGCAAGTGCCACCTGCTTATTCACCATTTCGGCATACTCGCTGCCGGGCCAGCGTTTGCTGAATGCAGCGTGTTGCGCGCGTGTGCGTTCTATGGCTTGGTTGCGGGCACGGCCATAGAGGCTTTGCGCAAAAAAATACTCGGCACTCTTTGGCGGCATCTGCTGCGACGCAAGGTTGTTCACACTATCGAGGAACAGAGTAGCGTTGTTACCGGCATTAAGAGGTTGCGCATATCCGGCAGCCTTCAGTTTACTTTCGAATATACCCGACAGATATAATAGATATGCCGGCACATGAATGAGCTTGTCATCGAAACGCACGGGCAGGTCTTTGATCACCGCGTAGTTCGCGTCGGGTATAGTATCGGTGTATCTGTTCTTCACAAATATTTCGTGCATCTGCGGATATTGCTGCAGGAAGAAATAATTGAAATACGTGAAGTGCGCGTTCCAGAACGAGATGAAATTTTCCGGCAGTCCGTTGCGGTGGCTGTTGGTGAAATCGAACTCGTCCTTTTTCTCTTTTTCTATAGCGGCCAGGTAGGCATCGGGAGCAAGCCCCACATGGTTGCGCAGGCGCGTATTGTATTGGTTGATGCGGCCCCGCGCCAATGTGTGCTGTGCCACAAAATTCTGAATGGCAGCCCCACGACCCGAGAAGCGGATACTGCTATCGAAGCGTTTGGTGTCTACCTGCAACACAAGGCTGTCGCCATCATGCAGCATGACCTCGCAGATATGGCGGCCGTGCCTGACCTCGACCTGTATATACATGCCGGCGGGAAACGGAAATTCCATTGCGAACTTACCATTCCCATCGGGGCGGGCAAAATAGTCTTGGGGATAATAGGCCAGCTTGTTGCTGCTGAACGATACCGAAATACTGTCGCTGACTTTGTTGGTAATGCTGCCGCTAAGTTTCACCGATGCCCATGTGCTGTGGGACGCACCAAAAAGAGCGGTGCACAGAAAGAACAGGGTTGAAAGGCGGAACAACATGATGGCAACATTATTACATTTCGGCAAGTACAGGAAGCGGACGAGGTGCAATACCTTTTACAGCTTTTGCTATGGCGGCAATATGTGGCGGAGTGGTGCCACAGCAGCCACCCAGCATATTTACCCAACCTTCCTTAGCCCACTCGGCCACAATGGTGGCGGTCTGTTCCGGCGTTTCGTCATATTCGCCCATGGCGTTTGGCAGGCCGGCGTTAGGATACGCACTTACGTAGCAAGCTGCCAGGTCAGACAGTTCTTCTACGTGCGGGCGCATCTCGGCAGCACCCAGCGCGCAGTTGAGTCCGATGCTGATGGGGTTGGCATGCATCACCGAAATATAGAATGCTTCCAGCGTTTGTCCGCTGAGGGTGCGACCGGAGGCATCGGTGATGGTGCCGGAGATCATAACCGGAAGTTTTTCGCGCTTGGTATCGCGGAAGTATTTGTTCACCGCATAGATAGCTGCTTTGGCATTCAGTGTATCGAATATGGTTTCGATAAGCAATATGTCGGTGCCGTTCTCTACCAGCGCCTGGATCTGTTCGTAGTAGGCATCGGCTACCTCGTCGAAAGTGATAGCGCGGTAACCCGGGTTGTTCACATCGGGCGACAGCGACAGTGTTTTGTTCATGGGCCCGATGGCTCCGGCTACAAAGCGGTCGCTCACATCGGTGCCGGTCTCACGGCCATATTCTTCTATGGCCTCGCGAGCTACGCGAGCAGCAGCGGCATTTATCTCGGCAGACAGGTGTTGCATGTCATAATCTGCCATAGATACACGTTGACCGTTGAAGGTGTTGGTCTCGATGATGTTGGCCCCGGCGGCAAGGTATTCTTTGTGGATCGCCTTGATGATGTCGGGCCGGGTGATACAGAGCAGGTCGTTATTTCCTTTCACATCGGTATGCCAGTCTTTGAAACGGTCGCCACGGTAATCGGCCTCGTTCAGTTTGTAGCGTTGTATCATGGTACCCATGGCACCATCAATGATCAGTATACGCTCATTCAGCAGTTTCCTCAGTTTACTATCTGTATTCATGCAACAAAGGTAGTGAATAGGGCAATTGAGTAAAGGTTAAAAAGAGTGTGCAGATTGGCGAACTTCTCAGTGCGCAGAAAAATTTTTTTTCTGCGCAGCTTTTTATTGATCATCATTGATAATCAATTAAAAAGGCTCTTGTCTGCGCAAAACCACTTCCCAAAAACTGCGCAAAAACTTCCCACTTCTTCTCATTCGCTTCCCAAGTGAGAAGTGAAATAAAATTATCATACAAGCCGTATTGCTCCGATTTCCTGAACCACTATACAAGTTACAACCGTGCGCCAAGACCGGCAAAAGATAGTTTTATGGTAGTACGTTTTGTAGGTATGATATGTAGCCTGCGGTATATGGTACTTTTTACTTAGAAACGAAAGTTGCCACCCGGTTTGCGAAAAAATGAGAAACTTTTTGTCAAAGTTTCCAATAGTTTGCTATTTTCGTTTTGAAAAATGAGAAACTTTTTGTCAAAGTTTCCAATAGTTTCCAAAAAGTGGTGGTATGAGAAAGTTGGAAAGAGCCCCAGTATTTAACCCGGCTATATTAAGCAAGTACGCTTCTATAGCCGGAAATGAAGCCGCGCAAAAGGTTTTATCGGAGATACATGAGCAATATAATTTCTGGGATAAGGTAAAACACAAAGCCGTTGGAGACATACCGGCAGAAGATATATGGATGATGGCTAAACTTAAAAGAATGGGGGGATATACCCATTTGAAGTTTGGCAGTTATCATTTCAGGTGGACGGTGAATAATATGCTGCAGGGATATCTACATTTCCTTGATCTGAATATCGGGGGCAGTCTTGAATCTACATCAATAGTATCGAGGGAAGATAAGAACCGGTACCTCATCAGTTCCATAATGGAAGAGGCTATCGCGTCGAGCCAGATAGAGGGGGCGGCAACTACCAGGCAGAAAGCCAAGGAGATGCTGAGGAAAAATACCAAACCCACTAACAAGTCTGAGCAGATGATCATGAATAATTATGTGACCATCCAGAAGATCTTAGAGATAAAAGCGGAGCCGTTGAACAAAGACAATCTGCTGGCCCTTCATAAACTGGTCACTGCCAGCACCATGGTTGTGGCATCGGAGGAAGGAGCTTTCAGGGCCGATAATGATATTGACGTGATAGACGCGGCTACAGGAGAAGTGGTGCACCATCCGCCGGACGTGGCGGAGATAGATGCGCTGCTGAATGACCTGTATGTGTTCTTTAATGAGGACAATGAAGATCAATTCATTCATCCGCTGATAAAGGGTTGTATCATTCATTTTATGATAGGATACATTCACCCATTTGCCGATGGAAACGGAAGAACAGCGAGAGCGCTGTTTTACTGGTACCTGCTGCGCAAAGGATATTGGCTGACAGAATATCTTTCTATATCCAGGCTGATATTGCGCGCCAAAGCGCAGTATGCAAGGGCATACCAATATACGGAGATAGACGATCACGACCTCACCTACTTCATATTGTTCAACCTTAAAACGATGAAGCTTTCATTTGAAGAGTTGCGGTCTTACATACAGCGGAAGAACGAGGAAAAAATGAAGCTGTCTACCTTCATGAAAATTGACAGTATAACGTACAAGCAGGCGCTTATTCTGGAATGGTTCTATAAAGAGCCGGCTTTGCTGCTCACATCAAAAGAAGCAGAGAACAGATTGGCAGTATCGACAGTAGCAGCCAGAAAGAACCTGATGCATCTTGTGGAAATGGGATACTTATCATTGATAGATCTTGATAAAAAGAAAAATGGCTTTATCAGGTCTGAGAAATTTGAAGAGCTGGTGAGATCGGTGAATGCCGATAAATAGAAAACCAACTAACAACAGTAAGTATTTTCCTACTCAATATGCACACTATCGTTCTTGTAATAGAAATCGGTGGAGACTAATCTCTCTCCTGAAGAGGCAGACAGCACCCAGGGAAGGATACCCGTGCGGTTGCCGACGCCGAAAGATTGTTTGAAATAGCTCTTGCCTCCGGCTTTACATTCGAGCCAGCGTTTGATGTATTGGCCGGCAACAGGAAAACTGTCGATAGCAGCTATGGAAACCACCGCACCGCCGCTATAACCAGTGGTGTCACCCGGTTTCAGACTGTAGTCTACCAGAATGGTTTCGTTGGGGTAAGTAACATTCATTGTCTGCACCCATGTATAGACCCGTTGGGTGGCGGGGTCATCGCGCAGGTAGATGAAGCCGGTATCGGTGTGTGGCCACCATTTGCCGGAATAGAGGGTGCTGAATTTGTACACCTGATAGTTGCGCGATTGGTGTAACGTGGTTTCAGTGGTTGATACAATGGTGGTGGTTTTGTAGTAGGCGGAATCGTACACGTACCAACCGAGAGTGTCGTAGTAGGAGATGCCACGCATCTTAACGACCCACCGGGCATTGGTGGCCGGTATGAATCTAAAATCTTTCAGCGAGCTATCGGGTGGCACCGCGACCACCGTATCGATGGGAGGCAAAACCTCTGCGACAGGTTTGCGCCGGCATGAGGAAGATGCTACAACGACAAGAAGGAAAAAGACAAACAGGGCGGATCTTGTCAATTTCACAGAAAGGTACGAAACACGTGGCCGCCGTTCGTTATGTGTTCGGTAAGTACACCCAATTACGCGAAATAATTTCCAATAAAACAGAGGAAAGAATTAAATATTTTTAGTAAAATATTTATTGTCATTACTTACAATAATCTTTACAGAGTTGCTTTTTTCAATCATCAGAGTTAATAAATGGTATGACGTTAAAACAGCTTCTTGTAAAATTTGCGAACCTTCCAACGCCTCAATATTAAGACCAATAGCAATGGCTTCGTTAATATCTATTCTCCTGCCGTGGTTATTATTTTTGTTGCCTTCGTCGCCACGACTGAAAAAAGTAGTTACTCTTTCCGATATTTCGACGGGGTTTTCGTGGTCTTTAAACATATATTTGGACAGCCAATCTGCAACTCTATCCTCTGAATATTTAATTGCATTTTCGCACTCCTGTAATAATGCAGGACCCAAAGATTGAAGTATAGGAGCCCAAACGTGCGCCATATCTTTATCAGCTTTTATTTCACTTTTTGCTCGTTCAAACTGATCTAAAATTGCAATAGATGAAACTATTCTGTTAAATATGGGCATTTGAGGGTCAATAGGCCCAAGTTGACTTGGTTTTCCCAGTACAATTTTATCTGCTGCTAAACTTATCATTGTTCCAGCCGACATTGCTAAAGCGGGCACAATCACTTCAATTTCAGTAAACTTGCTTCTAAGATAAGAAACTATCGTCTCTGCCGCTACAGTAACTCCACCGGGAGTATGCAACAAAAGAGTGAGGCCTTTTGAGCAATCCATCCCGTGAATAACTGCCATAAGGCCATTAATATCTTCATGTGTTATCTGTTGAACTACAGGCTGAGCTGTTGGCTTTTGCAAAAAACCTGAATAGTAAAAAATTACATTTTTACCCCCTCTGTTTTCGGCTATTTTACTCAGCCAATCATTAATCCGCGACTGGAGCCATGTAGATTTATCGCCAACGTGATTGTCAAAATCTTTAATTAGGTCGGTGTAGGAAGGCATACTTTTAGTTTACATAATAGAAAAACCAACAGGGAAATTAATATCCCTTTTTGTTTCTGGTGATTGGATTGAAAGCTCCTGTGGACTACCAATATTGTACATTGCCAATTCAATGTACCTTTCATATTCTCTATTTGCCTGAGCTATTATACTAAAAATCTCCTCGTTTTCTGCAACGATATTTTTGCTTGAGTTTTCCATTGCGTTCATGACTATATATTTTGAGGTGAATTTACGACCCAAAATTACAAACAAATTATCCACATAAACCCGATTTGTTATCCACAATTCACAAATATTATGTTAACCACTTTTGTGTTTTTGGAATATTTCAGATACCCCACCAATATTTTTAGGTCTTCTCTGCGTTTGGTCTGAGTTCTCGGTACTTTAATCGCTCCCTTGCATCATTTTACACCAAAGACACATAACTCAGTCGATGTTTATGGCGTGAGTTATTTACATAATTATTATAAGTGAACCCATAGTATAACCAAAAAGAAATTTTTTGTCTCGGTTTTTGTCTATACTTTTGTCTGAGTTTATGTAAAAACATATTAAGCTTGCTACAACATGAATTTGACTAGAGAATATCCACATCTATTATTCAATGAGCATTGGAAGTTATGCGAAAGAGACATTTTCGTACTCGGACAATGCGAAGCACTGATTAAGGCGATTAAGAAATCGCCCATTCAACCGGAATATTATCAAAATAGCAAGGAATATCAGGAGCGAGAAGTAAATAATATACTTGAAGCATTTTTTGAGCTATTTCGTGAGGCAGTTTTTGATGGAAAATCGCATCTAATTACACCAGAGTTATTGCTAAAATTTCATAGAATGGTTGGGAAGGATCTCGGGGAATATTTTGAAGCCATTCCTGGTAAATTTAGAGAAAGGGAAGTTATCGTTGGAACATACCGGTGCCCTGACCACAGGGATGTATTGCCACTAATAGAAAAGTTCTGCAATTGGCAAAAGGAGCACTTCAGATGGGAGGATGGAAATCAACGATTTAGTGACATAGTTATTCAGGCGATCGTTGCTCACGTATATTTAGAGTTAATTCATCCGTTTAGTGACGGCAATGGTCGTACTGGAAGACTTTTAGAGTTCTACATACTTTTAAGAGGTGGACTGCCTAATATTTCGTTGCAAATTCTATCAAACCACTATAATAAAACACGTCCGCAGTATTATAAAGAAATTAGTAAAGTATCCGAACTGAGAAGCCTTTCAAGTTTTATCAGCTACGCATTAACCGGATTAAGGGACGGGTTACAAGAAACGCTACAGGTTATACAAGATAGCCTTACTAAACTAACTTGGAAAAACTATATATACGACAAATTCTCTCAATTGACAGGCCAGAAAGATGTCATAAAACGTAAGAGAACCTTGGCGCTAAATTTCCCAATGGATGGCGCATTCTTACTATCAGAAATACCACGTTTAAATGTTGAGATAGCATACTCATACGCCGCAATTCCTGAGAAAACGCTAAGCAGGGATCTTGACGAACTAATAGGGTTAAAAATTCTGAAAAAAGAACTGCAAAGATATAGTTGTAACAAGTCAATACTGAATGGTCAAATGCCAGTATACAAGGGCATAGAGCCATTATAAAGATGGTCAAACGGTTAAGGAACGATACACTACCTGATCAGGGTGGCCAATACATACAGCCGACCACATTAGAGTTCTAGTAAGTCGCCCTACAAATAAGTGAAAGCAAAACAGACCAGCCAGTTACAACCCCAAAGATAAACCTATGCAAAGGTCGCCCCGTGAAAACGGGGCTTGACTGCTTCAAGGCATAGCGGTACAGGTTTCAAAATTAATATCTATTGCGGTCCGGGGTTATTGATAACAATACAACACAACATGGCAATAGAAAGTAAGTGATAAGTTAAGTTGGCCCCGTAAACCATGAATGTAATTGAGTGTAATTACCGTTAATTCAATAAACACTATCTTTCTGCCATTAATACCATTTTCATGAAACACCTTCTGACGATAAAAACAGGTTTGGCGGCATTGGTTCTGGCAGTCTGTTGCAGCACAACCGAAGCGATGGCCCAGTCGCGCAGGGATAATGGTGAACGAGCGGACATATCATCGCGCGAGAACAATATAGTGAAGCGGGTGACCGATCTGCCGGAGGTGCAGGCCAAGATGCAGGAAGTGAACGCACGCACCCGCGGCAAACAGAAGATGCGTTTTGAGCTACACCGCAAACCCGATGAGTCGATTCCGTATTATTGGGTGAAGGTGCATGAGCCTGTTGGCGGCGAGTATACCGAGCTGTACAACTTCTTCCTGAAACAAACATCGTATGAAATAATGTACTACGATGTGGTGAAGGATAGCCTGATGGACCTGACCGCATGGCGCACACAGCGTAAGTAGGCCTAGGGGTTATTCACATAAATTTAATGCCGGGTGGCCGTTAGTAGGTGCATCTTGGCATAATTGAAGTACCTTTGCGTGCTTTTTTGCAGGAGCGCGCATACCTGAAAATGCGGCTTCGGGGTCTAAATCTAAAACACATGAGCGGCAATGCTGGCAGAGGAACTGAGGGAGAATATTCTGGAGGGCGACCTTACCGAGTTGCTGCGCCACAGCGGAGATGAAGATTTTCCGGCTGAGGTAGCCCGTTTATTGCAATCGTTCACCAACGAAGAGGCTATCAATGTGTTTGTAGCCCTGCCCGATGATCTAAAAGTAAAGACGTTTTCCTTTTTTGACCACGTGATACAACTGGGTATCATGGAGGAATTGCCGGGTCCGCAGCGGTCGAACATCCTGAACAATCTGGAGTCGAACGATCGGGTGTCCTTCTTCGACTCGCTGGACGGGGTGGAGGTGACCGAATATCTGGCCCTGCTGAGCGATAAGAACCGCCTGGCCACCTATGACCTGCTTGGGTATCCGGAGCAGAGTGTGGCCCGACTGATCAATACCCGCTTTACTACGGTGCGCAAAGAATGGACGCTGGGTCAGGCAGTGGAACACATCCGCAGGTTTTACTCGGACACGCCCGATGCCAACGTGATATTTGTGGTGGACAACAACGGGAAACTGGTGGACGATCTGCCGATACGCAGGCTGGTGCTGAACGACCAGAATAAGAAGATAGAAGACATAATGGACGGTTTCTACGTGAAACTGGAGATACAGGATTCGATAGACGACGCCATTCAGAAATTTAAAGAGTATGACCGTGTGGCCATACCTGTTACCAACAGCAACAATGTGGTGATGGGGGTAGTGACCATTGACGACGTGATAGATGAGGCGGAAGAGAAAGACACCAAGGACATGCAACAGTTTGGTGGTGTGGAATCGCTGGACCTTCCGTATGTGAAGACGGGTTTCTTTACCATGATACAGAAACGTGCCGGCTGGCTGATCGTACTGTTCATAGGCGAGTTGTTCACAGCCACGGCCATGGCGTTCTTTGAAATGGAGCTGTCTAAGGCCATAGTGTTGCAACTGTTCATACCGCTTATCATTTCCAGCGGGGGCAACTCGGGTTCGCAGGCGGCAACGCTGATCATCCGCGCGATGGCTCTGAAAGAACTGTCTTACCGCGACTGGTGGTATGTGATGCGCCGAGAAGTATTGTCGGGCCTAACATTGGGCGCTATTCTGGGCATCATCGGATTTATACGTATAGCTATATGGCAGTACCTGGGCTGGTATAACTACGGCACCCACTTCAACTGGGTGATGGTGGGTGTGACGGTATCATTGTCGGTGATAGGGATAGTATTGTGGGGAACCCTGACGGGATCTATGATACCGATGATACTGAAACGTTTCCGCCTGGACCCGGCCACGTCATCGGCACCGTTTGTAGCCACACTTGTGGATGTTACTGGTCTGGTCATATATTTCACCATTGCCGCTATCATGCTCGGCATCTGATAAGAACCTGCCATGACCGATTTTACTTCAGAGATCATTTACCGCACCGCACGTAGCGGTGGCAAGGGCGGACAGAATGTGAACAAGGTGGAGACCCTTGTGGAAGCACTGTGGCATGTGGCGACATCGGCATTATTTACTGACGTACAGAAAGAGCGGATAGCGCTGAAGCTTGCGCACCGCATGAACAAGGAAGGGTTTTTGCATGTGCGTTGCAGCGAGACCCGATCTCAGCTGGAGAACAAACAAATAGCCACTGCCAATATGCTGCACCTGGTGGAGCGGGCGCTGGTGATACCCAAGGTGCGCAAGGCCACAAAACCCAACAGGGCAGCCAAAGAAGCAAGGCTGGAAAGCAAGAGGCGCGATGCAGCCAAAAAACAATGGCGCCGCAGACCACCGGCGGAATAACTACATGAAAAATGTAAAATAGACGTACACTACCGGTATGGCGATGAGCAGAGAGTCGAACCGGTCGAGTGCGCCACCGTGCCCGGGCATGATGGCACCGGAGTCTTTTACATCGGCAAGGCGCTTCAGTTTAGATTCGAGCAGGTCGCCGAGGGTACCGGCCACAGCCACGCACAGGGCAATGGCCATCCAGTCGGTAAGCGTGCTATCATGGATGGTGTAGAGCACGGGCAGGTAACCGTATATACCCGCCGCGATGATGGTGAGCAAGGCACCGCCACCGGTCCCTTCCCACGTCTTTTTGGGTGATATGGGCGAAAAGGGTGTTTTGCCGATGAACGAACCCACTATATAGGCCATGGTATCGTTGATCCAGATGAGGGCGATGATGGCCATGGGCAGCAGTATGTCGAACTGGCGCATTTTTGCCAGCAGTATCAGCGGCAGGGTTATGTAGAACAGTGCGCCGGTAGCTTTTAAGAGTTGGGGCAGCACATTTTTGGTAGGAAGAGTGGCTGCCATGAGTAACAGTGGCGCCACCAGCGGCAGGAGCGCGAAAACCAGGTTGGTGGGTTGCTGCAACGGATTGATACCGGAGGGCAGCGATAGGGCCACCAGCAGGAACAGACTGAGCAGTTGCATGGTGACATGCAGCCATACCGGCCAGGGTTCGTCGCCCGCCATTTTCTCGAGCAGCGCAAGAAACTCCTTGATACACAGCACGTTAATGATGCAGATAAGCGCCAGGAATGGCCATGGACTATCCCACAGCAAGCCGGTAAGCATCACTGCGGCGAACACGATGGCGCTGCCGGTGCGCTTGTAAAATGTGGGCATGTTCAGTGCCATACGTGCGTATAAAGAGGAATTATCAGAATTTGTTCTTCCACATCATGCTTTCCACGGGCTTGTCGGTGCGGCCGGTGTACTTGGCATTGTCCTTGCTGTTGTAGGCGTTCAGCACCTCTCCGTCGACAGGGAAGTAGATGAGCTGACCGATGGGCATACCTGCATAAACACGCACCGGCTGTACACAGGATATCTCGAGCGTCCAGGCGTTGCAGAAACCCACATCGCCCTTACCGGCAGTGGCGTGGATGTCTATACCCAGTCGACCGGTAGATGATTTCCCTTCGAGGAAGGGTACGTGCGCGTGCGTCTCGGTATATTCGAGGGTAACACCCAGATACAGCATGTGCGGTTGCAGCACATAACCTTCTTCGGGGATCTCGAAATGGGTGATCTTGTTGTGTTTTTTGGCGTCGAGGGTGGTGTCGTTATACACAGCCAGGTATTTGCCCAGGTGCACATCGTAGGAATTGGAACCGAGGTTTTTGCGGTCGAACGGTTCAATAACGATGGTGCCTTTTTCTATTTCTTCCAGTATCCGGGAGTCTGACAGTATCATAGGGCAAATATATAATTTTCCCTTGCCTCGGGCGGCATACTTGCAACTTTTTTGATGAAAGTGGGGCGATTCTGCATAAAAATGATATTTTTGTCGCCCTTTCAAAACATATTATGCAATATAGAGAAATAGTAGCGGTAACAGGTCTCAGCGGATTGTTCCAGTTATTGAGCACAAAAAGCGATGGCGCTATAGTGCGCAGTGTTTCAGACAAGACAACAAAGTTCATCTCGGCGCGTCAGCACAATGTGACCCCGCTTGAGAGCATTGAAGTATATACAACAGGCGACAACGTGCGCCTGCAAGTGGTTTTTCAGAAAATGAAAGACAATGCCGGCGCTCATGCACCTGCGGCAGTGAATGCCAACGACGCTAAAGCGATCAAGGCATACTTTAAGAACATTTTCCCTGAATTTGACGAAGAGCGCGTGTACGTAAGCGACATGAAAAAAATGCTCAAGTGGTTCGAGATACTGAACGGCAACGACCTGCTGAACTTTGAAGAAGAAGCGGCTGAAGAAGTAGTTGCTGAGGAAGCACCTGCAGCAGAAGAGCCTGCTGAAAAACCAAAGAAAGCAGCAGCAAAGAAGAAAAAAGCTGAAACTGCCGAAGAAAGCACAGAAGAGGCTGCAGAAGAAAAGCCTGCAAAAAAGACAGCCCGCAAAAAGAAAACTGAAGAATAAGTGCCCGGCAGTATGGCCGATGCATTGCAGTGACGGTCATAGGGCTTTTATTTTAAAGAAATACTTTTATATCTTTAGTGCTCTTAGGAAACGAAACGCTGATGAAAAGAAAATTATTCCTCCTGTTCGCATTTTTGGGCATCATACTGTTGACCGAAACAGGATGTCGTATGCGATATGCCAAGGCGCCGTCTTACAAGAAGATGAGTACACCTGTAAGGAACAACAGGAGCTATGGTGCCAAAAGGAGCATCTGGCAGCGTAAGGCGTTGTGGGGTAAGAAGCGTTTCGGGCCAAGGCCACACAGCCACCGAGGCTGGCACCGTCAGTAAGCACAAAACAGATCATATTTTCAGCAGCCGGCAACCGCCGGCTGTTTTGTTGTTACATGGGGTCTACGTCGAAGACCACCTGTACACTTGTATTGCCCTTGAGGCTGAGGATGTGCTGGCGCTGCGCACGCAGGAACTGCTTCACCGACTCGATGAGGCGCTGGTCGCGGGGGCACTTGATCCAGATCTCGCGGATGTACTGATTGCGCACGCGTGGCACTATGGCGGGGCCGGGCCCTTGAACTGAAATATTGGAGATGGTAGTGAGCGCATCGGCCATGAGCTGAGCTGCGGCTATGGTCTTGTCTTCATCGGCATGGCGGAAGATGATCTTGATGATGCGGCTGAAGGGCGGATAAAAGAAGTGTTCGCGGTAGGCGATCTCGTGGCGGTAGAAGGCCTGCACATCGTGTTGTTTCACCCACTGCAATACCGGGTGCTGAATGTTGAACGCCTGGATGAGCACATGACCCACCCCATCGGCCCGACCTGCGCGGCCGCTCACCTGCTCCATGAGCTGGAAGGCGCGTTCATTCACCCTGAAGTCGGGGAAGGTGAGCAGGCTATCGGCGCTGATGATGCCCACCAGTGCCACGGCCTCCAGGTCCAGCCCTTTCACCACCATTTGTGTGCCGGTGAGGATATCTATTTTTCGTTTCTCCAGCTTGGTGAGCAGTTCGGAAATGCTGTTGCGCCCCTTCATACTGTCCACATCCATGCGGGCCACGCGGGCATCGGGATACATTTGCTGCACCTCTTCTTCAATGCGTTCGGTACCAAAGCTTTTGCTGGTGACACTCTGGCTGCCGCATTGCGGGCAGGCACTCATGACCGGAGCCTTGTAGCCGCAGTAGTGACAGTGGAGCTTGTCGGTGCTCTTGTGGTAAGTGAGCGACACATCGCAGTTCTTGCAGCGGGGCGACCAGCCACAGGTGGTGCACAGCTGGAACGGCGAATAACCACGGCGGTTCTGGAAGAGGATGGCCTGTTTCTTTTCGCCCAGCGCCTCGGTGATAGCCTGCTGCAGTTCGGGTGTCAGCATTTGTTGCGATCCCTTTCCGGCAGCGTTCAGCGAGCGGGCGTCTATGATCCTTATCTCGGGCATCTTCACGCCCTGGTAACGGTCTTTGAGCGCGGCATAGGCATACTTGCCCTGCTGCACATTGTACAGCGTTTCTACAGCCGGTGTTGCTGAACCGAGTATGACCCCGGCATCGTGCAGGCGGGCCATGTAGATGGCGGCATCGCGGGCATGGAAGCGGGGTGCGGGGTCTTTCTGTTTGTAGGAAGAGTCGTGTTCCTCATCGGCTATGATGAGGCCAATATCGTTGTAAGGCAGCCACAGTGCCGACCGCGGGCCGGCCACTACCTTGTAGATGCCCTTGCGCACCTTCTCCCAGATCTCGACCCGCTCGTTGTTGCTGAAGTGGGAATGATACACTCCCAGCTCGGCACCGAAGTAGGCATTGAGGCGGCTCACCAGTTGTGTGGTGAGGCCTATTTCGGGCAGCAGCAGAATGGCCTGCCTGCCCTGCGCCAGGCACTCGCGTATCTTTTGAATGTAAAGGAGTGTCTTACCACTGCCGGTGACACCATGCAGCAGTGCTACTTTCTTTTCGGCAAGGCCCTTGTTCAGTTCTTCGAAAGCGGTTTGTTGTGCCGGTGTGAAGCGGATGTCGCGCACATCTTCTGAGCCGGTATAGGGCAGTCGGTCTACCTGCTGCTCGGAGATGACAAAGACACCTTTGTCTACCAGCGAGTTCACTTGCGAAGCGGTCGCCTGTGCGCGTTCCAGCAGATCGGTCTGGCGCACGATGCCGTTCTTCATTTTCAGCTCGGTATAGGCCATCACCAGTTGCAGCTGGCGGGGCGCACGCCCCAGCTGATCGAACAGAGCAATGAGTTCTTTCTCTTCTTTATAGCGGGCGGCCATGGTCACCACCTTTTCGCGGCGGGGCCGGTAGGCGGTTTCCAGTGTTTCGTTGATGATGACGGTTTCCTTTTCCAGCAGCTCGTTGAGCACGGCGGCAAAATGGTCGGCACCGGTGAGGGCGCGCAGCTCGCTTATGGTTATCTCTTTGCGCAGTTGCAGCGCATCGGCGGCATGCCAGGCGGCATCGGTCCAGTCATATACCACACTTTCGTCGCCGGCCCACTCGAGGCGGGTCTCGCCCATCAGTTTGAGGTGGGCGGGTAGTGCGGCCTGCATCACCTCGCCGGGCGATGCCATGTAGTAGCCGGCCACCCAGCGCCAGAACTGCAGTTGCCGTTCGCTCACCACAGGTTCTTCGTCTATGATGTTGCGCACGGGTTTTACCTGATAGCTATCGGGTTTGTGGTTGTGCAGGCGCTCAACGATGCCGGCATACTGTTTGTTCTTGCCCAGCGCCACCTCCACACGCATGCCCGGCCGCAGGCGGTCCTGCATATCTACAGGCACACCATAGGTGAGCACCTGGGGCAGATTGAGCGGGAGGATGATGTCGGCGAACATGCTGCAAAGTAACGGCATTCTGCCGCATGCGCAACAAATGCGGCTGACGGGGGTTACCTGTTTTGTAGCGGTAACTTTCTACCTTTGGCGCATGATACTGTCTCTCATAGTTGCAGCCGACGAAAACAATGCCATAGGCGTGAACAATACCTTGCCGTGGCACCTGCCTGAAGACCTGAAATTCTTCAAGCGCACCACGCTGGGCAAGCCGGTGATCATGGGGCGCAAGACGTATGAGTCGCTGGGCAAGCCGCTGCCGGGGCGCACCAACATAGTGCTGTCGCGGGGCAATATGGAACTGCCCGAAGGCGTGGTGCTGTGCCGCACACTGGAGACTGCTATTGCACATGCCGAAGCACTGAATGCAGAAGAGGCCATGGTGCTGGGCGGTGGCGAGATATTCCGCCAGGCTGCATCGCTGGTGGACAGGATGTACATCACCCGGGTGCATACACGCATAGCAGGTGCCGATACGTTCTTCCCGGCCGTAGACCACACACACTGGACACTGAAGTTTCAGGAAGAACACAAGGCCGACGAAAAGAACAAATTCGACTATACGTTCGAGACCTACGAGCGTGTAGAAATGTAATAACAGCCACATGACACTGCACTCCATAGCTGCCTGGATAGCCTACCGATGGAAGGCCCGGGGAAGGCATGGCACCCATTCACCGTTTGTGTATGAGTTGGTGGAGGATGTGATAGAGGGCCGCGCCACTTACGCGCCGGCCACTATAGATCCGCTGCCGGGCTCGCGCTATGCACACTTGCTGCAGCGCATAGCCGCATGGAGGCATTACAATTCAGTACTGCGGGTAGCGCAGGGCACTCAGTTTGAAGGAACGTTTGATGTGCTGGTGCTGCCCGATTCGAAAGACAGCACTACACAGCTGGTGCAAGACGCGCTACACGCCCTTAGCGATGGCGGCATGATAGTGATACCCCACATACACAGCAAGGCGGCAAGCACAGCCATGTGGCGTGCCATCTGCGCACTGCCTGAGGTGTATATGAGTATTGATATTTACGGCATCGGCCTCATCTTCAACAGCCCCGCCTTCAGAGAGAAACAACATTTTGTGTTGCGGGGGAAGTGATCCCTATTGTTGTATTAATTTCCCGCCACTACCATTTTGCGGAATACGTTTCCTTGTTCGGTAACGACAGAGACGTTGTAGAGTCCTTGTTGCAATGAACCGGTGTATAGAGACGTTTTTGATGCACCCTTTTGAATGAACCCGCGCAAAACCACCCTGCCAATAACGTCCGTAAGCATTACCTGATGCGAGACACCGGTTTCTTTTGTTTCTATTGTCAATTCTCCACGGGTCGGATTGGGGAAAATGTGATAGAGTTCCTTAGTCGCCATGTCATCTATACCTGCATCCCACGGCGCGAATACTGCAAGAAATACATCCCAGGCACCTCTATACGGAATCGCAGCAAAATCACCATCCAGATTGACTGAAAATCCGCCTGCCAAAACAAAACCTCCCGGCAATGGATGGATCATATCGCCACGGTCCAGGTCTTTGCTTTGCAGAATTTTTGAATGTAATAGAGTACCGGTTGCGCTTGTGTGAACAATGTAAACATCCTCACTTGTAGTTGCGGTCTTTACCAAGCCGTTCATCCAGATTGTGCCGTCGGTTGCCCTGCATACCGATGTCGCATTTTCGTATCCTGTGGTGCCATAACAATTCTCCCACAAAATTGTTCCTGCGGTATCAACTTCGAGTAGCCAGTAGTCTTCGCCGCCTATTAAATGGTGTACATCGCCATCGGTTGACAACGTATAGCCTGCGATAATCAGCCCCCCCGTACCGTTGGGACATGCCGAAATATTTCGGTCACTTTCACTACCGCCATACACACGTCGCCATACAATTCCTCCGGTATCATTACACCGGACCACAAACCCATCGGCTCTGCCATGGTTTCCCACACAATCAAGGTCGGTGGATGCTGTTGCACCAACTATATAAAAGTCAGTACCGGGGGCCTGCACCAGCAGGCCTTGTTCTTCGTCCTCAGTTCCGCCTATCACTTTACTCCATACCTTATTCCCGTTGCTGTCCACCTTCATCAGCCAGTAGTCACGTGTTTCCCATGACCCATAATGTACCAGCACATTTGTATCGGTGTAGTGGCTTGTACAAAGTATTACAAATCCACCATCTGTTGTGGGCATCGTTGAATACAACCTGCCTGTAGCGCCCTTGCTGTAGTTCTTCTGCCACACTTCACTACCGGTAGCATCATATTTTTTGATCAGCACGCCACTGGTCTTAAAGTCACCGATCGCAATATAAGAACCGTCTGACAGGGGATGTATGAAACGAATAGTACTATCACCCTCTGTCCCAAAACACTTGCTCCATTCAGCTACCGTAGCATCACTATTGAATTTGGTAAAGATCATCCGCCTTTGTACCGGCGAACAAAAAGAGTCAAGGTTGCCAGTACCCGGAGGAGAGTTTGATGCCATCCGGGTAATAAAACCACCATCTGGCATTGGAAGGACCCACGATGAAATGGACTCTGATGCGCTACCGCCTATGCTCCTCATCCATAAAAGTTCAGGCTGTGGCACTTGTGCATGCGCCATGCAGGCAAAGATGGCCGGCAAAATAGTGAGGTAGAGTTTTAAAAGAATGCGCACAACTATAAATTTACGCAAACACGTAGTTACAGACAATTATTTTTGTGCGCAAACGGTAGATGGATCTAAAAATCCTTCAGCACATATCCGGTGCTTCTGCCGCCCATGTCGTCTTTTGTTACAATGCCTTTTTGCATCAGGTCTTGAATATCCCTCAGCGCGGTGTCTTGCGAGCACTTGTTCAGTTTAGCCCATTTTGATGATGTCAGTCGGCCGAAGAAATCGTCGGTGAGGCGCAAGATCATTTGTTGCTGGCGCTCGTTGAGCACAGTGCCGGCTATGCGGTCCATAAATGCGGCGCGTTTCAGCACCGATGCCAAGGTCACCTCGGCCTGTTGCAGGGCACCTTCCAGGCACTCGAGAAACCATACCATCCAATCGGTTATGTTTAGTGTGCCTCGCTGTGTGCGTTCCAGAATGTTGTAGTAGGCTTGTTTCTCTTTTTCTATCTGAACGGACATGCTGTAGAAGCGTTGCGGGTCGCCATCGGCACGGGCCAGCTGCATATCAGTTATGGCACGTGCTATGCGGCCGTTGCCGTCATCGAACGGGTGGATGGTGATGAACCACAGATGCGCCACCGCCGCGCGCAGCACCGGGTCGTGAGAAGACGGGGTATTGAACCAATGCAGAAATGCGCTCATCTCGGCAGCAAGTCTTTGGGCGTCGGGTGCGGTGAAGTGTACCTGCTCCCGGCCCATGGGCCCCGATACTACCTGCATGGCACCGTTGTGCCCGTCGCGCCATTGGCCCGTGGTTATCTGGTACAGTCCGCTGCGACCTGTGGGGAAAAGGGTGGCGTGCCAGGCGAAGAGTCTGTCATCGGTAAGGGCATGGTCATAGCTGCGGGTGGCGTCCAGCATCATTTCTACTATTCCTTCCACCGTTCTGTCGGCGGGCAGCAGCCCACCGATATCCATGCCCAGACGGCGCGCTATAGACGAGCGCACCAGTGCTTTATCGAGCAGTTCTCCTTCTATCTCGTTCGATTTCACCACCTCAAGGGTCAGTGAGCGTAGTGCGGCTTCCTGCCTTAGGTCGAAGCCAAGCGCGCTCATGCGGCCGCACAACAGTCCCTGGCGGTGCCGAACGCGTGCCAGCAGCGTGGTGATGTGATGGTCGTCCCATTCAAAAACGGGCCAGTCTTTTAGCTCATGGATAAACATTCTCCGCACATTATGCGGCGAATATACGGATTATTCACCGCATGCGCTTCTTTTCACCGCATAATGTGCGGTGAATATGGGTGTTAATCGCCGCAACGGGGGTTATTAAGGAGGAATTTAGGGTGCTCAATTCTTCATCACCTTATTCACGTAAAGCTTATCACCACTCCTCACATACACAAGATAGATGCCGGATGGGAAATCCGAAAGATCTACATCAGTCGTTCCGGTCGTTATGGTTTGAGAGAGAACGGCCAATCCTCCGATATTGTAAATAGCAAGCAACGAAATACCCGCCGGAACCTGCACAGAAAATACACCGGTTGTAGGATTGGGAAACAACTTCGCCTCAACACCTTTGTCTATATCATTCACAGCTACACCGCTGCTTACTTTTCTCACTCTGTTGTTTACATAGTCTGCTATATAAATATTCCCATTGTCATCTACCCAAACATCAGTACATTTTAGTTTTGCATTGGTAGCCGGGCCACCATCGCCTCCATATCCAGAAATGCCGCCTGCCACTGTTGTGATAATACTTGTTGCTGCGTCTACTTTTCTTATGGCACCATTGCGATAGTCCGATATAAATAAGTTTCTATCCTTATCAATAAAGAGCCCACCCGGTTCATTTAATTGAGCATTTGTCGCAATACCACCATCTCCGGAATAACCTGGAGTTCCTTTTCCAGCTACAGTCGTAATAATTCCAGTAGCAACATCAACTTTGCGTACGACGTTGTTCCACTGATCTGAAACGAAAATATCACCAGTTGGATCACAAAACACATCGACCGGTCCATTAAACTGAGCGCTGACTGCGTTTCCCCCATTGCCAGAATACCCAGCAACACCAGTCCCTGCAATTGTTGTTATAACACCGGTTGGCAAGTCTACTTTTCTAATTTTTTCATTACTATAATCAGCAATGTAGACACTTTGACCATGAACATATATGCTTACTGGCAAATTCAACTCGGCACTAATCGCTAATCCCCCGTCACCATTTGCACCAGCAGTGCCGTTTCCTGCAACTAAAGTTATGATACCCGTAGAAGTAGTTACTTTTCTCACTCTGCTATTCCCCACATCTGCTATATAAATGTCCCCATTATTGTCTGCGTAAATACCCTGGGGAACAAGTAATTGGGCGTTAGTAGCTATCCCTCCATCTCCCCAATACCCTCCCGTTCCATTTCCGGCACAGGTAACCACTGAGTTTGCTGAAAGTTGTATTTTCCTGATTCTATGATTGAATGCATCAGTAACGTACAAATTTTGATACTTGTCGATACAGACACCATTAGGTCTATTGAATTCTGTATTTGTTGCTATTCCGTCGCCGGTAAATCCCGCCGTTCCATTTCCCGCTATGGTTGTAATAATATTCACCTGTGCCTGGCTTATGAAGCAGGTACAGGAAAATATCAATATCAGGATAGTCCTTATCATTGTTTCATCACCTTATTCACATAAAGCTGATCACCACTCCGCACATACACAAGGTAGATGCCGGAAGGAAAACTGGAAAGATCTACTTCAGCCGTGCCGGTCGTAATGGTTTGTGAGAGAACGGCCACGCCTCCGATATTGTAAATAGTAAGCAGCGATATACCAGCCGGGACCTGCACCGAAAACACACCGGTTGTAGGATTGGGAAACAACTTCGCCTCAACACCTTTGTCTATATCGGTCACAGCTACACCGCTACTCACTTTTCTGATTCTGTTATTCTCATAATCTGCTATGATCAGATTTCCATAACTATCTACAAATACGTCACTACAAAATAGCTTCGCATTAGTCGCTGGCCCTCCATCTCCGGAAAAACCCGTTACACCCGTTCCTGCAACGGTGGTTATGATGCCAGTTGATCCATCTATTTTTCGTATCGATCCGTTATAATAATCCGTAATAAATACGTTGTTGTGCTTGTCAACAAAAAGACCATCTGGTTCGTTTAGTTTAGCGTTTATTGCCAAACCACCGTCACCAGAATATCCCGCAGTTCCATTCCCGGCAATCGTTGTGATAATACCTGTGACCGCGTCTACCTTTCTTACTCGATGGTTATATTGATCTGAGATTAGCACATTGCCATTACTATCTGCATATACATCTAATGGAGCATCTATTGTTGCATTCACTGCTGGTCCTCCATCCCCAGAATACCCTCCTCCCCCGGTTCCTGCAAAAGTTGTGATTTCATTAGTTGAAGATTTTACTACTCTCACTTTTTTATTCCTCCAATCAGCAATAAAAATATTTCCATCCTTATCCGTACATATGCCAACAGGTCCATCTAACTCCGCACTCGTTGCCATTCCCCCATCTCCGCCGTTGCCTCCAATGCCCGTACCAACTATTGTGCTGATTATACCAGTTGACAATACGACTTTCCGTATCCTGTTGTTTATTCCATCGCAAATGAGCAGATTATTGTTCTTATCAACAAATACTCCTTGTGGAACTTCTATTTCAGCACTTGTCGCAGCACCGCCGTCACCAGAGTACCCCGGAGTACCTTTGCCTACAGTAGTTATAATAACACCGGATGCAGATATTGAGCGTATTCTATGATTTAAAGCATCAGCAAGGTATGTGTTCCCTGATTGGTCTGGGCAAATCCTATATGGCGCTTTTAACTGTGCATTTGTAGCAGGTCCGCCATCGCCGCTATACCCATAAGGAGATTTTCCGGCAATGGTTGTAATAATATTCACTTGTGCATGCGCCATGCAGGCAAATATGGCCGGCAGAATAGTGAGGTAGAGTTTTAAAAGAATGCGCACAAATATAAATTTACGCAATGGCGTAGTATTAGGCAATTATTTTTGTGAGGATCCAAATTTATAAATTCGCTAAGAAACACCAATGGCAATAAATGCTACATTTGAGAACGAGGTATGACAACCAGGGGTAACATAGCAAAATGGATAGGGATATGTGTGTGGGTGCTGCTGCTAACGGGCGGCAGTGCTTGGGCGCAGCAGGATGCTGAAACGGCCCGCCGCTATGCCGCGGAAAAGAAATATGATGAGGCCATAGGCATTTTTGCGGAGTTGTATAAGACCATACCCGATTCGGTATATCACGACTACCTGAATACGCTGCTGGAGGCCAGCAAGTTCAAACAGGCGGAAAAGCTGGTGGAGAAGAAGGCGGCGATGTACCCGAGGGGTATTCGCAATCCGGAGATGAACCTGGAACTGGGGCAGGTATATGACAAGGCGGGCAAGCCCGAGAAGTCGAAAGTGCAGTATGACAGCGTCATCAATATGCTGAACGGTGATGATATTTTCACCGGCAACATAGCTAAGATGTTCACTGATATAGGTCGCGATGATTATGCCATTCTCACCTACGAGCGGGCGTTGCAGTTGCTGGGCAATCCGCCGATGTATGGACGGCCGCTGGCCATGCTGTATGCCAAGACCGGCAACATGGAAAAGACAGTGGAGTCGTTGCTGCGCGGTGGTCCCAGTGTGTTCATGACCGCCGACCAGGCCAAGGAAATGCTGCTGGAGATAGTAGGCACCGACCAGAAGAAACTACAGCAGGTGCAGAAAGCTATTGTGGCGAAGATCAACAAGGAGCCATCCAACAGCTACTATGGCGAGATACTGACGTGGGTATATACACAGAAAGACGACTGGGATGGCGCGCTGATGCAGATAGAGGCCATAGACGAACGTAACCAGGAGGGTGGCCGCAGGGTGATGGATTTTGCACGGACCGCCATTGCCGCCCGTCAGTTTGATATTGCTACCCGCGCGTTCGACGGCATTATTGCCAAGGGCACTGAGGCGCCATACTTCATCATGGCACGCAGCGAAAAGCTGGCTGCGGCACTGAACCGCCTGGAGCTGAACGAGGCTCGTACCGCAGAAGACGTGGCAGCACTGACGGCGATGTATGATACGTTCCTGACCGACTATCCGAAACACTATACAATGAAGACAGCATCGGACTACGCGAAGCTGCTGGCGCTGTATGGACACAATGTGAAAAAGGCCATAGAGGCATTGAAGCGTAGTGTGGCCGAGCCGGATACGCGACGCAACATGATGTCGGTCTTCAAGCTGCAACTGGGCGACTACTACCTGCTGGACGGCAAGATATGGGACGCCTCGCTGACGTATAGCCAGGTGGAAAAAGACTATAAGCAGGACGTAGCGGCCGAGGATGCCCGCTTCCGGAATGCGCGGCTGGCGTTTTATCGCGGCGACTTCGATCTGGCACAGAAGCTGCTGGGCATACTGAAGTCGGGCACATCGAACCTGATAGCCAATGACGCGATAGACCTGTCGGTGCTGATAACCGAGAACGTGGAAGACAGCAATACCGCACCGCTGCAACGGTTTGCCACCGCCGGCCTGCTGATGTTCCAGAACAAGGATACACAGGCCGCGGCGCTGATAGACAGCATAGCCAAGGCCTGGCCAAAACATCCGCTGGCCGATGATATAGTGATGATGCATGCCCGCCTGGCCATAAAACATCGCGACTTCCCTACGGCCATCACCTACCTGAGGGAGGTGGTGAACAAGTATGGCAAGGATGTGCTGGGCGATGATGCCGTCTTTAAGATGGCAGAGATCTATGATACCGAACTGCACCAACCACAGGAAGCGAAAAACTATTACGAACAACTGGTGATAGATTATCCGGGCAGCACGTTTGTGCAGGTGGCCCGCCAACGCCTGGCTGATATGCGCACACAGTTGTGATGCGGCTGTGAACACCAAACAATTTTATGATGCGTACGTTCCTCATTATCATTCTGTGGATGCTTGCACTTACTGCCATTGCGCAGCCGAGGGCGTTTGTGGGCCGCATCACCGACCGGCAACACAGGGGCATACCCTTTGCCATAGTGCAGGTAAAGGACAAGGCGCAGGGCGTATATACTGATGAGAACGGCGCCTTTGCATTCACGGCCGATGCGGCAGAGGTGCAGACGCTGGTGTTCTTCTGCATGGGCTATGAAAAGAAAGAGCTGTTGGTGGCAAGCCTACCGGCAGATTCGATAATGGTGACGCTGAACAGTCAGGCAACCGCACTGCGCGAAGTGGCCATAACAGGCCGCAAGGGAAAGGCACGCACCGCCACGCTGGGCAACAGCCGCAGGCAACTGCACCACGATGGTGAGTGCTATCGCAACTATGGTGCCGAGACGGCCATAAAACTGAAAGCGGACACCGCGCACGATGGCATATTGAAGGAGGTGTTTGTGTACATAACCGGTGATGGCGACTGGCGCACCCGATTCAGGGTGCATGTATATGAGTGGGACTCGCTGCCGGGCCGCGAGCTGACCGATAGCAACATAATTGTAGCCGCCACTAAGCCGGATTCGTGGGTGCGTGTGGACCTGTCGGCACTGCGCATACCGGTGAACGAGGGTCTTTTTGTGTCTATGGAGTGGATATCGGGTCATGGCAATACACAGCAGGTGCTGGGATCGGAGAAGCACCCGGAGGTAACTGCGTATAACGGACAGGTGCCGGGCCTTACGACGGGCTATGGCAAACCATCGCGCACGTATAGTCGCAAGCCCTTTGCCAAAGCGTGGGAATGGTTTGATGATGCTGCCGCACCCCGCAAGGGAGGCTACTTCCTGAACCCCATGATCTATGCGACGTATACCTATGTGCCGTAAAATTGTCGCATCGCCTGTATAGACACAGTATATATGTGTGTGGCGACAGGTGTTGTGCGTGCGGTGCCTTGATTTTTTATACTTTTACCAACTGATAATATGTCACGGAACGTAACAATACTAGGTGCAGGACTTGTAGGGTCGCTGCTTGCAATAATACTGAGGAAGAAGGGGTATGAGGTGTCGGTATATGAACGCCGCACCGATATGCGTAAGGCGTCGATCTCGGCGGGTCGCTCCATCAATCTGGCGATGAGCGCCCGCGGATGGAAAGCACTGGACCTTGCCGGACTGAGGCAGGAAATGGAACCACTGGCCATACCGATGTATGGTCGTTACCTGCATCAGCCCGACGGGCAGACCGCGTTTCAGCCCTATAGCCGAAACAATGAGGCCATCTACTCGGTGAGCCGCGGTGAGCTGAACCGCAAGCTGATGACGCTGGCGGAAGAACATGGTGCGAAGATCCATTTTGAGCACAGGTGTGCGCATGTGGATGTGGCAACCAATACCCTGCGCTTCAACCACAACGGAGAAGAAAAGACGGTACATGCCGATCTGCTGTTTGGTGCAGACGGCGCGTTCTCGGCACTGCGCAACAGCTATAGCCACATGGACCGAGTGAACAGCTCGCAGCACTACCTGGAGTATGGCTACAAAGAACTGGCCATATTGCCGGGCAACAATGGCGAGTGGATGATGGAGAAAGAAGCGCTGCACATATGGCCGCGCGGCAAGTACATGATGATAGCGCTGCCTAATACAGACGGCACATTTACCTGTACCATGTTCATGCCGTTTGAAGGAGAAGTGTCTTTTGAAAAACTGAAGACCGAAGCGGATGTGCATCACCTGTTCGACACACAGTTTGCCGATGCGAAGGCGCTGATGCCGGGCCTGATCGAAGACTTCTTCACCAATCCTACTTCATCGCTCATCACTACGCATATCTTCCCGTGGCACTATAAAGACAAGAGCGCGCTGATAGGTGATGCCGCGCACGCCATAGTACCTTTCTACGGACAGGGTATGAACGCGGGTTTTGAAGATTGCACGGTGCTGGCATCGCTTATGGAAACATACGGTGACGACTGGGCCACGATATTGAAAGAATATGAACGCAAAAGGAAACCCAACGGAGACGCCGTTGCCAACCTCGCACTGAACAATTTTACAGAGATGCGCGACAAGGTGGCCGATCCGAAATTCCTGGAGCGCAAGAAGATAGAAAAAGAGCTGGGTAACCGTTATCCCGACCGATTCATATCGGTGTATGAGATGGTGTCGTTCAGCCATATACCCTATAACACCGCTATACAGTGCATTCAGGCACAAGACAAGCTGCTGGAACAGATAATGAAGCAGGGTGATTATTTTGTGAATATAGAGAACAGCAGTTTCTGCGAGTCGCTGGGACAATGGATAACAGCCTATCACGCAGAGGTGCAACAACTGGATTTTGGGAATGAAGCCCGATAAGAGATGGACGATAAAGCCGGCCGATGAGGCAGTGGTGAACGAACTGTATAATGCCCTGCAGGTGCAGCCCGCACTATGCAGGTTGCTTGCTGTGCGTGGTATAAAGGACTACGAAAGCGCCAGACTATTCTTTCGCCCCGAGCTGTCGCATCTGCACGATCCGTTTCTGATGAAGGGGATGAAGAAGGCGGTGGACCGCATCAGCGAGGCGATAGAGTGGCATGAGCGCATACTGGTATATGGCGACTATGATGTGGATGGCACCACCGCTGTGTCGCTGGTGTACAGCTTCCTGAAGAATAACTACAAAGGCGAACTTTCTTATTACATACCACACCGGTATCGTGAGGGATATGGCATCTCTAAAGCCGGTATAGATCATGCGCATCGCAACGGTTACACACTGATGATAACGCTGGACTGCGGAATCAAGTCGGTGGAGATGATAGCCTATGCACAGTCGCTGGGCATAGAAGTGATCGTGTGCGATCACCACTTGCCCGATGCGTCGTTGCCGCCGGCCTATGCGATACTGAACCCCAAGCAGAGCGACTGTCCGTATCCTTATAAAGAGCTGAGCGGCTGTGGCATCGGTTTTAAGCTGATCAGCGCGCTGGCAATAAAGTGGAAACTACCAATGGAAAAGGTATACCAATATCTGGACCTTGTGGCCACGAGTATTGCCGCCGACATAGTGCCGATAGACGGCGAGAACCGAATACTGGCGCATTTTGGGGTGAAGCAGATCAACGAGTCGCCGTGTCTGGCCATTGCCACACTGAAGGCACTGGGTGGCGTGCAGAAAGCACTGTCTATTTCAGATCTTGTGTTTGTGATCGGTCCGCGCGTGAACGCAGCCGGCCGCATGGACGACGCCAAGAAGGCGGTGGAGTTCTTTATAGAGTGCGACCCTGAAAAGATACCTGCGCTGGCCGCCGCACTACACTCAGACAACGACGACCGCAAGGAGATAGACAAGAGTATAACAGAAGAGGCGCTGGCCATACTGAATGACCATAAGGATGAACGGTTGAAAAAATCGACCGTACTGTTCAGGCCGCACTGGCACAAGGGAGTGGTGGGTATTGTGGCATCTCGTCTTATAGACCATTATTACCGTCCGACGATAGTGTTGACATCGGCCAACGGTAAGGCGACGGGATCGGCGAGGTCGGTATCGGGTTTCAATATATATGAGGCCATACATGAGTGCCGCGACATACTGGAGAATTATGGCGGGCACTTTTTTGCCGCGGGTATGACCCTTGACGAAAAGCGTGTAGGCGAGTTCATAGACAAGTTTGAAGAGATAGTGGCAGAGCGCATTACTGCAGAGCAGCAGCAACCGGAAATAGAGATAGACGCAGAGATACCGCTGTCGCTGGTGAAGCCGTCATTCTACAACATAGTGAAGCAGTTTGAGCCGTTTGGTCCGGCCAATATGAAGCCGGTGTTCCTTACCCGTCGCATGTATGACTATCAGGGCTCATCATCGGTGGTGAAGGAGCAGCATTTGCGGTTGGTGGCGCATCAGCGCAACGGCTCTATTGTGGATGGTATAGGTTTTGGTCTGGGCGAAAAAATAGACATCGTGCGAGGTGGTCCGTTCGATATGTTGTACACCATAGAAGAGAATGAGTACAACGGCACCACCCGACTACAAGTGCGGGTGGTGGACGTGAAGCCGAGCGCGTAGCCCAATAAAAAAGGGCTGTTACCAGCCCATCTTTATCTTGTCGCAGATGTAGTCTACATCGGCCTCATTCATTTTAGTATGTAGTGGCAAGACCAGGTAGTTGTTCTCTATCTTGTCCATGTTGGGGAAAGCGCCTTCCTGACGACCCCCGAATATGGAGTACCTGTCGTTGCGGTAGTGTACCTGTCCGCTTTCTATGCGGTGGCTGCGCAGATAGGTCTGGAAGCGGGCGCGGTCTTCAACAAGTACCGTCATCATCCACGCCGCGTGTTCGCGGTCGGTATAGCCGGCACCTACACAATGCACACCATCAAAACCTTTCAGGTTGTCGAAGTAGCGTTGCAGCAGGCGTTTGCGCAGTGCGAGGGTCTCTTCAAACTCTTCGAGCGCGGCAATACCCATGGCTGCTGCCACATCGTTCATCTGGTATTTGTACCCTATTTCGCGGATGTCGTTCTCCCAGATGCCCATTTGTTTGGCAGAGCGGTCTATGCCGAACCAACGGAGGCGTTTTGCTTTTTCGAGCAGCTCGCGGTCTTTTATGAGGAGCATGCCCCCATCGGCCGTTGTGATGTGCTTGATGGCCTGGAAAGAGAACATGGTGAAGTCGGACATCTCACCGACCTTTTTGCCTTTGTAGGTCGCCCCCAGTGCGTGTGCGGCATCTTCAATGATCTGAATACCGTGTTCGCGGCCCATTTGGTGCAGCTCGTCCATGTTGCAGGGCAGGCCACCATAATGCACGCAAACTATAGCCTTTGTTTTGGGGTTGATGAGTGACCTTACGTGGTCGGTATCAATATTGAGGGTGTCTTTCTCGACATCGGCAAAGCGGATCTTCGCGCCCATGTAGAGGAAGGGAATGTTGGTGGCGGTGCAGGTGAAGACAGGCGCTATGACCTCGTCATCTTCCTTGACATCGGCCAGAAGGTAGGCCAGATGGAGGGCATCGGTACCGGAACCTACTGCCAGTGGCGCACAACCGCCGCCAAACTGTTGTGCAAATTCGTTCTCGAATTGTTCAACACGGGGACCCTGACCGATCCAGCGGGTGTCGAGTACGTCGCAAACGTATTGTTTGGCATTTTTGGGCATATGCGGGTGAAAAAGCACTATACCGTCGCCTGTGGCCATAAGTGGCAGATCGTTGGCCGGGTTAATTTTGTTCATGAAAAAACTAATATCGTTTTTTAGTAGCGGCAAATTTATGACTTTTGCCATCTGTTAAGAGAAACCATTTGTTAAATGAACGCACCAACCACCGGTTTACCCCTATTCAGCATCCTGATCCCATCGTGGAATAATCTGGAAATACTGAAAATCACCCTTGGAAGCATCCGGAAGAACTCGGTTTATCCGCACCAGGTGATCGTGCATGTGAACGAAGGAACGGACGGCACCCTTGAATGGGTACGGGCAAATAATATCCTGCATACCCATTCGGAGGGCAATGTGGGTGTTTGTTATGGATTCAATCTGCCGTCGTCGTTGGCTACCTGTGAATATCTGGTGCTGTCGGATGACGATAACTACTTCTGCCCCGGCTGGGATAAGTACCTGTATGAAGAGGTGCAAAAGCAGAAAGGAATAAAGTGGTGCGTATCCGGTACACTAATAGAGCGCGAAGTGACCAAGAACACCTGTGTGATCGCTCCGTACAACTTTGGTTCCGACCAGACCAATTTTGATGAGGAGAAGTTGCTCCGCGAGTTTGACAAGATACCGTTTGCCGATTGGCAGGGATCGAACTGGTATCCTATGGTATTGCCGCGGCAATTGTGGTGTGCCGTGGGCGGGTTGAGTGTGGAGTTCAGCCCCGGAATGTACTCGGACCCTGACTTTATGATGAAGCTGTGGCACTATGGTGTGCGTACCTTTAAAGGGGTGTCGAAGGCAAGGGCCTACCACTTCATGTCTAAGACGACCAGCCGGGTGAAACGTAACAACGGCGCGGTGACCTTCCTGTTCAAGTGGGGTATGTCCAACTCTACGTTCATGAAATACACCCTGAATATGGGCGGCAATGGCATGGACAACAATGTACCCATGCTGAAGCGGGCCAAAGACTACTTTAAACGGGTGTGGTTGGCACTGAAGGGGGCGCAGAGTTAGGTGGTGTGAGCCGAATAGAGCATTTATTCGGCTCATGAAATTGAAAAATGTGAGCCGAATAAGTTGTACATTTGGCTCATGAAGTATAACTGGCAGTTACCGGACTGGCCACATTTCAGCTATGACAGCAATGAAATTGAGGATGTTCTCTTCGCTTTTGCGGAGGAGACCGGTCATGTGTCTGGTATAATAAAGACGCTGCCGGAGCATCTGAAACTGGATACAATTGTGGATCTGATGGTTGCCGAGGCAATAAAGACATCGGAAATTGAGGGGGAACACTTCAGTCGTATAGATGTGATGTCTTCGATAAGGAATGGATTGGGGCTGAACAAAAAGCCTGTGCCTGTGAAAAGTAAGATGGCACAAGGTGTGGGAAAGCTGATGGTAGAAGTGCGGGCCACGTTTGCCGGGCCACTGACCAAAGAGATACTGTGGAGCTGGCATGAGCTGCTGATGGCAGATTCGAGGAATATTCAGGTGGGCAAATGGCGGTCGCACAAGGACCCGATGCAAGTAGTATCAGGTTCGCTGGGAAAAGAGAAGGTGCAGTTTGAGGCTCCACCCTCGATGCAGGTGGCGAAAGAGATGACGGCATTTTTGCATTGGTTCAACGATACGGCCCCCGGAGGCAAAAAAGAGATAAAGAAAGGACCGGTGCGGGCAGCGATAGCGCATCTGTATTTTGAGTCGATACACCCGTTTGAAGACGGCAACGGACGTATAGGCCGGGCCATAGCCGAAAAGGCACTGGCACAGACACTTGGGCGGCCGCTGCTGCTGAGCCTTTCGCGGACCATAGAGGCGGACAAGAAGAAATACTATGCTGCACTGAAGGAAGCCTCGCTGAGCAATGATGTGACGAAGTGGGTAAAGTACTTTTCGGACGTGTTGCTGGATGCTCAGCGGCAGACACAGCAGACGGTGGACCAGGTGTTGAGGAAGACACGGTTCTTTGACAAGTACAGTACACTGCTGAACGAACGGCAGATAAAGGTGGTAAAAAAGATGACGGGCGATGGTGTGGAGCCGTTTGAAGGGGGGATGAATGCAACCAAGTACATGTCGATAACGAAAGTTTCGAAGGCAACGGCAACGAGGGACCTGCAATATCTGGCGGAAATAGGCGCTATAACGGCTACCGGCGGGGGACGCAGCACCAGCTATACGCTGAACCTTGACGCGTGAATGGCGAAATATGTGGAATCGTGATAATTCTAACATATCGCTATGCTGATTAACTGTAATTTTGCCGCTTAATACATGAAAAAAATATCAAGGCTTCTTCAATATCTCTCAGAGTATAAGGGGAAGATATTACTGTACTTCGCGGCAAACTTGCTGGGCATTCTTTTTGGTCTGCTCACCATCATAATGATTGGTCCGGTATTGCAGGTGCTTTTCAATGCCAGTGTGCCGAATGTGAAGCCGGGCGCATCGACCGGGGTGCAGCAACAAGTGACCGCTTACATCAACGACATTATCATGCAGCAGGACAAGATGACCGCCCTTGCGTATGTGTGCATTGCTGTGGTGGTGTTCACTGTGCTTAAGAACCTGTTCCTGTACATAGCGGTATATATCCTCAACCCGTTGCGCAATGCCGTGCTGCGCAGACTGCGAAACGACCTGTTCACTAAGACATTGTCGTTACCGATAGGGTTTTTTACAGAGGAGCGCAAGGGAGACCTTATTTCGAAGATGACGAATGACATCAACGAAGTGGAGCTCTCTATCATGAGTGTGCTGGAGGTGTTCATCAGAGAACCACTGACAATCATCGTTTACATTACCATGATGCTGGTGACGAATTATCAGCTTACGTTGTTCCTATTCATATTTCTGCCGGTGGCGGGATTGATAATCGGCAGGATCAGCAAGTCGCTGCGTAAATCGTCGAATGAAGCGCAACAGCATCTGAGTTCGATCATGGAGGTGATAGATGAGTCGTTGGTGGGTATGCGGGTGCTGAAGGCGTTTGGTGCGGAGACGCACCAGAAGCTGAAGTTCATGAAGCTGAACAATAATCTGTTCCGTACCCGGAATCAGATAGCGGCCCGTCGCGAACTTGCCTCGCCGCTGTCGGAGACGATGGGTATTATAGTTGCGAGCATCATATTGTGGTTTGGCGGCCGAATCGTGTTTTCCGGCACGGGTTTTTCGGGACCCGCATTCATTACCTACATTGGAATGTTCTGGATGATCATAGCGCCGTTCAAGAATCTTTCCTCAGCATTCTCTAATGTGCAGAAGGGTACTGCGGCTCTGGACAGGATTGAGGGACTGCTGGCAGTAGAGAATGCTATCACCGATGCGCCTGATGCCAGGCCGATACAGTCGTTTGAGCGTGAGATCACCTTCAGGAACGTGAGCTTTTCTTATGGCGAGCGCAAAGTACTGGACGGAATAGACCTGACGATACCAAAGGGAAAGACTGTGGCACTGGTTGGAGCATCGGGTGCGGGTAAGTCGACACTGGTGGATCTAATACCCCGCTTTCATGATGTGAGCGGAGGAGAGATTCTGATAGACGGTGTGAATGTGAAGCAGTGCAAGATAGAAGACCTGCGCAGGCTGACAGGAGTAGTAAGTCAGGACCCTATATTGTTCAACGATACGTTGTATAATAACATCACACTGGGGACAGGAGGTGCCACACAGGAACGAGTGGAAGAAGCTGCGAAGATTGCGCATGCCGACAAATTCATTCAGCAAAAGCCCGAGGGATATCAGACCTATGCCGGTGACCGCGGCGCGAGGCTGAGCGGAGGTGAGCGCCAGAGGATAACGATAGCACGTGCGGTGCTGAAGAATCCGCCGATCCTGATATTGGATGAGGCCACTTCATCGCTGGATACGGAGAGTGAGCGTATTGTGCAGGATGCCATTAACACGCTGATGAAGAACAGGACATGTGTGGTGATAGCGCACCGCCTGTCGACCGTGCAGCATGCTGATGAGATCATAGTGATGGAGAAGGGCAGGATAGTGGAGCGAGGCACGCACTACAATCTTCTGGAGGCAGGTGGTATCTACAAACGTCTTGTGGAGATGCAGCAGGTGAAGTAATAGTAACGAAATTCAATTTAAGTCAATTTTATAAACCAGGGATATGAAGTTTGAACAAGCGGTGCCCGTGCAGTGGGTTGCTGAATTTACCGGAGCCAAGTTGGTAGGAAATGCTACTCAAATGGCTACCGGCATCAATGAGATACATAAGGTGACGAACGGAGATATTTCTTTCGTAGACTTTGAGAAATATTACAACGCCTGCCTCAACTCGGCTGCAACCATCATTATCATCAATAAAGAGGTAGAATGCCCGGAGGGTAAGACGTTGTTGGTAACGACAGACCCCTTCAGCGTGTATGTGAAGCTGGTGAAGCATTTCCGTCCGTTTGAGCCCGCCAATAAGATGATAAGCGACACAGCGGTTATAGGTGAGGGAACACACCTGCAACCGGGTGTCTTTGTTGGCAACAATGTGCGTATCGGCAGGAATTGCCTTATCCACCCGAATGTGACGATATATGACCACACCGTGATAGGTGACAATGTTATCATTCATGCCGGTACTGTACTTGGTGCTGACGCGTTCTACTTCAAGCGGAGGAAGGACAGGGAGATGCAGTATGATAAGATGGAGAGCTGCGGAAGGGTGATCATTCAGGACAATGTGGAGATAGGTGCAGGCTGCACGATAGACAAGGGCGTAAGCGGTGATACCATAATAGGAGCCGGTACCAAGCTGGACAACCATATTCATGTGGGTCATGGCGCTGTGATAGGGAAGAACTGCCTGTTTGCTGCACAGGTGGGCATAGGCGGCAAGGCTATTATAGAAGATGAAGTGATATTGTGGGGACAGGTGGGCGTGAGCAAAGACCTGGTGGTGGGCAAGGGTGCTGTGGTGATGGCACAAAGTGGTGTGCCTGCAAGCATAGAGGGTGGAAGGTCGTACTTCGGGTCTCCTGTGGGAGAGGCGCGGCCCAAGATGAAAGAGTTGGCCTGGATAAAACGCATACCGGAATTGTGGGAGAAGGTGTATGGTAACAAAGACATTTAACACCCTATACGCCCGGTGATGATCGCTATTGATGAACATCTGATACTGCGGCCCTACGAGGTGGCAGACTTTGAAGCTTTGTTTGCAGCCGTGGACCGCTCGCGGCAGCACCTGGGCAAGTGGCTGCCATGGGTGGCCGCGACCACAAGACCAGAGCATTCGATGGAGTTTATTCAGCGATCTATGCAGGAGCTGCACGACCAACAATCGCTGGTTATGGGTGTGTTCAATGATGGTGAGCTGGTAGGAGGTGTTGGCATGCACGAGTGGCAGCATGATACAAAGCGGGCTCAGGTAGGTTACTGGGTAAGTAAGGACCATGAGGGGCGAGGTATAGTTACCCGATCGCTGGAGGGATTTCTAGGTTATTTGTTTTCGACGGTGGGTTTGAACAAGATAGAGATCCACTATGTAGTGGCGAATAAACGCAGCGGGGCTGTGGCTACGCGGCTGGGATTTGTGACAGAGGGTCTGATAAGGCAGAGTGCTATGCGCAATGGTATACCGGAAGATGTGGTAGTGACAGGATTGCTTCGGCATGAATGGAAACACGGGCGGCGGTAAAAGAAAAATATGCCGGACACTACCTGAATATTAAATAATAAAGTATTTTGCATAGCATAAGTATGAAAAACAGGATCGTTTTATTGGCAGCATTGGCGGTGTTGATCATAGCATCGGGCTGCGGCCGTACCATATACCGGGGAAAGGTTTATAAGAGCAATAAGTATGTGAAGGCTAAGCAACGCTACCATTTCTGGCATAGTCATGGTGCCCGTCCGCGCAACCATAACGGAGGTTACTGGTAGCAGATACCATATCCATAAAAGTGAAAACAGGAAGTCCGGATCGGGCTTCCTGTTTTTGTTTTTGTCTATTGCGAGTCGGGTTCGAAGTCGAGTACCGCTGAGTTCATGCAGAAGCGTTTGCCGGTGGGTGGTGGCCCGTCGTCGAAGATGTGGCCGAGATGAGATTCGCACCGTCCGCACTGTACCTCAATACGCTCCATGCCATGGGAGTCATCGGGCAGGTAGATGACACTGTTGGGGCGGATAGCCTCGTAGAAGCTGGGCCAGCCGCAAGAGCTGGCAAACTTGGAGCCAGACCGGAACAACGGATTGCCGCATACAGCGCAGTAGTACATCCCTTTCACATCGGTCTTCCAATATTTACCCGAGAAGGCATATTCTGTGCCTTTTTCGCGGGCAATGCTGTAAACGCCTGCAGAGAGTATTTTGCGCCATTCGCTGTTTGAGACCCGCAACTTGTTAGTGTCGGTGCGGGAGTAGTACGGATTGTTGTTAGTGCTCATTGTTTTCTTGTTTTGCGCGTTGGTACACTCCACAAAAAGCAGGGTGCATAACATAGCGGTTGCCAAAGTGAGTTTACGCATAAGAAGGTATTACAGTAAAGATAGGGATGATAGGCGTATTTGAAATTGTTAAAGTTGGCGAATGGAAATCTTGCATAGTTTTACCCTATGCAGCAAAAGAGTGTCAATATCTTCTGGTTCAGGCGCGATCTGCGACTGAGTGATAATGCGGGATTGTATCATGCGTTGAAGAGCGGAGTGCCGGTGGTGCCCATCTTCATTTTTGACAAGAACATTCTTAATGACCTTACAGACAAAAAGGACAAGCGGGTACAATTCATACATGACGTGCTTACCGGCGTACAGGAGCAACTGGTGCAAATGGGGAGCAGCCTGACAGTACTGTACAGCACTCCGGATGAAGCTTTCGGGCAGTTGATGCAGAGGTATGATGTGAAAGGTGTGTATACCAACCATGACTACGAACCGTATGCACAGAAGAGAGATGACGAGGTGAGGAAATTGCTGGCGAGCAAGGGTGTGGAATTCAATACTTACAAAGACCAAGTGATTTTTGAGAAGGATGAAGTGATGAAGGACAATGGTACCCCCTACACCGTGTACACGCCCTACAGCAAGAAGTGGAAAGAAAAACTGAACAGTTTTTATTTGAAGCCCTACCCTACTGAGAACTATTTTCAGCATTTTCTGAAGATGGAGCGTCAGCATATGCCCTCGCTTGCAGCAATAGGTTTTGAGCCGGCGCCGCACGGCATGTTGCCAATGGTGCTGGATGAACGCATTGCCGGAGATTATGACAAGACACGTGATGTTCCCGCCATAAATGGCACAACAAAGATGGGCATTCATCTGAGGTTTGGTACAGTGAGTGTGCGCTACCTTGCTGCGCGGGCTTTGGCACTAAACCCTGTGTACCTGAGCGAGTTGATATGGCGAGAGTTCTTTATGTGCATCTTGTGGCATTTCCCGCATGTGGTGCATGGCGCGTTCAAGAAGGAGTATGACAACATAGTGTGGCGTAACAATGAAAACGAATTCAGGAAATGGTGTGAGGGGCAAACAGGATATCCGATAGTGGATGCCGGGATGCGGGAGCTGAATGAAACGGGGTTCATGCATAACAGGGTGCGTATGATAGTAGCCAGCTTCCTGACGAAGGACCTGCTGGTGGACTGGCGATGGGGTGAGGCGTATTTTGCACAGAAGCTGCTTGATTATGACCTGTCGGCCAATAATGGCAACTGGCAGTGGGCGGCCGGTTGCGGCTGCGATGCGGCACCCTATTTCAGGGTATTCAATCCGGAATTGCAGACACAGAAATTCGATCCACAGTTGAGGTATGTGCGGAAATGGGTACCTGAGTATGACCAACTGACCTATGCGCGCCCGATAGTGGCACATGATATGGCGCGGGACAGATGTCTGAAAGTGTATAAGGAGGGTTTGGGCAAGGGGTGATAAGCATCACTCGAGGTAATGACAGCCATCACGGAGCTTGCGGGTGTGCCGGGCTAATTTTGTGCAAAATCCCGGAATAATATGAAGAAGACTTTAGTGTTAGTGATGCTTGGCGCAACGCTGTTGGGCGTATCATGTAAGAAGAAAGATAATAGTTCATCCAGTTCTACCGCGGGCAGTGCTCTAAGGGTATTAAAGAGCCCGACAGGACAGAACCAGACCATGAGTGCTAACATTGATGCTGATGGCTATGTGAATTTCAATGCACAGCAGTTGATGGCAGATGGCGGAAGTCCGCTGCATTCTTATACGTGGTCGTTGGAGCTGAGCCCTACGCCACCATCGGGCGTTACGATAACGCCGCTTACCGGAGTTGTGAACCGTGCGGGCCATGCAGCAACAGGTTTGAGTACGGGTACAAAGACGTTTAAAGTGAAAGTAAGTGACGGGACAAGCACAGCTACAGGATCGATAGACCTGAAGATAACAGGATATACCCCCGGCCCGGCAGCATTGTTGCAGCAGATAGGAGCGCCATTTACTTTGGTAGATGGAGTAGCGGGCAAGTCTTACGGCGCATCGTTATATGTTACCGGTGGCACACCACCCTACTCCTGGTTGCTGGATGCGAGTTATGCAGGTAGCTCTGATCTTACCGGTGCAGGATTGACGGTTGATGAATCGGCCGGTATTGTGCGTGGAACCATCATGAGCAGCGCCGCAGGCAAAATCATCAAGTTTAACGTGATCGTGAAGGACGCTACAGGAGAGACCGCCATTGGCAGCACGGTATACACAATCAATATCAAGTAAACAGCTGATATTGCCGGGGGAGTTGCCCGGCGTATCGTTACAGCAGCATAAATTTATCGGCATCTTTCAGGAAGGGCAACTTCTCGCGTATCTGTGAGAGGTTGTCCTTTTCCAATGTTACAGTACGCACGGCCTCCGTCTCTGTGTGTTGCCAGATGAGGTCGCCGAGGGGGCCGAAGACGCTGCTGTCGCCGCTGTAATCATTTCCTTTAGCATCAGTGCCCACCCGGTTCACACCCACCACATAACACTGATTCTCTATGGCGCGTGCCTGCAATAGCGTGCGCCATGCAAGGCTGCGTACACGTGGCCAGTTGGCTACATAGATGGCCACATCGTATTCGGCATCTTTGTTGCGTGCCCATACCGGGAAGCGGAGATCGTAACATACCATGAGGTTGATGCGCCAGCCGTTCACCTGTGCTATTACCCGGTGGCTTCCGGCGGCATAATGTTCGTCTTCGCCGGCATAGGCGAAAAGGTGGCGTTTATCGTAGTGTATGACCGTGCCGTCGGGCTGTACCCAAAGGAATCTGTTGTAGTAGTTGTTATCGTCTTCGATAATGAGGCTACCTGCCAGTATGCAGCGGTGTTTCAGTGCCATGTCTTTCATCCATTGCACCGTGTTTCCGGTCATGGGTTCGGCAAGGCGTTCGGGAGCCATACTGAAACCGGTGCTGAACATCTCGGGCAGCACCACTACATGGCGCGGACCAGTGATGGCGTTGAGCAGTGTTTCGTAGTGCGCCAGGTTGGCGGTTTTGTCTTCCCATACTATGTGGGGCTGAATGAGCGTTATATGAAGTTGTGAGGACATGTAGAAGCTTAAAAAATGAACAAAAGCTGAGGCTAACAGGCAATTAGTTGGTTTCCTTACATTTGTAACAATGCACCGATCAAAAATAGTCATTCTGTTGCTACTGCTGTTACCGGCGGTGGTGCATGGTATTGACAAGAAGAAAAAGCTGATCATACCGGGGAGGTGGAAGGAAGTGAAGCGGATGACACCTGACAGTACGGTGCAGGAATATGATGACACACTTTATGTAGCCTTTCTTCCCAAAGACTCATTCTCGTATCACTACCGGAAGGGATTTATATATGAGGGTGTTTACGGCATAAGTGAAGACAGCATTCTGGACCTTGGAACAGTGCGATTCAAGGTGCTGCTGCGCAAGGGGGAGCAAATGGTGTTGATGAACCAGAAAGGTATCCACCATTTCGGGCCGGACCTGAGTGACACAGCCGCAGCCATTGTGATAAAGAAAGAAGACTCTGCCAGGCCGGTGAACAGCCTGGAAGAGATGATAGGGCGCTGGTCGGTGTATAAGAGAAAAACCGAAGGTCCGGGAACGCTGGATGCTGCTGACAACATACGATCGGTTTATATAACCGGCCCCTCGACAGACGGGAAGCAGGGCTTTGTGTATAGCGGTGCCGATGCAGACAATGCCCCGTCGTGGACGGTGCGGGAACTGGGCGGTGGACAATCGTTGGTTTGTGAGGGTCGCAGACCAAGGACGTTTAAAGTGCTTCGGTGCCAGGATGGAGAAATGATACTTGAGGAGAGTGGTGTAAAGTACTATTTGAAGCAACCTAAGTAGGGGGTGCTGTTGAAAGAGTATAGGTTAATGGCGTTTGACGCATATAGTTTCTTTTAATTGGGAGTGCTGACATTGAACGAACTGAAGCAGGGCATCATGCATCTGTTGTACCCCCGCCTTTGCGAGGGGTGCAACCGTCAATTGCTGGAAGGAGAGGAAGTGTTGTGTATCGGCTGCGCAACAGAATTACCAGAAACAGGGTACCATGCCATTGCAGGGAATGAGACCGAACAGCGATTTGCCGGTAGATTCCCGTTTGTGAGGGCCACATCGTACTGTTATTTTACTGAAGACGGCTTGTTGCAGCACCTGCTGCATGGGCTGAAATACACCACCAAAAAAGACATTGCCGATTTTTTGGGTGGCCGTTTTGCGCGGCAACTGGCTGTAACTGATTGGATATCAACGGTTGATGAAATAATGGCTGTGCCCCTGCACCCAGATAAAGAAGCTTTAAGGGGATATAATCAGAGTCATCTGCTGAGTTTGGCAATGGGTGAGGTGCTGCATAAACCGGTTACCGAGGGGAAACTGGTGCGCGTGCGGGCTACCGAGAGCCAGACCAACAAGAACCGGGCAGAGCGAACAGCGAACATGGCCGGAGCGTTTGCGTTAAACGACACGAAGCGGGTGGAAGGCAAACACATTTTGATAGTTGACGATGTGTTGACCACCGGGGCTACCATAGAAGCCTGCGCATTAGCAATTTTGGAAGCCGCGGGGGCCCGGGTGAGCATTGCCACGATCGGGATAACGGTGTAGCGGGCGCATCGTCACATGTGTCTTATCGTGCATATGAAAGGAGTCAAAGGCCCTAAAAAAACTTATACATAGTGTAGCGGATGCTTTTATCCTCGTTGGGTAACGCTTATATTTGCGGAGGTTTTTGGCTCTGGTATTTGTTTTTATAGATATTTCACTATACCTTAATACCCGATTATTGAAAACCTGAGAAGGATTCATTGAATATTTAACAGACCAATTATGAAGAAACACGTAATTACGGCATCATTGTTACTGTCAGCGATGACGACATTTGGTGGCGGTTACCAACTCAACCTTCAGGGGTTGAGGCAAATGGCAATGGGTGGTTCGGGAACTGCCTGGCCATGGGATGCTTCGACTATATTTTACAACCCTGGCGGTCTTTCGCGCCTGAAGGGAATCCAGATATATGCCGGCACATCAATGATCATGCCGACAACAGCATATGGGAACAGGGATAATTCGGGTGTGGTATCGTCGAACGAACAGACTGCAAAGCAAACGTTTATGCCGTTCAACCTCTACATAGGAGGTCCGGTGCATGAAGACAGCAGGATAGGTGTTGGTCTGGGTATTTACAGTCCGTTTGGAACCGGTATGAAATGGAATGACAACTGGATGGGGAAATACATTGTTCAGTCAGTTGAATTGAAGACCGTTTTCTTCCAGCCTACTGTAAGCTACCGTGCAACTGATTGGTTGTCGGTAGGCGCAGGATTCGTTGTAGGTACCGGATCATTGGATATGCAGCGCGCACTGCCTGTGCATGGTGCACAAGGACCGGGTCTTGATGACGGAAAAGCGAGCCTGCACGGCAATGCAGCCGGCGTTGGTTTCAACGTAGGTGCACAGATAAAGATGAGCGAGAACCTGCAGCTGGGTCTTACTTACCGTTCGCAGGTGAATATGGACATAGATGGCGGAGCTGCTAAGTTCAGGGTGCCGACTTCGTTGAAGGATTCTTTCCCGGGTACCACATTCAGTGCAAGGCTGCCAATGCCTGCAGTGGCTACTGCAGGTTTCGGCTGGCGTCGTGGTGACTTCACGCTGCAAATGGACTTCAGCTACACAGCATGGAGTGCGTATGATTCGCTGCGCATAGACTTCAAGCAGACAACAACATCGCTTACCAACATGCGCGCACCAAGGTTGTATCGCAACACATTCACACCGAGGTTGGGTATGCACTACAAGATCAGTCGCGTAGTGGCGCTGATGGCAGGTGGTGCATACGATCCTACTCCTGTTGTGAACGACATCGTTTCTCCTGATCTTCCTGATGCAGACCGCATCGTGCTTTCTTGTGGTATCACAGTAAAGCCATTGCCTGGTCTTACCATCATGGGCGCGTTTGAGGGTGTAAACTCTGTGAAGCGTAACGGGGAGTATGTATATGCAGGCTTTAATGGTGTTTACAAAACAGCAGCAGCCACACCGGCAATAGGTCTGTACTATAGTTTCTAAAAATTGAATAAAAAGCGAAAAATGAAAAAATTATATACCATAGGTGCGCTCGCTACAGTATTGTTCTCGGCATGCAGACCAAGTGCCAACGTTACTACCCCGCCAACATCGGGAGACGCGGTGTTCACCAACTATCTGGCTGTGGGTTGTTCGTTCACCTCGGGTTATGCTGATGACGCGCTTACAGTATCGGGTCAGTTGAACTCATATCCTCAGCGTTTGTTTGAGCAGATGGAGACCATCAAGTCGGGCAACGGAGCAACAGGTCCGTTCATACAGCCACTGGTTACAGGTGACAACGGGTACCCCACTCCGAAACTTGTTGCAGGAACTAAATATTACTGTGACGGTAGTTCTTCAATAGGTCCGGTGGTGAGCACACTGCCGCTTGATTCTAACGGAAGCTGGCATTATACAAGCCCGGTAAATAATGGTCAGATCAACAATATAGCAGTACCGTTTATTCGCGTTGCTGACTATGCAGTTGCCGGATATGCGAATCAGTATAACATGCTGGCAAGCAGGTTCTATTACAATGCCAACAAGCGTCCGTTGGATGAACTGTATTCGCGTGTGTTCAACCTGCACCCTACTTTCTTCACTGTGTGGCTGGGAGCAACAGATGTACTGGGTTATGCGCTTGCAGGCGGACAGGGTAATGGTACCGGCACCGCAACACCCGTTCTGGGCAACTACTACAACCAGAATGACATTACTCCGTTCCAGGTGTTTGCTGATTACTACGATAGCGTAGTTACAGCAGTATCGAGCACATCGGCATCTGGCGCTTTGCTGAACGTTCCGGACATTACTGCACTCCCATACTTTACCGCAGTGCCATCAAACGGACTGGTGATCACACGTCAGTCGCAGGCAGACAGTCTGCAGTCTTTGTACAAGAGCAGGGGCTTTGATATAGTTTTCCAGGAGGGTAAGAATCAGTACGTGATCAAGGACAATGATGACAAAACACGTCAGTCGGTGCCAGGCGAGTTGATCCTGATGACGATTCCGCGCGATTCCATCATTTGTGCAGGTTGGGGAAGTGTGAAACCAATCCCTAAAGAGTACGTGCTTACAACAGATGAGTTGCAGAACATCCGTACGATGGTGGACAAGTACAACGAAAACATCCGTCAGCAGTGTATCCGCCGCAAGCTGGCATATGTGGACATCAATGCGTTCATGAAGACATTGGCTACAGGTATGCCATACAACGGCATCAAGTATTCAGCAGAATATATTGCAGGTGGTGCATTCTCTCTTGATGGTGTTCATATGAACGCAAGGGGTAACGCGCTGATAGCGAACTATGTGCTGAACACGATCAATACCTACTACCACTCAACTGTTCCGCTTACAGACGCCAACAAATATCCGGGCGTTAAGTATCCGTAATGGCAACATATTTTATAAGCAGAGAAGCTCTCCCAATGGAGAGCTTTTTTGTTGTTTGGAGGTAGCGGGTGTTCTATGCTACAAACAGTTATTTTTGTGGTATCAGCAGTAATCAGTCCATATTAGAGTCGCCTATAGAATTCCTGAAGGGAGTTGGTCCGCAACGCGGTGAACTGCTGCGCACGGAGCTAGAGATAAGCACGTTTGAGGACCTGTTGTATCATTACCCCTACCGTTATGCGGATAGATCTCAGGTGACGAGGATAGGGTTCATAGACCCTAAGACAGAATATGTGCAGCTGGTGGGCACATTGGTGAATATTTCTGAGGAAGGTGAGGGCAGGAAGAAGCGCCTTATAGCAACACTTTATGATGACACGGGTCGGATAGAATTGTTGTGGTTTCAGGGTGCACAGTGGATGAAGAAGTCCTTGAAGGAGAATGTCCGATACATTGTGTATGGGAAATTGAATTACTTCAATGGAGTGGTGAATATTGCGCATCCGGAGATGGAGCTGCTGAATGCGGAGACCTCCATACCCGGCAGGCAACCGGTGTACCCGACAACGGAGAAGCTAAAGGTAAGAGGTGTGACCAACCGGTCGTTTGCGAAGCTGACACAAGCATTGTTTGAGAAGCTACAGCCGGGTGATGTGATGGAGATATTGCCGCAAGAGTTGCGGAACCAATACAAATTGTGTGGCCGGTTTCAGGCGCTGAAGTGGATACATTTTCCGGATACTGAAGAGCACGAGCAGGCAGCAAGGCATCGGATGAAGTGGGAGGAGCTGTTCCTTTCGCAGTTGAAAATAGGTAGACTGAGGCTGCAGCATACTGCACAGCAGGGCTGGCATTTTGGAAAAGTAGGAGATACGTTCAATGAGTTTTTCAGCAAACATCTTCCGTTTCCACTTACCAATGCACAGAAGCGGGTGCTGAAAGAGATAAGGCAGGATACAGGAACGGGCAAGCAGATGAACCGCCTGCTGCAGGGAGATGTGGGCAGCGGAAAGACGATAGTGGCACTGATGTCTATGTTGCTGGCACTGGACAATGGATTTCAGGCTTGTATCATGGCGCCGACAGAGATATTGGCACAGCAGCATTATTTCAGCATATCGGGTATGCTGCGCGACATGGGTATAGAGGTGCGGCTGCTTACCGGCAATGTAAAAGGAAAACCAAGAAAGGAGATATTGGAGCAGCTTGCAGATGGGTCGCTACGGATAGTGGTGGGCACACATGCGTTGCTTGAAGATAATGTGCAGTTCAAAAATCTGGGACTTGCTGTGATAGATGAGCAGCACCGTTTTGGTGTGGGCCAGCGGGCGCGCCTGTGGAAGAAGAATGAGATGCCGCCACACATATTGGTAATGACCGCTACACCCATACCCCGAACGCTGGCCATGACCATGTATGGCGATCTGGATGTGTCGGTGATAGATGAGTTGCCTCCGGGTCGACAGCCGATAAAGACAATACTGGCGCGCGATATGGAGCGTGCAAGGGTGATGCAGTTCATGAGGAGTGAAGTGGACAAGGGGCGGCAGGCATATATCGTGTATCCGCTGATAGAGGAGTCGGAGAAGATGGACTATGAAAGCCTGATGGCCGGATACGATCAGGTGAAGATATGGTTTGATGAGAATAAGTACCGGATAGCGATGGTGCACGGCCGGCAGGAAGCAGCAGAACGAGAGCGCAATATGCAGCGGTTTGCGAAGGGAGAGGCGAATGTGCTGGTGGCAACAACTGTGATAGAAGTGGGCGTGAATGTGCCGAACGCATCGGTGATGCTGATAGAGAGTGCGGAAAGGTTCGGGCTATCTCAGATGCACCAGCTGCGTGGCCGCGTGGGCAGGGGTGCGGAACAGTCGTATTGTATATTGCTGGCCGGGTCTAAAGTATCGGACGAGAGTTACAAACGCCTGCAGATAATGGTGTCGACCAATGACGGATTCAAGATAGCGGAAGAAGACCTGGCTATGCGCGGCCCCGGCGATATGTATGGCACCAAGCAGAGCGGTCTTATCAAGTTCAAGCTGGCAGACATAGTGCAGGATAGCGAAATACTGGAAGAGACCAGGGTTGCCGCACTGAACATGCTGACGAACGATCCGGGTCTCATATCCGCGCAGCACCAGCCGCTGCGATATGTGTTGTCTCAGCAGGGCAAACAATCGCACTGGGGAAAGATCAGCTGACGAGTATTTACACTCAATGAAGGCAGGTAAGACGAGTATTATAACTCGCCAAAAGTGGGGTGAAAATGATAGTTTTGGAGAGATATAATATATTATAATGGAATGAAAAGCCCGTCCATATTGATTTCTGTTTGAATGAGCCCGGAATATTTGTCAGAGTTTTTAAGTCCGAAAGTTGTTACCATTGTAATTAGGAGCGACTTTGAAGTGCCGGTCTCTTCACGGAAAGCAGCACATTTATTTTCAAGAGTTTTCGCGTAGTCTTTAGTGATCTCGAAACGGGAGTTTGCGAATTTCATTTCGCAAATGTTGATACAATGATCTTGCCGGTCGAGGACGAGATCGATCTGGGCACCGGATTTTTTATCGGAGGTTTTACTTTGCCAGACCGAAGTTTCGGTATAGACACCGCCGATACTGAGTGCGTTTTTCAGTTGTTGCGTGTGTTTCATGCAAATGCTCTCAAATGCAAATCCGCTCCAGCTTTTCCAAGACTGACCAGTGGAAAAGCGTATCCAGGAGCCGGCCCCGGAGATACGGTTGTTGTCTATGAATTTCATGTAAAATCGGGAGTACTCATCGGTAAGCTTGTAGAGATAGTCTTTTGCAGTTTTTCCAAATGGGATATAGGGCGTGATAAACCCCGACTGGGTAAGCTCATCGAGAATAAGTGAGGTGCCGCCACCGGAAGTTAGCCTGCATGTTCTGATAATATCAGTGCGGTCGAGGCCGGAACCATGTGCTGCCAGTGCCCGGGTGATGTTTATGTGTGCTGTAGCCTCTCCAAACAACGACAGGAAGAGATTTTTGAATTCGTTGTGCAGCAGGCCGTCTTTTGTAAAGCAAGTGCGATCTATGGCCTGTGCGGCACTTTCGCCTTTTTCCACCTCTTTCAGGTATTGCGGAACACCGCCCATTACCATGTATAACTGCAGTATCTGATAGCGGTCGAGGTTTATTTTTCTTGCTTTGAGGAATTCTTCGGTCTCACTGAGTGAAAATGGTTGTAGGCGTATACTGCGTGTTACCCTGTTGTGAAGGCCGCCTTTGTTGTTGATGACCTTTTGTATCATCCAGGCTGCGGACGACCCGCATATAACTACCAGAAGGTTTTTCTGACGAGAAGCCCATGTATTCCAGAAATGCTCGAAAGCCTGCATGAAGCCTGAGCGGGGAGAGCAAAGCCAGGGGAATTCATCGAAAAAGATGACTTTGCGTTGTTTCCGTATGATAGGTGAAAGGTGGGCGATAAGTTGTTCGAAAGCTTCCATCCAGTTTTCGGGAGGAGCCAGTTTTTGTTTGGTTCTTTTGCCCGATAGTGCCATACTGAAATTGAGGAGCTGCTGTTTCAGCGAGGCGTTGTGCATGCCGGAAACTTCGAAGGCTAGCTGCTTTGCAAACACATGCCGAACAAGATATGTTTTGCCAACCCTGCGGCGTCCATAAACAACAACCAGTTCAGGTTCGCCCGAGCCGGAGATCTTTTGCAGAAGTAACTTTTCTTCATGCCGTCCCGCCAATACTTCCATATAATGGGATATTATATTTCGCCAAAAGTAGTAAAAAGTAGGCAGTTCTGGCGAAATATAGAAATTATATAACTCGCCAAAAGTGGGTTGAAAATGGTAGTTTTGGCGAGATATAAATAAATGCTATTTATTGAAGATGCCATAAACGGCAGAGCCTGTGCCACTCATAGAGGCGTACAATGCACCCGCATCATACAGCTTATTTTTAATCTCGACCAGTTGCGGATGAATAGGGAAAACCGTTTGTTCAAAGTCGTTGCTGATATGGTGTTTCCATTCTGATACAGGCAGGTCTGCTATTGTTCGGAGGTCGAACGGAGCAGGCCTCGGTGTGATCATGGAGAATGCATCGCGGGTGGATACATGAATACCCGGGCAGATGACCCGTATCTCATAGTTGTCAAGCGAGAGTGTGACCGGTGACATTTTTTCGCCACGGCCGGCAGCGAACTGAGGAGTATTGTAAATGAAGAAGGGACAATCGGACCCGAGTTGCAATGCGAATGCTGCAAGTTGTTCCTGAGTGCATTGCAATGAGAACATGTCGTTGAGGAGACGCAACATCCATGCTCCGTTTGCTGAGCCACCACCCAGGCCGGCACCCATGGGGATCACCTTGTGCAGATAGATATCTATGGGGGGGATCTTTCCAGGGTAGGTATCGTTGAGTAATTGGTATGCTTTCCAAACAAGGTTATTGTTGGTATCGCCCTGAACCTGCAGGCCACTGAGGTGCATTTGCGAGGTGGTTGTTGCAGGTACTACTTCAAGTACATCGTGCAAGATGCTTTGATATGGATCAGCAACCGATGTGTTGTCTGAAACGGGGAAGAAAACCGTTTCGAGATCATGGTAGCCGTCGGCACGTTTGGCAGTGACGAACAGCCCGAGGTTGATCTTACAATTTGGGAAGCAAATCATTACGAGGGTGAAATTATGCGTATTTTTGAAATTAAGCGGAGCTAATGTGCCGTGACCGATGAAAGAAGTAATCAGGCTGAACGATATACGCAAGAGTTATTTCATGGGAAAGCAGGAACTGCAAGTACTGAAGGGGATATCGTTGCTGATAATGGAGAATGAGTATGTGGCGCTGATGGGGCCATCGGGCTCGGGGAAATCGACATTGATGAACATTTTGGGTTGTCTTGATACCCCGTCGGGCGGGCAGTATATTCTTAACGGTAAGGATGTGAGCAATATGCAGGACGACCAGCTGGCCGATGTGCGCAATGTGGAGATAGGCTTTGTGTTTCAGCAATTCAATCTGTTGCCACGGCTGACCGCATGGGAGAATGTAGCGTTGCCGCTCATTTATTCGGGTGCATCGCGCAAGGAGCGCGAAGAGCGTGCGCGGGCCATGTTGGAAAAGGTGGGACTGAGTGAGCGTGCGCATCATAAGCCAAATGAGCTATCGGGTGGACAGAGCCAGCGTGTGGCTATAGCGCGGGCATTGATCAACAATCCATCAATATTACTTGCCGATGAACCGACGGGTAATCTTGACACGAGGACATCAGTTGAAATAATGGAGTTGTTCGGCGACATACATAGCCACGGCAACACGGTGGTTCTTGTGACCCATGAGGAAGATATTGCCAACTATACACAACGTGTGATCAGGATAAGGGATGGCGTTGTGGAAACAGATATCAGGAAAAACAAGCAGGCTGTAAACGTCTGATCTTTACACAAATAAAAAAGACAGCAGTGTTCAGGATATACACAAAGACAGGAGATAAGGGAGGTACCAGCCTGATAGGTGGCGTACGTGTGCCTAAGAGTCATATCAGGATTGAGAGCTACGGTACTGTGGACGAATTGAATTCGTACATAGGTATGGTAAACGACATGGCCGGCAATGAACAGATAAGTGAATGGCTGAGAGAGATCCAGGACCGGTTATTTACGGTAGGTTCGGTCCTGGCAACAGACCCGGGGAAGGAGGTGAAGATGAAACTGCCGGACCTGCATGACACTGATGTAACCTGGTTGGAGCAGCAGATTGACAGCATGAATGAAGTGCTGCCGGAGATGCGTTCGTTTATATTGCCTGGTGGCCATCTGGCGTCATCAACCTGCCACGTGGCCCGGTGTGTATGCCGCAGAGCAGAACGCATTTGTGTGGCGATGCAGGAACAGAATGAGGAGATACCACCGATAGTGCTTCAGTACCTGAACCGTTTATCAGATTTCCTTTTTGTATTATCGCGCTACATCAGCCACATCAACAATGCTGCTGAGATACCTTGGCGGGCACGTGTGTAATCCAAAGCATAATAAAACTATTATGCTTTGTTCAGACGGTATCGGGTTGCTTGTGCGCCGGATCAGAACTGTTTAGGCTGCCACCAGATACGGTGTCTTGACGGAACCTTGTATGAGAAAGTGATGGTAAATGTGGAGTAACCATCGTTATTTCCCGGATTGCCGCGCAAAGAGCCCGGTTTGTTAGACAAGGAGTTGTTGTAATAAGGCGTTTTATCGGCCACCTGAATTGCAGTTGCAGCTTCTTTAGGTCCAAGGTTCTGGTTGAATTCGAACGCGCTTACGTACTTGCCGCTTACACCATCAAGGTAGTCGAACATGGTCATACGGTACATGTATTCGATGCCGAGGTTCAGGTGGTCGCCCAGATCCCAACGATAACCGAATGCGAGTGGTACCGCCGGCTGCCAGCGTGAATTCTTTTTAGGATAAGAAGCACCCTCCCAGCCTTGTCCTTCGAGAGACAGATCGTAGGTCTTTACCCATGTAGGGCTTTTGCCAACGGTGCTGTAGGGTGTGTAATGGAACACTGCAAGACCGGCTGCCAGATATGGCTGGCGGCGTTTGTATGCTTTGCCACGCAGGTTAAAGCGGCGTGGCGTATACTCGAACATTGCAGATGCCTCAACTACGATCGCTTTCGCGTTCTGGGCACGCAGGTAGCGCTGAACGTAATCTTTTCCTTCGAGCAAGTTTTTGCCCTTAACCCCGTCGTAGTTCCATTCGTCCGTTGCGTACAGGCTACCGAAGTTGAGCTGGAAACGTGTGGCAAAGCTCGGGTGGAATGAATATCTGCCGAACAGCCCCCCCATCATAGAGACTTTGTCGAAATACTTGCTGTTGGTGTAGTGATCGATAGGACCTTTTGTGCCCACATCTCCCCACATATCAGTCTTACCAATGTTGGTACCGATAGACCAGCCATCGGGTTCGATGTATACGCGAGACGGCCTGAATTTTTGCGCTGTAGCGGGAATACTCATAACTACCGCAACGCATAGTACCGATAAAAGACGGATAACCTTAGCCTGCATTTATAGATGATTTTAAAGGTTGAAGATATAAATTATTTTCCTTTAAACACAGGTTTTCTTTTTTCAAGAAAAGCAGATGTTCCTTCTTTCATATCCTCAGTGGCAAAACACTGGCCGAAGCGCTTGATCTCTTTGTCGAAGCCGTGGTGGTCGCCATCGGCACATTCATTGACACAGGCAATGATTGCTGCTACAGGCAACGGTGATTTGGTATGTATTTTCTGTAGAATCTCTTTCGCCTTAGCGAGCAGATCGGCGGGTGCCACCACGTGGTTCACGAGACCAGCAGCTTTAGCGTCGTCGGCGCCTATCATGTCGGCAGTAAGGAGCATTTCCATAGCCCGTCCTTTGCCCACAAGGCGTGTGAGGCGTTGTGTACCACCGTAACCGGGTATGAGACCCAAATTAACCTCTGGCTGGCCGAATTTGGCGTTTGATGAAGCGATGCGGAAGTGGCAGGCCATAGCCAACTCGCAACCGCCACCCAGCGAGAAGCCATTGACAGCCGCTATGATTGGTTTTGGGCAATTCTCTATCTTATCGAAAACTAGTTCGCGACCACGTTTTGCGATCGCCTCTCCGCCATCGGGACCAATAGAAGTAAATTCGCTGATATCTGCACCGGCAACAAACGCTTTTTCGCCCGAGCCGGTGATGATCGCTGAACGTATTTCAGGGTTGGTGTACACTTCATCAAGCGCTTGTCCCAGATCGCCGACAACGTCACGATTGAGTGCGTTCATTTTATCGGGGCGATTGATGGTGATAATAAGCGTACCGTTCTCCAGTTCTGTAAGTATAGTGTTGTACATCTTTGTTGATGTTGAGTGTTTATAAAAGTTCTTTTCTGTGTTCTGATACCCAGTTGTTTATATATGCCGCGATATCTACTGTGGATGTTCCGGGAGGGAAGAGGTCGCCCACGCCCATTTCTTTGAGTTGCTTCATGTCCTCATCGGGAATGATGCCGCCACCGGTAAGCAGTACATTGTTGAGACCTTTTTCTTTCATGAGCTGCATGACACGCGGGAAGACCGTCATGTGTGCGCCACTGAGAATGCTGATACCCAGCGCATCCACGTCTTCCTGCAGGGCAGTGTTCACTACCATTTCGGGGGTTTGGCGCAGACCTGTGTAGATCACTTCCATACCCGCATCGCGGAGTGCTGTTGCGATAACTTTTGCGCCGCGGTCGTGGCCATCCAGACCCACTTTGGCTACCAATACCCTGACCGGGCGTTTCCTTTCAGTACTCATTGAGCTTAATTAGGGTTGTAAAAGTAATGATTTATAGCTGTTTTGCGTAGCCAACCGGGCTGAAAAAACAAAGCCCCCGATATTAACCGGGGGCTTTGAATATGCGTATCAAATGATTATTTCTTGAACTGAGGAATGAGGTCCTGAGCCAGTTTCACCAGTTTGGCGATACCATCTTCAGGCAGATTTCCTTTTTTGAACTCCTTCAGAACGTCAGAGTGCTTCAGTTCCATCTGCTGGAGGAACATTTCTTCGAACGCGCGAACATTCTTAACAGGAACCTCGCGGATGAGGTTGTTTGTACCCAGGTAGATGATAGCAACCTGCTTCTCTACTGAATATGGGTTAAACTGAGCCTGTTTCAGGATCTCCACGTTACGGCTACCCTTGTCGATCACGTTTTTGGTAGCAGCATCGAGGTCACCACCGAATTTAGAGAACGCTTCCATCTCGCGGTAGAGAGCCTGATCAAGTTTCAGGGTACCTGCTACCTTCTTCATGGATTTGATCTGAGCGTTACCACCCACGCGGCTTACGGAGATACCCACGTTGATGGCCGGACGGATACCAGCGTTGAAGAGGTTTGATTCGAGGAATATCTGACCATCGGTGATCGAGATCACGTTTGTCGGGATATATGCTGATACGTCACCTGCCTGAGTTTCGATGATAGGAAGAGCGGTAAGAGAACCACCACCTTTCACGAGGTGCTTGATGCTTTCAGGAAGATCGTTCATTTTGCTGGCAACGTCATCGTTATTGATCACCTTCGCAGCACGCTCGAGGAGGCGGCTGTGGAGATAGAATACGTCACCAGGGTAAGCCTCACGTCCCGGAGGGCGGCGAAGCAGCAGAGACACCTCACGGTAAGCCACCGCCTGCTTAGAAAGGTCATCATAGATAACCAGTGCCGGACGACCTGTATCGCGGAAGTACTCGCCGATAGCAGCACCCGCGAACGGGGCGTAGAACTGCAGCGGAGCAGGGTCAGAAGCAGAAGCCGCAACTATGGTAGTATAAGCCATAGCGCCGTTGTCTTCGAGCGTTTTCATCACACCTGCAACTGTTGATGCTTTCTGTCCGATAGCAACGTAGATACAGTAAACAGGCTTACCTGCTGCGTGGAATTCTTTTTGGTTGATGATGGTGTCGATACAGATAGCAGTTTTACCTGTCTGACGGTCACCGATCACGAGCTCACGCTGACCACGACCGATAGGGATCATGGCATCGATTGCCTTGATACCCGTCTGAAGCGGTTCTTTAACCGGCTCACGGTAGATAACGCCCGGAGCTTTGCGCTCGAGTGGCATCTCATACAGGTCGCCTGAGATGGGACCTTTACCATCGATAGGTTCACCGAGTGTGTTCACAACGCGACCCACCATACCGTCGCCTACTTTAATAGAAGCGATCTTGTTGGTGCGGCGTACTTTGTCGCCTTCTCGGATGCCTTTGTATTCACCCATGAGTACGACACCTACGTTGTCTTCTTCAAGGTTGAGGGCAATCGCTTTTACGCCGTTCGCGAACTCAACAAGCTCACCCTGACGTACGCCTGTGAGGCCATACACGCGGGCGATACCGTCGCCTATCTGCAATACGGTACCTACTTCTTCAAGGCTGGCGCCACCGTCTACCTGGGCCAGTTGCTGGCGTAAGATCGCCGATATTTCATCCGGTTTGATATCAACCATATACTAAAGATTCAAAAGTTTAAAAGTATAATTTCTTTATTTAAAGCAGTTGGTATTACTACCACTTGCCTATCATTACATTTTTGTTTCGTAGGTATGGTCAATGATACGTGACCGTACGTCGTTGAGTCTTTTCTTTACGCTGCTGTCATAAAGTTTATCTCCCACTTCGAGAACGAAACCACCGATGAGGCTAGCATCGACAGACGTGTGCAGATTCATAGAATCGTTCGGCATGTAGGTAGCGACCTTCGCAACTATATTGTTTTTAACTGCATCGCTGACAGCGACCGCTGTGGTAAGTTTCACCGTGCGGATGTTCTTCAGGATGTTGTATTGATCAATAAACGCCTCAGCTACCTCCGGGAGACTCTGTTCGCGCCCTTTTGTGACCAATAAAGTAATGAAGCCTTTGGTGAGCTCGCTGAGGTTCTGACCTTTCAGCACTGCGAACAGGATAGACAATTTCTTGTCGCCTTTTATTACAGGGCTTTCGAGCATCAGCGTGAACTCAGGGCTGATCTTGCATACCTGGTGCAGCGTGCGCATGTCGCTAAGTACGGCCTCGAGGCTGTTCTTTTCAACAGCCAGATCCAGTATCGATTTCGCATAGCGCGACGCAAGACGGGGATTTTGCATTGTTTATATTTTATCGTTTTCCCGCCTATGTGCAGTTTTCCTGCACTAAGGCGCAGAGGTATTAGTTCAGTTTAATATCTTCAGACAACAGCTGCATGTAAGCTTCCTGGCCTTTTGAAGCGGCGAGCTCCTGACGGAGGATCCTACCTGCCACTTCAACAGCAAGATTGCCTATTTCATTTTTCACTTCAGTGAGTGCTGCATTCTTTTGCTGCTGGATCTGAAGTTGAGCATCAGCGATGATCTTGTTGGCTTCGTTCTTAGCTTGTTCTTTAGCCTCATTGATCATGCGATCTTTTATCTCTTTTGCTTCTTTCAGCATCGTGCTACGCTCTTCGCGGGCCTGCGCCATGAGTTTTTCGTTCTCAGCCTTCATTTGCGCCATTTCGGCTTTCACGTTCTGCGCTGTAGCGATAGAATCAGCGATACCTTTCTCACGCTCGTTAAGTGAGCTCAGGATAGGGCCCCATGCAAATTTGCGAAGGATAAGGAAGATAGCGATGAACGCTACGAGTGTCCAGAAGAATAAACCGAGTTCCGGGGTCAGCAAATCCATTTTTTATTGAGTTAAATGGTTAAAAAGGTAACCGGCATGCAAAGCTTGGGCGAGGCAGCCGTTATATTTTGATTAAAGATTTTTTGATTTAAAATAACTGCATCCTCTGCCCTGTGCGTTGGATGCAGTTATATTTTCTTTGGCCGACTACTATACGAAGATAGCGAGGATGCCTGCGATTACCGCAAACAGCGCAACACCTTCCACGAACGCAGCAGTCAGGATCATGTTTGCACGGATGTCACCTGCAGCTTCCGGCTGACGAGCGATAGATTCTACCGCACCTTTACCGATCTGGCCAATACCAATACCTGCAGCGAGTGCAGCGATACCAGCGCCTACAGCGCCACCAGCTTTAGCCAGGTCACCGGCCAACATAATTGTGTTCATTAAAACTGACATGTTATTATGGTTTTTGATTAAAAAAACACTCTTTATATATCATTCCTTTCGGAACGTAATCTTTCACTTATTTAAAACTCCTCAACTCTAACTCCTCTATCATTGAGCCGATCAGCCACTGTATTAGTGGTGAGCAGCATGTGCCTCATCGTGATGTTCGTGTCCTTCTTCAATAGCCTGACCGAGGAACACCGCGGTGAGGTTGGTGAAGATGAACGCCTGAATGGCTGCAACCAGCAATTCGAGCATGAACATGAACAGAGAAAAGGCGAGTGATACCGGCACGAAGCCGATACCTGCCCCCTTGCTAAGCGCACCAAAGATAAATATCATTGATATAACACAAAGTATAACGATGTGACCCGCAAGGATATTTGCAAAAAGACGTATCGTCAATGCTACCGGCTTGATGAACAGAGAGATAACCTCGATAGGTACCAGCAGGAATTTAACACCTGTAGGCACACCCGGAGGATTGAGGAGGTGACCCCAAAAATGTGAGTTCGCCCTGATGATCATAACAATGAAAGAGATCATTGCCAGACAAAAAGTAACTGCTACGTTACCGGTGAGGTTGGCGCCGCCCGGGAGCAGACCCAAGAGGTTGTTCACCCATATAAAGAAGAATATGGTGAGCAACATCGGCATGAAGCGTGTATAGCCTTTTCCGAGGTTTGGTTTTGCAACTTCGTCGCGGATGAAGATAATAGCAACTTCCAGTGCGTTCTGGAAACCTTTAGGGGCTTCAACAACACCTTTTTTGTATTTTTTAGCGGCGGATGTCATCAGCATGAGGATGATGACAACGCTGAACATCATAGAGAGAACGTTCTTGGTGATAGAGAAGTCGTAAACGGGAGAACCATCTTCAGACTTGATCTTTTCCTTCATGTTCTTTTCAACATAAAGGCCATCATAAGAAGTATTGCTGATATGATTGCCGGCCTCGTCGAGGTACCAACCACCGTGGAATTTGCTATATGAGAATACAGAAAGTCCTTTTCCCGGACGGTAAACTATAACAGGCAACGGCATAGCCACTTCGGTTTCATGGCCATTTTCTCCCTCAAGGCTGAAAAGGTGCCATTCGTGAGAATCTGAAACGTGGCCGAAAACCAGTTCTGTTATATTTATACCTTTTTTTTCTTCGTGACCACCTTCAGCGCCTTCAACGTGGGCAATTTCATGATTTTCCGCTTCCTGAGCGAAAGTGGAATTTGTGAAGCCCAACAGCCCGAAAGCCAGTATCAATAAGGGAAAGAGACGTTTGAAACTCATTACCGTTTCGAAATTTTGCGCAAAGATATGGGTTTTAATTTCAAAACACCAGTTTTGGCGTTAGAAATAAATCTGTTGCGAGACCGGGTTGAAAGTTCCGAATGTCTTTGCTACTTAAAAATGTTGTATTTGATGATGCAATAGAGCGCCCGGAAGGCATCTTTCATGCCTATCTTTTTACCTTCTTCGTAGGTGCGTCCATAATAAGATATACCCACTTCATAGATACGGATCTTGGGGATGCGGGAGATCTTGGCGGTCACCTCCGGTTCGAAACCGAAGCGTTTTTCCTTCAGTTTGATACCCTGAATGATCTCGCGGCGGAACATTTTATAGCATGTTTCCATGTCTGTAAGGTTCAGATTGGTGAACATGTTTGACGCCATAGTAAGCCAGCGGTTGCCGATAGAATGCCAGAAGAAAAGAATGCGATGAGGTTTTCCGCCCATGAAACGGGAGCCGTAAACCACATCGGCAAAGCCATTGATCATGGGTTTGAGCAGCACATTGTATTCTTCCGGGTCATATTCCAGATCGGCATCCTGAATAACCACATATTCTCCCGTGGCTTTTTCGATGCCGGTATGGAGGGCTGCACCCTTCCCCTGGTTTACTTCGTGCTTATAATAGGAAATAGGCAGGTCGGGGTTGGCTGCTTTGTAGGCGAGTATCGCTTCCTCTGTATTGTCGCGTGAACAGTCATTTACGATAATGACTTCTTTCTGCATATTGTTAAGCAGCACTACGTCCTTCACCTTATTCAGTATGCGGTGGATGGTAGGCCCTTCGTTGTAGGCAGGTATGACAATGGAAAGTGTACTCATTCAGTTATTTAAGAAGTGAACAAAAGTAGAAAGTAGTGGGTAGAAAGCCAAAAAGGAGCAGAAAAATTGAAAGTATACATGGGCGGCGGCTAATATTCTACAAAAACCATGGGGTACTTGTGCATGATGCCGATAGTGAAACAGAAATAAGATGCTGCCATGGGCGTAGCGCCTTTGCTAAGACCGCCGGGCATGGCACCAAATTCCTGAGACAGCATAATGTTCCAGTAGCGACCAGTTGGAATACGTTCGGAGATACCGAATCCGAAGCGGGTGAGTGAAGACGGAATGTTGTAGGATGTGTTGAGGCCAACGGTATCGGCGCCGAAGGGCGGTCCGCCGGGAGGTGTCCAGATAGGGGAATGGGTCTGTGAAATTTGTCGCCCCCCCATAGACACGCCTATGCCAAGTGACGCATGGACGTGGAAATACTGGCGATAGTCTATGCCAACATCAACTTTGGGAGAAAAGAACAGGTAGGAGCTTTTAGTGGAGATGTTGATGACATCGCCGTACGAAATGCTGCTGCCGGTATTCAGGTCTTTAGAAATGGAATGGTGCTGGAACAGCAAACCCGCGCCGGCATAAAGATGCGGAATGATCTTGTGGAGGTAATAGCCCTCGACCGAAGGTGTGAGCTTTGATGAAAAGTCGCCACCTGTGAAACCAAGGCCGGCCTGTGCACCGAACATGCCCTGAGCAATGGAAAAAATGCTGAAGCAACAGAAGACCGCAGTAAGAAGTTTTCTTTTCATAGGTACCTGAGTTGCCGCCTGTTACTACGGTAGTTTGGTATGTGCGATGCCGATTCGGATAGACACGTAGGTTGGATTGAGTTTTCCTACACTGTACGCGCTACGGGTGACATCTTCGAAGTTGCTGGTTTTAGTGAGGCTGCCCGGCAGAAAACCAAAATCTTCGGTGAAGGTGAACCGCCAGTGACGCCCCATGGAAAGGTGCTGTGTGGCGCCCACGCCGACACGCAAGACCATGCTGTTGATGTTCTTTGATTTATCAAGAGTGGTATCTAAGCGTACCATGCCGGATGGTGTGGAAATTGTCTGAAACCTGCGCAGAGAGTCGTATCCGCCCATGTTCATACCTAGGCCTGCGCTCATGTAGAAATGATTGTTCTGACGGCGGCCAAGGCAAAAACGAAACTTGGGGGCGATAAAGGCGTATGCAGTCTTGTGCATGATGATCTCGCCTTCTGAGCCTGTAGCGTGTTTGGCGGAATTGATCTCGTTATCGTACAATAAAGAGAACTGTTGGTAGAAGATCTCAACACCAACAAAGGAGCGCAGATTGAGTCCTTTTGCATAGTCGATGCCGCCGGAAAGGGCTACATCATAATTGTTGGTTGTTGCCACCCCACCACCGGCAAACACACCGAATATGGTATTCTTCTGGGCATAGCCCCCTGCAGCTGAAAAAGACAATAAGAGGGCCAGAAGTATTGGTTTCATCTCCGAAAATTAAACAAAATTTTTATTTTCCATAGCTTGTTTCCGTAATAATGCGCTGGCGCGGTATCTGTCTTCGTGGTAAACGGCATACAGATCATCGAGAATGGCCAGACATTTTGCAGCTGTCCATTCGTCGCACCATGCCAAAAGACCCTTGGGATAGTTGACTCCGCGTGTCATAGCTGTCTCTAGATCGGCGGCAGAAGCCACCCCCAAATGCAGGGCATCGACAGCCTCGTTGATGAGCATGGCCACTACCCTGTCAACGATCTTGCCGGCGAGTTCCATATCCTTAACGGGTTCGGGTGAAGAGGCGCCTGCACCGTAATCGTAGAAACCACGGCCGGTCTTTCGGCCGAGCCAACCGGCTTCGAGCAGTCGTTTCTGAGAGAATGAAGGTTTGTAACGGGGGTCGAAGAAGAAAGACTGGAACACTGTTTCTGTGACCACATAGTTCACGTCGTGCCCGATGTAGTCGGTGAGCGTGAAGGGACCCATGCGAAAACCGCCCACTTCGGTCATTGCCCAGTCGATAGTGGCGATGTCTGCAATTCCTTCCTCATATATCCTTATTGCCTCGCCATAAAATGGACGGGCAACCCTGTTTACGATGAACCCGGGTGTGTCTTTGGCGATAACCGGCATTTTGCCCCATTTTTTCATGAGCTCCGTAGCCAATGGAATGAGATGTGTGGCGGTTTGGATGGCCGGTATCACCTCGACCAACGCCATAAGCGGCGCCGGATTGAAGAAATGCAAACCAAGGACACGCGAAGGCAAACGGCAGGCTGCTGCAATAGAAGTGATTGATAATGATGATGTATTACTTGCAAGAATACAGTCATCTGATACTACCTTCTCAACTTCTGCGAATACACTCTTCTTGATCTCAAGCTTTTCTACAATTGCTTCTATAATGAGGCCACACGTGGCGAAGGCAGACAATTCGGAGGCAAAAGTGAATTGTGCGAGCAATGCAGCCGCAGATGGGATCTTGCCTTTTTCTTCCAGTTTTTGGAGTGTTGTGGCCAGATTTCCTCTTGATTTTTCTAATGCGGAGGCATTGTTATCATATATAATTACCTGATGGCCGGCCATAGCGGCAACCTGGGCTATACCTGAGCCCATGGCACCTGAACCGATCACGCCAATCGTATAGTTCATATGTTTATTTGTTTAGCGATCATCTACTTTTTGGAAAAGCTGAATGACCTTGTAAAGATAAGTGTAGTGGTATGACACCACCAAACCCTTGGGGGGATGTGGGATCTATTTCCTGAATATGGACGGTTGAGTTGTTCCGGAGATTGGAAATATTTTCCAAATGGCGGAATTCAGGTTAGTAGTACGATCTATAAATTATTGATAATCAATGCTTTGTGATATTGGCATGTTGATTGTTATAGCAAGTGCGCAGAAGGTCCCAATCTCCTGTAATCAGATAACGCAAACTGGTCGCGGAAGCGGATAACAAAAAAGTGCCTCAAGGAACGACAAGTAATTAATGAGTGACTACTTATTTATTGGCTTATAAATATTTGGCCTATGGAAAAGAAGAATTGAAGTGAAATGAAACGTGCAGCTTCCAGAAGGGAGCCCATAGAAACAATAATAACAAACTCATTCAAAAACATTAGTTATGAAAAATTTCAAAATAATCCGCATACTAATCGCAATATTGTTTTTCACATCTATTCAGGCAAAGGCGTTTGTCCATATGACGGCACGGATGTCGGGTATCCCTGTGGTGGTAAAATCGAAAAGTGTAGCCAAAACTGAACCGTGCGCTTTGAAAAGTGAGGCGGTTCGTCCGGTTGCAGGCACTATAAAGACGCACCATTTCAGGTATGAACGGAAAGCCATTGCCAATGCGCCAGCCTATGTGCTGGACTGGAGGCTGACGAAAAAGCACGTGGCGAAGCCGGCCGCTCCAAGATTGATAGCAAACAAAATGACCATTCCGGTAGTGCGACCGGCGGTAGCGATGAAAGAGCCATCGCGCAGGTTCAGCACCATTCAAACGGTAACGCCGCAGGTAAGTGTTGCTGCGCCACAGAAGGTTGTTTACACTGCTATAGCAACCAGGAAGAAGAAGCAGAACATCTATTTTTCTGTAGCCGCACATATGCGTAATAATGAGCAGCTATCAAAAGATATGGCCTTCTTATTTGGTGGGTTGAAGGTGGCGCCAGAGAAAGTGGCTATGCATGACAAGAAGAAAGTGAATAGGCGATATGTTGCTAAATCAGAGAGGTCGTCAAAAGATATTAAAAAGAGGTTGGTGGCGATCTCGCGCGTGCCGGTACACAAAACGGGCGTGGCAGTAGCGAGAATGCCGCACGCTTCAAAGTCGGCAACAATGCAGTACGTTTATGCGGCAGCGACAAAGCACAAAGTGAGCGGCGCCGCTAAAAGAAAGACGGCCATGGCATTTGCTGCAAAGCAGGTTGTGAAACCAACGATACTGAGTACAGAATCGGGAGCATTGGCAAAAGCGACCGGCAAATATGACATAGCAATTGAAACAGCGGTACGCGCCGCAGCAATGTTCTCGGCTATAAAGAATGTACCGGTGATACTTATAGACAATGTGGACCGCCCGTCTACCACGGCTACAACGCCAATGACACACGGTGCAGTTGATGTGATAACCGGACACTCAGTGGTACTGAAACACAACAACTGGATGGACCAGTTTGGCCCGGAAATGGCTATGAAATAGTGCTAAGCCAGTTTCTTTTCGGCAAGAATACTCCAGTCGGTTTTTTCGGCAACGATAGTATTAGAGAGGTGACCAAGTGCGTCAATCTCCATCTCTACCACGTCTCCGTCCTGTAACCATTGTTCTTTGTAGTTCGGATCGTGCAACTTGCCGGTTCCGTTCAGCTCCAGGAAGCAGCCTGTACCTACTGTGCCGCTACCTATAACATCACCCGGCAATATGTCGACACCATAAGCGCAACGTTCGAGGATCTCAGCAAAAGTCCAGTCCATGTCGCCCATGTTGCCTTCACTTACCTGAATACCGTTGACCTTGCAGGTCATTTTGAGGTTGTAGTTATTTCCGGTATGGCCGGGCCGAGCGGGTACTTTGAACGGTTCCAGTTCGTCGGGGGTGACCAGCATAGGTCCGATGACTGTGCTGAAATCTTTGCCCTTGGCCGGTCCGAGGTTCAACAGCATTTCCTCCATTTGCAGGGTACGTGCGCTCATGTCGTTCATGATCATGTAACCACCAATGTAGCTATCGGCTTCAGCAGCTTTGATATTACGCCCTTTTTTACAAACAACTATCGCAGCTTCTAATTCGAAGTCGAGCTTTTTGAAATGATCGGGCATACAAGGGATTGGCCCGGGACCCTGAATAGCATTATGATTGGTGAAATAGAAAATGGGATACTGATCGAATTCGGCGATCATATCGACCTTGCGGTTGCGGCGGGCAGCGGCCACGTGCTGACGGAAGGCGTATCCATCGCGGCAAGAAGAAGGACGTGGCACCGGTGCAAGGATATGAGCTGACGCAAAGGGTACTGACTGAACGGAAGTGTTGCCTTTTTTGATATCGTTATCTGCGGCTTTCAGCGCATCAATGTGATTCTCCCAATTCTGCAACAGATCGGTCATAGTTGCGGGAAAAGTTGAGTTGACAGCAGTTGTTGCATAAATGTTGTTGTTGACAAGGATGCCCAATTGCTCGCGGCCATTATCAGAAAAGGTAACCAGTTTCATACCGTATGAAGTTTTAGAGGTTGCAAAAATATAGTATCTGTGCGGTATGTGGGATGATTATTAGCAGTCAGTCCATATTTGCGTAATTTTGGCTCAAAGAAACAGCCATGACTTCATATGAGCAGTTGTTTGAGAACAACAAGAAATGGATAGCCTCGATGAAGGCAAGGGATGTAGATTTTTTTGAGAAGCTTGCCAAAGATCAGACCCCTGAGTACCTGTACATAGGCTGTTCGGACAGTAGGGTACCTGCAAACGAGATAATGGGGCTGGAACCCGGTGAAGTGTTTGTGCATCGTAACATTGCCAATGTTGTAGCAAACATAGACCTCAATGTAATGTCAGTGATCAATTATGCAGTGGCAAATCTGCACGTGCAGCATATAATAGTATGCGGTCACTATAATTGTGGTGGTGTGCGTGCCGCCATGATGCCGCATGATATGGGTATATTAAATCCCTGGTTGCGGAATATAAGAGATGTTTACAGGTTACATCAGAATGAGTTGGACATGATTGTTGACGATCATGAGCGGTATAACCGCCTGGTGGAACTGAATGTGCAGGAGCAGGCCATAAATGTGATAAAGACAGCGGTTGTTCAGAAAAGCTATCTGAAGAACCGTTACCCTATAGTTCACGGCTGGGTATTTGACTTAAAGACAGGAGAACTTAAAGATCTGAAAATCGATTTCACCAAGGTGCTGCAAGACATTCAGAAGATATACGATTTGACGGGTGACTTTTAATTGTACCATTCCATTGAAAGGCTACTTTCTGGTGTCACAGTAATCCTGAAGATACGAGCACGTACTTTTTGCTTTTTTGAAGAGCAGCGTATATGCATATTCCTCACGAAGCTGACGGAAGTAGGGGTTTTTCATTGAGCGCAGATAATAAGCCTTCTCGTCCCCTGAGAAATAATCGCCTTCGTCTTTGACCGGACAGTTCTTTTGCCAGCATTTAGCTGCCAGGAAAAGGCAGCGAGCTTTCACCTCCGGGTCTGTAGAATTGTTGAAAGCTATCATGTAGTATTTCTGAGCCTTTTCAACTGAGTAGAATTCTGCGTCGGCAGCAGGAACTTTTTTTCGTGCTTTAGTAATGTAATACGCAGCGTCATCAGTGGACCCGCGGTAGTATTGCGATGCCAGGCAGCCCTTGCCGTAGAAGCTCATGCTGTACAGGCCGTTGGCGTATTGATAGGCAGCCCGATCGTCGTTGGGGTCTTTTTCCAATTTCTGTTCCAGCTCATACATGCGTTGCGCGAAAGTGAGTTTGTTGTAGTTGACAGCACTATCGGAGCGGTTCCAGGTCGTGTATTCGGAAAGGTGACTTACAAACATATCGGGGAGCAACGTTTCGTTTAGGGTGCGTTGGTCAACATTCCTGAAGGAAGATGCTGCCGCCGCAAAGTTGAGCCGCGAAAGGAAGCGTGTGCCCTGTAATTCGTAAACGTAACTATCGGTGTAGAGGGTGTTAGATACGAGCCAATTTTCGAAAGGAGTGCGGTCGGTTCGACGATTGAAGTTTATTAGTGTGCTTAGCTGCGATGGGTGCATGGCAGTCAGCATCCCACCCACTGTGCTGCCAAGCCCTGTTGAATAATGATTTGTAGATGCGTTGCCTGATATGGTAAGTGAACGGGAATAAGCTGCCAGTGCCTTTACAGTATCTTTCTGTCGCAGGTATTGATTGTAGAGGATGTTGCCGGTTATGGTGCTGAAGAACACCTGATAACGGAGGTCGTTTGCCGCGGTGTTTTCTAACTTCTGTAGCATTGGCAGTAGTTCCTGTTCGGCTGCGGCATTAAGTAAGTTATGTTTGCGTATGGTATGCAGCGTATTGATGAGGTAGTGTTGCTGTTTTTCCATCGGCGACATCTTTTGCGATGCGGCTTCATCGAGTAGTTTACGGCAACCTGCAAGGTCTCCGTCCAGCAGAGAAAGGTAAGAGGCAGAAAGGAGCCAGAATGCTATGTTGCCTGCTTTGTTCTCAGCGGCCACCTTTTGTGCGAAAGCGATCAATGGTGTTGCTGCATCGTTGCTTTTTCCCGGCGCATTGTAGAGGTCGTTTATAAATGACCGTTCCAGTCTGATGATGTTCCGTGTCATAAGGACATCGAGCCCCCGAACGCGGGGATCATAGCTGTATACAGTGCTCAGAGATGCCAATAGAGAAGCAGTTGCTTTCCGCCGCTGATCAAGGATGGCGCTGGGTCCGGACGGACCTGAGTTGTAATCATTTCCCTCGCCGAGGTATGTGGATTCATGCATACCTGACATGAGGTATAACACTGCGCGTTCGTGATCGTTCCTGCAGAATTGAAGAATGTTGTCGGGCTTGTTGCCGCATGCCCAGAGATAGCTAAGCATGGCATTTTGTTTTTGTTCGTCGCTGTGGTCGAACACCAGACTATACAGATAAGCGGCTTCGTTCTTGCGCTCCGTCCGGAACAATGCGCCCGCCTTCAGCGCGAGGCAACGATCGAATAGATAATGTGTTGTACCCGGCGGAATGAGTTCGTTGAACAGCGCAAGTGTTTGCGGGTATTCACGACTATAAAATGCCATGCGCATGGTCTGATAGGCATAGCGCATACGAAGGTCGGCATCGGTTGTGGCTGCGTGTCTTTTGATCCCCTCATGCACCAGCTCTTGCATGGCAGCAGAGTCTCTCAGGGGAGATGCCCATTCGTTTTTCTTGTCGTCCCAGTAGCTTTCAATCGGCTGTGCGTATGGTTCGCATTGTTTGGCGAATTCGAGATAAAGTACGTGCTCGTGCTTGTTATTCTTGATGAGCCACTTGACAAAGGTGTTCTTTGAGATATTGTTGGGAACAGATAATGTGTAGTCTTTGCGGATGTGCTCGTATATCCTGTGTATGTATTGTTTGTCGGTACGATAGAGCAGAGAGGCGATGTCTGAATCATCTACATTTTTGCCTACGGTGTTTTTCCATGAGCGGACATTTTCATCGCGCGGAATGTAGTCTGCGGCGCCGGTGTCAGAGTAGAATTTGTTGGTATAGAAAATGGAATAGGGATCATAAAATAACGGAGTGAATTCAGGCCGGTTGTTGATAGAGTTCATGAAGAAAGTTGCTTCGGTGGTGATGTCGGGCTCATCGCCGGCGCAGGCGATAACGAGCTGCACACCACCGGCAAGAACTACCAGACTACCTATAACGATCATAAATCGTTTCCAGTTCATTTACAGAATGTTTGGATAAAGTTATGCTATCACATGAAAAGAAGATAACATTGAGTGAATCGTTATTAACGCGTTTTGCAGTATAGGTTGCAACAGATTCCAGCGTTTGTTGGTCGCAGTCTTCTACGCGGATCACATCTGTGGGAGAAAGATGGTAACCCATCCAAACAGTGTCTGCGAGACATTGGTACATCCGCTCGTTCCGTTTTCGGAACAATTTATTTCCTTCTAGTAGTTCTTTGGGCACGTCGCGCAGGATGCGGCCGAATTGCTGCCCGTGGAATAGCAGGCTCCAGGAGAAGATGGGCAGTGCGATGTCGAGACGCAGCGGATAGGAACCGATGCCTGAAAGGTAACTTTCGGCGATATCCCTGTCCAGGATAGAGTTGTGGTTGCCCGGCTTTTTCATATTGCCCATGTTATAGCACATAAGCAGGCCTTTGTCGACCGGCGGAATGCCGCTGCTGTTGGTGTACTTGATCTGGTGCATGCGGATAGTACATGAAAGAAGTTTCCCGTTGAAGAAGTCGGTGCTCTTCAGTGCGCGCAACAGCTCAAAATAGCGTGTACGAGTAGAAGACGTCCAGTCACAATCTATCTGAATCTCTGAGGGGGTGATATTGCCACCGGCACAGATACCTGCTGCCATATTGCTGATGCTTGCTGCAACAGCGGAGATGTTGGCAGGCGTGAGCGCCAGCAGGGCGCGTTGTGTTATGAAGATAGCCGGTATGTATTTGTATGACGGGTCGGGTGAAGCGGGCAGGCGTACGGGCGCTACCGGGTAAATGTGGTTGTTGGCTGCATCGACATCGAACAGTCGGATGTAGATGGTCTGCACCCTTAGTTCGCGGAGTGTAGCAGATTCGAACTGAGTGGGAGCATAAATCGTCTTCCAGTAATAGAAACCCCTGTTGACAACATGGTGCTTTTTTTTGCAGGATTGGGCCGGCAAAAGCAAGGTAAATAACAGGACGGTAAACCACCATCGACGCACCATAATGCAATGATACGCACTAAGGAACAAGAATGCGCTGAGCGAGCGGTTTTGTGCGAAACGTTACAGAGCTTGTGCACGGCACGGCGTCTCCGTCGACCTGCATTGCGGAAAGGTCAGGATGTGAAACGGTGATAGACGTGCAGGTGTGATGGCTGACGTAGCGACTGGTAGTGATGTCGCCGAGCATGGCGCGCATGGCAATGACGCCACCCAATATCTTGGGAAAGCTACGTACAACAATAAGTTCCAGTTTACCGTCGTTGCAGTTTGCCATTGGCGCTATGCGGAAAGAATAACCGAAGTATTTTCCATTCGCTATGTTGACCATAAAAGCGCGTTCATGAAGTTCTTTCCCGTCGGCAACTATGGTATAGTCGCGGGAAGAGTATTGCCACAGATGTTTTGCCACGAGCCAGCTATAGACAAGAAAGCCGCGCTTATGACTGGTGGCAAACTTTTGTGCGATCAATGCGTCGAAAGCAACGCCGGCATTACTCACAAAGAGTCTGTCGTTGGCATAGCCGATGTCGATAGTTGTTGTGTTGCCGCCGTTGATCACTTTAACTGCGTCTGCAACGTTCAAAGGAATGTTCAGGGTACGGGCAATACCGTTTCCGGAGCCCTTGGGGATAATACCTAAAATACAGCCGGTGCCATCAAGGCCGCGGGCTATCTCGTTCACTGAGCCATCGCCGCCTACTGCAATTACGGCGTATGCACCCTTGTTTGCAGCATTGCGGGCCAACTCGGCACCGTGTCCGGCATATTTTGTAGTGATTATCTCGTGTGTGTATACTGCGGGGTCGAGGTGGGCCGCAACCGCGTTGCCTATCTCTTTCTGTCGCTCGGTGCCCGATCTCGGGTTGACAATGAAAACAATATTCTTCAGGCTCATGAGAGCTGTGCTTTCAGACTGAGGTCCATGCTGACTGCATGGTGGGTGATGGCACCAACAGAGATATAGTCTACACCGGTAGCAGCGTATGCACGGATATTCTCCAGCGTTATGCCGCCTGAGGCTTCTGTCTCGTACCGTCCATCTATGAGCGCCACCGCTTCAGTAATCATGTCGGGTGAGTAGTTGTCAAGCATGATGCGGTGCACCTTTCCGACTGCCAAAACGCGGCGAACATCGTCGAGGTTGCGGGTTTCCACTTCTATTTTCAGGTCCAGGTTGTTGGCGGCCAGATACTGATTGGTAGTTTCAATTGCCTTTTCAATGCCACCGCAGAAATCGATATGGTTGTCTTTGAGCATCACCATGTCATACAATCCCATGCGGTGATTGCAACCGCCGCCTATGCGCACAGCTTCTTTCTCCAGCATTCGGAAGAGCGGAGTGGTTTTGCGGGTATCGAGTATCTCGGAGCGGTACTCCCTGATCGCATCAACATATTGACGGGTCAGGGTAGCAACGCCACTCATTCTTTGCATACAGTTGAGCGCCAGGCGCTCTGCCTTCAGGATGGTATGTACGCTTGCAGTCACCTCGAAAGCCAGCTCTCCTACTTTTACCGCATCGCCATCTTTTTTGTAAAGTGTGAATACCGCTTCAGGCTCCAGGTAGTGGAAGATAGCTTGTGCCATGGCCACACCGGCCAGAATACCGTCTTCTTTGATCTTCAGGATCGCCTTGCCCCGGGCAGTTGCCGGAATACAGGAAAGGGTGGAAAAATCTCCGGCGCCTACGTCTTCTTTCAGGGCTGCTTCTATAAACTCGAGTGTGTTCAAGGTTGATCCTTTTAGTGTTGTAGGGCAAAATTAGCGAATGGGGCCCTAAGTGATAAGAATAAATTATTAAACATTTCCCTTGCAGCGACGGTAAATCCCGACAGCAGCAATCAAGACAACCTATTACCTTTGCACGCAAACAGGAAAAGGTGGCAGACGAAATACAATTATTATCAGAGCATATTGCGAATCAGATAGCAGCGGGAGAGGTCGTTCAACGTCCGTCTTCTGCTGTGAAGGAATTGCTGGAGAATGCTATTGATGCCGGTGCCACCGAGATACAACTGATCATAAAGGATGCGGGAAAGGAGCTGATACAGGTGACAGACAACGGCAAGGGTATGAGTCCTACCGATGCCCGTATGAGTTTTGAGCGTCATGCGACGTCGAAGATCAGGAACATAGAAGATCTTTTTAAGATCAGGACTATGGGCTTCAGGGGCGAGGCACTTGCATCTATTGCAGCGGTGGCACAGGTGGAAATGAAGACGAGGCAGGCCATCAGCGAAACGGGGACACGCATCGTTATTGAAGGAACCGAGGTGAAATCGCAGGAGCCGTGCGCGTTCAATCCGGGCACTACCATCATGGTAAAGAACCTGTTTTACAACGTTCCTGCTCGCCGCAACTTCCTTAAAAGCAATACAACGGAATACAGGAATATACTGGACGAGTTCACACGGGTGGCATTGGCTCATCCGCAGATCACGTTCCGATTGTGGAACAATGGCGCGGAGCAGTACCGCCTGGATGGCGACACCCTGAAGGCGAGGATTGTAGGTTTGCTGGGTAATACCTATGAGAAGAACCTGGTGCCTGTGGAACAGGAAACTGACATATTGAAGATAAATGGTTTTGTGGGGAAACCACAGGCCAGCACACGTACCAGGGGAATGCAGTTTTTCTTCATCAATGGCAGGTTCATCAGGAACTCTTATCTGAACCATGCTGTGATACAGGCCTATGAAGGGTTAATAGAGAAAGATTCATTTCCTTTTTATGTGCTTTTTCTGGAAATAGACCCGGCTAAAGTGGATGTGAACGTGCACCCCACCAAGCAGGAAGTTAAGTTTGAGGACGACCGCCTGATGTACACGTACCTGATGGCGGCGGTAAAACACTCGTTGGCGCGGTATAACATCGCTCCGTCTCTTGATTTTACCCTTAATGCCGAGATACAGCAGATGCCGGCGGTGCGTATGCCATTTACCGAACAACAGCAGGAAGAGACCAAAAAGGGATACCTGTTCAATACATTCAGTGATAAAGGACAGGCACATGCCATAGAGCGCAACGACAGTCTGAAACACTGGAAGGCGTTGTATGAGATAGCTCAGACTCCGGCTGCGGCAAACATTGCGTCGAATGTTCCGGTTGAAGAGGAACAAACACAGGTACAGGCAACCATACTGAGCGGATCGCAGACAGAGGGTAAGGGCAAGGGCAGCATGATGCTGGTGCCCGGCAATATGCTGGCGGCTACGGTGAAGTCGGGCATGATGTTGATACATATACGACGCGCGCAGGAGCGCATTTGTTATGAGCGGTTGCTGCGCGAGTGGAACAATGAGAGTGCAGCATCTCAGCGGATATTATTCCCTGCGTCGTATGAGCTGGCCCCTCAGGATGCGCTGTTACTTCAGGAGGCATTACCTGATCTTGTTAGGATGGGATTTGATATATCACCTTTCGGTAAGAACTCATTTGTAGTGCAGGGGGTGCCTCCCGGATTGCAGGCAGGTGAGGAAAAGAATGTGCTGGACGAAGTGGTGGAGCAATTGAAGCATGAATCGCCTGACGCAGTGGGCAGGCGAACTGATATGCTTTTGGCAAATATGGCAAGAAGGCTCTCGACTAATATACAAGCGGTGCTGCAGCCTGAGGGACAACAGGCCCTAATAGACGAATTGTTTGCATGTTCTCAACCGGAGTTGACGCCGGATGGCCGCAAGACATTTGTTATGTTGCGGAAGGAAGAGCTGGAACAAATGCTGGGGTAGGGCAACTAATAACTTGCGGTTAAATTACACATATTTGAATAATAATATGTGTAAATAGCGGCAGTATTATTTGTTGATATTGTGCAAATATTATTTAATTTTATAGGTACACCTCCCAGACATTTCTGAAATATGTACCTATGCGTTACCTATATACCTTACTATTTTTCATAATCGGTAATACCGCCACGCATGCGGTCACCGCCAATTTTACGGTCGACTTCAATGCCGGATGTACACCCTTGGTGGTGCATTTTACCAATACTTCAACCGGGGCTACAAGTTATTCGTGGGATCTGGGCAATGGTACGCTTACCCCCAGTACCAACCCATCTACCAGTTACATTCCGGTGGGTACATATACAGTAACACTAACAGCATACAACGGGGCTTCATCCAGCGTGAAGACGATGGTGATAACGGTGTACCCGTTGCCAACTGTGAACTTCATTGCAAGTGACACAACAGTTTGTCCGGGAACGCCAGTAACGTTCACCAGCACTACGTCGGGAGGGGTGCCGGGGCCACTTACCTACATCTGGAATTTTGGTGACGGTGCCACATCCACACTAGCCGGTCCGAGCCATGCCTACAGTACCTCGGGATTTTATAATGTAACACTACTGGCTACCAACGCTCAGGGATGCCAGAGAAGCCGGACGAAGGTATCTTATATCGAAGTATACCCGCGTCCTATGCCCTTTTTCACAGGGAGCCCCGTGAATATCTGCACGCCTCCGGGAACGGTCTCATTCACTAATACCTCTTCGGGCGCATTGCCATTGTCCTATCTATGGAATTTCGGTGCGGGCCCTACTTCTACACTCGCTACACCGACGGCTACTTATAGTATACCCGGCACGTACAACGTGAAGCTGGTTGTGACGGATGGTTATGGCTGCAAGGACAGTTTGACACGTCCTGCCTACATTTATGTGGGGTCAATGTCTACGGGTTTCATCTGTCCGGCAACAGCCTGCATGCGCACACCCGTGTCTTTCCCGAATACCAGCGGGCCACATACATCGCGTACCTGGAACTATGGCGACGGCAGCTTTACAGATACGACGTATAACGGCAACCATACTTACCTTGCTGCAGGCACGTACACAGTAACGCTCACTATTGTGAACGGGCCGTGTACGTCGGTGGTGACCCATGTTATCACGATCCATCCGGCGGCTGTTGCCGATTTCACTATTGCACCCGCATTTCCGTGCCCGGCTCCGGCCACAATCACTTATTCGTCAACAGTGCCTGCGGGTAGTACTGTAGGATGGCTCTATGAAGGCGGTGCAACAGGGAGCGGACCGACCGGGTCACATACTTACATGACGAATGGTATAAAGACCACCAGAATGATCGTGACCAGTCCGGTGGGCTGTATTGATACATTCGTGAAAAAGGACACTATCTATAACATTGATTTTAACGCCACTGCAAGTCCCATGGAGGGTTGTGTACCGCTGACTGTAAATTTCAATACGTTTTTTTTCTCCCGTTGGCCTGACACATTGGTTGGTGCGAACCCTTATCCCTATCCGGTCTCTTCCTATAGCTGGAATTTCGGGGACGGATCATCACTTGGTTCAGGAACGGCTCCCACGCATACTTACACTGCCGTAGGTATATACATCGCAACGGTCACCGCTACAACATCTAATGGCTGCACGGTTTCGGACACATTAATGATAAGGGTAGGAGCGCCTCCGGTCATCACTTTTTCTATTTCACCTACCCATGTCTGTTACGGAGACCCGGTCACGTTCACCGCAACGGTCATTTCGGGTCCGGTAACAAGGTATGAGTGGCTTTTAGGAGCCGGATTTGCTGCAACATCCGCACCGGTACTTGTCTATACCTATCCAATACCGGGATATTTTACGGCAACAGTAACTCCATACTTCAACGGTTGTCCGGGAGCGCCGGTGACGCTGAGTACAATTATTACTGTGGATTCGCCGAGAGCCTTGATAGGGTATAGAAGAGTGTGCCACATGCCCACAACCATACAGTTTGAAGATGAGTCGCTCGGTGATGACAGCCACTTATGGATGTTTGGAGATGGGGCAACGTCCACACTTGATGATCCGATACATACCTATTCTGCCATTGGTACCTATACGGTGACCTTGGCTACCTACAATGCCACAAGTGGTTGTCGGGACACTGCGTATTCCATCATTTCAATGGTGACGACACCCATGAATTTTTATGCACATGATACAGCAGTGTGTGTAGGCGATACTGTGTTCTTTAACGGCGTCTTCCCGGGTGGCCGACCGGATACTATAAGATGGTATGTGAATGGGGTTCATAAACCGTATTGGACAGACACTGCTATGATCGATACATTTACGGTGGGCGGATTGTACTCGGTGACACTTGCCGCATTCACCGCGCAGGGGTGCTGGGATACTGTTACGAAGAATAATTATGTGATAGTAGGTGATCCGCGCCCGGGTTTCAGGATCACCCCTCCGTCAGGGTGCTGGCCGCTAACGGCGATGTTTACGGATACTTCAACCGATGTGCCCGGGGCGACACTGAGCAGTTTCATTTGGGATTTTGGAGATGGCAGTACGGCATCGTTAGGTGTACCGACGACAACGCATGTGTACACTGCTGCGGGAACATACCTGGTTCGGTCTTGGATAGCCGATATAATCGGCTGTGTTGATTCGGCCGGGCCCGTCACTGTTACCGTGCACAGGCCCACTGCGGATTTTGCAGCATCGAATGTGCATCCATGTATCAACGATCCTGTCAATTTCTCTAATGCATCGGTGGGATATGTAAGTTGTTTCTGGACGTTTGGTGATGGCGGCACCTCCACGGGAACAACACCAACACATGTATACAGTACAACCGGTAGTTTCACGGTGCGATTGGTGGTGACCGACATTAACGGCTGCACCGATACTATGACCCAACTCGCCTACATAAATGTGACCAAGCCGTCGGCATCGTTTACCATGAGTGACACCTTCTCAATATGTGCGCCACTGCTCGTGTCATTTACCAATACCAGTACCGGAGGCTCGATCAACGACTGGAAGTTTGGTGATGGTAATATTTCATCAATGGTGTCGCCCACCAATATGTACCTGACTCCGGGATTGTATCCGGTGCGCCTGATCGTATCAGATAGTTGGGGTTGTACAGATACAGCGGACGGGCACCTGAATCTTTACGGCTATTCGGGCTCGCTTACCTATACGCCACTATTCGGATGTGCTCCGTTGCTGGTGAGTTTCAATGCAGCTATCACTAATGTGCCTAACATTATTTGGGATTTCGGAGACGGAAGCACGGTTGCCTACTCGGGTGTTGATACCGCAACCCATTTGTACACCGTTCCCGGTGCCTATGTACCCAAGCTGATACTGAGCGACAACACCGGATGTCAGAATTCGAGCGTAGGTCCGTTTACGATAAAGGTAGATGAGATGAAGGCAAAGTTTGGAGTGTACCCATCATCGTGTATCGGTCTGCCGTTTTTTCTGGTAGACTCTTCGGAATATATGTGGATGCCACCGAATGCGTGGTTCTGGAATTTTGCAGGCGATACGAGCAGTCTCGCTTCTCCGGTGTATCCGGCAGTAAATACACCCGGCAACTATCCGGTGACGCTGAAGGTTTCCAATTCGTGGGGATGTGTTGCTACATTGACCGGAAATATTACCATACACCCGCCACCTACCATCACTACCTTACCGGATACTATCGTTTGTGTGACAGACGCTGCATCGCTCACTGCTTTTGGGGCCGTGAGTTATGCCTGGTCGGGGCCGGTGGGCACGCTCTCCTGCCCTACCTGCAATCCTTCGCCGGCTACTCCGGTCGTTCCGTCAACCTATACAGTTGTGGGGACTGATGCAAACGGTTGCAAGGACACAGCTCTTGTGAATGTTGGCCTGCGGACACATACTACTGCAGTATCAGGTGGCGATACCTCCTTCTGTTCGGGCGGGTCGGTGCCTGTATTTGATTCGGGTGCCCATAAATACCTGTGGATACCGGCAGGTGGGTTGAGCAGTGCCACCATAGCTAACCCGATCGCTTCACCGGCATCGAGTATTACTTACACGGTCATAGCGCAGTTGGGAAGTTGTGTGCCGGATACCGACTATGTGCATGTGGAGGTATTTGCCGCACCAACCGTTGATGCGGGGAAAGATCAGGAGGTACTTGCGGGAACTAAGGTGGAGCTATCGGCAACGGGGAAGAACATTGCAACCTATTTATGGAGCCCATCGGCAGGGATGAGTTGTAAGGATTGTCAGGAGACAGAGGTGACCGCCTTGGAGTCAACCACCTATGTGGTAGATGTGTTATCGTCGCACGGGTGCCACGCATCAGATTCTGTGAACATATATTTGTTCTGTGATGGAAGGCAGGTGTTCCTCCCGAATGTATTCACGCCGAATAACGATGGCAAGAACGATGTGTTTTATCCGAGAGGGACAGGCATCAATCTCATCAAGTCTTTCAGGATCTATAACCGATGGGGAGAATTACTGTTTGAGCGCAGCAACTTCCAGGTGAACGATGAGTCGTATGCGTGGGATGGAATATATCAGGGGGAGACAGTGAGGCCGGATGTATATGTGTATGTGGTTGATGCAGTGTGTACTACGGGGAAACCTGTGTTGGTGAAAGGGGATATTACGCTGATACGTTAGAAAATGGTAGATTTTTTTTGGCAAAGAGTTTAAATAAATAATAATTTTCCCCAACGTAATCATAAATTTTTACGTCTTTCCACAGTGCACACATTATAGTGTGTATCGTTCTGTATCATATTGCGAACAACACCTATGAAATTATACCTACGGTTTCTTTATTTAATGCTTTGCCTTTGTATTAGTGCCAATTCTTTTGCGCTTACAGCAGGTTTTACAGCAACTCCCACATCGGGATGTGCGCCATTGGTGGTGAATTTTACCAATACCACGAGTCCGTCAAGTGGCACTTCTTATGTGTGGTCGTTCGGCCCGTCCAGTTCTTCCACGCTAACTGATCCCTCAACAAGTTTCACAACTCCGGGAACCCACGTAGTGACGCTGACCGCGACCAATGGTTCGGCGGTAAGTACCTATACACTCGCTGTGACGGTATACCCACCACCTGTTGTGAGCTTCTATGCAGACGACACAGCAGTGTGTCCATGTACACCAATAACTTTTACAAGTACCAGTACAGGTAGTGTGCCCGGGCCAATGACCTATTCATGGAACTGGGGAGACGGGTCGCCTACAGGAACCGGCGCAACAGCAACACACTCTTATTGTACACCAGGCTATTATACTATTACGTTATTTGTTACCAATGCAACAGGTTGTGTGGCATCGTTGGTGCGGTCGTCTTATATCCATATATACAATCCGCCGATAGCGAACTTTACGTGGTCGCCATTTGCGATCTGTAATCCGCCGGGAAGCGTAACGTTCACAAGCTCAAGTGTAGGTGCTGCGCCACTGACCTGTTCGTGGGATTTCGGGGATATGACCGGAGCCGGCGCAGGGTCTCCGGTCAGCCACCCGTACACGGCCGTGGGCAGTTATAATCCGAGGCTGATAGTTACCGATGCCAACGGATGTAAAGACACAGCTACGCTTGGTCCGGTGATCGTTGATACTATCAGGGCACAGTTCACCTATTCAGATACTATATGCAGGTACTCTTATGTGACCTTCCCCAATACTAGTTCGCCACACACCAGCCGTACGTGGGACTACGGTGACGGCAGCCCTACTACTACACTTCTGAATGGTGGGCACGCCTATTCATCTACCGGTGTGTATACTGTAACGCTGACGATCAGTAATCCGCCATGTACCAAGACGGTGACGCATGTGGTGCACGTAGTGGACGGGCCAACTGCATCTATAACACAATCACCGGCACAGCCATGTCCGGCACCTGTGGCTATTACATATACGGCCAGTGCACCTCCCGGAACGATATTCGCATGGGACTTCGGTACCGGAAGTGGTGCAGGCAGTCCTGTTTCACATACATTCACGACAAATGGTGTGAAAAATGTGCGTTTAATAACGATCGATCCCTCAACGGGATGCAGGGATACCTTTACGCACACCACAACCATTTACGATCTTTACTTTACTGCCGACGCCACACCGTTGGAGGGTTGTAAACCTCTGACAGTGAGCTTCAGTACCAGTGCCCTGACTAGTGTCCCCGGCCCGAGCTATGCGCCCTACCCCTACTCATTTGCTTCCTACTCGTGGAATTTTGCTGACGGTTCCGGATTTGGTTCCGGTCCTGCACCTACCCATACGTTTACTGCTGTGGGAATATATAATGTAGTAGTTACTGCCATGACATCAAACGGATGTCCCGCGTCTGATACGATACAGATACGTGTGGGAGAACCTCCTGCTGCAACGTTTACAGCCAGCCCATTGCACGTATGCTATGGTGCGCATATACCAATTACGTTTACGCCGGTGATAACAGATGGCCCGATTGACAGGTGGGACTGGGACTTTGGTGATGGTGGCACAACCATTTGGGATACTACTGCTGCAACCGCGACACATATTTATTCATTACCAGGATTGTTTACCGTGACTGTCAGACCATATTTTCATGGATGTCCTGGAGCTCCGTTTACCATTACCGATTACATTACAGTCGATTCACCCAAGTCTATAATAGCCTATGTGCCAAGTTGCACACCGCGCACAAGGGTGCAGTTTGGAGACAGCTCTTTGGGAGATGATAGTCACGTCTGGATGTTTGGTGACGGATTTACTTCCACCGTGGATCACCCATTGCACGACTACCCGGCTGCCACAGTTTATACGGTGAAGTTAGCAACCTACAATGCCAACAGCGGTTGCAGAGATACGGCGACAATGGTCATTGACCTGACCCCGCCAGTATTTTCATTTGTTGCTGATGATACCACTATATGTAAGTATGATTCGGTGACGTTATCTCCTATCATCACGGTGGGTTCAGCCACCGAGTATTATTGGAACATCTATAATCCGTATCCAACAACACCGCTAAGCGGAGGAACAATATACGGATCGGGGCAATTTGGTTATCGTTTCTATACCACTTCAGGCCAGCACACGGTAAGAATGATCATAAGAGACGGGCTAGGATGTCTGGATACGGTAATGCGGACCAATTATGTTACTGTTGGTAAGCCGTTGCCGAATTTCACAGCTGCACCATTGTCGGGCTGTGTGCCGCTGAACGTAGTTTTTTCTGACGGTAGTTCTGCGGCTGCCGGCACAACACTTTCGTCCTATGCATGGTCGTTCGGAGATGGCGGTACTTCTACCGTGACGACCCCTATGACGTTTCATACCTATACAGCAGCCGGCACTTACGATATCAGAGAAATTGTGACTGACAACATAGGCTGCAAGGATACGGTTGTACGCCCGGGTTACATTACCGCATACGATCCGGTAGCATCTTTTACAGCGAGCAACACCCATCCATGCCGATATTCGCCGGTTACGTTCACGAATACATCGACGGGAGGCATCGTTTACTCGCATTGGGATTTCGGAGATGGGGACACCTCGAACATCGCTTCGCCTATACACAGTTATTCTGCATCGGGCACCTATACGGTGAAATTGACTGTATATGATTCGCATGGTTGCTCAGACCTTGTCACAGTTACGGGATTGATCACAGTTGCCAATCCGGATGCCGGATTCACCATGAGCGATTCTGTATCAGTGTGTCCGCCATTGTTTGTGAACTTCACTAACACGACGACCGGAGCCATATCCTATGAGTGGGACTTTGGTGACGGTGGCACTTCGCTGGTACTGTCGCCAAGCAATATGTATATCGCATCAGGATTTTATCCGGTAAGGCTGATAGCGACCAATGGTTATGGCTGTAAGGACACGGTTATTCATCCGGTCAATATATTCGGTTATGCCGGTGCGTTCAGCTATTCGCCCACGCAAGGTTGCGCGCCGCTGTCGGTGCACTTCTCAGCCACGCTCAGTAATGTTCCGTTCATCACCTGGGATTTTTCTGACGGCGTAACCACCAGTCTCACGTATACTGATACAGTGGTACATATATATACCACGCCGGGTGCCTATGTGCCTAAACTGATCTTGAGTGATAATACGGGATGCCAAACATCAAGTACCGGTCTGGATACGATAAAGGTGAATGCGGTCTTCCCTAAGATGAGCACCAATCCATCGCCCGTTTGTATCGGTATTCCATTCACAATGGTAGATTCTTCAACAAGTTTCTGGGACACTATCAGGACATGGGAGTGGACCTATGACGGCAATACGAGCACCCTCTCTTCACCATCGCATATTCTTAACACACCGGGTACATATCCTATTACACTGAAGGTGACGGACGGGTGGGGCTGTTTCGGAATGCTGAGCAGCAACATTGTCATCAACCCGCCACCTGATGTGACTGCCAGCCCCGATACCGTGGTGTGTGTTACTGACCCGGCGACGCTGAGTGGCTATGGCGCAGCTACCTATACATGGTCGCCGCCTGCCACCCTCAGTTGCACCACCTGCAACCCTACATTGGCTACACCTGATGTGCCGACCACCTATACGGTGACGGGTACTGATGCGAATGGCTGTGTGGATTCGGCAACGGTAACTGTGGGTCTGCGCACACATACTATCAGCAAGGCCTGGGGTGATACGGCAGTATGTGAAGGCGTGACGGTGCAGTTATTTGATACCGGAGGTACTTCTTATTTATGGATGCCACCCACCGGGCTTAACAGCAGCACCGCATACAATCCGCTGGCAACACCGCCATATACTACGATCTATACTGTGATAGCCCGACTGGGCAGCTGTATCCCCGACACCAATCAGGTGACGGTAACTATATGGCCATTGCCGAAAGTAGATGCCGGTCCCGATCAGCGGCTTGTAGCGGGTTCTATAGCCTATTTGCAGGCATCGGGTACAAACATGGACACCTACAAGTGGTGGCCTGGCGAAACACTGAGTTGTACTGAATGTTTGGCGCCTGTGGCCAGCATGACCATGAACACTACGTACTACATAGACGCTGTGTCTGACAGGGGTTGTCGCGCTTCAGATTCGGTGCGAATATTGCTGTACTGTGATAACAGCATGGTATTCGTTCCCAATGTATTTACGCCCAATGGAGATGGACAGAACGATATTTTCTATCCGCGTGGTATGGGCATAAAGACCATTAAATCTTTCAGGGTTTATAACAGGTGGGGCAATCTTCTGTTCGAACGTGAGTCGATCAACCTGAACGATGCAGCCAATGGTTGGGATGGATCGCATAAGGGCGAAGAGCCGCGGCCGGACGTGTACGTTTACCTAATAGAGGCGGTATGTTATACAGGGGAGGATGTACACATCAAAGGAGACGTGACCATCGTGAAATAGACGATAGACAATAGATAAACTAAGAGAGGCAACCTGAACGGGTTGCCTCTCTTAGTTATACAAAACGCAGTCGGAACTATTTACCGTTATCGCCATTCAGTGTGAATACATACTGAACCAGATTGGCACCCATCTGCAATGCCGCAAGTCTTTTTTCGGGGGTATCGTGGTGCACGTCCTGATCTTCCCAGCCATCGCCGAGGTCGGTGTCGTAGCTGTAGAAACATACCAAACGCCCCTTGTAAATGAGCCCATACCCCTTGGGTGGTTTTTCATCATGCTCGTGGATCTTTGGCAGTCCGTTATTGAAGTTGAATTTCTGATGGTAGACCGGATAAGAAAAAGGCAACTCCACGAGGTCTAATTCAGGGAATACCTTCTTTAGTGCCGGGCGTACGTATGGGTCCATCCCATAGTTGTCGTCAATGTGAAGGAAGCCACCACTCTCCAGATATTTGCGCAGGTTCTTTGCTTCGGCATCAGATACCGCCCAACGGCCGTGGCCTGTCATGTGCACAAAAGGATAATTGAACAGATCAGGACTCCCTATCTCTACCTGACCTTCTTTTAGGTCGAAAGAGGTATGTAGCTGTTCGTTGCAGAAAGAGGCGAGGTTTTTTAAAGCGGTGGGATTGGCATACCAGTCACCGCCGCCGTTATATACGAGCAGACCAAGCTTCAATCCCTGCGCCTGAACCGATAAGGAAGAAACGGCAAAGGCGAGAGGCAATAAATAATTCTTTATCCGCATCAGGATACCATATTGAAGTATGCAGCAACAGACATCGCGGCAGTTTCGGTGCGCAAACGCTGTGCGCCTAAAGATACCGGTTTGTAGCCGTTGTTGAGGCACAAATTTACTTCATCGGGAGAGAAATCGCCCTCGGGACCGATGAAGACCACTGCATCTTCCGATCCTTTTAACAGATCGCAAAGTTTGCTTTTGGGGCTGTTTGCGTGGCAGTGCGCTATTAGTTTCTGAGGTATGTTTTTGAAACGGTCAAGCGCGGTTGAGATCGGAACGAGCTGATTCAGGTCGGGCAAATAGCTTTGCTTCGATTGCAGTATGGCCGACTGGAGTATTTTCTCCCAACGGTCGTGCCTGATGTGCGATTTCTGAAAGCGTGAACTTGAGATCGGGGTAATTGACCCGACACCCAATTCGGTAGCTTTCTCCAAGAGCCACTCATTGCGCGCATTGTTTTTTGTGAATGCGACGCAGAGGTGCAGTTGTTTGCCTGCTCTGGGTTCCAGAAATGTGTCTGAGACCTTCACATTACACTTGTGGCGCTCTGCAAATTGTATCTCTCCATTGGCAACTGTACCTTTTCCGTCGGTGAGCGAGATCCTGTCACCTTCATCCATTCTAAGTACTTGCCATATGTGTTTGGCGGTTTCTGATTCAAGAGTTACGACACCGCCTGAGGTCATAACGCCGGGGTAGAAGAATCGGTGTAATTCTGACATAAAGCAAAATAACAAAAAAAACTAACGCAAAACTAACTGTTTGTCTGCTATTAGTTTACGCATATTTATCAATGCATATCGCATGCGTCCGAGTGCGGTATTGATGCTTACGCCGGTGAGTTCTGAAATCTCTTTGAAGCTCAGGTCGGCATACATACGTAGCACAATAACCTCGCGTTGTTCCTCCGGAAGACCTTCTACCAGTTTCCGAACGCTGTCGTGAACCTGACGGCGTTCTATGGCGTCTGATGCCAGCTCAGCAGTACCCAGCAACGCCGAAATGTCCTGACCATCGGGCAGGGTAACGGAGATCTGCAGACGGGTGCGCCTGAAATAATCCATACAAAGGTTGCGTGCCACACGCACCGCCCAGGGAAGGAATTTGCCCTGTTCGCTGTAGCGACCCTCTTTTATAGTTTTGATGATCTTCAGGAAGGTATCCTGAAAAAGGTCTTCAGCAAGGTATTTGTCTTTCACCAACATGAACAATGAGGTGTACACTGCGTCTTTGTGACGAGTGATAAGAGTTGAAAGGGCTTGCTCTTGTCCCTGCTGATAAGCAAGAACCAGTTCTGCGTCAGATAGATTGGAAAAATGCATAACTTCTACTAGTTTAAACGTAATGTAACGTTCACGCCATTTGCCGTAAATTGGTAAAGTAGAAGTCTATGCTATAGAATAGATTTTTAGATGAATATGTCTGCAAAAAAGTTAAAAAAACCGAAACTGCCAAATATTTCTTAAAAACCGAATGTCCGGCAGTTGCGCTTTTGCAACATTATCAGACCGTAATAAGGCGCGCATGGTTGGGTAAATGTTGGGAGAATCGGGCATTTTCCTCTTGTAACTGATAAAAAGCAGCCGGAAACGAAGCGTCAGCAGTTAATTTTGCAACATGAAAAAATGGTTGCCGATAGCCATATTGGCGATGGCAGGTATTGCCGGTCTTGTAATCTCAGGTTTTGATATTCCGTTAAAGGGAGCAAGTTTCAAAGGAGTGCCGAAGACAGAGGCACAGCTGGGTGAAAAGTTGTTTTTCGACAAGATGCTGTCGGCTGACCGCTCGCTGAGCTGCGCATCCTGTCATATTCCATCGCATGGGTTTGCCGATACGGTTGCGTTCAGTCGCGGAGTGGGCGGTCGTTTGGGCAAGCGCAACACGCCATCGTGCGCCAATGTTGCCGATCGTCCGTACCTTTTCTATGATGGCCGGGCAGCATCACTTGAAGATCAGGTGCGTTTCCCGATCGAAGACCATAACGAAATGGACTTGCCAATAGAAGAGGCGGTGAAGAGAGTAGCTGCCGATAAGAAATATGTTGCCTGGTTCAAGAAGATATACGGTGCTGCGCCGACCGCCAAAACTCTACAGGCTGCTATTGCGGCATTTGAGCGCACCATAGAAACATCTAAAACCCCGTTTGACAGGTATATGGCGGACGATGAAAAGGCTATGTCGGCATCGGCTATACGTGGCAGAGAACTTTTTATGAGCGACAGAGCCAAGTGTTTCGACTGTCACTTCTCGCCCGATTTCACAGGTGATGAGTTCAGGAACATAGGTTTGTATGATGGAGTAACGTTCAATGATGAGGGCAGGTATGGTATCACCAAGGATAAGAGCGACCTGGGCAAGTTCAAGGTACCGGGTCTGCGGAATGTAGCGGTAACCGGCCCTTACATGCATAACGGCATGTTCCGCACACTGCGCGAAGTGATAGAGTACTACAATGATCCGTATAAGGTGGTAAAGGCGCCCGTAAACATGGATACGGTGCTTGCAAAGCCACTGAACCTTACCGAGCAGGAGAAGACCGATCTGGAAAACTTCCTTCTGGCGCTCACCGACGACCGCTTCGTGAACAAGTGATATATTCGCTGATGACCGGTAGTGCAGATCTGAAAAAATTGCTGGACGCTAAAGCTGCAATGTATAACCGCAGGGACTTCATTGCCCGCGATCCAATATGCATACCGCATAGCTTCACGAAGCGTCAGGATATAGAGATATCGGGCTTTTTTGCAGCCACGCTTGCATGGGGCAACCGCACTACTATTATCAATAGTTGCAGGCGACTGATGGCGCTAATGGACAATGCACCGCATGAGTTCATCATCGGGCACAAGGACACTGACCTGAAACCATTTCTTTCATTTGTACATCGCACCTATAACGCAACTGACCTTCTGTATTTTATTGCGGTGTTGCAGCGACACTACAGGGAGAAAACATCCTTGGAAGACGCATTTGTTCCGGGCACGAAATATAAGGAGCCAACTGTGGAAGAAGCACTGAAACGTTTTCATGAATACTTTTTTGAAGGGGAACATCCTGAACGTACCCGCAAGCATGTGGCCACTCCCGCGCGCAACTCGGCGTGCAAAAGGCTGAACATGTACCTGCGCTGGATGGTGCGCAAAGACAAGAGTGGTGTTGATTTCGGGATATGGAAGAAAATAAGTCCGGCACAATTGATCTGCCCACTGGATGTGCATGTGGCAAGAGTGGCAGCAAGGCTCGGAATGATACCTAACGATAAAGCCGACTGGAAGAATGCATTGTTACTGAGAGAACAACTGAGGGCTATGGACGCAGCAGACCCTGCAAGGTATGACTTTGCATTGTTCGGGTTGGGTGCAGAGGAGCGCCTATGATCGTTTCTCCAGTTTCAGCAGGCAATAGTGTTTCACTTCTTTTGCCCGCGTGGCAGGGTTCAGGAAGCCCGGTGTGAGTTCGCTCACTTTGTAGAATACGCCTTCTTTCTCGGTAGTGTATCTGATGCCCATTTGGTTGATCTGGGGCAGATGTTCGGGCATGGTAAGCAGGTATTCCCTTGAGCCGATATCGGTAAGTGTATCTATGCTGATGATGGTGCCGTTGGCGTAGAACCTAATGGCGTTGATAGGGTCATCTATCCGATAGACAGCCACATCTTCTGTTTTGATCCCTTTATCCCTGATGTAGCGCCCCGTTTGCGAACCTACCTGATAGGACAGCAGATTGTAGTAGAAGAAGTTTGTAAGTAGCGCGTTCACGATGATAATGCCGGCGGCCGGTAGCCAGAGCAATTTTCCCTGCAGCTTTTTGTTGAAGGCAAGATATAACCATAGCCCTACACCGGCTGTCCATAGCGTCATTACAACCATTCCGCCGTTGAACGACCAAGCTGTTAGTGCCAGCAGTGCTACGAGCAGCAGCACCGTGATGACGATATGCGTCGGCACCATCACCTTTGTAAGGCGGGGGTAACTGCCGCTTAGCATTTGCTGTATGAGCCGGGCGGTCATGATAGCTGCCAGCGGGAATGCAACAAAGATGTAGTGTGGCAACTGGTAAGCTGATGAACCCAATGCCAGATAGACGAGTATGAAGCCACCGGTAGTGATCCATTCGCCTGAAAGGGGTAAACGGAACTTGTTGCGGATAAGTGAACCTACATTCAGAATGATGGCTGTTATGAAGAGGAATATCCAAGGCAGGAAAGACCACAACATGTTCAGCATCAGAAAATCCATCTTGGCACCATTGCTCCAAGGGCTTTCGCCGGTTATGCGTCCGAAACTCTGTGACCAGTAGAAAAAGCGGAGTCCTGAAACACCGGTTGTGCCGTTCACCAGTTTTTCGGGGTGCATATCGAACTGCTGATATAAGCCAATGCTCATGGGTATAAGCATAACAGCAATGACCAATAGTGCGGGAATAAAGCCGGGGCTGAGGAAATTCTTCCATTGGTGTTTCAGGATCCAGTCGGTACCGAAACACAATACCGGTAATATGAGTGCTATAGGCCCCTTGGTCATCATGCCCAATGCAATTGCGGCCGCGCCGCCAAGCAGGTACAGGAGGCTTCGGGATACGACCCATTCCTGTATCAGCCAGATGGAAGTGATAGCGCAGCTCATCAGCACAGTATCGCAGCGCACGTCATTTGTCCACAGGAACATGCCCTGGCAACTTGCCAGAATGAGCGCTGCCATGCGGCCGGTAGATTCATCGTACAGTCGTTTTGCCAGTTTATATGTGGCAAAGATGGCCCACAAGGCAAACAAGAGGGAAGGGAGTTTATAGCCAAAGTTGTTGACGCCGAAGATCTTCATACTCGTTGCGCTAAGCCAGAACAACAAGGGTGGTTTGTCGAGGTATTCTATGCCTCGATCATATATATGCAGGTAATCGCCGCTCACCATCATCTCCCGGCTTATCTCGGCATATTGCGATGCGTCAACATCCATTGTATCCACCCGCACAGCAGTGAAGTAGATAAGGGCGATCACAATAAATATCCAGAAAGGGATCCGTGGCATGATAAAACTTTTCCAGCCGCAAAAATAGTCGCAATTTTATGGTATGCTTCAATTAAAATATTATTCCTACGACCTGCCTTTCGAATACCCGTTCACCATTGCCAAGGGCACCAAAACCCATCAGCCAACGCTGATCACCGCATTGGGGATGGGTAATATGTTTGGTTTTGGGGAGGCGCCTGCCATCGCATATTACGATGTGACTGTGGAAGGCATGAAGCAGGTGCTTGCAGAGAAAAAGGGAATGATAGAGAAGTTCGCACTCACTGATCCGGCACGCTTTTGGCATTTTTTGCATCATCTGATCCCTGGTCAGCATTTTCTTACGGCAGCCCTGGATATTGCGGGTTGGGATCTCTTTGCGCAGATGCGCAGGATGCCTTTGTATAAGCTATTAGGGATAGAAAGAGGGGCTATGCCGATCACCGACTACACGATAGGTATTGACACAGCCGAGAATATGGTGGCCAAGGTAAGGGCACATCAGTGGCCTGTGTATAAAGTGAAATGCGGCGGTGCACATGATATTGATGCTATTAGGGCACTACGTGCTGCTACAGACGCGCCTTTCAGAGTAGATGCCAACGAAGGGTGGACGTTTGATGAAGCGAAGTTGCTGCTGCCCGAACTGAAAGCACTGGGTGTGGCCCTGGTGGAGCAGCCCTTGCCGAGGGCCGCGTGGGAAGAAATGGCGGCACTGAAAATGATATCACCGCTACCACTTTTTGCAGATGAGAGCTGCCGCACCGAAGACGAAGTGAAATTATGTGTTGCCGGTTTTCATGGAATAAATATAAAACTCACCAAGTGTGGGGGCATTACACCGGCTATGCGCATGATAAAGGAGGCGCGCGCCCTGGGCCTGAAGGTGATGATGGGGTCTATGAATGAGAGTTCAGTTGGTACTGCGGCTATTGCGCACCTGATGCCCCTGCTTGATGAGGTAGATGCGGATGGGCCGCTCTTGCTGAAGGAAGACCTGGCCGATGGGCTTACCTATAACAAAGGAGTGATCTCCATTACAGAACGGCCCGGTCTGGGTATCAGGGTGACGGGGCCTAAACCATCGTCGGCGTTTTCGGCTTAGTCGTATTGTTTGCGTTTGCTGAGCCAAAACAGGATAAAGAACATGAACAGGAATAGCAGGTAATTCACCACCACAAAAACCACATATATCTTGCCGGCTTCTGCGCTGAAAAAGGGGATGCTCCGCAGGCTGGTGAACCGCCATACGAAAAGTATGCTGACGGGGAGTGAGAATATCAGGCAACTGATGAGCGTGCGTTTATTAAAGAATTCTTTCAACATTGGTGTACAAAGCAGGATAAAGATAAAAAAGCAGGGTTAACGCCCGAGCATTCTTTTCATTTCCATTACATCCATTTCAAGATCGGCCAGACGGTGGTAAACTTCTGCCGGCTCGCTGAAGTCGCTGCTGATTTTCATGCGGCCATACCATACTTCCTGTACATCTTCGGGTGAGATCTCAAGGGTGGGGAACTCGTGACGGTGGGCAATAGTGTCTGATTTCAGGTATAGTTTTCCTCTTTCTTTCAGGCGGTTCACCACACGCTTCACGGCGATACCTCCTTTATGTACCACAACATATACCCGGTTGTCGCGGATATCTTCCAGTTTGTCAACCCATTCTCCGATAATGCGATCGCCGTGCAGCACATTGGGAGCCATTGAAGGCCCCTCTACCTCGAACATGCGATAGGTGGAGTTGCTGAGGCCCGGCAAGCGGAAAGTGGGCAGCGTTTCCATGAATTCGGCATCGCCGTATCCAAGCAAGTAGCCGGCACGCGCCTTTACCGGTACGTATATGATGTTGTCATTACCTTCTTTATCCACTGCTATGATCCTGGGTATGGCACTGTAGCCGGCCGGCTCTTTTTTGCTAAACGCCCCACGCAACATCAGGTCTTTTTCGTTGGAAGAATCATCATCTTCCTTCTGTTGTTCCATGTTTTTTGACAAAAGGTCGTCGAGCGACACGCCAAAATACTTGGCAAACGACCGGAGGGTCTCCACATTGGGTTCGCTTATACCGGCCTCGTAGTTGGCAATGGTGGTACGACCAATATTCAGCTCAGAGCTAAGCCCATCCTGTGTTTTGCCCGATTTCTTACGGAGAAATTTTAAGTTGTTCGGTAAGTACATGACGCAAAGGTAAATAATTTTTTCCAGAAAATTTGGATTTGTCAAAATTATTGGAATACCTTTGTGTCATGATCGATGACAATTTCAATTGTCGCCCGATCAAAGGTGCCGAAAGCACATCCTACAACCCACATCACACAACCCTACAACTCTAAAACCACTATCCGAACCATAAAAACAAATCAATATGACACAAGAACAAAAAAGACAGGTAAGAGAGGCGTTGCTGCGCTACACGGCAAATTTCGATACTCAGGCAGAAGCCGCAGCGAGTCTTGATGCGGTGAGCTCTTCCACCATCTCGTTGATCAGGAATAACAACTGGGAGCTGCTAAGCGACCGCCTATGGCACCATGTGGCCCGCCAGGTAGGGTTTTATGCCCGCGAATGGCAGGCGGCCGACACCAGCGCACACATGTTACTGCGCATACTTTTCTCTGATGCACAACACTATGCTATGGTTTATGCAATAGCGATGAGCGCAGGATTGGGAAAATCATTCACACTTGCGCAGTATGCTAAAACAAATGAAAATGTGATCTGTATATCAGGAAAGGACACGCACAACCGCCGCACGTTCCTGCATACAATGCTGCAATCGCTTGGCGAATTACCCGCAACATCGACAAAGGAAATGTTGCAGCAAGTGGTAGCGGCAATTTGCGCCAAGGATCAGCCACTTGTGGTAATAGATGATGCACAGCACCTGAAAGACCGGGTATTGTTGTTGCTGGCGCTCATTGCCGCTGAACTGCCGGAGAAGGCTGGCATTGTGATAATGGGTGATACCACCTTGCGTATGCGCATCATAGAAGGGGTGAGGATGAAGCGTGCTGGTTTTGCGGAGATCTATAAGATCATCGGCAGACGTTTCATTACACTAAGCAGCATCTCTGTTGCAGACACAGAGGCGGTTTGCCGTGCCAACGGAGTGCATGACGAAGACGTTATTGCCTGTATAGCGGCAGACTGCAACAACCTGCATGCCGTGACAAGCCACATAGTGCAGCACCTGGACAGGAGTATTGCCGCATAAACAAAATTGTAACCAATAAAATCGATAATATATGTATTACACTTCAGTTTCAGCCACACAAGCATCCACAGTATCAGCACCTGCACGCCGCAATGGGAGGACCGCCGGTATGGTAAAGGAAATTACGGGTATGAATGTTGCAGTGCTGCAATATCCTACAGAGATGGTGAATAATACACCTCAACGTATGTTGCATGTTATTGCCATGGCGTTGGATATGAGCCCGGAGGCATATAAGATGAAGACCCGTGTGCGCAATGTGGTGGAGTTAAGGTTTATTGCGACACTATTTCTGAGGCAGTATTTCCCCGCGCTCACATTGCAGCAGATAGCAGCTTATTTCGGCGGGCAGGATCACAGCTCTGTTATCAATGGTCTTTCGCGCGCATACAACCTGATATACATACAGGATGCCGAGTTTCTGAAGAAGTATAATGCAGTTTTAAAATCAGTGACATCATGGCTAAGAAAAGAGGCATAAGGTTACGTGTGAGTCACCAGCGCGTGGAAGCCCTGCACGAGATATGTGGTGAGATGCTTGCAGAATTCAGACCAGACAACGACCACCGCCAGCTGCTGCATGAGTATATGCAGGAATTGCGCTATAAACTGGAGGAAATGCTGCAACGTAACCAGGAAAACTATACGTTGATGCTTGCCGGACCCGAGGCGGTAGCGTTTTACCAGTTGTGGAATATGCTGGACATAAAACACGACAAGTACGCATTGCTGATAGTAGACAATTTGCTGCGAAAGATGAGTTTACTGGCAGCATAAGGAAGAAAAAATCTATAAACTGATAATACTATGAAAACGAAAGTGAGAAAGGCGTTGACCGTGACGCAGGAGCAGTTTGAGGAAGCGATGCAGCACTATGCTGAAGCAGAACGCAGAGAGGCCGAGATAGGCAGAATAATAGAAGCGGAGGTAAATGAGGTATTGAGCAAATATGAGGATGAACGTCTTTGTTTGTCTCAGGGAAAGCAGATCGCTTTCGGCATCGCACGCATTTATTGCTGTGAGAACAAAGAAGCCTTGTTCAGCAAGCGAAGAAGTGTAGGTACGATGCATGGAGTAGCCGGGTTCAGGCTAGGTACGCCGGCGTTGCGACTGCAGAAAGGCACCAACTGGGATAACGTACTTGCGTCACTAAAAGAGAAACTGCCCGAATATGTGCGTACCACCGAAGAGCCCGCAAAGGCAATGCTGCTGGCAGACAGAAATACGGAAAAGGTTGCACCGGTTTTGATGGAGCTCGGTTTGCAAGTGGTACAGGACGATCTGTTCTACATAGAGACCGGTAAAGCGGCATAGGGAACAAAATAAAAACAAGAAAGCATGACACACGATTTTACAGAGTTGTTACTATCTACCGATCCAACGCCAACCGGCGTATATGTTAGTCCTGCATCGCAAAGCCGGACACGTAGAGAACAAAAACACGATATGCTGCTTACTTTTTACCGCCATGCAGGTACCCCGAGGCGAAAACGAAAGACAGCCCCCGTAAAACCTACACTATTGAGTACCTTATTGTCGTTGTGGACATGATGCATCACCCATATTGCCTGAAAACGGCAGTATGGGTGACTTGTGTATTAGAGCGATGTGCGCGTGGTTGCGTGCACAAACCTGTTGCATGTGAAATTAATTAAAGCGTATGGTGTTTGTATGTACATGCAATTTTTCGCTCTTGAACTGAAAGTTTTACGTAACGCTGAACGGGTGAATAAAATGATAAAGTCTTTCGTAAAGTGCTTATTATCAACTAAATAATTTTTTGAAATCAAAAAAATAAAGTTAGATTTGTATAGATGAACATCAAGTACGCCACTAAACGCATCACAAATTCTGAGACCACTACTTATATATTAGTGGCTTTTGTGTTGGGCGTAGTGCTCATCGGAACCCTCCGTATTTTATTGATGTAATCCAACAACCACAGGCCGATAAGGCGTGGTTATTTCCCGGCTTTCAGCAGACTACTATACTCAGCAGGTGAATTGATAATGGAGATCGCTTTTTCCAATTCTTTATCGTATTGCATGGTTTGCGCCATGCGACCACGTGTGTAGTAATACCTTGAAGCGATCTCGCTCTCCAACACATGACGTACCTGGTCTTTGTGTTTCAGCAGGTCTTGTTTCTTGTCGTGCGATAACTTGCTTTTCAATGCTTCAAATTCCGCTTTCACGTTGTCGTAATATTTTTCGCGCAGCGCAATATTTTTAAGAGAATCGAATTGGATCTCTGTTTCTGTTTTGTAAGAATAGTCCTTACTCTCTACCCACTTAGTGAATTGATTGAACTCAGCCTCGGTGAGCGAGAACTTGGTAGGATCGGGGATAGAAGAGTGTTTCGCTGCGTATTCTGTTGCGTAGTCAAAGATGTAGTTCTTTGAGTATAGCGTAGTGGCAACAAGACTCATTGGTTCGTCTTTTACCACAATATCAGGCGATACACCACCTCCGCTTAAAACACTACGTCCTGCTTTTGTTTTGAATGTTTTGCGCAATGAGTCGGCAACAGTGCTCACGCTGCCATCGGCATTTCTGTGGGCATAGTCTATAGCCTGTATGCATCGCCCGCTGGGTGTGTAGTAGCGGGCCACTGTAAGTTTAAGATGTGATTTGAAGCCGAGTGGTCGGGTCACCTGAACGAGCCCTTTACCATAAGAACGTTCGCCGATGATGACGCCCCTGTCCAGATCCTGAATAGTTCCGGCAACAATTTCAGAAGCTGAAGCCGAAGAGTGGTTCACAAGAACAGCAAGCGGCAATGACTTGTCCCATGCAGGCAACATGGTCTTGTATTCTTTGTCCATTTCAGGAACCTTGTACCTGGTGCTTACAACAGGTTGACCTTTGTCGAGAAATATATTGCAGGTGGCAACGGCCTCGTCCAGCAGGCCCCCGGGGTTGTTGCGCAGGTCCAGTACCAGCCCTTTCAGCGCAGGCTGCACTTTTCTGAGGCTATCGAAAGCGTCTTTGACCTGTGCGCCGCATGCCTGTGTGAACTGAGTGAGCCGCACATAAGCAATGTTATTCTGCGCACCTACCAGGCCGGCATAAGGCACACTGGAGATCTCAATTTCTCCACGGGTAATGAGCTTTTCAGATGTCACTTGTGTGTAGGCATCTTTCACTTTCATTTTCAGTTGTGTGCCCGGAGAGCCCTTGAGCAACGCGCCGAGGTCATCAACACTTTTTCCTTTCAATGACTGGCCGTCAATGGCCTCTACCATATCGCCGGGATGCAGGCCGGCTATATGTGCCGGGCTGTTCTCATAAACATCGGCTACAAAGATGTCATCGCCCTTGCGCTGCATGTTGGCACCAATACCACCGTATTTACCGGTGGTCATGAATTCATATTCTTCTATGTCGGCCTCCGAAATGAAATTGGTATAGGGGTCCAGCTCCTGCAACATAGCATCAACACCGGTTTTCACGAGTTTGCCCGGCTCTATAGGATCTACATAAAACGAGTTCAGCTCTTTAAAAAGATTGCTGTATATGTCGAGGTTCTTTGATATCTCAAAGTAGGGGTCGGTAGGGGTCGCCCTGATGAAAAAGAATGCAGTGCCGGTGAGCAATGCTCCGGCCAGAAAACCACGCGCTGTAAAGTTCTTTTTTGGTCTGTTCACGGTACTCTGAATAAAGAATTACGAATTTACGGGTTTTAGCACCGCGCCAAGAAATTAATTGGCGAGGGTGTTGTGAATATTGTTATATAAATGGTAATTTGTACCCGTGTCGGGGTGACGGGGCGTTTCCCGGAGCCATTGTTCATCTGCACATAGTTATGAATCGCAGAAACTTCATACATCTTCTGCTTTGCCTGATGCTGGCCGGTTTTACAGCCACAGCACAGAAGCCATTTACCGAAGGGGTGATCGTGTACAACGTAGAGTTGGTATCGCCGGACAACACCAGTGTGAAAGGTATCTACACATTCAGCATTAAGGATGCAATGATAAAGAAGGAGCTGGTACTGGAAAACGGATATGTGGATATTACATTGCTGGACAGTGATGACCAAACGATCTATTCTCTTCAGAACAGGGGAGGGAAGAAATATGCCATTCAGCTGAATATGGACGAGACCATAAAGAAACAACAGCACTACAAAGGTTTCAGGATAGTTGATGAGGTGAATTCAGGGAAAAAGTTGAGCGGGCTTGATGTGTTCAATGCACGAATCGTTTATCCCGATGGGGTGCGGTCTGACGTGTCATATACAAAAGAGTGGCGACCCGCATATGCTGTCACCTTCAACAGGTTTCCTGATGCTATGTTCTTCCCGCTCAATTTCTACTATAACGAGGCCGCGGGAACAATGAATTTTGTGGCCACTAAGATGGAGGCCTGTCCTGTAGCTTCTTCAATATTCCGTATTCCGGCGGAATACAAGATCATTACTTACGATGTCTATTTGCAGTTGATCAAAGAGTAATATGCCTCCAATTTTTCTGCGGTTCTTTTTTCAGTTTTTGTTGTGTAGTGCCGTAATTGGTCTGTTTTCAGCCCAACATGCTTCGGCACAGGCACCCACAGATATGAAAATACTGGAGGAGCACCGCAATGCCGCCGGAGATATAGTGCGCACCATTCAGTACACGCAAGGAGGCAAACGGGTTACAGAAACCCGCACTATCAAGCAGTTTCAGCCGCTGACGCAACCGATAGACCCTGATACACTGAACAGAGATTCGCTATTTGTAGTTGTCAGCAAGAGCCGCTTCGTATTGGATGTTTATTACAAAAGAAAGAAAATAAGGAGCTACAAGGTGGTGTTTGGCCCAAGGCCCAAGGAGAACAAGATGATGAAGGGAGATAGGTGTACCCCTGAGGGAAAATTTTCTGTATTGAATAAACATGTGAGTGCGCGATACGATAAATTCATACAAATTGACTATCCGAACGACTCTTCACGAGTAAGATTCGAGCAGCTGAAGAAAAGAGGAGCAATACCCGCCAATGCTGAGATAGGAGGAGATGTGGGCATACATGGTATATGGAAGGGAGGAGACGAAATGATAGATATGGGTGTGGGCTGGACCGATGGCTGCATTGCCATGAAGAATAAGGATATTGAAGAATTGTACAGGATCCTGGATGTGGGTGTGAAAGTATTCATCAGAAAGTGATGGCTGAGACCGAGTGTCGCAGTTATCAAACTTATCCGCTAATTTCGCACACAAATAATTATCAATGAATAAGGTAGTAGCTGGTGCCGATGTGGCCATACAGGACATTCCGTCGGGTGCAACGATCATGTTAGGTGGTTTCGGCTTGTGTGGTATTCCTGAGAATTGTATCGCGGCAATGGTAAAGAAAGGTATCAATAACCTGACCTGCATTTCAAATAATGCCGGCGTGGATGATTTTGGTATCGGTTTGTTGCTGCAGAACAAGCAGGTGAAGAAAATGATCTCATCTTATGTGGGCGAGAATGCCGAATTTGAGCGCCAGTTGTTGAGTGGGGAACTGGAAGTGGAACTGATCCCACAGGGCACGCTGGCAACCCGCTGTATGGCAAGTGGCTACGGTATGCCGGCGGTTTACCTGTTGGCAGGTGTGGGTACAGAGGTTGCAGAAGGAAAGGAGGTGCGCGAATTCAATGGTAAGAAGTACTTGTTGGAGCATGCCTTCGACTCGGATTTCGCCATTGTTAAAGCGTGGAAGGGCGACACATTGGGTAACCTGGTATTTAAAGATACTGCCCGCAACTTCAATCCTATGATGGCAATGGCCGGTAAGATCACCATTGCAGAGGTAGAAGAACTGGTGCAACCCGGAGAATTAGATCCGAATTACATACACGTACCGGGTATCTACGTTCATCGTATTTTCCAGGGCGCCAACTACGAGAAGCGTATTGAACAGCGTACAGTAAGGAAGCGATAGTAGCGTATATCCTATCTGATAAAGAATTTATTTCAAAACATTTTTTCCATAAATAACATGGGTTTAAATAAAGAGCAGATCGCTGCAAGGATAGCTAAGGAACTAAAGAACGGATACTATGTAAACCTAGGTATCGGTATCCCTACGCTCGTTGCTAACTATATACCTGAAGGAGTGAATGTGATCCTACAGAGCGAGAATGGCCTGCTGGGTATGGGGCCTTTCCCATTCGAGGGTGAGGAAGACCCTGATCTGATAAATGCGGGCAAACAGACAATCACTACCCTTCCGGGGTCGGTGTTCTTCGACAGTGCCATGAGTTTTGGTATGATCCGTGCCGGAAAGGTGGACCTCACGGTACTGGGTGCCATGGAAGTAGCCGAAAACGGAGATATCGCCAACTGGAAAATTCCCAATAAGATGGTGAAGGGTATGGGTGGCGCCATGGACCTGGTTGCAGCAGCCAAGAACATAATTGTGGCCATGCAGCATACCAACCCTAAGGGCGAAAGTAAGTTGCTGCCACGCTGCACGCTGCCGCTAACAGGCGTTGGTTGTGTGAAGAAGATCGTCAGTGATCTGGGTGTATTCGATGTGACAGCCGATGGGTTTGTGTGTATAGAACACGCCCCGGGAGTGACGATAGAAGAGATAAAAGCAAAAACAGCCGGTAAGCTCACTATTGCAGCCGATGTGAAAGAAATGACTGTTTAAATCGCGTTAAAGTCGCTCGAAACCACCGAAATATACCGTATTATAACGTTGTGATATAATGCTCTTTATTTGAACAGGCGTATATTTGAATAAACTACTCTCTCCAAAAACTGCTGTTATGAAACACACTGAAGGTTACGTTAATCATGTTATCGAGCAAGGTGTTGCTACGATAGAATTCTATCATCCGTCCAGCAATTCGTTGCCTGCGGCAATTTTGAACGACCTTGCCAAGACGATCAATGATATTGGTATCGACAATCGAGTGAAGGTCATCATACTACGTAGTGCCGGCGATGGTGCATTCTGTGCCGGAGCTTCATTTGATGAGTTAATGGCAATTACTAATGAAGCCGAGGGAAAACGTTTCTTCAGCGGTTTCGCTCACGTTATTAATGCAATGCGCAAGTGCCACAAACTCATTATAGGTCGCGTGCAGGGCAAGGCAGTAGGCGGAGGTGTCGGTCTTGTTGCTGCTACAGATTATGCAATCGCGACAGAGGCCGCTGCTGTAAAACTCAGTGAACTGGCTGTGGGTATTGGCCCGTTTGTGGTTGGTCCGGCGGTGGAGCGTAAGATCGGCGTATCGGGCTTGGCGCAATTAGCCATCGATGCCACAGGTTGGCGTTCGGCAGAATGGGCAAAACGTCGCGGACTGTATTCAGAGATGCATTCGAACATAAGTGAAGTTGACGACGCGGTTAACCGTTTGGCGCAAAGACTGGCACAAAGCAGCCCCGAAGCAATGGCGCAGTTGAAGAAAGTTCTGTGGCACGGTACCGAAAACTGGGACGTATTGCTTTCTGAACGCGCTGCGATCAGTGGCCATCTGGTTTTAAGCGACTTTACTCGGAATGCAATCAACAACTTCAAAGCTAAAAATGCTAAGTAGCAAACGGTTATAAATACGGTTATTTGTCATTTGGGGTCGGTTGTTCCGACCCCATTTTTTTTGCATGATATAACAGTGGAACTGCGGCCAAATTAAACTGCCGATTAATTGGCTGAAATCCCAACGTATTACTGAAACACATCGTCTATTTAACATTATTTTATTAACTTTAGTACCCGGCCCTATCCTCAAATGAGATCATAATTGTATAATAGATGAGAATATACCGCCTCGTTCTTTTATTGTTTATTCCACTTTTTGTGGCGCAGAGTGCCCGTGCCCTTACTGCCGGATTTACGGCAAGTACGCTTTCGGGGTGTGCTCCCTTGCTTGTGAATTTTACGAATTCCACCTCGCCCATGTCCGGGACCACATTTTCCTGGACATTCGGAACATTCGGCTCTTCAACGCTCACTAACCCTTCTGTTTATTTTACCACTCCGGGTACGCATCTGGTAACGTTGGTTGCAACCAATGGCGGATCGACCAGCACGTCAACGGTCACTATCACCGTTTATCCGTCTCCGACAGTGAGTTTTGTAGAGACAGATTCTACTGTTTGTCCAGGCACGCCTATTACGTTTACGAGCACTACTTTGGGTGGTGTGCCTGGAACAGTTACCTGTACGTGGAACTGGGGCGACGGAGGCACCTCGACAGGCTCACCTGCAACGCATACTTATGGCTCCCCGGGCAACTATACCGTAACATTATTTGCTACGAACGCCATGGGCTGTCAGGCATCGCTGGTCAAGCCGTCGCATATACATGTGTCCACGCCACCAATTGCGTCGCTGATCGTTCCATTCACTGCATGCAACCCACCGGCTACTATCACGTTTTCAACCGCCAGTGTAGGTTCTGCGCCACCGCTCAGTTACAGTTGGTGGTTCGGCGGTTCGTCTTTCGGCACCGGGCCGACACCGTCTCACACCTACCCTGCGGTAGGTACTTTCCCGGTGAAGCTGGTTGTAACAGATGCCAATGGCTGTAAGGACAGTACCACGTCGAGTGCCGTGATCAGTAACCTTGTAGCATCCTTTACCGGGCCTGATACAGTGTGTGTATTCTCCTCAGCTACTTTTACTAATACGAGTACCACGTTTACTTCGTGTACCTGGAATTATGGTGATGGTGGTACCAGCACAGGCTACCACGGGGCTCATGCTTACGGCGCGCCGGGTACCTACACCGTAACGCTTACCATCAACAGTGGTTCTTGTACTCATACTTTTTCGAGGATTATTGTAGTGTTGCCGGGTCCATCAGTTTCCATGACGATATCTCCGCCCGATCCCTGTCCGGCTCCGGTGACGCTTAGTTATACCGGTACATCCTCTAGCCCGGGTACAGTATTTACATGGGTGTTTGAAGGCGGGGCCACTGCTACTGGCAGCACGGCCTCGCATACCTATATGTCCAACGGCATCAAAACTGTGAGTTTGATAGTACTGGATCCGGTTCACGGTTGTAGGGATACAATAACCAGAACTGATACAATATATAATCTCGATTTCAGGGTAAACGCAACACCTGACCGCGGCTGTGTGCCTCTTACAGTAAGTTTCACCGGTGCTGCGTTCTACAATGTTCCGCCTCCGGGTTGGCTGCCTTATCCGTTCGCATTGGGTTCGTGGACTTGGGATTTCGGTGACGGTTCAGCTCCGAGCACGTCCCCAACGCCTACACACATTTATACCGCAACCGGCATTTACACCGCAACGGTAACCGCTGTGACGGCAAATGGCTGTACTGTGGTTGATACGGTTCGGGTATGGGTAGGCGCTCCGCCACAGGTTATATTTTCAGCATCGCCCCGTCACATTTGCTATAGCTCACACACACCGGTTATTTTCCAGCCTACGGTTGTTGTGGCTCCTGTAGATGAATATCACTGGGCATTCGGAGATGGTGGGGCAACAGTGTATGACACAACCATTCCCCCGGGTTCGGTAGCGCATGTTTATTCAGTACCAGGCACATTCACTGTAACAGTTACACCGTACTGGAGAGGATGCCCCGGAGTTCCATATACCATTGCCAACTACATTGTTATTGACCCACCGAAAGCTATTATCGGAGACAGTATCTACTGTGCACCACGTACACGTGTAAAGTTCTTTGACAGCTCAATAGGAGATGATACCCATTTGTGGATGTTCGGTGACGGCACAACATCAACGGTCGATGACCCGGTACATGATTATCCCTTACTGGGAACCTATACCGTCACATTGGCTACATATCATATAGCGAGTGGTTGCAGAGACACAGCCCGAAGAGTAATAGTATTGTCCGGTCCGGTACCAAACTTTACGGCATCGTCAACTGGTATATGTAAGGGACAGTCTATTACATTTACGTCTACTACATCAAGTCCGGGAATGGTGACCAACTATTATTGGTATGTGGATACATGGACGCTGCCCCCTGTGCCCGGAGCAACGAGTACTTCTTATACGCGCACCTTCAGCGCGCCTACAGATACAGGATATCATACCATAAGACTTGTGATACGCAACATTAATGGTTGTTATGACACACTCACACGAACGAATTACATAAAAGTAGGTGCACCGCATGTTGAGTTCAATCTGACCCCTGCAACCGGCTGCGCACCTTTGAATGTGACATTTACGGATGCAAGTACAGCAGTCTCGGGTACAACACTTGCCTCGCACAACTGGCGTTTTGGCGATGGCGGTACGGCAACCGGTAATCCGGTTTCACATACCTACATCTCGGGAGGAACTTTCGCGATATGGCATCGTGTCACCGACGATCTTGGCTGTCGTGATTCAGTGATGCATACGGTTACAGTTTATAAGCCTACAGTCAATTTCACTGCAAGTAATGTGAACCCCTGCAAGGGTGCTCCGGTGAGTTTTACGATAGGTGCCGGAGTGGGTGCAGTTAGTGCTGTGTGGGATTTTGGTGACGGAGGTACATCTACTGCCATGACACCGATACATGTTTATACCACGACAGGCACATTCAATGTAAAGCTGACCATAATAGATTCTCATGGTTGCTCGGGTGATACCACCTATGTTGGCTATATCAATATTGTGCACCCGACAGCCAATTTCAAAATGAGTGATTCAGTGTCGGTATGTCCGCCATTGTTTGTGAACTTCACTAACCTTAGCACAGGAGCGATAATTTATAACTGGAGTCTTGGTGATGGGTCGTTCTCGTCAATCTTGTCTCCTTCAAACATGTATATCACTTCTGGACTGTACAATGTGCGACTGGTAGCAACGAATGTGTATGGCTGTACTGACACCGTTATCAAGCCTGTGAACATATTTGGATATGCCGGAGCCTTCAGCTATACACCTACACAGGGATGTGCGCCACTTACGGTACACTTCACCGCCACGCTCAGCAATGTGCCCTATATCACCTGGGACTTCTCTGACGGTGTAACTAGTGCTACGTCTTTCAGCGACACAACATCGCATATTTATACCACACCGGGTGCCTATGTACCGAAACTGATCCTCAGTGACAATACGGGTTGTCAGACTTCGAGCATAGGTCTAGATACCATTTTTGTTGATGGCGTCACCACTAACTTCACTACTGATCCTAACCCGGTATGCATAGGAATGCCGTTCAATTTTATTGATTCGTCAACAACGCTTTGGTCACCGGTAACTGCATGGGAATGGGCTTATGACGGCACAACGAGCACACTTGCCTCTCCGACCCATACGATCAATACCCCAGGCACCTATCCGGTCACATTGAAAGTTACGACCAGTTGGGGGTGCATAGGCAATGCCTCACATGATATTGTGGTGATGCCACCTCCTGTCGTTACCGCAAGTCCCGATACGGTGATATGCGTAGGTGATGCTGCAACGCTAACCGGATATGGTGCGGTGTCCTACACATGGGATCCGCCTGCATCATTGAGTTGCACTGCTTGCAATCCTACCAATGCTTCACCAACAGTGCCAACGACCTACATTGTGACCGGTACCGATGCCTACGGTTGTGTGGATACTGCATCTGTAACTGTATATTTGAAAACACATACGGTGAGCAATGCCTGGGGTGATACTGCCGTTTGTGATGGAGTGCCTGTACAGTTGTTCGACACGGGTGGCACCACTTATCAATGGCTTCCACCGACAGGTCTGAGCGATAATACGATCTACAACCCTATCGCGACACCTCATTATACAACTAAGTATACAGTAATTGCGAAACTCGCCGGCTGCATTGCCGACACGCAATATGTAACAGTAACTATCTTTCCGCTGCCAACCGTGGATGCAGGACCTAACCAACGAGTGATGGCGGGTACCACTGCAAACCTCAAAGCGACGGGAACAAATATCACTTCTTACCTGTGGTATCCCGGCGAGACATTGAGTTGTACCGACTGTGCTGCTCCGGTGGCGAGTATGAGTGGGATGACCACCTACTATGTAGATGTGCTTTCAGAGCACGGCTGTCGCGCGTCCGATTCTGTGAGGGTGATCCTCTATTGCGATAATAGCCAGGTTTTCATCCCCAACGCATTCACGCCCAACGGAGACGGAGAAAATGATGTCTTCTACCCGAGGGGTGCGGGGTTGAAGACGATCCGGACTTTCAGGATTTACAACCGCTGGGGTGAGCTGATCTTCGAACGCGAGGGGATAAGTTTGAATGATGCAAGTAACGCGTGGGACGGGTCCTACAAGGGACAGGAAGCACGCCCTGACGTATATGTGTATGTTTTGGAAGCGGAGTGTTACACCGGCGATGACGTGCACATAAAAGGAGATGTAACCATTTTAAGATAATTGCAATGATGACTTTCTTATATAAAAACACCATGAATCCTACTCAAGTTAGAAAGCCCTTCGGCCAAGGGCTCATGTTGGCGTTGTTGATCTTGTTGCCTGTTCTGTCAAGGGCTCAGGCCGACATTCACTTTTCTCAATTCTATGAGACATCAATACTGCGCAACCCCGCACTTACGGGGGTGTTTGCCAGCGACTATAAAGTCGGGGTGTATTACCGCAATCAGTGGAGCACTATCACTCATCCTTATGAGACAAAGCTGGTGAGCGGTGAGAGCCGTTTTCAGCTCAGCGAAATGTCCAATGACTTTTTCAGTTTTGGTGTACTCGGTTTTGCCGACAAGGCAGGAAGTGTGGACCAGAAAATAACGGGCATTTATCCGGCTATCAATTACAACAAGTGTATGAACGTGGAGAACAACTCCTACCTATCTGTGGGTTTCACAGGCGGGCATATTCAGTATAGCTTCGATCCCTCTAAGGCTACGTTCAATAATCAGTTTCAGGGTGGTCGATTCGACCCCAACCTGCCATCACTTGAGAACATTCCAACTAATAAATTCAGTTTCTGGGATCTTGGTGCAGGTATCAACTACAACACCAGTTTCGGCGACCAGGCAACATGGGTTATTGGCGTTTCTGGCTACCACTTCACAAAGCCACGATTCTCTTACTTCAATGTACCCGACCTGACCCAGAATATGCGTTTCAATGTCAATACCGCTGTCGGGTTCAATGTAACAGAGAGTATCCTTGCGCAGTTCCAGGCTAATGGAGCTATGCAGGGCACCTATCGTGAGATAATGGCGGGCGGTCTTTTTAACTGGAGCCGTATAACAGGGGAAAACAAAACATTCACACTTACCGGTGGTGTATTCTACCGTTGGGCCGATGCAGTAATCCCTGTGGTTCGCATCAAATACAATGCGATGTCGGTGGGCGTGAGTTACGATGTCAACACCTCGAGCCTGAAAGATGCCAGCAAAATGAACGGAGGGTTTGAAATGACGTTGTTCCTCTCGGGCGACTTCTATGACAGGGGTATGGCCAAGAAGATGGTGTGTCCCAAATTCTAATGGCGTAATATCATCGTGTTTACTGGATTAGCTGGTGCTGCAACATATAGATTCCCGCACCCGCAAAAAAGCCGGCAAGTGCGGGCCATGTGAACTTTTTAAGGTACCAGAAGAAACTGATCGACTCCATTCCCATTGCTGCAACGCCTGCCGCCGAGCCAATGATGAGCGCGCTACCACCTGTACCGGTGCTATATGCCAGAAACTCCCAGAAATAATGGTCGGTGGGGTATTGTTCCAGACTATACATTCCCTGCACGGCGGCAACAAGGGGCACATTATCTACAAGCGAGCTGAGCATTCCAAGCGAAATGACAATGCGGTCGTCTGTCTGCAAGGTTGTTGTCATCCACTGAGCAAGGCTACCCAATGCACCCGACACCTGCAATGCGGCAATACTCATAAGGATACCCAGAAAGAACAGGATACTGGGTGTATCTATTTTTCTGAGCGCATACACTACCGACAAGACGTGTTTATCTTCTTCGTCTTTTTTGCCATGTATCACTTCTGTGATGACCCAAAGAATACCCAACCCCGCAAGAGCACCCATATAGGGCGGCAAGTGAGTGGCACTTTTGAATATGGGTATGGCACAAAGAATGCCGACTCCACTGAAGAAAACGATTTTTTGTTGGCGCACGGGTAGTGCCTTGTGGCCGCTGGCTTCGGTGGTTTCCGCAGGGCCAATTCGACCCTTCAGGCGGAATGTAATGATGGCGAGCGGCACCAACAGGCACACGAGGCTAGGCAATATCAGCTTCGCGATGATAGATGCAGCAGTAATTTGCCCCCCGATCCACATCATTGTGGTGGTTACATCACCTATGGGCGACCACGCACCACCTGCGTTGGAAGCAATCACCACCATTCCCACATACCACAACCGTTCTTCCTTGTCGGTTATCAGTAGTCGCACCATGGATACCATGACAATGGTTGTTGTGAGGTTATCAAGTACAGGAGAAAGGAAGAATGTGAGAAAGGAAATGATCCATAGCAGTTTACGCTTGTTGGTTTGTTTTATGCGACTAGTAATAATGTCAAAGCCGTCGTGTGCGTCGATCAGCTCCACTATCGTCATTGCCCCCATCAGAAAGAACAATATTCCCGATAGCTCCCCCAATTGTTCGGTGAGCTGATGGTTGACAAGGTGTTTATCGCCCGCGTATATTATATATATGACCCAGCATGCAACACCCGTCATCAGAGCAACTGCTGCTTTGTTGACCTTGATCTGATGTTCTGTTGCGATGGCAACATAGCCCAGGATGAAGCAAAAAGCCAACAGTGTGATCATTGCGAATTTTGAATTATATGTGTAAGTAAAGATAAGAGATTGCCCCCAAAACACCTTATGAAGCCTCGACACGCAACCAACTTGTACAATTTTGCAACAAAAGTTCACGATTGGCACAGCATAGGGGCACTAATTTTGCAGCATATCGTCCGAAGTCTGAAGGAATTTATTAGATGGAGACATCGTTGATATCAATAAAGTATTAGTTTTGTTCACAAATAAAATGAATATAAGGATGAGATTCCTATTAATTGCCCTTTTAGCGCTTTGTCCGTTTACAAACTTTGCACAAAGCAGCCTGACGATTTTTTCGGAAGACGGATACCGTTTTTACCTTATTCTGAATGGCCAGAAGCAAAACAATGTGGCCATGACCAACGTGCGTATCGATGGCCTCGCACAGCCGCAATATGCAGTAAAGATCTTATTTGAAGATCCATCAAAGCCTGAGATATCTAAAAACATCCCTGTAGTAGATCCGGGAACAAACGACTTTGCGGATGTTACTTACAAGATCAAGACCAACAAGGATGGCGAACTTAAGATGCGCTACTTCTCTGCAACGCCCGTGGTTCCCAACTACGTTCCACCGGCAGATGTATATGTAATGCACTATGGCCAACCGGCACCACCACCACCTCCGGGTATGGGCGGTACTACTGTCACCCAGACTACTGTTACCCAAACCACCGGTACTACCGGCATGGGTGGTGCTAATATCTCTGTTGGCGGCGGTATGGGTGGTGTTAATATGAATATCAACATCAGCGACCCGGTATTGGGCGGTGGCACCACCACTACTACACGCACCACCACTACCACTACCTCTACAGATATGGGTTATAGCAATGGCGGTGGATACCACGACAACCCACCACCTCCCCCACCGCCTTCAAGGGGCAATAATTGCCGTTTTGCCATGGACGCTTCCAGCTTCCGCTCGGCAAAAGAAACGGTAACAAAAGCCAGCTTTGATGAAACTAAACTTTCTACTGCAAAGACTATTCTGACATCAAATTGCATGAGCACCGATCAGGTAATAGCTATCTGTAACCTGTTCTCGTTTGAAGCGTCAAAGCTCGATTTTGCCAAATATGCATACGAGCGTTGCACCGATCGTGGCAACTACTTTAAAGTAGGCAACATCTTCAGCTTTGATGCAAGCCGCACAGAACTGAACGAATATATAAGCGGCCACTAGTTGTGACCACAATTATGAGACGCCCATGCAGCAATGCATGGGCGTCTTTTTTTCATACTGCTCCGATTTCACCGCCACATTTCATTCGTTTACCGACAACCGCACATTTTTCCCCGAAATAGATTTCACTCTCGGGCGATGCCATTATAGTTTTGCGCCACAATTCTGATAAATGAGAACACACCGCTACTCTATTTTAGTTTTTTTGCTGATCGGGCTGATGCAGGGTATTACTGCCAATGCGCAATACAAGATCAGTGGCACCGTGATCAACAACAAGAATAAGCCGGTGAAGGGTGCTAATGTTTACCTTGATAACACCATTGACGGGGGAACTACCGACAGCAATGGTATATTCCGGTTCACCACTTCTGAGAAAGGTCCGCAAACGATAGTGGCATCTGAGATAAGTCATTCACCCGCAGGCCAGCCAGTGAATATAGACGGAGACATCAGCGGCATTGTAATAACACTGGTTGCGAATGCGCCTAAGGACCTGGACGTGGTGGTGATAACGGCCGGCTCAATAGATGCTACGAACGATAAAGGCAAGACAGTTTTAAAGCCGCTTGATATTGTAACAACTGCAGGGTCGGGTGCCGACGTGGTGAAGGCGATGCAGACATTGCCGGGCACCCAGCAGACCGGTCCGGATAATGGGCTGTTTGTACGTGGCGGTGATGCCAATGAAGCTGCTGTGATAGTAGATGAGATGGTGGTGCAGAACGCATTCTTTAACGGTGCGCCGGGCGTGGCCACCCGCAGCAGGTTCGGCGCCTTCCAGTACCAGGGTGTGGCATTCAGCAGTGGTGGCTATAGCGCCCGCTACGGTCAGGCATTGAGTGGTGTGCTGGAATTGAACACTACAGACCTGCCCGACAAAAGCAATATCAATCTGGGTGCTAACCTCGCCGGTGCCAATGCATCGGGTGTGAAGAAATGGAAAAACAGTGCCATTGAGGGCGGTGGCGGATACACGAACCTTACGCCCTTTTACGGCATAATCAAGAGTAATTTCGATTTCTATAAAGTGCCGCAAGGTGGCAACGGGAACGCGCGCTACATATGGAAGCCCAATAAGAACGGCATTTTGAAAGTGGCTGTGAACACGCAGCACAATACAACAGGAGTTACCATACCCGATCCGTTCAATGCAGGTACGGTGAACTTTGTGACAGCAGACCACAACTACTTTGGTAACGCATCGTACAAGCAGCTGTTCAAGAGTAAGTATATGCTGTACACTGCCGCGTCTGTTAGTCAGAACAACACCGACTTTGAATTCGGACCGCTGAAATATGGGCAGGACGAGTATCGCAGACAGTTCAGGGTAGAAGGCAAACGATATTTCAACAGTCGCCTGAACCTGATGTTGGGTACCGACATTCAGAGTTTTGGTTTGGCCCGTAAGAATGATACCGCGAAGCAGAGCTTTGACGAGATACTATCAGGCGCTTATGCCGAGCTGGAGTGGACGCCAGTGAACCGTTTTGCTGTGAAGCCCGGAATAAGGTATGAGAACAGCACCTTGATCGGCGCTAATACCATAGCTCCCCGATTGTCAATGGCATTGAAGACGGGTGTGCATAGCCAGGCATCAGTGGCGGGTGGTATGTTCTATCAGGAAGCACCATCGGTGTACCTGATAGCCGGGCACCGACCTGACATGCAGTTGGCAACACACTACATTGCCAACTGGCAGTGGAGTCAGGATAACCGCACGCTGCGCCTGGAAGGATACTATAAAAAGTATGACAGTCTGATACTGGAGACCGGTGCGCCATACAATCCTAACATCTATCGTTATATTTCGCCTGCCGCAACAGTAACCAATGGTGGCAGTGGCTATGCGCAAGGAGTGGAACTCTTCTGGCGCGACAAGAAGACATTCAAGAACACCGACTACTGGATTTCGTATAGCTACATTGATACCAAGCGTCAGTTCCTCAACTACCCTATTGCGGCAACCCCTACGTTTATTGCCAATCACAATCTGAACCTCGTGGGTAAGTACTGGATAGATAAGATAAAGACCAATGTAAGTGCTACCTACAGCTACGCCAGCGGAAGGCCCTACTACAACCTTCCCGGCTATTTGGCAGACAATACCCGATTCCTCACTGACCGCACCACACCTGACTTTAACAGCCTTTCAGTTTCTGTGGCCTATCTGCACAGTTTTGGCAAGTGGTTCACCGTGTTCTATCTGAGTGTAGAGAATGTGACGAATGCTAAAAACGTATTTGGCTATCGCTACAGCCCCGATGGAAATGGTGGTTATACAGAGAGCAAGATAGTGCCGGCGCTGTACCGTACTATTTTCTTCGGTGTTAATATGTCGCTGTCAGAATTCAGCAAAGACGAACTATAATATCAAACGCAACAATTCAAATACATCAATCAAACCAACAAAATGAAAAACACGATCATTACCGCAGCCCTTGCTATTGCAGCATGTACCGCACAGGCACAGGACATGAAACCAGTACTGGAAAAGACATTTCTGGCATTTGATACCACTATGGACATGAATGCAAAAGTGGAACAAGCCAATAAATTATCCCTGATAGCTAAGAAGTGGGACAATGAGTGGGCATCGCACTACTATGTGGCCTACAGTAAGACACAGCTCTCGTACATGGAGAAAGACAATGCCAAGCGCGAAGCCTATCTTGATGAAGCTGAAAAAGAGAAAGAAGACGCCGTGGCTATTCTGAAGAAGGAGAATGACGAAACATATGTGCTGGCGGCCATGATAGCCAACGCCCGTATGGCGATAGACCCTATGAACCGTTGGCAGAAGTATGGCCAGTTGTTCAGTCAGAATCTGGAGAGTGCCAAGGAAGTTAACGCCGACAACCCGCGTATGTATTACCTCACAGCAGTGAGCAAGTTCTTTACACCAAAACAGTTTGGTGGTGGCAAGAAGGCAGCAATGCCGTATTTCGAGAAGGCACAGGGTCTGTTTGAAAAGGAGTCTGCACTGAATAAAGACATCACTAATCCGCACTGGGGTAAGGATAAGAATGCCTATTTTATAGAGCAGTGCAAAAAGGAGGACAAAGAATAATACGATACAGATGAGGGTATAGACTAAAAGGTATGGCCGTCGCCGTACCTTTTATATATTTACAGCATGAACTGGCAGTCGTTGTACACAACACAGAGAACCGGCGGGACAGAGCGCGACTCTTCTAATCCTGACCCTGTGCGAAATTCTTTCATCCGCGACTATGACCGTATCATATTCTCGTCCGCCTTCCGCCGATTGCAGAATAAGACGCAGGTCTTTCCCTTGCCGGGAGCCATTTTTGTGCACAATCGCCTCACACATAGTCTTGAGGTGGCATCTGTGGGCAGGTCTCTTGGTAAGGCAGTGGGAGAGAGGATAGCAGTAGCCAACGCCGATAAGGGCGAGAGTTTTGTTGAGTTCTACCGTCACGAACTGGCATCTGTGATCGCATCGGCCTGCCTGGCTCACGATATAGGTAACCCACCTTTCGGGCACTCGGGCGAGGATGCCATACGAACTTTCTTTACAGAATTGCACGGCGACGACCGCAAGCTGATTCATGATGCGCTAACGCCCAATCAGCTAAAAGACCTCGAGTTGTTTGAGGGCAACTCAAACGCATTGCGCACGCTCACACACAATTTCAACGAGCCGGTGCCAGGAGGCTATAGGCTTACGTTTACTACTCTGGCATCGTTGGTGAAGTACCCATGCGCGTCGTCTGAGGGATTCAACAAGCGCACCGGCCTCATTGCTACCAAGAAATCGGGGTACTTCGACTCTGAAAAAGCAACCTACGAAAAGATCGCGTCGAAGCTCGGAATTCCGCGTAAGGAAGGTTATGAAACCGTGTATGCGAGACATCCGTTTGTGTATCTGACTGAGGCGGCAGACGATATTTGCTATCGTGTCATTGACCTGGAAGACGCGCACAGGCTCCATATTGTGTCCACCGATACATTTATGAGCCTGTTTCTACCCTTCTTTGACAACGAGACCGGGAAATATACCAACCGCGATTATATCACCCGCACACTTGCCGACATAAACGACCCTAACCAGAAAGTGCAATACGTGCGCGCCCGTTGGATAGGGCTGATGACGGAGAAGCTGGCAGATGTGTTCATGGCGCATGAGCCCGAGCTGTTGGCAGGAACACTGGAGAAAGACCTGTTGAAGTGTTTGCCCGAGGCGGAGCATAGACTTATTGAGGACATAAATAAATTCTCTTACGAAAATATATATAACTATCGGTCGGTGGCCGAGATAGAAATAGCCGGCTATAATGTGATAGGCGGTTTGTTGAAAGAGTTTGTGCATGCAGCACTGAACCCGCACCTTACTCGATCGGCAAAGCTTTTGAAGCTGGTGTCTGCTCAGTTTCCTGTGGTTGGCGACCGTAGCTGCATCTATCAGGATATACAGTCGTTGGTCGATTTCATTGCAGGTATGACAGATCTCTATGCTATAGACCTATACCGGAAGATCACCGGTATCACAATCCCTGAGATCAGGTAATTCACCGTGGTGCAGCACCTGTTTTGCTGCTTTTCAGGTGACGGCGGGCATACTATTCTTGCAGCATTAGCGTATCTTTGCCGTTTCAATATATATAGAAACATGTTACCCATAAACATCTTCCGGCAGAACAAGGAACTGGTACTGCAGGGACTGGCAAAGAAGAATTTTAAAGAAACAGAACTGGTTGACAAGATCATCGAGACCGATGAGCGCCGGCGCCTGATGCAGGTGGAACACGATAACCTGGCAGCTTCGGTGAATGCGGCGTCAAAGCAGATAGGCCAGTTGATGGCAAAGGGCGATAAAGAGCAGGCCGAGCAGATGAAGTTGCAGGTGGCTCAGCACAAAGAGAAAATAAAAGAACTGGTCACCACACTGGGCAACATAGAGCAGGAGCTTCACGATGATATGGTGCGCCTTCCTAACCTTCCGCATGCCAGTGTTCCGGTTGGGAAAACTCCTGAAGACAACGAAGTGGTGCGCTCTGGCGGTACTATGCCTCAGCTTGGCACGCACAAGGCACCTCATTGGGACCTCATGGAGCAATACAAGCTTATGGACCTGGCACTGGGCAATAAGCTCACCGGCAGTGGTTTCCCTGTATTTATGGGCAAGGGTGCCCGTTTGCAGCGCGCACTCATCCAATACTTCCTCAATTTCAATATTGCCGCCGGCTATACAGAATACTGTCCGCCCTTCATGGTAAACGAAGACTCGGCCTACGGAACAGGTCAGTTGCCCGATAAGGAAGGACAGATGTACCATGTTACTGCCGATGGCTTCTATCTGATACCGACATCAGAGGTGCCGCTTACCAATATTTTCCGAGACGTGATATTGCAGGAAAGCGAGATGCCAGCCCGACTAACAGCCTATTCACCATGTTTCCGTCGCGAGGCAGGTTCCTACGGCAAGGACGTGCGTGGTCTCAACCGTGTGCACCAGTTTGACAAGGTAGAGATCGTTCAGATCGTTGACCCCGCAACTAGTTATGATGTTTTGGAGGGCATGGTAGCACACGTGGAGAAGCTACTTCAATCACTGGAACTTCCCTATCGCATCCTCCGCTTGTGTGGCGGCGATATGAGTTTCACATCTGCACTCACTTACGACTTTGAGGTTTATAGTGCTGCACAGGAACGTTGGCTCGAAGTGAGTTCAGTTTCAAACTTCGAATCGTTCCAGGCAAACAGGATGAAGATCCGTCATCGTGATGCTAATGGAAAGACCCAGTTAGTACACACCCTTAACGGAAGTTCATTGGCATTGCCACGCATCATTGCATGTCTGCTTGAGAACAATCAGGGTCCGGAAGGCATCAGCATTCCAGCGGCATTGCAGCCTTATTTCGGAGGAGACAAGATCAACTAAAATCGATAGAAACAGGATATCAATAAGTAACAAAGCATGATACAACGTAAACAATCACTGTGGTTGCTGTTTTCAGCATTACTTGGTGCCGGTGTGTTCTTTTTCGATCTGTACCGTGGCGAGATAAAAGTGGGTGAACTCACCGAACACAAAGTGCTGCGCGTAGCCGATCATTACCCTTCACTGCTTATTGCCATTGTAATGGTGGCGTTGCCGTTGGTGACCATATTCATGTTCCGCGACAGAAAGAGGCAAATGAGAATGACGGCTTTGAGTATCATTTCTGCTATATCTTTTCTCACAATGATGCTGACCCGGGTAACCGGCCTTTCAAAACTTACCCCTCCCGTAACAGGCGGTAGCTATTGGGTAGGAGCGGTATTGCCTGCCCTCTCACTGGTTTTTCTTTTGTTAGCTTTATTAGGCATACGCAGTGATGAAAAGCTCGTGCGTTCTGTTGACAGGTTGCGATAACTGCACCGGCATTCTCCGATCATAATCTCTTGAAATTCTCCCGTTGGCGATTCTTTTCAGACGTCAACGGTTCAGCGAAAGCAAATGGCAACTCAAAACGAAGAAAGCAGATTAAAGGCCCTCCGCTCTTATGATGTGCTCGATACGCCCCCCGAGCGGGCCTTCGATCGCATTACAGAGTTGGCGGCTATAATCTGCGGCACGCCTATTGCGTTGGTTTCGTTAGTTGATGAGAACAGACAATGGTTCAAGTCGGCTGTTGGTCTGAAAGTGCAGGAAACACACCGCGATATTTCATTCTGTCAGCATACCATTCAGGGCAATACTATCTATGAGGTGACCGATGCCTGGAAGAACCCTGTTTTTAAAAACAATCCGCTAGTAACAGGAGAGCCTCACATCAGATTCTATGGTGGTTATCCGCTCATAGATGCCGCCGGAAATGCGCTCGGCAGTTTGTGTGTCATAGATACTGTGCCCCGCAAACTAAATCTGGAACAGAAGCGTGCGCTTACACTGCTTGCCGAAGATGTTACTGAGCTGATCATCCTACGGAAGAAAAAAGAGGATAGTGATCTGTTCGAAAAGTTCGTCAACGTATCCCACGACATTATAGCATTAGCAGGTCTGGACGGATATTTCAAGAAGGTGAACCCGGCATTTGCCAGGTTGCTGGGCTATAATGATGAGGTTCTGAAATCGGTCAAGTATCTCGATTTCATTCACCCCGATGATATGAATGCGTCTCTTGACGAGATGCAGAAGTTGGCAAAAGGCGGACAGACCGTGAATTTTGTCAATCGCTTGCGGTGTGCAGACGGGAGATACCTGTTCATAGAATGGGCTGTTGCACCCGACAATGATTCCGGAAACCTGTTCTGCATAGGTAGGGATATTACGCGTGAGCGGGAAAAGGAGCAACAAACACTAGATCTGGAAAGGCAATTCAGCGAAAAACTTGGAGAAGCAAAACGCCTCGCCGAAAAAGCCAACAGTGCCAAATCGACGTTTATCGCGAATATGAGCCATGAGATACGCACCCCGCTCAATGGTATCATTGGTTTTACAGATCTGTTGCTAAAAACAAAGACCACCGATACTCAGTCGCAGTATCTTTCCATAGTTAACCAATCTGCCACTACCTTGCTGGGTGTCATCAACGATATCCTAGACTTCTCAAAGATTGAGGCAGGTAAACTAGAGCTTGATATTGACAAATGTGATGTCTTTGAACTCGTGGATCAGGCGGCTGATATTGTGGCGTTTCAGGCACAGAAAAAAGGTCTTGAGCTGCTTATCAATATTTCGCCGGAGTTGCACCGATATGTTTGGACGGATGCAGTGCGCCTGAAGCAAATACTAGTGAACCTTCTCTCCAATGCAGTGAAGTTTACTGAAGCGGGCGAAGTAGAGCTGTCGGTTTATGAATCGGCAGGTACAGAAAGCGATAGTGTTTCTCTGAGATTTGAAGTGCGCGACACAGGAATCGGGATCAAGGAGGAGAAGCGATCTTCCATATTTGATGCATTTGCTCAGGAAGATGTGTCCACTTCAAAACGATATGGTGGCACAGGGCTTGGACTAACAATATCAAATAACCTGCTGAAGCTGATGAACTCGCAGTTGCAGCTGCAGAGCACGGTAGGAGAGGGTACTACTTTCTACTTTGATATTGAATTGCGCGCAGAGCATGCGGAAACACCGATCTGGAAGGCCCTGCCGGATATCCGAAAGGTACTGATCGCTGACGATAATGCGAGGTCGAGAACCATCATTCGGGAACTGTTATCACTGGCCAATGTTATATGTGACGAAGTTAACAGCGGGTTTGATGTGGTCAAGGCACTTAATGCCGGAAATAAGTACGACGTGGTGCTCTTAGATTGTAATATGCCGTATCTGAATGGTCTGGAGACTGCAAGTCGCATAAGGGCAAGTGCAGACGACACAATGAGTTCGCAGAAGATTGTGCTGATGCATGGCTCTGCCGAGCACGAAAATATAATAGCAGCCGCACGTGAGTTGGGTATTGAACAAAGCATTTTGAAGCCGGTGAAGATAGCCACGCTTTATGATGCACTTTCCGGTCTGCAGACCACGCGGGACGTAGAAGGTTCAATTCAGGTAGTAACGGGGGGCGGACGGAAACTCAAAGTGCTCATCGCTGATGACAACAAAGTGAATACGTTGCTGGCACGTACGATAGTGAAGAAGATCGCACCTGATACGGATATAGTGACGGTGGAGAACGGGCTCGATGCCATTACAGAATTCGATCGTTTCCTTCCTGACATCATATTCATGGATATTCAGATGCCGGGAATGAATGGTTACGAGGTTGCCGGTGTCATCCGGCGCAAGCCATTCGGTATCACAGTCCCTATAATAGCGCTTACCGCCGGAAGTGTTGCCGGTGAGAAAGAAAAGTGCATTGAGGCCGGCATGGACGATTTCATTGCAAAGCCATTTGTTGAAGAAACAATGGCACATGCATTGGAGAAGTGGAAGAATGGCAATGCGCTGACGGAGAAAGACGAAAAGCTGCTGTTTGACATAGAGTGGCTGCGCAGACATATTTACGGCAATGAACCCGATGAACCTGCGGTGCAGGAGTTTCTGGGGCTGGCAGTGGAAGAACTAACCACTATGGCGTACATGATAAGGAGTGGTATGTACCTCAATCGTAAATTGGATTATTGGCGCCAATTGGGGCACAAAATAGCCGGTTCTGCAGCATCAGTGGGACTTAAAAAATTGGCGAAGGTGGGCTCTGCACTCGACTCGCTCACTAACGAGGGGGGGCTCACACCAATGCTCGAAGACTTATTGAAGGAAATCGAGATAAGTATAAATGTGCTCCAAAAGCATATCGCCTGATTAATTTCATCTGCCGCCAAGCAATAAATATCTAATTTTGACGTTAACAGTTATTCAGCGTTTCGGCGTTGCCGAAAACGAAAAAAGTGCATGCATTTAATAGTTAGGGTTTTACTGGGAATTATTCTGTCATTGGGTTTTGTATCCGTGCGGGCGCAAACATATTTCACATCTACCGAAATAGGCATTTCCGGCGGTGGGTCGCAGTACTTTGGTGATCTGAACGACCGTTATGGTTTCAAGACCATTAATCCTGCATATGGCTTGTATGCACGCAAGCACCTGAATCAGTATATCTCATTGCGGATGGGGGCCTACTACACCAAGGTAGATTATTCTGACAAACTGAATCTGGACCTGTATCAACGGCAACGCAACCTTGATTTTACCAGCGACATAATTGAGGCATCTTTTCAGGCCGAATTCAACTTCTTCAGGTTTGTGACCGGCGATCCTTATCATCGATTTACTCCCTTTCTCACTATGGGACTTGGCGGGTTCCTTTATGACCCGTACACTACCTATAACGGAAACAAGTACTACCTGCGTCCGTTGGGCACCGAGGGGCAGAACGCCGGCTATGAAGATCGCAAATACACCAACTTCAGTCCATGTGTGCCGATAGGTGTTGGCGCCAAGTTCTGGGTTGTAGGAGGCATCAACCTAACGCTTGAGGTCGTAGACAGGCTTACGTTCACCGATTATCTGGATGATGTCAGTTCAACATATGTGGGCATAGACAAGTTCTCCCTGAAACCCAAAGACCCGTCCAGAGCGTTGCAAGACCGATCAGTGGAGCTTAATCCGAATAACGCACTCGGGCGAACGGGTAAGCAACGGGGCAATTCTGCCACCAGAGACCAGTACCTTATGTGCCTATTCAGCGTATCATGGCACTTTACCACTTATCGTTGTCCCAACTACATGGACAAAGAGTTGATAAGCACCTATTGATCTACAGGTCGATTTTCCCGTTTATCCATTCGGGGTCAAACTGTGTGTTGAATTTCTTGTAAAAATTGATGGCGGGTTCGTTCCACTCCAATACCTGCCAGGTTATTCCGTGGAATTTCCGCTCACGTGCTTCCGCTATCAGTGCATTCATCAGCAGGGCACCTATTCCCTTGCCTCTTGCTTCCTCGGTAACCAGAATGTCTTCCAGGTACATACGTTGTCCCTTCCAGGTTGAATAGCGAATGTAATACAATGCAAAGCCCTGCACTACTCCATCCTCTTCTGCAACAAATGCCCACCATACCGGGTTGACCCCGAAGCCACTTTCTTTGAAATGCTCCATGCTCACCGTCACTTCATCAGGAGCCCTTTCGTAAATGGCAAGTTCTTTCACCAGCTCCATCATTCTCGGGCAATCTGCCTCAATTGCTTTTCTTATTATAATATTCGCCGCCATTTGTTTAACTTTTCCTTGTGCAATACTAATTGGTTGCCAACGTTATTCCAAGAACAAATGTTCGTTACAGCTTGCCACAGGAGTAGTGTTGTTTGTCTCCCAATCTTGAGTTAAACCACAGACAATAAAATACTACCTATACGAATTGTAGATAATTTTACTTCCATCTGCACTCAGGTGGCAGTTCCTTAAACACACACGCAATGAATACACAAGGCGAAATATTATGGGTTGACGATGAGATAGAATCGTTGAAGTCTCAGATGCTCTTTCTGAAAAACAAGGGCTATAACGTCACGCCGCTCAGTAACGGATATGACGCGCTGGAGCTGCTTAAAGAACGTACGGTTGATGTAGTGTTGCTTGATGAGAGCATGCCGGGTCTTACAGGTCTGGAGACGCTCACGCACATCAAGGAGCTTTATCCGTTGCTACCGGTGGTGATGATCACTAAGAATGAAGCAGAGAACATCATGGAAGATGCCTTGGGCGCTCAGATCACCGACTATCTCATAAAGCCGGTAAACCCCAATCAGGTCTTGCTTACCCTCAAGAAGATTGTGGACGGTAAGAGGCTCGTTTCTGAGAAGACAACCATTGCTTACCAGCAGGACTTCAGAAATCTTTTCATGGCTCTTAGCAACAATCCCGATCACGAGGAATGGAAGGAACTGTATAAGCGCCTGGTATACTGGGAGCTGGAAATGGGCAAGAGTGACAGCACTGAAATGATGGATGTGCTTCAGACCCAGAAGACCGAGGCGAACACTGAGTTCTTCAAATACGTTTCGAAAAACTACACAGAGTGGATCAAAGACAGCAAGGGCACCGGCCCGCTTATGTCGCACAAGGTGTTCGAAAAGCGAGTTGCTCCGCATTTGCAGCAGGGCAAACCTACGTTCCTTGTAGTGATAGACAACTTGCGTCTCGATCACTGGAAGGCATTCCAGCCTATTTTGTCCGACTCGTTCCGTGTGCTGGAAGATGATCTCTACTACAGCATTTTGCCCACGGCAACACAGTATTGCCGAAATGCTTTTTTCGCAGGCATGTTGCCGGCAGATATTGAAAAACATTTTCCTTTGGAGTGGAAGAACGATGATGAGGATGGTGGCAAGAACCTTTACGAAGAGACCTTCTTGCGCAACCAGTTGAAGCACCTGAAGCTGGACAAGTTGAAAACACAGTACATTAAGATCACCAACAACGACAACGCTAAAGCGCTTGAGGACAGTATTCACAATTGCCTTAACAACGACCTGACCGTAATTGTGTACAACTTCGTGGACATGTTATCTCATGCGCGCACCGAGATGGAGGTGCTTAAGGAACTGGCAGGAGATGAGATCTCTTACCGGTCACTGGTGGTCAGCTGGTTCGAACATTCACCGCTGCACCGCGCGTTGCGTAAGATCGCAGACAAGGGCATTCAGATATTACTTACCACCGACCATGGAAGTGTGCGCGTGAAGACGCCTAGCAAGTGTGTAGGAGACCGTAATACTACTACCAATCTGCGCTACAAACATGGCCGCAATCTGCAGTACGAATCGCGCGATGTGCTGGCCTTCCGCGACCCGAATCAGGCAGGATTACCGGTGCCCAACGTAAGTTCGTCATTCATTTTCGCTAAGGGAGATGTGTTCTTGTGTTATCCGAATAACTACAACCATTACGTGAATTACTATAAGAGTACTTTCCAGCACGGGGGCGTATCTCTGGAAGAGGTGATAGTACCGATAGTGCGTTTGGAAAGCAAGTAAATATTTGAATAAAGTGCTTCGGAGGTCGTGCAGATGCACGACCTCTTTTTTGTGCACCGGAAATTATTTTTTTACAAAGGTGTACAATGCATTGGATTCTTATGTATCTTTGTCTTAGGCAACAAATAGGATACAAATGATCTTCTCTTCCGAATTGATAAAGGGTACACTCAAAACCATAGTGCTGAAGCTGCTTTCAGACAACAAGAAGATGTATGGTTATGAGATAACACAACGCGTAAAAGACCTCACAGGAGACCGCATACAGCTGACGGAGGGAGCACTTTACCCTACGCTTCATTCGCTTGAAGAAGAGGGCCTGGTGACAACCGAACTGGAGTACATGGGCAAGCGGGTGCGTAAATATTATAAGTTGAGTGCCAGCGGCAAGACACGGTCTAAAGAACGCGTGAGTGAGCTGGCCGAGTTCATGGAGACCATGAGGGTATTATTGGACATACAACCAAAGATAGCTTAAGAATGTACTGCCTCTCAGACGAACAAATAGACTACATCCTCAACGACATTAGACGTAATGGCGTTGAAATGAAGGACCTGCAGTTGAACCTTCTGGATCACATCTGTTGTATCATAGAGCAGGAGCTCAAAGAGGACGATGACTTTGAGCACTTCTATCAGCAAACCGTACGACGGTTTTACCGCAACAATTTGCGGGAAATAGAGGAAGAGACCATCGATTTGTTAACTTTTAAAAACTACTATGCAATGAAAAAGGCGTTGATCGTTAGCGGAGCAAGCTCCGTGACCGCGTTTATTGCGGGTTCATTTTTCAAATTCATGTATTGGCCGGGCGCAAGCATATTGCTTACACTTGGTATTGTTTCGTTTAGCTTGTTGTTTTTGCCGTTGTTGTTCATCCTGAAGTCGCGTGAGGTAAAGACCGTGAGCGATAAGTTTGTGATAGCTATTGGTATTCTGGTAGGAATAATGTTCAGCCTTGCAATTCTGTTCATCATGATGCATTGGCCCGGTGCCAACATTCTGCTTTTTAGCGCCATTGGCGGAGCTGCGTTTGTGTTATTGCCTGCCTATTTCTTCACTGGTATCAGGCGGCCCGAGACCAAGCTCAACACTATTCTGATGTCCATCATTCTGGTGGGTGTCATTGGGTTGCAGTTCACCATTGCGCGCCTGCGTCCTTCGCCGTTCGATAAGGTGGCAACGGCCAACTTTGTGCAGAATGAAGCGTTACTTAAGGTGTTGGTACCGGCTCAGCCATCTGCCGCCGCCGCTAACATTTACAACACCTGCAACGAGCTGAAGGAGCTGCTTTTACAACAGTCGGTTGGTGCAGCAGCTATTCCTGCTGATTACGACGAGCGGAAACTCTATCTTCACGACAGCAAGCTGGGAAATGCATTCTTAGATAACGGTCCGGGTGTGCAGCTGCTCACGTCATTGAAGGAACAGGCAAAGCAGTTCAACAGCGGCGCTCACGATGGTGTTATGGTCATCGGAGCAGGGATGCCGGCCCTGGTAGCCGACCCGGAGAGAGTGGTGCATAATTACGGTTGCATCTCGCTACTGAATAGTATAGAGCAATTGCAGATCTATGTGGCAGTTGCCGATGCTAAGAACACAACGGCAGCGAAATAGCGGACATAACAGCAGGGGAGGTAACCGTAAGGTTATCCCTCCTGCTACTTTTTCTTATATATAGGAACGGTAGAACAGGGTTCCCCATACATCAGCGACTTTACTACAGGTCTCAGGTGGGCTGTCACGGCCAGGTAGGCAGCATCGGGTATGGCCACATCGCCGCAACCCTTTATTACAACACGTTTATCAATGTATTCGTCCAGAGCAATGGAATTGATGCGATCGCAGAGCAGTTTTTTGGTCAGCTCTTCTTCAGTGCCAAAGAATACCGAAGCAGCAACCGGCTCCAAATAGGTAGCCGCCAACATGTAGGCCCAAACCGGCACAATGGCATCGGCGCTGCATAGCACCGCTACGTTTTTTCCTGAGTATTGTTCCCAGTCGTGATTCTGAAGTGCGGCACGGTAGTCCTTTTCCTTCAGGATCATCTCCATATATAGGAATGGCTTCAGGTCAAATACTGAGATCGGATCGGGCAGGTAAGGTGCCAGGTCCAGAGTTATGAGCCCGCTTTCAGCTACTTTGTTGACAATTGGTTCCATTTGTTTGTTTGGTGGGAGCGAGACATTAACGTCACCTCCCGTTTCCAGGTGCAAATTTAGCACATTTACGGGTGGGGCCGCAAAACAATGGTCTATAGCTGGTTCACTGATAGTTATGTGTCTTCTATCGCATCAGTGTCACATTGCCCTGATGGTGCTCTTTCTGGCCATCTTTGAAGACTGCGTCTATTGTATAGACATACACGCCTTCGGGTTGCTGTACACCGTTCAGTTTGCCATCCCATCCCGAGCCCAATATGTTCTGAGATTCAAAAATGATCTGTCCCCAGCGGTTGTAGACATACATTTTGAATTCTATGAGGCCACGGCTCAGCAGCGTACGTGGGAAGAAGTAGTCATTAATGCCATCGCCATTGGGGGTAAATACGTTCGGGATACTCACATAGCAGTCGTTCTCCACATTTACTGAGTCGGTAGAGGCACAGTTGTTTTGAGTAACTGTCACATAGTAAACGCCCGGAGTGGTAACCTGAATGGTTCGGGTTTTCTCACCGGTGTTCCAAAGCCACGTAGCGGCAGGATTGTTGAAGTTAGACCTGTCAGATAAAGTGAGTGCGTTACTGCCTTTGCAGATTGATGTGTCAGCACCGAGATAGACCGGTGGTACAGGGATCGTAGTAATTGTGCGTGTTTTCTTTACATCGGGACAAGCTCGGTAGTAGGCGTTAAGGGTCACCAAATACTGCCCGCCGGTGGAGCCAAACGAATGATAAACAGGGTTGATATTGCGCAGGCTGTCGCCGGTGTCGCCGAAAGTCCATGTATAGCCGGTATTACCGCCTTCAGCAAAAAGGCCTGTAAGCGTAATATACTTGCCTGCACAGAACACCGAGTCTGTGACATCAATTGCAATTCCGCTGATGGTGTCCACCTCTACTGACCTATACGCCGTATCGAAGCATGGAATGCTGTTGCCTGCGACAAGCCTGACGTTGTATTTGCCTGTTATGTTATAAGCGTTCACCGGGTCTGAGACCGTTGAGGTAGCACCATTACCAAACGTCCAGGCATAGGTTGTAGCGCCCGTTGAAGTGTTCGTAAAGGTAACGCTCTCGTTCTGGCACAATACTGCCGGAGAGAGGTTGAAATCGGCATTGATGGGATGACCTATTTTGAACGTCATCTTCATGCTGTCGTAGCAGAAGTGGTTGGTGGCCAGCAGACGAACGGTGAAGGTGCCTGTGTCGTATACATGGTGGGGATTGGTAGCGGTATCAGTTACGCCATCGCCAAAGTCCCACACATAATAGATCGGGCCGGCAGAAGTGGACAGGTTGTGGAAGAAGACAGTGTCGCCGTTGCAGCCAAGCCTGAAGGTAGTATCAAATCCTGCCGTGAGTGGAGGGTCAGTAAGTGTAGCGGTGCCAAGAATGTTGGTAATGCAGTTGCCGATCTTTACAGAGAAACCGGAATATACGCCTGCACAAAGGCCCGGCAGGAAGATGGTGCTATCTCCGTAGGCGGTGGTGATGATGCGAGGCTGTGGAACCCCATTCAGCAGGTAGCTGATGGTGTCGGACGAGAAAGGTATCACCTGTTTCAGACGGATTGTTCCATCACATTTTCCGCACTCGGTAGGGTTGGTCACAGACACAATACTGCCGGCGGGTGGTGCAGGGCCAAATAAAGAAATAGGTCCGCCGGGAGGAGTGGCACAGGTGCCATATGCAGCAATGATATTGCTATACACCCCTTCGCACAGGAACGGAACTGTAAAACTGCCGGAAGGATTGGTAGTACCCGATATTGGTGGCTGGGGTGTTCCGTTGAATGAATAATTGAAAGTATAACCGTGGCTCGGATACAGGCCGTTTATGATAAGCGCTCCATCACAAGCCCCGCATATGGATTGCGGCACTGGGGTGACGGTCAGGCTGATAGGCGGATCGGTAAGCACCACAGGTCCGGCTGGCAAAGAGGCGCAAGTGCCTTGTCGGCCCACGAAATTGCTGTAAGTGCCGGCACAAAGGCCGCTGATGGTAACAGTTCCTGCGGCAGAGGCTGTTGCGTAAACCGGTGGTTGCGGTACACCGCCGAGGTCGTAAGTGATGGTGTCGGCAAGGCCGGGTGTGAATCCGGCAACTGTTATTGACCCGTCACAAAGATTGCACCTTGAAGGGTTGGTTGAAGTAAGTGTGATCGTGAACACAGGAGCCGGTGTTACTGTATAGTATCCGAATGAAGTATCTGCACAACCAAGCGCTCCGGCCCTATAGGTGGTTGTGGTGGTGGGGCATACTGTTTGCGTGATGCCTGTACCCAGGTATGCACCCGTGGTGGAATTGTACCAGTGTATGGGAGAGGACGAATAAGGAATTGGTGCATAAGGAATAGAAGCAACACTGTATGCAGTTCCTGTAGCATTGGGTGTGAAGCGCCATGCCTCATTGGTGCAAGTATAAACCGATGGGAAGTCGCGGCCGGGAGCAACTGTTGCGGCAGTGCCTGTAGCATTCTGCACACCTATAATAGCCCTGCCACTGTTCCAGGTAGCACACACAGGCTTGGTGGCAATGTGGCACTCAATGATGTTGGTGGTTTCGTAAAGAATGATCTGAGTACTGGTGATCTGTGTGGTGCACGAGAACATGCGGTCGTTACAAAATGTAACGATGTACTTCCTGAAGGGGGCTATGCCGGTCAGCGAGTAGGTGATGGTGCCTCCATCGGGCACCGAAATGTCGATATCGCACCACGGACCGCAGATGTTGTTAAACTTACTCGGATTGCCCAGCAGAACAGCTGTGATGGGCCATGGGTCATAGGCGCCGGCCAGTGTCAGGTCGAAACAGACTGTGCCGTTCGGTCCAATCACTACATCGGTGTATGGTGTCCCGTAGTAATTGAAGGTAAACCCGATAGGGAGTACACCTGAGTACACGTCATCAATAGATATGCCGGTATTTGTAGGAGAGTCTCCCACGAGGTGAGCGGTAAGAACAGTGCATGGCGTGGTACAACTCAGTGAGTCGCTGCTGGTTATAGTCACCTGCCCTGCCACCCGGCCCACAAAAAGAACGAGCAGGAAAAGCAATGTAAGTGAAAGTATCTTTTGTTTCATTTTCTTTTTGTTCTTGACCGAGGCGACACAAACGATATCATTTCGGAAAAATGGAGACGCGTCTCGTAAAATTAAGGATTTTGTCACTCATTTACCTCCTAATGAAGACAGGTTGTCTCCTGTGATGGTTGGTCTGAATGACCTTTCATAGCTCGGTAACATTCTGATCAGGTGCTTAGACCTTGATAAACAGAAAGTTATCATTTTCGTTGCTTTGTACCTGTATCTGGTTGCTTACCTGCATATTGCTGAAACTTTAGTTACTTTACAACTGTAACCATGCAAGCAATGATCAGCATTCGCAACATAGTGAAGCAATATGCCGGCTACAGGGCCCTCAGCGATGTTAGCCTGGAGGTAGAGACCGGCACCGTCTTCGGGTTGCTGGGACCAAATGGTGCCGGCAAGACATCCCTCATACGCATCATCAACCAGATAACCGCACCAGATTCAGGTGAAGTGTTCTTCAACGGTGAGCGGCTGGGCCGCCATCATGTGGAGCGCATAGGCTACATGCCCGAGGAGCGCGGCCTGTACAAGAAGATGGAGATTGGCGAGCAGATCCTGTATCTGGCACAGCTGAAGGGTTTGAGCCGTTCAGAGGCTATTCGCCGCACAAAGTACTGGTTCGAGAAGCTGGAGATACAGGCCTGGTGGAACAAGAAGATTGAAGAATTATCTAAAGGTATGCAGCAGAAAGCCCAGTTTGTAGCCACTGTGCTGCACGAGCCCGATCTGCTGATACTGGATGAGCCGTTCTCAGGCTTTGACCCGGTGAATGCCGAGATCATCAAAAACGAGATCCTGGAACTGAACCGCAAGGGTGCTACCATCATCTTCTCCACCCACCGTATGGAGTCGGTGGAAGAGTTGTGTGACTCGATAGCCTTGCTGAACAAGTCGCACAAGCTGCTGGATGGCAAGGTGCGCCAGATCAAGGATTCCTTCCGCAATGGCACCTATACGCTAGAGTATGAAGGCGCGCGCGTGAATGCCGGCGCTGATGCCCCATTTGACGTGGTAAGCGAGGAAACGCCCGACAGCCGCCACCGACTGACGCTACAGATGAGGCCCGGTACCGCCCCCAACGATGCCCTGCGCTATATGTTGCCGTTAGCTTCTATCACTCATTTTGAAGAGAAGGTGCCTACCATGAATGAGATCTTTATCAGTACTGTAAACAAAATGTCTGGCCATGAATAAGATACTGCTCATTATAGAACGCGAGTATATGTCGCGCGTGAAGAAGAAGTCATTCATTGTTCTTACCATATTGGTGCCGCTGCTGTTCATAGGCATGTTTGCGTTCATAGGTTATCTGGCCGTGAAGGGCGATGAATTGGGCGATGAAAAGCGGGTGCAGGTGATAGACGAAACAGGTTCCTTTACCGGCAAGCTGCAGAACACTTCTTCCATCACCTATGTATACACCCAGGACAGGTTTGCCGATGCCCGCAATACCTTTCGCGACAAGGGCTACAACTTCCTGTTGCACATTCCGCCAGCGTCTTCGCCGGTACCTGTGGAGCTGCTGAGCGATAAGAAGCCCAGCGCCACCACCATTGAGGCCATAGAAAGCGGGCTCAGCCACATAGCCGAGGCTGAACGCCTGCGTGCCGCCGGTATAGACACTGCTGTGCTGGCAAAGGCACAGAAGCGCATAGACATCAAAGCCAAACAAATAACGGAGGCCGGCGAGAAGGACGCGCAGACCTATACGGCCTATGCTGTGGGCTTCCTTTCGGCGTTCCTCATTTACATGTGCCTGTTTATATATGGTACACAGGTAATGAGAGGCGTTATTGAGGAGAAGGTGAGCCGTATTGTAGAGGTCATCATCTCTTCGGTGAGGCCGTTTCAGCTGATGTTGGGCAAGATCATAGGTGTGGGCCTGGTGGGTCTTACTCAGTTTGTGCTGTGGATAGTGATATCTGTGGTGCTGAGCATGGCGGGCGGCACCTTTATGGCCGGCAAAGCGAAACACCGCATGGAGCAGACAATGCCGGCAAAAGCACAGGAGCAGATGAAGCAAGTGCAGCAGATGCAGACCCCTGATAACAGCATGGCCGAAATAAGGGCTTCCATCGAAAGCATACCTGTGGTGTATACCCTCAGTTGTTTCCTGTTTTACTTCCTGTTTGGCTACCTACTATACAGTGCCATATTTGCCGCAGTGGGCTCGGCGGTGGACAATGAGACCGAGACCCAACAGTTTATGCTGCCCATAACACTGCCTATTATCTTCACTTTTGCCCTGGCGCAGAGCTTCATCATCAACAATCCCGATAGCAGCCTGTCTGTTTGGTTGTCTATGATACCGTTCACGTCGCCTATAGCCATGATGATACGCATTCCGTTCGGGGTGCCGGCGTGGCAGCTGGCACTGTCTATGCTGCTGCTGGTGTTGGGGTTTGTGGGTACTACGTGGGTTGCATCGCGCATATACAGGGTGGGTATCCTTATGTATGGTAAAAAAGCCAGTTACAAGGAGCTTGCCAAGTGGTTTATGTATCGGGATTGACGGTAAATGACATTGCCATATATACAAATGTGCTATGCAAAATGAATTTTGCCGTCAAATAATTTGTTACTTCAGATATTTACTCTACATTTGCACTCCCTTGCGAAAGGGCTAATAAATTTATACAGTTATGAAACGTACATATCAACCGTCACGTCGCAGCCGCAAATCAGTTCACGGATTCCGCAAGCGTATGGAATCTGCAAATGGCCGTAAAGTACTGGCATCTCGCCGTGCTAAAGGTCGTCATAAGCTCACTGTATCTGACGAGCGTCGCCTGAAGTAATCTTTACTTTCAAAAACATTTCGCCATCCGTCATACTTTTAAAAGATATGAGCGGCTCAAGCGCGAGCAGCATATTAACACGCTTTTCCGTTTCGGGAAAGCGTTTTCTGTTTTTCCCATACGCCTCGTCTACCACCTTGCGCCCGTGCCCCCACCCCGCCCCGATGCTACCCCCGCCCCTGTGGCTGCAGTGCAGGCAGGCTTCTCGGTACCGAAGAAGAAGTTTAAAAAAAGCGTGGACCGCCACCGTGTGCGCCGCCTGATGGTGGAGGCCTGGCGCCATCGCAAGCACCTGCTGAGCCCTGTGGTGCCGGCCGGCATGCAACTGCATGTATTTGTTCTGTTTACAGATGCCGCGCTGCCCGAATATGCCACTGTGGAGCAAGCACTCACCACTGCCACCGACAGATTACTGCGCCAACTGACCCCGCCACCCGCCACCGAATCAACTACTGCATAGTGAAGAAGCTGCTGACCATATTGTTTACCGCGCTCATCCGCTTTTACCAGCTGGCCATATCGCCGTTGCTGGGCGCACGCTGTCGGTACACGCCCACCTGCAGTGCCTATGGGATGGAGGCCATAAAAAAACATGGGCCATTGAAGGGTGGCTGGCTGACCCTGAAGCGCTTTGGACGTTGCCACCCCTGGGGTGGGCATGGCTACGACCCCGTGCCTTGACGGGCTGGTTACTAATCTTATTGTTGTTTTCATGTGATGGTTTTATTGCTTGCAGAGAGGGGATTGAGTACCCATTTTGCAGAGGAGAAATTATTTTTATAAAACCGCTACCAGAGCGGTTTACAGCGGAAAAAACTCCCGAAAAACTCCCACTTTTCTCCCGCGGTACAGGTAATGATCTTTCATGGGTTTACAGTATTCTTGACCACAGCAGCAACTGCCACCGGATAACTACCTATGCGCACAAAGCGCGTGCCATGGTTGAGAATTGGCAGAGGAAGATATTCACAAATTTGGAGGGGGTGATATCATGTGACGTAAATGCAAATTGAATGAATGTCCGACTAGGTATTTTTGACTATGTTGCTTGAAGACATCTTTTTAGTAGGAGATCAACCTACCACTTGTCCGTATTGTGGATCAAGAACGTCTTTTGATGAAATGAGCGATGGAAACAGTTTATTTCAAGCACATAGGTGTTTGAATCCGGATTGCGCGGTGAAGTTTATCATTTTTGAAGGTGAAGAGTAGTAACTACTTTCCATCCTTCAAAAAATGAGGTAGATTGTATCCCGCAACGTAAATTCAATTGTCATTATGGAAAGAAGAATAATCAATGTTGCTTGTGCGATAATCTTACACAAAGGGAAGATCCTAGCTGCTCAGCGTGGAGAGCAAATGTCTTTACCATTGAAATGGGAGTTTCCTGGAGGTAAGTTGAAAGATGGTGAATCTGCAGAAAGCTGTATTCTTAGAGAAATTGTTGAGGAACTTGAGATAGAAATTGAAGTCATTGAGAGATTGAATGATTCGATGTTTCATTACGAGACTATTTCAGTAAATCTGATACCTTTTGTATCTACATATATTGGAGGAGACCTCAAACTAATTGAACACAAGGAAGTAAAATGGCTTTCATCGACAGATTTGTTGGCCCTTGATTGGGCTCCAGCCGACATTCCAGTTCTTCACGAATTCATGAAAACGAAGTATGCTTAAACTAGGACTATACGAACAATTGATAAATGGTTTGATCGCAAGGCAACTCGACAAACTAGATACTCATACATACTATGTAAAAGACTCTGTACTTGATAAGGAGGAGGCAGCAAGATTTTTGAGCCAGTATTTAAGTGAAGTACTTCAAGTAGCATTTGCTTCTATTCGGGAAGAAAATAAGATTGAAAAGCAAATTGAAATAACGAATCGCATTATCAATCTTTTGAACCAAGAATTGAATACTTCTGTTTTCAGCGACGACTTGGTTGAGGTAAGAGGACGGGTATTAAATGCAGTATTTTCTAGGCTTGATAATGATATCGCAGATCTTGACGGTCATATTGGTCAAATAACGCCTTACACACGATTTTCTCAAAGTGAACTATTCATAGGTGGCAACAATCGTACCATATCACTTGAGAGCGAATTAAAAAAGGAGATCAGATCGGCGGATGAAATTTGCTTTTTGGTCTCGTTTATTAAGTACGGAGGCATTAGAGTATTTCAAAAAGACCTCGAGGACTTTACTAATAATGGAGGACGTTTGAAAGTAATAACATCCTCTTATATGGGCGCAACAGACTTAAAGGCCGTGCAGTATTTGTCGAGATTAAAGAATACTGAAGTCAAGGTATCATATAATACTCAAAGTGAACGGCTTCACGCGAAAGCCTATTTATTCTTAAGAAACACCGGTTATCATACTGGTTATATCGGGTCATCTAATTTATCGAGATCTGCAATCACAAACGGTTTAGAATGGAATTTGAAGGTTACCACGAAAGAAATTAGTCACATAATTAAGAAATTCAAGGACACTTTCGAAGCGTATTGGATGGATGATACCTTTGAGTATTATGACGATCAAAGAGATGTCAAAAAGTTGGAGCAATCATTAAGGCAGCAGAAATCAATTGGGAGTAACGAAAGTAAAATTGCCTTTTTTGATCTTACCCCATTTCATTACCAAAAGGAAATACTCGACAAGCTAGTAGCAGAGAGAACAATTCACAAAAGGTATCGCAACCTAATAGTTGCTGCAACCGGAACAGGGAAAACCGTTATTGCAGCGTTTGATTACAAAGAATTCAAAGACCATAATACCAGAGCTCGACTACTTTTTGTTGCTCACAGGAGGGAAATATTAGAGCAAGCTCTTGCAACGTTTAGGGGTATTTTGAAGGATGGAAATTTTGGGGAATTATGGGTTGATGGGTATGTCCCAACCAAATATGATGTTGTATTTGCTTCAGTACAGACGTTAAATAGTCAGTTAGAGGGGAAGCTCCTGTCAAGTGATTACTACGACTATGTAATTATTGATGAAGTTCACCACATTGCTGCAGCAAGCTATAGACCAATACTCGATCGATTTAAGCCTCAAATATTGCTGGGCCTAACTGCCACGCCTGAGCGAATGGATAACGAAAATATTCTCGCCGATTTTTGTGATGTGGTCGCGGCTGAAATAAGGTTGCCAGAGGCATTAAATCGAGAACTTCTTTGTCCTTTCCAGTATTTTGGGATTTCTGATAGTATTGACTTGTCGAAGGTCAAGTGGGAGCGAGGCAAGTATGCGTCAAGCGAACTGGCTGAACTATATATCAACAACGAACAGCGTGTTAGTGAGATACTGTCCAACATGGACAAATATTTGACCGATATCAACAGTGTCAAAGCTCTTGGATTCTGTGTTTCACAGGACCATGCAAAATACATGGCCGAGAGTTTTAGGCGTGCAGGATTGCATGCAGACTACCTAACGAGCGAGAATAGTAGCGATCGAGAAGACATTCGACTCAAACTGTTAAGTGGCGAGATCAATTATCTTTTTGTAGTTGACATATTTAATGAAGGGGTTGACATACCGGAAGTTGATACGGTATTATTCTTGAGACCAACAGAGAGTTTGACTGTTTTTCTTCAACAACTGGGGAGAGGATTAAGAAAGGCGAAGGGGAAAGAATGTTTAACTGTTCTTGATTTTGTTGGTAATTCTCGTCCAGAATATGATTTTGACAAGAAGTTCCGCGCGCTAATTGGTAAGACAAATACGACAACCTTGAAGGAGGTAGAAGACGATTTTCCGCACCTTCCACTTAACTGCTCAATCGGGTTGGAAAGGAAGGCCAAGGAGTACATACTGAATAATATTAGGAACGCAGTGAACCCCAAGCGTAAGCAACTACTTGAGAAAATTAGAAGTTATAAGCATAATATCAATAAGCCACTGACGCTGAAGAACTTCACGGAAGACATGCAGGTCCCAGTTAATCTCATTTACAAGAAAGATAGCTGGAATAGACTTTGTGCTGATGCAGGCGTAAGAACAAATTTTGACGGAACAAATGAATCTGAAATAACTAGAGCGATATCTAAGAAATGGCTTCAAACAAATTCGTTTTCTTACTTTTCATTTATTCTGTCGTTAGCAAGGCAGAATTTTGATGTTGACGTAGACTTACTTAATGAGAGTCAACAAATAATGTGCTTAATGCTTCATTACGATGTATGGCAAGATGCGGGTGGATTCAATAGTATTTCTGAAAGCATTCGAGCAATAGGACAAAATGAAGTTTTAGTTGGTGAAATTATTGAAGCAATTGACATTTTAATATCTCGTGTAGATTTTGTCGAAAAGGAAATTCAACTTCACTATTCGATGCCATTAAAATTACACGGACGATATACTAGGGAGCAAATATTGTCGGCATTTGGATTCCATACGTTCCATAAGCGTCAGGTTTCGCAAGCTGGTGTCATTAATATTCATGAAAAAAACACCGAGTTATTGTTTGTGACACTCGAGAAATCTGAGAAAGAATACTCACCCACTACTTTGTATGATGACTATGCTATTAGTGAGAGACTTTTCCATTGGCAATCACAAAATGCGGCGAGGCCTGATTCTGGAGCTGGCCTTGCATATATCCAACAGAGTAAAACAGGCAAGGTGATTTTGCTCTTTGTTCGTGAGCGAAATCAAGATGAGTTTGGTAATACCATGGGATATGTCTTTTTAGGTAATGTCAACTACTTGAAGCACTACAATGAAAAGCCAATGAGTATTACGTGGGAGTTAAATGAACCAATCCCACAGTATATGTGGAAGGAATCCGCCAAGTTGTCTGCAAGCTAGTGTCAGCCAACGCACAAATGTGGCACACCTTAGAGGTGAGTCACACTTGCCGGGCTTCTCAGTATACGAAAACGCCCCACCATTGGTGGGGCGGTTTCGTATATGTTGGATAATGTTGTTTAGATATTGTTCAGGAAGAGCTGCGGTGCTACACCAAGCAGTATAACCAGGATGCAGGTGATGATGAGCAGCAAGCGATCGCCGGCGGTGACAGGTGATGCCATCTCGGGTGTGCCGGGTTTGAAGTACATGGCTATGATGACCCTGAAGTAGTAGTAGATGCTGATGGCTGCCATGAGCAATGCAAAGATAACGAGCCACAGGAGCTGTCCCTGCTGCACCACTGCGAGCAATACGTAGTACTTGGCCATGAACCCACCTGTGAGCGGTATGCCTGCCAATGAGAACAGGAATATAGTTGCTGCGAAAGCAAGCAATGGTTCGCTCTTGGCAAGTCCGTTGAAGCCGTCGTAGGTGAAGTCTTTGAGTTTTACAAGCACTGAGAAGATACCGATTGTGGCCACGCTGTAGGCCAGTGCATAAATGATGATGCCCTGCCATGCAAACTTATTTACTGCCAGCACCGCAAACAACATGAAGCCTGCCTGTGCTATGGACGAGTAGGACAGCATACGCTTGACACTCTGCTGGAACACTGCTGTGACGTTGCCCACGAGTAGTGTGGCTGCGGTGATGATGGCGAGTACCAGTGTCCAATGCTCGGAAATGGTATTGAAGGATACCTGGAACAAACGGAGGAACGCGAAGAATGCACCTGCCTTAACGATGGTGGACATGAAGGCGGTGAAAGGTGTGGGTGCTCCGTCGTACACGTCAGGGGTCCACATGTGCAGTGGTGCTGCTGATACTTTGAATGCAAACGCGATCATGAGGAACATGATACCGGCCAGTGCCAGCGGATTGAGGGCATTTGTCTGCATAACAGCGGCTACCTCGGTAAGGTTGAAGCTGCGGGCGGCACCATAGAGCAGGGTGATACCCATGAGCTGAATGCCTGTAGAGAACGAACCCATGAGGAAGTACTTGAGGGCGGCCTCGCTGCTTTTGAGGTTGCGCTTATCGCTGCCGGCAAGTATGTACTGTGGTATAGAGAGGATCTCGATACCGATGAACATCATGAGGAGGTTATTGTAGGAAGAAAGGAGGTAAAGTCCGCACAGAATGAAGAACATGAGGGCAAAATACTCAGCTACGTATGAGCCTACGCGCTGTATCTCCTTGCTCATGAGCAAGACGTATAGCAGGGCACAACCGGTCATAACGGTATTGAACCAGACCGAATAATGCTCTATGCGCAGCATCTTGTTGAAGAAAAGATTGTCGGTAGCCGATGCCGAAGTGGAAGCGAGGTCCCAGATGTTGACACCGAGCAGCGCGGCAAAAAGCACAGCGGCAATAGCGGCAACGCTTTTCTTGTTGTTCACCAGAATGCCGGAGAACATCATTATGATACCAAAAACTGTTGTAGCAATTATAGCCTTCATGTCGCTAATTCAAATATATTCAATGGACCAGTCGCCTTTCACCGTGATTAATGCCCCGGTGGCGGGCGGCTGCTGTGTCCGGTTAACTTTTCAAAATCTTGTGTGCTCTTATTAAGGAGCTGTCGCAATCATACCGGCGGTGAGGTCGAGCAAAGGCTTAGGATACACACCGAGGAACAGAATGATTGTGATTATGATGGCAATGCCCGCGTATTCGTTGACACTGAGATCTTTATTGATGGTCATGGGTGCCACGTTGCCAAAAGCAACTTTCTGCACCATGTTGAGGGTATAAACAGCACCGAGTATCACACCCAGACCTGCAAATACCATTGTTGCAATGTGCGCTACACTGCCGTCGCCAATGAACAAACCGTTGAACAGCATGAACTCACCCACAAAACCGTTGGTAAGCGGCAGGGCGATGTTGGCAAACGAGATGATAAGCAATGCGATGGCCATGCGCGGAGCTGCGGTAGCCATGCCACCCAGGCTGTTCATATCGCGTGTGCCCCAGCGGTTCTCTATCATGCTTACGATCAGCCACATACCGGTTATGTTGATACCGTGGTTGAACATCTGCACCATGATGCCGTGCATGCCCACGCCGTTGCCGGTGAAGGCCACTGCACTCATAAGACCCATGTGGGCGATAGAGGAGTAGGCAACAAGGCGTTTGATGTCGGTCTGAACGATGGCGATGAGTGAAGCGTAAACAATGCCTATCACTGAAAGGATAACCACCGTTTGCGACCAGTAGGCAACACCCTCCGGTACCACAGGCAGCAACCAGCGCAGCACCGCGAACAGACCCATTTTTACCATGAGGGCGCTGAGGATGATAGTGACCGGAGTAGGTGACTGCTCATACGCATCGGGCTGCCAGGTATGGAAGGGGAAAATAGGCATCTTGATTGCGAAAGCGATAAAGATGAGCCAGAACAACCACTGCTGCTGTGCAGGAGCCAGTGAAGCACCGGCGCGGGTAATATCGGCCCAGGCATAGCTTACAGTGCCGGGCGTTTGCAAAGAAAGGTAAATGAGGCCCGCCAGCAGCATGAGGCTACCTACGAACGTATAAACAAAGAACTTGAATGTAACAGGAATACGTTTTTCGCCACCCCAGCTGGAGCAGAGGAAGTAAACAGGAATCAATGCCAGTTCCCAGAAAACGTAGAACACCAGTGCATCGGCAGCGAGGAACACACCCATGAGGCCCGCCTGCGACAGCAGCATGTGGCCGTAGAACGCGCCGGGGCGCTCCACATCCTTGTTGGCCTGAGTGAGCATGATGACCATGGTGACAATACCGGTGAGCAGGCAGAGCATAGAGCTCATACCATCGGCCACGAGGGTGAATTTAGTGCCCAGCATGGGTATCCAGTCGCACGAGAATTCGAGCCCCTGCGTGTAGGAGGTGCCACTTACATAGGCGGAGGCCGCCAGTGTGATCATAGAGCTGATGACGGCGAGGGTTTTGGCCCCTTCGCCCCTGACTGCGAAAGACAGGATGCCGGACAGCAGCGGAATGAGAACTAGTAATATCAGAATCATAATCCTATTGCAATGTTATACTGAGCAGGTTGCCGGAGCTTCCCGCGGTTTCAAACAAACTATTTAACGATAAAGAAACTAATGGCGAACAGCGAAACGATGCCGAGCACCATAATGAATATGTAAAACCCTACCTGACCCGACTGCAGGAGACGGAGGCGGTCGCCACCCCAACGTACAGTCTTGCCCACTCCATTCACGATACCGTCTATACCCTGACGCTCAGCAAATTTGTCGAGCAGGTCAGAAAGTGCTTTCAGTGGCTTTACCACGATAGCGTCATAGATCTCATCCACATACCATTTGTTCTCCAGTATTTTGGCAATGCCGGTATTCTCAGTGAAGTTTGGTTTGCGGTTCACCCCATAAGCCACGAGGATCATGGCTACAGACACAGCTACCGACAGTCCCATAAGGCCCCACTCGGTGCCGTGAGAGAGGTGGTGTGTACCGAAGTTCTGAACAACCGGGCTGAGGTAGGCCGCCAATGCATTGTGCTCGCTGATAACTGCAGGCAGACCCACATAACCACCCACAATAGAAAGGATAGCCAGGATCACCAGCGGCAGCGTCATAGCCGCAGGGCTTTCGTGCAGGTGGTGGTGTTGCTCTTCGGTGCCGCGGAAGGTACCGTTGAACGTCAACACATAGAGACGGAACATGTAGAATGCAGTCATCATAGCTGCCAGAATGCCGAATACGTAGAGTACAGGGCTGTGTGCGAAGACATTGGCGAGGATCTCATCTTTAGAGAAGAAGCCTGAAAGACCGGGAATGCCGGAGATGGCCAGACAACCTATGAAGAATGTAGCTTGTGTGATGCGCATGTGCTTGCCGAGGCCACCCATTTTGCGGATGTCCTGCTCGCCGCCCATAGCGTGGATGACACTACCCGAACCCAGGAACAACAACGCCTTGAAGAAGGCGTGCGTCATAACGTGGAAAACGGCGGTAGTGTAGGCACCAACTCCTAGTGCCAGGAACATGAAGCCCAGCTGGCTAACTGTAGAGTAGGCAAGAACTTTTTTGATGTCGTACTGGCGGATAGCAATGGTAGCGGCAAGAATGGCTGTGGCCATACCCACCACAGCAATTACGTGCAGGATGGCAGGCGTGAGGCTGTACAATGCTCCGCTGCGTGCGATCATGTAGATACCGGCAGTAACCATGGTTGCAGCGTGGATGAGGGCTGACACAGGTGTAGGACCCGCCATCGCATCAGGCAGCCAGGTGTACAGAGGTATCTGAGCACTCTTACCGGTAGCACCGATGAAGAAACACAGAGCGATCCAGTTGTAAGTAGAAGCAGGCACCACGGTAGATGCATCGCTGATGCGGCCGAAGAAGTCCTGATAAGAGAGTGTACCGAAGTTGAAAATTACCAGCAGCATACCTATAAGGAAACCAAGGTCGCCGATACGGTTCATAACGAATGCTTTCTTAGCAGCATTGGTATAGTCGCGGTTCTTGAACCAGAAACCGATGAGGAGGTAAGAGCAAAGACCTACACCCTCCCAACCGATGAACATGATGAGGTAGTTGGCACCCAAGACGAGCAACAACATGGAGAACACGAACAAGTTAAGGAAGGCAAAGTACTTTACCATGCCCTCGTCGTGATGCATGTAGGAGGTAGAATAGACATGGATGAGCGTACCCACACCCGTGATGATGAGCAGGAAGAGGGCAGAAAGCGCATCTACCTGGAAGGCAAACGGAACATGCAGGGTGCCTGAACTGATAAAGTCGAACAGAGTGACGATGACCGGACCATGAAAGGCGGGGCTCTTCACCTCGAAGAAGATGAGCAAAGAGATGATGAAAGAGGCCAGAATAGCAGTAGTGCCAATGGCGCCTCCCAGCGACTTCGGCATTTTCTTCCAGAAGATACCATTGATAAGGAAACCTATCAACGGAAATAACGGTACTAAATAAACCAGGTTAGCCATATTGCCAATCCCGCAGTTGCGGAAGTTTTAGTGTTTTAATCTGTTTAATATATTAATGTCAACCGAGTGCACCTTGCGATACATCATTACAATGATGGCCAGACCCACAGCCACCTCGGCCGCAGCTACCACCATAATAAAGAATACGAACAGTTGCGCGTTCGGGTCGGCGTATATCTTGGAGAACGACACGAGGAGCAGGTTCACGGCATTGAGCATGAGCTCTATGCACATGAAGATGATGATCGCATTGCGCCGCATAAGCGTGCCCATGATGCCTATTGAGAACAACAACAGGCTCAGGAACAGATAATGTGTGGATGTTACCGGCATCGTATTAATATAAAAATTTAAAAATAATCAATTGTTTCAGTTGCAGCGTTCGGGCAGTTATGCGTCGGCTTTTGCTGCAACACCGTCTTCTTTTTTACCTATCACCACAGCGCCTACCATGGAGCTGAGGAACAGTACACTGCTGATCTCGAACGGAAGCACATAATCTTTGAACAACACCTTGCCGAGGTTAGAGATAAGCCCGATGTCGATCGGAGTTTTGTCTACAGTTACCGGAACAGCGGTTTTTATAGCCGCCAGCAGTACCAGAAAAAGTACACCGCCCGATATGACCCCGGCCAGCTGCACGAGTTGCCCTTTTTGGGGCTCTACATCGGCATTGAGGTTCATGAGCATGATCACGAACAGGAACAGTACCATGATGGCACCGGCATAAACAATGATGTTCACAATTGCCAGGAACTGAGCGTTCATGAGCAGGTAGTGACCTGAGATAGAAAAGAAAGTGAGGATGAGGAACAGCACGCTCGTCACCGGATTGCGGCTTAGGATAACCCCCAGCGCACAGCCAACCGCAGTTGCAGACAACACCCAGAAAAGTATATCGTAAATGTTCATTTTACTTACTGTCTTTATTTTGCGGGTGAGGAATGAGGAGGTCGTCTTTCTTATAAATAAATGCTGCCCTGTTGTAGTTGGTAGGCATTACGGTTTCTGAGAGGTACACAGCGTCTTTTGGACAAGCCTCTTCGCAGTAACCGCAGAAAATGCAGCGAAGCATGTTGATCTCGTACTTAGCCGCGTATTTTTCTTCGCGGTACAGGTGTTCTTCGCCCGGTTTACGTTCTGCAGCTTCCATAGTAATGGCTTCTGCAGGGCAGGCAAGCGCACAAAGGCCGCATGCTGTGCAACGCTCGGCACCGTTCTCGTCGCGGTTGAGGATGTGCAGCCCGCGGAAAACAGGACTAAACGGACGCTTCACCTCAGGATAACTAACTGTAGCTTTTTTCTTGAATATGTGGCTGAGGGTAGTACCCAGGCCTTTGGCAATAGCCGGCAGGTAGGCTCGCTCCGATAGTGTCATCGGGCTGCGATCGATCTGGATGGCTTTGTTGGTTAATTTTTCCATTTTGTTCTTTTTCAAGAATTACTTTAATCGTGATACAGGGTACTATTTATTAAATATCCAAAGTATGACAACGCCTGTGATCAGCATGTTGATCAACGCAATTGGTATCAGCGACTTCCAACCCAGTTTCATAAGCTGGTCGTACCTGAAACGAGGCAGGGTCCAGCGCACAAACATGAAGAACAACACCATGCCCACAGCTTTTGACACCAGCACCAGAATACAAATGATGCTGAACAGCAGCGGGTGAACAGCACCTGCAACCTGGTCCATGAACGGGAAGTTGTAGCCACCAAAGTAAAGTGTGATAATAATGGAAGAGCTTACGAACAGGTTGATGTACTCTGCAAACAGGTAGAAGCCAAGCTTCATTGAAGAATATTCCTGATGGTAACCCATGTTCAACTCACTCTCACACTCCGGAAGGTCGAAGGGAGCGCGGTTGAGCTCGGCAAAGGCGCAGGTAAGGAAGATGATGAAGCCTAATGGTTGCTTGAAGAAATTCCAGGTGAAGTAACCATCGGCCCAGAAGCCATGCTGCTGCTCTACGATGTCGCGCAGGCTGAGAGAGCCTGTCATCATAAGCAGCGCGATGAGCGAAAGACCCATTGCCAGCTCGTAAGAGATAGCCTGAGAGGCAGCACGGATACTACTGAGGAGTGAGAATTTGTTGTTTGAGGCCCATCCGCCCAACATAACACCATATACACCAAGGCTCACTACGCCGAACACGAAGAGGATACCGATGTTGATATCGGCCACCTGGAAAGAGATGTGGCGACCTGTCTCTGTTACATAGTCGGGCCCCCACGGCACCACGGCACTTGTCATAAGTGCAGTGAGCATGGCCAGGCACGGACCCAGAATGAAGATGAGTCGTGTAGAGCGGTCGGGGATGATCTCTTCCTTGAAGAAGAGTTTCAGACCATCGGCCAGAGGCTGCAGCAGCCCCAGAGGACCCGCGCGGTTAGGACCGATACGGTCCTGCATGATGGCAGCGACCTTTCGTTCGCCCCAGGTAGCATACATGGCAATACCGAGTGACCCCATCAGGATAACCGAGATGAGGATCACTTTTTCAAGTATCAGCGCTGTGTCGATCTGTAATAACAGCATAGTGGCGCAAAAGTAATTTTAGTTAGTTAATAATTGTAGCTAAACCTCAGTCTCAACGAAGAGTAGTGGTATAGCCTGTCCAATATAATTATTTATTCTTCTTAAAGTCGTCTGAGTGAGCCGGGCCTTCGATTTTCGAAAGTTCAATTTCAGGCCTGTTCACATCACTTATGCTATGAATGTCTAATGTCAGTTTTGGTTTCTTGCCTATCACCTTATCGATGAGTACAGGTGTTTCGGCGGTGCCAATGTTGCCTGCATAGTGTCCCTGAGAGATCACGCTGCTACGCGAAATGTTCGAAGGTCCTTCGATAACCCAATCTGTAACAGATTTTTTGTGGAAGCGGCAGTCGTTGCAGATCCACTCCTCCACCTCGCCCCACTGGTCTTTACGTGCTGTAACACGGAAAACCTCTTCGCCACGCATCCAAAGGCGCACTTTACCGCTGCACTTGGTGCAGTTACAATGGGCGTCCATGGGCTTGGTGAACCAAACACGGTTCTTGAAGCGGAAAGTCTTGTCGGTAAGCGCACCAACCGGGCATACATCTATTACGTTGCCGATAAACTCGTTATCGAGCGATTTGCCGAGCAGCGTGCTGATCTGTGCATGGTCGCCACGGTCCAGAATTCCGTGCTCGCGACGCTCGGTGAGCTGATCGGCGGTGAATACGCAACGGAAACACATGATACATCGGTTCATGTGCAGTGATATGTAAGGGCCGATGTCTTCTTTTTCGAATGTGCGGCGCTTGAATTCGTAGCGGGTAGCTTCAGAGCCATGCTCGTAGCTGAGGTTCTGGAGGTCGCATTCACCGGCCTGGTCGCAAACAGGGCAGTCGAGCGGGTGATTGAGCAGCAGGAACTCCACAACACCTTTGCGGGCGTCCACTACCTTTTCTGAAGTGATGTTTTTCACCTCCATGCCGTCCATAACGGTTGTGCGGCAGCTGGCCACCAGTTTCGGCATGGGGCGCGGGTCTTTTTCAGAGCCCTTGCTTACCTCTACGAGGCAGGTGCGGCATTTACCTCCGCTGTTCTTCAGCTTGCTGTAGTAACACATGGCGGGCGGGGTCACATCTCCACCTATCATACGTGCCGCGTTCAGTATGGTGGTACCAGCCGGTACTTCTATACTGATATTGTCGATGGTTACTTTAAAGTTTGGTGTCTGTTCTGACATACAAGTCAAAGGTTAAAAAAGTAAAACCGTATTAGTTTGTCCTTGTTATTTTAAAAATTCTTATTCCTTAGGCGGTCGTAGGTACGTGAATAGGGTCGGCATAGTGAGCCAGACCATAGTTACGTGTCTGCGATTCTTCAGGATTTTTCACGTGCCATTCAAACTCGTCGCGGAAATGGCGGATAGCAGCGGCCACCGGCCAAGCTGCCGCGTCGCCCAGCGGACAGATGGTGTTACCTTCAATCTTGCGCTGAATGTCCCACAGCAGGTCGATATCGCTCATCTTACCTTTTCCGTATTCAATGTTTTTCAGGATCTTGTACATCCAGCCGGTTCCTTCGCGGCATGGGCTGCACTGTCCGCAGCTTTCGTGGGCGTAGAAGCGGGCCAGCGTCATGGTATGGCGCACCACGCACTGTGCATCGTCCAGTACAATGAATCCACCGGAACCCATCATGGTGCCGGTAGCAAAGCCGCCGTCTGACAGGCTTTCGTAGTTCATGTAGCGGGTCTCTCCCTTAGCTGTTTTCAGCAGCAGGTTGGCCGGTACTATAGGAACTGACGAACCGCCGGGGATACAAGCTTTCAACTTGCGACCGTTGGGGATGCCACCGCAGTACTCATCGCTGTAGATGAACTCCTCCACAGAGCAGGTCATATCAATTTCGTAAACGCCGGGTTTGTTTACGTTGCCGCAAACAGAAAGTAGTTTGGTACCAGTAGATTTTCCTACACCGATCTTGGCGTATTCGTCGCCGCCCATGTTGATGATAGGTACAACGGCAGCCAATGTCTCTACGTTGTTCACCACGGTAGGGCGCATCCACAGACCCTGAATAGCGGGGAATGGTGGCTTCATACGTGGATTGCCACGTTTTCCTTCCAGCGATTCTATAAGTGCTGTTTCTTCGCCGCAGATGTAGGCACCGCCACCGCGCTGCACATAGATCTCACAATCGAAACCGGAGCCTTTTATGTTCTTGCCCAGCCAGCCATTGTTTTTAGCCTCGGCAATTGCCTGCTCCAGTATATCAGGTATCCAGGCATATTCGCCGCGGATATAAATGTATGTTGCGTTGCTGCCCAGGGCGTAGCTGCTGATCAGCAAACCTTCCACAAACAGGTGCGGATGAAACTCCATGAGGTAGCGATCCTTGAAGGTGCCCGGCTCAGACTCATCGGCATTGCATACCAGATGGCGCGGCACGCCTTCAGGTTTGGCAAGGAAGCTCCATTTCATACCGGTAGGGAAGCCGGCACCACCACGACCACGCAGGCCGCTTTTCTTCACCTCTTCCACAATATCGGTAGGAGACATTTTCAGCGCCTTCTCTGCAGCACGGTAGCCACCATGCTTGCGGTAGGTATCGTAATACCGGATACCTTCAATGTGGTCGTTCTCTAATAAAAGTTTTATCGCCATTTTAATATTCAATGATCAGACCCGGGATCTTACGACACCTCGCCTGAGTTGATGATCTATTTTTCCTTTGCTACCGGCACACTCTGTCTCGCGAATAATGTCCAATGGTCATTTTCCCAGAGCCATACTTGTAGTACTTTCAGTTTAAAGGACATGAATTTACCGTCCAGTACGGCATCTATATCCGCAATGCTTCTCGCCGATGCAACTGTGCCAGAGGTCTTCACGTCAGGTTTTGTTGCGGCGATCTTCTTGTAGACCAGTTTGCCGTTATAAAGATCTTCTATCACTTCCCGTTTGGTCTCCACCCATCCGTTCGAATGACCGTAGCTGGTCTTTTCGTGCAACAACCATTTGAGCGCCACACTATCGCGCGACTCGAGCGCCTTGTCAAAGTCGGCTATTGCATGACTGAGGCTGCCATAGTCGGGCTGCTGCGCCATGGCGGCACTGCAACAAACAACGAACAGTATGGTGAACAATATCCTCATTTGTCTTGTTCAAATATCATTATATAATCTTCCAATGGCTCGAAGAAGAAGTCGGACCAACCTGTTTTGTGGGCTTTCATCTCTTCTTCGTCGGGCAGACCGGTATGTTTTACTGTCACCAATGTCCCCCCAGGATTCTTTTTCAGCAAGTAATGAACTTCACTTGGTGTTGCGTTCTGCGGCCATTCTGCGGTTGCCCACGTACAGGCCATTTCATTTTCTGTCGTCCTGATCACCGTTCCGTTAACCCACCCATCGAACATGGAGAACGCGCCTCCTTCTTTATTCTCAAATATTGCTTCTCCTCCGCTCCATCTTCTTATCAGCGCTGCATCGGTAAGCAATTTCATTACCCGGTGCGGTGGTGCCGATAGCTGAAAAGTGAGCGAGAGATCGAAGGCCATAATTAATTGTTAGCCTGCGTCCTCAACTCAACGATCAGTTGATCTATCTTTTCCTTAGTAAGGTGCTCCCTGTAGTGTTTACCAAGTTGCATCATGGGTGCATAACCACATGCGCCGAGGCACTCTGCGGGTTTCAGCGTGAAAAGTCCATCGGGCGTCGTTTCGCCCGGGCCTATTCCCAGCTTCTCCTTAATGTAATCGATAATATCATCGCTACCTCTGAGCATACACGGACCTGTATGGCAAACCTCAAGCACGTATTTGCCTACGGGCTTCAGGTTGAACATGGTGTAGAATGAGGCTACTTCATAAACTTCGATAGGAAGAATATTGAGTATCTCCGCCACATAGTCCATAGCAGGCACATCCAGCCAGCCACCAAATTCTTCCTGTGCAAGGTGCAGAACGGGGATCAGCGCGCTTTTCTGCTTCCCTTCCGGGTAGCGGGCGATGATCTCTTTCACCTTGTTCATTTTCTCTTCTGAAAAACGTATGCTCATTAGTATTCGCTTGTTCGTTTCTTAAAAATATTTACGCGTCCAGCTCTCCCGCAATCACGTTGAGGCTACTCAGCGTCACTACGGCGTCGCTCAGTAGTCCATCTTTCACTATCTCGGGATATGCCTGGTAGTAGATGAAGCATGGCCGGCGGAAGTGCAGGCGGTAAGGAGTGCGGCCACCATCGCTGATGAGGTAATAACCCACCTCTCCGTTGCCACCTTCTACCGAATGATATATTTCGCCCGCCGGAGCGTCTATTTCACCCATTATCATTTTGAAGTGCCATATAAGCGCTTCCATCTTGGTATACACGTCTGTCTTTGGTGGTATGTGGTATTTATCGGCCTCTTTTGCATAAAAGACATCTTTTTGAGACGGGTCTTCCTGCTCAATTTTGGCTATCTTTTCTACTGCCTGCTTAATGATGCTGACACTCTGCCAGATTTCGCCGTTGCGCACCATGAAGCGGTCGTATACATCGCCCGTTGTGCCTACCGGTATCTTGAAATCAAAGTCTTCGTAAGAGCAATATGGCTGAGCCACACGCACATCGTAGTCTACGCCGGCAGCCCTTAGGTTGGGGCCGGTGAAGCTATAATTGAGCGCACGTTCTGCACTGATAGGGCCCGCGCCGATGCAGCGATCCATAAAGATGCGGTTGCGGTTCAGTAACGATTCGAATTCTGTCATTACAGCAGGGAAATCCGTAACGAAGTCGCGCAGTTTTGACCAGAAAACAGGAGAGAAGTTGCGTTCAAAACCGCCCACACGACCCATGTTGGTAGTAAGACGTGATCCGCAAACCTCTTCAAAGATCTCGTATATCTTCTCGCGCCACTGGAAAACATAGGTGAACGGAGTAAGCGCGCCTGTGTCCACAGCGATAACCGAGTTGCATACCAGGTGGTCGGCAATGCGGGCAAGTTCCATCACTATGACACGCATATAGTCTACCCGCTTCGGTGTTTTCAGCTTCAGCAGCTTTTCTATGGTCATGTGCCAGCCCATGTTATTGATGGGGGCAGAGCAATAGTTGAGGCGATCAGTGAGTGTTGTGATCTGATAATATGGCCTGCGTTCCGCGATCTTCTCAAATGCGCGGTGTATGTAGCCGATGGTCGGAACGGTCTCCAGCACACGCTCACCGTCTATTTCCATAATGTTCTGGAATACACCGTGCGTGGCAGGGTGTGTGGGGCCTAAGTTGAGCGTGGTTGTTTGCTTCTGGAGTGAATCTTCAGAGAGCTTTATATGTTGCTGTTGCTGTGTTTGTAATTCCATAAACCAAAATCCCTTTCGGGGCTGACCCGGATGTATAAAAAATATCTTTTGACTTTGCTGCTACCTATCCGCGACCAAACATTTCATCGTCCTTGTCGGTGCGGGTAGGGTCTTCCATTTTGTATTCTTTACGCATCGGGAAGTAGTCCATCTGGTCTACATTCAGGATGCGGATCAAGTTCGGGTGACCAACGAAATTGATACCAAAGAAGTCGTAGGTCTCACGTTCCATCCAGTTGGCGCCTGAGAACACAGCGGTTGCGGTGAAGATGTCCGGTTTCGCGACAGGGACATACACCTTGAACCTCAGGCGGATATTAGCCCTTAGGTTGTGCAGGTGGTATACCACGCACAATTCCTCGTCGGTGCGGTCGGGGTAATGAACGCCGGTGAGATCGGTAAGGAAATTGAATCCCTGCTGATCATATAAGAACTGAAGCACCTTTAAGTTCATTTCGGCGGGTGCGCGGAACGTAAGCATACCATATGGTTCTTCCCATTCGGTGAGCTGCTCGCCAAACTTATCTGTGAGTATCTGTCTGAGTGTTTCGTTAGTCATTGTTGGTGTCAATGGTCAGAGGCAATACCGGATACCGGTTGGTGCCGTGATCAAAAATATACTTCGTTTACTTGATGCCGTAACTTGTCATCAGTTCCTGATACACAGAACTGTGCCTGCGCCTGAGGCTCTCGTTATGCACAAGGTCCTGCAGTTTGAGGATGCCGTCAAGAATGCCTTCCGGCCTTGGCGGGCATCCCGGAACATATACGTCAACCGGTATCACCTGATCTATGCCCTGCAGCACAGAATAAGAGTCGAATATACCACCGCTGCTGGCGCATGCGCCGATAGCTATCACCCAACGTGGCTCTGCCATCTGCAGGTATACCTGTCGCAGGATTGGACCCATTTTCTTGGAAATGGTACCTGCCACCAAAAGCATATCGCATTGGCGGGGAGTGAAACCCATACGCTCCGAGCCGAAGCGTGAAAGGTCGTAGTTGGAGCCCATTGTTGCCATGAATTCGATACCGCAGCAGGACGTCGCGAACGGCAATGGCCAAAGGGAGTTTGCGCGGGCAAGACCCACAACTTTATCGAATGATGTAGCGTGAAACCCTTCACCGGAGTAGCCTTCAGGCATCTCCACCATCTTGATCTTCGTATTGTACTGTACCGGCCTGGACATTATAAATTCTAAGACTAAAAGTTTACAATTGTTTACACGATTTCAAGCAAGCTATGTTATTCTTCCCAATCCAAAGCACCCTTCTTCACGATATAGATGAAGCCGCAAAGGAAGAATGCAACGAAAAGAACAACCTCAATAAAACCCTCCTGACCCAGATAGCGGAAATTGACCGCGTAAGGGTAGAAGAAGATCACCTCCACGTCGAAAAGGACAAACAGGATAGCAACCAGGAAGTACTTGATACCCATGGGTTGGCGGGCGTTTCCTACAGAGGGGATACCACTCTCAAAGTTGATGAGTTTGTCCTCAGTGCGCCTCTTTGGGCCCAGCAGATGGGTAACAGCCATCATCACGATGACGAACCCTACCGCAATCACGATCTGCAACGCGATGGGGAAATAGTTGAATGGCGTATTAGTTGCTTGTAAGAATAAATTCATATCAGTAACCCCTTGTGCTAGTGTGTATATAATATGGAACGAACAAAGTTAAGGTTATGCAGCGAAATAGCAAGCAAACACAAACTTAGGTGTATACAGCCAAATACGCAGTAGTGTTTATTTCCATGCGACGGTAAAATGCTTCCATGTTTTTGTGCTTTCGTAAAGGTGCTGCATTGGTCCGCCTCCGCCTGACGAAGTAGTGGTTGTGCCCATCGGGCTGCTATTCATGCGGCCACCGGCACCCATGCCTCCCGGGCCCCCCATACCGCCACTATTCATAGGTGCTGCGCTGGTATTAGTTTTTTTGGAATTGTCTTTGAAACCTTTTACCGCATAGCATACACTGAGCGGTTTGCCTTTATGTGACGAGCCTGCGTTTTCGTACCCCCAAAGAGCTTTGAAGGGAATTGCAGCTTCCCACACCAATTGCTGATATTCATCAATAGCTAATTTCACCGTAACACCACATGGTAGTTGCTGCGATACCATGTAGGCGCCATTACATGCAGAGAACCCTTCGAGAGAGAATTGATGGCAGTCTTCGGCGCTTTTGCGCAGTTTTTGTACGAATTGGCGGCTAAGTTGCGGTGTTGCGTCCTTTTTGCTGCCTTCGTCGTGCGAGAACAATGCAGACAGATCATCCTCGTTCGGCAACGGGAAGTTTATATGAAAAGTCGGGTCTTTGTGCCCGCCTGTATCAATTGAAACGGTTAATCCCTGCTTCAGAACCTTGATCTGAGTGAGGGGATCGCCCGTTTGCATAGTTATATAAAGGAACTCTTCGTCGTTTGATGTAGCGTAAGCCACTTTGGATCTGGCATCATAATTGGGGTATGGTGAAGGCCAGTCTGTGCAGTCACCGTTGATGACAATAGGTGTAGACTGCCAGGTGCCGGGAACAACCGGACCCGAACGGCCGGCATGTTTGGCGCCGCCGCAGGCGGAAAGGACCGAAAACACGCACAATATTGCTGCATATTGTGTAAAACGACCAATATTCATGTGTGCAAAGTAAGGACGAATGTCAAATGCTAACATTCTTTATGAAAAATTTAATGTTTGAAATAAATTAAAATTATCCAACTGATTTTCAATTCACTATGTCTTTATAGATGGACAATCTTAATACATGCATTGAGATTCAGCATTTTGTAATTATTTTTGAAGAGAATACAATGCCATATATACCCTAAAAATAGAGTTCAGATGAAAAGAACATATGTTTTATTCGCCTTATTTGTTTCATTTTGCTGTGCCATTGGCTCCGCGAGGGCGCAAATGGTTGTGAATGCGAGCGGAGTAACGGCAACAACGTTGATGAATAAGCTGTTGGGGCCGGGCGTCATAGGTTTTGGCGCGACAGCTACGTGCCACGACTCGTCGAAAGGTGTTTTTAACATGGTGACACCTGCGACCGTTATGTTCGACAGCGGCATTGTCCTCTCATCAGGCAGGGTGCGCACCGGGCCGGCTGGAACCGGAGCAAACGGTGCGGCAACACTGTTTGCATCATGGGATAACCTGATGCCCGGAGCGGCATGGTTGGGAGCCCTAACAGGCGGCACCAGTCGTAACGCGTGCTTTTTCGAGTTTGATTTCAGACCCACCGGTGATACTGTGAAATTCGACTACATCTTCGGATCGGAAGAATATGGGGGATACACGTGTTCTCCGTTCAACGATCCGTTTGGTTTTATTATCTCAGGTCCCGGTTATGCGACACCAACAAATATTGCTTTGGTTCCCGGTACCACAATCCCTGTATGTATCAACAGCATTAACTGTGGACCCTCCGGTGGATACCCACTCTCCACTTGCACAGCGATGGGTCCCGGTTCTCCATTCTGTACCTATTACATTGACAACAGTGCCGGCACGATCATTACTTACCAGGGTATAACGAAATCACTTACGGCAATTGCCGCGGTTGCTCCATGCGATACGTATCATCTGAAAATAGGCATCTCGGATATAAGTGATGGTGCGTATGATTCGGGAGTGTTTTTGAAGGCGGGCAGTCTCACATCAACCGCGATATCAGTGAATCCGATTGGTATGCACCCTACCGATACTGCAAGCGGATCACAGTTCTGTGTGCGTGGTTGTCTGCCGGGTAAATTCGTTTTCAAACGTGCGGGAAATATGACCAATCCGCTGACAATTAAGTACATTATCGGAGGTACAGCGGTAAACGGTGTGGATTATACTTTCATTCCGGATAGTGTTGTTATTCCTGCATCAGACTCTGATGAGACTGTACTGATCACCGGTCTTCCTGTGGTTCCTACCGGACCAAAAACAGTAAAGATCCTGATTCTTGCCCCATACACATGTGGTGGATTGCCGGTAGTAGTTGACAGCGCTGTAATGACCATCATCGACTCGTTCTTTGTAAAGATCAACACTTCAGACACAGCGATATGTCAGGGCCAATATGTAAGTATCATCGCTTCGGGCGATACATCACTTAATTTCACGTGGTCGCCCGCAGCAACGTTGTCGGGTACAACGCTATTGAATCCCATAGCAACGCCAACGGTTACAACGACGTACACGCTTACGGGCATTTATCCCGCGGCAGGATGTCTGCCTTCACGAGATGTGCTGACGATAAGGGTATATGAGCGACCGATAATCAATGCCGGTCCGCCGGTGCAGATAACGTGCCAGGGAACTGCGCTGCAGCTGAATGTGACCGCGTTTCCACCAAGTATCCCGTACACCTATTTGTGGACACCCAATACTTACCTGAACAGTGGTACAGTAGCCAACCCGATCTTTACGCCGGGCGACAGCGTGGACAGATGGCAGACCGTGCGTGTGAGTGCGCCGGTGCCCGGATGCAGCACCGATACTTCGTTCTTCCTGCATGTGTTGCCGAATGATTTCCAATTGTTCAATCTTGACACGGGAATCTGTTTCAAGCAACTATCCAGCTATCCTATCCGTTTGCTGGGTGACACGGAATTTTCATACTCATGGTCGCCTAAGACAGGAGTATCAGATCCGTTCTCTATGCAGCCTGTAATAACGCCTCCGGGAACTGTTACCTACACAGTAACAGCGTCTTATCCGAAGTGCCCGGATATCAAGCATACTGTGCTGTATAGCATACAGGATCCGAGAGTGGACATACTGATGGAGGATACGATCGTGTGTCTTGGCATGCCGATGCAGATACCTACATTGGTGACACCAAAAGACTCGCCATTTACTTTCACGTGGACACCGGCAGACACTACGCTGTTTGGTGCTACAACGCTCACTCCGGCATTCTTTACTTTCACGCCGGGTACTTATAGCTACGAGCTTATTGTAAACAGTTTGCTGGGATGTTCTGATACAGACAATACAAAGATAATCGTAGCACCACCTGTTGACATTACGATTAAACCGGGCAACACAAAGATCGGCTACGGACAAGAGATTCAGCTGGAGGCAATAAGGCTAAGTGCCGACGATCTGATCTATACGTGGGTTCCTAACGATGGTTCTCTCGACAATCCGAATATCAATAACCCGAAAGCGCGTCCGCTCGATTCTACACAGTACACGGTGTATGGTATGAATAAGTGGGGTTGTCGGGACTCAGCCAAAGTCACAATCGACGTGGACCTTGATATGACAGAACACATACCATCGGCATTTACGCCTAATGGTGATGGCACTAACGACCTGTTCAGGGTGCGAGGCCTCAAGTATCAGCGCATTGTAGAGTTCAAGGTATATAACCGCTGGGGTGAGGTGGTGTATGACTACCGCACCGGCGATGCCCAGGGGTGGGATGGCACCTACAAGGGAGAGCCATGCGACATGGGTGTTTACAACTATTCTGTGATACTTGCCAAGGTGGGTGAGGCGGAGAAAATATACAAGGGTAATGTGACGCTAATAAAATAGAGTGTTATCGACAGAATTATTCAGAAGCCGCAGCCAAAGGTTGCGGCTTTTTTGTGTGCGGTTCAATGATGGCTTTGGTGAAAAAAAGGGCAGTCAAAAAATAATTCTTAAAAAAACCTCAAAACCAAACTTCTGGCATAGTTTATGCGTCTATGTAAGTAACGGACGATGCTAACGCGATAGCCGGTTCGGACCGAAAGTTCTTTTTCACAGATGCTCAGTACCATTGCCCGGCAAGATGCTTGTTGTATGCCGAACGGGCACTGTGAAACACCACTTCCTCTCTGATGGCCGTTCGAAAGATCGTTCGGAAAGATGTTATTGTTCACCCTAAAAAGCATCTGCCATGTTATTTACCACAACAGAAAGATATCTCACACGGGTATCAAAAGAAGACCTCAGAAATCGCCTTGTAGGCAATCATTTGAAGATCCACGATCTTGACTTTGAAGTTGTTGAAAAAGGTCATAAACTGAAAATAGTGCCTCATGCTGAGGAAGCTGAAGACATCAAGACACTGCCCATTACGGATGTTGAATTGCGCCCCACAGGCGATGCAACAGAAGTAGTGGTGACCTCCAAGATACGCAAACTTGATCTGGGTGGTCCGCAGCTGATCATTCTCTTCTGCCTGTTTCTGGTTGGTGCCTCTACTGTTCTTTTCATGGTGGGGCGCGAACGGATGGAGATATACGCAATGCTCAGTATCAGCACAATAGTGTTCAGCGTTTTCTGGGTGCGTATGCAAAGAGGATATTTCGACTATGTACGCAAGATACGTGACCATGTGCGCCGCACAGGTTATTGCGCGTAGCCGACTAAAAATATAAGTGTGGGACAACGACCGTTTTCACGGTGGGTTGTCAGTTAGTGTGTGTTTTGAGTGTGAGCAAAGAGAACTGCCCTTCCGAAAGGAGGGGCGTTTTCTTTTACGGCGGGTAACGTCGGTAGAAAGTGCGCAAAGATGTGGAAGTGGTGTGCTACTTTTGGGGAATGTTATCTACAGATCTTACAGGCAAGACCGCGTTGATAGGCGGCAGCACGCAGGGCATAGGGCTTGCATCGGCGCAGGCAATGGCGGATATGGGTGCACGTTGTGTGCTCGTATCGCGCAACGAAGACAAGTTGAAGGCCGCACTTGCTACGCTTGGCACAGGTGCCGGGCAGCAACACAGCTACATAGTAGCGGACTACAGCGACCCTGAGGGCTTGCGAAAAGCCGTGGGTGCATTTCTCGCGACAAACAAAGTGCATATACTGGTGAACAATACAGGTGGTCCGGCGGGAGGCCCTATTACTCAGGCGAAGACCGAGGATTTTCTCAGCGCCTTCAACCAGCATCTTATCTGCAACCACATAATGGCCACGCTTGTTGCCAAGGGCATGAAAGAGGCAGGATATGGCCGGATCATCAACATCGTATCAACATCGGTGAAGGTCCCGCTGCATGGACTGGGTGTTTCCAATACAATTCGTGGAGCGGTTGCATCCTGGGCAAAGACTATGGCGAATGAGTTGGGGAAATTCAGCATTACGGTCAATAATGTGCTACCGGGCGCTACGTCAACTGAGCGTTTGACCTCTATAGTTGGCAACAAATCGGCGAAAACCGGCAAAAGCGAGGAGGAAGTAGCTAACGAGATGATAGCTGAGATACCGGCGGGACGTTTCGGCAAGCCGGAAGAAATTGCGGCTGTGGTGGCATTCCTTGCTTCTCCGGCAGCGGCATATGTGAACGGTACGTCTATACCTGTTGATGGTGGTCGGACAGGTAGTATTTAGTTGGTTGCTGTCTTAGCATCGGAAATGTATGTAGAATTTACAAATGTGAAGCCGTAAATCTCATGGTGAAAACCGCTGCTAATACCGGAAAAGGAAAAAGTTTTTACAAAAGCGGAAATTTTCCCGATGGTTTGGTAGTTTCGGGTTTCAAAATTTGTTGGTAGGTGAGGAAAAGCTGTGAAAATGTGGTGATTTTTCTCCTGACAATGAAATGACATTATAAAAAAAATGATAACAAAAAAGTGGCTGAAACCCGCGCCTGGCTTGAAGAACATTTTTTCAAAAATGTGTATAATTTTTGCCGATTGTGTCGTAGTTTTGCCACGCTTTTATATAAGGGAAAGTTAATTTTCAATATTTAATCCAGTGCCAGAATCAATAAAGCCAATGTTCAGAATCTGCTTCCGTAGCGTACTCTCGTTCTTCGTAGTACTGCTCCTATGCAACGTTCCTGCGATAGCTGCCCCGGACGGGAAGGCGCTATTCATGTCTAATTGTGCGTCGTGCCACAACCCGATCAAGGAATCTACGGGTCCTGCGCTGCAAAACATCTCCAAGACATTCCCGAACAAGGAATGGGGGTACAAGTGGGTGCGCAACTCTGCTGCACTTATCGCTGCAGGCGATAAGACAGCCGTTGACATCTACAATAAGTACAACAAAATGCAGATGACCGCGTTCCCGAACCTTACGAACGAGGAAATAGACGCGATCCTGAAATATGCCGATGACTACAAGGCGCCATCGGCGGCTCCGAAAGACGGAGCACCTGCAGCAGGTGCTGAGACTGCTGAAAGCCACAGTTGGCTGTACACGGTTATCACACTGTCTTTGTTGTTGCTGGTAGTTATCCTGTGGCGTGCTAACAACAGCTTGCGCCGCGCTGCTAATGAAAAGCAGGACATTCCTAACGAAAAAGAAATTCCGCTGTACCGCAGCAAGGTGATGATAGCTATGACTGCTATCGTATTGTTCATTCTGGCAGGTTACTGGCTGGTGAATGGTGCGGTGAACGAAGGTCGTCAACAGAACTATCAGCCACTACAGCCACTTTACTACTCTCACAAAGTACACGCCGGAATCAATCAGATCAACTGTCTGTATTGCCATGCCGGTGCTGAGAAGAGCCGTCAGGCAATGATACCTTCTTCAAACGTGTGTATGAACTGTCACAAGCAGATCAACGAATACACAGGCGAAGCAGAGCATCCGCTGGTAACTGCTGAAGGCAAGAAGATCAATGGTACCGAGCAGATCCAGTTGTTGTACAAATATGCAGGCTGGGATCCTTCGAAGAAAGATTACAACCGCGATGCCAACGGCAATATCCTCGCAACACCGATCAAATGGGTGAAAATACACAACCTGCCTGACCACGTATACTTCAACCACGCACAGCACGTTGCGGTTGGTAAAGTACAGTGCCAGCAGTGCCATGGCAACATCGAAGAAATGGACGAAGTATTCCAGTTCGCTCCGTTGTCAATGGGCTGGTGTATCAACTGCCACCGTCAGACAGAGGTGCAGTTCACCAACAACAACTACTACAGCATTTTCACAAGGTATCACGAAGAGCTGAAGTCAGGTAAGCGCACGAAAGTGACAGAAGCTGACTTGGGTGGTCTTGAGTGTCAGAAGTGTCACTACTAAGACCGGGCACCCTTCCGTTGGAAACAAACACGAAAAAGGAAAAAATAGTTTTTTTGAATAAAAAACAATTTAGCGGTAGATAAAGTCAGACAACGTTCTGACGAGTAACATCGGCTGAAAAATGAACTTACAATATGAGTCAAAAACAATATTGGTCGGACCTGCAGGATCTCAATAACATCGCTACCAAAAAAGAGGGAGCGGAGAATGAGTTTAAAGAAGAGTTGCCATTCGATCTGAGCGACAGTGTGTTGGGTGCTACTACTCCACGCCGCGACTTCCTGAAGTTCCTTGGCTTCAGCACGCTGGCGGCCACTATCGTATCGAGCTGTGAAATGCCGGTACGTAAGGCGATACCATATGCGATCAAACCTGAAGATATTACACCGGGTGTTCCCAACTATTACGCGTCTACATTTGCCGATGGAGGTGAGTACTGCGCGATAGTGATCAAAACAAGGGAAGGTCGCCCGATCAAAATTGAAGGTAACGAGATGTCCTCTATCACAAAGGGAGGTACTTCTGCGAGGGTACAGGCATCTGTCCTCGGCCTTTATGACAAAGCCCGCCTTACTCACCCTATGGCAGACGGTAAAGAAGCCACATTCGAGGCAATTGACCGTGCTGTAAAAGAAGGTTTGGCAGGCAAGGCAGGTTACCTGGTAACACCATCGCTGATGAGCCCTTCTACTAAAGAAGTGATCTCTCAGTTCATTGCTAAATACCCTACAGTTAAGCATGTAGTGTATGACGCGATCTCTTACTCAGGAATGCTGCAGGCGAATGAAGCATGCTACGGCAAGCGTACCCTGCCTACATTTCATTTTGAAAAAGCAAACACAATTGTAAGCCTCGACGCTGATTTCCTCGGCACATGGCTTTCTCCGGTTGAGTTCTCAAAGGGCTATGCACAGGGTCGCAAGATCAGTGCTAAAAATCCTAAACTCTCCAAACACTATCAGGTAGAGGCAATGCACACCATTACAGGTGCTGCTGCTGACGAACGCGCTACGTGCCGTCCTTCAGAAATGGGTTTGGTAGCTGTTGCACTGTACAACGCGGTGGCAAATGGTACTCAGCCTTCTCTTTCAAGCCCTGCCCTAAACAAACTGGTTACTGCAGCTGCAGCTGACCTGAAGAAGGGCAACGGTATGGTAGTATGCGGTACTAACGATGTGAACGTACAGACTGTTATCAACGCTATCAATGATAAGATCGGTGCTAACGGAACTACCGTAAACTGGGTAACAACAAGTAATTACAAACAAGGTATAGATAAAGACTTCGCTGACATGGTTGCGGCTATGGAAGCGGGTCAGGTAGGCGTGGTGATTTTGCACGGTGTAAACCCAGCGTACGATTACCTCGACGGAAAGAAATTCACTGCCGCACTTGCAAAAGTGGCTACTACGGTTTCTTTCGCAGAGCGCCTTGACGAGACTGCACAAAAGTGTAAATACATTATTCCTGATCATAACTACCTGGAGAACTGGGGTGATGCAGAGCCGAAAGCTAACTACTACAGTCTGCAGCAGCCGGGTATCTCTCCTCTGTTCAAAACTCGTGCTTTCCAGGATTCTCTGATGGCATGGATGGACGCAGGTCAGACGTACGCAGACTATTGGAAACTCTACTGGACAACCCGTCTCAGCGGTCAGGCAAACTTTGACCAGGCGCTGCAGGATGGTGTTATAGAGCCTGCCGGAGAAATGGCAAACGGTGGTGCGGTTTACGCAGGTAATATCGCCGGTGCTGTTGCGGCGATACAGGCTAAGAAGCCGGGTACAGGTACAGAAGTGGTGGTTTACCAGAAAGTAGGTATCGGTCACGGTGGTGCATGGAGTAACAACCCATGGTTGCTGGAAATGCCCGATCCGATCACGAGGGCTACGTGGGACAACTACCTGTGTGTATCTCCTAAACGTGCAAAATCTCTGGATGCTGAGCTGACAGGATTTACAGAAGTTGACTACAACAAGCGCGTGGCAAAAATAGCCGGCGCTAATGGTTATACAATCACACTACCGATAGTGGTAGTGCCTGGTATGCACAACGACGTTGTTGCGATCGCAACCGGTTTCGGCCGCGATAAGAACGTAGGTCGTGCTGCGGCAAGTGACGCTACTAAAGGTGGCAAAAACGCTTATCCGTTCACTTCATTCAACGGAACAAACGTTGAGTACTACTCAGGTGTAACCGTTACTAAGACAGACGACAAGTATGAAGTAGCTATCACGCAAACGCACAATAGCTATGAAAATCGTCCTGTGTTGCACGAGTTCACACTCGAAGAATTCAAGAAAGATCCACAGGCGCTTCAGAAAGAGCGTGCAGAAGAAATAGGACACTACTCTGGTCTGCCATGGGAAAAACATGAGCACCACGGAGAGGCACTGGCCAACCCTGAAATGGAGGAGAACTACCGTAAGAACGGAACCCTCTATCCAAATCACCCTTATGAAGGTGTGAAATGGGGTATGTCTATTGACCTAACTACCTGTACCGGTTGCGGTGCTTGTGTTGTAGGCTGTATGGCTGAGAACAACGTTTCGGTTGTTGGTAAATACCACGTACTGAGGGGTCACGAAATGCACTGGATCCGTATCGACCGTTATTACAGCGGTATGCCGGACGATCCGGATACGATCCAGACGGTGTTCCAGCCTATGCTGTGCCAGCATTGTGATGCTGCACCTTGTGAGAACGTTTGTCCGGTATCGGCTACGAACCACAGCACCGAGGGCCTTAACCAAATGGCTTATAACCGTTGTATCGGTACGAAATACTGCGCTAACAACTGTCCATATAAAGTACGTCACTTCAACTGGATGGATTGGAACGGTGCTGATTGCTTTGAAGACAACATTTTTGAAGATGGCCGCCGCGATGACATCAACGACGACCTCACCCGCATGGTGCTGAACCCTGACGTTACAGTACGTAGCCGTGGTGTGATGGAAAAATGTTCATTCTGTGTTCAGCGTCTGCAGGAAGGTAAACTGGCCGCTAAGAAGGCTGGTCACCCGCTGAAAGATGGTGTTGTGAAAACAGCATGTCAGCAGGCATGTCCTACAGATGCTATCACATTCGGAAATGTGAACGACAAAGAAAGTGCTATCCACAAGCTGCGTAAAGAGGAGCAGGTAGAGCGTACGTTCTATGTACTGGAGAACATCCACACGCTGCCAAACATCAACTATCTGTCAAGGATCCGTAACACGGCCGAGGTAGTTGCAGGCAACGAAAAGCTGGATGGTATGTACACGGAGCATATCTAAGAAAAACAGGACAGAGTAGTTGAATAGATAATAGTTTAAAATGCTGAAAGGCAAGATGCCGGAAACGGAAGCCAGACAGCAACAATGTTTAAAAATACTAATTACGTGCTATGCATATTAAGTACGAATCGTTTGTAAGGGAACCACTCGTTGATGGCAACAAGGATTACCACCAGGTATCGGAAGATATCATCAGTCCTATTGAGCGCAAGCCGGGACGTATGTGGTACATTGGTTTTTTCTTCTCCATAATCCTGCTTTGTTTCGGTATTTTCTCCGTGAGCTGGTCGGTATATTGGGGTCTCGGTACGTGGGGCGTTAACCGTACCATCGGTTGGGGTTGGGATATCACCAACTTCGTATGGTGGATCGGTATCGGTCACGCGGGAACGCTGATCTCCGCGATCCTTCTGCTGTTCCGTCAGGGATGGCGTACAGGTGTGAACCGTGCAGCGGAAGCGATGACCATCTTCGCGGTAATGTGCGCGGGTCAGTTCCCTATCTGGCACATGGGTCGTGTATGGGATGGCTTCTGGGTACTTCCTTTGCCAAATACACGTGGTCCGTTGTGGCCTAACTTCGATTCACCGCTCCTTTGGGACGTGTTCGCGATCTCTACTTACTTCACTGTGTCTTTGTTGTTCTGGTATTCCGGTCTTATGCCTGACTTTGCATTGATACGTGACAGGGCAAAAACAAAACTCCGCAAACGTCTATACGGTCTGGCATCATTCGGATGGACAGGTACTGCAAAAGGATGGCAGCGTATGGAAGCACTGGCGCTTGTACTTGCCGGTCTTTCTACTCCACTCGTACTTTCGGTGCACACTATCGTATCATTTGACTTCGCTACTTCAGTAATTCCGGGATGGCACACTACCATCTTCCCTCCATACTTCGTGGCTGGTGCGGTATTCTCAGGTTTCGCGATGGTGAACACCCTTCTGGTTATCACCCGCAAGATCCTGAAACTGGAAGCATATATTACTATTGGTCACCTTGAAGCGATGAATAAGATCATCGTTCTGACAGGTTCTATCGTGGGTGTTGCCTACCTTACTGAGTTGTTCATGTCATGGTACAGCCAGGCATGGGGCGAGATGGAAGCGTTCAAATGGCGTATTGTTGGTCCATATTGGTGGAGCTACTGGGCGATGATGACCTGCAACGTGGTGTCTCCTCAGCTCTTCTGGATCAAGAAACTCCGTCGTAACATCCCGTTCACTTTCGTAATGTCTATTGTGGTGAACATTGGTATGTGGTTCGAGCGTTTTGTAATCATCGCTACCTCTACTTACCGCGACTGGATACCAGGCAGCTGGTCATACTACAGCCCTGAGTGGCCTGAAGTAGGTTTCTACCTTGGTACATTCGGTCTGTTCTTTACCCTGTACTTCCTCTTCGCTAAATACTTCCCTGTGGTAGCGGTGCATGAGATCAAATTCGTTCTCAAAACATCAGGCGACAACTACAAGCGTGGTATGCAGCCGATCGAAGAGAAGAGTGCTGAAGAGTTCATTCACGAGCAGGAGCACCATCATGCAGAAGAGCATGCTGAGATGGCTCACCACTAATCGAGGGACGAACGAAAAAACAATATTGAATCTTTACAATAGAATTTTGATAAAAGATGGCTATAAAAAAATTTGCGGTTGCAGCGTATGATGATGAAGCGGTACTGTTTCCTGCAGTGAAAAAAGTTCGCAAAAGCGGCTACAAACTGCATGATGTATACACTCCGTTCGCTGTACACGGACTTGATGTCGAAATGGGCCTCAAGGAAACTGATCTGCATATCGCCGGCTTCATTTACGGTATCTGTGGTACATCTACCGCCGTTGGTTTCATTTCCTGGATATTCACTTCAGATTGGCCGATAGTATATGGTGGCAAACCACACTTTGCTCTTCCGGCATGGGTGCCTATCACTTTCGAGTTGACGGTGCTTTTCGCAGCCGTGGGTATGACGCTCACATTCTGCTATCTGAATCAGGTAATGCCGGGTGTTAAGAAGCACGTTTTCCATCCGCGCCAGAGCGACGATCTGTTTGTGATGGCTATTGAGCTGAACGAGCATACTCCTGAGGCGGAAGTGATCAAGTTCCTGAAGTCTACCGGAGCCAAAGAAACATCTGTTCAGACAGCAGAAGAAGGGTGGTGGTATGGCCGTTGGGACAAGCCTGAAGCATATGAGGCACTGAACGCCGGATAATGAGAAGCAGGTACTGAATAATTTGAAACGCAAATAAAAAGAGCCGGAAAAACGGACGTAATAAGACGGAAAGCCGGAAAATAATATATCAAAGAATTATGAACAAGATCAAAAGCATAGCGGTAGCAAGCCTGGCGTTGACGGTTGGCCTTATGTCGTGCGACTCTGGCGAATTACGTCGTACCCCCGGTCACATATACGCGCCTGATATGACCTACTCGCGCGCATATGATGCTTATACATCTAATCCGAACTTCGAAGATGGTCTTACCAGCCGCAAGCCGGTTGCCGGTACCATCGCCAGGAATAATGAACTTCCTGATCATCTGGTAGAAGGGGATACAAATGCTTACAAAACGTTTACTACATCCCTCCGTTTCAATGAAGCGGAATTGGATGAAGGAAGGCGTCTGTTCAATATCTACTGCGGTATTTGCCACGGTAACAACCTGGATGGTCAGGGTCCGTTGCAGACAAGCGGTAAGTTCGCTTCAATGCCGGCAAACTTCAAAGACGCTAAGTATCTGCACATGTCTGTGGGACAGATGTATGCCGGTATCAAGTATGGTAAGAACATGATGGGATCGTATGCATCCCAGCTCGACATCAAACAGCGCTGGATGGTTATTGCATACATCAAGAAGGTTCAGTCTGAGAATGGCGGTGATCCGTACATTTTCGGTGCAACCGCTGCTGCTGCGCCTGCAGTTGCTGAGGTAGCTCCTGCGAAAGAAGAGCCGAAGCATTAATCGAAAGAGAGAATAGAAAAAGTAACAAAAACGAATTTTAATAAAAGTTGCAAACAATGAATGATCGTTTTGAGATACCCGCACGATTGAGGAATACCAGCTTAGCGCTGATAGCGGTTGGCGTGCTTGCCCTGATAGGCGGTATTGCTTCATTACTTACCAGCCATGTAGATACGGAAAGAGCTCGTTTCTGGTCTGTGCTGCTTCATGACAGTGTTTTCTTCACCCTCATTACCGCTGTAAGCATTTTTATTCAGGCTGCAGTTTCTCTGGCACAGGGTGCATGGATCGTAGCATTCCGCCGTGTTCCGGAGGCGATTGGCGCTAACGTATGGATCTTCGGATCTATTGCTACGGTGGTGTTGTTCGCTATCGTTTTCACTTTCAAAGATTCTCATGGTGTGAATACTATCTTCCCTTGGGTTACTCCTGCTGCGGACGATCACATCATTCACGGTAAGAGTGCGTTTTTGAACAAAGGAATGTTTGTTGGTTTCACGCTGGCAGCTGTTGGTCTTTGGTCTTACTTCGGTATCAAGTTCCGTGCAATGTCAATCGCTCAGGAAAGTGCTCCGAAGAACGATACTAAGATCTATTGGAAAGTGTTCCGTATGTCTGGTGTGTTTCTGCTGGTATACGCGCTTACTCAGATGAGCACTATCCCTTGGTTGTGGGTAATGAGTATTGATGCTCACTGGTTCTCTACCTTGTTCAGCTGGTACACATTCGCGAGCGCTTTCGTAAGCGGTATGTCTCTGATCCTTCTGTGGGTGGTTTATCTGAAAAACCAGGGCAACCTTGGTCTTGTGACCACTGAGCACATGCACGATCTTGGTAAGTTCATGTTCGCATTCAGCGTGTTCTGGACATATCTGTGGTTCTCTCAGTACATGCTCATTTGGTACGCAAACGTACCTGAGGAAACAGTATACTTCAAAATGCGTCAGCAGGGTCCTTACAGCATTATATTCTATGCTAACTTCATTATCAACTTTGTAATGCCTATCCTGATCCTGATGGCTCGTCCAAGCAAGCGCAACTATTTCACAGTTACGTTCATGGCTATGGTGATCATCTTCGGTCACTGGTTGGATTACTATCAGATGATCATGCCGGGTCCATTGGGTGGCAATTGGCACATCAACTGGTACGAGATCGGAATATTTATGGGCTTCCTCGGATTACTGATCTTCACTGTATCACGTACACTGTCAAAAGCATCGCTTGTACCGCACAACAATATACTGTTGAAAGAAACAGCGATACACATTGCATAATCGGGTAACGGGAGACTGAAAATAGGAATTTAAAAAATTAACAAGTAAATACAAGCTGAACGACCATGTCGGGATTAATAATAACATCATTGATCATTCTGGTTTTTGTGATCATCTACCAGATAGGTAAGGCTAGCGAATACGCTGCAATACTGCGTGGAGAAAAGAAAGTAAACGCACAGGTGAATCGTGCGATGGCCTGGCTGCTCGTAGGCACCTTCCTGCTTGGTATGTGGGGAATATGGGAGTGCCACCAGTACTTCAAGGATCTCATGTTGCCTGTGGCAGCTTGCCGCACCGGTGAGAACTATGACTCGATGTTCAATGTAACTATCATGGTTACCGGCATCGTGTTCTTCCTCACTCAGGCTGTTCTTTTCTGGTTCTGCTTCAAATATCAGGATTCAGGCAAACGCTCTTCGTACTTCTTTGCACACAGCAACAAACTGGAGCTTATCTGGACAACTATCCCTGCTATTGCGATGGCTATTCTGGTGGCTATTGGTATCCGTAACTGGTTTGACGTTACTTCTGAGGCACCTGCTGAGGCAACCGCTGTTGAGATAGTAGGTAAGCAGTTCAACTGGATCATCCGCTACCCGGGTAAAGACAAAGAACTTGGTAAAAGGGATTTCCGCAAGATCAATGATGCGAACAACGTACTCGGTCTCGACTGGAGTGATCCGCACAATGCTGACGATATCATTGCTCAGAATGGTGAGATACACATGGTTGTAGGCAAACCGGTAAAATTGATAATTGGTTCACGCGACGTTATCCATGACGTAGGTCTGCCACACTTCCGTATGAAGATGGACGCCGTTCCGGGAATTACCACTACACTGTGGCTGACACCAACGATCACATCAGACTCGATGAAGCTTATTACAAAGAATCCGAACTTTGTGTATGAGATCGCTTGCGATCAGCTTTGCGGAAAAGGTCACTACGCGATGCGTGGAACCATCATAGTGGAAACACAAGCTAAATACGACCAGTGGTTGGCAAAGCAGCAGGCATATTATGCAACTGCTAACCCATCTGCAGCTCCTGCCGCACCGGCAGCAGACAGTGCTGCTACTGCCCCTAAAGCAGAAGCGGGAAAAGAAATATCTATGAAGTAAATCGGATAAAGTAGTAATACAAGCTATAAAAGTGCAAAAATGAACATAGAAGGAATCATTACGGAAGGAGCTCACACAGCGCATGCACACGACAGCGCAGGCGGACATCACGGCCATGAGCATCACGAGCAGCATTTTATCTGGAAATACATATTTAGCCAGGACCACAAAATTATCGGAAAGCAATTCCTGATAACAGGTATCATTTGGGCGATCATTGGTGCCTTGTTCTCGGTATTCTTCCGCTTGCAGCTTGGTTTCCCCGACTCAACTTTCCCTATTATGGAAAAGGTTTTGGGTGAGTGGGCCAAAGGAGGCAAGCTTTCTCCTGAATTCTACTACGCATTGGTAACCATGCACGGAACCATCCTTGTGTTCTTTGTACTTACCGCCGGTTTGAGTGGAACATTTGCGAACCTGCTCATACCTCTGCAGATTGGTGCACGTGATATGGCTTCTCCGTTCATGAATATGCTGTCATACTGGTTCTTTTTTGCTGCCAGTGTGATCATGTTGATCTCTTTGTTCGTTGAAACCGGTCCGGCATCAGGTGGTTGGACAACTTATCCGCCGCTCAGTGCGCTTAAAGAAGCTTCTCTTGGTTCAGGTATCGGTATGGATCTTTGGTTGATGGGTATGTCTTTGTTCGTTATCTCTTCTTTGTTGGGAGGTTTGAACTACATATCTACCATCTTGAACATGCGTACTAAGGGAATGACCATGACCCGTATGCCACTTACTGTATGGGCGCTGTTGTTCACAGCCGTACTGGGTGTACTTTCTTTCCCTGTGCTTTTCTCAGGTGTTGTACTCCTGATATTTGACCGTAACATGGGAACAAGTTTCTACTTATCTGAGATCTTCATTGGTGGTAAGGCACTTCCGAACATCGGTGGTTCTGCTATCCTTTATCAGCACTTGTTCTGGTTCCTGGGTCACCCTGAGGTGTATATCATCATGCTTCCTGGTATGGGTATGGCATCAGAAGTGCTTTCTACCCATAGCCGCAAGCCTATCTTCGGATATTTTGCGATGGTGATCTCAATGGTAGGTATCACATTCCTTGCGTTCCTTGTGTGGGCGCACCACATGTTCGTAACGGGTATGAGTCCGTTCCTCGGTTCGATATTCGTATTGCTTACGTTGCTCATCGCGGTACCATCTGCCGTGAAAGTGTTCAACTGGCTTACTACTATCTGGCGCGGTAACATCCGATTCAACCCGCCAATGATGTTTGCGCTTGGTTTCGTATCTCTGTTCATTTCAGGTGGTCTTACAGGTATCTTCCTCGGTAACTCTGCATTGGACATTCACTTGCACGATACGTATTTCGTGATCGCGCACTTCCACATAGTAATGGGTGTATCTGCCTTCTTTGGTATGTTTGCCGGTGTTTATCACTGGTTCCCTAAGATGTTTGGTAGGTTCATGAATAATACGTTGGGTTATGTACACTTCTTCGTTACATTCATCGGTGCTTACCTCATCTTCTGGCCAATGCACTATGAAGGTATCGCTGGTATGCCTCGTCGTTACTACGATTACTCAGCCTGGGAGTCGTTTAAGAATTTCCAGAGCATCAATGGGTTCATTAGTATCGTAGCTACTGTTGTATTCTTTGCTCAGCTGGTATTTGTATTCAACTTCTTCTTCAGCATATTTAAAGGCCGCAAGATGACTTCGTTGAATCCTTGGGGGTCAACCACACTTGAGTGGACTACTCCTATCAATCCTGGTCATGGTAACTGGGAAGGTGATATTCCTGAAGTGCACCGCTGGCCGTATGACTACAAAGATGATGGTAACGGAAATGACTTCATCCCTCAGACTACTCCATTGAGGCCTGGTGAGGAAGCGCATTAATAGAATAGTTAAGAACTTACGCCGCTGCAGACAACTGCAGCGGCTTTTTTTTGGGGAATGGTGTCCAAAGAAAATGCCGCTTGAATGAAGCGGCATTAAAATTATGCACGGAACCTGATCACCGGATGATGTACAATTCAACGTCTTTCTTCGTGATCGTTTTGTCTGATAGGATAATGAGGCGTTCCACGACATTGCGCAGCTCTCTGATGTTGCCGGTCCAGTTGTGTTGTTTCAATGCCTCTACCGCGTCTGCGTCAATTACTTTTTGCGGTTGTTTGTATTCCTCGCTTATGTCGCGCATGAAGTGAGCAATAAGTGCCGGTATATCGTCTCTACGCGCGTTTAATGATGGTACCTGAATGAGTATGACACTCAACCGGTGATACAGGTCCAGGCGGAATCGTTTGGCTTCCACTTCTGCCATCAGGTCTTTGTTGGTCGCGGCAAGTACACGCACATCAACTTTGATCTCTTTTTCACCTCCCACACGGGTTATTTTGCCTTCTTGCAATGCTCGCAACATCTTGGCCTGTGCGTCCAGATGCATATCGCCTATTTCATCAAGGAATAGGGTGCCGCCATTGGCTTGTTCAAATTTGCCTATTCTTTGTTTGATGGCTGATGTAAATGAGCCTTTTTCATGACCAAATAACTCACTTTCAATAAGCTCTGAAGGAATAGCTGCACAGTTAACTTCAATAATCGGTCCTGAAGAGCGGTTGCTGAGTTCGTGTATGCGTCTAGCCACCAACTCTTTACCAACGCCATTTTCGCCGGTGATCAATACCCTGGCATCCGTAGGAGCTACTTTTGCAATTGTCTCATTGATACGCATCATTGGCTCGCTGGCTCCTATCATTTCAAATCCCCGCGAGATACGTTTCCTTAGTTGCTTTGTCTCTGCAACCAACAGCTTTTTATCCATGGCGTTGCGTAACGTGATGAGTAAGCGATTGAGATCGGGTGGTTTAGAGATGTAGTCATAGGCACCTTTTTTAACCGCGTCTACTGCAGTCTCTATGCTTCCATGCCCTGAGATAACTATAAAGGGTATGTCGGGTTTCTCTTGCTTGGCTATCTGCAATACTTCCATGCCGTCCATCTTGGGCATCTTAATGTCGCAAAGAATGCAGTCATAGTTGTTCTCTCGTATCTTCTTAACGCCTTCCGCTCCGTCTGCAGCCTCATCCACTGTGAACCCCTCAAATGTGAGGATCTCATTCAGGGCTTTGCGTATCGCTTTTTCATCGTCAATGACTAATATGGTCTGTGCCATGCTGATAATAATATGTTTAGTAAACAGGTGTGTAGTGCCGGACTATGTGCGTCCATGCTCTTTGCTGCAAGATAAACAAAAACACACCTTGTGTTGTTGCGTCGTTTTATAATCTCTTTAACTGACATGTTGCCACGCAAGGCTATAGCATGCGGATTATCTGCTGATATTTCTGCAACTTTGTCTGAGTAGTTAACTGGCACACGGTTTGAATAGATGTACATACATCTAATAACAAAAGAAAACAGAATTTTATGGCAAAAGTAGTTTTTCATCCCGCCGACCAGCGTGGTCATGCCGATCACGGTTGGCTGAACGCAAGGCATTCATTCAGTTTTGCCGGTTGGTACGATCCATCTCGCATACACTATGGTGCGCTCAGGGTGCTCAACGACGACATTGTTAAGGGGGGCATGGGCTTTGGCAAACACCCGCACGACAACATGGAGATCATCACCATAGTTCTTTCCGGCGAGTTGGCCCATAAAGACAGTATGGGTCATCAGCAGACCATTTACCCCGGAGAGGTGCAGGTGATGAGCGCGGGAACCGGTGTCTTTCACAGTGAATTCAACCCCGACCACCACGAGGAGGTCAATCTGTTACAGACCTGGATCTTCCCCAATAAGCGGAATGTGCAGCCGCGCTACGACCAGACTTTCTTTGATGAAGAAGGCAGGAAAAACAAATTGCAGCTGTTGGTTTCCTCTATGGAAGGAAATGAGGAAGGGTTGAAGATACACCAGGACGCACGCATTTTCAGGTCCGAATTGGAAGCAGGGGCGACTGTTTCGCATACTCTGAAGAGCAGTGGACATGGTGCCTACGTGTTTGTGATATCAGGATCTGTCAGCATCAAAGACCAGAAATTGAACCGCAGGGACGCGATGGGAATAAGTGATACAGACACTTTCGACATCATTGCCAATGCTGATAGTGACCTGGTGCTGTTTGAAGTGCCTATGGAGATCGGTTTCAAATAGAATAGATCCGTTGGTATCAGCTACCTTTATTACCTACTCAAATACTATTTCATGGAACATATCACTAAGAAGTACAAGAAGGGGAACCTCACAGTTATTTGGAAACCCGACCAATGCACCCATTCCACAAAATGCTGGAAAGGCCTTGTGGAGGTCTTTAACCCCCGACAGAAACCATGGGTGAATATGGACGGTGCCGATGAGGCACGCATAATAGAACAGGTAGCAAAATGCCCGTCAGGGGCATTGAGTTACATTGTAGAGGGTGTCGAAAGTTCAGCCGGAATGGAAAGACACACTACCACGACAGTGGAGGCCATGCAAAACGGGCCGCTGATGGTATATGGCAATCTTACAGTGAAGGACAGTGACGGAAACGAGACAACACGTACCAAGGTAACCGCATTCTGCCGTTGTGGAGCCTCGGCCAATAAGCCATTCTGTGACGGCTCTCATGTAAGAATCGGTTTTACCGATAAGTAATGCGGGTAATAATAACCTAACCTTAGGCTCACCATATGGTAATGTACCGGTAACAAGCCCTCAACATTGCAAGGGTACTTTCGTCGCCAAAAAGCAATGCTGAGATCTTTACCCTTACTATTACTGTTGTGTTATGTAAATGCAACAATTGCAGCAACACTGCGCGGAACTGTTACAGACTCAAGGAACGATGGTCCGCTAACGGGAGTTGTGATATCTATAACCCCATCGGGAAAGGGGGCTGTATCAGACATTGATGGAAAATATGAGGTCACGTCACTGTCGAACGGTGTTTATGAAGTGACGTTTACCTACGCTACCTACAAGACAGCAAAGCAGACACTCACCGTGTCATCTGGCGGCGATATAACACTGGACATAAAGATGATGCCCGAAGTGAACGAGTTGAAGGGCGGAGAAGTAAGGTCAGCACGTATCACTAACACAGAGAATGCAGTAATAAACGAGATAAAGGCGAGTAGCACCGTAGTAAGTGGCACCAGTGCAGCGCAGATATCAAAGACCATGGACCGGAATGCGGCAGATGTTGTAAAGCGGATACCCGGCGTAACAATACAGGACGATCGTTTCATCGTCATCAGAGGCTTGCCTGATCGATACAACACCGTATTCCTGAATGATGCTGCCACCCCCAGCAGTGAGTCTGACAAGAGAGCATTTTCATTCGACATGATTCCCTCGGGACTCATAGACAGGGTGCTGATCTCGAAGACACCTTCTCCCGATCTGCCGGGTGATTTTGCTGGAGGAATGGTGAAGGTATATACTACATCAATACCCGACGCCAACAAGGTCACTTTCAGCATGCAGGCTTCGCATCGGGATATGACAACCGGCACGCTCTTCAATTACAATACTCCATCAAAATCAGACTGGTATGCGAAGGACGACGGTAGCAGGAATATTCCGGGCATGATTCCCGATTTTATTTCCACAAAGGACCCAAATTATAAAGCTAACATAGGTGCGTGGTCAAAAGCTTTCGGAAACGACTGGGTTGTGAACACGACTAAGGCAAATCCCGATATGCGTGCTGCAATGTCTCTTGCAAACGTTGTGAAGCTTGGCAAGGTTAAGATAGGAAATACTGCCGGCGCATCTTATTCAAATACGTATCAGAACTTTCATATTCAGCGTCAGGACTGGGACTCAATTGCCAAGGTCTATAATTATGATGACCAGCGTTCAGCAAACACAGTATCAATAGGTGCTGTAGAGAATTTGGGGGTAGCAGTGGGAAATTCAAAAATTGAATTCAGGAATCTCTACAACCAGATTGGAAATACTGCAGTAACTGTTCGTAAAACCATACGGGATACGGTGAATATTGCAGACAAAGATGAGAAAGCCTACTCAATGGCATATGAAAACAGGAAAACTTATGCAGGACAACTGACCGGTACACACAAGAATAAAGCAGACACACGAAAGTATAGCTGGACAGCAGGTCTCACCGATCTGGTGAAAAATCAGCCCAACAGGCGCGTTGTGAAATTTGTTAAGGACCCAACACAAACAGATTCTTTCTTTAAGGCACAGATCACAACAGGTGTAGACATTCTGAATGGCGGACGCTTTTATGCGAGACTCAATGAGCGATCGTACAGTTTTAATCACCAGTTCACGCAAAAGATAAAGGTGACAGACAAGTATGCATTCGACCTGTCAGCAGGGAACTATCTTGAACTTAAAACAAGAAAGTTCAAGATCAGGCAACTGGGTTATGGCGTGAAGTCCGGTAAAATAGGCGAATCATTGAAGTATCTTCCGATCAATGAGATCTTCGCTGACTCAAATGTAGATGGTGACAAGAAGTTCAAGATAGGAGAGAACACCAACCTATACGATGAATATGACGGAGCCAATCAGCTCGTTACCGGCTTCCTTTCTGTGAAGGCGCCTATAGGTGATCACATCAGCATTCTGGGTGGAGCAAGGTATGAGGACAACATTCAGTCTATAAAGGCGGTTGTGAATACAGACACAATAGAGCCCGCCATCAGAACAAAGTTCCTGCTACCGTCAGTAAATGCCAGCTACAATTTTTCGGAGAAAAGTCTTGTGCGTGTTGCATATGGTAAGACACTTAACCGACCTGAGTTCAGGGAATGGGCGCCGGTTTTCTATTACGACTTTGATGAACTGGCAGGATATAAAGGTTCCATGTTCCCCACTACAGCCAGCCGCAACAAAGTGAACAATCAGGGCGATACGTTGAAGGTGGCTCAGATTCAGAACTACGACATAAGATATGAGTTGTATCCTTCATCAGGAGAGATGATTCAGATTGGTGGCTTCTATAAGTCTTTCAAAGATCCTATCCAGAAGGTACTTGTTCCTTCCAGCAGTTTTGGTGACAATCGTACTTTCACATTCATTAATGCCGACAAAGCATATTGTTATGGTATGGAGATAGACCTTAGAAAGAACCTGATGCCTCTAGATGATCTGTTGGGCACATCTGTTTTCCGTGATTTCACTGTTGTAGGTAACCTTACCCTTGCGAAGAGCCGTTTTGAAGTTGACACATCAGTCGTGAAAGGAGCCATAACAAATGCGCCGCTGCAGGGGCAATCGCCTTACATCGTAAATGCCGGTATGTTTTACCAAAACGAAGACAACGGATTTCAGGGTTCGTTGTTGTACAATGTATCAGGCCCGCGTATGTATGCCATAGGAACCAATGATGCGGGTGGTGAAAGTCTTGGAGAGATGCAATTCCAGTCGTTTGATTTCACATTGTCAAAGATGTTTTTCCGTCATTATGGAATTAATATCGGTGTACAGAATATGCTCAATTCGCGGGTATGGTTCATGAAGGATTCGAATCGTGACAACGAATTCAGCAGCAAGAACGACAAAGATTTTCGAACATTCTATCCGGGTCGCTACTACACCATTGGTGTTAAGATTAAATTCTGATTATAGTTACAATTCCCTAATAGCAGGGTAACCGCCTGATAATTTACGCCGGATAGTTTTGCACTCAACAAAAATAAAAATTCTCATGAAGAAGATTCTACTCTTATCAGGCTTGCTCTTTGCAGCACTCAGCAAAGCATCAGCCTATTCAACTGTCGAAGTGAAAGACAGTATTTCCACAAATACACACTGGACATGTGACCAGCAATACCTGTTAAAAGGGTATGTGTATGTAACAGCCGGTACAACACTCACAATTGACGCGGGTGTTATTATCAGAGGTGACAAGGATACAAAAGGTGCACTCATCATCGAGCGTGGTGCTAAGATCATGGCTATGGGTACAGCAAGCAATCCTATCGTGTTCACATCAAACCAGGATGCAGGTAGCCGTGATTACGGTGACTGGGGTGGCGTTATTCTTTGCGGAAACGCGCCGACAAACTGGACTGCAGGGCAGGCGCAGGTAGAGGGAGGTCCTCGTTCATTCTACGGAGGAACAGATCCTAATGACAACAGTGGTGAAATGCACTACGTTCGTATTGAGTATGGTGGCATCGCGTTCTCTCCCAACAATGAAGTGAACGGGCTTACGCTTTGTGGTGTGGGTGCAGGTACGCAGATCGACCACATACAGGTTTCTTACAGTGGTGATGATGGCTACGAGTTCTTCGGTGGTACTGTGAACGCAAAACACCTTGTATCAATAGGCGCGTGGGACGACGACTACGATAGCGACAACGGTTACAAAGGCAAATTACAGTTCATTGTTGCGGTTCGCGATCCGTATGCAGCAGACCAGAGTGGCTCTAAGGCTATTGAAAGCGATAGCTACCTTGCAGGTACATACTCGGGTATTCCACTCGATCTGGCTAAGATGACCACCGGCATCATTTCTAACGCGACATTTGTTGGACCGATGGTGAGCCCTACTTCAACTGCTTACAACGACCAATTCGTAGCTGGTGTTCATCTGCGCCGCGGTAGCAGCCTTAGTGTTCTTAACAGTGTTGTGATGGGTTTCCCTTGCGGATTGCTTATCGATGAGTCTTCGGCTGCTTATGGTTCTACTACTGCTAATATTGCTTCAAACGAGCTTCAGTTCCGCAACAACATAATAGGTGGTTCAGGCAATTTCCCTTCAAGCACCACTCCGAAGATAGCTGTATATGTGAAAGACGGTGCACGTAATCTCACTCCAACAAATACCAACGCCGACTCTACTACAGGTTCTCCGTTCAGTCCGTTCAATGGTCCGCTGTCATTCTTCTACAACGGTACATACAAGAACTTCTACAAGTCCACTTCTTCTGCAGTGCGTCTTACTAATCCTTTCAATCTTTCTAACCCGAGCTTGCTGCCGCTGTCTACTTCAGACATTTGCTACAATGCATCAGCTCCTCATACGTCTTCGCATCCGTTCAATCCGGCCTTGCCTATCAATTACGACACAACAGGTGGTGGTGTGAATTATAACGTGCCTTTGGCTCCGCCTGAGTTCACAACCAGCAAAGCAAGTGATGCGTTCTTTACAAAAGTGAATTACATAGGTGCATTTGCAGGTACCAATACTTCTACCGACAACTGGATGAAAGGCTGGTGCAATTTCGACCCTAACAACGCCAACTACGACACAACTTGCTATGTGCCTGTTACAAGTGTGATGCCGGACCTTAACAATGTCATTTCTGCCGGTATCTCTGTTTTCCCGAACCCGACATCAGGTAACGCAACAGTTGCTGTTGACGTAAAAAATGCGGGCAATGTAAAAGTTGCGATCATTGATGTGACAGGCAAATTGGTAAAAGAAGTTGCAAACACTACAATGCAGGCCGGAACGCATTCTTTCGATTTTGCTACCGATAACATGCCTTCCGGCACTTACATCATGTCTGTTACTATGAATGGCAGAACCCGCGCGGTTCAGTTCACTGTAGCTAAGTAGTAAAGAATTTTCATGTTGAATGACGGCCGGTCAGGATTCTTCCTGCCGGCTGTTTTCATTTCAGAAGTGCCGCTATCTCATCTTCTTTCCAGCCTGCATAGTAGGTTCCGTTCCCAAGGTCCCAAAGTGGTCGCCTGATGACCGATGGGTTTGCCATCATTACCGCGGTTGCCTTGCGTTTGTCGCGCAAAGCGGCTTTTTCTTCATCTGGCAGCTTTTTGTATGTGGTGCCATTGGCATTGATCACCTTTTCAAGGGGCAGGTATTTCAGCCAGTTGTTGATAGTGGCCCTGTCTAAACCGCTGGTTTTGTAGTTATGAAAAGAAAAAGATATTTGATTGGCTTGCAGCCATTTGATAGCTTTTTGCATGGTGTCGCACTTGCTGATACCGTAAATCGTGATCATGAACGCAAAAATAGGCGGTAATGTTGGCACTCATCACCGGGTGATCAACTCGTTTTCAATCACTCTTATGCATGTAAAAATATATAATAACCGTTGCATAAAATGTCGTTCACATACAAAATTCAACCGTTCACATACAAAAATCTGCATTTCGGAACATTTCTACGAAATACAAAATATTAACAAATAGTTTTACTATATAGTAATAAAGGTGTGTCCGGTTGGAATTGCCAACACATTTAACTACTCCAAAACGAAGCTAACACAAATCTCCAATATATGAACACAAACACTACACTATTACAGATGGGCAGAAACGCCACCGGGCGGTTGTTTTCATCTTCGCCATCGGGTGGCTTGCTCCGAAAAGCGGCTACACTACTGTGTGCAGCACTGGCGGTGAGCAATGTAGCAGAGGCACAGTCCACTACCTTCAACTACACCGGCTCTTCACAGACCTACACAGCCACCAGCACAGGTACGTTGGTTATTGATATGGCAGGGGCGAGGGGCGGTAACTATGCTTCAACCAGTGCAAATCCCGGCGGCCATGATGCATCTTCAAACCCGCAGAATGGTGGCAATGGTGGTCGCGTGGTTTGTTCTTTGGCAGTGACCGCCGGTCAGGTTTTAAATATATACGTTGGGGGGATCGGTCAAACTCAAACAGCTTGGGCTGATGCTGCCGGTGGCTTTAACGGCGGCGCTGTAGGTACAAGACATAGCAGTCTGTCGTTAATGGCCGGTGGCGGTGGCGGAGCTACCGACATCCGGATTGGAGGAACAACCTTTGGCGACCGTGTCCTTGTTGCTGGTGGTGGTGGTGGCGCAGGGTACGCTGGCAATTCGGCATATGGTCACAATGGAGGCAATGGTGGAGGCCTTACTGGAGCAAATGGGTATTATTATGGAATAAATGGTGATAGTCGTTGTGGTTGGGGAGGAACGTCGAGTTCCGGTGGGGCAGGAGCTGTTTATATTGGCACGAGTGGATCTGGTTCATTAGGTAATGGGGGAGCCGGTTCCAGTCCAACTAATTTAGGCGGCGGCGGCGGCGGCGGTTACTATGGCGGCGGCGGTGGATCATACAGTGGTGGTGGTGGTGGTAGTTCATATACCCATCCCTCCTTGGCAACCGGAGTTACGCATACACAAGGGTATAATTCGGGCAATGGGTATGTGATTATCACACCATTATCGTCAGCCAACACACTTGACCTGGCCGGGCTTTCATCAAGCGCTCCGGCAAAGGTGGCCTATTCTCTAAGGAGGCTGAGTTCTTCTTATACGGGCAACCTTATACAGGTAAGGAGAAGTTCTGATAATGCAACATACAATATAGGATATGATGGCAGCGGCAATTTGGATGTAGCTGCACTAACGTCATTCGTAGGTTCCGGCAATGGTTACATTTCTATTTGGTACGATCAGAGCGGGAATGGTAACAATGCGGTTCAGGCCACAACGGGTAGTCAGCCCAAAATTGTTAACGCAGGAACTGTAGTGATGTCAAATTCGCGTCCTGCGGTTGCGTTTGATGGGTATACCTTCATAGATGGTGGAACCGCTTCCTACGGAATTACAGGTCAGCGCACATTGAGTGCTGTGTATGAGCACAAAAGTGGTGCCATGTGGAGTGTCATCGACAGGAATATGCCCGGCAATCCGGTGTATACTATTATCGGCGATAACATGGTACAGGTAAGAAATGATGCCGGTACACTGGTTGTAGGTGGCGCGTCACGGAGTCTCCCCTTCCAAACCACAACTACGTTTAGCTGGAATACGTCCAATGATATAAATTCTTACACGAAAGGCGTTGCCGATTATTCCGGCAGTCTCGCCCAGCCTAGTACCATGGATATCATGAGGATAGGGAGGCACTATAATTCAATTATTGGGGCTGCCGAATTGAATATCTGGGAAGTGATCCTTTTCCCAACTGCTATTGGATCAACTGACCGTACTTCTATGGAGTGTGGCCAGATGAGCTATTACAATATGGTTCAGGCAACCGCTAGCGCGGCATCTGTTTGTCCGGGTGCGCCTACAACACTTACAGCAACCGGTGGTACTTCCTATTCATGGTCTCCATCAACCGGATTGTCTGCCACAACCGGAGCAAGCGTTGTCGCGTCTCCCACCACCACAACAACATATACTGTTACGGGTGTGAATGGTAGTTGCAGCACTTCTGGAACAATAACTGTAACAGTTAATCCGGTACCTACCAACGTTATTGCATCCTTCACCCCACAGCCGTCTATCGCCGGTCTTCCGATCAGCTTCACGGTGTCTAACACATCGTTGTCATCTTACACATGGAACTTCGGCGATGCCACATCATCATTAACAATGGCTCCGACTAAGGCTTATGCTACGTCTGGTACATTCATTCCAACCCTTACAGTAACGAACAGCTTTGGTTGTTCTTCATCAGATACGGCAGTGGTGGTAGTATCACCGGTTCCGCCTATCACAGGTTACGCACCACCATTGTGTTCGGCGGACGCACCTGATACGCTGAGCATCACAGTGCCGGGTGGTACATGGAGCAGCAGCAACACAGCGGTTGCCACAATAGGTTCGTCAACAGGTATCCTTACATATGTAAACGTTGGTACAGCGGT
>JBGAQG010000016.1:0-78005 GCA_044220845.1 Flavipsychrobacter sp. | reverse complement strand
CAATGCAGTGGCGGGCGGAGTATGGTCAAGTTTCCAACCTGCAGTTGCGCCTATCGATGCAACGACAGGTGTTGTTACGGGATTGACTGCAGGTAATTCTGTGATCACTTATACCCTTGCAAATGGTTGTTACAAAACCCTTGCAACTACGGTTAATCCGCTCCCTCAGACTATCACTGCTACATCTAATAATATATGCCTTGGTATTACTTCCACATTCTCGTCTGTTACTGGCGGCGGTACATGGAGTAGTTCAAATCCGGCTGTAGCTACTATCAACGCTACTTCAGGTGTTGCAACAAGTATGGGTCTGGGTACTACAACAGTGTCTTACACTTTGACAACCGGTTGTTCTGCGGTGACTAATCTTTCAATATACTCGGGTCTTTCTGCAATAACAGGCGATAGCGTTGTATGTAAAGGGTACTCAACTACGCTGGCAAATGCGACATCAAGTGGAACCTGGAGTACCAGTACGTCTAGTGTTGCTTCAATAAATTCTGTTACCGGTGTGCTCACAGGTATGAACGGCGGTACTGCACGTATCACATACAAGCTGCCTGGAGGTTGTATTGCTCTCAGGGCATTCACAGTTGCTGCTATCACCGGTTCTGCTGCACTGTGTGCGGGAACTACTTCTACGCTGTCACACATTGTGCCTGGCGGAACATGGTCGAGCAGCAATACAGGCGCGGCTGTTATTGATGCATCAACGGGTGTTGTAACTGCTGTTGCGGTTGGTACATCAATGATTACTTATCGTGTGAGTCCGTCAGTATTCAATACTATGGCTGTAAACGTCTACAACCTCCCAGCGCCAATTTCCGGCTCTTCAACAATATGTGAAGGTACTTCCAGTCTGTACACCGGTACAGTTGGTGGCAGCGCTACGTGGTCAAGCAGTAATACTTCAATTGCTACTATTGGTAATACATCTGGTATGGCAACGGGCCTGGCACAAGGTACTGTTACACTTACTTATAGAGTTCCGACATCCGGTTGCTACACTACACGTACTGTTACTGTTATACCAACACCTGCAGTTATCTGTGGTCCATCAACACTTTGTGTAGGCGACGTGCAAACATTTACGTCTGCTACTCCAGATGGTCTCTGGGCATCCAGTCCAACCACTGTGGCGACTATCGGGTCAACAACTGGTACGGTTACAGCGGTTACTGCCGGCGGTCTGAACATTAGCTACACACTGTCTAACGGCTGTCGCAGGGTTAGGTCGGTTACTGTTAACACAATACCGGCTACAATCTCAGGTCCGTCTACTGTATCTGCAGGTAGCTCAATTACGCTGTCTTGCTCTACCACAGGTGGTGTGTGGAGTAGTGCTAATACTGCAATTGCTGCTCCTGGTACTTTCATGACAATAACGGGTTCTGTTTCAACTTCTGGTGTAGTGACAGGTTATAGTGCGGGAAGTACCACGATCTCTTACACAGGCACTAACGGTTGTTCACGTTCAAAAGTTGTTTCTGTAGTTGCGGCTAAGCCAGGCGAGGCTGTTTCAGGAATTGATGAGGTGGCAGGATTCAATCTGTATCCTAATCCAACCAGTGGATCATTCACAGTTGAGTCTGATGTTCATGGTTCGCTTGTTGTATTCACCTACGATGGTAAATTTGTGAGTGAATATCCACTGATGGAGAAGACAACTACAGTATCGTTGCCATCTGAATTACCTGCAGGCATGTATCTCTGCAATTTCAGATTCGATAATGGTACGAATAAGACTGCCAAATTGTATCTGCAGAAGTAAACCCTACAGGTACTGATGAAAAGGAGCAGGCTGCGGAATTCCGCAGCCTGCTCCTTTTATGTTCAATTGTACGGGTTGCCAGGCTCGAGTTATTGCCGGTCATGCAAATGCTTTTGAAATTATTCCCGATGTGTCGCAAACAAAACAAAAACGCCATCCTTTCGAAAGGATGGCGTTTCCAAAATTGGAATATTTTAAAATTATGCTTTTGCAGAAGCGTGGATCTGCTTTTTCTCCTTGATACGCGCAGATTTTCCTGAACGCTCACGCAGATAAAACAGCTTCGCGCGACGAACGCGACCTACTTTATGAAGCACGATAGAATCAATGTTTGGAGAGTAAAGAGGGAAAAGACGTTCAACACCAACCCCGTCAGAGATTTTACGAACTGTAAATGTCTGAGTATGGCCTGTGCCCTGGCGCTTTAATACATCGCCTTTGAACGACTGGATACGCTCCTTATTACCTTCAATGATCTTATAGTTGACAGTGATATTATCACCGGCTTTGAACTTAGGGAATTCCTTTTTCGCGGTAAGTTGCTCGTGTACAAAGGCTACTGCTTCCATTTTTTATAATTTTTTTCGGACTGCAAAGGTAAGTAAACAATGTGAATTAAAAAATCAAAATCACATCTTTTTTAATTTTTCCACACTATTTCAATATCTCAACAGCGCAAAGGTACTCTAAAAAAGTGTCTGTGAAAGCTGAAATTCACGTCATTGCCCGTTTACTGTATTCAATTCTCTATTTTTATGCCCGCTAACCGCGGGGTAAATAATATTATATGCTTTCTATAAGTGTGGTGGTCATAACATTCAACGAGGAAAAGAATCTTTCCAGGTGTCTGGCGTCGGTTGCCGGTATTGCGGATGAGATAATCGTTGTTGATAGTTTTTCTACCGATGGCACACGGGTGATAGCGGAGTCTTTCAATGCAAAGTTTGTTTCAAGGGCATTTGACGGCTATGCAAAGCAGAAGAATTTCGCAACCGGTCTCGCAAAAAATGACTGGATATTGTCGCTTGATGCCGATGAAGAGCTCACAGTTGCGCTCAGAAACAGTATAGAGTCTATAAAGGAAGATACGTCAACCGCACTGTTTCGTTTCCCTCGCCTCACCAACTACTGCGGAAAGTGGATCAAGCATTGTGGCTGGTATCCGGACCTGCAAGGGAGATTGTATAATCGTCGTTTAGGGGCTTGGGAAGAAAAAATGGTGCATGAATTCTGGAAGCCCGCCGAAGATGGTCACGTAGTTGCCGTTCTTCAGGGAGATCTGTTGCATTATAGCTTTTCAAGCATTGGCGAACATATGAGGAAAATTGAGAAATACACCGAACTGGCCGCTTTAGAAGCGCAAAAGCGAGGCAGAAACGCAAGTGTCTTTAAAGTGATATTCTCACCCCTTTGGCATTTTATCAGTGAGTATTTCCTGAAATTGGGGTTTCTTGACGGGTATTATGGTTTCGTTATTTGCAGATTGTCAGCATACAGTGCCTTTGCGAAATACAGTAAGATACGCCAATATGCGTCTTCCCGTTCTGTCTGAGCAATGATTTTCCGTTCCTGTTATTTATTGGAGTGTAGTGCCACAGCATTTCCCTCGGTGTCAAGCAAAAATGCCATGTAGCCGATCTCGTTTGAAATGTGCGTTTTGGGTAGTGTTATTTTACCTCCGGCCATCTCTATCCGATTCAAGACGATATTCAGGTCGGGGTTGCCGTTGAGGTAGATTTTTGCGCCATCTGCACTAGGTCGGTGCATGTCACTTTGCACCAAAGCACCGGAAACCTTCCCGTTTGAGGGTTCAGCCGGGAAGAACGCCATCATCATCCCCATCATTTCGGAAACTTCCATTTTGATATCGAAAATGGTTTCGTAGAATTTCCTGGCACGGTTAATATCCGAAACAGAGATCTCAAACCAATTGAGCGTATTTACGTTGCTGTTCATTTTTAAAGACTTTAAAGGTTGACACCAATTCCTTGTGTCTTACAACATATCTAAGTTACGTATATTGTGTGTTTGGATTTTTTTGACTAAATTTATTTTGTTAAATATCCTCAAAATGAGGTGTTTTGTTTTGAATAACGAACAATTTGTCTAATTTTGAATCGAAAAAAGTAAACAAAATATGAAGGCGTATCAAATCAATGATCTCGAAAGGCTTACTGGTATTAAGGCGCATACCATAAGGATATGGGAAAAGCGATATGGTTTGATCAGTCCGAACCGAACCGACACCAACCGTAGGTACTACGACGATGATCAGGTGAAGCGGTTACTCAATGTAGCAACGCTCGTTGCTTCGGGACATAAGATATCTAAAATTGCTGCATATTCGGATGGTCAATTGCACGAGTATATTGAGGCGGCGGAGAATTATGGCGATGCGTCTAGTTCAAACATTGCTTTCGTAAACGACATGATATCGTCAATGTTGGTATTTGACGAGGCGGCATTTGAAAAGGTGTTTTCTGCAGCAGTCCTTCGTATGGGTTTCTACGAAACTGTGGTCAACGTAGTTTATCCATTTCTGATAAAGACAGGTGTATTATGGACTACCGATAAGTCGGTGCCAGCACAGGAGCATTTCGCCTCCTGTATCATCAGAAGGAAATTAATGGCTGCAACTGATGGTTTGTTGCCAGCCACAAATACGTCAAGGTGCTTTTTGTTGTTTTTGCCTCCAAGCGAGTGGCATGAGGTTGGACTCATGTTTGCCAATTATATTATCAGGGCGAACGGTTTCCCTACGGTATATCTTGGGCAGAATGTGCCGACAGAAGGCGTAGCTCAGGTGTGGGCGTCAGGAAAACCAACGCACCTGGTTACATTTTTTACGGCTCCGCGTCCTGACGAGGAGATATCCTTTCTGTTGCGGAGCTATTCGCGTGTTGCGGCTTCAGGTTCATTGCTGGCAGCGGTCGCTGATCATGGCAGGCTGAAATTGAAGATGGGGAATTTGTCATTCCTGGACGGGATCTCATCGCTCGATAAATGGCTGAAATAATAAACGACTTGTCTGTTGCAGTAAAATAGGAAAAACTTTGGCAAAGATCTCAGTAATTGGTAGTGGGTTTTCAGGCTTGTCGGCGGCATGTTTTGCGGCTAAGGCCGGCAATGACGTGACTGTTTACGAAAAGAACAGTACGGTAGGTGGTCGTGCAAGGTCGTTTTCAGAACAGGGGTTCATGTTCGATATGGGGCCAAGCTGGTACTGGATGCCGGATATTTTTGAATCGTTTTTCTCAGAATTTGGAAAGAAAGCATCCGATTATTATGATCTCGTTCAGCTGGAGCCCGGCTTTCAGATAATATTCGGAAAAGACGATGTACTGCCGCTTCCGGCATCTATGAATGGTATTGAGGAGGTGTTTGAATCGATCGAGAAGGGTAGTGCAGTAAAGCTCAGAAAGTTTCTTGCAGAGGGAAAGTACAAATACGATGTAGGCATGAAGCACCTCGTGAACACGCCGTCATATTCATGGTTGGAGTTTGCGAAACCCGATGTTATCAAGGGCGTATTCCGTCTCGATGTGTTTCGTTCTGTAAAAAGCCATGTAGCCGATCATTTTACCGATCCGCGTCTGCGTGCACTCATGGAGTTTCCTGTGCTGTTCCTCGGGGCAATGCCTGATAACATTCCTGCTCTCTACTCGTTAATGAACTATGCTGCTATTTCTCTGGGGACATGGTATCCAATGGGAGGCATGGTTAAGATCGTAGAGGGTATGCAGCAGTTGGCAACTTCTCTGGGAGTGAAGTTCAGAACTAATGCAGCGGTTGATCAGGTCATAGTTGAGGGCGGCAAAATATGTGGACTTCATGTGAATGGAGCTAAGGAGTCCACAGACGGACTAATAGCCAGTGGCGACTACAATCACGTGGAACAAAAGTTGTTGCCGGCACAATACCGCAACTATCCGGCTAAATATTGGGATGATAAAACGTTCGCGCCATCCTGCCTCATATTTTATATCGGAGTGAACAAGAAGGTGAAAAGGCTGATCCACCACAACCTTTTTTTTGACACTTCTCTCGATGTTCATTCGAAGGAGATCTACGAAAAACCATCGTGGCCGTCAGATCCGCTTTTTTACGTTTGCGCACCCTCGAAAACCGACCCGCACGTGGCGCCTGAAGGAATGGAGAATTTGTTCATTCTAATACCGGTTGCCACCGGCCTGAAAGACACCCCAGACGTCAGGGAAGAATATTATCAAAAGGTAATGAAGAGAATGGAGCTGCTCTGCGAGGATACAATAGCCGACCATGTAGTGTACAAGAAGAGTTATTGTGTAAACGACTTTGTGAATGACTACAATGCATTCAAGGGCAATGCATATGGCTTAGCAAATACACTTCGCCAGACTGCCGTATTGAAGCCGACATTGAGAAATAAGAAAATTAAGAACATGTTTTACGCGGGCCAGCTTACCGTGCCCGGTCCCGGAGTGCCACCTGCCCTTATTTCGGGCCGACTGGCAGCAGAAGAATTGACTAAAAATATTTAAGAAAGACACTCTATGAAACAAACATTCGATAAAGTTTCGGCACAGTGCAGCAAGCTGACCACCCGTGCATACAGCACAAGTTTTTCATTGGGTATCTATTGCCTCGACAAGCAGCTGCACGAGGCTATTTATTCTATTTATGGATACGTTCGTTTTGCAGATGAGATCGTGGATACTTTTCACGACTACCGCAAAGAAGAATTGTTCTATGAGTTTCAGGAACAGACCTGGAAAGCCATTGAACAGCGTATCAGCATGAACCCGATACTCAATAGCTTTCAGGCTGTTGTGCACAGGTACGGTATAGAGGCAGAACTTATAAAATGTTTTCTTAAAAGCATGGAGACCGATCTTAAGAAGACAACACACTCTAGTGATTCTTACGATGAATACATTGTGGGCTCAGCGGAGGTAGTTGGGCTGATGTGTCTTCGTGTTTTTGTGGACGGAGATGAAGCGCTTTACCGCAAACTGGAGGGTCCAGCGCGTCGCTTAGGAGCGGCTTTTCAGAAGGTGAACTTCCTGAGGGATGTGAAAGACGATTATGAACATTTGGGTCGTTTATACTTTCCGGGAGTGGCCTTTAAGTCTTTCTCGCATTCCGACAAGGAGGCGATAGAAAAAGACATTGAAGAAGACTTCCGCGTGGCGCACGAAGGCATCAGGCAGTTGCCTCGGGTGGCTCGTTTTGGTGTGTATGTAGCGTACGTGTATTACAGAAGTCTGTTCAATAAGATTCGTAAGATCCCGCCAACACGCATATTAATGGAGCGCGTGCGTATACCCAATCATCATAAAATAAGTCTGTTGGTGACATCATATTTCCGTCACAGTTTCAGCATGCTGTAATATTATAGAATGGAGCAGGTAGTATTAGTTGACTTGAACGATAAAGAGGTGGGGGTAATGGAGAAGCTGCAGGCTCATGAAACGGGTAGTCTGCATCGTGCCATTTCCGTTTTCCTATTCAATGATGACGGAGCGATGTTGGTGCAGCAGCGTGCAGCAGACAAATACCATTCCCCGTTGCTGTGGACAAACACATGTTGTAGCCATCCTCGACCGGGGGAAACGCCTCCGGATGCAGCAAGGCGAAGGTTGAGGGAGGAAATGGGTGTGTCAACAGAGGTGTCTCCGGCATTTACATTTGTTTACCGGGCCGATTTTGATAACGGGCTGATTGAATACGAATATGACCATGTGTTTGTTGGTCGGTTCAACGGGGTGCCGGTGCCTGATATTACTGAAGTGGCCGATTGGGAGTACGTGTCAATAAGTGAACTTTACGATAGGGTGGCAGACGATCCGTCCGCGTACACTCCGTGGTTCAGAATTTGTTTGGAAGATCATAAAGAGTTTTTTCAGAAATTATGAAAGTATATACTTTAGAGAGGGAGCAGACGATACCGGTTTCAATTGAGAGGGCATGGGACTTTTTTTCTTCCCCGAAGAACCTATCTGTAATTACACCACCGGAAATGCAGTTTAAAATACTGACGGACCTGACTGGGGCACCGATATATACCGGAATGAAGATCGACTATATTGTTCGTCCGTTGTTTGGTATTCCTATGAAGTGGCGAACAGTAATATCCGGTGTTGATAGTCCACGCATGTTTATCGACTTTCAGGAAAAGGGACCATACTCTCTTTGGGAGCATACCCACACTTTCGAGGCGGTGCCGGGCGGAGTGCTGATGAAGGATATAGTTCGCTACGCGTTGCCGCTTGGTTTCCTTGGTGGCATCATGCACGCACTGGTCGTGAAGAAAAAACTGAATGATATTTTTAATTTCAGGACAGCAAAATTGAAAGAGCTGTTCGGTGAGGCTAAATAATTGACTGTATGTGGCAGATATATTTATTAGTATTTCTTGCAACGTTCTTCGGAATGGAGGCCGTGGCGTGGCTTGCCCACAAGTACCTGATGCATGGTTTTTTGTGGTTTTTGCATGAGGATCATCACAGGAAGGACCCTACTTCTTTTTTCGAGAAGAACGATTACTTCTTTCTCATTTTCGCTACACCCGGTATTCTTTCGCTTGCCATCGGGCTGTACACGTCACTGACGTTTCTGCTCTTTATCGGGTTGGGTATTACCGTATACGGATTCGCCTATTTTCTGGTGCACGATATTTTTATTCACCAGCGGTTCAAATGGTTGCGCAAGACCGACAACGTGTACTTCCGTGCTATCCGTAGAGCGCACAAGATGCACCATAAGCACCTGGGCAAAGAGCATGGTGAGTGTTTTGGTATGTTGTGGGTGCCATACAGATATTTTGTAGAAGCAAGAAAGAGCAAACATGCCAATGCCTGATCGCTATTTGTACCTCGTGGTTGATCTGCTTTGCCTGGTGTTCCCATTGGCATTTTCATTTCATCCTAAATTCCGGTTTGTATCGCACTGGCGTTATTTCTTTTTGCCATGCCTGGCGACGGGATTGTTCTTTGTGCTGTGGGATGAATATTTCACGCACATCGGCATCTGGAGTTTTAATCCGCGCTACGTGCTCGGGGTCTATGTGTGGAAGTTGCCCATTGAGGAGTTGTTGTTCTTTTTGTGCATTCCCTATGCTTGTGTTTTTACCTACTATTGTGTGATGCGTTATTTGCCTGTGGGCAATACAGGTACTGCCGGTAGGTATATAGCAATTGTGCTGGAAGCTTTTTTGTTTCTGATAGGAATACTTAATGTCTCCAAGCTGTACACATCAGTAACATTTCTGCTCCTCGCGGTTTTCCTCGTTTACCTGGTTGTGATCCGCGCCAGATTCCTTGGTGCATTCTTTATAACATTCCTGTTTATCCTTCTGCCTTTCTTCCTGTCAAATGGTGTGCTTACAGGTGGGTTTACCCCTGAGCCCGTTGTTTCTTACAACGACGCGCACAATCTGGGCATCCGCATGGGCACCATACCATTTGAGGATACTTTTTATGGGATGCTACTGCTACTTATGAACGTTGCGGGCTACGAGTATATGTTGAAGAAAAAGATTCAATAATAAAGGTTTTGCAGTTAAATAATTCTTACTTACCTTTGCGCTCCCTGAATGCAATACCTCAACTGCCCAGGTGGCGAAATTGGTAGACGCACTGTGTTCAGGTCGCAGCGCCTTCACGGGTGTGCTGGTTCGAATCCAGTCCTGGGCACTTTAGACCTTTTTAGGCAAGTTCATGCTTTTTTAGGCATTAATAGGCCAAAAAGGATTGAGAATCCACTCATTTACTGAGTGGATTCTTTAGTTTTAGGCTAAATATTAATGCTGATGGGCGCAAGAAAGGCAAAGTCAGAACCCATATGGACAATCGAAAATATAGAACAGGATTATTGGGGAGATAAGCCTAACTATGACTCCCATTTAGTAACCACCGTTTATAAGCTACGAAAGAAAAATATTGAAGAATTTTCGGTTGAGGATTTACGAATAGTCATTGGGCAAAATTTAAGCCTACCTATCCTTATACCGAAAGCGATTGATGCGCTTGAAAAGGATATCCTTGCCGAGGGCGATTTCTACCCTGGCGATCTACTTGGAAATGTCCTGTCAGTCGTTCCGCAATTTTGGAGTGACTATCCTGAACTTAAAACGAAACTGAAAAAGATCTTTGCAAGGAGTCAACAACGTATCAAACACGCTTCCGAATTGTCAGAACATTTGAAGGAAGAACTCTTTGCAAAATATAATGAGTTTGTAAGCAACGCCGCCAAAGATTAAACACCAATTACTACTATAAACGATAACATTTAAGGTATGACAAGCAATCACCGAGATCAGCTTATATGGTTTGTTCTAAGAACTGGCATGTATATCCAGCCTGTTGACGAGCATAACATTAACAGCTTTCTTTCAGGTTTCGAAGTATGCGCTAAAGGCAAATGCAGTTTTACACAATTGTTGCGGGAAAGATTAGAGGACAAATACAAAATTAGATATGCTGAACGTGGATTGACACAGCAAATACAGAAACTTGCGAAGAAAAGGAATGATACTTGGGTTACGACGTTTAGAAAGGTCGCTATGGAAATATTGACGCTTGATGGCGACATTCTAAGTCGCAGAATCAAAAAATATCTAAAATATATTGTTGATCTGCAAGTCGACCTCATTGGTCAGCGAGGCAGCGAATTTCCCAGTCAACCGCAGGTAAATCTATGGTTGGCCTTTGTTTTTCTTCGTACAACTTGGGCGAAAGAAATGTGGTCTTCTGAAGAATGGAAGTCCATAAAACAAATTGATACGCAAGTACGAAAAGCTTATTCCTCAAAAGTAGCATGACATCTATTCAGTCCGCTTTTTAACGCTAAATATTTCCTCCCGTTTATTCCAATTTCTCCACAAATAGACCGCTCAGTTCGCAAATGCGCCTCAATATGGTCATTAATTGGTTCGATAATGTTCCAGTCCTGGGCACCAAAAATGAGAAAGGGAGCACATCGCTCTCCGCTTTGTCGCTCTCTTTCTCATTTTTCTTTCGCTCTTTCCCGCTTAAAGCCATTGTGTTAGCTCTCCGTTCCTATAATATCGTATTGTATTTAGATTTGGTTTAAATATATTTGGAATGTGTATGTAATAGCCGTACCTTGCTTGACGTTTCCTTAAAGAAATTAACCAATATCCTAAACATTACCTGCATGACAAATCGACTATTACCTTACTTATCTATTGGGCTGCAAAAGTCCTTCAGCGGCGGTGTCACTAACCCCGCCAAATGGTCAAAAGCTTTACTCGCACTCCTTGGTTTGGTTTTCGCAGTGGGGCGGGCCGGCGCACAAACAACAGAGACGGGCCACGAAATGGTTCGTGGTGAACTCAATTTCAGGGCAAAGGCAGAGTACCTGAGACTCCATCCTGAGCCACTCATAGTCAGGTGGAAAGATACGACAAGAAAAGGTCGGGTGCCGCTGCATTTGGACCCTATCGATCCTACTATGCTTCGCAGCAGACCGGCGGCGGCAATTCCTGTTATTCCCCCGTCAGCTCCCGCACCATTCATGCCGGTGTCCCCATCGCCCGACACAACTTTCCAGTCTACGTTGGATAACGGTACCACAATTCCGCCCGATACGCATGGTGCTATAGACTCAAATTATTGTGTCACTGCAGTAAATTCTGCCGTAAGGATCCAAACACGAGCCGGTGCCAGTGTTTCTCAAGTTTCGCTGGATGCGTTCTGGTCGTCGGTGTTGCCGGGTGGCGGTTCCTTCGATCCACGTGTTCATTACGACCCTTACACCAATCGTTGGATAATGGTGGCTGTAAGTGGAGCTCAATCGTCCACATCTTCGGTTTTGCTTGCCGTGTCTAAAACCGGAAATCCAACCGGTGATTGGTGGCAGTATAAGATCACCGCCTATTCGGCAGGCGATTATTGGCTGGATTTTCCAAACGTGGGGATTAATAATAAGTGGATCACGGTTTCAGGCGTTTTGTTCCAGAATACAGGTGGAGGATACGGAGGTTGCAAGACCTTCATCTTCGATAAGTCTACTGTGTCATCCGGTGCAAGTGCGCCGTTCACAGCTATCACTCAGACCGGTTCAGGCAATATATGTCCCGCTATTACTTATAGTAACACCCTTGGCAGCATGTTCATGGTGGAAGCCTGGAATGGTGGATCACGCGCCATGAGGCTGTGGAAGATCACTGGTAATGTTGGTTCAGAATCCATGACTTCTATCGGGTTTCCATTGGCCGACTTCCCTTGGTGGTATCAACCATTCCCGGTATCAGGTACGTCTTTCGGCGATAACGCGCCGCAGCTTGGGGTTTCCAATAAGATAAACAACGGAGACAACCGTGTTACGCAACTCATATACAGGAACAACAGTCTTTGGTTCGCGCACACCATCTTCCTTCCATACAATGCTTCTGCTAATCCTACGAGGTCGGCAGTGCAGTGGTGGCAAACTGATACTTTAGGAAACCCGATACAGATTGGTCGAGTGGATGATTCGGCTGCCGGTAAGTTCTTTGCCTATCCAACGATCGCAGTAAACAATAACAATGATGCCCTTATCGGGTTCTCTGTATTCTCCAGTGCCATGCACCCAAGCGCAGGTTATGCATTGAGAATGAACTCAGATGCAACCGATTCTATTCGCACTCCTGTTGTTTATCGAAGTGGACAAAACTCATACTATAAGACTTATGGTGGTAGTAAGAATCGTTGGGGAGATTACTCAGCCACAATGGTCGATCCGGTAAACAATACCGACTTCTGGACTATACAGGAAGCAAGTCATTCAACAATTAACATGTGGGACACGTGGTGGGCCAGAGTAGTACCAACTACATCTTGCTCTACTCCCACTATCTCCGGTACACTTGTAGCTTGCGCTGGGGCCGGTACCACGCTTACGGGATCTGTTTCGGGGGGCACATGGTCAAGCAGCAATACTTCTGTCGCTACAGTTGGCTCCGCTTCCGGTGTGGTTACAGCGGTTGCGGGTGGTACTGCAACTATATCTTATTCCATCAGTGGCGGGTGTGTAGGTACTGCTGTTTACACGGTTAACGCTTTGCCTGCAACAATCACCGGTACCACTTTGGTATGTATAGGGTTCACTACAACACTTGCATCAACCACCGGTGGCGGCACATGGGCAAGCAGTAACTCTGGTGTTGCCTCGGTGGGCAGTACTGGAATTGTCTCCGGAATAGCCGCCGGAACTGCCACTATAAGCTACACAGTATCTGGTTGTGTGCGTACAACAGTGGTCACCGTTAATTCTTTGCCGGCTGTCATCACCGGTTCCACATCTGTGTGTGTAGGCGCTACTACAACGCTGAGTTCGGCTACAGGTAGTGGAACATGGTCTAGTAGTAGTACCGGTGTTGCAACCGTGGGTACATCGGGTGGCTCCACGGGTATTGTCACTGGCGTTGGTGCGGGTACATCCACCATATCCTATACGGTGTCCGGCTGTCGACGCACGACTGTTGTTACAGTATTAGCCACTCCGGCAGTTATAACAGGTTCTACGTCAGTGTGTGCAGGTGCCACAACTACATTGTCTTCTGCAACAGGTGGCGGCACATGGGCTAGCAGTGCAACCGGTATAGCTATGGTCGGCTCCACAGGTATTGTTACCGGTTTGGCGGCAGGCACGGCAACTATCTCTTACGCAGTGTCTGGTTGCACACGCACTACCATAGTTACAGTATTAGCCACTCCGGCAGTCATCACTGGTTCCACGTCGGTGTGTGCAGGTGCCACAACTACATTAGCTTCTGCAACAGGCGGCGGCACATGGGCCAGCAGTGCAAGCGGTACGGCAACTGTTGGCACCACGGGTGTTGTTACCGGTGTAGCTGCGGGCACGGCAACTATCTCTTACACTGTATCAGGTTGTGCACGCACAACGACAGTCACCGTATTGGCAGCTCCGGCGGCAATTTCGGGTACAATGTCTGTTTGCGTTGGTGCCACCACCACGTTATCTTCCACACCCGGTGGAGGTTCGTGGGTTAGCGGCAACACAAGCGTAGCAACTGTTGGTAGTACAGGTGTTGTGTCGGGTGTTGCGGCAGGTACTGCAAACATCACCTATGCAGTGTCCGGTTGTTTCAGGGTTGCGAACGTTACTGTCAATCCATTGTCTTCCGCCGGAACTATTACCGGTGCATCAATAGTGTGCGTCAGCAATACAATTACTCTGAGCAATACCACAACGGGAGGAACGTGGTCGTCATCTGACGTGGCAATTGCTACTGTCGGTAGTACCGGTGTGGTTACCGGTGTTGTTGCCGGAACGGTGCTCATTTCGTATTCGGTGTCCAATGCATGTGGCAGCGGCATTGCAACGAAGGCTGTCACTGTCGATCCGGCTCCTTTTGCAGGTTCAATTACAGGTACTTCTTCTGTTTGTGTTGGATCTTCAATTTCACTTTCTGATACCGTTTCGGGCGGTTCATGGACCTCTTCAAATGGTTCAGTCGCTACTGTTGATGGTTCAGGTCTCGTTACCGGTGTAGCTTCGGGTACAGTCGTAATAAGCTACACTGTATTTGGCTCATGCGGTTCTGCAACCGCCACAAAAGTTGTCACTGTTAACGCTGCGCCTTCTGCAGGAACAATATCAGGCGCATCATCTGTATTCACAGGTAGCACTATAACATTGTCGAGCTCTGCATCGGGCGGTACCTGGTCGTCAGGAGATGTTTCTATTGCAACAGTTGGTAGTACCGGTGTTGTGACAGGTGTTTCTGTAGGTTCGGTTACCATCAGCTACACAGTTGCCAACGGATGCGGTAGCTCCGTAGCAACCCAAATGGTTATGGTAAGTGAGTCGGTCTCAACGCCTATTACAGGTACCTTGACCACTTGTGTGGGTATGACCACGACTCTGTCAAATGCCACAACAGGCGGAACCTGGACAAGCGGTAATACTTCCGTTGCAACTGTTGGATCGATTTCTGGTATAGTGACCGGTGTTTCCGGCGGGACGTCAACCATCACGTATTCACTTGGTGGGGTTGATGTCACAGCGGTAGTGAGTGTCTACGCAATGCCGGCCGCTATTTCAGGTCCGGGTACATTGTGTGTTGGTGCCTCTATTTCTCTCACAGATGCCACAACCGGCGGCGTATGGACGAGTTCCGGCACTGCAGTGGCTACTGTAGATAGTGCTACCGGCGTGGTTACCGGTGTTTCTTCAGGTACGGCTGTGATCAGCTATTCACTTGCTGCCGGTTGTAGTGCAACAAAGGTTGTGACTGTAAACGTAACACCTGGAGCTATCTCAGGTTCGCTTAATGGTTGTATCGGGGTTACTAATCCCTTCACATGCACTCCTTCTGGTGGTGCATGGAGCAGTAGTACACCTTCTGTAGCCAATATCAATTCAGCAGGTCAGGCTACCGGTGCAACGATCGGCACTACTCTGATATCTTACTCGTTGTCGAGCGGTTGCCGCTCTACGGCAGTACTTACGATAAATGCACTTCCGGATTCAGTGACTGGCACAGCAACAGTATGTGTTGGCCTCACTACCACATTTACAGGTTTCCCCGGTGGCGGCACCTGGAGTAGCAGTAATACCGCTGTAGCGACAATTAACGCTTCAGGTGTTATTACCGGCGTTGCGTTGGGCACAAGCCGTATCACTTATACAAATGCGGGTGGCTGTTACAAGACAAAAGTTGTAACCGTTAACGCAGCGCCACTTTCCATTACGGGTACGGCAGCAGTATGTGTTGGTAGTACTACTACCCTTGCATGTCCCGGCGGAGGCACATGGGCTAGCAGCGATCTGGCGGTTGGTACCATTAGTACTACCGGAGTTGTGAGGGGTATTTCCGGCGGTATCACTACTATTACTTACACATTGTCTACAGGTTGTTTCAGAACGCGCGACGTAACTGTTAATAGTGCGCCGTCAGCTATCACAGGTACAGCAAATATTTGCGTGGGCACAACTACCACGCTCAATAGTACCCCTTCGGGCGGTACCTGGAGCAGTAGCGGTCTCACAGTTGGTACTGTCGGCAGCACCACGGGTGTTGTGACAGGTCTGAGCGGAGGCGTGGTTACTATAAGTTACACAGTTGCCGGTGGCTGCCGTGCAACGAGGGTTGTGACTGTAAATAACAATCCACCGGCTATTAGTGGAACTGCTACGTTGGCCACGGGCGGAACCACAACGCTTTCCAACGCGCTTTCAGGCGGATCATGGAGTAGCGGAGCCACTGGTGTTGCAACCGTTGGAAGCACCGGAATTGTTTTCGGTGTGGGCGCGGGCACCGCCGTTATCAGTTACACGTCAGCCGCGGGTTGCAGTGTTACCAGAATTGTTACTGTGACCGGTGCTGTTGGTGGAATCACAGGTGTTACATCGCTGTGCACAGGTGCGACCACGTCATTGTCATGCAGCCCTACCGGCGGTACATGGGCAAGCTCAACAACTGCTGTTGCTACGGTCAACTCAACCGGTGTTGTGACCGGAGTTGCGGCAGGCACATCTACTATTAGTTATACTATTTCCGGTACAACATCTACAGTGGTTGTTACCGTTTACGCTACGCCGTCTGCAATTACCGGACCCGGTTCAATTTGTGCAGGTACAGCAACTACCTATACTAATGCCGTCGCTGGTGGAACCTGGAGTAGTACAAATACTTCTGTTGCCACGATAAGTAGCACAGGAACAGTGACCCCGATTGTCGCGGGTACAACCACTATCAGCTATCAGATGTCAGCGGGCTGTGGTGTTGCAAAAATCATCACGGTTAACGCAAACCCTGCTTCCATTACCGGTGCTTCTATTGTTTGTGTTGGCGCATCCGGCTCATTGTCATGCGCTACTGCAGGCGGTGCCTGGAGCAGTAGTGCCACTTCGGTAGCCACGATCGATGGATCCGGATCTTATTCAGGTGTGTCTGCAGGAGTTGCCACTATTACTTATACAACGGGCGCGGGATGTTTTTCTACTTTCGCTATTACTGTTAATCCCATACCTGATGCCATTACCGGTGGCCTCACCGAGTGTATCGGTGGTTCTTCGACACTTTCCAGTACAACCTCCGGTGGTACCTGGTCGTCGTCAAATACAGCTGTTGGTACTATTGATGCTTCCGGTGTAGTTACGGCGATCACCGCCGGCACCACTACGATCAGTTATAGTCTCGGTGGCACTTGTGCCGCAACGGCAGTATTTACTGTCAATAGTACACCGGCTGCAATAGGTGGTAGTTTATCTGTTTGTATTGGCGGTAATACTACGCTTACGAATCCTAGTTCGGGCGGTACATGGAGTAGCAGCACACCAGCAGTAGGAACTATAAGTTCCGGCATGGGTGTGTTCACAGGTATCACGTCTGGTGCCACAACAGTTACTTATACAGTTGGTACAGGCTGTTTTGTTACTGCAGATGTTACTGTAAATGCGCTGCCGGGTTCAATTTCCGGCACGCTGCAGGCCTGCGCGTCCGGCGGAACAACTGCACTGACATGTACTCCGGGCGGTGGAGTGTGGAGTACAACCACGCCATCTGTTGCTACCATTGGTAGCGCAACCGGTGTTGTGTCCGGTGTTATTTCCGGGACCGCAGTAGTTACCTACACGGTTGGTACAGGCTGCTTTGCGACCGAGGTTGTCACTATTAACGCAATCCCTGCTACGATCACCGGTACTGCGACAGCTTGTCCCGGCACTACTACGAATCTTACAAGCACCACTGTGGGTGGTAACTGGACCAGTAGTAATACTGCTGCTGCTACCGTGAACTCATCCGGTGTTGTTACAGGAGTAGCAGCAGGTACAACTACCATCAGCTACGAGCTAAGTGGTTGTGCAACCACAAGGATTGTAACAGTCTATCCGTTACCGGGTGCAATAACAGGTTCATCTTTGTTATGTTCAGGCATCCCTACGACATACACAGCAACTCCTTCCGGCGGTACATGGAGTAGTGGTAATGCCGCAGTTGGAACTATTAATATAACGACAGGATCGTTTACGGGTCTTACTGCCGGTACAACTGTTGTTACTTATAAATTGGCAACGGGCTGTCAGTCTGAACTCACTGTATCTGTGAACGCGACACCAGGTGCCATTAGCGGGGCTACCACAATATGTCTTGGAAATTCTGTGGCGCTTACTTCTGCCACTTCCGGCGGTGCCTGGGTCAGCAGCAACACTGCGGTTGGTACCGTGAGTTCGTCGGGTGTTGTGACCGGTATCACTTCCGGTACTACTACTATCTCTTACACGGTGGGTAGTTGTGCGGCAACCAAAGTTGTTACTGTTAATACAGTGTTTGCGTCAAGCTCTACCTTTAACATGTGCATTGGTGGTACCAAAACACTTGTCGACTCATTGCCTGGCGGCACGTGGAGCAGCAGCACTCCTTCTATAGCTACTGTAGTTTCCGGCACCGGCGTGGCTACTGCTCTTGCCGTCGGTATGACCACTATTACCTACACATTCGGCACTGGTTGCACCAAGACAACGCCACTTTATGTACAGAACAGCAGTGCGGTGATCTCTGGCCCATCGGCTATTTGTGAAGGTAGTGCAGCGTCAATGACAGTTCCCGGTGCATCTTCCGGCGGTTCCTGGACCAGCAGTAACCCGGCTGTCGCTACGATTAATCTTTCTACCGGTGGCGTCAATGCGGTTTCACCGGGTGTTGTAACCATATCCTATACACTCATCGAGTGTATCACTACCAGAGTAGTGACGATCAATCCACGCCCTTCAACCAGCACCGGCACCCAGTTCGCTTGTGTTGGTCTCACAACTACACTATCCAATTCAACAGGTGGTGGTTCCTGGGTTAGCTCCAATTCAGGTATTGCATCCGTTGGATCAGGAACAGGGGTTGTTACAGGTGTTGCTGCAGGTGTTGCGAATATCAGCTACACACTTCCTACAGGCTGTTTCAGGAGTCTGGCTGTGACTGTTGCTGCTACTCCGGCGGCTATCTCAGGCACCACGAACGTTTGTGTGGGTAACACCATTACAATGGCAAATACAAGTCCGGGTGGTACCTGGAGTAGTTCAAATGCTGCCATTGGTTCTGTTAACGCGTCAACCGGAGTTGTGGGTGGTGTAGCGTCAGGCGTTGCTACTATCAGTTATGGTTATGGTGGCAGTTGTTTTGCTACAAAGGCTCTGACGGTAAATCCGGCTGCTGCTGCAATTACAGGTCCGGATGATGTGTGCGCTGGCCTGACTATTACACTTGCCAATGCTGTCACTCCGGGAACGTGGAGTAGTAGTGCTGCAGGTGTTGCTACCGCTAACGCATCTACGGGTCTTATTACGGGCGTGTCGGTCGGTACAGTTAATATAACTTATCGTACTACCGCCGGTGGGTGCACTGCGACGAAGGTGGTTACGGTTAATGCCGCTATGCCTGCTTTCACCGGAGGTTCTGCTGTGTGTGTTGGTGAAACAATAACGCTGGCCAACGCAGTGCCTGGTGGCACATGGAGTAGTTCCAATACTGCAAAAGCAACTATCGGTAGTTCGTCAGGCGTTGTTACAGGTGTTGCTCTCGGAACGACAAGTGTTACCTACTTGGTTAGCACAGGTTGTTACAAGGCAGCCACCATTGTTGTTAATGCACTGCCTGCCGCTATTACGGGTGCGTCTTCTGTTGTTGTTGGCTCGTCCGTTACGCTGGCATGTGCTACAAGTGGCGGTGCATGGAGTAGCAGTAACCCTACAGTTGCTACTGTCGGCACAGCCTCAGGTGCGGTGACAGGTGTTGCTCCGGGTGCGGTTACAATATCATACGTGGTAACGTCTACCGGTTGCCGTTCTACAAAAGCAATGACAGTTAATCCGGTTACGCTCGCCAAGCCAACTGCTTCCGGTGGGGTGGACATGGGTTCTGTGATCACAGTCTATCCGAATCCGACTCAGGGCGTATTGACTATTGAATCTACGGCTTCAGGTAGCTTCAAGGTATTCACGCTCGATAGCAAACAACTTGCTGAGTACCGGATCGCCGCACCATCAACGATGATCAAGCTTCCGGCTGACATGCCGACCGGTATCTACATGTGCCGCTTTACAGCGGAAGACGGTACTGTAGAGTCAATCCGTTTGGTTTACAGTCCGAGGTAGTATTTCATTTGCTCAATCAATGGGTCCGTCTTTTCAGGTTTGAAGAGACGGGCCCATTTTCATTTCTTAAGGATGGTGCAGATACGGTCGGAGCATCGGGTAGGGTGTGGTATCCTGTCGTGCAATTGTTGGTTGAACATGGTGTGGTTTTCTATTATCTTGCTTCCTCGTTTATTTTATCACAATTCTTGAGATATGCGGAATATTGTTGTTCTTGTTTGGGCGATGTTGTTGTCGGGTATGCGGGTCTTTGCGCAGCCAGGTGGGTCGGTGCCAAGTGGTGACGTTACTCTTGGTCGGTGCTATGAGATGAAGTCGAAAGTGCTGGGTGAGGTAAGGAGGGTGAACGTGTATCTTCCAGAGGGATATGACGCCAACGATACAGTGCGTTATCCGGTTGTGTACTTGCTGGATGGCGGCGTAGATGAAGATTTCATCCATGTGGTGGGAGCTTATCAGTTCAGTAGTTTTTCGTGGGTGCATAGGGTGAAGCCGTCTATAATTGTGGGCATTGTGAATGTGGATAGAAGGAGAGACTATACATTCCCTACAAAGGTGGCTGAGCACACCGCAGCGTATCCCACAACGGGCCATTCGGCGGCGTTTATCAGCTATCTGGAACAGGAGTTGATGCCGTGGGTGAAACGCAACTATCGGGTAAATGGCGCCAGAACCATTATAGGAGAGTCGCTGGGTGGGCTGCTGGCAACCGAGATCCTGCTCAATAAGCCGTCCATGTTTAACCGCTATGTTATTATCAGTCCCAGCTTGTGGTGGAACGAGGCTTCTTTGCTGAAGACCAACTGGAAACAATGGAGCCGGAAGGTGACAAGACCCACTGAGATATACATTGGCGTGGGCAAAGAAGGCCTCACACCGGGACCAAATCCGCGGGTGATGGAGGTAGATGCCAACGTGCTTTATGACGAGATCAAGGCTGTAAAGAACGGTAGGGTGAAGGTCAAATTTGATTATCTGCAGGATGAAGACCATGCCACCATCGGGCATCAGGCGGTACTGAATTCTATTAAATACCTTAAGTAGCGGTGTTGTAGGGTGGATAAAAAACATATCATTAACATACATTATGACGATGGTCGTGAATTAGATTGAGTGCTTTACGGTACTTTGTTGTAGTGGCTGTCAAATCAGCTAATGTGTTATGACCTCTGTGAAAATGGATGAAGTGATCAACGATCTGCTCAAGAAGGCCAATGTTCCTGATGCGTGGACCGGTAAAATTGGCGGGGCAATACCTGAATCTGCCGCGGAAATTGGTGGAGACCCTGTTTTAGCGGCCTTGGTGGCCAGGTTGCCTATTGTGACCCGCTGGGCTGAAATGGTAGCTGAAAAGGTTGCCAATGACTACCAGATAGCTGTAAGACAAGTGAAGATCAGCCCCGATGCGGATATGGCCTTTCACGTGGTCTTTGTGGTAGATCGTGCCGACTACCTGGGGCCCGATCTCATTCATGCGAAGTATGCGGTAGATGCGCTGCTTTCAAGGGCTGTGGGGGCTGATGTACGTTATCGTTTTGATGTCTTCGATCAATCCGTACACAGCGATTACAGGGGCACGCAAGATACCACTGCGGCAAAGATCGCGTTGCAGCGTCTTGTCATCAGTAGGGATCTGTGACGCTTATCAGTTGAGGAAGTCGGTGAGAGGGCTACTGGCCTCTGCGTGCACCTTCACGGTGGCCAGGCGCGCATTGTATGCCATGCGGCCCGCTTCTACCGCCATTTTGAAAGCAGAGGCAACGAGCACAGGATCGCCGGCAGCAGCGATGGCTGTATTCACCAATACCGCATCAGCCCCTATCTCCATTGCCGCAGCAGCATGGCTTGGCGAACCAATGCCCGCATCTACCACTACGGGTACATTGCTTTGCTCCACTATTATCTGCAGGAATTCCAACGTTTTCAGGCCCATGTTGCTGCCTATGGGTGCGCCCAGTGGCATCACCGCGGCTACGCCCACTTCTTCCAGGCGCTTGCAGAGCACAGGGTCGGCATGGATGTAGGGTAGCACCACGAAGCCTTCTTTTACCAGTTTTTCGGCGGCTTTCAGTGTCTCAATAGGGTCGGGCATCAGGTATTTGGGGTCGGGGTGAATCTCCAGTTTCAGCCAGTTGGTCTGCATGGCCTCGCGTGCCAGACGTGCCGCAAAAACTGCTTCCTCGGCGTTGCGAACGCCCGATGTATTGGGCAACAGATTGATGTGGCTGTGGTGCAGGTGACGCAGGATATCATCATCGTCACCATCGGCAGATATGCGTTTGAGCGCCACTGTCACCAACTCAGAACCGGAAGCAAGCAATGCCTGTTCCATAAGCGAGTGGTCGCCAAACTTACCTGTGCCGGTGAAGAGCCTTGAAGAGAATACCTTGTCTGCTATTTTAAGCGTATCGATCATGTCTGTTGTTTGAAATGGTGTGTATTGCGATGATGGGTCAGAGGTCTGTAAGAAAGCCGGTTATCTTCCCGATGAGGTCGCTGTTTGCGATGGCATCAGAAATAGAGTGTTCGTCCTTGGGTTCCAATTTTGGTTTGTTGATCACTTCTACGAAGTCGGCTGTTTTTGCGGTTATGTCCACAGCATTGGCAATGGCACCTGATACCGCAATACCGTACACACCCGCATCTAAAAGAGAGGGTATGTCGTACTGAATGATCCCACCAATGGCAATGATGGGTGGATGAGCAGGGTAGGAGGCCTTGAGATGTGCCAGAATAGCTTTGTACCCATCGAGGCCCAGAATGGGGCTGAGGTTCTTCTTGGTGCCCGTGAACCTATACGGGCCCAAACCTACGTAGTGCACGTACTTACCTTTCAAGTCCTCTATATCGGCTGCAGTATTGGTGGTGCGCCCCACAGTGAAATTACCGCTGATGAGTGCTGCTTCCTCTTCCGGCGATATCACGTCGGTCTTGCCCAGATGAACCCCATCGGCACTTATATCCAGTGCAAGGCGTGCATTGTCGTTGATGATGAGTGTAGCACCATACTTTTTGCAAACTGCCTGTGTTTTCAGCGCTTCTTCCCTGTACTTCTCGTAGGTAGTGTCCTTTATACGCAGTTGTATCCAGTCGGCACCGCCCTTGCAGGCCAGTTCTGCAGTGGATGCGTTTGTCGTTATGAATTGGAGCTTGCTTATCGTTTTCATTGCATTAATGGTTTGTGAGTGCCCAATAATGTGTTGCTGCTGGCCAGGAACTGAAGCGTGTATTGGTTGGCCACTTCCGCTGCATCGGGCAAGGTCTTACCGAGTGCCAGTTGCGCGGTGAGGGCGGACGAAAGCACACAGCCGCTACCGTGTTTGGTGCCGTTGGGTATGCGGTCGTTGGCAAATACATAGGTATGGTCGGCGGTGAAGAGCAGGTCGGTAACCGTTTCTGCGTCAGAGTGGCCACCCTTCAGGTAAATATTGAAACCCGTGCTCTTTTCTTCCAGTGTCCCTGTAAGGTCTTCCTTTCCGAAGAGCCATTCAGCCTCGGGAATATTGGGCGTGATACAGTAGATGCGGTCGAACGTATCGTGAAAGAGGCGAGGTTCCAGGTGGAAGGTGAAGCCCGCACTCGCTTTGATGATCGGGTCGTAGATGATCACGGGATCGCTGATGTTGTCTATCAGGAAGTTGATGATGCGGTCCAGCACCTCCATGTTCTCTATCAGCCCTATCTTAATGTGCCTTATGTTGAAGCGGCGCAGCAGCACAGCTATCTGCTGTTCTATGTCGGCCACGTCTATCCATTCTGTTCTGTCGAACTCGATATCATTCTGGAACGTAAGTGCTGTCATCACCCCGAATCCGTATACCCCGTTCGCTTCAAATGTCTTTACATCAGCAAGCACACCGGCTCCGCCCGACGGGTCGAAGCCGGCTATGCTTAATGCGTATGTTCTTGTTGTGTCCAATTTTACGAATATATCTCGCTGCCTGCCTCTTTAAATTCTTTCGATTTTTCAGCCATGCCTTTCTGCAGTTCTTCCTCGTTGGCCGCATAGTCGCGAATGTCCTGCGTGATCTTCATAGAGCAGAAGTGCGGACCGCACATCGAGCAGAAGTGAGCCACCTTGGCACCATCGGCAGGGAGTGTTTCATCGTGGAAGGAGCGGGCAGTTTCGGGGTCGAGAGAGAGGTTGAACTGGTCTTCCCAACGGAATTCGAAACGCGCCTTGCTCAGCGAATTGTCGCGGAACTGCGCGCCCGGGTGTCCCTTGGCCAGGTCGGCGGCGTGGGCTGCTATCTTGTAGGCAATCACCCCGTCTTTCACATCTTTCTTATCCGGCAGGCCCAGGTGTTCTTTAGGTGTCACATAACACAGCATGGCTGTTCCGTACCAGCCTATCATGGCCGCGCCTATTGCCGATGTGATGTGGTCGTAGCCGGGAGCAATGTCGGTAGTGAGCGGGCCCAGCGTGTAGAACGGTGCTTCCGCGCAACATTCCAGCTGCTTGTCCATATTCTCTTTTATGAGGTGCATCGGCACGTGGCCGGGGCCTTCTATCATCACCTGTATGTCGTGCTTCCAGGCTATTTTGGTGAGCTCTCCCAGTGTTTCCAGTTCGCCGAACTGTGCCGCGTCGTTGGCGTCGGCAATAGAGCCGGGGCGCAGGCCATCGCCCAGCGAGAAGCTGACGTCATAAGCCTTCATGATCTCGCATATCTCTTCGAAGTGGGTGTAGAGGAAGTTCTCTTTATGATGTGCCAGACACCATTTGGCCATGATGCTGCCACCGCGCGACACGATACCCGTAACACGCTTGGCCGTGAGCGGCACATAGCGCAGCAGCACACCTGCATGTATGGTGAAGTAGTCCACGCCCTGTTCGGCCTGCTCTATCAATGTGTCTTTAAAGATCTCCCAGGTCAGGTCTTCTGCTTTGCCGTTCACTTTCTCCAGCGCCTGATAGATAGGCACTGTGCCCACCGGAACCGGACAGTTGCGGATGATCCATTCGCGGGTCTCGTGGATGTTCTTGCCTGTAGAAAGATCCATCAGCGTATCGCCACCCCAGCGGCAACTCCACACTGCTTTTTTCACCTCTTCTTCTATGCTCGATGTTACGGCAGAGTTGCCGATGTTGGTATTGATCTTAACGAGGAAGTTACGGCCTATGATCATAGGCTCTGCCTCGGGGTGATTGATGTTGGCCGGTATGATGGCGCGACCTGAAGCTACCTCATCGCGCACAAATTCGGGCGTGATGTATTTCAGCGGGGTGCGCGCACCAAAGTTGTGGCCCGCGTGTTGCGCCCACAGGGTGCTGTCGTTCATCAGTTCGTCTATGCGCTGATTCTCGCGGATGGCGATGTACTCCATCTCGGGGGTGATGATGCCCTTCCTGGCATAGTGCATCTGCGACACATTGTGGCCTGCTTTTGCGCGCAGCGGCATTTTGATATGCTCAAAGCGCAGCTCGTCCAGATTCTTGTCTTTCAGGCGCTCGTTGCTGTACTCCGATGTGAATGCCGTCAGCTCGTCCACGTCATTGCGGTCCTTTATCCACTGCTCGCGCAGGCGGGGCAGTCCTTTTGTGATGTCTATAGTCGCATCGGGGTCGGTGTATGGGCCGCTGGTGTCATAGACCGTTACCGAGGGGTTGGGGAAGAGCTCTTCCACGCCAAAGGTTTTGGTGCGGGTAGGGCTTACGCTTATCTCGCGCATGGCCACCTTTATGTTGTGGATCTTGCCGGGAACGTATATCTTCTTCGAGGCCGGATATACACCCGTTGTTATCTTGCCTGCCTGTGGCATCGTATCTTTCTTCATTGTCTCAGTTTTTTGCCTGCCGGGTGTGTTTAGCCGCCCTGCGTGGCTTTGATGATCATTAATTTGTCGTTGTGTGCCAATACATGGTCGGCCCATTGCGTGGCAGGGATCACGTTGCCGTTCACTGCAACTGCAACCCCTTTGCGCGCATTCACATTCCATGCCGTGAGCGCATCATTTACCGAAGCGTCAGCCGGAAGTGTAAGTTCCTGACCATTGATGTGTACTACCATAATTGTTGTGGCCGCTGGGGTGGGCGCGAAACGAAAGGCTGAAATGAGCAATTGTTCTGCTCTGATACTTTTCCCGAACGCAGGCATTATCCTGATCCGGTAAGAGGGTATGATCTCAGCCTGATTTCCGGCACCCCTAAAGCTGGCAACAAAAATAGGTATTAATGGTTACAATGTTCTGAAGATGGTGCAACCCCGCCGTAAATATTGTCTATTGCCGGTGTGGATAAACTGATACCGGCTACGGTTGTTTCTATACTGCTTCCCGAATATTTTTTTGTTCTGCGCAGTCCTGCCTGCCGGCAGGCAGGTTTGGGCGTTTTTATTGATTATCAATGCACATGTGGGAAGTTTTACTTCCTACCCCGAATGCATCGGGACAGGCTGCTTCCCAAAACTGCGCAAAAACTTCCCACTTCTGCGCATCCCGAATGCTCTCGGGACAGGGGAGGCGAAGCGAAGTAAGCTAGTTTCATCATATATGCTTTTCTGCACCATTTCTTTGACTTCAATACAAGTTACAAACGCCCATGAAAACCGTCAAAAGAAAGTTTTATGATAGTGCGTTTTTGGGGGTATAGTGGAAAATTGTTGGGGTTGATCATTGTGAAAACCACAAGCGAGAACAGCTGGCACTATTGAATAACATTGGTGCCATTAGGAATGGATGTGTTCTAATTATTCAAAATGTATCCAAGCAATTTGCGACTTATACCTGCTGCCATGCTGGGTGCTAACAACCGTGACGTATGTATGCGTAGCTTTGTCATAATAGGATCCGTCTATATAGCATGCACGGGTATTTCTCCTGCCTTGTGGTTCGCCAAAGAGGTAGGAACGCGTTGCCACACCACCGTTGAGCGTGTAGCATATCGTATTCATGTAGTCAGCATCATCTGCATACTTTCTTTTTTTTGTTTTTTCTTCTTTACCATCGTTTTTGGGATGGTCGTTGAAGATCACATACTCTGCCTTATCTCCATGGATGTATTCGTAAGACATGAACGGATCGTCATTGAGATACTTCGCTCCACCTGTTGGAACCTCCCAAACGCCCTTTTCTCGATTCTTCATGTAAAGTGAACCAACTATTTCCCCATATTGCTGATTCTTCATCATCGCATAGCCATGTATGGGGGTGCCTTCTGCAGACAAATGATCAATACCGATGTTGCCCAAGGCAGCGTGTTGTTCTATTGTGGCTCCTGTTCTTCCGGAAATAACAGAGACTACTGTCACTGATTCCTTAAGAACCGTAAGTGTATTATCAGCGTTGACCGCCAACTTTTGAGGAATCCCTTTGAAGTTTAGATCTGTTTTCAGGACGTTTATTCCGTATTCATTGATCTTTTCATTGCCAACCGGCTTCACTGTTTTCAATTCGAGCGATTCAGGATCTATAAAGCTCAAGTACGACATGTAGTAAGTGCCTTTTCTTTTTTCATCATCTAGTGTGTTGCTGAGCATTATGAGTTGATTGCGACCGTTATCGAAATGCATATCGGCACGCGATTGCTTAAACTCATCTGTAAATCGCAGTACCCGTGTGGTGAAAGAGGTGTCGGCTGATTGCAGCCGGCTGATAAATATATTGCCGTCCTCACCTCTAGTACTATTTGCTCCCCAGGTTACTAAAAAGACACCTTTTTCACAAGCAACGTAGCCAATCAGGCTCAGATATTTCAGCTCGATATGATGGCCACTTAAGTAGTTGTCACTGTACTTCCTGTGGGTGCTGTCAAAGAGTTCTATCCGTATTCCTGATGAACCATTTATCCTGTCGGATAGGCCAGTGTATATCACCACATAGTTTCCTGAATATTCTTCTTTTTCTATGTGTATTTCCGGTTTTATGTCGTATTCGGAGTTTAGAAATGCAAATAGCGGCACAGAAAGAATCTCCCCTACGTTTTCTTCCTTAATGAGTGCGCCGGTGTTAGGGTCAATTCGCAACCTATAAAGCGTTCGGCGTTTGTCTGCGTAGAACTGGATAAATAGTACAGGTTCACCATTAATCTCAAATAGACCCCGTACGCGTACGCGCCCTCTACGTTTATGGTTCCAAGCGTCACTTTCTATTCGTTTTTCCGAAATCTTTTGGCGCTTACTATTAAAAGTAATAACATCGATTCCTCTCTTTCTTCCATAATGAAAATAAAGGGTATTGCCGTTCTTTAGCTGCAGTATCTTTGTCCATCCTTCCGACGGTGGCTCGTTGAAGACGTTACTCCGTTCCATGGTTATCTGTGCCCTCAATGAGCCGAAGAACAACGTAAAAATGATTTTTATTATAAAAAATACGTTCAGTTTGCGCATATATGCATTGAATTTTCGAAGGGAGAAAATTGAAAAAGCTAAATGTTACATAAAGGCAAAAACGTAAGCCCACAGCAAAATAAAAAACGTGGCCATTATGACGCCGGCAATAGCCATACCATGACCTTTTCTGTTCTTCCGCATGTTGGGAATTCCTTTGATCAATGCCAGTGTCCCGAAAAGAAAACCAAGGCCAGGAAACATAGATGCAAATCCCAAAAACATAGATGTTCCTGCTTGTTTGCCATTGCCCCGTCCTCTGGGCATGGAAACGTTCGCCGAAATGCCAGAAACTGGATGTTCCGGTGTTGACGGCAGGATGTTAGTGACTACAGTTTTTTCACATGACTTGGTATTGCTAGTTATTAATACCTTCTTCAAAGTAATTGCTGCATAAGAGGCTGGCGGAATACAAAAGGAAGCATATAATATAAATGCGAATTTTATGGCTCTATTCATGAGTGATAATGTTCAAATCACTAAGGTACAGATCTAACTAGAAAAACATACGAATGAATTTTGTTTTTTTTCGTGTGGGCCTTACATTTTCAAATACTACTGTGTTGTTTCGGATATGACGTCGCGCATCTGGAATTTCAAATGAGAACCGTTCTGTGAACCTATTAATTTCGCTTCGGCCCAATGTCAAGTCCTCTGCCCACTTATTTCTATCATACACCCAAAAACGCACTATCATAAAACATTCTTTTGCCTAGTTCCATTGCCGGTTGTAACTTGAATGGAAGTTGAAGAAAATGGAGGGAAACACGATGAATGATGATTTTATTCCACTTCTCAGGGTGGGAAGCAACTGCGCAAAGGTGCGCAGTTTTTGCGCAGTTGCGCTTGTCCCGAAAGCATTCGGGAGGAAGAGGTGAGAAGCTTCGCTTCCCACCTTTTTATTGATAATCAATTAGTTATTTCAAAACCAAGCAAAATAAAAAATTGCGCAGTTGCAAGCTGTAGCGATCTGTGTTGGTGTCGGAAGTGCGGTTGCTGCAGAATGTCAATCGGTAAAGCAGGGCAAAGAAAAAGCCCCGCATTTTTGGTGCGAGGCTTTTGTATCAAATTGAAGAACGGAGACTAGAAAGTGTAACCCATTTTGAAGGCTCCCTGAGTGAGGAAGTTGATGCCTTCGTTGTAGTTGCCCACTTTGTCGTAGTAAGTGAAACCAAAGCCCATTTCGGCACCAATATAGAGGTGCTTAGTCGCCATGATGTTCAACGAGTTGTTGATCATCATGCCCAGCAGCAGGCGGTTCTCAATCCTTTCAGCAGGCACATAAGTTGTGTAGCCGGGGTTGTAGTAAGAGCTGGTGTAGTACATAGGGTAGTTGTACTGTGTAGTCCTCTGCCCCATGCCTATTACAGCGTTTGGTCCGATAGCGTACTTCACTTTACCCATGCCTGTAGGGTAGAATTTAACTCCCGGCATCAGGTAAACCATGTAAGAAGGTCTTTGATTGTTGTTGTAGTAAGGATCGTAGTAATAACCATTGTCGTAATAGTTATGGTCGCGATGCTTGAGGTTGAATGTAGCGATCGCAGGTACGTAAGCAGATACGATACCGTTTTTGTCGAGCGCCCTTTCGTAGCTCAGACCAACGCCCACACCATTCTCGGTGTACTGAAGCGGAGAAAATGCGATGGTTGTAAGGTGGTTCCATGAAGCAGCGCAACATGAAGCACCATCGTGACCCGGCTTAGGGCTGCCATCGAATGCAATACGTTCGTTAGTGATTCCGTCGTCGTCAGAGCCGTTGTCTTGTGCGTAAGTTGCTCCGAAAACCAATAGGGTACATGCTGTTAGAATAAGTCCTTTCATTTTTTTTGTTTTTAGGTATTTGTTGCAAATTCTGATGTGAATGTACTATATATTATAGACAAAATTCAGTTTTGAGTGGTGATTTTTGTCAGTAATGTCGATAGATTATGTGTTATATAAATAGTTTATGTGTATGAAAAAGTTCCGTGCGGTGAGTTTATTACCACTTCTTTTTTGTCTGACGATTCTACGCGACCGGAGATCTGCGCAGCGATATTGAACGATGCCGCGATATCTATGATGCTTTTTGCAGTCTCAGCGTCGGTGAATATTTCCAAACGTTGTCCCATGTTGAACACCTGATACATTTCGCGCCAGCCGGTGCCGGCAGATTCCTGTATCATCGTAAATAACGGAGGAACGGGCAATAAATTGTCTTTGATGACACGAAGGGGTGCCGGCAGGTAGTGCAGGCATTTGCTCTGGCCGCCGCCGCTGCAATGTATGATGCCGTGGATCTTGCTGAAATGCTGTTGCAGCACTTTGAGGATGACCGGAGCATAGGTGCGGGTGGGGGAGAGGATCATCTTACCCACGTTGAGCGGAGTAGTGGTGCTGTCGGTAAGGTGGAACTTTCCGTTGTACACCACATCGGATGGCAGATTGGGATCGACACTCTCGGGGTATTTGCTTGCGTAGTCTTTGTGCAGCATCTCGTGGCGGGCACTGGTGAGGCCGTTGCTACCCATGCCGCTGTTGTACTCGTCTTCGTAAGTAGCCTGTCCATAGCTGGCAAGCGACACTACTACGTCTCCGGGTTGCATGTTCTCGGTAGTGACCAACTGGTCGCGGCGCATACGGCAGGCCATGGTGCCGTCGACAATCACAGTGCGCACCACGTCGCCCACATCGGCAGTTTCGCCGCCGAGGAAGTGGATATCGATGCCGTGTTGTTTCATGGTATCGAAATATTCCTGCGTACCGTTGATAAGTGCGGAAATGACCTCGCCCGGAATGAGGTGTTTGTTGCGACCGATGGTAGAAGAATAGGTAAACGGACCGGTGGCGCCTACACACAGCATATCGTCGATGTTCATAACGATGCTGTCTATGGCTATGCCCTTCCATACGCTCATGTCGCCGGTCTCTTTCCAGTACATGTAAGCGAGGATTGATTTGGTGCCTGCACCATCGGCATGCATGAGGTTGCAGAATTCGGGATCGTTGCCCCAGAAGTCGGGGTAGATCTTACAAAAAGCGTTGGGGAAAAGCCCTTTATCGAGCTTTGCTACGGCTTTGTGGACGTCTTCTTTCTGCGCGGATACCCCGCGCTGGCTGTAACGGTCGTTCATTGTGAGTGCAAAAGTAATTAATCTGAACCATGATTTGCGGGTTCAGATGTGCATGATGTGGCTATTGTGGTGATCTATTTCTGGTACTTCCAATGCCTGCTTTTGCCTTCGGCAATCCATTCCAGCGCCTGTTCCATACGTTTGGTACGGGTGGTGTCGGTCTTGGCCTCTTCGAACCACGAGATATAGTCTTTCTTGTTGGAATAGGAGAAGTCGTTGAAAACCGCAAGCGCTGCTTTGTTCTTACTGAGCATTGCGGCAAAGTCCGGCGGAGTAGTGAGGGCTTTCTTGTCTTCGGTGGTAACCTTTTTGGTTGCGACCTTTACGCCTTCTTCGTTCAGCTTCATGGCAGCTTTCAGGTATTTTTTCAGAACGCTGTCTTTAGGCAGATCTTTGAGGCTGGTTATCTTGCCCAGTTGACCCATGGCTGCCTTCTCGGCCAGTTGCAGGATGTTGTCGGGGTCGGGCATGAGTGCTGCTTTCCAGAAGCCGAAAGAGCAGTGCTGCTTGAATGCTGCCATGTTGCACATGGTGCTTCCCTTGTAGTCGAAATTGGGAAAACTCCATTTCCAAGTTTCCTCCACATCGGGGCAGGTGGTGTGGATGAGGTCGCGCAGGTGCCTGAGGATGGGCTGTGCGAAAGGAGCGCTTTTTTCAATGTATGCGTCGATACGTGGATCGTAGGTGCTCATATAGCGGTGTTTAAGAGGTGTGTTAACCGGCAATGACGTTCACTACTTTTTCAGTTGGTGAGGTGAGGTAGCCGATGGCTGTAGTGAAGTCAGCGTAGCCCGCATTGCGGAGTATATCGCAGACCTGCTGCACAGCATTGGGGCGAACTGCCACGAGCATGCCACCATTGGTCTGCGGGTCGGGCAGGATGCTGAACGCTTCCATTACGTCCACACCTTCGCCGAAGGTGATGCGTGTGTGGTAGCCGTTCCAGTTGCGGTAAGTGGCATCAGGTACTATGCGTTGGGCGAGGTATTCTTTAACACCATCCATGACGGGCACTGCTGCATAGTTGATGACAGCAGACAGGCTGCTGCCCTCAGCCATTTCTATGAGGTGGCCGGCAAGTCCGAAGCCGGTAATGTCGGTCATGGCAGTAACGCCGTCGAAGTTTCCGAGTGCCGATCCTATAGAGTTCAGTTTGGTGAGCTGTGCGGTGAGTGATGCTTTGTGCGCTTCGCTGATAGCTCCTCGTTTCAAAGCAGTAGCCAATATGCCGGTGCCGATCGCTTTGGTGATGAAGAGGACATCGCCTTCGCGGGCAGTGTTGTTTCGTTTGATGCGGGTAGTATCGCAGAAGCCATTTACAGACAGACCGAGGATGGGTTCGGAAGAGTCTATGCTGTGGCCACCGGCAAGGGGGATACCTGCCTCGGCGCAAATGCTGCGTGCGCCGTCGAGTGCACGTTTGGCAACTGCTACGGGAATGCGATCGACAGGCCAGCCGAGAATGGCCAGTGCGAGTGCCGGTGTGCCACCCATGGCGTACACGTCGCTAATAGCATTGGCCGCGGCGATGCGGCCGAAATCGTATGCATCGTCGACGATTGGCATGAAGAAGTCGGTAGTGGCTATAAGTGCTTTGCCGTTGCCCATATCGTAGGCGGCTGCATCATCGTTGGCGTCGTTGCCAACAAGCAGGTTGGGGTTGGCATGCTGCATTACGTCGGTCTGCAGGATCTCCTGAAGAACTGCAGGAGCTATCTTACAGCCGCAGCCTGCACCGCGTGAGAACTGAGTTAGTTTTATGACTTCCTCCATAGAGTGGTATGTTTAATTGTTTTGCAGAATGGCTGCAGAAAGAACAAGGTTGCAATTGGCAGTAGGGTTGACCGTAGGTGCGTCGATAGTGGTAATCAACTGATCGGCATTGTCGCGGTTGTATAGACCCTGTATGTAGTATTTGTCGTAGTAGGCAAGCAGTATACTGAATGCAGCAGAGACGTTGTCTTCCAGAATGAAGTTGACGGCATCGCGTGTGGCCAGCCCACCTAGGCGCTTGCGTATGCGCACGATAGTGTTGATGAGGTCTTCCTTTTTGAATTTGCCGTATTCGGAGAGGATGTGTTGCAGTCGATCTTCGAATGGTATATTGAGAAAGAAGACAGGACTCCGACGCATGGTTGTCCACATGGCAAGCGGAATGTTGAGGTCGCCGATGCGGCGGCTTTCATCTTCGAGCCAGATGGTTTTATCTGATGGTAGCTTAGATAGCTGAAGTGCCAATTCGTTCTCGAACTGTTCCTGTGACGTCTGTCCGGTCTTACCGAGGCCACCGAATGCGGAACCTTTGTGATTGGCAATACCTTCGAGGTCGAGGACTGTTTTGTCGCGCTTGCGGAGTTCGGTGAGTACGTGTGTTTTTCCTGAGCCTGTGTAGCCGCCGATGATTCCGAAATTGTATGGCAATTCAAATCGGGAGAGCACCCAGTTGCGATAGGCTTTGTAGCCACCTTTGAGTGTATAGACCTTAAAGCCATACAGATCGAGCAACCATGCTACACCCGCGCTGCGCATGCCGCCCCGCCAGCAGTGCACGAGCAGGATCTTATCCGGTGTGGCGTGTTTGGCAGCGATAGCTTCCGCCTGTTCCACCATCGTGCGCATCTTAGTGCCGAAGTAGTCGAGGCCTATTTTGATGGCCTGCTCGCGTGATTGTTGTTTGTAAGCCGTGCCAACAACCTTCCGTTCTTCGTTGGTAAAGAGTGGAAGTGAATGCGAACCGGGAATATGTGCATGGTCGTACTCGCCGGGGCTGCGTACGTCGAGGACGGGATGCAACTGAGCGAGTGCGAGGAATTCGTCGATGTCGGCTTTGATGATCATTATTCGCGCATCATGTCTTCTATAGCCTGTGCGATGTTCTCGGCATTTGGTTTAGAGAAGTAGTCGCCATCGGTAGCGTAAGCCGGACGGTGTGCCTGAGCCGTGATGGTGCGTGGTGCCACATCGAGCCAGCGATACCCGCCCTGCTTCTCCATGACCTGCTGGAACATGTATGCAGTGGCGCCACCGGGAACGTCTTCGTCGATGAACACGATCCTGTTGGTCTTTTTGAGTGACTCAACAATGATGTGGTTCACATCGAACGGAAGCAGCGTTTGCACGTCGACCACTTCGCAACTGATGCCTTTCGGTTCCAGGTAGGTATTGATGGCATCGTCGATAATGCGGAGCGTACTGCCGTATGAAACGATGGTGACATCGGTTCCCTGACGGATCACCTCGGGTACGCCAAATGGTACCGTGAAGTCGTTGAGATTGGATGGCATCTGTTCTTTGAGGCGGTAACCATTAAGGCATTCTACAACGATACCAGGCTCGTCGGAACGGAGGAGTGTATTGTACATGCCTGCTGCCTGCACCATGTTGCGCGGAACGCAGAGATACATGCCGCGGATGGAGTTGATGATCATGCCCATGGGTGAGCCACTGTGCCAGATCCCTTCGAGCCTGTGGCCACGTGTGCGCACAATGAGCGGACATTTCTGACCACCACGTGTGCGGTATTGCAGCGTTGCAACATCATCGCTGAGTGGTTGCAGGCCGTAAAGAAGATAGTCGAGGTATTGGATCTCGGCAATGGGACGCAGGCCACGCATTGCAAGACCTATGCCTTGACCTATGATGCTGGCCTCGCGGATACCGGTGTCGGTGATTCGCATAACGCCATACTTCTCTTGCAAGCCAGCAAAGCCCTGGTTTACGTCGCCGATCTTTCCGAGGTCTTCGCCGAAGGCAACGACCGCGGGATTTGCAGCGAATGTGTTATCGAAGAATTTGTTGAGTACTTCGTAGCCATTGAGGTGCACCGGCTCGCCTTCGAATTGAGCGGGTACTACCGGTACTTTCATTGCATTGTGACGCGACTGAGAGTGCAGGTGCGAAGAGAATTTTTCACGGTTGTCTGAGAGAATGTAATTGTAGAAACTCTGCAGTTCGTTTGTGGCTGGTGTGCCTGATACAGCGAGTGAAAGAACCTTGCTAACTGACTGCAGCACATCTTTGCGGATTGGTTCTTTGATACGGCCCAACTCTGCGACGATAGCGCTGATGCGGTCGGAATTGTATCCTGCATCGGCAAGCGTATTGTTGCACAGGTTTACTGCCTGATCACGTTGTTCTTTTATCGGAGAGAGGAAGTTGTCCCATGCGCGTTGTTTTGCTGCGCGTGCTTCTTCTTTCGCTTCTTCTTCAATTGCATTCAGTTCATCCTCGCCGGCAATTTTATTCTCGACGAGGAATTGTTTCATTTTAGATACACAGTCCCATTCTTTTTCCCACTCGAGGCGTTCCTTGCTTTTGTAGCGCTCGTGAGAACCTGATGTGGAGTGTCCCTGTGGTTGAGTGACTTCCTGAATGTGGAAGATGGCAGGTATGTGCGTTTCACGAACACGTTCTATACCCTGCGTGATTGTTTGAACAAGGCCTGCGTAGTCCCAGCCTTTAGCTGTGTAAATGTTGATGCCTCCTTTCTTTTCGTCCCACTGCATACCTGCGAGGGCCTCAGAGATAGAGTTTTTGGTTGTCTGGTAGGAGCGGGGAACGGAAATGCCGTAGCCATCGTCCCAAATGAATATTGCCATTGGTACCTGCAGCACACCTGCAGCATTCACACTTTCCCAGAAGAGACCTTCTGATGTAGATGCATCACCAATGGTGCAGAATATTACCTCATTGCCTTTGTTTGTGAAATTCTCGAAACCTGAGTGAGTTTCTTCTACGTGGCGATATACCTTGGACGCGTAAGCAAGACCCAGCGCCCTAACCATCTGGCCGGCGGTGGGAGAGATGTCGCTGCTGGACTGAGGGGCGTTCATCAGGTTTTTCCAGTCGCCGTTATCGTCGAGCCAGCGGGTGGCATAGTGACCGTTCATCATGCGGCCCGCTGTGGCCGGTTCGTTCTCGATATTGGGGTCAGCATAGAGCTGAGCGAAGAAACGTTGAATGTCGCTCATGCCGGTTGCGAACATGAGGGTCTGATCGCGATAGTAACCGCTGCGTATATCGCCGGGTTTGAAGCATTTTGCCATAGCTACCTGTGCCAATTCTTTACCATCTCCGAAAATGCCGAATTTGGCTTTCCCCGTCAGTACCTCCCGACGGCCCATTAGGCTGGCTTCGCGGCTGGCGACAACGAGGCGGTAGTCGTTTAAAGCTTCCATTTTGAATTCTTCAAAAGACATTCTTGATGACCTTGGTGAGGCAGCGATCAATGGCATATATTATATTTTAATTAAAAACCTATTTAGTGTGCAATATGTTCCGGACTGAGGATGATCGAAAAAACGTTTCGATCTCAAGCAGAGCGTAAGGAGCAAAGATAACCTATGGGTGGGAAAATAGGAAAAACTGTATGGCCCGGTAGTGAGGAGGGGGAGTGGTAGTCAAATATCTGTACCTTTGCGCACCTTTTTGTGAAGAGAGGTTGCTGAATTTACTTAATGTGATGAACAAGACGGTCGCTTTCCATACGTTGGGTTGTAAACTGAACTACTCTGAGACATCGGCTTTGAGCCGTATGCTGGAGGTGGAGGGTTTTGTGAAGAAGGACTTTGACGAGAACGCAGACGTATATGTGATCAATACTTGTTCGGTGACCGATAATGCGGATAAAGAATGCCGGCAGATAGTTCGCAAGATACAGAGGAGGGCACCTGAAGCCATGGTAGTGGTGACGGGTTGCTACGCACAACTGAAGCCGGAACAGATAGCTTCTATAGATGGTGTGGACCTTGTTTTGGGAGCTGCTGAGAAATTCAATATCGCAAAACATTTGAGGGAGATAGCCGAAGGGCCTGCTGACAGGGGAGGTGCCAAGATATGTTCCTGTGATATAGATGACGTTTCAGGTTTTCATAGTTCATACTCGGTGAGTGACAGGACGAGGACTTTTCTCAAAGTTCAGGATGGTTGCGATTACAATTGCAGTTTTTGTACCATACCACTGGCGCGCGGACATAGCCGCAGTGACAGTATTGAAGGTGTGTTGGCTAACATCAATGAGCTTGCAGCGGCCGGAGTGAAGGAGGTGGTTCTGACCGGTATCAATCTTGGAGATTTTGGAAAGGGGGCTGACGGTGGAAAGACCAAAGAAGTGACGTTCTTTGATCTGGTTAAGGCCATCGATACCTCAGCTGCGCCGGGCGTTGAACGGTTTCGTATCTCGTCTATCGAGCCTAATTTGCTTACAGACGATATCATACAATTTGTGGCAACATCCGGTCGGTTTATGCCTCATTTTCATATACCGCTGCAAAGTGGCAGTAATCACATTCTCGGGCAGATGCGCCGCAGGTATAAGCGCGAGTTATATGCGGACAGGGTGGCACTTATAAAGAAGCTGATGCCGCATTGTTGCATTGGCGTGGATGTGATAGTTGGTTTTCCCGGTGAGACCGATGCTGAGTTTCAGGATACATTCGAGTTTTTACATTCTTTGGATGTTTCTTATTTGCATGTGTTTACCTATTCTGAGCGATCGGATACCCTGGCAGCAGAGATGAAGGGGGTAGTGCCGATGAATGTGAGGAACGAGCGTAACAAGATACTTCGTAACCTTTCTTACCAAAAAATGCAGTACTTCACCGAACAACATCGTGGACAGGTAAGACCGGTTTTGTTTGAGCATGCTGAAAAGGGTGGCATGATGGAAGGGTACACAGACAATTATATCAGGGTGCAGGTGCCGTACATGCCTGAAAATTCCAATAAGATAGTAGACTGGAGGATTTAAAATCCGACAATGTCAGGTATACGCGTTCGTGTGAGGAAATGAGACGCCTTTTTGTTGCTTTGTTAACGCAAATGCATTCTTTTTTGTTATTCAAAAGTTGTTTAGTGGCAAGCGATTCGTCGTAAGCGTGGTTTTGTTATAGATTTAAGCCGTTAACATAAAATGTTTGAAATTTTATTTTGTGGCCGATCGTGTACGTGTTATTTATATGAGTGCTAAATCAGCTCCAAAGAGGATCTTCCTTCTGTTGCTCCTGATAACGATTGCTAAATCATCTTTTGGTGTTTTTTCGGTGAGAGATACGTTACAAAAGATCAGTTCGGTGCAGAATGACTCTGTGCGTGCGGATCTTTATGAACGTATCGTATTGCATTACAAGTTTTTTGACCTGGATTCCGCGGTTTTGATTGCGAACCTCGGTAGGAATGAGTTTTTGGGGAAACGCTACCGCAGGGGTGTAGAGGTTATGAATACGCGGCTTGGTGAGATAGATATTGCACGTGGTGACCTTGATGTTGCCGAAAAGCGGATAAGTCAATGTCTGCAATATTTCACAGCTGAAGGAATGCCTGATCTGGCCGTGAATTGTATGAATCTGCTTGGTAGAATTGCTTCGCAGACCGGGAAAACAGATGAGGGAATAGCCTATTTTCTGAAAGCCCTCAAAGAAGCACAATTGCACCACTATGAAGAGGGTGTTACGATGTCTTATACCAATCTCGGGCTTTCGAGTGTCTATACCAACGATCTTGATGCAGGGCTCGACTATTACCGCAAAGCGATAGCAAGTATATCCGATACCGTGAAAGATGTAAGGATGCTTACTAATTTGTACCTCAATATTAGTTCGGTATATGGCATAAATGGTAATTATAATGTTGCAAAACAGTATTCGGAGTTGGTAATGGAGAAGTGTGCCGGTTTGTCGTTGAGTGATGTATCTGTGGCTGCATTGATGAATCTGGCGATTGTACTTCAACATTCCGGAAATCCTGATCAGGCAATGGTGTATCTTAATGATGCTATGAAGCTTGCGATACAGAATGATCGGAAAAGAGATGAAGTTCAGATACTAGTAAACATGGCCAGCGTAGCGGGAATGAAGGTGGCAGAGAATGGTATCCCCTATCTCAATGATGCCCTTGCGAAGGCATTTCAGCTGAAAGATATTTCTGTGCTTGATGACGTTTACAGCAGCTTGATACAGGTTCACCGAGAGCTTGGTAACTATAAATTATTGTCTGAATATCTGACGTCGCAAATGGCTTTGCGAGATAGCATGTATTCTGTTGGAAAGGCGAGGGAGACAGCCAATCTGGAATCAATGTTTGAGCTCGAACGGTCTAAGTCAAAACTGAAAGAGCTTGAAGTTGATATGGGGCAACAGAAGCAGAAGCGAAATGTTCTCATTGTGGTTGCGTGCGCTCTTTTGACTATATCAGCTATTCTCGTTGTGACTGCCCGTAATCGTAAGCGACTATTTGATGTTGTGAAAAATCAGAACGCCGCGCTTGAGAAATCTAACGGAATAAAAGACAAGTTGTTTTCAATTATCGGACACGATCTACGTGCGCCGATGGGTAATATCTCTTCGGTAGTGTCGATGTTACAAGAGCAGGTGGATGAAGAAAGTAGAGTGTACGTGTTGGGTCTTTTGAAGCAGCAGGCTGAGTACACACTGGGTACATTAGACTCATTGCTGTTGTGGGGTAAATCGCAGATGGTTGGCGGTGCACCTGTTTCCGTGGTTTTTGATGTTAATGCGATAGTGACTCAGAACATTCGTTTGTTGCAGATGTCTGCTGCGTCTAAACGATTGACCATATCCAGCAATGTAATTGAAAAAGATTCGGTGGTCGGGGATCCGTCGCATTATGATTTTATATTCAGAAATCTGCTTTCGAATGCGATCAAGTATTCGCGTGAGGGAGGAGATATAAAGATACGGGGAGACAGGAGTGTTGCTCCGGGATTTTATGTTCTGTCCGTTTCGGATGCCGGGGTAGGGATGTCCCCGGAAAGGGTCAATAATCTTTTCAAGACCATGGGTGTGACTACACAGGGTACGTCGGGGGAAGCCGGAACCGGTATCGGATTAATGCTGTGTAGCGAGTTTGTGTCTCTAAACGGAGGTAAAATATGGGTGGAAAGCAGTTTAAATATTGGTACATCCGTCTTTTATTCGTTTCCGCTCGCTTGATTTTCGTTAACAAATGTAATGTGTATTTTTTGTTGTTTTAGTGCGTGCATCAACACGTATTTTCGTGAAGCAGTGTTTGTCGCTTAGGGATTTCGTGCGGCCAGGTTGTTGTATTTTCATAAATGTAATTTTGGGAGCAATGTATCGTGGTGTTATTTTATTGTTGTGTCAGTTACCTGATGGCTATTTGTGATGTTATTGTAGATTGTTGATATTGTGAGATAAATGCATTGTTTTTATGTATCTATGAAAAGTGAGCATAAAATCGGGTCAAAATATCCATGTTATCGATTTGATATATTTTAAAGTTAAGTATATAAATATTATTTTTATTGGTTCTTAGATTTGATAGTAAGTTTTATTTTGTTAAATTTGCTTCCAAACTGTATTTTTATAATAGCATTAAAACTAATCCGGGAAATACTGATACCAGACAATCATATTAATTGAGGGAAAATGAGCATGACGAAGTATTGTTATGTTCATGATTCCGATGTTTGTTTTGTATAGCTATAGCCAAAACTTTGAAAATTAAATTTAAAAAACGACTGTTTTTATGAGAAAAATCTATCTGGCGCTATTACTTCTGACGACAGGAATGTTAATGACCGGTAAGACTTATGCACAGCCATCTATCACGTATTCGCCCATTTCGGCATCATGTGTGAGTGGCAATGTTGTGGTCAACGGTGTTACAATCACTGACGCGACCGGAATTCCGCTTGCCGGTGCAAACGTTCCTCGTTTGTATGTGAAAAAGAATTCTGGTGCTTGGGTGTCTGCTGCTGGTACTCCAGTAGTTGGTAGTACGCCTACTTCCAGCACGTGGGACTTCACAGTTACTTCGGCAGCAATGGGTGGATTGTTCGCATCAAACAACGTGTCGTATTTTATTGTTGCTGAGAACACAGCTTCTGCAGTGTCGGCAGTTCCGTCTGCGGGTTTTTCCGCTACCAGCGTGAACGCGATCACTACATTCCCAACATCTCCAAATATCTATACAGTTTTGTCACAGCCTACGCTGGGAGGTTTGACAGCCACACCTAATAATATATGTGTAGGGCTGCCGTTTACGCTCAACTCAGGCGTGTCAACCGGCTCGGGCGGTGTTGTTTCTTATAACTGGTCAGGACCGGATGGATATTCGACAACGTCATCAACGCCAAGTGCGGCATTGACACCGACCACCACGGCGGCTACAGGATCGTATAGTCTGAATGTAACGTATCCTGGTCAGGGATGTACAAGTAATACAAGGATAGTGTCTGTGACCGTTAATGGTGCACTTCCCTCTATAACGGGTGGTGCAACTGTATGTGTTGGTTCTACCACAAACTATACAATAGCTACGACAGGTGGTGGTTGGTTCAGCAGTAACACTTCGGTAGCAACTATTTCTTCTACAACCGGAATAGCTACCGGCGTTTCAGCAGGTACAACTACAATATCATACATTAAAGGCAACTGCTACGTTACTGCGGTACTTACAGTTGACCCGTTACCTGCACCAATTGCCGGTTCTTCTGCAGTGTGTGTGGGAAGCAGTATCACTTTGACTAATGCTACAGCAGGTGGTAACTGGACAAGCAGCGTGCCGGCTGTCGCTTCGGTGACTCTGCTAGGCGGTGTAGTATCCGGTATGACCAACGGAACAGCTATTATTACGTATACGTTGCCGACCACTTGTCGCAGAACGTACCCGGTAACTGTTAATGTTGTTCCTGCTGCCATCACCGGTACAATGGTTGTTTGCGAGAGTGCAAGCACAAATTTTTCCAGCAGTCCTAGTGGAGGAACATGGAGCAGCAGTAATACTGCAGTTGCGACCGTAGGAACATTGTCTGGTTCTGTGACCGGAGTATCTCAGGGAACAGCAACGATCAGTTATCTTATGGGTGGTGCAAGCGGATGTCTTGCCACAGCTGTTGTGACAGTGAACCCGCTTCCAGCACCAATCACCGGTCCTGCATCTACATGTGTCGGATTTACTTCAACGTTGAGTTCTTTGACAGCGGGAGGAGTTTGGTCGAGCGGCAATCCGGTTGTAGCGACCGTATCAGGAGCGGGAGTTGTGTCAGGTATCATCGCGGGTACAACTACAATCTCATATACACTGCCAACAGGTTGTGCGCGAACACATAGTGTGCTTATTAATTCTACACCTTCTGCAGTGCCAGCTCCGCATACTGTTTGCGTTGGTTCAAATGTTACTTTTTCGAGTTTGCCAACTGGGACATGGAGTAGTAGTGATGTGAGCGTTGCTTCGGTTGTGTCGCCCGCAGGTACAGTAACCGGCGTATCAGTTGGTACTGCTATTATCAGTAATATACTTTCTACAGGATGCTATAGGACAGCTGTTGTAACTGTGAATCCTGTTCCACCGGCTATTACCGGTGTTCCTACAGTGTGTACCGGTGCTACTACATTACTCAGTAACACTGCACCTGGAGGTGTGTGGTCTTCGCCTTCTGCAGGTGTCGTTAACGTGAATCCACTTACAGGTCTTGTGACAGGAATTTCAGCCGGCATTGTAGCAGTTAATTATTCTTTTGGCACAGGATGTAGTGCAACCATAACAGTAACTACGAACACGACACCATCAATTGGTGGAGCGACCTCAGTATGTGAGGGAAGTGTTACGGTTTTAAATAATTATTCATCACCCGGTGGTACCTGGAGTAGCAGTGCGCCAGGGGTAGCAGCGATTGGTTCTTCAACCGGTCTGGTAAACAGTCTGGTTGCAGGTACTACAACAATAAGTTACCTTTCTGCCGCGGGTTGTACCGCAACAAGGGTGCTTACAGTAAACGTAAACCCTGCGGTCATCACCGGCACATTGTCATTGTGTGTTAATTCAACCACCTCACTGGCAAATGCCACTGTAGGTGGTGTATGGACATCGTCATCACCGGCTGTTGCAACAGTAAATAGTTCTACCGGGGTTGTGACGGGTGTAGCGGCAGGTACTGCGACTATCACGTACAAGCTTGCATCCGGATGTTATTCATTGGCGTCGATCACTGTCAACGCATTGCCATCGGCAATAACAGGTACAGCTTCTGTGTGTCTTGGAGCCAACACTACATTGTCTTCGCTTACTGCGGGAGGTGGTTGGTCTACGAGCAATGCAGCGATTGCGTCTGTAAGCCCGGCAGGAGTGGTGACAGGTAATGCGATAGGTACCGCATATATATATTACACATCGGGTGCAGGTTGCGTTGCATCAAGAATAGCTACTGTTAATGCGGTTCCGGGTGCAATAGGTGGATCTCTGAACGCGTGTGCGGGTGCAGTGACTACCTATACGAATGCATTTTTGGGCGGAATCTGGACGAGCAGTGATCCATTGGTGGCATCAATCACTCCGTCGGGTAGCCTTGCGGGAATTTCAATCGGAACAACGAACATAACTTATACTTTGCCAAATACATGTGCAGTTTCGGCGACAGTAACTGTAAACGCTTCTCCGCTTCCAATAGGTGGTACGGCGAATACATGTGTAGGCGGAACGTCTCTCCTGACGAACGCGACTCCCGGTGGTACATGGAACAGCAGTAATGTAACAATAGCATCAGTTGACGGTGTTACAGGTATTGTGTCGGGTGTTGCGAATGGTACTGCTACTATTTCGTATACACTTGGAAATGGCTGTAAGTCATCCGCTTTGTTTACGGTGAATGTACTGCCTACTCCGATCACAGGTACAAATGAGATATGCCAGGGTCAAACAACTTATCTGGTGTCTTCGCCAGCAGGCGGAACCTGGAGCACAAGTGATCCTTTTGTTGCAGTAACAACTACAGGTCTTGTAACAGGTATGGGTGCCGGCGTTGCAACAGTAACCTACTCGTTAGGCACCGGCTGTATGAGGACAGTTAACGTAACAGTTGATCCACTACCGGCAGCAATCACCGGTACCACAAATACTTGTATCGGTTCTACAACAACATTGGCTAGTACTACAGTTGGCGGTACATGGACCAGCAGCAACAGTGCTGTTGCAACGGTAGATCCGTTGACCGGAATTGTTACCGGTATCACCAATGGTTCTATTACAATCACCTATACACTGAGCACAGGATGCAAGTTAACTACCGGCTTCACTGTGAACCAATTGCCTGCAATAGTAGGTGGTGTAGCGTCGACCTGCCAGGGATATTCAACTACATTGACCAATTCAACGATCGGTGGTACTTGGTTGAGCAGTAATGCCGGTGTAGCAATCGTTGGTACAGGTTCAGGTGTTGTTGTTGGTATCGCGCCGGGTACGTCAGAGATTTCTTACGTTATGCCTTCAACAGGATGCGTACGTACTAAAGTAGTAACTGTAAATCCGATCCCATCGGCCATTACAGGTACTTTGCTGGCATGTGTTGGCAATACTACCACACTTTCCAGTCCGACATTGGGTGGAACGTGGACAAGTTCAAACACGTCTGTTGCTACAATTGGTAACACAACCGGTATAGTTACCGGAGTGGCTTCGGGTGTTACAAATATTACTTATAAAATGGGAACCGGTTGTTTTGTTACCGCTCAGGTTACAGTGAATTTATTGCCATCGGCACTTGCGGGCGTATCTTCAGTATGTATCGGTGCAAACACGGTTTATACTTCATCTACACCAGGTGGTACATGGAGCAGCAGTGATATAGCTGTGGCGTCTGTGGGTACAGGCGGTGTTATATCGGGTGTTTCTAATGGTGTTGCATTTATTACTTATACAATGCCAACCGGTTGCTATGTTACAAAATCTGTGACTGTAAACGGTGCACCTTCGCCTATAGCGGGTACATTGTCTCTTTGTCAGGGTTCTACTGCGATCCTTTCATCACTTACACCCGGAGGAACGTGGACGAGCCTGAATCCGGGTAATGCCACAATCGGATTGACCAGTGGTATTATGACAGCGGTATTCCCTGGTACTGCTACTATTGCTTACACTGCTCCATGGGGTTGTACTTCTACCGCAATCGTTACCGTGAATGCAAATCCAAATGCGATATCGGGTGTAACCAATATTTGTCTTGGTTCAAGTTCGAGCCTTTCTTCCCTGACTCCGGGAGGTACATGGTCGATCAGTAACCCGGTAGTTGCCAGTGTTGGTGTGGGTACTGGTATTGTCAACGCTCTGACAGTGGGTACTGCAACAGTAACATATTCACTTGCTACAGGTTGTCGTACGACAGCAACAATATTTGTTACAAATATACCTGCCGCGATTCTTGGCGTGCCTAATGTATGTGTAGGAAGCACTACTGTTCTTTCTAACGCAACATCCGGCGGTACATGGAGCAGCACGGATCTGTCATTGGCAAATGTATCAGCATCAGGTGTTGTAAGCGGCGTAGGTCAGGGTGTAGTTGTGATCAGCTACACAATGCCAACAGGCTGTGCAAGTACTAAGATCGTAACGGTTGATCCAGTTCCATCTCCAATTATAGAGAGCGCTGCAGTATGTGTAGGCGACTCTATGTTGCTTACTAGTGCGACTCCCGGTGGTATCTGGACGAGCAGTGTTCCTTCTCGTGCTATCATTAATGTGACTACAGGCAGACTGACAGGTCTTTCTTCAGGAACCAGTATGATCACTTATTCGTTGCCTTCAGGTTGCAGAGCCTATACAGTTGCTACTGTCAGCGCAGTTCCTACTCCGATCGCAGGAGTTATGTCTATCTGCTCAGGTAATACAACGACGCTAACGAACGGTGTACCTGGTGGCATGTGGAGCAGTGATGACAACACAGTTGCGACCGTTGATGCAGGAACAGGAGTGGTTACAGGTACTGCAATGACTTACAATACTACTACCATACGTTACACTGTGGCTGGTGGTTGTCAGGCAACAGCTATAGTTACGGTAACCGCTGCACCGCCAGCAATAACAGGAAACACTACAATCTGTGCCAGCAGCACATCGTTGTTGTCAAATAGTTCTATAGGTGGTACATGGAGTTGCAGCAACACAAGTGTTGCTGTAGTGGATCTGGCAAGTGGTCTTGTTACAGGTGTTGCTCCGGGATCAGCTACAATTACTTATACATTGGGTATCGGATGTAAGGTTACTACTAATATTGTAGTTAATCCTGCTCCATCACCTATTACCGGTCCTTCTGAGGTATGTATGGGTCAGTCAATAACACTTTCTAACGCAGTAAGCGGCGGATCGTGGAGCAGCAATAACATCTCTGTTGCGTCAGTAGATATCTCTACCGGTGTTGTAACAGGTATTGCAAATGACGTGGTTCAAATAGACTACACGCTTCCGGGCGGATGTATGACATCGTTTACAGTTACTGTACATTCTACTCCTCCATTGATAGGTGGAGCTGACAGCATCTGTATGGGAAGCACAACAGTACTTACTAACGGATCGCCATTCAGCGGCATCTGGACTTCAAGCAATCCTGCTGTTGCACCAATTGGTCTGACCAGCGGTATCGTTTCAGGTGTTACAGTGGGTACATCGAATATCACTTACACCATACTTGGTACAGGATGTTACCGTACGACAACGGTTACAGTGAATCCGGTTCCGGGTCCGTTAACTGGTTCAATGAATGTATGTGAGGGTGGCTTCACAGTATTGACGCCAACTTCACCAGGTGGTATCTGGACGAGCAGTAACACTACTATAGCTATGGTTGGCTCTACTACCGGTATTGTGAACGGTATGTCTGCAGGTGGTGCGACTATCAGTTACACATTGCCAACAGGTTGTGTGGCTACCGGATTTGTGGTGGTGAACCCGCTTCCCGGCTCAATCACGGGTACTGCTGAGATCTGTATGGGATCGAGCACTATCTTCACTAATCCTACTCCATTCGGTACATGGTCAAGCAACAATACTTCAATCGCAACTGTAGGTTCTACGAGCGGTGAGGTTACAGCAGTTAGTCCGGGCATCGTGACTATTAGCTACACATTGCTTGCTACAGGTTGTTATATTACGAAGCAGGTTACAGTTAATCCTGTTCCACCTTCAATTTCAGGTACTCCTTTCATGTGTGTAGGTGGCAGTACGTTCTTGTCAAATCCATTGACAGGTGGTACGTGGAGCAGTGGTGATCCGCTGGTTGCTACGATCGACGCGTTCGGTAACGTAGTAAGCACCGGAACCGGTACAACTACGATCACTTACACGCTGACATCGGCATGTTACATCACTCAGTTGGTTACTGTAGAGCCTACACTTAATCCAATTGTTGGTGGTACGAATGTATGTGCCGGATCTACGACTCCGTTCACTAATACATACATAGGCGGTATTTGGAGCAGCAGTAATGCAGGTGTTGCCACGGTTGGTACATCCGGTATTGTAACAGGTGTAGCTGCCGGTTCTGCAACAATTACATACAGGACGCCGGTTGCAAGCTGTAACGTTACAAAAACAATTATAGTAGATCCTTTGCCAACCTCTATAGCGGGTGTTGACAGCGTTTGTGTGGGATCTACACAGGTTTATACTACACTTACTTCAGGTGGTACCTGGAGCACGACGGATGTGACATTGGCTACTATAGCTACTGATGGTACACTTACCGGTGTCTCTTCGGGTGTTGTAACTGTATCTTACACAATTGGAACAGGATGTGCTTCTACTCTTGATATTCGTGTGAAGGCTCTTGCCAACGCAGGTACTATCACAGGTGCTGCTGAGCTGTGTTTGAATGACAGTACTGTTATCACTACATCAGGCAGCGAGGGTACATGGAGTTCAAGCGACACCACGATTGCTAAGATCAATGCTGAAGGTAAAGTGTTTGGTATGGCTGCAGGTACTGCAGTGCTGTCATACATTTCAGTAAATGACTGCAGCAGGGATACTTCAGTATTCAACATGCTTGTTAAGCCAGCACCTGATGCAGGCGACCTTTCAGGAAATGCAAGTCTTTGTATCAACTACAGCAGCACACTTTCGAGCACAGTTTCCGGTGGTGTGTGGACAAGCAGCAACCCGGCAATTGCAAGTATCAATGCATCCGGTGTTGTTACCGGTCTGGTTGCAGGTACAACTACCATCAGCTATGCAGTGACGACAAGTTGCGGTACTGATATTGCAACGCGAGTTGTTACCGTGAATGTAATGGCTCCACACACGAATATAACTGTTCATCCAAGTTCAGTTATCTGCGCTAATGCACAGTACCAGAACTTCGGTGCTGAGCAGGCACCACCTGCAGGTCTTAATTATGCATGGAGCGCTACAAACGCAAGTGTATATGCGACAAGCCCAGACAAGCAGAATGCAGTTGTAAACTTTGATACTGTAGGAACAGCAATCGTTCGCCTTACTACTCAGATCACAGCAACAGGATGTTTTGTGACTGACAGCTTCGTGGTTACTGTAAACAGCACGCCTGCTTACACACCTGAGGTTAAATACTTCGCTGAGGAGCTGATCTGTACTGATAATACGTCTACAAGTTACCAGTGGGGATATGATGATGCAGTAACGCTCGATTCTAACATTATACCGGGCGCAATACAGCAGTCGTACTACCTGCCAGATCCTAGGTTCACTGAAAGGAATTACTGGGTGATCGCAGGTCGTGACGGATGCTTCCAGAAGGTTTACTTCAACAAACCAACTGGTGTTGATCCGGTTGCAGTTGGAACAGTTGACGTTAAATTGTTCCCTAACCCTGCTACAGCTACATTGAATATCGAAGTTCGTGGTATCACTACTTCGGATGTTGTGAGTGTGAAACTGGTTGATATGCTTGGCAGGGAGATCGAAACATCTCTGTTGAGGAATGGTAGGGGTAACCTTAATGTGAGCGAACTGTCTGCCGGTGTGTACACAGTAATGTTTATAAATAACGGAATGAAAGTTGCTTCAAGGACTTTTGTAAAGAACTAATAGACGACTTGAATTAATAGATTGAAGAGGGCTTCGAAAGGAGCTCTCTTCTTTTTTGAGGAACCATTATACATTGCAGGGAATATGAGATCAATAGCTCTTTTTACGATTATCGTTGCGATCTTCTTTTCGTGCGCAGTTGTAGCCCAGGTAAAGCCGGGTAGTGGTGCCTATGTATTTAAGAGTAAACACGACTGCGCCAGGTATGTGCTGGTTGGGTTGTCGCCGGATGGTAAAAAAGTGAGTTGGGTGCCACGACCTGCAGACGTAATCAAGAATGTGCCTAAGCTGCTTGGGAATGATTACTGGGTATCAGCGCAGAATGTATCGGTTACTACGGCCGTACTGGCGATCACCAGGAACGAATATGCGAAAATGGTCCATGCGCAACCGACGGCGGATGATCTGTATTTTTTGATCACGGAAAAGCGTGGGATCAAAGAGGTTTGGGATTGTTCAATGGCCGGTGATGAAAAGGTAATAAGGAAGATTGTGAAAGAGGGTAGATTAATGAGTGCATGCAAGGTTGTGAAATAATCGTTTGCATCGGTGCGTTAATGATGTAGCCCATGATGAGAAAATAGCTCACCTTTACGTCCGTCGTCCGATGGCGAAATAAATATGACTAAACAAACAAAAGCCTATCTCGCATTATTGTTTATCTGCATTGTGTGGGGCACTACCTACCTGGCCATAAGGGTAGGTGTTTTGCATTACCCTCCATTTCTGTTTGCCGGTGTCAGGCAGGTAGTGGCGGGGGGCATATTGATATTGGTTGGATTGTTGAGGGATAGGAAGACAGGATTGACACGACAGGCTGTAATGCGGCAAATGATGATGGGTTTTCTGATGCTAACTATAGGTAATGGTGGGGTGACGTGGGGTGAGAAGTATATACCCAGTGGCATTGCGGCGTTGTTATGTTCTTTGATGCCGATGTTTGCGGTTTTGTTCGGATTGTTGTCGGCGGGGAGGGAGAAACTGAATGCAGCGATAGTTGGAGGAATGGTGTTGGGGTTTGCAGGGGTGGGGCTTATTTTCAGACAGAATTTTGCTGAGATGTCAGACCCGCGCTATCTGGGAGGCATGGCGGTGACATTGCTGGCAACTGCCAGTTGGGCCCTGGGTAGTACTCTGAACAAGAAACATGGTAAGGCAAGTAATGCGTTATTTAACAGCGGGATGCAATTGTTGTTTGGCGGGGTTTTTATGTTGATGATCAGCCCGGTTGCTGATGATCTTTCTACTTTCAAGTGGTGGGATAAAGATGGCGTAATTGCACTTGTTTACCTCATCATATTCGGATCGGTATTGGCATATGCCGCATATATGTATGTGCTGGATGTTCTGCCGGTGGGTGTTGCTACAATATATGCTTATGTGAATCCGTTAATTGCAGTGCTGGCGGGCAGCATGCTACTTGGCGAGCAGTTGAATATTTATATAGTGCTTGCGTTTGTTGCAATAGCAGTGAGTGTGTTTTTGGTGAACAGAGGATATAAGCAGATGAGGGATGGAGCACGATAGGTTGAGCTTGAAGTAATTGTAAAATATTTCAATGTTATGGGACATGTGACCTTGGAGAAAGATGGTTATACCATTACAACGGACAAGGAAAAGATGGTGATAGATGATATTCACCGGTGGCTATCGGAGGAGGCCTATTGGAGTAAGGGAATACCTTTCGATTTGGTTAAGACAGCATTCGATCACTCGTTTTGTGTTGGTGTGTTATGCGAGGGGCGACAGGTTGGATATGCCCGACTGGTGACGGATTATGCTTCGTTTGCTTATCTGGCAGATGTATTTGTGGAGGAAGCACACAGAGGCAAGGGCCTGAGTACCGCGATGATGGATGTATTACTCGGGATGCCTTGGGTGAAACACTTGCGAAGGATGATGCTATCTACGATACACGCCCATGGATTGTATGAGAAGTACGGGTTCAGAGCCTGCAAATACCCAGAACGGTTAATGGAGGTCTTGCAGGGGCCGGATATGTACCTGAAGGGCGGAATATAGGAGCAGGTCAGGAGTAGAAAATATCACGATTAATTATTTTCAAAAAACACCTATTCCTGTTTGTAAATAGTTAATTTTGTTGAGTAAAAATCTGTACTAACAACCGTTTTTTTTGTTGCAGTAGATGAACAATACATATACCGACCTCGTACACCAAACCTTCCATTTTCCTCAGGAAGGATTTGACGTGAATGACAACAATAACCTCACATTCAACGGGGTGGATATGAAATACCTTATCGAGAAATACGGAACGCCGTTCAAGCTGACGTATTTGCCCAAGATAGGTATGCAGATCAATAAGGCAAAGAAGATGTTTGCCGATGCGATAAGGAAGCATAAGTATGATGGCAAATACGTGTATTGTTATTGTACCAAGAGTTCGCATTTCTCTTTTATTGTTGAAGAGACGCTGAAGCACGGTGTGAACCTTGAGACTTCGTTTGCTTATGATATTGATATCATCTGGCAATTGTACAAAAGGAGGAAGATCACTAAGGATATTTTTGTGATCTGTAATGGTTTTAAAACACGTCAATACACCCGTAACATAGCTAAGCTTATCAACGGCGGTTTCAAGAATGTGATACCGATCATTGATAATAAGAACGAGTTTGAAGACTACAAGAAATCTATCAGGGCGAAACATCCTGTGAACATCGGTATTCGGATAGCGAGTGAGGAAGAGCCAACTTTTGACTTCTACACTTCGAGGCTTGGTATCAGGAGCAGGGACGTACTTGAGTTTTACGTAGATAAGATAAAGGGTAATGAAAAGTTCAGACTAAAGATGCTGCACTTCTTCATGAACAAGGGTATAAAAGACGATGTTTACTACTGGAGTGAGCTGAATAAGGTGCTCAATCTCTATTGCCAGTTGAAAAAGGTTTGTCCTGAATTGGAGGGGTTGAACATTGGCGGTGGATTGCCGATTAAGCACTCGCTGAACTTTGATTACGATTACAACTACATGATCAATGAGATCGTGTCGACGATAAAGAAGGTCTGCCGTAAAAACAAGGTAGACGTTCCGGATATATATACTGAATTTGGTTCCTTTACAGTAGGCGAGGCAGGTGCTGTTGTGTATAGTGTGTTGGATGAGAAGATGCAGAACGACCGTGAGATCTGGTACATGATCGATAGCTCGTTCATCACTACATTGCCGGATACGTGGGGTATAGGGGAGAAGTTCCTTATGTTGCCCATTAATAAGTGGGATAAGGAGTATCAGGAAGTTCATCTTGGCGGCCTAACCTGCGATAGCCATGATTTCTATACATCGGAGGAGCATATTAATGCTGTGTTCCTACCGAAGCTTGATAAAGAAAAGAGCCCCGAGCCACTGTATATCGGGTTTTTCCACACTGGTGCTTACCAGGATCAATTGGCTGGATATGGTGGTATCAAACATTGTATGATACCGAGCCCTAAGCACATAGTGGTGGAGTATGGCAAGGATGGTAAGCTGGAGGACTGGTTGTATGCACGCGAGCAGACACCACAAAGCATGCTGAAGATACTTGGCTATATCAGGTAGTTAATCCGAACTTTTTACGAAAATTAATTCATCTGTGGGTCGGTGGGTATATGCGCGAGGTGTGCATATTTTCTGCCGAGTGATGCAATGGCCAGTTTCCACAGCTCATCGTTGCTGGCATTGAAGATCATTTCTTCATTGGCATCAGCAATGAGCCACGTGCCTTCTTTGATCTCATCTTCGAGCTGGCCGGGAGCCCAACCGGAGTAACCGAGAAAAAGCCGAATGTCTGATTCGTTGAATGGCTTGCTTGTGGTGACGTCATACAGATCGTCGAACGAGCCACCCCAGTATACACCGTTTGTGATCTTTTTTCCCTGACCGAGATAGTGAGGGACACGGTGCATCAGGTGGAGTGTGTCGGGCTGAACAGGGCCGCCCTTAAACACGGTTGGTCCGCCGGAAGGCAATCCGTCTATGATATCGCCAAGTCTGATCTCTGTAGGATGATTGAGCACGAACCCTACAGAGCCTTCGTCGCTGTGCTCACATAAAAGGATGACTGAGCGCGTGAAATTGGCATCATTCAGTAATGGTTCCGCTATGAGAATCTGGCCCGGCTTGGGGGCTTTGGTTGCAGATGGTGGATATAAACTGAATTGTTTCATTAACTAAATTTAACGAAGTTTCAACAAATAGAACGTAAAACCGATAAAAATCCCAAAGAAATTTTGGCACAAGGTCGCGGCATGTTGGTTGGAGGGTAAACGCTTATATTTGCCACATGTCTGAAGCAAACGATACGGAAGATATATGGGATGATGAGGATCCGGAGGCGGAGCTGAGTGAAGCCGGTGAGGAGCCTGTGGAGCGGTTACGCATAGTGACGGATAAACGTCAGGAGCCACTACGTCTGGATAAATTTGTGCTTAACCGATTGGAGGGAGCTACGCGAAATAAGGTGCAGCAGGCCATCGATGACGGATTTGTGCTGGTGAATGACAAGGTTGTAAAGTCGAACTACAAGGTAAAGGCCGGCGATGTAATAGTAGTATTTGAGACCCGTCGGCCGGAGAGTCAGGAAGTAATTCCGGAAAATATTCCACTGGATATAGCTTATGAGGACGCAACCCTTATGATCATCAACAAGCCGGCCGGCATGGTGGTGCATCCGGGATGTGGAAACTATAACGGCACATTGGTAAATGCCCTCTCGTACTATCTGCAGCAGGAAAATATAGAGGTGAGTCACTTGTATAGGGTAGGGCTTGTTCACAGGATAGATAAAGACACCACCGGGCTTATAGTGATCGCTAAGACAGATGACGCAATGACAAAGCTCGCAGCGCAGTTCAAGAAGCATACCGTTTATCGCAGATACATAGCGTTGGTGTGGGGCGACCTGCCGGAAGATGAGGGGACCATAGTGGCACACATTGGCCGAAACCTACGCTTCAGGAAGGTGATGGATGCGTTTCCGGATGGTGAACACGGTAAGGAAGCGATCACTCATTACAAGGTTCTGGAACGATTTAATTATGTGACGCTGGTAGAGTTGAGATTGGAGACAGGACGCACACACCAGATAAGGGTGCACATGAAGCACATAGGTCATCCATTGTTTAATGACGCAACCTATGGAGGCGACAGGATTGTGAAGGGGACAGTATTCAGTAAGTACAAGCAGTTTATAGATAACTGTTTTGAAGTATTACCGAGACACGCCCTACATGCAAAGGAATTGGGTTTTACCCATCCTGCAACGAATGAGAAAGTGCATTTCAGTTCAGAATTGCCACAGGATATGGCGCAAGTGATAGAGAAGTGGCGGGCATACACTAACGGGCGGAAAATGCAGAGTCAGGGATAGTGCCGGTAAAATCAGAGAGATAAACACCATTAATGGTACACAAAATACTTGCCGATAAACCGACCAAATTGTTTGTGGTCATTGCTTCCTTTTTTGTTGCAAACGCGTTGATAGCCGAGTGCATAGGGGGTAAACTATTTTCTCTTGAAAAGGTGCTTGGTTTGGTGCCTAAGCCGTTCTCTTTACTTGGAGAGGATGGGCTGACCTACACGTTGACGTGCGGAGTGTTGTTGTGGCCGCTTGAGTTCATAATGACCGATGTGGTGAACGAGTATTTCGGGCCAAAGGCAGTGAGGAGGATATCTTATATCGCGGTCGGGCTGATCTGCTATGCGTTTCTGATGTTCTATGCTGCCATAGAGATACCGCCCGATACATCTTTCTGGACGGGTAGTCAGGTGCAGGCAGGGGTGCCCGATATGCAGGCCGCATTTGGCGGCATATTCGGTCAGGGTATGTGGATCATTGCCGGAAGCCTGAGTGCTTTTCTGGTAAGTCAGCTGGTGGATGTGTGGGTGTTTCATAAGATCAAAAAAGCTACCGGTGAGAAAAAAGTGTGGCTGCGTGCTACAGGGTCGACAGTGGTGTCGCAGCTTATTGACAGTTTTATAGTATTGTTCATTGCATTCAAAATTGGCAAAGACTGGAGCTATCAGCGAGTGATAGCCATATGCCTTGTGAACTATTCTTACAAGTTTGTGGTGGCGATCGTATTGACTCCATTGATCTACCTTATAGAACGTACGATAGACAGGTACCTTGGCGATGCTACGGCCACCGCGATGAGGAAGGCTGCTATGGGCGTTGCCGCCGAGTAGGACAAAAATTATGCCCATGAAACATCCCCTCAGATCAATAGTATTCGCGGCGGCCTTTGCGTTGAGTGCTGCTACTTCAACTGCTCAAAAGAATTCACTATTCAGTTATGCCAATTTTGATCACCTTAACGAAGGTTATGGGGTGTCGGGCGGGCTTGGATACCAATACAGTGACAGGTCGATAGCCGGGGTGAATTATAATCGGATCTATACCAATAGTGATAATGGAAGGTATGTATCTCATTACAATGCCGCAGGCTGTTTTATGCGGCTAAACCGAAAGATAGGAAGGGGTAAGACCTTCTTTTGGTATATGCAGCCTGAGTTGATTGGATTCTGGAGCAATGCAGTAGATCACCGACCCAAGGGCGTCTATCATCTCAGGGACCGCGGATTAGCCACCGGGAGTTCATTGGGTATCGGTGCCAATCTGGGCCATGGACTTGCTTTGAATCTCGATCCGGTTTACTTGCAGTTCGCTCTCGGGAGAATAACGACAGACCCATCTAATGGCCCTTATTCCTATGGGGATTTCGCATTGCGGGTGTCGCCGAGGATCGGGTTGAGTTTCAATGCCAGACATAGAAAAAAGAAGAGTACAATGCATGCAGAGAAGCAATAAAAAAAGCCGATAGTCACGAGGACTATCGACTTTATAGAAATGATCCCGGTGCTATTGTTGTTTTTTGCTCCAGTTTTCCAACTTGTCTTTCAGCACACTTAACGGCACGCAGCCATCCTTCAGCACCTCATCGTGGAAGGACGCTATGTTGAACTTATCACCCAATACTTCGCTGTAATGTTTCCGCTCGGTGCTGATGGCTAATTGGCCGATCTTGTATGAAAGTGCCTGACCCGGTATGGCCATGTAGCGTTCTATTTCGGCGGTTGCTTCGCTTTCACTTATGAGTTCATGTGCCGTGATATATTTAATGGCGTCTTCGCGGCTCATGTTCTTGTAATGCATGCCAATGTCTACCACCAGACGGATGGCTCGATGTATGCCATCGCTGAGGTGGCCAAAGTACTGGTAGGGGTCGTCATAAAGGCCAAGGTCTTTTCCCAGTGTTTCGCAGTAGTGAGCCCAACCTTCGCCATAGGCACCATACCATAGGAAGCGACGGAACGCGGGAAGTCCTTTGTTCTCCTGCTGCAATGATATCTGGTAGTGGTGTCCGGGAATTGCCTCGTGAAGGAAAAGGGTGGCCATTGCAACACAATTATACTTAGCCGGGTCTAAGATGGGTACGTAGAAAATGCCTGGGCGAGTACCATCTTCAGATCCTTGATTGTATTCGGCACTGGCAGAAGCTGCACGGAATGCCTCGGTTTGCCTGATGGTGAACTGAGTTTTAGGAGTGTTGTTGAAGAGTTTTTTGAGTTGCGGATCCTCCTGTTTCTTGATGTTCCAGAAACTGTCTATTACCTGTTGTGGCTGAGTGAACGGAAAAAATTTCCTGTCTTCACTTATGTGCTTGAAAAACTGTTGCAGCGTTCCGGCAAAGCCTACTTTGTCCTTTATCTTGTTCATCTCGGCTTCCATTCGGGCTACCTCGCGCAGACCTATGTTGTAGATAGTGTCGGGGTGAAGGTCAGTTGTGGTCCAATAACGAATGCAGTAGTTGTAGTAATCGAGTCCACCCGGCACGCCTATGATGCCACTTGTGCTGCGACTTTGGGGCAGGTATTCTTTTTCAAAGAAGTGATGGAGTTTTACATAGGTAGAGTTCACAACATTCTGTATGGCATTTTTGTAGGCGATCGTGAGCCTTGTTTTGTCTTCAGCAGAGAAGCTGTCGGGCAGGTTGCGGATAGGGCCATAAAAAATGCTGGAAGTGTCGTTGGCAACAACTACATCGCGCAACTGTGGCAGGATCTTTACTACGAGGCTCTTCGGGAGTATCCAGCCATTCATGATTCCATTGCGCATGTTGGCTATGGCAGTGTCGGCCCATGCGGGTATTGCAGACAGTCGCTTCAGCCAATTGTCATAATCGGCAACAGTTTTGAAGGGTTGGTTGCCGCTGCCCGATCCAAGTTGAGGTAGCTCCAATGTAAAGGACCAGAATTGCGTGATGGGCATGAGGTGCGTTGGGTGTTTCAGTCCCTCCAGGTTCATCTTCATTTCGTGGAGGAAGAGGCTGCGACTGATCATCCTTTCGGGGGTAAGACCATTTGTGTCAATGCCCGTGGCAAGATCTTCGTATCGCTTGTAGAAACGTACGAGGCTGTCGCGGAAGGACTGTGCTATGGTTATGGTCAGTTTGTCATTATATCGGTTGTCGCCGATGCCGGTTGCTTCCAAGGGGAAAAGCTGTAGTCGTTCTTCCCAATAGGACGAGAACAGAGAATCCAGTTTGCCCGCCGAATCGCCCTGTGGGGCTTTCGTGTCGCTGCAGGAGAAGAAGAGTGCCGGGAAAGATAAAATGGCCAGTATGCGCTTCATACACTGAGTTTGTGTAAATAAACGCAATAATCGGTAAAACTTTATCACCTTAAAAGGGGGCTTTGTGGCCACCTTTTCTACTATTTGAGAATTTACTGTCTCTCCTTTTTTGTTTTGAGGCATAGGAAGTATCCCGGTATTGCGGAGGAACGCAGTATGGGGAGCCATGTATAGCAGAGCAGTTGCTTCGGCTGGCAGAACGCTACGGAGTAAGGTGTTTCTAACGGTGCGTTTATAACGATGTTCTTACGTAGTGGCCTTCCGATGCGTTCGGCCGAATATGAAATGCAGATTCATTGTCCATTGAAACAACTAAACGTTAACGATGAAAATCGGTTAGGTGCGTTAAATGAGGATCAATTTCCGGCAATGTTGATTGTCTTTTTTGTAGTTTTGGCTGAGGCCTGAATTACATCATGATCGATCATGCATTTTTTATTCTTGTAGATGACGTGCATATCAATAATGTTCTTGCCGAGCATGTGTTGCGAAAGAATGCACCCTTTTCACAAGTTGTGTCATTCACAGATGCTGTAAAAGCTCTTGATTACATTAGTGGAGTGGCTAAAGACGGGGACGACAAAAGATGGGTGATATTTTTAGACGTGTATATGCCTGATGTTGATGGTTGGGAGTTTTTACGCCGGTTCGGAACTATGGATGAGCAACAAAAGCGAAAGTTTAGGATATGGATGCTTTCGTCGTCTATAAGTCCGGCAGATCATTCACGTGCAAAAGAGTATGCACATGTTTCTGGTTTTATCAGTAAGCCACTCAGTTCAATTGCTGTCAAAAAAGTGTTAGAGAGTGAATACTAATCGGAAGCCGAATGTCATACAAACCGCACTTTGTGTGAGTATCAGGTTGGTCTCATTGGTCTTGTGGGTGTTGTGTGTCATTCAAATGACCGGTTGTCGATCCGACACAGAAAAACAGGATAGTACTATCGATGTGAGCCGGATCATTGATAATTCGCGAGAGGTTCTTGAGTCTCGTGGAGGTGCAGCCGCAGATTCGTTCATTGATAGTGTTTTTGCCGGTAAGAAACTACCTCCTCAGGGTAGGTTCATTGTTTACATGCAGAAGTATGACATTGCCCATGGCGCTTTTCGAGACGATGCGCTGGCTATGAGATATGCAGACAGCATGTTGCAGATACTTTCAGAGAATCCCGGGGAGTTTGATAGCGGCCAGGTATTCAAGGCATACTTGTTAAAGGCCAACTGTTCGTATGCTACGGAACATTTTGAAGAGGCATTCAGGTACTACGACAAAGCCCGAAACCTGGCTTTGGCTTCGAAGTCGCCCTGTCAGGAGTTTATTTTTCTGTATCGGCTGGGAATGTCCCATTTCAAAGAACAGAAGTATTCGGTGGCAGTTGGCTTGTTTAGGACAGCTCACGAGAAAATGTCGCAATGTTCTGCTTCTTCCGAGGAATACGACACAAGGCATCAGGAGATACTATCTAATGTTGGTTTGTCATACATGGGGGCAGGCCATCCCGACAGCAGCGTTCCTTTTTTTCATGCGGCATTAAACCTTATCGATAGCAGGCGGCTACTTTATCCACGTCACTCAAAGCATTGGGACGAGGCGCGATCGGTAGTCATGGGGAATATGGGTGAGGCCTATTATCAACTCAGGCGTCACGATTCAGCAGAATGGTATTTTTCGGGAAGTATTAGTTTGAGCATAGCCTGTGGGCGTAACGTTCAGGATCGGTTGTATAACATGATAAAGCTTGCTGAGTTATTTGTGCAGACAAATCGATATGCGGAAGCAAGAAGCGTGCTTGCATCAGTAGATTCTGCGCTGATTTCTCATAAGATCAAATCTCGGGCCGCCGATGCACTGGAACTCGATTTGCGCGTTGCAAAGGCATATGTGCATTATTACAGGGAGGTCAAGGCGCTTGAGTCGGCCATCGAAGCGCAAATCAAATATGATTCGTTACGCGAACGGAAATGGGCTTTTACGAACAAGATCCTGAATAATTCTGTTGATCGCGGGCTTGATAATGCCCAGCATGAACGGCAAATAATTCTGTTAGAGAAGGATATGCAGGTAAGACGTCAGCAGAACGTGATATTAATACTTGCAACATTCATTCTCTTACTGGTCACTGTAGTGATTTTCAGATCGATGAAAGCATACCGTGAGCGAAGTGCAAGGTTTAAGAAGCAAGCTGAGGATATAACAACATCAAGTGCACGTACGCAAGAGCAGCTGCAGAGGAAGATCCGGGAAGATGAATTGAACTTTATGTCTCTGATTGAGAATACGAATGATGTGTTGTGGTCTGTTGATAGAAATAGTGGACTTCTTGCTTTCAACCGTGCTTTTAAAGAGATGGCGGCTAGAGGCTCGGATTTGACGCCGGCAGTTGGTCAGCGATTTCCTGCCCCGGATGCAGATAGTGTACTGATGGCTTGGATAGAAGACGGGTATCGTGAGGTCGTTGCAAATGGGCAATTTGAGCTCATAGATAAAGTTTCAGGTGGCGCCAATGCTTGGGCGCATTTGCAGTTGCGATTCAGACACATATTGAACCAGTCAGGTGAAGTGACAGGTGTGAGTTGTTTCTTGCGTAACATTACAGAGTACGTGTCGATGATAGATTCTTTGGAAGAAAAGAATAAACAATTAAAGGATATCGCCTGGGTTCAGTCGCATAAACTGCGTGGCCCGCTGACTACAATAATAGGTATACTTGAATTCCTTAACGATGAAGATGCCCCTTCAGAGATGAAAAAGGAGATGTTGATCGGCCTCAAGGATAAAGTGGCTGAGATGGATGCGATCATTCACGAGATCGTATCCAAAACTGAATAGCAGATCAGCTTACCGCCTTTTTGACTATTTCCATGAGCATATCTACTTCATGCGGGTTATTGTAGATGTGTGTGGAAACCCTGAGGGAATTAAGTCCATTTTCGGGCACCGCACGAATGCGCATCTTTTTCTCCGAGCACATGCCATAGAACTTCTGGAAGTCGATACCCTTTACACGGAAGCCGTTCACACCTGCGCGAGACCGTTCTTCCGTTGGTGTCAATAGCTCAACTTTTTCGCCGAAAGACAAAAGTCCATCTTGCGTGTATTTGCCGAGGAATTTGATGCGCTCGTAGATATTGTTCGCCCCGATCGTTTCTATGAAGTCTATTGCTGCTACAACGCCTGCGTAGAGGCCGTTTGACTGGGTGCCGCCATAGTAGCGGTGCGCACTGTCAACATAGTCAGAAGTTGTGGCCATTGGTTTTGATAACAGATCCCATTTTCCGTTGTCTCCGCCGGCACCTATGGTGTACGCTTGAAGGGTGTTTTGGAAGTCTTTCCGAACATAAAGGAAGCCAGTTCCTTTCGGGCCGAGCATCCACTTGTGTGAGCATGACGCATAGGTGTCGCAGCCCATGTCGTGCAGGTCAAGCGGAATCATTCCAGGGCCATGTGCCCCGTCTATAACAGAGAAAATCCCCTTATCGCGCGCCAGCGTGCATATCTCTTTTGCGGGTAGAACCTGCCCTTGAGTGCAAGGAATGTGGGGTGTTGCAATGGCGCGTGTCTTTTTAGTAATGAGGCTGTTGATGCGGTTTAACGTTTCATCGGCCGTTGATGCCGGTGTGTATGTTTTTACAATAATGCCATGAACTTTTTGCCTGTTCATCCAAGGCATGGCATTGCCCATGTGTTCGTGCGTGGTAATGATCACTTCATCCCCCTTCTGTAGTGGTAGTCCCCAGCAACCTATGTTTATTCCCTCTGTGACATTATGTGTCAACGCTATTTCATTCTCATTGGCTCCAACGAACTTTGCCACTTTCGCAACTGTGTTTTCCCAGCTTCCATACTGACCATTCATGTCGCTTTCCATCATGCCGGCTTTCACCGCTTCTATAACAGGGTATGGTGATGGACCGAACGTGCCGTTGTTGAGGTACGTCAGATCTTTTGACAGAGGGAACATGAGCCGCACGTTTCTCCAAAATTCTTCGTCGTCATTGCGCACATCTTTGCCGGCACCGGCTATTTGTGCCGAAGCGGCAAGTGACTGCATTTCAGCAACTGTCAGTGCTGCGAGTACAGATGCTGAACGAAGGAAATTTCTACGTGAAAAGCTCATAAACGGGGAGATATATTACTAAATGTACAAAAAAGAAGTATCAAGTCAATAGTTGTACAGGGAGTAAAAAGAAAAGCGCACCGGATGTGCCGGTGCGCTCTGGTGAATGTTGTCAATAAGAATCAGCGGCTGTAGTTTGGCGCTTCTTTCGTGATCACCACATCATGCGGATGGCTTTCCGCCATGCTTGCAGGAGTGATGCGGACGAACTGCGAGTTGTTCTGAAGCGTTGCAATGTCTTTGGCGCCGCAATAGCCCATGCCGGCACGGAGGCCACCAACGAACTGTTGTACCACCTCATTTAGTTGGCCTTTGTATGGAACGCGACCCACGATACCTTCAGGTACGAGTTTCTTTATATCGGCTTCCATGTCCTGGAAGTAGCGGTCTTTAGAACCTTCCTGCATAGCTTCTACGGAACCCATACCGCGGTATGACTTGAACTTACGTCCCTCATAAATGATTGTTTCACCAGGGCTTTCCTCAGTGCCTGCGAAAATAGAGCCGGCCATAACGCATGATGCACCTGCAGCGATGGCTTTAACCATATCGCCCGTATACCGGATGCCTCCGTCGGCAATAACAGGGATGCCGGTCTTCTTCAGTGCATTAGCCGCTTCCATGATGGCAGTGAGCTGTGGCGCACCTGCACCTGTTACTACGCGGGTAGTGCAGATAGAGCCTGGACCAACACCAACCTTCACGGCATCGGCACCTGCTGCAGCTAGCGCCTTCGCGCCGGCCGCGGTAGCAACGTTTCCTGCTATGATAGGTAGCGTCTTGAAGTTCTTTTTTACATTCTTCACTGCATCGATCACACCTTTTGAGTGGCCGTGTGCGCTGTCGAGTGTGATTACGTCTACCCCTGCATGTTTCAATGCTTCAACCCTGTCAAGTATGTCGGCTGTGATGCCAATGGCGGCGCCTGCTACCAGGCGACCCATGCTGTCTTTGGCTGCATTGGGGTGACTTTTTAGCTGGATCGTATCGCGGAAAGTGATGAGTCCCATCAGCTTTCCTTTTTTGTCCACTATCGGAAGTTTTTCGATCTTGTATTGTTCCAGTATTCGCTCGGCTTTAAGCATATCGGTGCCGATGGGTGCGGTTACCAGACGCTCTTTGGTCATTACCTCGCTCACCTTTTTCTTATTGTTCTTTTCGAAGCGGAGGTCTCGGTTGGTGAGCATACCTACCAGAAGTGAATTCTTATCTACAATCGGGATACCACCAATGCGGTTCTCCTTCATGATCTTGAGTGCATCGGCGACTGTTGCGTCAGGAGAAAGCGTGATGGGATCGAGAATGAGCCCGTTTTCAGAGCGTTTTACCCGGCGAACCTGATCGGCCTGACGGTCAATACTCATGTTCTTATGCAGGATGCCCATTCCGCCCTCACGTGAAAGCGCAATAGCCAGAGGTGCTTCCGTAACAGTATCCATGGCAGCAGAGACCATTGGAATATTGATTCGGATATCTTTTGTGAGATTGGTAACTATACTTACTTCGCGTGGTAGTACTTCAGAGTAAGCCGGCATGAGTAGGACGTCATCGAACGTGAGGCCTTCGCCGTAGAACTTAGATTTTATTGCCATGTGCAAAGATACTCGCATTTGCGAAAATGACAAAAACTGCATCTGAGATAACATTTTTTTAAGTTTTGGGGTTGTCGGGAGAACAGAATGAGCGTAACTTGTAGTCATGGTGAAGGAGATACAAAAAATCGGGATAATGACATCCGGCGGAGATAGTCCGGGAATGAATGCTGCCATTAGGGCGGTGGTGCGGACAGGTATTTACCACGGTATGGAGGTTTTTGGCATCAGGCGCGGATATCAGGGTATGATTGAAGGGGACATTGTGCAGATGCAAACCACAGATGTTTCTAATATCATTCAGCGGGGCGGAACCATTCTTAAGACGGCCAGAAGCAAGGAGTTTATGACCAATGAAGGGATGGATAAGGCATATGCTCAGTTGAGATCGCACGGGATAGAAGGACTGGTGCTGATAGGTGGTGACGGCACTTTCAGGGGGGCGGTGAGTTTCTTTGAACGGCACACCATTCCTGCTGTCGGTTTGCCCGGTACTATTGATAAAGACCTTGCCGGTACTGATTTTACTATCGGTTTTGATACTGCGGTCAACACAGCCGTTGAAGCAATAGACAAGATACGTGATACGGCTGAAGCTCATGACAGGCTATTTATAGTGGAGTTGATGGGGCGGGATGCGGGTTACATCGCTTTGCACAGCGGCATAGCCTGTGGTGCCGAGGATATTCTGATACCGGAAACAAAGACAGATATTGAAGAGGTACTGAACCGGATAGATGCCGATGAACGGCGTAAAAAGGCGGTGCATATTATAGTAGTGGCGGAGGGCGACGACTTTGGAGGGGCCAAGGAGGTGCACGAGCGTGTGGCGCAGCGTTTTCCGAAGCTGGATGTCAGAAGTTGTGTGTTGGGACATATTCAACGGGGTGGGTCTCCAACATGTGCCGACAGGATATTGGCCAGCAGGCTAGGGCATGCAGCGGTAAATGCACTGCGTAGCGGGAATACACAGGTAATGCTCGGAGTGGTTAATGATCAAGTGGTACATACTCCATTTGCCCGGGTGGTGAAGGGTAATACTCCGATAAGCGACGACCTGCTCGAAATGATCAGAGTGCTTAGTGTTTAGCGGGTTTGAATGGCTGTTTTTGACTGTGCCTGATCGGTCTGAGTCCGAAATGGTTAAAAAAACCACAAATGCGTAGGCGGGCCACCGTGTTTGTCAATTTTAGTTACATTTGTCTTGAACAATAAAAGCGCATGACTTTACTATCTGTTTTCTTTCTTCAGGTCGACACAGCAGTGAAAACTGTTGCTGATGCAGCGTCAGTTGCTTCGACAGAAAAGATATCATTATTTAATCTGTTGCAGGAGGGTGGTGCATTGATGATCCCTTTGCTTCTGTGCTCCATTATTATGGTGTACGTGTTTGTGGAGCGTCTGATGACTATCAGAAAAGCAGGTTCTGTTGATCCTACTTTGGTAGTAAGGGTGCAGCAATCCATTGCTACCGGAAACACTGCAGCTGCGGTGGCGGCGTGTAAAGGGAGCAATACACCGGTGGCCCGTGTGATAGAGAAGGGTATCAGCAGGATCGGTAAGCCTATTGACTATATCGAAAAGTCAATGGAGAGTGCCGGGCGTTTGGAAGTGTATCAACTGGAAAAGAATGTTTCAATACTGTCGACCATTTCAGGTATTGCGCCTATTTTCGGCTTCCTGGGTACAATTGCCGGTATGATCATATTGTTCTTCAATGTGCAACACCAGGGATTCTCGCTCGAGACCATTGCAGGTGGTATTTACACCAAGATGGTCACATCGGCCGTGGGGCTTATTATTGGCCTGCTTTCCTATGTAGGATATGCTTACCTGAACGCGCAGATAAATAAGGCTGTTAACAAGATCGAGTCGGCATCGGCTGAGTTTTTAGATACACTCCAGTAATTTAATCCTAACTACGGAAGATGAACATCAGAAGACGGCAGGCACACGATCCGCAGGGACATTCATCAGCACTGAATGACATATTGTTCATTCTGTTGCTGTTCTTCCTTATCATATCTACGCTGGCTAATCCAAATGTTGTAAAACTGAGTATCCCGAAAGCAAAGAGCGATACCAAGGCGAAGCAAACAGTTGTGGTTTCGGTGAATGATAAACAGGAGTTCTTTGTTGGTACAACGATGGTTGCTGTTGATTCTCTTAAGTCTTCGATATCGGCAGCTATCGCCAAGTCGCAGGATGCTGAGCCGACGGTTGTTATCAACGCCGATAAACAAGCAACTGCCGACAATATCGTTGCGATCATGCGTGCTGCACATGACCTGCAATTAAGGACGGTTCTCGCAGTTGAGAATAATAGCCGTTAGTAGTACCTGCGGTTTCTTTTTAACTCTATTTCTTTTCTAAGGCTTCCAGTGCTTCACCCACAATGAAGAAACTGCCTGTGATGAGCAGTGCATCATTTTCTTTCATGTTATTATGAGCTGATTCCAGGGCGGCACTTACATCGGCATGGGTAGTGCCTGTGAGCCCCGCAGCACCGGCGTGTTGCGCGAGTACATCAGCCGGCATGGCACGAGGTATCTGCGCATTGGTGAAGTAGTAGGTCACTTCCTTTGGGAATAGGGTGAGAGCCGCGTCAACATCTTTGTCTGATACAAAACCAAGGATGATATGTTTGGTGCCGATCGATTTCAGTTGATCGAATTGCTGCAGTACTTCCTGCAATCCGGCAGGATTGTGCGCTACATCGCAAATAATAAGCGGTGTGGTGGATGCTACTTCCCACCTCCCGCGCAATCCGGTAGTTTTTCTTACACGGTCTAACGCTGCAATGGTGGCAGGTACGGTTGTGCGATAGCCCTGATAAGTGAGTAACTCTGCTACAGTGAGAATGGTTTTCAGGTTGTGTTGCTGATAGTGCCCTTTCAGGTCGGTACGCAGATCATACATTTCGCGCTTGGCGTTATTTACCGCTTTGAAATGTTGGTATTCATGATCCTGTCCCGTGCGTACCATTCCCCAAAGCGAATCTGCGTAGTGGATGGTGCTGTGTTTATGTACCGAATGCTCAAAGAATACACGTTCAGTTTCGTTGTGCTGTTCTCCGATCACCACCGGAATATCGGGTTTGATAATGCCTGCTTTTTCATTAGCTATCTCTGTCAGCGTGTTGCCTAAAAGGTCTTTGTGGTCGTAGCTGATGTTGGTGATGACAGAGAGTAGGGGAGTGATAATGTTTGTGCTGTCGAGGCGGCCACCTAACCCGGTTTCAATGACAGCGATTTCAACCTTCTGTTCCGCAAAATAGTCGAATGCCATTGCTACCGTGATCTCAAAGAAGGATGGCTGCACTTCTTCAATGGTGTTACGCATTCGGTCAACAAATGAAACTATCCATTGTTCTTCAACGGGCACTCCGTTTATGCGGATACGCTCGCGAAAGTCGACCAGGTGAGGTGAAGTATAGAGGCCTGTTTTGTGCCCGGCATACTGTAGTGCGGCCGCCACTCCGTGACTCACGCTACCTTTACCGTTGGTGCCCGCAATATGAACTGATCTGAATTTATTTTGTGGATCACCGAGTGCGGCACACAGTTTCAATGTGTTGGAAAGATCCGGTTTTAGTGCAGCTTTGCCTATGCGTGAAAACATTGGCAGGCGTTCATACAAGTATTCTAAAGTCTGTTGGTAGGTTGGGGTATTGCCCATAATTAAGATCAGTGGCGTGTTTTGAAAATGATGGTAACATCACCGAATTGTTGCGGTTCAGGGCCATCACTCTTGCTGAATCGGGCTGAGGCTAGTTTATCCAGTGCTATCCTTGTGAGGTTCGGACCGGAGGAGCTCTTCACCCTTTTGTTGACGATATTTCCGTTGCGGTCAACAGTGACGTGTATCACTACTTTTCCGCTTTCGCTGAATTCCGCTTCAAACTTATCGGGGGAGATGTGGCGCCCGGATAAAGTATGGCCAATTCCGCCGGTTCCGTTGCCCGGAGTTCCGGTGTAATTGTCAGCGCCCGGTGTGCCACCCGGAACGCCTCTGTCACCATTGCCGGTAGTATTGCCTTCGCTCTTGCCTGCCATATCCTGAACGGCGCTATTGCCACCCTTTCCTACGTCGCCGGGATATGTGTAGCGGGGGCTGGGTTGTGCCTTTCCCTTTTCGTTGGCGTCCTGGTGGCCATTCTTTTTGCTCGTATTGTTTATGGATGGGGCGTCGGCATCGGTGGCCTGCATGATGTTCTGTGGTACCGAGCTTTTAACCGCGACACTTTTATATACAACAGTCGCTTTAAATTCTGAAGGGTCTTTTTTAGACATGGGCTGGTCGGTGCCGCTGCCATCTTCGTTTGTTCCCAGGTTCACTTCCAGCCCGCCGCCTACTTCCGCTATATGTGTAGTGGGTATGGTATATTTGAACAACATGAACAGTAGGAGCAACAAAGCGTGAACGACAATGGTCCACACGAGGGCCTTATTGTTTATTGCCGGTTGTTTGTTTTGTTGCAGTGCGACTGAAGGCATAATTGTTATTAATACCGAGTGGATTTTTGCCGGTTCCTAACAAAAGTAGCAGAAAAAGATAGAAATACGAGTGTATGAAAGCGTTAAAAATCACTGAATTGATGCATTTCAAACATTGTTTTACAGCAAAGGGAGGTGTATTTTGCCTATATTTGCGCCCCGGTGTAAAAAAATGGCAATAAAATATTCTGATACTTTTTTGAATAATAAATTATTTGCCTTACCTTTGCACTCCATTTTAATTTATTACGAACGTAAGCAATGCCTACAATACAGCAATTAGTACGTAAAGGCCGTGAACAGATACGGACAAAATCAAAATCACGCGCACTGGACGCATGTCCTCAACGCCGTGGAGTATGTACCCGTGTATATACTACTACGCCTAAAAAACCAAACTCTGCGCTGCGTAAAGTAGCGAAAGTGCGTCTCACTAATAAAGTAGAGGTGATCGCATACATTCCGGGTGAAGGTCACAACCTCCAGGAGCACTCTATCGTGCTGATCCGTGGTGGTCGTGTTAAGGATCTTCCGGGTGTACGTTACCACATCGTGCGTGGTGCACTTGATACTGCGGGTGTTAAAGACCGTAAGCAGAGCAGGTCTAAGTACGGTACTAAGAAAGATAAAAAAGGCGCTGCAGCAAAACCAGCGGGTAAAAAATAATTAGTTCACTATAATATAAGCCAATCAATAGATGAGAAAGGCACAAGCAAAAAAACTTCCGTTAGCACCGGATCCAAAATTCAACGATAAGAACGTAACACGTTTCGTAAACTGCCTTATGTGGGGTGGTAATAAGACCATCGTATTGAGCGCATTTTATGATGCTCTCGATAAAGTGGCCAAAATGACCAACGAAGATGGTTATGAAATATGGAAAAAGGCACTTGTAAACGTGACTCCGGCGGTAGAAGTTCGTAGCCGCAGGATTGGTGGTGCAACGTTCCAGATCCCATCTGAAGTTCGCCCTGACCGCAAGATCTCATTGAGCATGAAATGGCTCATCCGTTATTCTCGTGAGCGTAATGGTAAGACCATTGCTGATAAACTGGCGAACGAGATCGTAGCAGCTGCGAAAGGTGAAGGTGGTGCTTTCAAAAAGAAAGAAGACACGCACCGTATGGCTGAGGCGAACAAGGCGTTCTCTCACTTCAAGATCTAATTATTTGTTCGATCATATTCGTAGCCCCGCTTTTAAGCGGGGCTATTTTTTTGTTTGGTGATTTGTCCATTTGTGGCGGGTATATTTTTTGAAGATTTTTGATCTTTTCCGGGAAATTTTCTTTCTGCGCAAGTGGTGTTTTTTTATGTTTTTTATTTGTAAGTACTTGTAATGTAATTATCTGTACTTGCGGTGTAATTATTGAATTGAAATATTAATTTATGTGATTTCCGAATAGTTAATAGAATTTGAGTGTAATGTTTCGAAATGCAAAATAGTTTTTGTTAAATTTGAGATTGTTGTGTGTCGCTTATTGCAAAGGCAACGCACTGCCGATATTCCTTATTTTTTCAAAAACAATTAAGAAAGATGAAACGTATTTCCTTATTGATCATTTTTTGCATCTGCGCCCTGTCAGGTTTTGGTCAGTCGACAACATTCAACTACACCGGATCGATGCAAACGTATACTGTTCCGGCTGGTATCTCTCTGTTGGCCGTTGATGTACAGGGCGCACAGGGCGGTAATTTCACCACGGTAACAGCGTCCGGAGGATTAGGTGGTCGTGCCCAGGCTAACATTACGGTTACACCTGGTCAGGTGTTGTACGTATATGTTGGCCAGCAAGCGGGATCAAGTTCATGTGGTTCCGGATCAGCAGGTGGTTCGAACAGTGGTGGCGGGGCTCAGGGAGGAAATGCTAACCCGTCTGGTTGTGGCGGCTCTGGTGGCGGTGGTGCCAGCGACATCCGAACAATTTCAGGTAGCAATACCGCATCTCTGGATAGCCGACTGGTTGTAGGTGGCGGTGGCGGTGGTGCTGCGTGGAGTTGTGGCGGTGAGAACGGTGGCAGCGGCGGCGGCTTAACCGGCGGTACCGGAATTAATTGTGGTTCATATAGCCTTTCAAGTTGTGGTGGACCAGGTACACAGACTGCCGGAGGTGCAGCAGCATCATCGGGTGGAGCTACTGCGGGTGGATATGGTTTTGGAGGAAATGGTGGCAATAACTACAGTTGCGGTGGCGGCGGTGGATACTATGGTGGCGGTGGCTCACAAAATGGCTCAGCGTGTGGAGGATCGTCTTTTGTAGGTGGCGTTGGTGTGAGTGGTGGTACTACAACATCTGGCTTCAGATCGGGTAATGGAATAGTGATCATTACACCTTTATGTTCTAATCCGCCTGCAAGTACTGGATCTCTTTCACTTTGTATAGGTGGTGTGTCTACATTGTCGAATACTGTGTCGGGTGGTACATGGAGTAGCAGTAACACGAGTGTAGCTACTGCGGTTACTGGTACCGGGGTAGTTACTGGTGTTGGTACAGGTACTTCTCTGATCACTTATAACACAGGTGGTGGTTGTTATTCAACAGTTGTTGTGACCGTAATTGCCGCACCTGCAGTTTCGAGTGTTACTAATAATGGTCCGATATGTTCAGGCAATACACTTGCTTTAACAGCGAATTCGCCTACAAATGTTGCCACTTTCCTTTGGACAGGCCCTGCAGCTATTACTGGTGCATCATCTGCAACGGCATCAGTTCCTTCTATCAATACATCCGGAAGCGGAACCTATTCACTTACTGTGAATAATGGTACCGGCGCAGGTTGTACAGCTACTTACACTACTTCAGTTTCTATATTGGCATCTCCTGCAGCTAACTCAGGTCCTTCGCAGATTTGCGAAGGCGGCACTGCATTACTCGGTAATACTGTTTCCGGAGGTACGTGGACGAGTTCAAACACTGCTGTGGCTACAGTGAACTCATCGGGTCTGGTGACTGGTGTAGCGGCAGGTACAGCAGCAATATCATATACGTTGGGTTCAGGTTGTTCAGCTATAACGAACATGACGGTTAACGCCCTTCCTGTACTCAATATATCTCCATCTAATTCAGCTACTATTTGTTTGAACTCATCGACGAGCTTTACGGCGATAGCGCCGGGATCTACGTTTGCATGGGTAGGTATATCAGGAGCGAGCGGACTATCGTGCGGTTCATGCGCGTCACCAACGATCATGCCATCTGCAACGGGCAGCAACATATATAGTGTTACGGCAACGAGCTCAGCCGGTTGTACGACGACAAGTGGCGTTACAGTATCAGTAAATCCATTGCCTTCTGACATTAGTGGTAGTGCTAACGTCTGTGTGGGAACATCACAGACACTGAGCGGCGGTACCGGCGGTACCTGGAGCGCGAGCTCATCAGCGGTATCAATCGGAGTTACATCTGGTCTGGTTACAGGTATCTCATCGGGAGCTACGACTATCAGTTACACATTGCCAACGGGCTGCTATAAGACATTCGGGATGACGGTATTGCCTACCCCTGCGGGTGTCGGCGGAACGCTGAGCGTATGTTCGGGCTCAACGACAAACCTGAGCCACAGCACGAGTGGTGGTGTATGGTCGAGCAGCAATGCGGGTGTTGCATCAGTGAGCCCATCGGGCGTAGTTACTGGCGGTACAGCAGGCAATGCTATTATCTCGTACACACTGCCATCAGGTTGTATCGTTACAGCTACGGCAACGGTTAATCCGCTTCCTGCAGCTATCGGAGGCAGCAATGCAGTATGTGAGTCATCAACGATCACCCTTACGGACGCGACAGCCGGCGGTACCTGGAGCAGCAGCAACGGTAATGCGACAGTAAATACGTTCTCGGGCGTAGTGAGCGGCGTGAGCGCCGGTGTATCAGTGATCAGCTATACTTTGGGCACAGGCTGTAGCCGTACGCAAACGGTGACAGTAAATGCACGTCCTGCTGCTATAGGCGGCACGGCCTCAGTATGTCATAACGGAACAACAACATTGAGTAACGTAACCGGTGGCGGTACGTGGAGCAGCGCGAACACATCAGTAGCGTTTGTAGATGCATCGGGCATGGTAACGGGTATTACCCCCGGTACAGTTACAGTATCCTATTCATTAGGTACAGGTTGCTACCGCACGCAGATAGTAACGGTGAACGCACTTCCTGCAGTTATAGGAGGAAGCTACGCAGTATGTCAGGGCGAGGTAAGCACACTGAGCAATACAGACGGTGGTGGTACGTGGAGCAGCAGCAACACATCAGTTGCTACGGTGAGCGTGAGCGGCGATGTAAGCGGCGCGAGCGCAGGCAACGCAACGATCACGTATACATTGGGCACCGGCTGCCGCCGTACGGCATCAGTAACAGTGAACCCGCTTCCTGTAGTGATCACGGGCACAGCAAGCGTATGCGAAGGCAGCACAACAACATTGTATAACTTCAGCGGCAGCGGAACATGGAGCACTGGCAACGCGTCAGTAGCTACGGTAGCCGGCAGCGGTGACGTAAGCGGCGTGAGCGCAGGTCTTGCGAGCATCACGTATACGTTGCCTACGGGTTGTATCCGTACGCAGGTAGTAACGGTTAACAGCCTTCCTTCATCAATTATGAGCGATAACGCGGTATGTGTTGGTCAGACGATGACGGCCCTGAACGCGACAACAGGCGGTACATGGAGCAGCAGCGCACCCGGCACAGCAACAATAGATGCATCGGGTGTTGTGAGCGGCGTGATGTCGGGTAATACTACATTGACATACACGCTTCCTACGGGCTGTACAACAACAAAGACAATAACAGTGAACGCACTTCCTGCGACGATCAGCGGCAGCGGTGTAGTATGTGAGGGATCAGTAATGAACCTGAACAACGGCACCCCCGGCGGAGCATGGAGCTCAGAGTCAGACGCAATGGCGACAGTGAGCAGCGCGGGCGCAGTAACCGGCGTGAGCGCGGGTACAGTATCTATCAGCTACACATTGGGTACCGGCTGTTACCGCACGAAAGTAGTAACAGTGAATGCACTTCCTGACTTTATCAGCGGCAGCACACAGGTGTGTGTGAGCTCAACGACAACATTGAGCAATGCAACAGGTGGTGGTGTATGGAGCAGCAGCGCTGCAGGCGTAGCATCAGTGAACACAAGCGGCGTAGTGAGCGGACTGTCATCAGGCACGGCGAACATCAGCTATACACTGGGCACCGGCTGCCGCAGGAGTGTTACGATGGTAGTGAACAGCCTTCCGGGCACGATCACCGGCGCCCTGAACGTATGTGAGAACAGCACAACTACGCTGAACAACAGCGTGTCAGGCGGTACCTGGGAAAGCAACAACAGCGCGATAGCGACAATGACAACAGGCGGCATGGCGACAGGTGTGAGCGCAGGTACAACCCTGGTAAGCTACATACTGCCTACGGGCTGTATGCGCACAGCAACAGTGAACGTACGTCCGCTTCCTGCAGCTATTGCAGGAACCCCTGCAGTATGCGCGGGCTCTACGACAACCTTGTCAAGCGCAAGCGCGGGCGGTATCTGGAGCAGCAGCAATCCATCATCTGCAACGATCAGCAGCACGGGTGTAGTGAGCGGCATCAGCGCGGGTAATACAACAATAACGTACACCCTGCCTACAAGCTGCCGCACCACGGCATCAGTGGTAGTGAATGCACTTCCTGCATCAATAGGAGGCGCGGTGAGTGTATGTGCAGGCAGCAGCGCAATGATGACGAACGCGAGCGCGGGCGGCACATGGAGCAGCAGCAACCCTGCAGTTGCTACAATGGAGAGCACAGGTCAGGTAAACGGCATCGCAGCGGGCACAGCAACGATCACGTACACCCTGGCAACAGGCTGCTACAAGACAGCAGATATAACAGTAAATCCACTTCCTGGTGTGATCACAGGCGGCAACACAGTATGTCAGGGCAGCGGCCTTGCACTGAACGCCGGTGGTCTTGGCGGTACCTGGAGCAGCAGCAATACGAGCGTAGCAACGATCAGCGGCTCGGGCGTAGTGAGCGGCGTGGCTGCAGGATCAGCGATCATGATCTACACATTGCCTACGGGCTGTTCAAGGACAACAACAATAACAGTACAGGGCACACCACAGCCTATCAGCGGCTCGTCAACAGTGTGTGTAGGTAGCAACATGATGCTGGGCAACCCTACTTCAGGCGGTATCTGGAGCAGCGCGAGCGCGGTAGCATCAGTGAGCTTCCTGGGAGAGGTTACCGGCCATACGGCAGGTACAGCAGTGATCACGTATACACTGGCTTCAGGCTGTTCACGCATGCGTACGATCACAGTGAACCCGCTACCTGCAGTGAGCACAGGCGCAGACAATGTATGTGTAGGCTCATCAGTAACAGTGAACAACGCTACAGCTGGTGGTATGTGGGTGAGCAACAGCGACGCCCTTGCAACCGTAGATGCGACAAGCGGAGTTGTAAATGGTATGTCGAACGGTGTAGCGCTTATCAGCTACGTACTTCCTACAGGCTGCCAGCGCGTGAAGAACGTAACAGTTAATCCGACCCCAGCGTCAATCGGTGGTGTAGTTGAAATGTGTGTTGGTGCAACAAATGTGTTGAACAACACGACACCATCAGGCGTATGGGTTAGCGGTAATACAGGTGTAGCGATCATCGGTCTTGGCGGCGGCAACGTGACAGGTCTGTCATCAGGCACGAGCACGATCAGCTACGTACTGTCAACAGGCTGTCTGACAACAACAGTGGTAACGGTGAATGCGAATCCGTCATCGATCACCGGCCTGTCATCAGTATGTGAAGGAGGCAGCACCGTGTTGAGCAACAGCACGCTTGGCGGCAGCTGGAGCATCAGCGATGCGGCAGTAGCAACGATAGACGGAGCAGGTGTACTGAGCGGAGTTACATCAGGCAACGCGACAGTGACCTACACAGTAGGTACAGGCTGCTACGCAACGAAACTTATCGCAGTGAATGCGCTTCCTGCTGCACAGACAGTGACAGGTGGCGGCAGCTACTGCGCAGGCGGCAGCGGAGCAGTAGTGAATCTGGACGGATCAGAAGCGCTGACAACATACAAGTTGTACCGTTCGGGAAGTTCGATCCCAGTAGGTAGCTACAGCGGTACAGGAACGCCACTGTTCTTCGGCACTATGCTGACAGGCGGTATCTATACGGTAACAGCAACAAATGCATCAGGCTGTAGCCGCGACATGAGCGGCAGCGCAACGGTAACGATCATCCCTGTAGTAACACCTGCAGTGAGTGTTATCTCAGACAAGGGCGATACAGTATGTGCAGGTACACTGGTAACGTTCGGCGCGGTAGGCGTGAATGGCGGCAGCAGTGCGGGTTATGAGTGGAGCGTTAACGGTACAACGGTGAGCGGCACAGGTTCTTCTTATTCCTACGTGCCTGTGAACGGTGACGTGGTAACGGTGAAGATGACCAGCAGTGCTACCTGTGCAATGCCAGCAATGGCTACCGGCGCACGCAGCATCAGGGTAGAGAGCATCGAGACACCATCGGCTACGGTTACGGCAAGTCCGTCAACGAGTGTATGTGAGGGTACGACGGTAACGTTCAGTGTAAGTTCAATGAACGGCGGAAGTGCGCCTACGTATACATGGATCAAGAATGGTACGCTGGCGATGGGCATGGGCAGCACACTGAGCTATACACCATCAGACAATGATGTGATCGTATGCTGGCTGAACAGCAACTACCGTTGCCTTGCGGTGAACAATGTACCGAGCAACAACGTGGTGCTGAATGTGGACAAGGTATACGTACCTGAAGTTCAGGTAGTAGTAACACCTGGCACGACGATAACTGCTGGAACGTCAGTAACGTTCACGGCTACAGCGGTGAATGCGGGACCATCAGCTGAGTACCAGTGGCTGAAGAACGGCGCGATGATCAGCGGAGCAACGAATGCGGTATATGTAGGCAACAACTTTGCAGACGGCGACTCAGTAACGTGCGAGGTGAAGGGTAGCGGTGCCTGCGGCGAAGTTACGATCAACTCGGTACGTCTGACAGTACTGCCAACAACAGGCGTGGTGTTGACGGAGAAAGGTGCGATGAATATACAGTTGATGCCGAATCCGAACAACGGTCGCTTTGTGGTGAGCGGAGTAGTGGGCGGTTCAGCTGATGAAGTGGTGCTGGAGGTAACGAACGTACTGGGTCAGGTGTTACACAGGAGCGTAGAGCGTGTACAGGGCGGCAAGGTATCAGCAGAGCTGAACCTGGGCACCGGTCTAGCGAATGGTATGTACCTGATGAATGTAACAGCCGGTGCAGAGCGTACTTCGATACACTTCGTGGTGAAACAATAATAGGGTAATTATTCTCCTAATGCGGGTTGCCTGAAATAACAGGCAACCCGCTTTTTGTTTACGATTTAGTTGTCTGTAAGAGAATTGATCAGCGAAACTATTGGCATTTATTCGTGTCAATTTTCGGGATAGTTTAATTTACAGTTAATAAGATATCCTTACAGTCTTCATTTTTCAGAATATTGTTACCGCAGTTTTTGTTAAATACGTAAGAAAATATATCTTTAAACTCCACAAAGATTAAAATAGTAATAGTCAATACACTTCCACCTAATTCCAAAGAAAAAAGCTCGAGTATGAAGAAAAATGTCCTTTTATTTATCCTTTGCCTGATGACTGTGATGGCGAGAGCACAGTCCGTTTCATTTAACTACACAGGAGCAGTGCAAACATACACTGTTCCTGCGGGCGTTACGTTGATATCCGTCAATGCAGCGGGTGCATGTGGAGGCCGCGCCTATCAGCCAACGTATTCGCGTGGCGGATACGGTGCACGGGTTACATGTACAATGAATGTGACTCCGGGGCAGGTTCTGAATATCTACGTTGGTGGGGGAGGAGGATTTGGCGGAATTGGCACCGCAGGTACCGGTGGGTTCAATGGTGGCGCTAACGGATCCCTGTTCCCATCGAACTATGGTGGCGGCGGTGGCGGTGGTGCAACCGACATCCGTATGGGTGGTACGGCACTGTCCAATCGTGTAATCGTTGCCGGCGGCGGTGGCGGTGGCGCCTACAACTACGGCGCTACTGACTATGATCGCGGCGGTGATGGTGGTGGATTGACTGGTGAAGCCGGTTGGGGAGCGAACGTAGTTGGTCAGGGTGGCCAGGGCGGAACGCAAACAGCAGGAGGAGCAGGTTCAACCTATAGCACACCAAACGGTTCTCCCGGTACATTGGGCAACGGTGGAGCAGGTACAACCGCATCATCTTCAGGTGGCGGTGGCGGTGGCGGCTACTACGGCGGTGGCGGTGGCTACTGGACTGGTGGTGGCGGTGGTTCTTCATTTACGGATCCTGCTGTTACTTCTAACGTAACTCATACACGTGGTTTTAATACTACGGGTTCAACCGCTCCGTCAACGAACGGATATGTTGTGTTTAATATTCTTTGTACAAACCCTCCTGCAAATACAGGAACAGCCGTCCTTTGTCCGGGCGGAACATCTACTCTCGCCAACAGCGTATCTGGCGGTACATGGAGCAGCAGCAATCCATCGATAGCGTCAGTGGTATCCGGTACGGGTGCTGTGACGGGTGTGGGAGTTGGTACTGCGAACATCTCTTATAACATTGCCGGTGGTTGTTTTACTGCAACTACTGTTACTGTTAATGCGGCCCCTACCGTGAGCAGCATTTCAACGAATTCTCCATTGTGTGCAAATAGCACATTATCTCTGGTAGCAAATTCACCTTCCAATGTAACAGATTATTCATGGACTGGCCCTGCAGCAATCACAGGTGCTTCATCTGCTACTGCGTCAGTTCCTGCTATCAATACATCAGGAACCGGAACGTATTCACTCACAGTCAATAATGGTACCGGCGCAGGTTGTACTACTACTTACACTACATCCGTTTCTATATTGGCATCTCCTGCAGCTAACTCAGGTCCTTCGCAGATTTGCGAAGGCGGCACTGCATTACTCGGTAATACTGTTTCCGGAGGTACGTGGACGAGTTCAAACACTGCTGTGGCTACAGTGAACTCATCGGG
>JBGAQG010000015.1:0-79837 GCA_044220845.1 Flavipsychrobacter sp. | reverse complement strand
TTTGGGCGATATTGGCCCGGAGGCCTCAAAGCCTGTCATGGAGGGTAAGGGGTTGCTTTTTAAAATATATGCCGACATCGATGTGTTTGATATCGAATTGAACTCTCGTTCTGTTGATGACTTTGTAAGTGTGGTTAAGGCGTTGGAGCCGACGTTCGGCGGCATCAATCTGGAGGACATAAAGGCACCTGAGTGCTTTGAGATAGAGCGTAGACTAAAGGAAGAGTTGAGTATCCCGATCATGCATGACGATCAGCACGGTACAGCCATAATATCGGGTGCGGCCCTGCTAAACGCGCTGGAGCTGGTGGGTAAGAAGATATCGGAAGTGAAGATAGTGATAAGCGGTGCGGGAGCTTCGGCAATCTCTTGCTGCAAAATATACATGAGTCTGGGCGCAAGGGTGGAGAATATGTATATGTTCGACACTAAAGGACTCATAGTGAAGTCGCGCACAGACCTCGATGACAACAAGCGCATATTCGCGCAGGGTTCGGAAGCTGTGGATCTTGCCACTGCCATGAAGGGGGCGGATGTGTTCATTGGTCTTTCGAAGGGGAATATCGTTTCGCAGGATATGGTGAAGGGTATGGCGGATAAGCCCATTGTGTTTGCGCTGGCCAATCCGAATCCCGAGATCACCTACGACGACGCCCTTGCGGCGCGCCCGGATGTTATCATGGCTACCGGCCGCAGCGACTATCCTAATCAGGTGAATAACGTGCTTGGTTTCCCTTATATCTTCCGCGGTGCGCTGGATGTGAGGGCAAGCGCCATAAACGAGGCCATGAAGCTGGCGGCAGTACACGCGCTGGCTGCATTGGCCAAACAACCTGTACCAGATATTGTGAATGTGGCCTATAACAATGACCTGCTGCGTTTTGGCCCTACATACATCATTCCAAAGCCAATGGACCCGCGTCTGTTGGTGACAGTTTCTACCGCTGTAGCCAAGGCTGCAATGGAGAGTGGGGTAGCGCGGAAGCCCATAACCGATTGGACTGCGTATGAGAACGAATTGTATCGTCGTTCCGGCTCATACGATAACTTGTTGAAGTACATCAACAATAAAGCGAAGCAGAATCCGAAAAGGGTAGTGTTCGCAGAAGCTGAGAATATCAAGATCCTCAGGGCTGCTCAGATAGCCGCTGATGAAGGTATTGCAATACCAATTCTACTGGGCAATGAGAGTAAGATCCGCGCGATGATAGAAGAATATGATCTGCATCTGGAGGGTATACAGATCATAGATCCTAAGAATGAAAGCAGTGAAGCGGTGCGAAACAAATACGGAGATATGTTCTTCGAGATGCGCCACCGCCGTGGAGTGAATTTCTATGAGGCCCGAAAACTGATGCGTGAACGTAACTACTTTGGTTGTATGATGGTGCACAATGGTGAGGCCGATGCAATGCTGTCAGGCCTTACCCGAAAGTATCCGGATACAATAAAACCGGCATTGGAGATCATAGGCATGGAAGAAGGTGTGAGGCGCGTAGCCGGCATGTACATCATGCTGACCAAGCGCGGACCACTGTTCTTTGCGGACACTACGCTTAATTTTAACCCTACTGAAGAAGAACTGGTAGATATTACAATGCTCACAGCGGACATGGTGAGTAGTTTCAACATCAAGCCACGGATTGCGATGCTTTCGTATTCCAACTTCGGAAGCAGTCCTTCTCACGAGGCGACCACTGTGCGCAATGCAGTGGCCCGGATCAAGAGTATGAACCCCGACCTGGTAATTGACGGTGAGGTGCAGGCAGGTGTGGCGTTCAATAAAGATCTGCTGAAGGAGAACTATCCGTTCTCTGATCTTGTGAACGAAGCGCCTAACGTATTGATCTTCCCGAATCTTGCAGCAGGTAATATAGCGTACCACCTGTTGCAGGAAGTGGGAGGCGCCGAAGCAGTAGGGCCAATTTTGCTGGGGCTGCGCAAGCCTGTTTACGTGTTGCAACTGGGTAGCACCGTGCGACAGATTGTGAACATGGTGGCACTTTCGGTAGTAGAGGCGCAGGTGAAGAGTACGTTTGAATAGAACGACAATATCGATTAAAATAGAATGGGCCGGATATCCGGCCCATTCTACTTTAATGATCGTAAGATCTATTTTTTTATTTCCGGGTATACGTACGGGAGCATTTCTTCAATGTATGTCCGTTCGTTGCTGAGGCGCGGCACCTTGTGTTGTCCACCTAGTTTTCCTTTGTCCTTCAGCCACTGTTTGAACCCGTCTTTGGGCATGCGGTGCACAATCGGCATGCGTAGGGCCATGTCCTTGTATCGCTTGGCTTCGTAGTCTGAGTTGATCGCCTGCAGTGATTTGTCCAGCAGGTTGGTGAACTGTTCCAACGGAACCGGCAAGTACTCAAATTCAATGATCCACTCATGCGCACCATTGTCTTCCCCTGTCATGTATACCGGTGCCGCAGAATAGTCGGCCACAACAGCTCCGGTCTCAGCGCAAGCTATCGCTATGGCATTATCAGCATTGTCTACTATCAGCTCTTCACCAAAGGCATTGATAAAGTGTTTCAAACGCCCGGTCACTTTTATCCTGAAGGGTGAAAGTGATGTAAACTGGATCGTGTCGCCTACAAGGTAACGCCAAAGGCCTCCGTTGGTAGATACTACAATCGCATAGTTTTTTTCAAGTTCCACTTCTTTCAGTGTCAGTGTTCTTGGGTTCTCTTTGCCGTATTCCTCCATAGGCATGAACTCATAGAAGATGCCGTGATTCAGGAACAGCAACATGCCCTCCTCATCTTCACGATCCTGCGCGGCAAAGAATCCCTCCGATGCATTGTAGGTCTCCCTGTAGTGCATGTTGGGTGACGGGATCAGCTGTTCGAACTGTCTGCGGTAGGGGGTGAAATTCACACCACCATGTATGTACAATTCAAGGTTTGGCCAGATGTCCAGCAAGCTGTTCTTTCCGGTTATCTCGAATATGCGTTTGATCAGTACGATTGTCCAAGTCGGTACACCGGCTATATAAGTAACGTTCTCGTTTATAGTGCTGTGGGCCATTCTGTCTATCTTCTCTTCCCACTCGGTCATGAGGGCGATCGATAGTTCGGGCAGGCGGAATAACTGACCGGCAAACGGCATGTTCTGAAGCGTTACAGCCGAAAGGTCGCCAAAGAATGAGGCCGCATTCAACTGATTCACCTGATGGCTGCCGCCCAATATCAGACATTTTCCGTTTGTGAGGTTCGATCCCGGATTCTCACGCAGATATAGAGCCAACACGTCCTTTCCGGCGCGGAAGTGCGTATTGTCCAGCGATTCTTTACTCACAGGAATAAACTTGCTTTTGTCGCTGGTAGTTCCGCTCGATTTGGCAAACCATTTGATGGGCGATGGCCACAGCACATTCTGTGTGCCTTCCAGTATGCGTTGAATATAGGGTTTCAGCGTCTCGTAGTCGTTAATGGGTACGTTCTTCTGAAACTCTGCAATGTTGTTTATTTCTTCGAACCGGTATTTCTTGCCATATTCCGTAAACTGCGCCGAGCCTATCAGGTCGTTGAAAACTTGTTGCTGGGTATCTATCGGGTTGTGCATGAAGTTATCGATCGCGCTCTGGCGCAATTTGATGTAACCTCTGAATGCCGGACTTATTATAATGCTCATAAAATAGTATCACGAAACTACCACCACCTTGCCGTTACCGGGGTGCATTGGCAGTGAGGTAGTCTTTTCTGCGTAATTCAAAATTCTGTCCCAGGTACACCTTTCTTACTATCGGGTCGGCTGCAAGATCCTCGGCCGATCCGGCTTTCAATATTTTCCCTTCAAACAGCAGATATGCTCTGTCGGTAATAGATAAGGTTTCCTGTACGTTGTGGTCGGTAATAAGGATACCGATGTTCTTGTACTTTAGTGTGGCAACAATGTGCTGAATATCCTCTACGGCTATCGGGTCAATACCGGCAAACGGTTCATCCAGCAATATAAACTTCGGACTCACAGCCAGCGCTCTCGCTATCTCGGTCCTTCTTTTCTCGCCACCGCTCAGTACATCTCCCGGGCTTTTGCGCACGTGCTGCAGACGAAACTCGTCCAGTAATTCTTCCAATTTCTTCTGCTGCTCACCCTTGGTCAGCTTGGTCATTTCCAACACCGCGGCAATGTTATCGGCAACAGACAGTTTTCTAAAGATAGACGTTTCCTGTGGTAGGTACCCGATGCCCATCTGGGCCCGTTTGTACATTGGCAGTTTGGTTATTTCGTTGTTGTCAAGAAAAACGCTTCCCGTGTCGGGTTTTACCAAACCTACCACCATGTAAAACGATGTGGTTTTCCCGGCGCCGTTTGGGCCCAGTAGTCCTACAATTTCGCCCTGGCTCACCTCAAACGAAACATTATTTACAACCGTGCGTTTGCCGTATTGTTTTACCAGGTCTTGTGTATAGATCTTCAATTGAGGTTATTTGACTGTAAAAATAAACAACAGCACCCGTTTTTCGTAGCGCTGTTGCAATACTTTAACACTTATATTAATGCGAAAGGACGCTGAAATTCAGCTCCTATCCCCCGCATTTATTGATCCGTATATGTCCTCGGAACTTTAGGGTCGGTTATGATGATGTAATCACCATTCTGCTTGTAATCGGCCCAATTCACTTTCGGGAAAGCTTCATCGCTGGCAGTAGAGATGATCAACGGCTTGATCTTTGAGTTGTAATTATATAGTTGTGTTACAACCGCAAATCCTTCATCGCTATGGAATTTGCCATTTACGTGCATGATCTTTTTGCCCTTATTTTTTTTCTGGTACTTCACAATTGAGTGCGCCATGGTTGCGTCCCACAAAGACTGTGCCGTCACCATGTTGAAGTTGCCCATATTCATTGCCGGTGGTGGTGCTGCCTTTTTTGCCGTGTCGCCCGGTGCAGGTGCCGGTGTGTGGCTCAGTCCCATCAGCTTTGCGAAGTACTTGCCGCTGGCCGTGTCGTATGGAAGTGGTGCAAAGTATTCCTTCGATTCGTCGGACAGCAGTTCCAATGCACGTTGGCCTTTACGGCCTGCAAGGTTGGTGTAGCGCGAAGGGGCATTGGCGCACACAACGTCAAGTTGTTTTTGACGGGCAAATTCTACCATTGGTCTGTAATCACGGTAATTGTTCCATACCCTCGCGTCCTTCTTAAAGTTCTTTTCCCTTATAAAACCCTGCAGGTATTCGTCCATCACTGTCTGTACGTCCCTGTCGAACATTTCCATAGAAAGTGCCAGATCCGATCCGAATTTAAGGTGCAACAGCTCGAAAACAGATGCCTCCAGGAAGTGAGTTACACTATCGTTGTGTTCTTCTCCAAACATCAGCACGTCGTAGTTGTCCATGTCAGACACTATGTCTTTCAGAGAAACTTCTTTACCCAGTCGCACCGAGTAAACACGGTAGTTAGCGTCAGTCAACTTATCCTGTGCCATCCCCATAAAAGGTAGCAATAACAACGCGAATAGCAGTTTTTTCATATAAAATATCCTTATAAATATGTTGTGGGGACTAAAAGTACAAATAGTTTCTGCATTTGCACCCGAATTACACGGGTCACGCTTTCAAATAGTTAACGATGGTTCTGATCTCATTTTCGTCAGAAAGGTATTGTCCGTCGTTGGCAACAATGGCTGATGTGTGGTACTCATGCGCACCTGCACTGGCGACCAACGCTGTAATATTTGCCGATCGTACACCTCCGCCCGCCATTATCTTCAGATGTGGTCCTGCTGCTTCGGTGAGCATTTTTATCACCCCCGCACCTTCAACTGCGGTTGGGGACAGGCCCGATGTGAGTATTCGTTTGCAGCCCGCCTTCATTACCGCGTTCAGTGCCTCCAATGCATCAGGTGCGCGGTCAAATACCTTGTGACAGGTCACTTCCATTGGGCCTGCCCATTCCACTAGCCTTGCCAATGTGTCTGTGTCTATTTCATGATTGGCTAGTTGCACGCCCGTAGCAATGCCCTTGCAGCCAAGTTCCCTGCACTTCAGGATATCTTTTTTAATTATGGCCAGTTCATCGGCATCATAGATGAAGTTTCCTCCGCGGGGTCGTATCATGGGGAATGCCGGGATCGCGATCTGCTCCAGCGCAAACTGTATCAGCCCCCACGATGGTGTTACGCCTCCGGCTCCCGGGTCGGCACATAGTTCTATTCTGCCTGCGCCAGCCGACTCAGCGGCACGGCACGACTTTATATTATAGGCACATATTTCCAGCAACATGCTCTAAAGGTATACAATGGACTTAATACCTGCGATCTTTTCGCTTCTAGCCACCGTCCTTGGCATCGGTGGCAGCGTCGTCCAGTTTGTCGAAATATTCGCGCACAATGCGTGCTTTCGACGCGCCTATCACTCTTGTCAGTTCCCGCTCGGTGATGGATCGGATATTTTTTACAGACCTGAACTCTTTCAACAGTTCTGTAGCAGTTTGTGCGCCTATACCGGGAACGGCCTCCAATTCGTTCTTAAAAGTCCCCTTACTGCGTGTCTGTCGGTGGAAGGTAATGCCGAAACGATGCACTTCGTCCCTTATGCGCCTCACCAGAAGGTGTGCCGGACTGTCATAAGGTAGCTGTATAGGGTCGGTGTCGCCGGGGAAGAATATCGATTCTTCACGTTTTGCCAGCCCCACCAACGCCATTCTCCCCGTGAGTCCCAGTTTCTCAATACTTTCCAGTGCCGCGCCCAGTTGTCCCTTGCCGCCGTCTATGATCACCAGCTGCGGCAGCGGTTTCTTTTCTTCAGTCAACCGCTTGTATCTGCGATACACCACTTCACTCATTGACGCAAAGTCGTTAATGCCCTCAACGGTCTTTATATGGAAATGCCGGTAGTCTTTATTGGCAGGTTGTCCGTTGCGGAAGCAAACCATGGCAGCGACAGGGTAGGCCCCCTGAAAGTTGGAGTTATCGAAACACTCGATGTGTACGGGCAGCTCGCGCAGCTGCAGTGAATCCTGCAACTCCTCCAGCACGGCCATGTATTCTTCGTTGGTTTTCTCTTGCAGCATCAGCGAGTTTCGGCGTCTGATGTCTTCCTTGAAGATGAAGGCATTGCGGGTGCTCATATCCAGTAAGTTCTTTTTATCACCCATTTTTGGCACCGTCACTTTCATGCCGTCTTCGGCAACATCTACGTCTATCGCGCTTATCACCTCTTTTGCCTTACTGTGAAAAGTGCTCCGCATTCTGTCCAGCACCAGCGATAGCACGTCGCGCTCGGTCTCATCCAATATTTTTTCCACTACAACTGTCTTCACGTGAATGATGCTGCCCTTTATCACCATCATGTAGTTCACATAGAAGTTTTTCTCGTCGTCGAGTATGGATATTACGTCCAGGTCGTTCAGGCGTGGGTTCACCACAGTAGACCGGCTGTTGTAATTCTGCAGAGAATCTATCTTTTGCTTTATAATATGCGCTTCTTCAAATTCAAGTCGGGTAGCATGGTCCTGCATCTGTTGTTTCAGGTGTTTCAGCACCTCGCTGATGTTACCCTTCAGTATCTGCCGCACTTGTTGCAGGTCGGTATAGTACTCGTCGGCCGACTGAAATCCCTGACATGGCCCTTTGCAATTGCCAAGGTGATACTCAAGGCACACTTTGTATTTGCCACGTGCTATATTGGCCGGAGCAAGGTTCAGGTTGCAGGTACGCAGCGGCACATTCTGTTTCACCATCTCCAGCAATTCCTTCAACTGCAGCACGCCTGTAAACGGGCCAATGTACTCTGAACCATCTCTTATGAGCCGACGTGTGAGGAATACCCGTGGGAACGGTTCATTACGTATCACCACATAAGGATAGGTCTTGTCATCCTTCAGCGCTATGTTGAACCGAGGCTGAAAATGTTTTATTAGCGAGTTCTCCAGCAAAAATGCGTCATGCTCTGTCTCGGTGACGGTAAAATCGAGACTGTTGATAAGTGAAACCAGCCGCCGGGTCTTGTTGTTGTCAAGTGTCTTGTTGAAATAGGAACTTACCCTTTTGCGCAGGTCTTTTGCCTTACCAACATACAACAACTCGTTCTCTATACTATAATATTTGTAGCAACCCGGACTGTGTGGGATGGTTTGCGCCAGTTCACTGAATTCCTCTCTTGTCATACGCCGCTGTTACGCCGTCCTAATGGTTACCTCATGAATTCATACTCGGTCACAGTATGGACCTTCTCGCCAAACATTGGTGTTTCTGTCACTTGTATCTGGATCCGTTTCATTGGTTTGTAGTAGAGCTTCACGAGGCGGTCGTCAAATATGCTGTGTTCGCGAGCTTCAATATAGATGCCCGTCACTTTTTTCGAGTACCTGTCTATTGCTATTAATAGTTTACGCGTGTAAAGGTCTTCCTCTATCGCTTCGTAAAAGAAGTTGTGCGTTTCGTCCTGTTCGTCGTCGAACTGGGTAAATTTGTACTTGCCAAGGTAGCTGCGATCGCTGATCTCGGTTGCGAAAAATTCCCTGAAGATGTTGCCCCAATTTAGAGTGTCGGACGTGGTGTAGCTGCTATCGTATTTTCCTTTGTTCACCCGCACCGTCTTCAATATCAGGAATGGCTCACCATAGTACATGTTCCACTGGTCGAGTGCATACTGACGTATAGAAAAATAATTTCCTTTAATATCAGAAAAGTCGTCAGCCTTTTTTTCTTTGCAAGCTGAAAACGAGGTAATTACTAACGTTGCCAGGCAAATGGCCAGATATCTGAGTTTTGGTATCACGGTCGTAAAATTAATAAAGTTGAACTGAATGTCAGGTATAAGATTCAGCAGCCTTGATAATCCATAAATTCTGGCACCGTTTTTGTTAAATAAACTTGAAGTTAAAAGTTTAACTTCCTGATAATAATCCTTTTAACCTATAATCCTATCTGCTATGTCACGTATTGCGTGGTGGGGCCTTGCTTTGCTCATTTTGTATGTGTCATTTGGTTTCTACCCTCGGTGGACGAAACAAGGAACTGAGGCAACACTTTCCTATGACGCTTCCGGTTATTATTGGTATCTGCCCTCGGTTTTTATATACCACGACATAAAGGGTCAGCACTTTGCAAAAGACATTCTTCAAAAGTACCAACCATCCGGCACCGACTTTCAGCAGGCAATGTTGACCGAAAACGGCAATTACGTGCTTAAATATTCGTCCGGCCTGGCGGTAATGTTCGCTCTATTTTTCCTTGCCGGGCATTTCCTTGCCGGGCGACTTCATCATCCGCAGGATGGGTTTTCTCCACCTTATCAACTCTCAATACAGATAGGTGCTATTCTTGTGGCGCTTACCGGACTATGGTATTTCAGGAAGCTACTTTTGATCTATTATCCCGATGGCGTGGTTGCTGTCACCATGGTCATTCTTGTTGTCGGTACCACCTACCTCAACACCGTGGTCATAGACGTTGGCATGTCTCACGGATGGCTGTTCACGCTCTATGTGTTTCTTATTTTTAGTACACACCTATTTTATCGCAATTTTGAATGGAAGTACGCAATCCTGATAGGGGGTTTGGTCGGCTGGGCAACGCTTACACGCCCCTCCGACGCGATTTCTGCGATCATACCGATATTTTGGGGTGTTGAGCGTATTAACATGATTGAGTTTAAAAAGCGAATAGCTCTTGTTCGCCTACATGTTTACAAGTTGTTGTTAGCGGTTTTTTGCGCGTTTGCTGTTTTCTCCATTCAGCTTGGCTATTGGAAATATGCTACCGGCCATTGGTTGTACTACAGTTACAAGGGTCAGGGCTTCAGTTTTCTGTCGCCGCACATTTTCAACTATACATTTAGTTACTCAAGCGGTTGGCTCGTGTATACACCTATGATGTTTCTGGCAATTGTCGGAATGTTTATCTATGCCGTGAAAGGGAAAAACCGTCTTGCATTTATTCTGTTCTCTGTAGTCAATTTCTATATCGTTTGCTCCTGGGATGTGTGGCAGTATGGCGGTAGGGCCATGGTGCAGAGCTATCCGGTATTAACGTTCTTCGTCGCGGCACTCGTAGATCATTGCCGGTCACGAAAAATAGCCGGGATCGTCCTGTCCACCTTTGTGGTCATATTTTTGTACTACAATGTCTGGATCACCGTACAATATCACGGTGGAGGTCTTTATGACGTCGATTTCATGAACCGTCGCTACTTCAGGGCAATTGTAGGCAGGTGGCATGTGCCACCGGAGACCTGCTACCTTTTGGATGGATCCGGTTTGTACACCGGCAGGCTGAAGGATTCAGCCGTGGTGGACATGCCTGACCCGATCATTGCGTGTGGCAGCACAATCCTACTTGATTCCCCCGGGGCGCAGGGGCCGGAGATCAGATTTCCGTTGCACCCCACGCGCCAATGGTTGCGTGCTACTATAAATGTTACGTGCATAGAAAAAGAGTGGACGGGTTGGAAAATGCCGCAATTCATAATTAAGCTCGTCGATTCACACGATTGGCACACGGTACGTGAAAATATGGTACGTCTTCATCGGGGGATAAATTCCGGCGAGACCAAACAAATGAGCATAGATATCCCGACATCCGATATTAGTTTCGATATGGTGGAAATACTATTCTGGAACGCAGGCAGCGCCACAAAAACACGCATCAGCGACCTCACGATAATACAGTTTAATGAGGCTGATTAGCTACCGAACAGGATATTGGCATTTGCAGTGGTCGTTTCTGCAACTTCCTCTACCGGCAGTCCTTTCAGTTCGGCTATTCGGGCTGCAATAACCGGTATGTAGCTGCTTTCGTTTCTCTTGCCGCGGTAAGGTACTGGTGCAAGGTAGGGCGCATCTGTCTCCAGTATGATATCTGAAAGAGGGACTTCCTTTACAATGTCCGGCAATGAGCCTTTTGAATAAGTGACCACACCACCTATGCCCAGGTAAAAACCAAGCTCCAATACCTCTTTTGCTTCTTCGAGCGTGCCGCTATAACAATGAAATACACCCTTCAACCGTCCATCCTGCTTTTTGCGTACAATGTCTATGCAGTCGCATGTAGATTCCCTGCTGTGTATCACTATTGGCAGCTGATATTTCAAAGCAAGGTCTATCTGGTATTCAAATGCTTCTATCTGTTGCGCCTTAAATGTCATGTCCCAGTAATAGTCCAGACCTATTTCTCCCACTGCATGATATTTGCGTTGTGTCAGCTGTTCCGATACAATTTGTAGTTCGTTCTTGTAGTCTTCTTTTACATAACATGGGTGCAACCCCATCATTGGCAGGCAATTGGCAGGCCACTTATCGGCAAGTTGCAGCATGCCGGCAATAGTCTCGCTGTTGCAGTTGGGCATGTACATCTTGGTCACACCTGCGGCAATGGCCCGGTCTATCTGGTGCTCGTCTGTTATCAGTCTTTCGTCGTACAAATGGGTATGGGTATCCACAAATATCATGGCGCAAAACTAATTCATTTCTGCTCCCGTTCGGGTAGGCAATATCATAGAGCGGGAAGTGCTTTCACCTGCCATTGGTTCTTGCTGCAATATTCCAACACCCGGGGCAGCGCGTATTGCATGCGTTCCGCGGCTTTTTCTGAATCATGAAATACCACAATAGATCCCGGTGCGATGTGCGTCAGCACATTTTCAAGACATTGCTCCGGAGTCAGGTTCTTATCGAAATCGCCGCTCAGAATATCCCACATATACACTGTCCATCGGCTGTTGGTCTTTTTTAGTTTCCTGAGCTGCGACAGCCTGATCCTTCCGTAGGGTGGGCGGAATAGCCGGCTGTTTATGTGGTGGGCTGCCTGACCAATGTTCTTTATGTAATGGTCGTTATTTGTTTTCCAGCCATTCAGGTGGTTGTAGGTATGGTTGCCGGTGGTGTGGCCGTTACTCAGAAGAAGTTGGTAGGTGTCGGGGTAGCGTGCTACATTGTTGCCCACGCAGAAAAATGTTGCTGATGCACTGTATTCGTGTAGTGTTTCAACGACCCAGGGGGTGATGGTCGGGTGCGGTCCGTCGTCAAATGTCAGGTACACCGTTGGGGCATCTCCATGAGGCATATCCCATACCATATCGGCAGGATAGAACCTTTTCAGCCACCTCGGGGTTTTTACCCAGTACGAACTCATGCTGCAAAGCAACTAAAATATGGTCACAGATAGCATCCCCTTAATGCCTGGAAGTTGCCTGCTGCGCTTTTTTTAACACGAACTTATAAGCTCCAGTCTATCGGTGGGATGCCATATTGTTGTAGCCAGGCGTTAGCTTTACTAAAGTGCCTGCACCCGAAAAAGCCGTTGTAAGCCGACAGTGGTGACGGGTGTGCAGATTTCAGTAAAAGGTGTTTACTGCTGTCAATGAGGGTTTCCTTGTTTTGTGCAAAACGTCCCCAAAGCAGGAAAACAACATGTTCCTTTCCCGCAGATACCTGCCTTATCACCTCGTCGGTAAACAAATGCCAGCCTACTTTGCTGTGCGACATGGGGTTGTTGGCTTCCACGGTCAGGGAAGCGTTGAGTAATAAAACGCCCTGCTTCGCCCATTTTTCAAGGTTTCCTGTGCCGCTCAGTTGCAAACCCAGATCACTTTGTATCTCTTTAAAGATGTTCACCAGCGAGGGTGGGGGCGCCACACCATCCTGAACCGAGAAGGACAGGCCGTGTGCCTGACCGGGATTGTGGTAGGGGTCCTGTCCAATAATTACAACTTTGACTTCTTGAAACGGTGTACAGGCAAACGCATTGAAAATGAGCTTGCCGGGAGGATAGATCACTTTTCCCGCCCTTAGTTCCTGTTTCAGAAATTCAGTCATCTGTATGAAGTAGGGTTTGTCGAACTCGGCAGTAAGTCGGTCCTTCCAACTATTTTCTATCGCAACATCCATTTGTATTATTTTATATCAGCTATCAGTCTTAAATTTACTGTTTGAAAGTTAAGTGATCTCTGGCATTAACAAAAGTAAGAGATAATTTACATCAGCTATTTTCAACATCGCACGATGATTCCACCCCCATTGCCACAGAATGAGCCGGAAAGACTGAAAGAACTTTATCGATACGAAGTTCTTGATACGGCCTATGAACAGGAATTTAATGAGATTGTGCAGCTGGCATCGCGTATCTGTAATGTGCCGATGTCTCTGATTTCTCTTGTCGACCACGACAGGCAATGGTTTAAGGCAAAGGTTGGGGTAGATCTTGCTGAAACTGCCCGCAGTGTTTCCTTCTGTGGTTATACAATTCTTGGGTCAGAGGTGTTCGTGGTCCCGGATACGAAGGTGGATGAGCGCTTTGCTGACAACCCACTTGTTGTTGCTGATCCGCAGATCCGCTATTATGCAGGTGTTCCTTTGGTCACGCGGTCGGGGTACAACCTCGGCTCCCTTTGTGTATTAGACCGTGAGCCACGTCAACTTGACGAGGAGCAATTATTCGCACTTTCAGTGTTGAGCAGAAACGTTGTGAAATTGCTGGAGTTGCGTACCATTAACAAGGAATTGAGCCGTATATCGGAAGTGCAGCAAGTCACCATGGCTATCATGGCACACGACATCAGGGCTCCTCTCGCGTCTTTGAAGAGTACTTACGATGTGAAGGCTGAAGGATTGCTGTCTGCCGAAGATGAAGCTGAGATAGATGAATTGGTGTTACGTCAGCTGGATAGTATCTTATTACTGCTGAATAACATCAGTGACTGGGGCAAGCTGCAATTGGAAGATGATTTTGAAATGGTGGATACCAATATCCATGCACTTGCCGATCAGTGTGCCGGCTATTTCCTGCTGGCAGCCGAACATAAGAAGAACAAGATTTTGAATCGCGTGGCACCAGATTTTCATGCGGTCATCAATGCTCAGTGCTTTGAATTTGTGCTTCGCAACCTGATAGGTAATGCCAACAAGTTTACCGAGAACGGCACCATCAATATGGACATTCGTGTAGAAAACGGTTTGGCAATACTTGAAGTCTCTGATACTGGTTTGGGTATGACTCCTGAGCAATTGACAGCTTTGCAAAAGAAGGTGTTTTTCAAATCTACCCCCGGCACGCGCAAGGAAAGAGGCAGCGGTCTCGGATTGAAGCTAGTGAACAGGTATCTTGCCAAAGTTGGTGGAACTATGTCAGTCAGCAGCGAGCTCGGGAAGGGCACCACCGTCATGGTTTCCATTCCGTTCAGGGGTGAGGAGTAGTGCGCCTGTGCTTGCTTTTTGCGCTTTGAAGGTTAATTTTATGCCCTTGTTCCGGAGTACCCGAAACAAATGAACAATACAGCAGCTAAATGAGGATATGGGCTTTCCCGTCGTTTTATCCGTTTGACGCTCCGGGCGAAAAATGGAAAGGGATATTCGCACACCGTCAATACAAAGGTTTGATAGAAAATGGCGCAGAACTGCGGGTGGTTATTCCTGTGACCGCAAAAGCACCCTTTCCGCTCCCTTTGCTCGGTGGTCGCTGGAAGCACTCCGGACCTGATTATCCTGTACATCGTATCTATGATGGCATTGAAGTGTACCATCCGCGCATCCCCAACTGGTTGCCCTATGCCCTGGATAAGCGTTCGCACAAAGAGAAGTTTGCTGATGCGGTTGGCGCGCTCTTCAAAGAACTTGGAGTAACGCCGTCCAAAGAAACTGACATCTTCTTCTCGCAGTGGTTGCCCGAGTCTGTCAATGTGCAGTTTGCGGCGCATCGCATGGGGCTGAGGTCGGCTATCCTTTCCATAGGCGATGATGTTGTTGTATGGCCCCACGAGAACGAAGGCGCGATGCAGGCTTTTAAAGACTTGCAGACCAATGCCGACCTTAGGTTTGCTTGTGCCGACTACCTTGGCCGCGAGACCAACAAGATCCTCGGTACCCAACTCAGTTACGAGGTGGTGAACTGGGGCGTGGATCACGACTTCTTCAAGCCTGTATCCGCCGAACAAAAGCAGCAATTGCGGGCAAAGTACAACTTGCCTCCCGAGCGCCTGCTGATCCTTAACGTGGGTACTGCCATAGCCCGCAAAGGCTGGCTCGACCTGTTTGATGCGCTTGCGCAGATCAAAACACAGGTCCCGCCTTTTACCGTGGTAGCTGTACATTCAGGTCCGCCCGAGTTCGATCTGAATGAAGAGGCCGCAAGGCGCGGATTGGCAGATTGTCTTGTTAATCTCGGAGAGGTGCCGCCACAAAATGTACGCGAGGTGTATAATACCGCCGATATATTCTGCCTGCCGTCGCACTGGGAGGGTTTGGCCAATGCCAACATCGAAGCCATGTCATCCGGCATACCGGTTATCACTACCGACGTTTGCGGGCATCCCGAGCTGATCACTACTGGTGTCAACGGTATCCTTGTACCTCCCAAAGACGTTCACCGTTTGGCCGAAGCGCTGCGTCAACTGTTAACCGACGCGGAATTGCGGACCCGACTCTCCGTCGCAGGCCGCGACTTCATTGTGAACAAGTGGGGCAACTTTGCGCACAATGCCGCATTGCTATATCAGCGTTTGTCGGGCAAGTAGAGTTTACAGCCACACTTCAGCCTCTTTTATGTTTTGGGGCCTCCATGATATATACTGGACCATGCGTGGCACTGTGCCCTTGTTGGGGGTGGCGCAATGGGGTAATGCCTGCAACCAGATCACCATATCTCCCGCATTGCCGGGTACAGGTATAGGCATGAGTTCTTTTATTGCCCGGTCTCTCGGATTGATGCCGGTTTCAGTCTTCCCCAGCCATTCAGTGGCGATGCGGTGAAAGCCGGGTACGCAGTTAAACGCACCATCTTCTGCTTTTGTGTCGGTAAGGTATAACAACCCCTGTGCTGAGTAAGGTATGGGCGGGGCAATACTTACATCCCAGTGCAGCGGCGATCCCGTGAATTTGTGGCTCCCGTTTTCAGGTGCATTGAAACTCACCTTGTCGATGGGTTGGTATAACTCATTGTGGCCATACAATTCTTCAAAGACCTTTCGTATCCGTGACGAGAATCGGTTGGCATCCAAAGCGGGGTGGTGCACCATTCGCAGCATCATCCCGTTTTTGCCGGGATGGTCTTTGTACCAAGTTGTCGGGTCATTGGGTGTAGCATTGAGGTACTCCCATATTGCCGTACAGGCAGCCTCACATTGACTGCGTGGCACAACACCCTTCACCACCATGTAACCGTCACGGTGCCAGCGTGCAAGGTCTTCGTCGCTCAGTATCCGATCCTTGTGCTTGTAAAGTGCATCAAAGTCGGGTGGGTATTCTGCTAGCCACTCGATGAATGTTTCGTAGTCGGGCTGAGTATGGAACAGGTAGGTCAGTGTTTCCTCTTTGTTGCGGCCATGATAGAATAAATGGTGGTGGTAGTCATACTTGTTGGTGTTTGGGAGCTTGGTCTTTGGTCCGGCGGCGCAACATTCGGTCCATAGCTGGCGCAGTGCCGCCTCATTGTCGGGTGGTGGTTGTATCATGGAGTTTGGTTTGGTATTGCTAATATAAGGTGTCTTAGGGATAACTTGTGATGAGTGTATTGTCCCGTGCTTGTTTTCAATATCTTTATAGCGCAGATCTACATATGCAGCAACAACACCCCTATATTATTAACAAAGCAAGAACCGGCGATGCACGTACACTCGTTGAGATATGGGAAGACTCGGTGCGGGCCACCCATCCCTTTGTTGCTGAGGAGGATGTGCTGTATTTCAAAGAGCTGATTGTCGGAGACAGGGTGTTTGAGCGGATGCCGGTGCATGTATTGCGCGTGGGCGATGGTACAATAGCCGGCTTTATGGCTGCCAACGATGGCATGCTGGATATGCTGTTCCTGGCGCCGGCCCATATTGGAAAGGGGGGCGGCAGGTTGCTGATGGAGTATGCCCTTACACACCTGGGGGTGAACCGTGTAGATGTGAACGAGCAGAACGCTGATGCGCTGGCCTTCTACCGACACTTCGGTTTTGAGGTCACATCCCGCTCACCGGTCGATGGGTTTGGTAAACCGTACCCTATACTCCACATGGCATTGCAGTCTTAACAGTGCCATTCCTGTTTCCAGCGATACAATATATAATCCGGCAGGGCATCAATAACGGCGTCAGGGTGGTGCTGATTGTGGGCTTCGTGCTGATAGGTACTCTCGTCTGAAGCCGGCAATAACCTGCGCTCATGCAGTCCGTTGGTGTTGCAATAGTGCATAACCGGGCTCCAAAGGTGGCGCCAGAACGACTCGGTAATGCCCCGGGTAATGTACACATTGCGGATGGACGGGTGCCGCTTGAGTATGCCTACCACATCGGTAAAGACAAAGTCATCGAAGTTGTAGACAAGGGCTTTATCGGCAAAGCCACTGATGATCTTGCGGTGGTTCTTGTTGGCTTCGTCGGCATCGTCGATGGAGGTGATGAGGTCGGTGAAGGCAATGCGGTGCGTTTTGCAGAACTCCTTCCATTCAATGTCGGAAGCATCGGCGAGGGAGGGGGAACCGTATAGCCTTGGCAGTACATTCCAGACGAGCTCATCCTGCGTGCGGCCATAGAACCATGTTGCAGTGTTCTCCTCAGGCCAAGCCGGATTGAACGTACCCACCACCAGGGTTTCCGGTGCATAGTCCAGACCTTTCAGTTCCAGTTCGTCTATGAATTTGTGTGCGCAGGGCATTGATAGGCAGTGTTTTGTAGTAGCCTGATGAAGCAGGGCCTCATATAAAGGGAATAGCCCCGGAGGCCGGGGCTATTCCTATACATATCTGATAAAATTACTTAGCTAATGCGCTCACATTCGGCATTTCCTGAGGGTAGAGTTTGTTCTCCAGTTTCTCGCGGATAGCAGAGAATGCTGCCAGTGTTTCGTCGATGTCCTGATCGGTGTGCGCAGCAGTAGGGATGATACGCAGCTCGATCTGACCTTTAGGGATAACAGGATATACCACCACAGAGCAGAAGATATCGAAGTTCTCGCGGAGGTCGAACGTGAGCTGAACGGCATCGTAAAGACCGCCCTTCATGAACACAGGCGTAACCGGTGTGTTGGTTGTGCCGAGGTCGAAACCACGCTCGCGGAAACCGTCCTGCAGGCGACGCACATTGTGCCACAGTTTAGCTTTCAGTTCGGGGCGGGTGCGCAGCAGTTCCAGACGCTTCAGGTTGCCCACCACAAATGCCATAGGCAGTGATTTTGCGTAGATCTGTGAGCGCATGTTGTAGCGCAGGAAGGTGAGTATCTTTTTGTCGGCAGCAAGGAAACCACCTATGCTTGCCATAGACTTGGCAAACGTAGAGAAGTACACATCGATCTGGTCCATGCAGTCCTGCTCTTCGCCGATACCTGCACCTGTCTTACCCATTGTGCCGAAGCCATGCGCATCGTCAACAAACAGGCGGAACTCATATTTAGACTTCAATGCTGCAATTTCCTTAATCTTGCCCTGGTTGCCGCTCATACCGAACACACCTTCTGTTATCACCAGAATGCCGCCACCGGTCTTCTTCGCCATTTCTGTAGCGCGGATCAGCTGTTTTTCACAATCAGCCACGTCATTGTGTTTGTACACATAACGGTGACTTGGAATGAGGCGCAGACCGTCTATGATACATGCATGAGATTCAGCATCATATACCACCACATCGTGACGGCCGCACAGTGTATCGATAGTAGATACCATGCCCTGATAACCGAAGTTGAACAGCATAGCGTCTTCTTTGCCCACAAATTCAGCCAGTTCTTTTTCGAGCTGCAGGTGATAGTCTGAGTTACCGCTCATCATACGGGCGCCCATTGGAGAAGCCAATCCGAATTTTGCAGCCGCGTCGGCGTCCGCTTTTCTTACTTCGGGGTGGTTGGCCAGACCCAGGTAGTTGTTCAGGCTCCATACGATCTTCTCTTTTCCCTGAAATTTCATACGGTTGCCGATCTCGCCCTCCAGCTTAGGGAATGCGAAATAACCTGGTGCCTTTTCAGCATAATCTCCGATAGGCCCGAGCCTGTTCTCAAACTTTGCAAATAGATCCATGTGTATAAAATATTTAATTTTTGTGAACGGATTAGCAGAAAATCCACCACATAGTGGATTTTAACAGGCGCAAAAATAATAAAAATATCACGGCCATTTTACTCTCAGATTGTGCAATTTTGTATCCTTAACATTCATTTGTATCGTTCAGCACGTTTAATCCACATTTTATATGAGGCGTTTATTAGTTATGTTGTTGGTTGCCACGACCGTTTTTACTGCTTGTACCCGCAAAAGCGCGGATGTGGAGCGGCCGAAGATAGTGATAGGGCTGGTGGTGGACCAGATGCGCTGGGACTACCTGTATCGATACTACGACCGTTATAGTAACAACGGTTTTAAACGCCTGCTGCGCAATGGCTACGAGTGCCGGCAGACCTATATCAACTACCTGCCGTCTTACACGGCCCCCGGTCATGCCTGCATCTATACCGGTTCGGTGCCGGCCATTCACGGCATAGCCGGCAATGACTGGATCGACAATGTTACGGGCCGCCATAACTATTGTGTGGCAGACACTGCGGTGCGCAGTGTGGGCGGCGATACCAGCACGCACGAATCTATGAGCCCGGCCAACCTGCTTACCACCACCGTTACCGACGAGCTGCGCCTCGCCACCAACTTCAGGTCGCGGGTGTATGGTGTGTCGCTGAAGGACCGCAGCAGCATACTGCCCGGGGGGCACCTGGCCAATGGCGCCTACTGGTACAGCGAGAAGAACGGCAACTTCGTGAGTAGTACCTACTACAAGAATCCCAACCCGGCCTGGCTGCAGGAGTTTAACGCCCGCCGTGAGGGTGACCGATTAGTTAAAGAAGGTTGGAGCCTGCTCTATGACGCCGACACCTATACCCAAAGCACCGCCGACTCTACCGGTTATGAAGGTCCGTTCAAGTGGGAGAAGGCCCCTGTCTTTCCCCGCCGCTTTGATACGCTGAAAGACGAAGCCCGTTATTCTCTGCTCAAGTCGCTGCCGGCCGGTAACACACTTACCCTGATGCTGGCCAAGGCCTGCCTGGAAGGGGAGAACCTGGGCAAGGAAGACTATACCGACTTTCTGGCCATCAGTCTGTCGGCGACCGACTATATAGGTCACCGCTTTGCGCCCAACTCTATGGAGATGGAAGATACCTATCTGCGACTGGACAAGGAGATCGCGGACTTCCTCCACTACCTGGACCGTCGTTTTGGTAAGAACAACTACCTGTTCTTCCTGACCGCTGACCATGGTGGCGCGCACAATCCTACATTCCTGACCGACAACCACGTACCTGCCGGGGTGGAGCACGATGCCACCGGTGACGCACTGAACGAGTCCATCAAACTGGCGTTCGGGATAGATTCGCTCATTACTTTCTCTGACAATTACCAGATGACGATGAACGAGGCGAAGATCGCTGCATCGGGGCAGGACAGAGCCACCATACGCCTGTCTGTAATGGAGTGGCTGCGCGCCATGCCCGAGGTTGCCTATGTGGTGGATATGGAGCACCCCGAACAAACATTTGTGCCCGAGCCGATACGCACCATGATAGTGAACGGCTACCACCGCAACCGCAGCGGTTCTATACAGGTAGTGCCGAAGCCAGGGTGGTTTGATAATGGTGGCCGCCCGACCGGTACCACTCATGGCACCTGGAACCCCTATGATACCCATATACCGCTCATCTGGTTTGGGTGGAACGTGAGCAAGGGTGCTACCTCTCAGCGGAGCGAGATGACCGATATTGCCGCGACGCTTTCCGATATGCTGCATATACAAATGCCTAATGGCTGCGTAGGAAAGGTGATACCGGGGGTGGCGAAGAAGTAGGGTGGTGTCTCGTTTTTTTTAGAGCCGGCAGATCATACCTACCCAAACCTGAAATTGAGTTAACGGTCAACACTGCCGAAGGACAGGACGCATCTTTCCCATCCGCTCGTACTTTTTCCCGAATGCTTTCGGGATACCAAAACCTGCCTGACCGACAGGCAGGCCCACCTATCGGTCGGCAGGGGAAGCGCTGCCTTTTTCTCCCGAATGCTTTCGGGACTCCGCGAGGCAAAAGGTCAGCTCTACGCTGTTTCGCAGTTCGCTGTGCAACTTTATGGCGCTGGCATCTTTCCTAACGTCTACCAGATGATTTAACTACGTAGATAGTCACCTCTTGAATTTCTATCAAGGGCACGGTAACCACATCTACGGAAATCTGAAGGCGCCATCACGGGCTGAGCGGCTTCTCATTATTAATCAGGCTACGCCACTTTGGATTCTTCATGTTGCTTCCCGTTGTGCAATTTTTTTCTTTTTTTCACTGTTTTACATAACTAATTGGTTGTCAATAAAAAGGTGGGAAGCAGATGCGAGGTTTGCTTCCCACGGCTGCGCACCTGCCTGCCGGCAGGCAGGAAAACTGCGCACCCGCCTACCGGCCGGCAGGCTTTTGCGCAGTTTGCGCGCGTGTGAGAAGTGGAATAAATTCGTCATGTATGCCTTTTTGCTCTGTTTTTTTCATCTACCATTCAAGTTACACTCGTGGATGAAAACAGGCAAAAGAAAGTTTTATGATAGTGCGTTTTTGGTAGTATGGTAAAAAGCTGTTCCTTCGTTACGCAAGTGGAAAACGCTCGCAAGAATTTTAGACACAAGTCAAAAAGACTTGCGCCCAATGGGATATCTACTGCAAACTGGAACTTTTACTACCTTCATAAAAAAAGCAATGGTTGCTGTTAAGAGATTATTTATCTCGATTTTATACTGGTGGATAATCGTTGGACTATACGTTTTATTTTCTAATCTCACAGTTCATGGTGAGACCTTAACAACAGTATTAGAACACTTGTATTTTGCCTTTGTAGATGCTTGGTATGTTCACATAGTATTAGCGGTGATTTTAGCTTCACTGAGCTATCTATTGTGTTTAATTATTAGACGTGTGTGACGGGCTATTTTACATTTATAAATGCCGGTGAAATAGGTAAACATGTTGGAAAGCCCAGTTTGCCGTAGGTTTTACCTACGGCAGGTATGGCAGCCGGATTCTGTCCGGCGATAATGAGGTGTTATATTTGTAACCATGAGCACAGGTTACCAGATTCGCGATCAATCGGCTATGCATTTTGTTACAAATACTGTTGTTGACTGGGTAGATGTCTTTTCTCGTCAGCGATACCGGGATATTATTATTGACAGCCTAAATTTTTGTATCTCCCAAAAAGGCCTTGAAGTGCATGGTTACGTTATAATGAGTAATCACCTGCATTTGCTCTTGCGTAGCAGTTCTGCAAATCTCGCTGATACCATCCGCGATTTTAAAAGGTTCACCGCCAAAACCATAATTGATACGATACGCAATGCCCCCGATGAAAGCAGGCGCGAATGGATGCTTCACCGTTTTGGTTGGCATGGACTAAAAAATATCCGGAATACAGAAAACCAATTCTGGATACATGATAACAGGCCGGAAGAGATATATTCTCAGAAGTTCTTTTTTCAGAAGCTTAACTATATTCATGAAAATCCTGTACGTGCCGGAATCGTAGCCAGAGCAGAAGATTATGTATACAGTAGTGCAGCAACAATAATTCTTGGTAAGCGAGGTTTGGTTCCGATAAAAATGGACTAGTTTCATTCGCCGGTCGGATACCCGGCAGCCGATCCTGCCGTAGGTGCAACCTACGGCAAACTGGTAAGCAAGGTTTGGTTCCGATAAAAATGGATTAGTTTCATTCGCCGGTCGGATACCGGCAGCCGATCCTGCCGTAGGTACAACCTACGGCAAACTGGAACTATTTGCTTAAAATTAATTTATTATGGGTATCAGAACGCCTAAATTATTATGTATATGTTTTCCATTACTATTATTTTTTGGTTGCAAAACGAAAAATAAAGAAAAAATAACCACTCATAAACGTGTGATCGAAGATCCACCTTTACTATCAATGAATCTTGAGGATCAAGACGTTTACAATCGCGTTTATGAACGTGCTTTATTGTTTGGGGATTCAAAAGCCTACCATCGACTCTTTGGGTTTGAGTACGGTAAGAATTATAGATTTGACAAGGTTTTATATTTTTCCTTTATATATGCAAATAGGTATCACTATGGGGATGCATACTACCACATGTGGGCTGGATTGACGGGAGAGAAAGGGATCGATAGCTTGGATGATGGTATTAAATATTTTGCATTATATTGCTTAGCAAAGTCTCAGGAGCTAGGTTGCACACGATCTGCCTATTCAATTGATGAGTATATAGACGAATGTAAATGTGATTTAATGAGTTCACGGTATTATTTATCAAAGTTAGCTGATTTGAAATAGGTATTCGACTTTCCCATTCGGCACATTCTTCGCCATCGCTAGTTTGCCGTAAGTACAACCTACAGCTAGCCCGGGCAACCTACAGCAAACTGGCAAACTGGGAATTATTCCCAACCATTCAGATCTATAATGTTATGAAAATAAGAATATTATCCTGGTTTGCTTTAATGATATGTTGTCTCACTGCAAATGCATATGGACAAATAAATTATTCGAATAAAAAAGAATTCGTAGAAAAAGTACTCAATAGTCACGATCTTGGATATATATTATGCCTCAAGATAAGACATCCCGACTCTATTAAATTAAAAATTCTTGTTGCAGAAAATAGAGTTGTTTTTTATAAACTCTGTTATCGATATGGTTGGGAGCCTTCACCAGTCAGTTATGAAAGATACACATCATTATTAAAGAGTTACGTTGAAAATGATTCGCCATTTTTGTGTGATTTTGTAATAAGCGACCTTTACATTGAAGATTATCAGACGCATTCCCCAATAAGCGAATTACCCATCTTATCCCTTGTAGATATTTTCCTAAACTACGAAAATAAAAATCTAAAAGATAGGTATTTCAGATATATATTGATTGCACTTTTTCGAAAAAATGTTATTTGTATGGAAAATGAAACTGAATATTTTATTGTTCCGAGTTCGCCGTAGAAATAGGTATTCAACTTTCCCATTCGGCACATTCTTCGCCATCGCTAGATTGCCGTAAGTACAACATACAGCCAGCCGGGGCAACCTTCGAGTTGCCGACTAAGTTAGTTTAAGTTGAAATGATTTTGATTGACGATGGTCATTTTGCATCGGGTTGGCTGATTGTGTATTTACGATAGTCGTTTTTTCGTTCTGTCAAACGGCAGAAAACGCGCTATCATAGAATTTCTTTTTGCGGGTTTTCAGGCGCGGATGTAACTTGAAGTAGCGTGAGGTGAAATGGATGTCTCAGGCCCCGATAATGCAAAAGCTGTACTGCTCAGGTGGGACGTGGCAGCGCAGAAATCGGGAAGTGGTGAGCCTGCAACTGGCAGGAGGGAAATGGGAGTTTTTTGGGAGTTTTTAGGAAATAAATTGTGGAGCAGTGAGTAGTTTTTATATTGATTGCCAGTTGTTTATGTTTGAAGTGGGTGGCAAGAAAAAAACGGCGCAGATGGGAGTAATTGTGAAGCGCGGGCGTATACGGATGTGACAAGAACGCCCCGCACGGTGGGCGGGGCGTTCGAAATGGTATTGTCTGAGTGTTTTGTTTACTTAGCTGTGCTGACTGTTTTTACAAAAGTTGCCAGCGCAGTGGTTACTTCTTTACTCACGGGAAGATCGGCCTTGTTGTAGGTGGCGATATTCTCAGCGCGGTCGGCCGGAGCGGGTTTCAGTACGTGGTTTACGCCGTCTATGATCTTCAGAGTGGCCTTGGGGCAGGCTGCTTTCAGCATCTCGGCCTCGTCCACAGGTACCTGAAGATCGGTTGAGCCCTGGAGGATAAGTACGGGACAGCTGAGTTTTTTGATCTCGTCCTGCGGGTTGTACTTTATCCACGATTGCATATATGGCTGAACCGAAGGGCGGAACAAAGATTGAAGGGCGGGATCTATGTTTTTAACGGTGTTGCCTTTCTGCATGCTGTCGAGCATAAAGGCGGCTTTCAGCGACAATTCTTCTGACTGAGCGGCTATCTGGCGCACAATGATGGCGTCGGCCCGTTCGCCGATCCCGGCTACAGATACGTAGGCAGCAGCGTTTTCGCGTGCTGCTGCTATCATGCCCACGAGGGAGCCCTCGCTATGGCCCATAACAATGACGTGCGAGAAGCGTTTGTCGGCCTTCAGCATTTTGATGAATCCCGCGGCGTCCCTGACCATGTCGTCGAACACGAGTTTAGACTCGTCCTGGAGTGCGCCGGCACTTTCTCCCACGCCACGCTTGTCGTAGCGCACCGAAGCAATGCCCGCTTTGCGTAGCGAGTCGGCTATCATTCGGAAGGTGTTGGTCTGCATGCCCTGTTGGTTGCAGTTGCGGTCGGTGGGGCCCGAGCCTGCTATGATAAGCACCACGGGTACCGGTTGTTTGGCATCGGGCATTTCGAGGCTGCCGTATATTTTGCCGTTTGGCGACTCGTACGCAATGTTTGACTGTATGCGGGGTGCGCCATCGGGTGTGTAGGGGACAAAGCGGAAAACCTCGATCTTTTTGGACTCGTCGAGCGACATTACCAGTGTTTGCGTGGTCTTGGTAAACACTACGTTGTAGTAGCTGAACTGACCTTCTTCCTTGACGTGGCTGTAGGACTTGAGGTCGCCAAACTGATCGAACTGCTGCGCCATGGTCTTTTTGATCATCTCTTCGTTGATCTGCTTGGTAATGCGGTCGGAGAAGTTCTTGTAGATATCGGAGTACTGTTTGTTGTTGTACTGGCTCTGGAACTTATTGAGCGCCTGGTCCACTTCGCTGCGCGACTGGGCGTTGAGGTTTACGGAGGCCAAAAGCAGGAGCAGGGCCGAGAGGATGTGTTTCTTCATTGTTATGTTAGTTTATTTATAGACTTGCATGAGTAAAAGTTTAGAGGCCACCTCGGCAAGGATGAGGGTGACAATAAATATGCCAACGCCTTTTCCGTCTTTCATATTGCACGAGATGCGCCAGGCGTTGTAGTAGAGTGCTACCATGAGTATGGTGCATGCCATGGTTACGAGGAGGCAGGCGATCATGGGCGGGGTGAGGCTTTGGAGAATGCGCTCGGGAATGTTGGTGACAGGAACATCTAGCCCGAAGCCTGCAATGGCTGCGATATAGCCGGGCCAGCGTGCCAGTGCCATAGTACCCGCAACATCGACAAAACGGATAGAGGAACGGGAGAAAAGCTTACCGGCCGTGAAGAACAGCAGGGTGAGGCAGGCCCAGTTGACCAGTTGTTCTATAAAGTAGTACGCGATAGGTGTGACGGCACCCGTGTGGGTATCGAGCACACCATCGAAATGAGTTTCGCTGTAATAACCCATAACGGCGGTTGCTGCCATAACAGCCACGCCTATGAGGAGCGCCTTGCTACCGGCAACATATTCGAAAGGGGTAAAGAGCCATTTTTTCATCGTTTGTCGGCTTTAAGAGTGTTCTCGGTGGTCTTTATCTTATCAATGATGTCGTCGAGGAGGTTGCGCACGGTGGGGTAGCTGAGGCTAAGTTGCTGCGCCATGTCTTTGAGGCTGCCGCTGCATTTAACGAAGGCCACAATGAAATCCTGCTCTTCGCGGGTGAGGCTGGCCAGCAAGGGCATGCTGAAAGCACCGCTGACCTCGGTGAGGCAGTTGCTGCAGGCAAGGCTCTTTACGTGTAGCAGCGCCGCGCAACTGGGACAATGATGTGGTAAATTCTTTTGCATGTTGGTGCAACAAAGGTAAGAGTAATTTTAATAAAATTGAGGTTTTGTTAAATAAAGTGTAACAAAGAGGTGAAAAAGTGAAGAATAGTGCTGTTTAGGGAATATGTGGATGTGAAGTGGAATTCTTGCCATCAGAAAATAGTTACTGCTAATTGTAGCGGGCTGTTGCCGATTGGTAGCAATTACTTTTACGATGGGCGAAAATTGTTGTTTACTGTAAGGGTAAATGCGAGCAAAGCCCGTTGTATAAAATTATCGTAATGCAGATAAGGAATATTAAGATAGGATTGTTGGTGGCACTGCTGGTGTCGGGTATTTCGGGTTGTGTGAAAGAGGATGAGGCACCTGTGGTTGAGGCGCCGGTTCCGCCAACGGGTTTAATGGCCACACAGGGTGGCGGCAAACAAGTGAATCTGAAGTGGACTGACGCTTCCGGTAACGAGTCCGGGTTCCTGATAGAACGCCGGTCGGCTGCAGGTATTTTCAATGCCCTGACGAGTGTGGGGCCTAATGTGACATCGTTCACTGATGAGGCTGTATCGGCCAATGTGGTGTATTCTTACAGGGTGTATTCGTTCAATAGTGCCGGCAGGTCGGCAGTAGGCGCCGTGAGCGGTGACATACAGGTGTCGGCACTGGAAGTGGGAATGATGTATGGAGGAGGTAGGATAGGGTATATCTTTCAGTCGGACGACGCAGGGTATGTGGCGGGACAGGAACATGGCCTGATAGTAGCGACAGAAGATATGACCGCGCCGATGGTATGGGGCTGTACTGATAAGGCTGTTGGCAGCACCAGTGTGGCTATTGGCAAGGGTGCGTCAAATACTGATATGATAGTGACTGCCTGCGGCAATTATTCTGCTGCCGGTCTCTGTGCCGGTCTTGTAACAGGTTATAGTGATTGGTATCTGCCAAGTTTGACGGAACTGAGGAGGATATTTGTTAACCAGCAGTCGGTTATGGGTTTTGCTGCAGGCAAGTACTGGTGCAGCACCGAGAACAACGGTAGTTACGCCTATGCAGTTGATTTTGCTGATAACTTCGGTGGCTACGTACCTGTACTGAAAGACACTCCGCTGCGTGTGCGTGCTGTGAGGACGTTCTAGGACGATAGTTGTTTTATTTGCCGATGCAGAATTTAGAGAATATGTAATCAAGTTTATCTTCTGTGGTGACCACGCCTGTGATCTCTCCGAGGAAATGTAAATGTGCGGAGGAACAGGTGGCTTGGTAGCCATTTCCTTCGTCGTAACTCTACTGTCAGTAATTGTCCCCCCCCAAAAACTGATACATTATCTATAATGACGCTTGGCTTCTCTGATGCACAAACTTTCACGGAACTATTACCGCGTATATATTTTTTCTTCGAAGGGAATTCTAGACCTGCCTAGAACGCGTACACGTGAATGATAGTTAGTAAGAGGTCAATTTACCATTGGATGACCGTTTGGTTCTTTACGTTAAGAAGCGCGACATGTGCACAGGTTATGACTAAGAAAACCCCTTGGTCCATGGTGGAAACAACATATAGATTATGCTGTAATGCCGTTAAAAAGAGACTGGGCGGAAGCGCGTAATATTACTTTGTTTCGTATCCGGTTGAAAATAGTGGGGGGATTAATTCAGTACTTTTAGTAGATTTAATGTGCGAAATCCAAATGCGTAGACTAATTTAAAAAAAAGGCCTATTTAAATCAATATTCAAACAAAGACAATGTTTCTAAAAAATATAGAACTCACCAATTTCAAGTGCCACACGTACCTAAAAATAGATTTTTGTACAGAAGATGTTAAACATCCAACTCGTAAAACTACTTTTTTGTTAGGAGAAAATGGAACGGGTAAAAGTGCGGTGCTAAAGGCAATTTCTATTGTTACTGCAGGCAGCAACGCCCTTGCAGATATTATTGGTAACCCTGATAGCTGGATACAAAACAAAAAGAAATTTTGTGCGGTTAAAGCGAACATTATTACAGCGGAAAAGGAAGAAAGGCATATCGAAATTAAGATAAGGAGGGGGAGCCACATAAGGGAGATACTGAATGAAAATAGAGATACACTGGAGCAACTAGACAGTGCTATTGAAAGGGCCGACAGAAATTATTTTATTCTCGCTTATGGTGCCAGCAGGCGTCTAAACAGCAGCGAGTCAAAAATAACCGGTAAGGGCGACTTCTATCGTTCGCCAAGAACACGTGGCATACAATCATTGTTTAATTCCGATGCCACTTTGGTTTCTTTAACTAACTGGGCTATGGATATTGACTACTCGAGTGGCGGGCGAGATCTCAACATCGTAAAGTCTGCCCTCAATCAGTTTTTAGTTGAAAATGTCAAATTCAAGAAAATTGACCGTAAAAAAGGACAGATGATTTTTAGTACCCCGGATGGGGAGATACCGCTGGAACAGTTGAGTGACGGATATCAAAACGTAACCGCATGGGTGGGTGATATGATGTATAACATTACTAACAGTTTTCGTAATTATAAAAATCCGCTTAATGCAAGAGGCGTTTTGCTCATTGATGAAGTTGACCTGCATTTGCATCCTAAATGGCAGCGTCGCCTGCATGCTTTTCTGGAAAGTAAACTTCCAAACTTTCAGGTCATTGTTACTACTCATTCTCCACTGACAGCGCAGCAGGCGAAAGAATATGAATTGTATGCTTTGAGACGCAATGCAAAGGAAACAGAATTGGTTGCATTTAAGGGCGATCCATCAAAAATGCTTCTACATCAGATACTTATGTCACCGGTGTTTGGTGTCGAAACTGATGAGTCCGCTGATGTAGAGAAGGCGAAAAAGAAGGTGAGAGAATTGTATTTGAAGAAAGACAAAACTGTAGCTGAAAAAGCTGAAATTAAACAACTGTCGGCGAAAATTGCAGATTTGCCCATGAATATGAGGCCTAATAGTACCCTTGACCCTAAAGACGTGGCTCTTCTTAAAACAGTAAACCAAAAACTCAAACAAAAACTTCGATAGAAAATGATTCGCTTGTATAGAGAACGCAACGGCTCTATTCCGACTAATTTTAGAGGAGCCAAAAGAATTGCCTACAATTTAGAGTTGCTAAAGCTAAAAAGAGACGGGCAACTTGATGCAGACGTAAACAAAGTATTGAAGAGTGCAACATGGAAACCTGCAAAAAAGCAACTACTTAAAGAGACAAGGAATAAATGCGCATATTGCGAAACTCAAACTACTGTGGTGGCTTACGGCGATGTGGAACATTTTAGACCGAAAAGCATTTATTGGTGGTTGGCTTATTGTTACGAAAATTATTTAGCCTCTTGTACCGTCTGCAACCAGATGTACAAGAACGATAATTTTATGATTGTCAATTCAGTTATGGCAGGTCCTGTTGTCAGGTCTACTCATTCGGACGCACAGCTGCAGGCTATGGCACAAAATATGACACCGGACCCGATTGATGACACGGCAGGTATGCCGTTGGCAATGTTGATGGCCGCAATGATGGGCGAATATGCTTTGCTGATAGATCCGTATATAGAAGATCCGGCTACATATTTGGCTTACCAACCCATATTGGCTAATAAAGAAATTTTAGTAGTTCCGGCGAAACCTGCCTATCAAAATGTTGTGAAAGCGTGCGAAGATTTCTTTGGAATCAACAGGCAGGAACTCAGGGACCTTCGTTTTCGGCATTATTGTGCCTACATGACCTACAAATATACACTGCAAGTGCCCGGCTTCCCAGCTAGTATGGCTAATATGATCAACCACAGGCTAAATGAGATGGCGATGGATGGATCCCAATATGCCGGTATGATAAGATACTTTGAAAAACAATCACTCGCATCACTACCGTGGGATTTTGATTTGGAGATAGCAATGTAACGATATTTGATTGCCTCATAGTTTCGTGTCTTTCAAAGGGTGATACAGATCATAGAATAAAACCCTGTCTTCGACGGCATTTATCAAGCAATAGCACCACTGGTCGATGTCGTTCTTTTCGCTCAATTTTTAGAGGAAGTACCCGTTTCCGAAGATTTATTTTCCGATACAGAACTTCGAGAATATGTAATCGAGTTTATCTTCTGTGGTGACCACGCCTGTGATCTCTCCGAGGAAGTGGAGGCAGCGGCGGATGTCGGGGGAGAGGAGGTCGCCCGGGAGGTTGTTGTCCATGCCGTTCTTTACATCTTGCAGTGCCTGCAGTACATGCTGCAATGCGGCGTAGTGGCGTGCGTTTGTAACAATCGTTCCCTCTTGCTGCACGAATCCGCCTGCAACCATATTATAGAGCTCGTCTTTTAGTTGTTGGATATTGTTTTTGTCGCGTGCTGAAATGAGCAGTACGGGCTGTCCCAAGTGGCGCAGTGCAGCATTAGCGGCATCTTGACCCGCTTCGTCGGTCTTATTACCCACCAGCAGGAATTTGGTCTCTGATGTTCGGAACTCCTCTATTTGTTTCAGTAAGTCGGTCTGCTCGAAGTCGGACGTGATGTACTGAGCTACATCGAAGAGGTAGATCACAACATCGGCCTTGTTCATTGCATCGCGGCTGCGGGCAATGCCTTGTTTCTCGATAACATCGGTGGTATGCTCGCGTATGCCGGCAGTATCAATGAGGCGGAAAAGGATGCCGTTGATGTTGAGGGTTTCTTCGATGGTGTCACGGGTGGTGCCAGCGATGTCGCTGACAATGGCACGTTCTTCGTTGAGGAGGGCATTCAGTAGAGTGCTTTTACCTGCGTTGGGTTTGCCGGCAATGGCAACGCTGACGCCGTTCTTGATGGCATTGCCGAGGCTGAAGGAGTTAAGGAGCGTTTGGGTGGCGGCGGTGATGTTGTTGATGAGTGCATAGAACTGGGTGCGGTCGGCGAATTCAACGTCTTCCTGTGAGAAGTCGAGTTCCAGTTCTATCAGCGCGCTGAATTTGATGAGTTGCTCGCGCATGGCAGCAAGGTCGTGGCTGAAGCCGCCGCGCAGGTTATGCATGGCTGCACGGTGCGCACCGGCGCTGTCGCTGGCAATGAGATCAGCCACGGCTTCGGCCTGAGCGAGGTCGAGTTTGCCGTTGAGGAACGCACGCATGGTGAATTCGCCGGGGCGGGCCATGACAGCGCCATTGGCGGCACAAAGACCCATTATTTGCTGCATGATGTACATGGAGCCATGGCAGCTTATCTCTACAATATCGTCGCCGGTGTAGCTGCGCGGACCTTTGTAGAGTGCCACCACCACTTCGTCTATCACCGTAGCACCGTCCATTATTCTGCCAAAATGCAAGGTGTGGGTGGCCTGTTTTGTGAGGTCCTTTCCTTTGAAAATGCTGTTGACAATTGAGATGGCATTGGCTCCTGCCAGGCGGATGATGCCGATGGCGCCCTGGCCCGGTGCAGTGGCAATTGCTACGATAGTGTCTGAAACATGAAGCATGGTGCAAAAGTACGCCATTTGATGCCTGTTGTACCGGCGAGGGTGTAGCCGGTTGTGTGTTTTGGTTTTATATTTGGCCTATGCGTGCAGTTATTCAAAGAGTATCGGAAGCAAGTGTGACCATAGATGGTGTAGTGAAGGCCGGGATAGGAAAGGGGTATCTGATCTTGCTGGGGGTGGAAACGGACGACAGTAGGGAAGATGCTGAGTGGCTGGCCGGTAAAGTAGCCCAGTTGAGGGTGATGGCCGATGAAAATGGTATGATGAACAAAGACGTGCCAGAGGTTGGTGGCGAGATGCTGGTGGTGAGCCAGTTTACGCTGCATGCTTCGTACAAGAAGGGTAACAGGCCTTCTTTCTTGAAGGCGGCACGGCCGGAGCAGGCAATACCACTGTATCAGTATTTTACATTGTTGCTGAGTGAGAAGACGGGAAAGCCGGTGCAGACGGGGGAGTTTGGGGCCGATATGAAGGTTGCCCTGGTGAATGATGGCCCGGTGACAATAGTAATGGATACTAAGGTGAAGGAGTGATTTTGTGGGAGGATGGAATTGGTAATTCGGAGTTAGGAATTGGGGGTACGGGGGAACGTACCAGACGGCAGGGAAGTTGAGGTCGGGAATCGGACAGGTTTATTTGATAAGTTTATCAATTGAAGCTGCGAGTTTGTGGTCGCGGTCGGTGATGGTGTTGCCGGCATCGTGGCTGCAAAGCCAAATTTCGACGGTGTTCCAGGTGTTTGTCCAGGTGGGGTGGTGGTTTTGTTTTTCGGCGAGAATGGCCACGCGGGTCATGAATGCAAATGCCTCGCTGAAGTCGGCAAACTGAAATTTACGGTATAATTGATTGTTTGTTTCCTGCCACATGTTGCGAAAATAGGGGATATTCAGGACTGAAACGCCGGGAACGGTCATAATATCCTATCCCTTCGATATTACCCTATATAATAAATACCTGTACCTTTGCACCCCGAAAAGCGATTGTTATCACAAACACATAAAAGAACATGGAATTCAGAATTGAGAAAGACACGATGGGCGAAGTAAAGGTGCCCGTTAATGCTTATTACGGTGCGCAGACACAGAGGTCTATTGAGAACTTCAAGATAGCGCAGGACATCAATAAGATGCCTAAGGAAATAATCAAGGCGTTTGCTTATCTGAAAAAGGCGGCTGCTATGACCAACAATCAGCTGGGTGTATTGCCTGCTGAAAAGAGCGAACTGATAGGAAAGGTTTGTGATGAGATACTGGAAGGAAAGCTGGATAATGAATTTCCGCTGGTGGTGTGGCAGACAGGTTCGGGTACGCAGAGCAATATGAACGTGAACGAAGTTGTTGCTTACCGAGCGCACGTGATTAATGGTGGTAACCTGACGGACAAAGACAAGTTCATTCACCCTAACGATGATGTGAACAAGTCGCAGTCTTCAAACGATACTTTCCCTACGGCAATGCACATTGCTGCTTACAAGATGCTGATCGATGTGACTATCCCGGGCATCACCAAGTTGCGTAACACACTGGCTGCAAAGTCGAAAGAGTTCATGCACATAGTGAAAATAGGTCGTACCCACTTTATGGACGCAACTCCGCTGACAGTGGGTCAGGAGTTGAGCGGTTATGTGTCTCAACTGGATCATGGTCTGCGCGCGATCAACAACAGTCTGGCTCACCTGAGCGAACTGGCATTGGGTGGTACGGCGGTTGGTACGGGTATCAACACGCCAAAGGGATATGCAGTAAAGGTGGCAGAGAATATTGCTAATCTTACGGGACTTCCATTTGTAACAGCAGAAAACAAGTTTGAAAGTCTGGCTGCGCATGACGCCATTGTAGAAGCACATGGTGCGCTGAAGATGGTGGCTGTGAGCCTGATGAAAATAGCCAACGATATCCGTATGCTTAGCTCGGGTCCACGCTCGGGAATCGGCGAACTGTTTATACCTGATAATGAGCCGGGTTCTTCTATCATGCCGGGTAAAGTGAACCCAACGCAGTGTGAAGCACTTACTATGATAGCGGCACAGGTTATGGGTAATGATGTCGCTATCAGCATTGGTGGAAGCAATGGTCATTTTGAGCTGAATGTGTTCAAGCCGGTAATGATCTACAACTTCCTGCACAGCGCAAGGCTGATAGGCGAAGGATGTGTGTCATTTAACGATAAATGTGCTGAAGGACTGGCACCACTTGAAGATAATATCCGCAAGCACGTGAATAATTCACTGATGCTGGTGACCGCGCTTAATACCAAAATAGGTTACTACAAGGCGGCCGAGATAGCACAGACCGCGCATAAACAAGGTAAGACGCTGAAACAAACAGCCATAGACCTGGGATATGTTTCTGCAGAGGACTTTGATAACTGGGTGAAGCCGGAAGATATGGTTGGCGAGATCAACTAAGAACAGGTCGACCCGGAATACAATTTGAAAGCACCTTTCGGGGTGCTTTCTTTATTCTATGACCATGAAGGCCGGAGTGAGAGGGGCGATGCCCGCGTAGACCGTATCTATGAAAGCAGGGCCCTGATCGAGATATAACTCGAGGAAGTTATCGGTGCGTTCCTGCAGGCTATTGCCGGGGAATATGGCTGCTTTCATGCGGGATATCCTGTCGATATGAACCTGATGATTCTTTTTCTCGGCACGTAGCATTTTCTTTTCCAGTGCGGCGAGTTTTTTGAGCATTGCGGTTGATGCTGCTTTAACCGAGGCACGTAAGGTGGAATCGATAGTTGCGGCCCTTTCCTCGAGTTGCTCCATCAATTGTGTGATGTCTGCGGACTCTTTTGATGTATGCCAATCCTTGTCGCTATGAGTGGCGATATAGTCGTTGATGAGGTCGTGTTCCGAGCGGAACATTTCAGCAATGGACAGCCCCGTTTTTTTTCTGAGGTCTGACTGTTGCGTGGAAAGCCAAAGAACGGACTGTCGCAAGAGGATGGCAGGATAGAAGACCTTATGGTGGCTGAAGACTGTCTTTAGTTGAAGCCAATAAGCGACTTCGGCACCGCCGCCTATAAATACGACATCTGGTAGGATGGTACACTGAAAGGCAGGACGCAAGACGACGTTGGGGCTAAATCTTTCGGGGTGTTCATATAGCTCGGTGAGCAGAGATTCCTGAGAGAAAATGTATTCGGTATTCAATACTACCCATTTGTCTTCATGCCGTTCAATACGTTCGCGAAGCCCATCACGCAGGTAGAACAGATTAATGGGGCGCGGGAATAGCTGTGACTTGTAATCTTTTTCCAGTAAGGCTGTCTGTGTCTGCGCCAGGGCAATGCTGGGGCTGTTGAGGAGCTCGTCTTCCATAACAGGGATGTACGTGCTCTTCAAAGCAGCATCATCGGGGTCGACAATTACCAGGCCATATTTACCAAACAGCTCATTGACCAGATACCGGGTAGCGCTACCCATAGTAGGATGCTTTTGGTAGGCGGTTGTGATAAGCTTTTGCAACGCCTCTGAATCTGCTCCGGGAGGACCCCAATAACGAGAGAGTTGCTGCAGGAGAGGCTTTAAGGAAGCAGTGCTCATACGGCCTACTGCGCCTTTTTGCCCGCCGCCGTCCCAAGTGTAGCGGTCGCCACGAAATTTGAAGGTACCCAGCTCTTCCAAATCGTTGTCCTCGCTGCCCATGTAGTAAACAGGGACGAATTTCTTGTCGGGGTAAGTACGATCCAGTTGTTCGGCCAGTTTGATGGCGTGCAGGATCTTATAAATAAAATACAGGTAGCCTGTCATCAGATTGGGTTGATGGGCCGTGGTAACTGTAAAGGTGTTTTCGTTGACCAGGTGCTGTATGTTCGTTTTGACCGCGTCTGTTGTATCGAGATCACCATATTGCCGGGTAAGTGTATCGACGAGAACGGACCGGTTAGTGGGGAAGTTTCTACGATCTGCGATCGCTTTTTCAACTCCTTCAGCGGTTGGTGAAAATTGATAGAACTGACTGAGCAGGGTATGGTCTGAAGTATAGTCGGACGCCAGTTTTGAGAAGCAGCCGGTCTCTTTATATGGGATATATGTGTAGTTGTGTGCCAAAATTGAGAGCGGTATTTAGCCTAGGCGTATCTAAAAATACAAATTTATGAACGTATGAGGTTGAGGAATAGTTCCATTCCTTTCTTTTTGTTGTCATCGAGCAGGTACTGGATATTCTCGCGATAGTAGGTGTCCAGATCGTACCACGGGAAGTGATTCTGTTCAATAACTGTGTCAATGTGCTGTAAACCTTCCGCGTTTGCATTGTCGAATGCCGTTTTGAATGGCTCGGGCAGGGGTTTGTTAGCGACCCAGGCCGCAAAAACGAAATCGAGTCCCGTATGTGCTTTCCAGGCAGCCGACAGATCGTACACGTATTCGAAATTGTGCAGTTGCTGCAATGCCCTGTCTCCGATAATGACCCCCGCATTTGTGCCGTTGATGTAGTCGATATAGTGCTCGGTAGCCGGTTTGAAGGTTACTGTCTTTTTCCAGTGTCTCTCCAGTAGCAACTGGGCCAATCGTACTGATGTGCGAGACTGATAGTCGAGGTAAATAGTGGTTATTTCTTCCATCGGTACCTGGCTGAAGATAGCCACGGACACCACATTGCCGTGCGATGCTATGCCGTAGTTGCTAACGATGTTGGCACCCGGGATGCCGGGTATCGCTGCAACCGGAATGAGTGCCATGTCGAGGTCTCCCGACTTGAGTTGTTCAGCTACCTTCGACGGGTATTCACTCGTGAGGTCGATCTGGTTGATAATGTCGCTATGTTCGATGCCGTAAAGTAGTGGCTTTGTGTTGAGGTAACTTACTGCACCAACCCGGATCCTTGAATTCAATTGCTGGAAATTTGCGGGCAAAGATAGCCAGTCGGGGGCATGAAAAGGCAAAGGAAAAAACAATGTAGTTATCTACATTGCTGATAAATGGCGGATCAGAAAGTCATGGCGAGGCCAATGCCAGCCCCATATGGAGTGGGTACAGGTTTTACCTGCATGGAAATGTCGCGAGAGATATCGAAGTTGCGCAAGTGTGCCGATGTGACCGCATCGAGTACTTGTACCGCAAAAGCGAGACTCGTATATATCACAGTCATGTTCAGTACGCGATTCTGATCGGCCTGGAGCTGCTGCAGCTGATCGGTACTGTAAATACCTACGTATTCATCGGTAGGAGTGGTATGGCTTGCCGCGGCACCAATTCGTCCCACATATGCTTTGCGCAGTTTGGTGTAATCGGTACTATTCTTGTAAACGAAATAGCCTGCAGCGCCAAGTCCACCATAGACTATAGGGAGTTTCCAGTACTGGCGGTTGTATATCTGTCCGAGGCCCGGTATCAAAGCCGCGTAGAGCCCGGCTTTTTTCGCATTGGGTTGCCATTTTGCCGGTTTGATCCGCCCGGAGGTGTCTGTAGACGCTTTTACTTGTGCCTCAGACGAGCAGCAAGTAGCCAAAACCAGCAGGGATGTAAAAATGATGTTGCGCACCAATGATTATCTATATTTTAACATACTTGGATAGGGGAAATGGCACTATTTTTGGTTTTGTATGGTAGCGTAGGCAATCTGCCGGGGTTTTACGCTATTTTCTTAACACCGTACTGAACCCAACGGATAAAGACATTTGAAATGAAGAAACTACTTGTAATGTTGCTGGCTGCCAGCGTGTTCATTTTTACCGGATGCACCAAGACAGGACCTCCCGGACCACAGGGACCACAGGGGCCTACAGGACCGCAGGGTAACGCAAATGTTATCGGCTCTGATCCGTTCACGGTAAGCAGTTGGTCTAAAACGGGTAATACTTATTATGCAAACTTCACGAGTTCGGACATCACTCCTGCGGTCGTGGACCGAGGTATCGTATCTGTTTTTAAAAGTTATGGTACTACAAGCAATCCAGAATGGTCGCCACTGCCGGATATAAACGGAAAAACATCTACCGTGTATAACTTCTTCGACAACGGGTTTTCCATCTATGTTCAGAATTCTGATGGGTCTGACCCGGGCTTCCCCGGTTCTGTGACCTTCAGGATGGTTGTAGTGTCGCCATCGCAGCGTCAGGCTAATCCAGGCACTAACTGGAAAGACTACAAACAAGTGATGGGCATTGTGAATGCGGCACAGCAGGAAGCAGCTGCTAAATAATCAATTCTGATACTAATAATTAAGCGGGAACATGAGTCATGTTCCCGCTTTATTCTACAATCATTTTGTGTTACATATGAGGCGCTCCCTCCGTCATTTGAATCTTTTGCGAAAGTCCCTTTGCCCAGTCTATTATCATTGCTTTTTCGTCGGCAGTGAGCTTTGCTTCTCCATGGACAAACGTATAACTCTCTAACGGCATTTCGCCCTCTTCTACCTCTTCTACTATCTCTTTTAGTTTTTTGAGTTTTCTCTTAGGTGTGAATGTGCCAAATTCAGAGAAGTTTAGTTCTTCTTTTCCTTCGTTTATGTGATTGGCGAGCCAAATGCCCACCGGTTGTATGTTGTTGTACCAAGGGTATTTTGTGTTGTTGCTATGGCAGTCGTAGCACGCACGATGCAGCACAGATGCAACAGCTTCCGGCACCTGAAAAGCTGTAACGATATCAGACGCGGGAGTTGACTCGGAAATATTCTTTTCAGGCCGGTACAATTGTATCGCTGCAAGTGATACGAGAAGCCCTATTCCGGTCCATTTTACGATCTTATTTGCCATATTACTATGATTTGTTACTGCAAAGTACTCAATGCCGCGTTGTTTTTATTGCACATTCGGGAAAAAGTTTAACCATTTCTCTTAATCCGATGTCTTAATTTTAGGAATCAACCCATTGGATTATGATGAGTTTGCGCACCATGCAATTGTTAGTGCTGGTTCTAAGTGTTATTGTACCGTCGGCAACAGAAGCCCAGACGGCTTTTGAGCGTGCGAAGGTGCAAGCTGAAGCCGGGGATGCAGACGCACAACTGGAAATGGGCGAGATATATCGGAGGCAGGTGGGCACCCCTGCCGGCGACAGTACTGCTGTGATGTGGTACACGAAATCGGCAAAGCAAGGAAACGCAACTGCCCAATGCAATCTGGCGTTCATGTTGGAGAATGGTTATGGTGGGGCGAAAGATGAAGCGGCAGCACTGAAATGGTACAGGAAGAGTGCCAAACAAGATTATGCCCGTGCTCAATGTGGTGTAGGAGTGATGTATGAGTATGGCAAGGGTGTGGACTCAGATCATGTGGCGGCGGTAAAATGGTATATGAAATCGGCGGAGGGGAAATATACGCCGGCATACTACAATCTGGCGCGTATGTATGAGCGCGGATATGGTGTGGCGAGAAGCGATACTGCAGCGTTAAGGTGGTATCTGATGGCGGCTGAGGCCAACTATGCTCAGGCACAAGGGCAACTTGGTTGGATCTATGAACATGGGATGGGTAGTATCAGAATTGATACTCCGGAGGCGTTGCGTTGGTATCAACGTGCATCGTTCAATGACGACCCGATGGGGAGGTTCAATCTGGGTAGGTATTACTATTTCGGATTGGGGGGGATCAAGAAGGATTATAAAATAGCCGCGGAATTATTTCATAGCGCCGCACGTGCAGGCAACACGCTGGCACAATACATTCTGGGGCAGATGCACGAGACAGGCCTGGGAGATGCTGTAGAACAAGACCAGAAGAGGCGCTGGAACTGTATCTGAAAGCGGCCGAAAAAGGTCCTTAAGGTGCCCAGTTCAGAGCCCGGGGAGAATGTTCTATTACGGATATGGTACTGAGAAAAATCACAGAGGTTGCTGCCTACTACTACGGACTTGCGGAAGCGGGGAGATGTATATGCTGCAGGTAATCTGGGTATTATGCTGTTTGAGGGACAGGGGATAGACAAGGATACCGAAAAAGGTGTTGTCATGTTGCGCAAGGCGGCTGATGCCGGCATTAAAGAGGTGCGTGAATATATGTATCGCAACAATATAAAATAACCTGTTCTACCGGTTGATTCTTTTATCTTTGAGCACACTCGTTCGTTCAAATGGATTCTATTTACATCATTGCCATTATTTTTCAGATAGGTATTCTGATCTTCTTTTTGAGGCGGTCTATTAACGCGAAAAAGAAGCCGGCTAAATCATTTCCAGCTAATCAGGAGGTGAATGCTCCTGCGCCTGATAGTTATGAGGCTGCGCGTATGGCTGCACTGCATGTGAGTGCGCAGCAACTGGGGCTACAGATACCGGCGTCGGTAACAAAAGTATATGGTGTAGTTATGGATTGGGATATGGGTGGTACGGTACTTTCTCTGATCGCGTATATAAATGGAGGTGCTAACGCGTTGCTGAGCACGGGTGCAACTGTGACAGGGGCGGGAGCTGACCCTGAGGTGGCAAAGCAGGCGTCAGAGTTCGTGCAGGTTGCGCAGGATTATTTGAACAGGGGAGTGCCCGTATCCGATCTGGGTTATCCGCCGCCCGGAACAGTGCGGTTTTATTTGCTGACCAATAAGGGGATATTTGCCGTGCAGGAATTGCTATCGTTGATCAATGATAATTCTTCTCCGCTGCTTGGTTTGTTCTTCAGAGGGAATATGTTGCTTGACGAAATAAAGGCAAGCAAGATAGTGCAAGGGCAGAGTGCTTGATCATTCGCATTCCAATGTATAGAATGCACCCAATTCTTCCAATTTCATTTTCGGGGCAAAAGTTTCATCGCCCATCCGGCGTTGGCGGAAGACGCAGTGACTCATGCCGCATTTGCCGTCTTTTGTTTCGCCGTACAGTTCCATATGCAGGTGGCGTCCTATAATGAATCCTTCCTGGTTCCGTTCCACCTCCCAGCCATCTGATACGATGACCGCGCGGCGATACACTTCGCCGCACCGGATGGTAGAAGCCTTTTTGTTGGCAAGGAAAAGCGCTTCATTCTCCAGTCTTTGGCTATGCATTCCCGCCTTCACATCGCTGAAGCGGGCATGGTTCTGAGCCATTACAGAGAACTGAAACGAGAGCAACAACAAGCAGACAACAACAGGCTTTCTCATATCGGGCAATGATGTAGTTACAGGAATCTTTTGATTACTTTTTCTATATCCGCGGGTGAGTCAACACAATGGCTGTCGTAGGTTGTGGGTACGCATTTGATCTTGTATCCATTCTCGAGCCAACGGAGTTGTTCGAGTGATTCGGCTTGTTCGAGAGACGATACTGACAGTTCAGTAAGCCTTTCGAGTATGTCGGTACGGTAGGCATACATGCCTACATGGCGAAAGTACTTGTGGTGCAGATGCCATTCTTTTTCGTCGATGCCCTTGATGAATGGTATGACCATGCGACTAAAGTATAACGCCTCCATTTGGGTATTGAGGACTATCTTCACCTCACCCCGGTCGAACAGTTCTTCTTGGTTTGCCACAGGGATCATTTGAGTGGCGATCTCTGTAGTGCCATCGGCCAGTACTGCAGCCAATTCATCTATCTGGGCCGGGTCGATAAATGGTTCATCGCCCTGAATATTGATGACATATTTGTAGCCGGGGCCGAGTTGCTGCAGTGCGTCGAAACATCGGTCTGTGCCGCTGGGGTGGTGGGCGCCGGTCATTACAGCTTTTCCGCCGAATGCTTCGACGTGGGAGGCGATTCGCTCATCGTCGGTGGCCACGACAATAGTATCGAGGCTTTTACTTCCTGAAACCTGTTCGTACACTCGTTGGATCATACTCTTTCCGCCAATGTCGGCGAGTGGTTTGCCGGGAAAACGGGAAGACGCGTAACGTGCCGGTATAATTCCTGCTATCATGAGGGGATGTGTTCTGTGATCTTTGAATCAATAACTGTATAGAATGCCGGTATGGGTATGTTTCGGCTGGCAAGGTAGTCGCGGTAATTGTCGGCATAAACGGCGCGCTGCATAATGGTCTCTTCATATTTTCCGCTTACTGATTTGAGCAGTTCTACTGCTTCTCTGATAGCATTGTGGCCACCATCGTTTGCGGTTATATAGTCTGCCATACCTTTTTCGCGCGCCAGCTGCAGTAACATAGGGTTGCAGGAGCGCCCCACCATGATGCGCACTCCGCACATTGATGCCACTTCGAGGTCGGTGATGTCGTCGAAGAAATATGCTACTTCGGATGGTTGGATGTCGTGAGCTGCGCACAGATGCAGCAATGCGTCCTTTTTGTTCTTTATGCCGTAATACACCGCATGGAAATGTTCGCGCATGGAAAACGTAAAGGCGACAGGGTTTTTCTCGCCGGTTATGATGCCGGTGAGCGGGTTGCTGCCCTTGCGGATATAGTGATTGTACCGCAACATGTTGATGCCCATGGAGTCGACCTCGTTGAAGAGGCTGGCGCCGTCGCCACCTTTTGACCCATCGTTGAAAACGCCATCCCAGTCAAAAATGTAGGCATTGATACCTTCCAGTTTGTGTTTCAGGGTCGATACATCGGACACAAAAGTGCCGCTGAACGTGTTACGGATGTTATCTGCAGTGGTGTTCTTCAACTTTTCGGTTTTTTGAGATGAAGTGCCGACGGTTTATCATTTAAATTGAAGTGCCTGCCCGTGGTACGGGCAGGCCTGCAATTATATCTTCTTTCAATTGAATTAGTATGCTTTGAGGTCCTGGATGTCGAGCATGCCGACAGGTTTGCCGTTCTCTGTAGCCAGGATGGTATCAACTTTCATTTTGTTGAATATCGCAGCAGCATCGTTCAGCAGTGCATTCACATCTATGCTGATCGGCGTTTTGTATTCCAGACTGCCGATATTCTTGCTCAGGATAGATTCACCGCCTGTCTGCAGCAAACGGCGGAGATCGCCATCGGTGAATACGCCAACTACATCACCGCTGTTGTTTACAACTGTGATGCAACCAAAGCCGTATTCAGTCATCTTCACGATGGCATCTTTCATGTTGCTATCGGCGTTAACGATCGGGTTGATATTGTTGATAGCGTCTTTTACGCGTACGGTCATGAGACGAGTGTCAGAAAGGAATTGCTCTGTCCCAACAGTTGTGAAGTTGTTCTCAGTGAGCGATTTCAAGATCTTCAGTGGCACTGTGATCGTATGTGCGCCAGCTGTAAGGGCGTTGCGCACGTGCTCAGAATTGCGCACAGAGCTGAACATGATCTTGGTGTTGTAGCCATATTTTTCAACGGCTTTCACACACTGCTCAACAAGCGCAATAGCGTCATGTCCCTGATCTTGAAGGCGACCAACGAGCGGACAAACGTATGTTGCGCCGGCCTGCATAGCCATATATGCCTGCTGCAAAGTGTACACAAGATGTACGTTTACCAACAGACCTTTGTTGCGGAGCATACGGCACGCACGGAGACCTTCTAAAGATACCGGTATCTTGAATACAGTTTTTGCAGGGTCGAGACCCAGTTCCAGTTGACGAACTGCTTCTGCAACTACTTCTTCAGCAGTATTGCCCAATGCCTCGATCTGGAGGATAGGGACAATTTTAGAGAGTTTTACGATCGTACCGTCAATGTCGGTGATGCCCTCACGTTGCATGAATGTGGGGGTTGTTGTAAGTCCGGTAAGGAAACCAAGCTTAAATCCTTCTTCGATCTCTTTAAGGTTGGCTGAGTCTAAATATAATTCCATTTTTTATTTGTGTTTCGATTGCGATGTAAGATAGTTTGTTTTCGAGAGTTTAGGGAATTTGAGTTTTCGACCATCAATACGGCAGCTATTATGCGTTGCGGTATTTTCTAGTTACAGCATGTATCTCGATGAGGGGTTTCAGGAACTCCTCGAGCGCATACACGCTCAGCTGGCTTGCCGCATCACAAAGTGCTTTTTCAGGCTCCGGATGGGTCTCGATAAAGATGCCATCTACACCGGATGCAACACCTGCACGGCTGAGCACAGGAAGGAACTCGCGAGCACCGCCCTTTGCATCTGCACTTGGTATGCCGTATTTTCGGATAGAGTGCGTGATGTCGAATACTACGGGGTAGCCGAGATTTGACAGGTGATAGAAACTTCGGGGATCAACAACCAGGTCGTTATAGCCCATAGTGTAGCCACGTTCTGTGAGGATGATCTGGTCGTTGCCGGCAGCTACACACTTACCTACGGGGTGCTTCATATTGTCGGGCGCAAGGAACTGGCCGTGCTTGATGTTGACCACTTTGCCCGTTTTTGCTGCGGCGACCATGAGGCCAGACTGCATACATAGGTAGGCAGGTATCTGCAATACGTCACATACCTCAGCTACCGGAGCAGCGTGATCGGGGTAATGAATATCGGTAAGCAGTGTGAAGCCAAATTGTTCTTTCACTTTAGCAAGGATAGCAAGGCCTTTATCCAACCCCGGGCCGTCATAATAACTCAGGCTGCTCCTGTTGTCTTTCAGGAATGACGACTTGTAAATGACAGGGATGTTCATTTTTGCACTTACCTCTTTCAGCTTCTCAGCTGTTTTCATCATCACCATTTCATCCTCTATCACACACGGACCAGAGATAAGGAACAGATCATCTGCTCCACATTGGATATCTCCGACCATTACTTTCTTTGCGCTCATTTAATTGAATTTATTGTTTCGTTGTTGTTTTTATTGTGTTGAATTTCAGTTATTTGTGAAATTACATTCTTCGGTAAAGGTCTTCAATTGTCCCTATCGTGACTTTTTCTTTCCAGTCGGGCCCGATAGCGTGATTCCACATATGCGGCAGGTTATAGGCTACGTGCGCCATTGCGGTGATCTGTTCGTTTGTCCAGCTTTTACTGAGTCCCGTCGGTAGTGTGACGTTGTGTTGAACGAGCATTTGTTTCAGTTCACGAACCCCTTCGCCATAGTAGTCTTCCAGATGCTGGAAGGCGATGCAGTTGGCATAGCAGTGTTTTTCACCGAGTATCTTAGACAATCCGTAGGAGAGTGCATGGCAGACTCCGACTTCAGAGTAAGTTAAGCTAAGTCCACCCATCATGCTGGCAACCATTAACTTATCATCGTTTTCAGGGTTCTGACCGGCGTTTGGTCCGAGGTATATTTCCCTGCACAATTTCAATGCTTGCTCGGCATAAGCATGGCTGTAAGCGTTATTCAGGGTACCCATTTCAGATTCGATACAATGAATATATGTGTCCATGCCCGTGTACAACCATTTGTCAACAGGCACAGTAGTAGTTAGTTCACTATCCAGTATCACCTGGTTGAAGATGGTCCATTCACATTTGAGACCCAGTTTCTTTTCCGGGCCTGTAAGAACGGCTGTCATGGAAACTTCGGCACCGGTACCGGAAATGGTGGGGATGCCAAGGTGGTAGATGCCGGGTTTCTTAATAAGGTTCAGTCCCTGGTACAGGGTAGAGGATCCTTCGTTGGTGAACATGAGCGACACTGCTTTGGCAATGTCCATAATGCTGCCGCCACCGATGCCAATGACACCTGCCGGCAGACCGTGGTCGCGAAGTACTTCGTCGCGAAGCTGGTCGATCTGGTCGGTTGTGGGTTCGTGCGGGTCAACGTCAATAAAGCGGACAATGTCGCCCGGTTTTGCCGGAATGCGCTGTTCGAGTTCTTTTCCTTTGAAGAAATTGTCGATAACGTATAAAAAGAACTTGCCATTCTCATTACGTTTTTCTTCCAGGATGCCCTCCAGCATAGAGAAGCTGCCCCTGCCGAAAACGACCTTATCAATATTTTTGAAATTCTTGAACATATTGTGTGTTCGAAATTGAAAAAACTGGTTCCAGGGTCTTTTAAGCGTTAACCGGCATAGCGGCTTTTGCACAGGCAGCTATTTTGTTTGCCAGCGCTTTCACCTCATCTTCAGTCCATGTGCAGCGTATGCCAAATGAAATGAGCCTGCCGATCACCTCCTGGGATTTAGGGAGGTGGAGGTTGTTGTAGTCTTGTGGCGTACCCAACAGTTGGGCCGGGAGTTTTGAAGCTGTCTTAAGACCCTTGATGTGATCCCACTGGTTGATGAAGTGGTACATGTTGGTGAACCAGTAATTGAAACCGGTAACACCTGCTTTATTGAACTCGGCAACTGTGCGTCCGGCAGTTTCGGTGTCGGGCATCAGAATGTTGAGGAATGTCGCTGAGTCGCCATCTGGGTCGGCGAGGGTAGCAAAAGAGATGCCTTCCGTCTGTGACAGGATCTCGGTAAGCATTGATTTGTATTTGCGGTTCACCTCGCGGATGTGCGGCACTTTTCGTGTTTGGGCAACACCTACAGCAGCATGCAACTCACTGATGCGGTAGTTGAAGCCAAGGATAGGATGCTGTTCCATGCCGCGGTTGTTGCCTATATGGTCGTGACCGTGATCGGCGTATGAATCTGCGAGTTTGTAGGTAGCCTCGTCGTTTGTAACGAGTACACCACCTTCGCCGGCAGTAGCAATTTTAAAGAAGTCGAACGAATAGCTGCCTGCCTGTCCGAAAAGACCGGTGCTTGTGCCCTTGTATGATGCTGCAAACGCCTGTCCGGCATCTTCAACGAGTATCAGGTTGTTGTCTTTTACCACTTGCATGATGCTGTCCATTTCGGCCATACCACCGCACATGTGAACGAGGCAAACGGCCTTGGTCTTTGGCGTGAGCGCTGCTTTGATACCTTCGGCACTCAGGCAAAGAGTTTCGTCCACCTCAGCAAAAACGGGAATGGCACCAAGGAAAAATACTGCTTCGATGGTCGCAATGTAAGTGAATGGCGGAACGATTACCTCGTCGCCTGTACCAATGCCTGATGCGGCCAGTGCAGTAGCAATGCCGGCAGTTCCGTTGGCAACCGCATGAGCGTATTTTGCACCGGTGATTTTTTTCACCTCGGCCTCAAAATCGCGGGCTTTCCATACGTTGTTACGTTGCTGGTCATGGTTATAACGGAAAAGGATGCCTGTTTCCAGTACATCGTTAATTTCTTTACGTTCTTCAGATCCGAAAAGTTCTGTTCCGGGCATAATGTAAGTTTTAAGCTTGCAAAGATACTAAGACGATAGCACAAACAATTGTTATAATGAGACCATAAATGGGCGGAAATGACAAAAGAAGAGCGGAAACGCTCTTCTTTTGTGGTCAGACTGAAGTATAGGTTGATCAGCCCTGAATGAGCGTCATAAATTCGTCCTCGGTGAGAATGTTGATGGTGCCGAGTTTTTTGGCTTTCTCCAGTTTGGAGCCCGCATCGGCGCCCACCACAAGGTAGTTGAGTTTGCTACTCACGCCGCCCAAAATTGCCCCACCTTTCTCTTCCACCATGGCCTCTGCATCGCTGCGTTTGAAACGGCTGAGTGTGCCGGTGAACAGGAAGGTCTTTCCCGAGAGGGCGCCGTCGGTAGGTGCCTGATTTTTATGGTCGTTGGCGAGATTGACACCTGCTTCTGCCAGCATGTCGATCATGCGACGGTTTTCGGTACGGGCAAAAAAGTCAGCTACCGAAGTGGCGACTTTAGGGCCAATGTCCTGGAGGGTAGTCAATTTTTCAACATCCCATTCGTAGAAATCGGTTAAATGCCCGACTGCAGATGCGAGCGTTTTTGCGGTAGTTTCACCTACGTGACGGATGCCAAGTCCGAAGATGACCCGATAAAGAGGCTGTTTTTTTGAGTTCTCTATTGCCTGTTGCAGGTTGGTGACTGATTTTTCTCCGAAACCTTCCAGCGTCCGCACCTTGTCCCAGTTGATGTGGTAAATGCCCGGTATGTCCGGGAGAAGACCCAGATCATGGAATTTCTGAACGTTCGCATTGCCCATGCTCCTGATGTCCATCGCATCTTTTGATGCAAAATGGATGATCCGTTCTACCACCTGTACCGGACAACTTATGTTGATGCATCGCCAGGCAGCTTCTTCGGGTAGTTTCTCGAGTTGGCTGGCGCATGCCGGGCATGTTGTGGGGTACACAATAGGTTCCTCTGTGCCATCGCGCAATTCGGAAAGCGGTTTTACAATGTATGGGATCACATCGCCTGCCCGCTCGACAAGTACCGTATCTCCGATACGCACATCTTTCTCGCGTATCACATCTTCGTTGAACAGGGATATTGAAGAGACAGTGACACCACCAATATGCACCGGGTCTATTTTGGCAACCGGTGTTATTGTACCGACACGCCCCACCTGAAACTCTACTCTCCTGAGTTTGCTAGTTGCCTGACGGGCCTTGAACTTGTATGCCACCGCCCAACGAGGGTGGTGGGACGTCATGCCCATTCGGTCTTGCAGGGCAAAGTCATTGACCTTTATAACGAGGCCGTCAACTTCAAAGGGAAGGTCATCACGGCGTCCCTCAAATTCTGCACAATATTCTATGACCTCGGCGATAGAATTGCAAACCTTCATTTCCTTTGCCGGAGAGGGGAAGCCAAGATCATAGAGCCAGGTCAGTGATCCGAAATGGGTGGCAAGCGCCTCGGGACGCTCTGCGCCTTGTTCCAGCGTATAATCGCTGATATGGTAGAGTATGGCATTTAACCCGCGCTTGCGTACCTCTGCCGGATCGAGGATTCGCAGGGTGCCTGATGCGGCGTTCCGTGGGTTGGCCAAAGGTGCAAGTCCGTCGGCGATACGTTGTTTGTTGTATTCTTCAAACACCTTTTTGTGAATGACTATCTCGCCTCGTATCTCCATTTGACGTATCCCGAATTCTTTCAGTTTCGCTGAAAGGGGGATCGATCTGATCTGCTTCACATTTACTGTCACGTCTTCACCCATTACACCATCGCCACGTGTGGCACCTCTTGTCAGCAGGTCGTTCTCATATATTATAGAAACACTTGCGCCGTCGTATTTGGGTTCGATGCAGTAGGTGATATTATCGGTGCCCGCCAGTTCGCGGCAGCGGCGATCCCAATCGGTAAGATCATCAGCATTATAGGTGTTGTCCAGGCTGAGCATAGGGACCAGATGGCTAACGGCCGGGAAGCGCTCGCTAAGTCCCATTGCTACACGATGGGTAGGGGAGTCGGGCGTTATAAGTTCCGGGTGCTTGCCTTCGATCTGTTTCAGTTTGGCGAAGAGGGTATCATACTCTTTGTCGGCAAGAGTTGGATCGTTCTGAACGTAGTACTTCCAATCGGCATATACGATGACTGCCCGCAACTGCTCGGCGGTGGTTTTTTCATCATTTTCGTTATTGTCGATTAGGTATTTGGCCTTTTCAAAAAGGCGGCGTTCGTCCTGCGCTGAATACATAGCTGCAAAATACTGTATTGAAAGGGAACAGCAAAAGGGCGAATTTTCTGTTTTATAAAAACGAAAGCGGCGGGTTTTTCCCGCCGCTTTCGTTTAGCTAAGTTAGAGATATCCGAATTAGTAACGGATGTCCATTTCTTTTATCACGTTCTTAGCGCCACCGAGTTTGTCGATGAGGAAAAGAACGAAACGGATGTCACAAACGATGGTACGTTTATAATTTTTATCGAACGCGATATCTCCGCTCATTGCTTCCCAGTTACCGTCGAACGCAGTACCGATCAGCTCACCTTTGGCGTTCATACAAGGGCTACCTGAGTTACCGCCTGTAATGTCGTTATTGGTGATGAAACATGTGTGGATGGTTCCGTCTTCGTCGGCATATTTGCCATAATCTTTGTCTTTGTACAACTTCACGAGGTCAGAAGGAACGTCGAAATCTTCGTCGTTTGGTTTGTATTTTGCCATCAGACCATCGAGGGTAGTGTAGTAGTTATATTGAACGCCGTCTACTTTTTCGTAGCTCTTAACTGTACCGTACGTGATACGCATTGTTGAGTTTGCGTCAGGGTAGAGTTTCTTACCCTTGTTCATTTGCATCAATTGTGCTACGTATTCGCGTGAAAGATCAGCTTTTTTGTTGCTGAAGTTTTCGACTTTGCCCTGGTAGTTTTTGCTGTAGTTTGAAATGAAACTATATGCATACTTGAATGCAGCATCATTTTTCAGTTTTGCAAAAGACGGTGCTTTACAGAATGCGTTGAACTTATTGCTGTCCGTAAGGAAAGTGTGACCGTAAACAGTAGAAGTGTAAGTAACATAAGGAGTTTTGCTCTTACCATCAGCTCCGCCGAGGATGCTGCTGTATATAGCAGGATGCTGGTTCTTAGGGACATTAAGGTAATACAGACGTGTCATCTCAGCAAACAGTTCTTTGTCTGTTCCCGGTTCGTATTCTTTCACCAATGCACCATAAGCAGTCTTAGCGATATTGACATACTTTTTCAGTGTGTCATCTTCCAGTTTGCCATTATGCCTTTCATATGCGTCATACAATGGCTTCAGACTTGCTGCCATACGAGTGAGTGCAGGAGCACGGAAGCCTTCGCTGTAGTAAACTGCATGTTTAGCGTAAGGAGTATAATCAGCATAGATCTTGCCAAATTCGTTCATGAGGCCTGCATCTTTACCGTTTTTGCGCTGCCAATCCATGAATTTTTCTTCGCCTGCTTTCTTCTGGTTCACCACGTCCAAACGTTTCAGTTGTTCTGTCTGGCCGATGAAATATTTCCAGTAGTTGGCGATGCGAGAGTAAGATGAAGTGAGCTGGAGATAGACCTTCTTGTCTTTGTCCATGTGGCGCTTCATGATAGCCAGACGCAGATCGCGGCAATCAACGATAGATGGGTTGGTTACGTTAACCGCCAGATCAACACCGTACGAAACTTCGTAACGGTTGGTGCGGCCCGGATAGCCCATGATCATCGCATAGTCTCCTTCATTTACACCTTTTGCAGACACTGTCAGGTATTTTTTAGGACGGAAGGGCACGTTTGCAGCATTGTAAGCACGTGGCTGGTTGTTCTCGTCGGCATATACGCGGAACATAGAGAAGTCGGCAGTGTGACGAGGCCACATCCAGTTGTCGGTATCGCCACCGTATTTACCCAGCGATTTTGGAGGAGTGCCCACCAGACGAACGTCAGTGTAGCGTTTGTATATCAACAGGAAGAACTGATTGCCGTTAAAATAGGATTTTACATTTGCAACCAATTTACCACCGTCGGTATTTTTTTCTTCGATCTTCTTGGCAATTGCCTCAAATTTCTTGTTGTATTCTTCGCCCGTTGCACCGCCAATTGCCTGCATTACCTCGTCAGTCACGTCTTCCATACGTTGCAGGAAAAGTGCAGTAACGCCCTTTGCCGGAAGTTCTTCATCCATGCTTTTTGCCCAAAAACCATTGTCGAGCAGGTTGCGATCGACCGTGCTCAGCGTTGCGATGGCATCATATCCGCAGTGGTGATTGGTAAGCAAAAGGCCCTTGTCTGACACCATTTCGGCAGTGCAGCCGCCGCCAAATTGCAGAATTGCGTCTTTCAGGCTACTGTTGTTGATGTTGTACAGATCGTCCTTTGTAAGGCGGAGACCCAGACGTTGCATCTCGTCATAGTTCTTACCAATGAGCATCGGGATCCACATGCCCTCGTCGGCTTTTACTCCCTGCAGCGTGAAAACTGCTGCAAAAAGCAGGAAAAGTTTTTTCATTAATTATTGATTTTAAGCTTACAAATGTAGTGACGATCGTCCACATTTAATATGGGTGAGAAATAGGGGGATAAATCAAAGACCAGTAACCTGATATATAGTTTATATAATAGTGTGATTAATATTATATTCGCGTTATGAAGAAAATGCTCATAGTTCTGGTCTTTACACCATCAATCGGGTTTTCGCAGTCGCGGCATGTTTATGATAGCGTCATGGGAAAGTTTGTGTCTTACTATAACGCCATGCAGGGCGACAGCATAAAAGCTATGTGGTATAATGATAAGGACCTGGTAAAGTGGTTGAACGACGCATGGAGTAATCAGTCGCTCATTGAACTTCACCAGGAATATGGAAAGATCCAATCATTCGGGTTCTTGGGAATAGACAAAGAAGACCCTAACCCGGGTTTGGCCGTATTCAAAACAAAATTTTCTGTGGCCGGCAGTAAGACATTGAGTTTTGCTTTCGACTCAACCGGTTATTTTGGTACGTTCCGTTTTGTTACGAGTTCGCCCGGCATAGACAAACTACTAAAGGCTGAGAAGAAGAAGTATTGAGGACTTATCAGTAGAATCTCAGTCCGGTTCAGTAAGATTTTGCTTTCACGTCAAAAGCTATTTGCTGTTATACCTTTCGTTCCTGCCTTATGAAGTTGTTGAGCGTTCCGGCTGCTTTAAGATCCATTCCCCTGGCATTGATCAATGGGTCGCCGCTAAGGTTGTAGGCGAACCCGTTTGCTATGAGGAAGGCGCTTATCTGTTCGGCAAGTACGTTTACCTGTAGATTTTGCGACATGCCTTTCATTTTGCTGCGTATATCTCTGAGAACATTACGAACGTTACATACTTCATTCAGCACAAAGTGCTGAGCAATCTGCTCGAGCAAGGCGCGGTGTTCGTCGTCAATTTCGTATGAATATCTCCTGTCGCCACGAGCCAGCGCGTCATTGTTTGCGTGTTTAATATGTTGCACCAGGTTCATTGTACTTAGTTGGTAGGGGGACAATGGTTTTTCGAGAAAACCGTTTATCGTCGGGTCAAGTCGGGCGCGTTGTCTGTCTCTTTCATCGATAGACGAAGTAAGAATATACACATCAAGCTTCGCCCGAACATTGCAGTCGCAGGTTTTTAGTTCGTCCAAAAACTGCCAACCGTCCATAATCGGCATGTTGAGATCCAGCAGCAATATCGTCGGATGGTCTTCGTTTCCTGTAAATGTGGTCCTAATATATTCCAACGCATTTACCGGTTCGCTGAAGCTGGTAACCTTTGATGACGCATTGTGCTGCCTGATGGCGAATGTGCAGATCTGATTATGGACTTTGTCATCGTCTACAATAATAAAATGGAGCGGGGTATCCATATGTTCAGTTTTCGCTTAATAATTCAGCTTGTTTATAAAGCTACGAAAATTTGCTGTTATAGTGGTAACCGCTGTGTCGCTAAGATGTTGGGCGACGCGGCAAAGTATTACCCGGCCGAAATAGTGGCTCAGGTTCGTGTTACTCCAGAATCCGACCTACCATCTCTTTCAGCAGATCTTTGTCGTTAGCAGTGGTATTGATACCTACTGCCTTTCCGCTATATATGCCCAACAGCATGAGTGCGCGTTCGACGCGCGGCAGCGGCCAATGAGGTATGGCTGCAAGTACATCCTTTACAAACCAGGGAGACATCCCGAGTGCGGCTGCAACTTCTTTATCGCTGCGGCCCTGTACAAAATGCGCCATGTACATGCGGTTGAAGTGAGTGAACAGGGTGCCTACCAAAAGTGGCATTGGAGCGGCCTTTGGGTTTGCCAGGAAGTAAGTAAGCATATTATATAACTTCTCCGGATTGTGGGCTGTAAGCGCATTGGGGAAGTCGAATATGTTGTATTCCTTGCTGATCCCTATGTACTTTTGGATGAGATCTCTTGTGAGTTTCGGTTCGTTGGGAACATTGATGCGGATCTTTTCAATTTCGTTGGAGATCTTTTGCAGATCCGCGCCGAGGTAAGAAGCAAGTATCTCTGCCTCAGGCCGTTCGATAATAAAGCCGGACTCGCGGCCAAACTCCTCGATCCAAGACGGAAGATTGTCATCTTTTATCTTTTCAGATGTGAAATGCACGCCTTTTTCCTTCACGCGTTTTACAAACTTCGTCTTAGTATCGGCCTTTTTAAAAGGGTGTTCAATAAGGAAGATGGTTGCAGGAGAGGGTTTTTCGACGTAACTCAATAATGAGTTCAATCCTTTTTCCTCATCACTTCCCCGAAGACTGCCGGCGTCTTTCAGTATCACTACCTGTTTCTCTGCAAACATAGGGAAACGACGACATGCACCTAAAACATCATTCCACTGAGCATCTTTGCCATAAAGAATGGTCAGATTGAAGTCGCGTTCGGCTTCGGTGAGGATAGCGGTTTCGAACAGTTCGGTGAGTTTGTCAAGATAGTAGGTCTCTTCCCCGTCTATTAAATAAACCGGGGCGAACTGTTTCATGCGAACAGACTGCACTATCTTTTTGTACTCAGCGTTCATTGCGGGGCGTGAAATTACTGAAAAAACGTGCAAACCAGCGCTTTAAGTAGTGAAACCGGAAACCGGCGTTCAGGGCGTTCAACTTATTAACACATGTGCAAATCGAATAGCACATAGTGGGCACGGTAGCGGGGCGATTTAACTATTTTTGTCCTTACAGAATTTATAAAATGATATATCATATTGTTGTCGGGGACATGGCTGCCGCGCCCTTGGCAGAGGCAATAGCAGCAATGCCGGAAATGGCGGGAGAAATTGTGGTGATTCGCGACTTGTTGAATGTTGGTCCGTTAAAGAAGACAGAAGAAGGCCAGAAATTCTCTGAACTCAGAAGCGGCTTTTGGCAGTTGGTTGCACCTAATGACAAGAGCCCTGTACAGGTGGATGACACAGAGCGGATACTGCAGGTAAGTGCAGCTATGGCCGGTAACGAAGAAATAAAAGCATGGTTGTGGGTGGCGCCCTGGCCGGCAGATATCTGTACCTGGTTGTGGCTGACAAAGTATCTCGGGAAATATCCGGGACGGTTCTCTGTAGTAAATATAGCAGGTTTGCCGTTTTTGGATACGAATGGGAAGGTGTTTTACCCGAAGAATATCAGTGAACTGGAGCCTAAAGAATTGGTGAAAGCGCGCCGACTGGCTCGTGCGGTAAGTTATGCAGAGATTGAGACTGATGAAGAAGAATGGAGGAAACTAAGCGATGGCAATGCCGGCGTGCGAACACTGGAAAGCGGTAAGCGGATAGGACAGAAGGGTGACGATCTATATGATGCACATCTCATCAGTTTCTGTTCACAACAATTTCAGAAGGCATCCAAGATCGTCAATCAGGCGTTGACAAAATTCAATATCCCAACTGGTGATCTATACCTTGGCTGGCGATTGAGGGAATTGGTGGCACAAGATAAGCTGCATATGCAGGGAGATCCTTCAAAATCGCTGAAGGATTTTGATGTGAAGTTGCCTAGTGCTACTCTGGAATTTGGAGAAGGTGCCTAAGTGTAAAAAAAAAACCAAGGGGGAGCAAACGCTCCCCCTTGGTTTTTTAATGGCTTGCCTCCAGTTTGAACACCTCGGGCAGGTCGTTGGCGTTTTTATACGATACCTCAAGATCGTTGATGAGCCCATTATGGATATCGTACACCCAGCCGTGGATGTATAGCTGTTGCCCCTTTCGCCAGGCGTTTTGAATGGTAGGGGTTTTGCTCAGATCGCGCACCTGCTCAACAACATTCAGTTCCACAAATCTGCGGAGGCGTGTCGTATAGTCATCAATGTCATCGAGTTCGTCCTGATGGATCCGGTAAACTTCTTTGATATTGCGCAGCCAATGGTCTATCAGACCATATTGACGGTTGCTCATTGCTGCTTCAACGCCGCCACAACCATAGTGGCCACACACGATAATGTGCTTCACCTTCAATACTTCTACAGCGTATGCCAAAACACTGAGCAAGTTAAGATCGTTGTGGACAACCATATTGGCAATGTTCCGGTGTACAAAAAGTTCTCCCGGCTTGGTGCCTGTGACTTCATTGGCTGGTACGCGACTATCGGAGCAGCCGATCCATAGGTATTCCGGTGATTGTCCTTTTGCCATTTTATTAAAATAGTCAGGGTCGTCCCTGGTCATATCAGCTACCCAAATCTTGTTGTTTTCAAGGAGTTTTTTATATGAAATTTCCATTTTGTTTTATTTGATTGAATTAGTTAAATAATAAAAAATTGCGCGTGAGCATCAGTGTTTTGCGGACACCGCATACGCGTCTTTAAATCCAACGAGACTTACGGAGATGTCTTTTTCGTACGCGCTGTTTTCAGCAAACTCACGTATCACTTCAAGGACATCAAAATCGATGTACTGCGATTTGCCGGCATCAACTATAAGTCGTGTATTCTCGGGGAGGTTATGCAGCGTCTTTTTTATGCTTGATTTGTTCAAAAAAGACACTTCTTCCGCAAGTTCCATTTTGGTAATCTCGCCCTCGTCTGCCGGTTCTGTGTGCAGGGAGAATGAGATACGGGCATTTTGCCTCAGGATATAAATAATACTAATCAGCAATCCGATCCCAACTCCTTTCAGCAGATCGAGCCCTACTACACACAGTGCTGTAGTGGCAAACGGTATAAACTGAGGAATGCCGCTTTTCCACATGTGGACGAATGACGACGGTTTACAGAGCTTGTAGCCGGTGTAAAGGAGAATTGCCGCCAAAGATGCTTTCGGTATCATATTAAGCAATGACGGGATCGCCGCTGCACACACCAGTAACAGAACGCCATGTACTATTGCGGATGCTTTGGACTGAGCGCCTGCATTCACATTGGCTGATGACCTTACGATCACTGAAGTAACGGGAAGACCGCCCAAAAATCCGCTTAGCATATTTCCTATGCCCTGTGCTTTCAACTCCCTGTTGGTTGACGTATAGCGTTTCATCGGATCCAGTTTGTCGGTTGCTTCGATACAAAGCAGCGTTTCAATAGATGCGACTATGGCTATTACTATACCTGTTTGCCATACCACAGGATTACTGAAACCTTTCAGGTTGGGAAAACTGAACTGGCCAAAGAATTCAGATGCAGAACCGGCAACCGGCAATTTTACCAGATGCATAGGGTCGAGTCCCAACATAGGAAATTTGTTAACAAAAAGCAGGTTGATGAGTGTGCCGAGAACAACCACAACCAGGCCTGCCGGTATCAGTTGTACCTTTTTGAATGGTTTTGTAGCCCACAGGATAAGCACCAACAGGCCGGTGAGGGAAATGACCAATGCGCCTTCCTGTATGTGATGCATGGCAAGATCAATGGTATTGCCAACAAAACCGTCGTCTGCATCGTCGATAAATGGCGCTGCATTATTTACAAATCCTACAGCATCGGGAATCTGTTTGATAATAATAGTCATCCCAATTCCGGCTAACATGCCTTCGATGACGCTGGATGGAATGTAGTTGGCAATTCCACCGGCCTTTGCAAAACCCAGTGCCAATTGTATCGCACCGGCGATCACTACCGCACAAAGGAACACGCTGAAGTCACCAAGGCCTGTGATGGCTACCAATACAATTGCTGTCAACCCGGCGGCCGGACCGGTTACGGAAAGGTGAGAACCACTAAAGGCGCCCACTACAATCCCGCCAACAATACCAGCTACAATGCCTGAGAACAATGGAGCGTGCGATGCCTGGGCAATACCGAGGCATAATGGCAACGCGATGAGAAATACTATGAGACCTGACAGGAAGTCTTTCCTGAATAGGTTGAAAGAATACGATTTTTGTGTCATGTGTATTGAAACTCTGTAGCGCGTCGGGAACGCACGGAGTGTTAAACAATCAGTTGTCGGGAAACTAAAATTCACCGTTCTTTTTTACAAAGAACAGTGGCTAAAAACTGATCAGCAGTTGGGAGGCGGGCAATGAATATCCTTTATATGTCAATTTGGAAGGTGGCATTCAAGAGAATGATAGTTACGAAAATCTTCTCCATCTTTCACGACAGACGGGATGTCTTGATAACCAGGAGTGCAGAAAAGGTCTGGGAGAATGTCATCGTCATCAACAAGATCTTCACCATTACAGTCTTGTTTCACTTCTTCGGTAAGCTGATTCTTCGCAAGAATCTTTCCGATAGCCTTCACAGGAAGGCATTGGAAAGAGAATATGATCAGAAAGATATACGCGAGTACCTGCTTCACTGCGTGCAAGATAGTAATTTATTGGACCCGAATCGCCGTTGAGAATCATAAAACTACGCCAAAGTGAAGTTCACGTTCTTCATCCACGTGTTGTTGAAAACGTATCGGGTAGAATTCTTGCAAATCGGGTACTTTTACAGATCGTTCAGCAATTGGTATGATTTTTTCGTCGAAATACATTGAGGATGCAGTTCAGGAGTTTTCGCGGTTGCCCGGCATTGGGAAGAAGACTGCTTTGCGCATGGTTTTGCATTTATTAAAGATGGAAAAGCATGAGGTGGATGGATTTACAAATGCTATCTCGAAGATGCGGCACAGCATACAGTTCTGCTCTACCTGCCACAATGTTTCGGACGGAGAGAAATGCGATATATGCGCCAATCCGGGGCGGAACAGGAGTCAGGTGTGTGTAGTGGAAAATATTCGTGATGTGATAGCGATAGAGAGTACACAGCAATATAGCGGGTTGTATCATGTGTTGGGCGGGATATTGTCACCATTGGACGGAATTGGCCCGGAGCAGCTTAATATCGCTACGCTGCAGCAACGTGTGAGGGAGGAGGGTGTAAAGGAACTGATCATGGCACTCAGCCCAACGATAGAGGGCGACACCACAGTATATTATATAGCCAAGCAGCTGGCAGGCGCAGAAGTGAACATAACGACTATAGCCCGTGGTATAGCTTTTGGTGGTGAACTGGAGTATGCCGACGAAATGACCCTTGCACGGTCCATTGCTAAACGTCTGCCAATAGAAAATTATGTGACAATGCAGTCAAAATGATCTAACGGCTGAGAATCTTTTTATACCGTTCAGTGCTTACATCTGACAAGATAGGGTCCCCGGTGATGATATGCGCGGCAAATTGTCTTGCAAAAAAGGGGGCCATGGAGAATCCTTTGCCACCCATGCCATTGAAGATGCCTACATTTTTGGCTTGAGGATGAAAGCCAACAAATGGTTTTCGGTCGAAATTAGCGGGTCTTACTGACGAACGGTGGTCAATAATCCCAAACGGCACTTTCAGCCATTTCTTCAGAACTGAAATCGTGTTAGTGCGGAATGCATCGGTTGGCGCGGTTGTCTCATATTTCCAGTCGTGGGATGCGCCAACCCAAAATAGGCCATCTTTCCATGGCACTATGCTGATGTGGCCGTGCCTGTAAATATGGTTGCCCGGAAGTGAGGGAATGGAGGCGATCAGAACCTCGCCTTTATCTTTGGACCAAGGCAGCATTTGAAAGTAAGGATTGGAATTGGCTGTCTCGCCATCGCAGAAAATGATACCTGACGCTGTGATCCCGCTCCAGGTAACCGACTCGGGTGCGACATGACATTCCTGAAGTTTGAACGTGGTGTGGGCGAGCATACCGGAAGCATCTAGCCTGCTGCGCCAAAAGTTTAGTATGGTGTCAATCTTAATGTGTAGAGCAGGTTTTATCTGCCCGGTTCCAAACGGTAGGTGAAAGTACTGGTTGAATGTTACAGACAAGTCGTCAGTATAGAGGAATTCACTGTCTGCCAATGCTCGTTCAAGAAACTGCTGTTTATCGTCAGAAGAGGTATAGCAGTCGATAATATCGGTAACCGCGACCACCTGCTCTTGGATCTCGTTTCCAATTGCGGTGTATTCTGCAATCGCTGTCGGGAGAAGTTGTTCTATCAGCCATGAGCGTACCATCCGTTTTCCGGTCACGGGGTTTATAAGTCCTCCTGCCACCCGGCTGGACGCATCAGGTTTGCCATCATCAATTACAAGGATCCGCTTGCCGGCATTTATCAGTTGCCGGGCCAGTAGCGAGCCGCAAAGGCCCTGCCCAACGATGAAGTAATCATATTCCATAAATAGTTCCTTCGAAAACGAAAGTGGCAGGTCCGGTAAGGATCACATTCTTTGCAGAGTGGGCAGAATCTTTGGTGAATGAAACCGATAAAGAGCCGCCCGGTGTTTGGATGGATGTATTGAAATTTCCGGTAAGGCTGCAGGTTGCTGCGATTGCTGCGGCTGTGACTCCTGTGCCACAACTCATAGTTTCCTCTTCCACTCCACGCTCGTAGGTGCGAACCGAAAGGCTGTCACCGATGACCTGGGTGAAATTCACATTAATGCCTCCCGGTGCAAATTCAGGTAACTGACGTATTGTTCTTCCTTCGGTAAACACATCAACGTCATCAGTGTTTTTTACCCATTTTACGTAGTGGGGGGATCCTGTGTTAAGCAGTGTGTAACCGTTATGAATGTCCATGCCGGTAACGTCCTGCATTTGAAGACTAACAATGCCTTCTGACGAGATAGTGGCGAAATGAGGACCATCGATTGCTATGAACTTGGCATTGCTTTCAATAATTCCCAGCCTTTTAGCAAATGCTACCATGCACCGTCCACCGTTGCCACACATGGTGCTTTCTCCACCATCAGAGTTGTAGTACACCATTCTGAAATCATAATCGAATTCAGTTTCCAGCAGCATCAGCCCGTCCGCGCCTATACCAAAGCGGCGGTGGCACAAATGAGCAATCTGCTCGCGGGTAAAAGAGTACTTTTTTTCTCTATTGTCGAAAAGTATGAAGTCGTTGCCCGTGCCGTGGTATTTATAGAATGCCATAACGAATTGTTGCTGTGCAAAGGTAAAAACAAATCGAGGGTCATCAATCAATTATAAGTCGGGCGGTGTGTCTTTCCCCGGCTATGCTCATGCGTATGATATATACACCGGAAGTGGAAATGGATGTATTTACTTTTGTGACGTTATGCCAACCGGTTGAAGGCGTACTTGATCTGTAGATCGACCTGCCGGTTATATCAGTCACTTCAAGGTCCATTATCTCGTTGGAGTCGGCGTTCCAAACCACTGAGAACGATCCGTTGTTCGTGGGATTGGGAAAGATGCCGGTGACTGCACTGCCGTTGATCCATGTGACTGTTCGAGCCGGAGATGGTACCACATTTTCGGTAAATAGCTCAGAGGAGACCTGATAGTGCACCGGCGTGCCGGATGTGATGCCGGTGATTTGATCGGTAAATGAATAGCGGAAATCATGGGATCCATTGGCAGACTGCCGGTAGATCGTTGTGAATGGACCGTTGTCAATTGCACGTTTCAGGGAATATTCTTTTGTCATGCCATCCAGCCCCGAGGTCCATGTAATAAGAGCTGATCCCGCTGAGTACATTGCTGCGTCAAGATGGATGAGGTTTTCTACAATGTCGCCTTGGGTGATTTTTCTGATCGACGAGTAGAACGGAGTTGTCCCGTTTTTCATTGTGGTGCGGATACGGTAGTAGCGTGTTGGTAATGTTGCAAAAGAAATTGTGTCTGCGTAGTTGTAGTTTGCTATCGATCCACCCGAGGCAGGTACATCGAATACAGTTGCGAATGTGATGCCTGAGTCAGACCGCTCTAGATAATAGTGATCCGCGTATTCGTTGATCAACGAACGCCAAAGCACATCTGCCCCTTTATTAACTGCAAAGGCTGTCAGGCTGAGATAATCGGTTGTGGCGGGTAAATTGCCTGCAGGTCCGCCATTATTAAACCAGTATTCAGAGAATGTTGGTGCCGTGAATTCTGCCCTGTAGCCGTTGAGGAATGGCACCCATTTAATAGATGATGCCGGAATGAACACTTTTTGGCCACCGGTGTCATCCAATAAGGAACCGTTTATCGATCGTTTGTCGGCGTTGCTGTAACAGGTGATTCCCAAACTGTAGGCATCAGAAACAGGTGTGCAGGTTGTGCACAGGGTGTCTTCAGCGGCGTGTATTATATCGCTGTCAAGTAGAAACAGTTTCAGATACGCCGGTGTATTGTCTTTAGCGTCTCCTTTGATCGTGTAGCTGCGTGGCAGAATATATTGAGTTCTTCCGGGGTTGAATAAAGTGTCTTGTTGATAGAGTTCAGCGGATACAACACCTGTGTAGTTTTCAGTTTTTACGGACAGCAGCAGATTGTTCCCGGCCATCACGTCCGTAAGTTCTGATGAATTTACATCTGAACCTGTGCTTACATCTGTTGTAGATTGGATGGGCGCACCGCCATCATATATATGAATGTCGTCGACAGCCAACCCTTCGAAAGTTACGGCAGGGTCGGCGAATAAAACAAATCGCAGGTGGAGCGTGCTGCCTAATGGGGGCTTGGGAAGAGCAGTTGTAGCAACGTGCCATCTTGTGAATCCGATGGTATTCCAGATAGTGAAAGTTGAGTCATACCAGTTATAACCAGATCCGGCGTCGCCGAGTTTTGTCCATTGAATACCATCAAACGAATACTCCATGTAGGCGCCGTCGCATAGTATAGTACCGCAGTTCTCAAGGTCTTGCGCCATGCTGAAGCTGAGCATCGGGTTTGAGAGGGCCGAGATATCGTACCAAGGAGAGTAGAGGTATGACTTTTCGAGATTATTATGCCTGCCGGTTAGGTTCGTTTTCCAGGCCTTCACTCCGCTGGCCGCCTTTTTGATCGACGCAGCAGCGGGCGTGCCGTGTTGCCAGGATGAGAGTTGACCACCTGTGAAAAATTCACCGTCCCCATTCTCGAAGTTCTCCAGATAAGGATAGCTCGTTATCACGCGGCTGTTTCGGAAATTGAAATTTAAAATGGAATCATTTTCGTGATACGTATCGCCGGATGCAGCCAGCCAAACATCCAATTTATGTTCAGATGAGTTGCCGATGTCCATAAGATCGGCAAATGTGAACAAAGTTGAGTCTTTAGCACGAATAGATGTTATGTTGCCCGAATACACTGCCCCTCCATCCAGCCTATAGTAAACTCTAATGTTTGACAGAGGATAATTCAATCCGTTTTTAACAAGTATCTGTAGTGGTGTGCGGTCAGGGAGACCACAGTTTCCTGAGAGCGGCGATATGATCGAAGCTAAAACAGCATCGTTTGTAACTGTGTATAGTTTGAAATTGTCGATTGTGATGCCTGTTCCGTAGTTTCTATCAGCGATCAAAGTGGTGTCGTTTTGTCCGAAAGCGATCTGTGTACTGGTCGAAAAGTTGGACGCAGAAGATCTAAGGACATCTGTTAAAGAAAGCGAACGTACTGTACGCACGTGCCCGGGGTAGGCAGTAAGATCGTACGCATGAAGTTCTTTGAAAGGTTGCATATCATTTCCGCGTGCTGTCACCACGTTGCCAGCCCGGTTAGCGGGTGTGCCATGAAGGATGTATTGAAAATCAGCTCGTATCTCCGCAGTAGCTGTGTCGTAACCGGATAAATTGAAAGTGCCTACGAGTTTGTTGTTACTGCCATGCTTCATAGGTTTTATTTGGTCGAGACTTATCGATCGGTTTCCTGATATGATGAAATCCGCTGCGGCACGAGAACGAACCTTACCTGAGTCGTCATCGTTGAAGTAGTCCCAGTGAGCGTTCGGGCTGATGCCAATAGAGTCTTTGTTTGCCGAGAAAATAGTCATCTCCTCGAAATCATCAGTAAACGGAACTGACAGGTCGATCGGGTCATTGGGTAAGCATTTTATTGTTGTTGTGAATGTGTCATTTCTGTGTTCTGGGTCGGGCAGAGAGGTGTTTGTGACAGCTATAGTAATTTTATATGTTCCGGTATCGGCGAAAGAAATGCCGGGGATGTTTATGTCGGCGGTATTGTTTGCCGGGATGACGGTGCCCGGGTTGGCAATGTCTTGCCAAGGCTGCGAGTTTATGCGGTAGGAGACAGCATATGTACTGCAGGGAGTATTGTATAGATTTCTGATTCTGGCTACGACCGTGGCACTATTGCCGGGTGCGGATGAGGTATATAACCTTCCTCCTCTGGGGTTGGGTATATCCACTACCATTAGATCCCCATTGGATACAGGCAGGCTGCAGTCACCTGTGTTGGCAATAGCAGTTATTGCAAGGCTGCGGTAAGCGCGTTTCCCGTCTATCAGTGGTTGCACTGCTACAAATGAATGGTCATTCAGCGGCATTGCACTAAATGAATAAGTAGTGTCAGTTACCGTATCAACCACTACCATTCGGGCGCCGACTTTTCTGAGCATTTCGTATCCTGTGGCTCCGGGAATTGGTGACCAATGTATGTTTATATAGCCCGGACACTGTGACGAGTGGAGTGCTACGGTAGGCGGCCTAGAGATTACAAAATTGCCGGAGGTAACAGATGTGCCAGTAGATAGGTTAGTAATGCGCACTCTGCAGGTGGCAGAGTTGACGCCTGCAGGAATAATCGCGCAAAAATGTAGATTTGAGGCCACGCTTGGGTTGATGGTTGACCATGTTGTACCTCCGTCGGTGCTAAAGTCAACAAGGCAATTGGTAGCGGAGGGTACAGTATTCCATATTATCCTAAGTGAGTCTTTGTTGGATATGGCCTCTCCACCCCTTGGGTAAGTAAGCTGAATGCCGTCTGGTGCCAGGTCATATGCTACTGCAAAGTGCTGCGGACCAAAGGGTACATTTTGGCCTCGTACGGTTATCGTGTATGTCCCCGGAACCGGAGTAGAAATAGTGACCTGCTCCACATTGTTCAGATGGTCTCTGCGCTCCGTAGCGGGGTTTAGTATATTCAAAATATTCTCATCGGGTACAAGTGGCAAGTGCACTGAACCATCGGGTCTGGTAACTGTTAGATCGAGATCGTTTATCAACTGACGCGCGGAATAGGGACTGGCAGGCACATCATTCCAGTAAAGTAATACTCGCAGTTGCTTCCTGCCCGGCGCAACGATGAATGAAAAGATCACGGAGTCGTTATTGGCAACATTGCCCGTGAAGTAATTGTTCTCGTTCAGTATGGAGAGAGACTTTCCGACATCCATCATTCCGAAACCAAAGCTAAAGTCGGGGCCGGCGGTACCCAAGTCCATGGCGCCGGCCATCAGAATAGTTTTTAACAGGTCAGCGCGTGGCTGGGTTCCGCCTTTTATCTGCTTGTATTTTTCTGTAAGCACTGCCAGTCCACTGGCTACCTGTGGCGCCGCCATGCTGGTACCGCCTGCCCAGCCATAAGTATTGTTTCGGAGTCCTGAGTACACATTTGCGCCCACGGCAACAATATCGGGTCGTATCCGTCCGTCGCGTACCGGACCTCGCGACTGGTTGTCGGCCTGACGGAAGTTATGAGTAGTACTACCAACAACTAGCGTGTTTTTGGAGGGTTGGTATCCGCCACCAATTGTTCCGTATCCCGGGGCGTAAGGTGGACATGTGATATTGCCATCGTTACCTGCGGCAAATACATGCTGCACCTCCGGGTACTGCAGTGCCATTGTATCCAGAAACCTTGAATAAAGATCATAAACGCCAAAGTAACCACAGTCGCCCTCGACAACGGTATAGGAGTTGTTGGTGATGGTCATATTGTGATCTTTGAACATGGAGCCGGTAGCCGAGAGTACATTGCTGAAGAAAAAATTGATAAGGGAAACATTAGGGGTCATGCTTACGGCCAAGGGATCGAGAATTGCAGCGCCCCCGGCTATGCAATTGATATGGATTCCATGATTGGTAACCGGAGCAGGGTTGTAATTAAGGATGCGGTCGGCTACGTCGGTATGGAAAATGCCCGATGTGTTGTCGCCGACCCCAATGGTCACCCCTTCGCCCGAAAGTCCGAATCCACCCACCAGCGGGCTTGCACCGGCAATGTTGCCTTTTACAGCGGGTACTGATTGTGCGTCAAGTGGCCGATCTTCCGTGGCAGGCCCAATGAAGTATACACTTTCGTACGCTGCCATTTGTTGCAGTGCTGACGCAGGGAGCGTTATGTTGTAGTAGTTATGTTGTTCGAAGTTTCCGGGATTGAGCTGTCCACCTAATTTGGCGACGATCTTTTCTACGTCAGCCTTGAGAGTGCCCGGCAGGAACGAGACCACGCATTTCAGTGATGCTTTGGTTTGTGAGGCTTTCTGCCACAGGTAGCCATCCGCTTTCCAATCAGCTTTTACTGATTGGATTCCAACCAGTTTATCCGATAGCTTTCCGGGTGTTTTTGCTTGTGCGGCTACTAATGCGAGAAACGTATTTTCTGAAATGTATTCGCGTAAGGTTATTCCACTTTCGGTCAACTGTTTCTTTTCGGCATCTGATGGAAGGGAACTGAATTGGACGATGACTTGTTTTGATGGTCCTGTCGTTGGTAGTTGCTGTTCAAGGAAGCGGGTAACATTTTCTTCCAGAGGGATATTGCGATCCTTTAGCCTGACGGTTTTTCCTGAGCCGGATCCTTGTCCGCTCGCATTGATGGTTAATAAAAGGGCAAATAGGATAGTAACAATGTACACCGCTCTCGACAACATAGGTAAATTGGAAAAAATGACAGTATAAATATCGCGAATTTGACTCACATAGACCGGCTTTTTGAAGACGAGTTCGGTGTGGACTTGTTAAAAATTCCGGAACTCGAGGCGAAATAAGGTGTCGTTGGCTATCTTTAACGATATAGGAATCATTTTTTCAACTGAAATTATTTTCGAATGAGTAACCTGCCACCTTTGGTTTCAGACTTGGCGTTGGTGATGGGAGCAGCAGCGGTGGTGACCCTTGTATTCAAATGGTTGAAACAGCCAATGGTACTCGGGTATATTCTTGCCGGTGTTCTGGTGGGGCCAAAGTTTCCTCTTTTTCCCAGTGTAGCTGATGCAGAGAGTATAGAGGTCTGGGCGCAGATAGGCGTCATTGTCCTTCTGTTTTGTCTTGGTCTTGAGTTCAGCTTCAAAAAGTTGATGCGGGTAGGTGGAACAGCGTCTGTTATAGCAATTACCGAGCTGCTGGTAATGATGTTTCTGGGAATTGGGGCGGGAAGAGCCCTTGGGTGGTCCAATACAGATAGCATCTTCCTCGGTGCAATGGTTTCTATCTCATCTACTACTATTATCATCAGAGCGTTTGAAGAGTTAGGGGTAAAGGAGAAAAAGTTTGCAAATGTGGTTTTTGGCATTTTGGTTGTTCAGGACCTTGCAGCAATCCTGATGCTGGTTTTGTTGCCGACAATAGGTGCCAGTACTATGCTGTCGGGCGCTGAATTGTTGAAGCCGGTAGGGAAGTTGGTTTTCTTTCTGGTGCTATGGTTTGTCTCAGGCATTTTCTTTCTCCCTACTATTTTCAGAAAGGCCAGCAAATTCATGAATAATGAGATGTTGCTTATCAGTGCGTTAGCGCTGTGTTTTTTGATGGTGGTTCTGGCAACTCAGGCAGGTTTTTCACCTGCACTTGGTGCGTTTATTATGGGGTCGATACTCGCTGAAACACCATTCGGGGGTAAGATCGAGCACCACACAACGGCAATCAAGGAAATGTTTGGAGCTGTCTTCTTTGTTTCGGTGGGCATGATGATAGATCTGGCCGCTGTGCCCCAATACTGGACGCAGATATTAGGAATCACGTTACTAGTGCTCGTCGGGCAACCATTGAGCACAATGTTGGGGGCGTTGCTTTCGAGGCAGCCGCTGAAGATCTCGGTACAAACAGCTATGAGTCTTTCCCAGATAGGTGAATTTTCCTTCATAATAGCCACGACGGGGCTGTCATTGGCACTAACCAGTCCGCAACTGTATCCTATTGCAGTGTTGGTCTCTGCTGTGACTACTTTCACCACTCCATACATGATCAAGGCTTCCGGAGGTGTTTTTAGATTTCTGGATCGTCGATTGCCCGGAGCCTGGAAGGCAGCCATTGACAAATACAGTTCGGAAGGACAGGCTGTAAAGCCAACGAGCGACTGGACGAGGTATATTACAAATTACGTAATCCAGATGTTTGTCTACTCGGTCATAGTTATCGGGTGCGTTCTTGTGGTCTCCAAGGTGGTACTTCCTGCGGTGGTGTACAAATCTGATACGCCGTTGATGAGAGCATTGGTTGGTGGTGTGGCATTGCTGGTAATGTCTCCGTTTTTATGGTCACTGTCGATCAGGCGAATTAGCCCGGGCATCGCTACCAGATTGTGGACAAACAAATATTACCGAGGTCCGATGGTGGTGTTGCAGCTTTTACGGTTTGTGATAACGTTGGTGCTCATGGGTTTTCTTGTGCATTACATAGTTTCCTATGTTGTGGCGCTTTGCCTTCTTGCAGTTACTATCGCATTGCTGGTCATCAATTACAAGCGTCTTCAAATGGTCAGCACATGGGTTGAAGGTCGGTTTATTTCGAACCTCAACGAGAAGGAGCAACAGGACAAAAGGGACAGTGGTGCACATCTTACTCCATGGGATGCACACATTACCAATTTTACCGTTTCTCCTGACTTCAAGGGTGCTGGGCTGATGTTGATGGAGTTGCATCTGAGGGAAGATTATGGCGTGAATATTGCAATGATCAAAAGGGGGGATTTTACGATACAAGCACCCGCCCGAACCGAGCGGGTATATCCGGACGACACGTTGTTTGTTATTGGCACTGACGAGCAGGTTACCGCCTTCAAGCACTATCTGGATGAGAATAGTCCGACCCGTGTAAAGAAAATTATGCCCGAGGATGAGTTGACCTTACAGAGAGTTGAGATAGGTTATGGTGCCGAGGTAGTTGGCAAAACGATCAAGGAGTCAGAGATCAGAGAACTTACAAAAGGATTGATAGTGGGCATAGAGAGAAGTGGTGAAAGGCTATTGAATCCTGAATCTTCAGTAACATTGCAGTCAGGCGATGTGTTGTGGATAGTAGGTAATCCTAAACGTATCCTGGTGTTTGAGAAAACCATGGCAAAGGGACACAATCCGGAATCCGGAACAGTGTTAGTTGCCGGATAAAATGTTTTAATGATGAAGTCTATAATCAAAGCAATTGCTCTGATCGCCATATTGTTTCCGTTGATCACCGGTTGTCACTCGAAATTGGTTCCGCAGTCGCCGTCTGATATTCGTTTCGATGAAGGTACAGGACGAACGATATACGCCACAACTCCTTGGGGGATGGTGTCTATCCCGGACAAGTGGGCAGCCGGTAAGTTCAATAAAGCGACGAAGCAACAATACTTCTATCATAAAGACACGGCAACTTTGATAGTATCGGTAGGTGCGTGTAGGAGTTATCCGTTTGGAAAGGACGGAACAGCAGGGTACGACTTTGTAAGGAAGTACTATGAAGTTGAATCAAAATACAATGGCTTGCTGGAACAGCCGACACGTATCATTGAGGAGAATGAAAAGGACCGTTATATCATCTGGACTATGCGGGCTGATGGTATTGATCAGTACGTCATTTGTGGGGTGAAAGACTGTACCTGCAATGAATGCGGCTACCGCACTATTCATTTGAAAAGCCGGAAATACTCTGCGGATAAGGCAGTCGCATTTCTCAAAGATGCATTCCTAAAGTAATAGACAGCAACGCTAACTATCATGCGCGGTCCGGTTCTGAAGCTATTATTGGTTGCTACCATAGACCGCATCATTTTGCAGGGTATTTATCCTGTGCTTCCATTACTTATAGCTGAAAAAGGGGCGAATGCACGGATGAACAGTGTGTTCATGGCGGTGACGTATCTGGCCATAGCTATGGGGTCGTGGCTAACTCCAACGATTATGTCTCGATTCAAATCAGTGTCCTGTCTGTCGATGGTGGTTGGTCTTTTGACGGCTATTTTTCTTATGATAATGGGCGTTAGTTCCGGCTACTATTTGTTCCTTCTCGGAACGTCATTGTACTGGTTTCTTTGTGGTGTGCAGATAAACGTGTACAGCATAATGATGAGCTATGTGAGCACAGAAGCGGAGAGTGGGCGGAATTTCGGGTTGTTAGCAAATACAACGCTGCTGGGTGCGGTACTCGGTGGCTTTATGATGGGGCCGGTCCTGCAGTTTGCAGGGGCTGTGCAATCGTTTGCGGCCTTTGCTATTGTGTCGGTACTTATACGGTTCGTCCTTATGTCGGGAGACTTTGATAAAGTATATCAGCGTTTCGCAACTGTTCCCGGCAATTTCAGGTTATCGGCACGTATATGGTTGCTGCTCATTGCGCTCAATGCCGGCATTATGTTGTCTTTTACGGGAAGGTTTAACCAGTCTTTGATAATGCGGTCGGGCGGGTATCAGGTTAGCGAGGTGTCGAACCTGTTTGCACTTGGTGCACTTATCGTTTTTCCGTTGCCATATCTTTTCGGTCTGCTGTCGCAAAAGATCAGCGGAAAGTGGTTGCTGATGCTCACTTTATTAAGCGTTACAGGGGCACTGTTTTTGCTTGCAACGACAAAAGGGTTCGGGTATTATCTCAGTGTCTCGGTGCTTATCGGCATCATGACTTATTGCAGTAGGGGAGTTTCGCAGAAGATTTTTTACGATCAATTCCCCATCGAAGAACAAAAGCAAGCACAGTCTGTACTCTCTTCCGCTGGTTGGGTGGCTGCTATTCTGGGTTTTCTTATTGTCACTGTTATGGCTGCGGGCTGGTCCCTGGAGCAAGTGTCAGCGGCCGGTATTGTCATCGGGCTTGCTTCTGTATTAGTGTTGTTGTTAACGCCCCTCAAGCGATAGACACTCCTCCTATCAAGCCTACGTGACCGAATTTGCATTAACTTTGCCTTCTATTTAATATTTTGATTTAGATGATATTACCTGTAGTTGCTTACGGAAGTCCGGTTTTGCGAAAAGTATGTGATGATATTACCCCGGAGTATGCCGGACTTGATAAGCTGCTTACTGACATGTGGGAGACGCTTTACAACAGTAGCGGTGTGGGTTTGGCTGCTCCTCAGATCAACAAGCCTATACGTCTTTTTCTCGTTGATACCGTGCAGATCGTTGAAGATTTTGATGATGAGGACAAGCGCAAATACCCCGGAGAGGAGCCGATCAAACAGGTATTTATCAATGCGCAGATGATAGATGAATCGGGCAAGTTGTGGCCATACAATGAGGGCTGCCTGAGTATTCCTAAAGTGAGAGAAGATATTCAACGCCACAGCAATATTCGTATATCATATCTTGATGAAAACTTCGTAGAGCATGAGCGCGAATTTCATGGCATAACAGCACGTGTCATCCAGCACGAGTACGACCACATCGAGGGTAAACTGTTTATTGACTACATTTCTCCGTTGAAAAAGCGCCTTCTGAAGAAAAAGCTTGACGACATCTCAAAAGGTAAGATCCATACCGATTACAGGATGATCTTTAACAAGTAGGTCGTTTTACTGGCTCTCTTTCTTATTCTTTCCGGCAATCTGCAGCAGGTATTCCTCCAGTTGTGTTGCAATTATGTCCCAGTCGAATCGGGTTCGGATGATGTTTGCTCCCGCTTTGCCCACTCTTTCCCGTTCGGTCTTAGATGCAAGCAATCCTGAAACAGAGTTTGCAAACATCATGGGGTCTGTCTGCATTATTGCGCCTTCTCCGCTGGCTATGCCAAGACCGGCAAAACCTATATTAGAACAAACAACTGGTACGCCCATTGCCATCGCCTCGAGTACCTTGTTTTGGGTGCCGGCGCCAAATCTCAGTGGCGCAACAACCACCGATGCTTCGTTGTATGTTGCTGCGAGGTCTTTTATGAAGCCTGTAACAATAATATAGTCGCAGGCAAGGTCCAACACTTTCTGAACCGGGCGCTGACCGCCGATGATGAACTTCACATCGGGATGTAGCTTCCTGATCTCCGGCAAAATATTGGTGGCAAAGTGCACTACGGCATCCACATTCGGAGCGTAGTCCATATTGCCGGTAAAGAGCAGCGTTTTGTTATGGCTGTAGTCGTGATCGCGCAACGCAAATGTTTTCAGGTCCACACCGTTTGGCAATAAACAAAGGTTGGCTGTCCGATGGTGTTGTTTCAGATAGTTTATGTCCTCCACAGAGCATGCAAGTGACATATTGTATTCCTCAAGAATTCGCTCGTATCTGAAGACTCTTTTCTGCTCAAGGTCTTCAAACATGGAAACGAGGAAATTCCGTTTTACCTTTTTTCGGCGTTCCCAGTACAAAGAGAATGCATCGGGCAGGTCTAGTATTCTCGGAATATCCTTTCTTTCGGCCAGATAGGGCGACATCCGCAGATGCTGGACGTGCACGGCATCGTAGTGGTGCTTTTCTAAAAGAGCAGATAGGCTATCTTTCATCTCTTGAGAGTTGAAATACAGCACCTGTAGCGGCCTTTGGTCCCATGCGGCTGCCAGACAATTCATTTTCGATTTCCATCCGGGTAGGTACACAAAATGTACTTCGGTAAATACTTTCTCCAGTTCGGATTTGTACGAAAGGTCTTCCTCGGTCTGCGCAAACGTGATGAGGTGCAATTCATGCCTATTCTTCAGCCTTGTTGCGAGGTTGAAGATCTTTAGCTTATCGCCACGGTACGGAGGGTAGGGTACCCTGTTTGCCAGAAAAAGGATCTTCACTTTCTTACTGAGATTTGTTTTGTTCAGCTAATTTGTTTCCGGATGCAGGCGTAGTCCACATTCTTATTACACTTTCAGAAACCTGACGCATGTCCAATTCGTTCATACACCGGAAGTGTTTTCGGGGACATTTGTCGTATCCTATCTTGCTGCACGGGTGGCATCCCACTTCCTTTTTTTCCATGATAACTGATTGCGGTGCAACACGTGTTTTAAGGTTGTTGTATCCGTAATACGGAAACATACCCATTTCTGGAGATGTATTGCCCCAAAGTGATATGATCGGCTTTCCGTAGGCAGCAGCAATATGCATCAGGCCGGTGTCGTTCGAGACGATCACTCTTGATATTTTCACCAGTTCAGCCGACTCATTCAGGTCGAATTTGCCGCACGAGTTATATATCTTAATGGGGTCCAGCGACGCAATCTCATTACCGGCATCACGGTCTTCAGGGCCACCCAAAAGCATCACCGGGAAGGGTACCTCAGAACAAAATTTCCGCCATTGTTCTACCGGTAGTTTCTTTGTGTTCATCGATCCGCCTATCACGCAGCCAACATACCCGCCCCAGTGGCTCATAGGAATGTCATTGTTTCCGAGCCCTTTTCCTGACGGTAGAAAATGGTCTAATCCTTTCCCGTCGTTCTTTATTCCAAGAGAACTAACAGTATCAAGATACCTGTCTACAATGCTGATATCAGGCATCATGTTCAGTTTCAGATTAGCGAGTAGCCATTTCTGAATGTTCAGTTTTGGAAACGATCTTGACGGAACTTTCAGTGCTTTCTTTACCCGCATCGTTCGAAGGTTGTGATGAAGATCCAGGATGAGGTCGAATTTTTCTTTTCTAAGTTCCGGAATCACTTCATCCACTTCACCCGCCATATAGTGGATCTGATGGATGTGCGGATTGTTGCCAAGCACCGGTGCAAATGCAAGTTTCGTCAGGTAGTGGATCTGCACGTCGGGCCGTTGTTCTCTCAGGCAGCGAAGGACAGGTGTCGTAAGCACAATATCACCAATAGACGAAAAGCGGATCACCAGTACTTTCATGCAGTATTAATTCGTGGTCAGTTCGGAGGCGAAAATATTTAGTTGGCAGCGTATGAGAGCTCGCACCACGTTCTGTTGTCAGTCACGCCAAGTGCTTCTTTTGCACCGCTGCTGATCCCGATGATGGAATTGGCATATAGTTTTGTGTCCGGCAAGGGCCCCAACACTTTCACATAGATTGTTTTGCCTGATCCCGGATTAAATACTTTTATCACACTTCCCCGGGCAGCCTCGTTGTGAAACGCATAAAAGACGTTGCTTTTGCCGGGCTTTTCGAAAAACACAGCTGTACCTTTCTCCGTCAGAACATTCAGGCCATTATTAGTTTGCGAGTTATACACTGTATCCAAGCCGCCCGGTACCGGTACCTTTCCCGAGGTATCAATGACTACTTTCTTTTTCGGGGCGGGGTAGGCGGCCAATGTAGCGGGGTCGGTTGTGTCTTTAGCCATCATTTTAACCCAGCCAATAAACAGTACAGTTCCCGGTTTGAGCGTGTTACCCTTGAGCTCGTTCCAGTTTCTCATCTCCACCTTTGTAACGCCCGAATAGCTGCTCAGGATTCCAATATCATCTCTGGTGCCAACCTGATAATACAACTCCCGAACGTTTTTCAATTTCAAAGGAGCAGGTTTTATATTGAAGAAGTTATCTTTTATTACCGGTATATATACTGTTGCGCCTTCTGTAAGCTTACTCATGGTGGCTTCGTCGTTAGCAAACTCCAGTTGTCCTTCCGGTACGTAGAATCTTTTTGCCAGCATTCTGGCGGTTTCCCTTGCTTTTGCCGTGTATTTTATTTCCCAGGTCCCGTCTTTTTTCACAGCAAACAGGCTGTCAGTGTCCTGTGCGGACAGCAATGGTGAAAGACCAATAAAGGAAATGAATAACAGCAACTTCCGCATAAAGAGGTATTTGAAGCCGAAAATTACGACAAATAACAGCCAAAATGAAAAGAACGGCGTTAATTTGATGTAGGTGACAGGCGCTTTGCTATATGGTTCTTTTGAATGTTTCGTGACCTGACGGCAGATAAAATGCTGTTTTTTGTGTAACATTTGGCACTATTCGTATATTAGCATCCGAATTCATTACACAACTTCACAATTACTTTGTGCCAAAACACTAAAAAATTATCTATGTATCGCAACACCGGGTTGAGGAAATTCACTTTGCTGATGGCTGCTTCTTTACTTGCAATTGCATCTTGTAAAAAAACTACCACCGACGACAACTATCTGAAAGACGAGGATGACCGCACCGGTTATGCGTCTGATGCGTCAAGGGTAGAGTTTGCGAACAATGACGTGATATCCATTGCTGATCAGGCCGGTACACTTTATAATGCTGAGTATATCCGAAAGGCGGGAGATAAAAGCATTACCGTCAGCGTGGATACGTTCAGCACTCCCAGGGTGTTGATCGTTCGTTTCGGCGCAACAGATGTTACCTGTGCAGACGGCAGAAAACGTCGCGGTTCCATTGTAATTAAATACAATGGCCGCTATCTTGACACCAATCAGGTGCACACTATTACTTACAACAACTATCACTTGGACGGTAACCAGTTGACCGGATGGGTGAAGGTGACCAGGGTGGACACAACTGTAGTTGGCGACTGGTTTTACCGGGTGCAGCTTAATGATTCTATGAACATGAATCCTTCTGATCCGGTAAATAGCAAATTCATTGTTTGGACCGGTAATCTGATGCGCAAGATCATAGGTGGTAAACTCACTAACGATCGTTCCGACGACTACTTCTCAGTTTCCGGTACTGCGACACTTACCCGCCCAAGTGGTCATGTTTTCAATTTTAATATCGCAACACCACTTCAGTTTGGAACCAGCTGTGATTTTGCTGAATCGGGTGTTGTAAACGTAAACGGATATACCGGCACACGTGTTTTGAATTATGGAAACGGAGATTGCGACAATGCGGCTCAACTTAATATAGGTGTTCATGTATATCAGCTGACATTGACTAAATAGAACTTTTGCGACTTTGTAATAATAATTAAAATGCCCTCGTTAGAGGGCATCATTGTTTATGCATTATGAATCGTTTTAGAATGGAGCATCCTCATCCGGCTGCGGGCGTTGGATCGGCCTGGAGCCTGAAAGGTCGTCGTCTTCCCAGTTCATGTCATTGGCCTTTGATTGTTTTGTCTGGAACCCGCCTACCGGGATAAACAGCTTAGAATCGTTGAAGCCGCTGGTGTCGCGACGGATGCCTGCTGACGGGTTATCGCGTGTCGGAGCAAATCCGCCACCTGATCCTGATCCGGAGCCGAAACCAGATGGGTCGCTTCCACCTCCTCCCATTGGTTTGAAAGAGTCGAACTGATCTTCTTCCATATCAACGAACTTCTGGTACTCTTTTATGAAGCGCACTTTTACCTCACCGGTGCTACCGTTACGGTGCTTTGCAATGTGTATGTGTGTCTCACCCTCTACAGTTTCACCCATTTCGTTGTTGTTGATGCCGTAGTACTCAGGTCGGTACAGGAACATAACCATGTCGGCGTCCTGTTCGATCGCACCCGATTCGCGGAGGTCACTCAATTGAGGAACCTTTGATTCTTTACGTGTCTCTACCGAACGGTTCAACTGAGAGAGCGCAATGATAGGCACTTCGAGCTCTTTTGCCAGCGCCTTCAGGTCGCGCGATATCTTACTGATCTCCTGTTCACGGTTACCACCCTTGTCAACACTTGCCTGCATGAGCTGCAGGTAGTCGATCAGGATCATCTGGATGTCGTGTTTTTGTTTCAGGCGTCGCGCCTTTGCGCGTAACTCGAAGATGTTAAGAGCGGCCTGGTCATCAATGAAGATCTTGGCCTGTGCCAGTTTCTGCATACGCTGAGACATCTGAATGAATTCATGTTCAGCCATTTTACCCTTCGTTATCGCATTCATGCTCACCTCGGTCACTGCCGCCAGCATCCTTTTAACGATCTGGCCGGCACCCATTTCCAGCGAGAACAGCGCAACCGGATATTGCTTGCCGGGGTTCATTGCCGCGTTCATTGCAAGGTTTAGGGTGAATGCGGTTTTACCCACAGCCGGACGGGCGGCAAGGATGATAAGGTCCGTTTTTTGCCAGCCACCCGTTATTCTGTCAAGTGCGGTAAAGTTGGAAGGAACACCGTTAACCTCATCGGTCTTCTTGCGGCTTTCATCTATTTCTTTAATGGTATGAACAAGTACTTCCTGAAGACTTTTGAAATTCTTACGAAGATGTTTGTCGGTTATTTCATAAAGCCCTGATTCGGCTTTGTCCAAAAGGTCAAAGACATCGGTGCTGTCTTCATAGGCTTCGCTGATCACTGATCCGCTAATGCGTATCAATTCCCGCTGAATGAACTTCTCCATCACCAGGCGGGCATGCGCCTCCACGTGAGCGCTGGAAAGTACGCTCATGGTGAGCTTGGTAAGGAAATATGCACCTCCCACCAGTTCCAGTTCATTACTTTTTCTTAATTCTTCTGTTATTGTAAGAAGGTCAACGGGGGTGCCCTTGTCAAACAGCCTACGCATAGCAGCATAGATCTTTTGATGTGCATCAACGTAAAAACACTCTTCGCTTTGTATTATTTCCAGAATCTGCGCAAATGTGTCCTTCTCCAGCATTGCTGCACCCAATACCGCTTCCTCCAGTTCAGGTGCTTGTGGTGGCACTTTTCCATACACAAGGGTCGATAGGTCCGGTTTTCGGTTTGCCGAGCGTGAGGTGCCGAATTCTTTCTTAATGTTTACAGCCATTTAGCCTTAGTAATTCTATAATGAGTTAATATTCTAATCTTGTTGTGTTTTCATTTTTCAAGGGGTGCCGGTGCCGTTTCATCTCGATCGTAAAGTCCGGATGACCAAATTGTTAAACCGGTATTAAGTAGTGAGTCCGGAACGGCAGGCAACGAATGTAGTTGCCAAAAACAGAACCTCAAAAAAAATCGGTTGGTATAATTATAAGCATCACGCGCACATATCATTCACATGTTTTTCAATATAAGTTGGATTATCAAGAGACTTATTCCACATCTGTACAAAGTTACCAACAATAATCCACAGCGAGTGCACATACTTTGGTGGAAAAATGATTTTGTTAAGCGTTTTTTTGCGAGGATAGTTTTTGCTATTGTGAAGGGTTATCTTTGCTGAAATTCGAGATATTAAATGGTTATTTCTTACCAATGGTTGCATGATTACCTACCGGCAAGTGTCGGGCATATCCCTGTTGATGAACTTAGTAACATCCTCACGTCTATAGGACTGGAGGTTGAAGCTGTGGAGACATCTGAAAAGGTAAAAGGTGGATTGCAGGGTTTAGTGATAGGTGAAGTGTTGACTTGTGCGAAGCATCCAAACGCTGATAAACTGAGCGTTACCACAGTGAGCGCAGGTAATGGAGAGGTGTGGCAGATCGTTTGCGGAGCGCCTAATGTCGCAGCAGGTCAAAAGGTGGTTGTGGCACCCGTTGGTGCCACCGTGCATCCTACAGAGGGTGAGCCGTTTTTGATAAAGAAAGCCAAGATAAGGGGCGAGGAAAGCTGCGGAATGATCTGTGCAGAGGATGAAATAGGGCTCGGGAGCAGCCATGCCGGTATAATGATACTGCCAGCTGATGCTCCTGTGGGAATGAGCGCCCGCGAGTATTTCAATATTCCATCGTCCGATTATTCGATACACATTGGCCTCACTCCCAATAGGTCTGATGCTAACAGCCATATTGGTGTGGCCAGGGATGTATGCGCCTACCTTGCGCACCACCGCGATGGTGCGTATGAGACAAGGTTTCCACAGTCTGTAAATGCACTGGGCGGGACTTCACCGATCTCCGTTGAGATAGAGGCAATTGATGCCTGTCCGCGATATGCCGGTCTTTATCTGACCGGGGTGAAAATAGGCCCCTCACCTGAATGGTTGCAACAGCGCTTGCAGACGATCGGTATAAGGAGCATCAATAATATTGTAGATGTTACTAATTATGTGTTACACGAGTATGGACAACCACTACATGCTTTTGATGCAAGCAAAATTGCAGGCAACAAGATTATCGTGAAACACCTTCCGGAGGGAACTAACTTCCTTGCACTTGATGATAAGGAGCGCAAATTGCGCGCTGAAGACCTGATGATTTGTGATGTTGACGGTCCGTTGGCAATTGGTGGTGTATTTGGTGGGAAACATAGCGGCATCAGCGATCAGACAACTACTGTGTTTCTGGAGAGCGCATACTTCACACCTATGTCCATCAGGCGCACATCATTGCATCATGGATTGCGCACGGATGCTGCGACACACTTTGAAAAAGGAGTGGATATCAACAATGTGCTTCCGGCTTTGCTTCGTGCAGCATCGTTGATCACTGAGGTGGCTGGTGGAACGATTGCTTCATCTGTTGTCGATGTTTACCCCGCGCCGCTGAAAGATGTCATCATCGATGTATCGTTCGATTACATAACCCGCTTAAGTGGTAAAGATTACGGAAACGCAGCGATAGTGAAGGTGCTCTCTGCATTGGGTTTTACAGTGCTTACAGAGACTAAAGAAGGCATTTCGGTAAAGGTCCCTTCGAACAAACCTGACGTTTTGCAGCCGGCTGATATTGTAGAGGAGATTTTGAGGATAGATGGGCTCGATAATATCCTGATACCTGACCGGTTGAATATTTCATTGCTGAAGTCCTTGCCGAACGATAGGGCAGAGCGTGAGCGGGTGGCCCAGCTTTTGTGTGGTGTAGGCGTGCAGGAGATCATCACCAATTCTATAGTTAACAGCAAATATTATCCTGATGACACATCGCTGGTTCGGATGATCAACAGCCTCACAAGCGAACTGGACACGATGCGTCCTTCGATGTTGGAAAGCGGATTGGAAGTAGTATCCTACAATTGCAATCGAAAAAGCACGGATCTGCAATTGTTTGAATTTGGTAACATTTACCATAAGTCGGAAACTGCTTATGTTGAAGAGCCACGCCTTTCTATATGGGTAACAGGTAATGTGCGTGTACAGCATTGGCAGAATAAGGAACTGCGCTCAGACGTTTACTACATGAAGGGGCTGATTGATAATCTGATAAAATACGGTGGCATATCAAGTGTAGCTGTGAGTTTCGGAGATACCGCCACGAACGAGGTAGTATGGAAATGGAAAAATAAGGTGCTTTGTGTGGTTACAAAGGTATCCGGGAAAAGGCTTTCTATTTTCGATATAAAGCAAGATGTCTATTTTGCAGATCTTGATTGGTCGATTTGGTGTCAGGCTGTAGCTGCAGCGAAGACTAAATACACTGAAGTTCCTAAATTCCCCGCTGTGCAGCGTGACCTTGCGATAGTTCTGGACAAGCAGGTTTCCTATCAGCAGGTGCAAGAGGTGACGGGACAGTTGAAGATCGCAGAACTGAAGTCTTTCGGATTGTTCGATGTTTTTGAAAGCGATAAACTGGGTGCAGGCAAAAAATCTTATGCATTAAATTATACTTTTCAGCTACAAGACCGTACTTTGACCGATGTTGAGACCGAGCAGTTGATGAAAAAATTGTCTGAAGCATACAAATCAAAATTGAACGCACAAATCCGCGAGTAATGCAGGCACTTGACGAACTGAATAAGAAGCTTACTAAGCTGATCAAGCGACATACCACTCTTGAAGCGGAGAATAAACGCCTGAGAGAAACCATCGCAAGGCAGCAGAGTACTGAGGCTGATCTCAAACAACGTATAGCGTCTCTTGAGCAGGGCATGGTGAGCGTAAATCTGGATAAGACGATCGGGTCTGTCGAGGAGCGT
>JBGAQG010000014.1:0-82912 GCA_044220845.1 Flavipsychrobacter sp. | reverse complement strand
TATCCTCAGCAAGATAGAACTCTACGAAACGCCGAAGTCGGGCGTGGTATATGAGGGATAGTGCGTGAGGGTGTGTATATTATGTATTAATATACTCCACTATTATTTGTGATGTCTCCGTGTATTGTGTATTTTTGGGAAAGACCTTACTACAATGAGAAAAATTTCCCAAAATGGATAAATACAGGATATTCATAGTAGAAGACGATATGGTGTATGGGGAGATGCTGCGCTACTTCCTGTCGCTGAATCCTGACTATGAGGTATTCAGGTACACTACCGCCAAAGACTGTCTGGCCAATCTGGGCAACAAACCCGATCTGGTAACACTCGACTACTCGCTGCCCGATGCAAAGGGAGGCGATGTGCTGGAGAAGATAAAGAAGTATGATGCCAATATACCGGTCATCATCATCAGTGGTCAGAAGGACATCACCACGGCCATAGAGCTGCTGAAGAATGGTGCAAGTGACTACTTTATAAAAGACGATAATACCAAAGACCTGCTGCTGAACGCGGTGCGCCGTGTGCGCGAGAACCACTCTCTGCGCAAAGAGGTGGAGCAACTGAAAGAGGAGCTGAGCACCCGCAACGACCCCGGCAAACTGATAAAGGGCAGCAGCCGCGAGATACAGAAGATCTTCGGGTTGATAGAGAAGTCGGGCAAGGCGAATATCAATGTGTCCATCACCGGCGAGTCGGGTACCGGTAAGGAGTTGGTGGCACAGGCCATTCACCACTTTTCCGATAGGAAGAAGAAGCCGTTTGTGGCAGTGAACATGGCCGCTATCCCCAGGGCGCTCATAGAGAGTGAGTTATTCGGTTATGAAAAGGGGGCATTCACCGGTGCGGTGGCCCGCAAGTTGGGCCGCTTTGAAGAGGCCAATGGCGGCACCCTGTTTCTGGACGAGATAGCCGAGCTGGACCTGAGTGTGCAAAGCAAGTTGCTGCGTGTGCTGCAGGAGCGCGAGGTGGTGCGGGTTGGCGGCAGTGAGCGCATAAAGCTGGATGTGAGGATCATTACCGCTACGCACAAGAACCTTGCAGAGGAAGTGAAGCGTGGCAACTTCAGGGAGGATCTTTACTACAGGTTGTCGGGTATGCCCATAGCGCTGCCACCTCTGCGGGACAGGGGCAACGATGTGTTGTTGCTGGCCAAGTTCTTCCTCGATAGTTTCTGCAAGGCGAATAATTTGCCGCAAATGACGATATCGCCGGCGGCAAAAGATAAGTTGCTGTCGTATTCGTACCCCGGCAATGTGCGCGAGCTGAAGGGGGTGATGGAATTGGCGGCGGTGATGTGTAGTGGCAAGGAGCTGGAGCCGGATGACATAACATTCCATGCGGCAACTACGGGCAACCAGTTGATGATGGGTGAAAAGACGCTGCATCAGTACAACATAGATATTATCCAGACCTTCCTGAATAAATATGACCACAACATTCTGAAAGTGGCTGAAAAGCTGGATATAGGTAAGTCGACCATTTACAGAATGGTGAAGAAAGCAGAACTGACATTGAAGTAACAAGAGCGAAGCAAAACCAAGCAGGGTAGAACCGCAGAACATGGGATTGAACAAGAAGCTTGCACAGCAGATAAAGCAATTTTTTCCGGAGGCCGACCTGGACAGGGACGACTTCAGGGAGTTTATTGATGCTGTGAACGATACCTATAATGAGATGCTGCCGGTAGTGAAGGAGAAGCGCATGAGCAAGCGCGAAGCGAAGGATAGTGAACAAGCCCAAAAGGTAACAGCGGCTATCGCTGAATTGAAGGAGGCGATGTTTGTCCTGGGGGAATATCCGCTTGATGAGATCACGGTGGAGGATGATATAGTGGCTCTTGCGGCGTTGCTGAAGAAACAGGTATGGGAAGCGAAGCGAAAACAAAGGCTGCAGCAGGAATTGAACGAAGAGATACTAAATAGCTTGCCGGCCGACATCACGGTACTGGACCGCGACGGGCGATATGTGTATGTGAATCCGAGTGCGGTGCGCGATGTTGCCGTAAGGAAGTGGGTGATAGGTAAGACAGAAGAGGAGTGTACACACGGGCAAAGCCAGACAGCGTTGCCGGTAGTGGGTAAGGCCAGACTTGAGGAGGCGCGCCGCACGCGTCAATCGATCACGTGGGAGGATAAGACGGCCGGTGTCGCGGGTGAGGTGCAGTACAAACTGAAAGTGTTGCAGCCGGTGATGAATGCCAAGGGGCAACCTTACCTGTTCATTAATTACGGTATTGACATTACAGAGCGCAAAAAGGCTGACGACCTTATCAGACAGAGTGAGTTGCGCTATCGAAGCATATTCGATCATAGCCAGGCGCTTATATGCACTCACGACCTTGATGGAAAGCTGATAGAGTTAAATCAAGCCTCGGTGGACACTTTCGGGTATGACTACAAAGACCTGCAGGGTAAGTCGCTGGCGGGTCTTTTGCCGAAGGACAGACAGTCTGATTTCGAAGATATTTATCTGAAGCAGATAAGAGAGAAGGGAAAGGCGGAGGGTATAATGGTAGCGTTGTCGAAGACAGGTGAGCGTATCTATCTGTTATATCAGAACTTCCTTGTAACAGATGAGGGTGATCAGCCGTATGTGATCGGGTTCTCTCAGGATATAACCGCGCGCATAAAGGCAGAGCAGGCCTTGAAAGCAAGTGAGGAGAAGTATCGTCGCATCATCGAGAATATGAACCTGGGCCTGCTGCAGGTGTCGCCCGATGAGCGCATCGTATATGCCAACCAGAGTTTCTGCGACATGAGTGGCTACACCATGGAGGAGCTGATAGGTAACTCGACAGCATCGCTTTTTGTGCGCGACGAAAAAGTGCAGGCGATCGAAAATGTGAAGGAACGGCGGCAATCAGGGAAATCGGATGCGTATGAGATGCAGGTGGTGGATAAATATGGCGCAGAAAAGTGGTGGCTGATCAGCGGTGCGCCGATCTTTGATCCGGAGAACAACTTTGTGGGGTCTATTGGGATCCATCTTGATATCACATCGCACAAACAGCTGGAGGCCGATCTGCGAAAGGCGAATGAGGATGCTGCAAGCTCGGCACGGGCTAAGGAGTTGTTCCTGGCTAACATCAGCCATGAGATACGAACACCTATGAATGCCATTATCGGGCTGGGGCGTTTGCTGGCAAGGACCAAACTGGACCAACAGCAGGAGGCATATCTGGAGATAGTGAGGAACGCGTCTGATAATCTGCTCGTTATCATCAACGACCTACTTGACTTCACTAAAATAGAGGCAGGCAAGGTAGCGTTGGAAGAGATAGGTTTTGTAGTTCAGGACACGGTTGAGAATACATTGCGGATACTAAGGCATAAAGCAGAAGAAAAAGGAATATCTGTTCGGCGTGTGTTTGATAAGCATCTTGCCAGGGTGCTTATAGGAGATCCATACAGGCTGGGACAGGTGATCATGAATCTGCTGAGTAATGCCATTAAGTTTACAGAAACCGGGGAGGTGCTGGTGGAATGTTCTGTGTTAGAAGATACCGAGGAATCGCAGCTCGTACAATTCATTGTTCAGGATACCGGAATAGGTATGAGCGATGAATTTGTACGACACCTTTTCGATAAGTTCACTCAGGAGAATGAGAGTATAACGAGGAGGTACGGAGGTACCGGCCTTGGCATGAGTATCTGTAAACAACTGGTGGACCTGATGGGTGGCGACCTCAAGGTGTCGAGCCGGAAAGGTGTGGGAACATCGATATCCTTTACACTCAATTTCAGGAAGGGTAGTGAGGAGCACTTACCTAAGCAACATGCGTTCAACATTGATACACAGGTGCTGAAGGGCAAATCGATATTGCTGGTAGAGGATAACTCAATGAACCGGGTACTGGCAAATACGATATTGTCTCAATATGGTGCTGACGTGACAGAAGCGCACGATGGTGCCATGGCAATAGATGTATTGCGGAAGGGTGCGTTCGATCTGATATTGATGGATATTCAGATGCCGGTGATGGACGGGCTGGAAGCGACAAGGTTGATAAGAAGTGAGGTGGATAGGGGGATACCGATCATTGCTTTAACGGCATACGCCAACAAACACGAGGAGCAGAAGTGTCTGGCAGCTGGCATGAATGACTTTATCTCCAAGCCGTTTGACGAAGATAAGATGGTTCAGCTGGTGGCACAGTGGCTGGGGCGCGAGTCGAGGATAAAGGAGAAGGTGACCAAGGCCAAACAGGTGAAAAAGGCATCTGATGCATTGTTCGATCTGGGAAAGGTTCGGGCATTCAGCGGAGGAGACGAGGATTTTGTAGTGAATCTCGCAGGGCTGTTTGTGGTGGAGTCACTTTCAGGGCTGGAGAAAATGGAGGCTGCTTTTCAGGGGAATGACTGGGACGAGGTGGCGGCTATGGCCCATAAGATCAAGCCATCTATGCACACATTCGGTGTCACGGTGGTGGTAGCCGAGTTAGAGCAGATCGAAGCATTGGCCAAGCAGCGCATGGCTCCCGAGATCATACGTCCGCACGTTGATGCTGTTGTGAAGACGTGCACGGAAGTATTTACAGCGATAAAGGCGCAACTGAAATTGCCATAGAGACACACATCACCGGCGTATTTTCATATTCGTTCTTGACGGCAATATTATTTTTCTTTGTGCCTTGAATTCAGTTTTTGAGTTGTTGAGTATTTATATATGAATAATGGGTTTATTCGTATTATATTTACCTTTAAAGGGAGAAGTGGGGATCAGGTGAAGAGGTGTTGTTATTAACTGTACGATCAAGATGTTGTTGCCCAAATGAGGCTGTTGCGTCACATACCATTTTTGAAGGCAGTGTTCCTGTATTCATTTACCGCTTTTGGCGGTCCGCAGGGCCACATGGGTATGATGGTGAAGACATTTGTTCAAAAGAGAAAGGATCTTACTGAGGACGAGTTGCTTGAGTATAATGCATTCTGCCAGATGCTTCCCGGGCCTTCATCAACGCAGACGGTGATGCTGATAGGAATGAAGAGGGGAGGCATCCCATTAGCGTTGCTGACGTTGCTATTGTGGGTATTCCCGGCCGCGTTGCTGATGGCTGTGTTTTCGTTTGTAATGTATCATTACCATCTTGGCAAGTTGAGCGAGAACAGGCTGATCTTGTTGCAGCCGATGTCGGTGGGGTTCGTGTTTTATGCAGCCGCGCGCATGATGAAGGTGAGTATCAAACACTTCGCCACGGCCAGCATTATGGTGGGCAGTCTGTTCGCGACATTGTTTATTAATTCTCCGTGGGTGTTCCCGGCATTGCTTGTTCTTTCGGGTACTATCAGCAATTTCAGTAATAAACGTATCCCTACGCCTTTGCATAAACCTAAGAAGATCAACTGGTTGCATTTGTGGGCATTTGCTGCCATCTTCATTATTGCGGGTGTACTGAGTGAGTTGGCAAGGACGGAGGCGTGGCAACACGGGCGTATTTTCAACCTGTTTGAGAACTTCTATCGTTTCGGCGCAATTGTGTTTGGCGGCGGACAAACCCTTATGCCGATGATGTACTACCAGTTTGTGAGCAGGCAGGGTTATCAGGTCCTTACTGCCGGGCAGTTGCTTACCGGTTATGGATTGGTGCAGGCATTACCCGGGCCGGTTTTTTCCATATGTTCGTTCGTTGGCGGTATGGCAATGAGTCAGTACGGAGGCATGTGGCAGGCGGTGGGAGCATTGGTGGCCACAATCGCGGTGTTTATGCCCAGTACGTTATTATTGTTCTTCCTTTTCCCGATCTACGAAAATCTGAAACACCACGTTATCATTTTCAGGGCGTTGGAGGGTATCAATTCGGCGATTGTTGGTATCATTTGGGCTTCAGGTATTATTTTGTTCCGTTATATCGCTTTTGATGCATCGTTGTCGTTTGAGTGGTTCCATCTGGTAGTGGCCGCTATCACTTTCTCGCTTCTGTATTTTTCAAAGATACCCGCTCCGCTGATAGTGCTGGGTTGGTTGTTGCTGAGCATCGCCCTGAAACTGGGTGTGTAATCATCAGCCGTTTCAGAGGGGGATTTTTGACGGCAAAGCTGCGGTCGTTGCGGAAAATTGGTGTTTACTTATTACATTACACGTTCCAAACTAATATTGTTTTCGATGAAGAAACTACTCATCCTTCCCTTGATGGCGTGTGTTGCCTTTGGTGCAACTGCCAAAAACAAGAAGAAAAAGGATAGCGCACCTGCAGCGACAGCCGGAGCGCCTGCCGCAAAGACTGACACTAGCAGCGCCAAAAAAGGCCCGAAGCCATTCAATAAGGTGATCACCGATAAGGCTGTGAGCCGTAAGGGGCTTTTCAACATTCACAAGGTGGATGATAAATGGTATTTCGAGATACCAGATTCTATCATGAACCGGGAGATGATAGTGACGACCCGTTATAGTAAAATAGCCGGTGGTGGCGGCGTGTATGCCGGAGAGATGGAAAGCCGTAAGTCGGTATTGTGGGAAAAGGGACCCAACAACAAAGTGTTTCTGCGAGTAGTAACAACGATAAGTGTTGCGGATTCGGTTACCGACATCTTCAAGGCGGTAAGTAATTCCAATATGAACCCGATCGCGTTTTCATTTGACATCAAGGCATTGGGTAAAGACTCGAGTTCAGTGGTGTTGGATGTTACAGATTTCTTCAATGGCGATAATCAGCCTGTGAGTCTGAGCGCGTTCACGAAGCGTAGGTTCAATCTGACGAATCAGATTTCTGACAGGACCTACATTTCGTCTATCAATACCTATCCCATAAACACTGAGGTGAAGGTGGTGCGGACATTTACATCTACGCCACCGGTTGGTCCCTCAGGTGGACCCGGACAGATGCCGAGCGTAACGTTGCCTGCTGCTATGGCAGCCGGAGCGGTGACGATGGAGATCAACAACTCGTTTGTGCTATTGCCCAAGGTGCCAATGGCCAAGCGTTTATTTGACCCGAGGGTGGGTTTCTTTGCTGATGATTTTCAGGTATTTGACGATGCGCAGCAAAAGGTAGAAGATCAGGTGTTTGCGGTGAGGTGGCGCCTTGAGGCCAAGGAAGCCGATATGGAGAAATGGAAACGCGGTGAGCTTGTGGAGCCCAAGAAACCGATTGTCTACTACATAGATCCGGCAACGCCTAAGAAATGGAGGAAATATCTGATACAGGGTATCAACGACTGGCAGGTAGCATTTGAACGTGCCGGATTTAAGAACGCGATCATTGGTAAGGAATGGGACTATTCTGATTCGACTCTTAACCTTGAAGATGCGCGTTACTCGGTGGTTCGTTACCTTCCGTCGGATGTTCCGAACGCTTACGGCCCGAATGTGCACGACCCGAGGAGCGGAGAGATCATAGAAAGCCACATAGGCTGGTACCATAACGTAATGAAGTTGGTGCACGACTGGTATTTTGTGCAGGCTGCAGCAGTAGATGAGCGTGCCAGGAAAATGGTATTCGATGACGAGCTGATGGGGCAACTTATCCGTTTTGTGTCGTCGCATGAGGTGGGGCATACACTTGGCCTGCGCCATAACATGGGTAGCAGCAGCAGGACCCCGGTAGAGAAGTTGAGGGATAAAGCATGGGTTGAGGCTCATGGCCATACCGCATCTATAATGGACTATGCTCGTTTCAATTATGTTGCTCAGCCGGGCGACGCGATAGGCGACGCAGGTATGTTCCCACGCATTGGTGACTATGATAAATGGGCAATAGAGTGGGGGTACAAAGCGACATTTGCTAAAGATGAGAAAGACGACCAAAAAATTGTGAATAAGTGGATTGTGGATAGTCTGAAAGCTAATCCGAGGTTGTGGTTCGGAACGGAAACGAATCCGTTCGATCCGAGATCGCAGACAGAAGACCTGGGAGATAACAGCATGAAGGCGAGTGAGTATGGTATAGCCAATCTGAAGCGTATTTTGCCAAGGTTGCCTGAATGGACGGCAGAAGAAGCAGACAAGTATGAGAATCTTGAGACCATGTATGGCGCGGTTGTGACGCAGTTCAACAGGTACATGGGGCATGTGCTCAAGAATGTAGGCGGTGTTTACGAAACACCGAAGAGCGTGGAGCAAAAGGGGGAAGATGTGTATGAACCGGCTCCCGTGCAATCACAGAAAGACGCTGTAGCGTTCCTCGGTAAGCAGTTGTTCACAACTCCCGAATGGTTGCTGGACAAGAACATCCTGAATAAGATCAACAATCCGGTGGCTGCTGACCAGGTGACCAACGTTCAGGTAAATGTGCTTAATAGTCTGCTTTCGGTGGGAAGGTTGAACAGGATGGCTGTATCGGCCAACCGATTTGGTGCGGCCAAAGTGTACACCCCTGATGCTATGATGGACGATGTAAAATCGTTGGTCTGGAGCGAGCTGACATCGCATAAACCGATAGACGGTTACCGCAGGAATCTGCAGAAAGCCTATATTGACGCGCTGAAGCGTATCGTAAATCCTGACGCTGCAATGATGCAGGCACCGGGAAGTGCTGCGAACATCTGGAACACCGATGGTGTTTCAGTTGCAAGGGCGCAGTTGCTGGCTTTGAAAAAACAGGTCGATGCCGCTATTCCGGCTATGAGCGATAAGATCAGCAAGTATCACCTGCAGGATGTTTCGGACCGTATAAAGAAGGCGCTGGACCCTAAAGCATAGCGTGATATAGACAGTACAAAAGATAAAGGCGACCAATAGGGTCGCCTTTATCTTTTATTGTAGTTTGTGCAATTACAGTTCGAGGAGTGTTTTCACCGGATCGTGTCCGAAGAGCATGAAATCAGGGTTTTCAAGCAGTTCTTTTACACGAACGAGGAAACCAACAGATTCACGACCATCGATGATACGGTGGTCGTAGCTAAGGGCTACATACATCATAGGTCGGATCTCGACTTTTCCGTTTATGGCCATAGGGCGATCCTGTATCTTATGCATTCCGAGGATAGCTGATTGCGGGATATTGATGATAGGTGTTGACATCAGTGAACCGAACACGCCGCCGTTGGTAATAGTAAATGTTCCACCAGCCATTTCGTCGGGGCTGAGTTTGCTATCTCTCGCTTTTTTGGCAAGTTCCACTACTTTCTTTTCAATATCGGCCATGCTCATGCTTTCCGCATTACGGATAACAGGAACAACAAGACCTTTCGGCGCTGAAACTGCGATCGAAATATCGCAGTAGTGATGGTAAACCAGTGATTCGCCATCGATGTAGGCGTTTACTGCGGGCCACTCCTGGAGGGCGATACAGCAAGCCTTTGTAAAGAACGACATGAAGCCGAGGTTGACACCGTGAGACTCCTTGAAAGTATCTTTGTAAGCTTTGCGTATCTCCATGATACGGGTCATGTCTACCTCGTTGAAGGTAGTGAGCATTGCCGTGCTGTTCTTTGCTTCAACCAACCTACGCGATACAGTTTTGCGGAGATTGCTCATTTTGTCGCGTTTTTCTTCGCGAGTGAATGCCTCTGCGCCACCTTTGCGACCGGGGTTAGCAATAGCGTCCAGGACATCTTGCTTCATGATGCGACCCTTAGAACCCGAACCTTTTACGTCTGCAGGTTTTACTTGTTTATCGGCCATGATAGCACTTGCCACCGGAGTAGCTTTTGTGTCGGCCGGGAGTGCTGCGGCAGGGGCTGCTGCTTTTTCTTCCTTAGCCGGTGCGGGTGCAGCAGCAGGTGCAGGTGCAACTTCCGGTACGCCGGCAGGTTTAGGTGCAGTCTCGTCGATAGAGCATGCAAGGTCTCCGATATTCAGGGTAGCACCTTCTTCAGCTTTAATGTGAAGAATGCCAGCCTGTTCGGCATTGAGTTCAAAAGTGGCTTTTTCAGATTCCAGCTCGCATAACACTTCGTCCCTGTTCACATAATCGCCTTCTTTCTTCAGCCATTTTACCAAGGTGACCTCACTTATCGATTCACCAACCGGTGGTACTTTTATTTCAGTCATTTTCTATCAGGAGTTGCTTTACGGGGGGCGAATTTACCACTTTTTAACGTACTCTACCAATTAAAAAGAACGGAAAGGTAATATCCTCATCGGTTATTATTTTATCCCAGTTTTTTCTTGGGGCGCCAAGCTTACGGTTGAGCTCAGCTGCAAATGGAAGGTATTCTATTTTAAATTTTTTTGATACATACTTGAAAGGGTTTTTGTTCCTTTTGCTGTTGTAGTTGAAGAAATCGAAGTCGAGATTGTATAAATAGTGGACCTGTCTCATTTTGTAGTCGCAGATAACCAGTCCGCGTCCGTTGGGGTTGCCGCCCATTGTTGCTAATTTGGTAGTGTCCCATTTGCGCTTATTAGATTGCCAAACAGGGTGACCATAATAAACAATTAAGTAATTAGTAGATGTGTCGGTGAGGTTGTGGTTCGCAACGGGTGCCAGGTGCTCATCAAGCAAGACGCCGTTGAATCTTCTATCAAGAATTGCATCAATATTCGTGTCAAGATAATAGTAAACCGGACAATAGTCGAAGTGGTTCCAGAAGTCGTTTAAAGTTGCCAGCATTGCGCTTTTAACATCAGTTCTGAAGACCTCAAGGTCTGTGTATCTTTTGCTTTTTATCAGCGCATTAATCCGGTTCTGTTCTGTCTGCAATTGTACCAAAACAGCAACCGGCCACTTTTTGCCTTCCTGACCAAAAGTTCTGCCATGTAGCAAGAAAGCCAAGGAAATGCACAGTATTACTCGCAACCTAAAGTGAAACATGTGGGCAAAGTTAGTCATAATAGGATGCAGGTAAGAGATGGGAATTGTGAAATGTTTGCATAAAATTTGATGAGTGTGCTTTTCGACAGGGTTTTCAACGGGCGAAAAATCACACTTTTTTAAAAGGTAGTCGATTAAATATTAGTTACTTTCGAAGAAACTATTAATTTTATGGCCTGACCGTGTATTCCGGTCTGGTTTCGTGTGCTGTTTGTTTAAAGTGACTGCTGATTCGGTCGCATATTTAAACTAGCAGCTGAAAAAACAAAACAAGAAAAATGAAAATTACAAGGACGATATTCGTTACGACGATACTTACACTAATGGCTTTCGGTGCGGTTGTATATACATCATGCAGGAAAGACCGTTGTAAAAGGGTGGTGTGCCAAAACGGAGGTACCTGCAACGATGGTTTCTGTTACTGCCCTTCAGGCTATACCGGTACTTATTGCCAGATAGCGAATGTTTCGTCGATTGCATTTAAGAATACTACATTCACGCCTGTAACAATCATTATTAAGGGTATTGAGTACACGGTTGATACCGGTAAAACTATCACGTTCACCGGTTCACATGGCGACCGTCTGAAACCAACTGCACGTACAAAGGGACTTTATGGTCTGAACGTGACGATACCCATGCCAAAAGATACTTCGGTGTTGGAGTTCCCTGCACGTTACACAAATTTCATTGAGTTAAAGATTCCTAAAGAGTACTTCTTCCTGACGGTAACGAACAACAATCCAACCGAACCAGAGTTGTCTATGGTGTATGTAAATACGCAATTGGCGGCCGACTCCAGTCTGGACGTTGTTACATTGCCAACGCCGATAAAAAACACAGGCAAGCCATTTCACATAGGCTATTACAGAGCATATGTAGATTCAAAGGTGCGGTTGGAAAAAACACCGAGGAAATGGAATTATGCTAACCTCTTTGGTCCTGCATCAACAGCAGTACTGAAAGAGAATCAGTTCTACAACGCAGTTCTTCCATAGTTTTTTCGTTTCAAGAAGTTGTTTATAGTTTGCGGCAGTCATACGTATGTGTGCACGTGCTGATGTTTTTTCGTATTTTCACAGATATTGTACTGTGATATGAATATGAAGAAGTTAATTTTCCCGATATTATTGTCCTCGCCGTTACTCGGACTTGCACAAACGGCTATCACATCGACCGACAGCAATGCCGCGAGGGTTATGATGGGTAACTATGATCCGGCTGGTTATGCGGCGACTGTGGTGATCAATGACCCGTTGGCCATTGCAGCAGATCTCCGTTCGGCAATTTCGCCTGATTCGTTACATAAATGGTTAGATGTTCTGGGTAGTTTTCAGAACAGGAACACCGGTTCTGATACTATGTCTAATGTGCGTGGCATTGGTGCAGCGCGGCGCTGGATCTTTTCGAAGTTTAGTGAGTTCAGCGCGAGAAACGACAACAGGTTGATACCTTCTTATTTGCAGTTTGACGAGACTATCTGCGACATAACACGACACCGGAACGTGTTTGCGGTTCTGCCCGGGACAGATACCAGTGACCGATCGGTGATATTGATAGAGGGTCATATGGATAGCCGTTGCGTGGGGCTATGTGACACTACTTGTATAGCCAAAGGGATGGAAGACAACGGCAGCGGTACTGCCCTTGTTATGGAGTTGGCGCGTGTGATGAGCAAGTACAGCTTTAAGAGAACAATTGTTTTCATGGCCACTACCAGTGAGGAGCAGGGCCTGAACGGCGCGAACGCCTTTGCAGTGTATGCACAGACGCACGGTATCAAGATCAAGGGGGTACTTAATAATGATGTGATAGGAGGGGTGATATGTGGGCACACAAGTTCGCCACCGAGTTGTCCCGGATTCAAGCAGGTGGACAGTACGCAGGTGAGGCTGTTTTCTTTTGGAGGGTTCAATTCATTTCACAAAGGACTATCGCGGTTCATAAAATTGGAGTATAAAGAAATGCAGTTGCCTTTCGCTACTGTGCCAATGACGGTGAGTATCATGACGGCGGAGGACAGAACAGGCAGGGGCGGTGATCATATACCATTCAGGCAGAAGGGATTTGTGGCCATGCGGTTTACGTCGGCCAACGAGTCGGGAGATGCGAATGTTTCGAGTACATCTTATGTGGACCGTCAGCACACCTCGTCAGATAGTATTGGTGTAGATAATGATCTGAACGGGTCGCTTGATGAGTATTACGTTGATTTTAATTATCTGGGCAGGAATACACTGATCAATGCAAATGCAGCAGCAATGATGGCTTTAGGACCCAAGACCCCTGATTTCACGCTATCTGCTACGCCCGGCACACTTACTGTGAACCTTACCGCTGAGACCGGGTATCCGCAGTATAGAGTAGGGGTTAGGACCACGACAAATGACTGGGATTCCGTTTATACGTTTGCGGGCGGAACCACTACGTTCAATGTGTTGGTGCCGGGGACGGGCAATCATATTGTAAGTGTAGCTTCGGTAGATGATAAGGGAGTGGAGAGTCTGTTCTCGAAAGAGTTGCAGACAAGTGTTGTGGCGGGTTTTGATATGGTTCCGGCACGGAAAGCACCTATAGAGTTATTGCAGAACGCTCCGAATCCTGCGGATGAGGCTACGATGATCACAGTATTGGTGAATGGTCGCCACACGTATAAAGAAGCGTTCCTTTTGATAAAAGACATGAATGGCCGTGAGGTGCGCAGGATGCCCGTTTCGCTGGAGGAAGGAGTAAATGAGGTCATCTACGATCATGGTTACAACATGAGTGGCATCTATATTTACTCGTTGGTTGTGGACGGAAGAGTGATAGATTCAAAGCGCATGACATTTACCAATTAGCAGGTACGAGAAAGCAAAAAGAGACGGCTGCATCGTGCGGCCGTCTCTTTTTGTGGTAAGAACTAAGCGGGTATTATTTCTTCTCCAGTATCGTGTTGTAATTGATACCGTTTCCTGAGATGCTGACAATGTATGTGCCGCAGTTTAGGTTTGTAGCATCAATTGTAGCAGTACCGTTTGTCTGGACCATGTCAACAGAACGGCTAATAACCCGGCGGCCGGTGATGTCTGTAATTACAACAGAGGCAGTGCCGGTAGCTATGTTGTTCCATTTAACGTTCAGCACGTTCTCAGCAGGGTTAGGGTATACGCTAATATCAGCGTTGTTCGTGTTCACAGTACCAACGGCTGATGTTACCGGAGTGATGATGAGTGACAGCGTGTGCTGGATGAAGCTGGCAGCTGTCATTGAAGCCGCGCTGCTTGTGAGGGTGATGGCAGGGTATGGAGTAGTGGCATAGTTGATCAGCTCGGGGTAGATCTTGATAGGAGTGCCTGTTGGGAGGTTGCTGAACGAGTAGTGACCTGAAGCATCAGTAATAGTGCGCTGAAGTATGGCACCGGTGCTGTTATTCACACAATAGATGAGCAGACCAACCGCAGGGATATCGGCAGTGCCTTTGTTAGCGCCGGTGGTAACATCGCCGGCAATGAAACCTGGTCCTGATGTAGTGGTTCCGTAGCCCATGGTGATGTTCTTATTGATATCGTGTGTGCCCGCTACGTGGTAGATAACAGTGGCTGTGCCCCAATAAGCGCTGGCGTTGTGGTAGGTAGGGATGTAGCCGGTACCTGCAACCATTGAGTCATCTGCAGCCTTAACACGGAATGAATCGGTACCCATGCCGCAGAAAGAATAATGCGCACTTGCTCCGGAAGCGTAAACATACGTTGAATCGCAGGCAGTGAGCATGTGCGTAGTAGGGTTGTATTTGATGAGCCATACTTTTACAGGTCCATAGAGTGGAGTGCCTGTGAAAAGTACATCGCCTGAGATGCAATCGGCTGTGGTAACAGTAACTGTAGTAGTAGCGTATACAGGACCTACACAACCTGCAACTGTATAAGTGATAACAGCAGTACCTGTGGCAACACCTGTGACAACCCCTGAAGTGCTGACGGTGGCAATACCCGTGCTGCCGCTGCTCCATGTGCCACCGCTAACGGTGCTGTAAAGTGAGGTGGTGAATCCAACTGCCACTGAAGTAGTGCCCGAGATAGTGCCCGCAGAACCGCCTGACGTGACAGTTATGGAACGGGTAGTTGTATAAGGACCGCAAGGACCGGAAACCGTGTGGCTGATAAGTGCGACACCGGTTGCAACACCTGTAACAACGCCGGCAGACGATACCGTTGCAACAGAAGGAATTGCGGAAGTCCAGGTACCTGATGTAGTGGAAGATAGTGTGATCGTTCCTCCTACGCAAACCGTTGACGGACCTGAAATTGAATCGGGAATGGTACCTGTAACGGTAACCACTACTGAAGCGCTGCAGCCTGTGGCAAGCGTATAGTAGATGGTTGTAGTGCCAGCATGTGCTCCTGTACAAACGCCTGTAGCAGCACCAACGGTAGCGACATAGCTTGACCCTGAGTACCACGTGCCGCCGGAGGTAGCGCTTGCCAATGTGATAGAAGATCCGACGCAGAAAGATGAGCCGGCGCCTGTGATAGCTGCAGGAGCAGGGTTGATAGTGAATACCGCTGTAGAGGTGGTGCTGCCTGTAAAGGTGATTACTGTTGTGCCGGGGGTAAGGCCTGTGAGAATGCCGGTGGACGAACCAATTGTAGCGACCGCCAAATTGCTGCTAGACCATGTGCCTGCTGACGGACCAGGGCCTGATGAGTCGAACAAAGTGGTTGCGGCGCCTACACATGCGGTGTGTGACGTAGGATAGATGACGGCAGAACTTTTTGTTGCCGATAGCATGCCGATGAGGGCGAATGCGAGGGTTAAGAGTTTTTTCATTTGTTTGGTTTTTCTGTTTGTAAATTGATTTTCGGATTACTGCTAACTATGACGCAGTAGTTTTTCCATTTGTGAGGAACCCGACAAAAGAAATTTAAACCCAGTCGGTGGACAATGTAGTTTGCTAAGCTTGCGATAGCGATTAAGTTGTCAGTAGGTAGGCAAAAAAAATACCCCTGCAGAAGCAGGGGTACCATTGATCCTCATTGTTCACTGTTTTTTATCACAATATCAGCGTACCTGTAAAGGCGTGTGATATTATCTGAATGTTAGTAAAAACGATAAATAATTGTTTTTCTAATAAAAATTATATTTCACCCCAGGTTACTGTAGAACTATTGAGTGCCGCTACAACCTCTTTTTCATTCTTCTTGATTTTGAAATTTAGTGGGGAGAATGGCCACGTGGCACGCAGTTTGGACAGGCGGTCTTCCGGCGGAAGGAAAATCAGCCTGCTGATCCAGCGAAGAGGTGCATAGGACCGAAGTACGGAGGAAACTCTGACAAAGTAAACAATGGTTGCGGGTGTGCATTTTTCAAGTAGTTCGGCTACCTCTGCCGGGTCGGAGAACGATGAGATACACAGGACAGCTCCTGTGGATGTGTTGAAATAATTGAGCAAGGAACGGTCAGAATGCCAGGAGCTATTGCTGATAGTGCGAGCTGTTCTTTCCACCTCGGACGTCTGATCGGAGATCGATATCTGTTGGTCGGGAATGAAACGTACTTCCCAGTCTTTTTTGCCCAGCGCATCATAGATCGTCCAAACACAGTTTTTATAGTGGTTCAGCATTTCGCGCACGTAGTCGTTATTCTGCCACTGTTGGGGGATATGGGCATGAAATGATGCATAAAAGTACAGGTGCGATGCAAAGGGCTCATATAATTCGGGTGTGCGCACTACCAGCTCTCTGTTTTTTGCGTAGACTTTCCATACAATCCTACGCACATCATCGCCACTTTCAAAGTCTTTGTAGTTGAGGTATTCTCCATCAACCCGGCGAAGCTGGTCGATGCGCACCTCCATTGTTTCGGTTTTTTTAGGTTGTGCATCGGTATCATTGCGTTTTTGCAGGACGGGTGGTTGGTAGAAATGACCTTGTAGCGGATGTGCTGACGCCAGAGAAAAAATATGGAGCATGTCCTGAAAGTAGATGAAGCCACCTTTAAGGTCATATTCTTTTATATCGGGCAGGTATAGCCTGCTTTTGCCTGTAATAGCGGCCCTGCGAAGGCTATTGGGTTTTTGCTTGTTGGTGAGCAGGCCAAAGCTGTCGGTTAACATATTGTCGTCATAATACAGACGGCCTTTTACAAATCCGAGGATAGGTCGGAATATCCCGTCAATGCTTGCTGTAAGGTAAAGCCGGGGGATTTTCCCGGCAGGTTCTTCCATGGAGAAATCGATACGCAGAGCGGTTTTGTTGCTTTCGCGCAGCCATGTGTAGTAAAAGTATGCCGCAAGCGTGCTGAACATGGATACGAGGCCGAGGGCAATCACAAACCAAAGGGTGAGTTTGCCCATAAGAATAATAAAGGGGAGAAACGGTGAAGGGTATTCGCCACCGGGGACGGGTTTGTACAACAGCTTAAAACTCACCCAGGCGGCAACAACATACAACACCGTATTGATGGTGAACGGGAAGTATTGCCAGTAGTATCGGAGTTTCCATTTGAGCTGTTTCCTGTCCATTAGTAGCCGGGAACTGAAGTATGCGTGAAAGTAGCAAAACGATCTTGTAAAAGTTGTTAATTTTCAATTGTGTAGATGCGGTAAACAGAATTGTATTGTTTACCGATAGGTGACTAAATTTGCTTGTCAGGCACCAAAGTGCCTCAAGAGTTAGCATGAGCGAACGAATAGAGAAGTTAATGAAATTTCTGGAGGCAAGTCCGAAAGATTGTTTTCTGAACCACGCATTGGCACTTGAATATGTGAAAGCGGGAGACGAGGCGCGTGCCCGTAGTTATTTTGAGACCAACCTCAATAATGACCCAAATTATGTGGCTACCTATTATCACTTGGGCAAGCTGCTGGAACGTACCGGAGCAACCGATGCCGCTATAGGCATATACGAGAAGGGTATGGCAGCCGCCAAGTTGGCTAAAGACATGCATAGTTATAATGAGCTTCAGGGCGCTTATGAAGACCTGGTTTATTAATTGACACTACCAAACCATACAATATTGGGCAATCTTTTAACAGAGTTTTCGAGTGAATGGGAGCGCGCGTTTTCGCACCTGAAGGGTTCAAGGGTACTGCTGGCCGTGAGTGGCGGAGTGGATTCGATGGTGATGGCTGAACTTTTCATACGCGCAGGGATAGGGATAGGTGTTGCGCACTGTAATTTCGGGTTGCGTGGGGCTGAATCTGACGGAGATGAACAGTTGGTGCGCGATTGGTGTTTGACGCATAGCGTGCAATGCCATGTGACGAAGTTTGCCACCCCTGAACGTGCCGAAGAATGGAAAAAAGGTACACAGGAAACAGCCAGGATATTGAGGTATGAGTGGTTTAATGAATTGGCAAAAGAGTTTGGGTATACAAGGATAGCAACAGCGCATCACGCGAATGATAATGTGGAGACAGTATTGATGAACCTGTTCAGGGGAACGGGGTTGAAGGGGATGCATGGCATTCAGCGTGAACGTGATAATATTATCAGGCCATTGCTGTTTGCTACGCGAGCGGAAATAGCGGAATACAGCCGGCAAGAGGGGATCGCGTACAGAGATGACTCTTCTAACGAGTCGGATGATTATCTCAGAAATTCCGTTCGTCATAATCTGGTTCCGGTCGCTGAAAATTTATTCAGGGATGGTGTGCAGCGCGCAAATGAAACCATTCGTAGGCTGGCTGAGGCCGAGGTGCTTTACGAAAAAGCAGTGGAGCTGGAACGTAAGGTGCTTACAGAGCGCAGAGGCAACGATGTCTACATCCCGGTAAGGAAACTGATGAAACGCAAGTCGCTTGAAACAATATGTTATGAGCTTATTCGCCCGTACGGATTTCTGTCGGCGCAGATGCCCGATGTGATGAGCCTGTTGCGCGCTACAAGCGGTAAGTATGTAATGTCTGCGACGCATAAGGTAATCAAGAACAGAGAGTTCTTGATAGTTACAAGCCGCACGTCTGAAGAGGCTGATCTCATTCAGATAGAAGCCGTGCCGACGGAAGTAGCAACCATAAACGGGAAATATTCGTTTACAGTTGTCCCTGTTCCCGATGACATGAAGATGCCGGCCAACAAAGTGCTACTGGATATGAATGAGGTTAAGTTCCCGTTGGTTTTACGTAAGTGGAAGACAGGAGATTATCTTTATCCATTGGGGATGGGTATGAAGAAGAAAAAGGTCAGCCGACTACTGATCGACATAAAAATGCCTATACACGAGAAGGAGCACGTTTGGGTTCTGGAAAGCGGGAAACGAATAATGTGGGTTTGTGGGATAAGACCCGATGAGCGGTTCAAGGTAAGAGCCGGGACCAAAGAAGTGCTATCTGTTACGATGAGCAGCCATTAAGGATTTAGCACCGCATTTATAAACAGCTTGCCGTGGGTAGGATCGATGATCAGCGCGTAGATCAGACCATAAACCGCGCCCCAGAAATGGGCGTCGTGGTTCATGGTGCCACCACCTTTCTTGGCCATGTATGCCTCATAGACCAGATAAAGCACACCGAATAATATTGCGGGAATACCGATTGGCAGGAAAATGATATATAGCTTGCTCCATGGGGCAAAATAGATGAAAAAGAACATGATTGCTGCTACACCGCCCGATGCACCTAGTGAGCGGTAGTAGGAATTGTTTCGGTGCTTTAAAAACGATGGGAGGGAGGATATGATAATTCCGGTGAGATAGAGCGTGAGGAAGTCCATTCCAAGGATCGACTCCGCACTACTGCCAATGAAATACAGCGACACCATGTTGAAGATTAGGTGATTCCAATCGGCGTGAATGAAACCGGATGTAAGCAGGCGATAGTATTCCTGCGGGTCATTCATGTAGCGTGGCCACAGAATGAGCTTATTGACAAGATTTTCGTTGTTGAAGGCCGCTATAGAAATAGCGACTGTTAGGATGACCGTTATTAACGTAAATGACATTGCTGGGATGGTCGTTGAAAATGTGTGTCAAATGTAAAGCCTAACACGGATACATCTATAGAAGGGCAGAAGTATTAACAAATTGCATAGGCATAAAAAAAACTCCGGCAACCAGCCGGAGTTTTTTTTGAGTATCAAGTACTAAGATTAGTGGCATTTATGCTTTGCATGACCGTCAGTACAGCAGTTACTTTCGTGTTTGCCATTGCGGTAGTGCTTCATTGTGTAGTTGTACCTGTAGTAGCGCCTGTTGCGGTATTTCCATGGAGCCGCGTCATCGGGTGCATTTTTGTAGCAAGTACAATTGTTGATGCTGTGGTATGAGCCAGAGGGAGCATTGCTGCTTTCAGTTTCATTACCCGCCATGTCATCGTTATAATTCCTTTCCGCTTTCTGTGTTGGTGCTGCCATGTTCTCAGCCGGCATTGGCGCTGGAGAAGCAACAGGTGACGCTACCGGTGAAGCAACTGGAGTTGTTGCTGCTTTTTTCTTTGCTGCTTTTCCTGCAGTTGCTGCTTTTTTTACAGGTGCTTTAGGAATTTATGCAGATTTTGGTGCCGGTGCAGGCTTGGCCGCAACTGCCGGTTTAGGAGGCGGAGCCGGTTTTGGTGCTTCTACAGCCTTTGGTGCAGGAGCTGGTTTGGCAACTACAGGAGCAGGCTTTGGTGCCTCAGCCGGTTTCGGTGCTTCTGCAGGTTTAGGCGCAGGAGGAGGTGTAGGTTTTGCCACGGTTGGTGCTGCTGGTTTTGCTACCGGAACAACAGGACGTGCCACCGGAACAGGCATTTTGTTGACCGGAGGGGCCACTTTTTTAACTGCCGGTGCAGGTTTTTGAGCAAATGCGCTACCGCAACACATTGCAGCTACAACAAATAACGGAACAAAAAATTTTGTCATAAGTTTACTTTTGTATTAGCGAAGATATAAAATTTCTTCAATCACAATAGTATCAGTGCCATAATTTCATAGAATGACATTGTGCTGAGAGTTGTTGGTCGTCAAAGGCCTGGTTAGGATTATTTATTTATTACCCCGTTTTGCCTATTTTGCCGTTTACAACATTATTGAAATATGAAAATAATTACCAGAATCAGTGTCGTTTGTGTCGCAATGTCTGCCATGGCGTTCAAGGGTGATAATGCCGAGCATGTGGACATGCACCGCATTGCACAGATAAAAAAGGAAGGATTTGGCAACCCAAAGATAATGCAGTCATTGTTTGAGTTGACAGACGTAAATGGGCCGAGGCTGACCGGTTCTGAAGGCATGAAGCAGGCAGAGGAGTGGGCAGCAGCCAAGCTGAAAAGTTGGGGATTGAAAAATGTTCATATCGAGCGTTGGGGCGGCTTTGGTAAGGGGTGGGAGATCAACAAGAGTTATGTGGCAATGAAGACGCCCTACTATCAACCATTGATAGGGGTGCCGAGGGCATGGACACCCGGAACGGGAGGATTGATCAGTGGAGATGCAATTCTTGTAAGAATTGAAAAGGCAGAAGACATGGCGGCCTACAGCGGGAAGCTGAGGGGTAAAGTTGTAGTGCTGTCAACTCTCAATAACGAGACAAAGCCGAATTTCAGCCCGGATGCCCGTCGGCTGACCGATGAGGATCTGCGTAAAATGGATTTTGATCCGCATGCGGAGGATGCAGTGACCAATCTGAGCCAGAAGAAACCGTTGCCGGCTGCCCCGAGAGTGAACCTGCGCCCCAAAATCGATTCGTTTTTATTGGCCGAGGGAGCGATAGCGGTGCTCAGCGGCGGCCGGGGAACTATGGGAACGGTATTCACTTCTAACGGCTCATCGAGGAAATGGGATGCGCCGACAGTGCTGCCAGAGCTGGAAATGGGCAGCGAGCATCTTGGCGTGGTAGGCAGGTTGTTGGATGCAGGCAAAAAGGTAAGTCTGGAACTGGATACCCGAACTACGTTCCTCACTGAGGATACTACGGAGTATAACGTAATCGGCGAAATACCGGGTGCCGATCCTGAACTGGCGTCAGAGATAGTGATGCTGGGCGCACACATGGATAGTTGGCATGCATCGACCGGTGCAACAGATAACGGAACGGGAACTGTTGTGATGATGGAGGCCGTGCGGATACTAAAGGCTATAGGTGTGAAACCAAGACGCACCATCAGAATTGCGCTTTGGAGCGGAGAGGAGCAAGGGTTGCTCGGGTCACGCGGATATGTGAAGAATCACTTTGGCGACCGACTGACTATGAAGCTGAAACCGGCACAGGAAAAGGTGTCAGCCTATTATAATCTTGATAATGGCGGTGGAAAGATACGGGGCATATATATGCAGGAAAATGACGAGGTGCGCCCCATTTTTGAAAGTTGGTTTGCCCCTTTCAAAGATCTGGGAGCAGGTACGCTCACTATCAGAAACACCGGGTCGACGGATCATATCTCATTTGATGAGGTTGGGATACCGGGTTTTCAGTTCATACAAGATCCGCTCGAGTATGGGACACGTACGCACCATACCAATATGGACTCTTACGACAGAGCAAGCGCGAATGATCTGATGCAGTCGGCGGTGATCGTCGCTTCGTTTGTTTATCATACCGCGATGAGGGACGAAAAACTACCCAGAAAGCCATTGCCAAAAGTGAACAAGGCGCCCGACAGTTACAAACGATAAAATGTTTATAATAAAAATGGGGGTGGTTGACAAACCACCCCCATTTGCTTTCTGCAGATGGTTCTGCTATGGATTGTAGATAAGCTGTGCTGCTGCTGAAGTTCCGTCTTCTCCGACAAAGCGACAGTAATAGACTCCTGCGGCAAGAGTGCCCGGGAGGGAAATTTGTACAGATGACTGGTCGATACTGTATTCGCCCACTACGCGTCCGTCCTGTGATAGCAGATATAACGATCCTTTTGTTCCGGCAAACACTGTTAAGTTGCCGGTAGTAGGGTTGGGGTAGAAGCTAAAATACAATCCAAAAACTTGTAATAAAGGTCTCATGTGTAATTGGAGACATTGTATGGGCAGCACGTATATTTGTAGATCACAAATGAGAGCTAAAGCACTTATGGAACAGAGTTTTTTCTTGGGTGGAGATCTGTTGATAAACAGGATGGGATTTGGCGCAATGCGCATTACCGGAAAAGGCATATGGGGAGCACCCGAGGATAGGCACCAGGCGATAGAGGTGTTGAGAACCCTGCCAGAATTGGGTGTAAATTTCATTGACACTGCCGAAAGTTACGGACCGAATGTTTCGGAAGAACTGATAGCCGAGGCGCTGCATCCCTACAGAGAGGGAATGGTCATTGCGACAAAGGGAGGTTTTATGCGCACCGGGCCGAATGAGTGGCACATCAACAGCGATCCTGATCACTTGAAACGTGCGCTGGAAGGCAGTTTGAAGCGATTGAAATTAGATAGGATCGACCTGTATCAATTACATCGTATAGATCCCAATGTTCCTTTTGAAGCATCTCTGAAATTCTTGAGAGAAGCACGCGATCAAGGTCTCATCAAGCACATTGGTCTGTCGGAAGTGAGTGTTGATGAAATAAAGAAGGCACAGGAGTATGTAGACGTGGCTACCGTACAGAACAAATACAGCATTGTTTTCAGAAAATGGGAGCCTGAGTTGGAGTATTGTGCTCAGAACAACATAGGGTTCATTCCCTGGAATCCAATTAATGCAGGTAATATCTTGTTCGTGGAGTTGTTGAAAGAACTGGCTGAAAAGTATGGTGCCACTATGCAACAGGTAGCTTTGAGCTGGTTGTATCATCATGCCCCGAATATTATTCTTATACCAGGTACATCGAAGGTGGCGCATCTCAGGGAGAATGTGGCCTCCGTGAATGTGAAGTTGAGTGCCGAAGACATGAAACGAATGGCAAATTTTGCGGTGTAGGTAGATATCGAGCTAACGTATCAGAAAGATCTTGCCGTTTCCTCCTGCTGCAATAGTGGTAGTTCCTTTGCGCGTGTGTTTCGCTACATGCAACTGACGGTCGTCGGAGTATGGAAGCCAGGACTTGCCGTTGTTGTGTGAAATGTCTATGCCGCGTGGACCAAGGGTCAAAATTGATTGCTTTTTGTTGGCTATTGCCCGGCTGAGGCATTCACGATATCCACGTGGAGGCACTTTGGGTCTATGCCATTTCTTGCCTGCATTTCGGGTATAGAAGGCGTTGTCTGTTGTTAGGGTGTCCTTCGTGTAATCGCCGCCCGTAATGATCCAGTTCTTTTTGCTTGCTGCATAAAATGAGAAAATGCCGGTAGAGGTCTTTCCTTGAAGGATAGGCGTGGTGATGCGTCGCCACGATCGGCCACTATTCTTTGTTTCAAGTAGTGATGATACTTTGCCACCGGTGGCGATGATCCAATGTTGGTTGGTAAACATGTGAACACAGGTGCCACTTGCAGCAAAGGAAGCCTCGCCAGGATTCAGCTCAGGACTTTGATCTGCTGGTAGAGCGGTCCACGATTCGCCATTGTCGGAACTGGTGAGTACAAGCAGTCTACCGTTTAACGGGTCTCCGTACGCAATACCAGCGCCGCTTTCTGTAAACGTGATACCATCGATGAACGCATTTGTGTCATCCAACCGATATGTTTCTTTCCAATGCGCGCCGCCGTCGCGGGTAATGAAAATTACTGCAGGCGTTCCTGCGTTCGCAATCACGGCAGAGCGGTCATCAAATGCGAATATGCTTCTGAAGTCACATTTTTCACATCCCTGTACCGTGTTCCATTTCCATTGCAAGCCACCGTTTACAGAAACGCCCACGGTCCCGTTTGTGCCACCAAGCCAGGCCACGCTGTCGTCTACTACTGACAAACCACGGAATGATGCTGAGACGCCACTTTTGATCTCAACTGATGCAACCGTTTGTCCAAACGAAATGCAGGGTATCGGCGTAATGCAAGCAGATAGCAAGCAGCATGCAACTGAAAGTAGGGTTCGTTTCGTTGACCTGTAGGCTGTGTTGTCCATTTGTTGTGATTTTTAACGTCAGTTATGGGGTGCGCCTGGTCGCAGCCAGTGAGTCATCGCAGGATATAGATTTTCAGAACGTTCTTGTTCGGTAATACAGGTCATGCCCATCCATGCAAGCAAGTGATGCCCCAAGTATTGGCCGTTGTGGAAATTGCAGATCAGGTCTGCGCCACCATTCTTGTAACCCTCTTCATGGAAAACAATTTCAGGTGGAATCTTAAGGTATTTCAAAGCGGCCCATGACCAGGCAATAGCAGCCATCTCTGCTCCGCCCGCCTGCAGGTCACCGTTTATGTTCTCGGGACTTGAGGCGATTTTTCGGTCCACAGGTAGCAATACGGCAACATGACCTGCCTCGTGCAACAGATCGCCGGGATGTTTCATTTTTTCATTGTCATACCAGATGGTGCCGTTCCTTATGTCGATGCCGGGAAGAAATGTGTCATTTGTCAGTTTGGCGGGCATGCAGGGAATGCCTATCTGACTAATGAAATTGATGACGGTGTCTGTGTGATCGTTCATGGTAGAAATTAAGAACTCAAATATATTATTTGCTATCGGGAAAGGGAAGAGCAGGCACTGATATTCCTCAAAGTTTAAAATGTTCGGAAAAGTGACATTAATCAGTCAGTGAAATGACGTGTCTATGACACGGATTTTATGCAGCGAAAAGTCGTAAAAGTACCTTTGCGTAGTAGTTCGAAAGACATCAATGAGTACACAGATCGGTCAATATTTTCATGAGTTCAGGGTTGTAGGTATCAACTACAAGAAAAGCGAGGCATCTGTAAGAGGGATGTACGCTGTGAATCAGGATCAATATGCGACCCTTCTCTCAACAGCACCTGAGTACGGAGTCAGTGATTTTTTCGTTCTTTCTACTTGCAATCGCACAGAAATATACGGTATAGCAGAAAGTGAGGAGCAGTTGAAGTCTTTTGTTAGCAGTGTATGTGCCGGCGATGCGGAGACCTTCGCACGTTTGTGTTATTCAAAAAAAGGCACGGATGCTATCAGGCACTTGTATCAGGTGGCCGCGGGTCTCGATTCCCAGATATTGGGAGATTTCGAGATCATGGGTCAGATAAAGGCTGCTGTGAAGGTGGCAAAATCCAATGGTTACATTAAAACATTCCTGGAAAGATTGCTCAATTCAGTGATGCAATCTTCCAAGGCAGTAAAGACCCGTACCGAGCTCAGTGGTGGTACTGTTTCAGTTTCTTTTGCAGCGATCCAGTACCTGAAAGAATATGTGGTGGATGTTCGCGATATCAGGAAGATGAAGATAGTGCTGGTGGGAACCGGCAAGATTGGAAGAGTTACCTGTAAGAACCTTGTCGATTATCTGGGCACACGTAATATACTGTTGATCAACCGCACAGAAAGCACGGCACAAGAACTTGCATCAGAAATGGGGTTGATGTCAGCGCCTTTAGAGCGCCTGGGAGCCGAGTTGAGAACAGCAGACATCGTTCTTGTCTCTACCAATTCTCCTGAGCCGGTTGTGCTTGAGGAGCACCTGAAGGATGCCGGAAAGAAGTTGATCATAGATATTTCGGTGCCATGCAATGTGTCGGTAGGTGCTCAGCGTTTGCCTGATGTGTCTTTTGTAGATGTTGACACCCTCTCCAAGATAAAGGACGAAACACTGCAGAAACGCAGCGCAGAGGTGCCTAAGGCGTTGGCGATAATTGAAGAGCATGTTGCTGAGTTCGGTGAATGGTGCGCAATGCGCAAACATGTCCCGGTGCTCAAAGAAGTAAAAAGCAAGTTGCTTGGCCTACCGATAGCGGCAGGTGTTTTCGGGCAGGTTGCCGAGACTGCCAATAAGGAAGAGCGTGCGCAAAAAGTGATCAATTCTCTGGCAACTAAAATGCGTACAGAAAACGCACTTGGTTGCCAATATATTCAAGCAATTAACGATTTTATAGCCTGATGATACAAAAAGTGATCCGGATCGGTACCCGCGAAAGTCAACTTGCGGTGTGGCAGGCTACCCGTGTGCAGGAGTTGCTAAAAGGGTTTGGATATAGTTCGGAGTTGATTTATATCAAAAGCGAAGGCGATACAGACCTGAAAACGCCGCTTTACGAGATAGGCGTCCAGGGGATTTTTACCAGGGCGCTCGATATTGCATTATTGAATGGTGACATAGACATTGCCGTGCATTCCATGAAGGATGTGCCCACAGTGATGGCTGCCGGAATAGTTAAGGCTGCAGTATTACCGAGGGCCTCATATACTGATATTTTAGTACCGGGTCCCGGATTCACGGATGTTGATGGAGTGCCGAGGATCATCGCAACGAGCAGCGTAAGGCGCAAAGCACAATGGCTGCATCGTTTTCCTGCAGATAGTATGGAGAATCTGAGAGGAAATGTAAACACCCGCCTCAGAAAGGTAGCAGAAAGCAATTGGCACGGAGCCATTTTTGCGGCTGCTGGCCTTGAACGGATAGGATTGCGGCCTGAAAAAGCTATTTCGCTCGACTGGATGTTGCCTGCGCCGGCACAAGGTGCAATAATGGTAGTTTGCAAGGCCGGCGACGAACACTGCAGGGAGGCGTGTGCCCTGTTGAATGATGAGGATACCGAAATGTGTACACATATTGAGCGTCAATTCCTACGAACGTTGATGGGAGGCTGCACGACACCTATAAGTGCTTTGGCCCGTGTTGCTGATGGTATGGTCTTGTTTGAGGGAAGTATACTTAATGTGGACGGAACAGAAAAGATGGCCGTCAATAAATCAGTTTTATTATCTGAGGCGAGAGGGTTGGGTAACATTGCCGGTGAAGAGTTGCTGGCAATGGGCGCTGCCAGACTGCTTGCAAAATAGCCATCAAATGAAGAAAATATCGATCTTCAGTACGGCTATCTTGGGTAACGACATTACCGACGGTGTAGACGAGACCAAGTTTTCTGTTACGGAGGCGGCATTTGTAGATGTCAGATTTTTGGATGGGGACAAGCTCCGGAAATTGATATATAGTTACATTCCCTCAGGCTTGCCGGTAGTATTCACAAGCAAAAATGCGGTAAAGGCCGTGGCAGCACTGGTGGGAGATGAAAAGCCGGACTGGAAAATATATAGTTTGGGTCCGAATACAAGTAGGCTTGTTACAGAGATGTTTCCCGGTTCTGCAATTGTGGGAACAGCTCCCTCGGCAGACGGTTTAGCAGAGCTAATTGTGGCAGATGGCAACAAAGAAGTAGTCTTCTTTTGCGGAGATATCCGGTTGGATACGTTGCCTGACAGGTTGGGGAAGGCGGGTGTGCGCGTGAGCGAAACGATCGTATATGAGACAATTTCCTCACCTGAAAAGATCGAAGGGACTTTTGACGGGGTATTATTTTTCAGCCCGAGTGGCGTGAAGAGTTTTTTCGAGGCAAATGATCTGGGGCCTGAAACCGTACTTTTTGCAGTTGGTAACACTACTGCCGCTGAGGTAGCAAAATACACCGGCAATAAAGTATTTGTCAGCGAAGTGCCGAAAAAGGGGGAAGTGTTGAAAATGGCGATCGGGTATTTCCTGAAAACCGTTTAGTATTTATTGAGTTTAAAATTTGTAGTAAGTTTCATAAATTATTTAAAATCAAGTAGATGTCAGTTATTAAAAATGATCTTATTCTTCGCGCGCTGAGGGGCGAAGCTGTTTCAAGGCCGCCGGTATGGATGATGCGGCAGGCAGGCAGGTATTTGCCCGATTACATAAAGTTGCGTGAGAAATATGATTTCTTTACCCGTGTTGAAACGCCGGAATTAGCATGTGAGATCACGCTGCAGCCTGTTGATCAGGTGGGTGTAGATGCAGCTATAATATTTTCGGATATACTTGTAATTCCTCAGGCAATGGGTATGAAGGTGTTGCTGGAGGAAGGACGCGGGCCACTCTTGCCTGATGTGATAAAAAACGCGGCTGACGTAGATAACCTCATTACTGATGATGTGGAAGAAAGGCTTAGCTATGTGATGAAGGCATTGGAAATGACCAGCAAGGCGCTGGATGGCAGGGTGCCATTGATTGGTTTTGCCGGTGCTCCCTGGACTCTGCTGTGTTACATGGTAGAAGGCAAAGGAAGTAAGACATTTGACAAAGCAAAACAATTTTGTTTTACTCAGAATGAATTGGCTCACAAATTGTTACAGAAGATAACGGATGTAACAATCAAGTATCTTAAAGCTCAGGTTAAGGCCGGTGCTAACATGCTTCAGGTGTTCGATAGCTGGAGCGGGATGTTGAGCCCGGCTGATTTTAAGACCTATGCACAACCATATTTAGTGCAAATTGCTGATGCGCTAAAGGACGATGCTCCCGTGATATTGTTCCCTAAAGGAAGTTGGTACGCATTAAGGGATCTGTCATATACAAGTGCTGCCGGCCTTGGGCTGGATTGGACGGTTACTCCTCAGTTGGCCAGAGAGCTTACAGGGGACCGGGTTACCCTTCAGGGCAATTTTGATCCATCGAAGCTACTACCACCAATCCCGCAGATAAAGAAAGAGGTGAAGGAAATGATTGATGGTTTTGGGGTAAACAGATATATTGCGAATCTTGGTCATGGAATACTGCCCAATATCCCGGTCGATCATGCAAAGGCTTTTGTGGAAGCGGTAAAGGAATATGGTCAGTAATTGATGTAGAATACTTCGTTATATGAGCGTTCTTAGTTTGAAAGATAGATTTGTTGCATATATCCACGGGTTGCAGGATGAGATCTGTGCTGGTCTGGAGCAGATGGACGGCAAGGCTGTTTTTCGTGAAGATAGGTGGGATAGGGCAGAAGGCGGCGGGGGCGTACACGTGTTATCGCTGATGGAAGTGTTTTTGAAAAAGGTGGGGTCAATACCTCAGCGGTTCATGGCGCTTTACCAAAGGCGATGCAAGAGGCATTCAAGGTGGGTGAAAGTCATTTTTTCGCCTGTGGCCTTTCGTTAGTCATCCATCCAAGGAATCCTTTTGTACCCACTGTTCATGCCAACTGGCGTTATTTTGAGTTGTACGACAGTGCAGGAAAAAAGATAGATAGCTGGTTTGGGGGTGGAGCTGACCTGACACCCTATTATGTTTTTGAAGAAGACGGACGCCATTTTCATACTGCGTTGAAGAACGCCATCGATCCGTTTGGAGCTGAATTGTATCCGGCCTATAAAAAGAACTGTGACGAATATTTCTGTAACAAACATCGCGGAAACGAGATGCGTGGCATAGGAGGGGTATTTTATGATTACCTCAGGCCGGTAAGCGACGACGATAGCGAGCGTTTGTTCTTTTTTCAGCAGGCGAACGGGAACACATTTCTCACCGCTTATCTGCCGATAGTAGAGCGGAGGAAAGACATTGCCTTCGGTGCAGCCGAGACTGAATGGCAGGAGATCCGAAGGGGACGCTACGTTGAGTTTAACTTAGTGCATGATCGTGGAACCCTGTTCGGCCTAAAGACCAACGGGCGGACTGAAAGTATTCTAATGAGCTTGCCGCCCCGTGCACGTTGGATGTATGACCACCATCCCTTGCCGGGTAGCAGAGAGGAGCAAATGCTGCCGTATTATTTCCCCAAAGACTGGATAAATATGTAGCCGCCTACAATTTTTCGTGGCGGGGAATCCAGAAACTATATTTTTGCTGTCATTATATGGCTTCATCACTTAGTAATAAGGTTGTAATTGTTACCGGCGGCTCGTCAGGTATTGGAAAGGCACTTGCAGAAGATGCACTAGGCCGGGGTGCGAAGGTGGCAGTATGCGGCCGGAATCTGGAAAAATTACAGTCGTCTTTTGCTCAGAACGAACATCTTATCTGTTTTCAGGCCGATGTGAGCCACGAAGAGGATTGCAAAGCTTTTGTGGATGCCGTTGCGCAGAAATGGGGCGGCGTGGATGTGCTAATCAACAACGCGGGCATCAGCATGCGGGCCTTGTTTGAAGACGCCGATCTTAAAGTGATACGTGAGTTGATGGACATCAACTTTTGGGGAGCGGTATATTGTTCTAAGTTCGCCTTGCCCTATATAATGAAAAGCAAGGGCGTCATTGCGGGTATTTCCTCAATTGCCGGATATCGGGGGCTTCCGGGGCGCACAGGCTATTCAGCTTCAAAGTTTGCCATGCAGGGGTTTCTTGAGGCTTTACGTACTGAGATGCTGCATACCGGTGTGCATGTAATGTGGGTTTCACCCGGGTTCACTTCTTCTAATATCAGAAATGTAGCGCGTACTGCCGATGGTACCTCGCAGGCTGAAACCCCTCTTGATGAAGGGAAGCTTATGAGTTCGGAAGAATGCGCTTCTATCGTGCTGGACGCCGTGGAAAACAGGAAACGTACCGTTGTGATGACCGGACAAGGAAAGTTGGCTGTTTGGTTAAATAAGCTGCTGCCGTCGTTTGCCGATAAAATGGTTTATAAACATTTCTTGAAGGAGCCCGACTCGCCACTGACCAAATATGAACGATAATTCAGTAGCACTTCACAGTAGGTATCTTTCAGAATATTTTGCCAATACGGCGGGCGATAAACGGTTGTAACGTCAATATTAGGTAACTTTATGTAGCATTATTGTTATGGTACTCAACAAGGTTCCCTATATACTTCTATCAGTTCTATTCTTTGGTTTCGGTGCTTCGGCACAAGAGTTTTATCAGCACGATACCACCGTAAAAGTTTTTTCCGGTAGCCGCGAGCTTTCGCTGGCATGGTGCGGAGGTTTTAATAATCCCCAGTTTTCGGAGGCCGACATCAACCACGATGGTAAGAAGGATCTGGTTGTTTTTGAGAAGGGACTCGGAGTCATGACTTTACTGAATATCGGGGTTTCTGCTGGGTTACCTGCATATAGATTTGCGCCGCACTACGCACTTAATTTTCCTCCGGCTTACGATTTTATGTTGCTGCGCGATTACAATTGCGACGGCATTCCGGACCTGTTCAACAGAGGTAATGACGGGTTCGAGGTGTATCGTGGCTACTACAATGCGGGCAACGAATTGTGTTTCACCTTTTACCGCAGCCTTTTCTATTTCAACGATGTAACAACGGGCGGTGTGGTGAATGCTTTCGTGAACCCTGGCGATATTCCCGGTATAGAAGATGTGGATGGTGATGGAGACATAGACTTTGTTGCCTTCTATATTACCGGTGGGTACATGTACTATTATCGCAACATGCGTGTGGAGGAAGGGCTGCCCTGCGACAGCATCAGGGTGAAATTGAAAGACAGGTGCTGGGGTAAGGTGTATCAGGGGTTTTACCGCGAACATACATTAGGCTATTCGTGTAACAATTCAGGTTTATTGAGGCCGGCAGGGTCTGAGGAAAAAGTGACCCACTCAGGTAACTCTATCTGCCTGTTCGATTGGGATATGGATGGGGACATCGATTATCTGGACGGTAATGTATCGTTTGATGAACTTACTTTTCTTAAGAATGGGAAAGTTGAGACAGGTTATCCCGTCGACACAATGACGGGTCAAGACTCAACGTGGCAGACCGGAGGTAAAATAGTGTCGCTCCCGGTATGGCCATCGGCCTTTCATCTGGATGTAGACCAGGATGGGCGGAGAGACCTGCTTATCTCGCCGAGCGCAGGTAGCGGGGCAGAGAATTTGAAATGTATCTGGTACTACCGGAATAATTCGGGGGCAGGCACTGCAGATTGGCAGTTTGTCTCCGACTCTTTTCTGGTGGACCGAGCGATAGACGCCGGTACTGCGAGTTATCCGCACTTGTTTGACTACGACAAGGATGGTAAGTTGGATCTTATTGTTGGCAGTGATGGTTACAGGCAAGCGGGCGGTGTGCTGCGCAGCAGGTTGTCGTTGTACAGGAATACTACAAGCGCGGGAAGTGCTTCATTCACGCTTGAGACCAATGATCTCGGGAATTTTAGCACGCATAGTTTTCAGGGAGCAGCACCCGCCACGGGAGATGTGGATGGAGACGGAATTTCAGATCTGATAGTAGGTCATACCAATGGTACGCTGAGTTATTTCAAGAATATGGCAGCCAGTGAAAGTGTGGCGCCCGACTGGCAGCTTGTAATGGCCACTTTGAGGGACTTGTCTGGCAACGATATCAACGTGGGTGGCAATGCCGCACCGTTTATTTACGACATAGATAAAGACGGTAAGAAGGATATCATTATCGGCAACCTCTACGGATTCATTCAGTACTATAGAAATGAAAGCACTACGCCCGGTGTAATCCGTTTGAAACTTGTGAACACCAAGCTTGGAAAAGCAAAGTCCGATCCGCTGCAGAATTTCGGAAATTACTCAGCGCCATTCATCGGCAAGCTTGACCCTACGGGGACCGATTATCTGCTTATGGGCAGCAACTCGGGCAATTTGTACCAGTATTCAGGTTTCCAGACGGGGGATACTACCGCCGTTTACAGTTTGCTGGATGGTAGGTATTCCTACATTGATTCGACGTTGAGTTTGTACAACCATCCCGCAACTACCTATGGCCGGTATGGTAACAGGCGGTCTACAGTAACTGTTGGGGATATCGACGGAAGCGGTAGCTACTCGCTGATAAAAGGGAATGTGCGTGGCGGACTGGAATTCTACAAACGCAAAGTGTATGTGGCGCAGGTGCCGCCTTTGTATGACGAATGTTTGGTGAATATTTATCCTAATCCTGCCAGTGAAGTTTTAAATGTAGCTTGGCGGGGTGTGTACGAAAAAGATATCAAAGTCAATATCGTAGATGTTGCGGGCAGAATATGCATCAGCAAGCAGCTTGATTCTTCATTAGGAAACTCTTCGATAATGGTAAATTCATTGCCTTCAGGTCTGTATATATGCGAATTGCACGCTGACGGATGCAGATATTATCGGAAATTCACTATAGTTAGGTAGTTACGGACAATCACATATTAACTAATGGTTATCGATTGTGGCGATATAGCCTGCCTTTTAATGGTTATCTTTGCCAAACTGATCTAGCAATTACAAATGGAAAAAAACTACCGGGCGATATTGCTCACGATACTTACCCTGTCCACCTTCACACTGGTGATCATCGAGCTGACCGGTGTCAGCAGAAATGCCTTGTTCAGAAGGTTTAAGGGTGGAGGCGAAGGTATCTTTTACAGTAAGGATGGTGAGACCTATCGTGGTGAGATCTATCCGGAGCAAACATTAACACGCACTCAGCGTGTTGCAGCGATGGCTAAGACCACTATGCAGTTCTACGAAACAAAATACAATTTCGGCAAGCAGCCTGAAGGTAAAGTACTGAAGCACACTTTCCGTTTTAAAAACACAGGTTTCCACCCGTTGATGATCGCGAAAACTGACGTTACATGTGGATGTACAGTACCGAATTTTCCTGAAGGAACCATTGCTCCCGGTAACGACGGTGAATTGACCGTAGTTTTCAATACTGCGGGTAAGTCAGGCATACAGCAGAAGAATATCATTGTGCATTCGAACGCCCTACCCGAGGCGGTATCAATAGGAATAGAAGCTGATATAAGATAATATGGATACTGTTGGTATGTCTCCGTTTAGCAGGCTGAAAGATTATCTTTCACTCGTCAAGTTCAGCCACACCATTTTTGCCCTTCCTTTTGCACTTATTGGTTTCACGCTGGGTACCATTGATCTAAAACTGTCTGGTCAATCCGATCCGTTTCAATGGCCGTTATTTGTCAAAATGCTCCTTTGTATGGTGTTTGCCCGCAGTGCCGCCATGTCATTCAACCGATACCTGGACCGGGCATTTGATGCGAAGAATCCACGCACTGCTCAACGTGAGATCCCTGCCGGTGTGATCAGTCCAGCAAACGCACTTGGTTTCACCATTATCAACTGTATTTTGTTTGTAGTAACAACCTGGTTCATCAACCCTGCCTGCTTCTGGTTGTCGTTTGTGGCTCTTTTTGTAGTGCTGTTTTATAGTTACACGAAGAGATTCACAGCTTTGTGTCATCTTGTGCTGGGTGTGGGTCTTAGTCTGTCGCCTATAGGTGCCTATCTTGCAGTTACCGGTAAGTTTGCATTATTGCCTCTGTTCTTTTCATTCTCTGTCATTACCTGGGTATCGGGGTTCGATATCATTTATGCATTACAGGACGAGGAGTTTGACAGGAGTCAGCAACTACATTCAATTCCGGCAGCACTTGGCGTTCGTCGTGCGCTCACAGTGTCTTCGGTTTTGCATGTATTCTCTGCTTTGTTTGTCATTGGTGCCGGTCTTTATGGGCATCTGCATTTTGTGTACTGGTTAGGAGCGGCATTCTATTGTGCCATGCTGGTGTACCAACACCGGCTCGTTAAGCCCGACGATCTGAGTAAAGTCGGTATTGCATTTGCCAATACCAACGGTTTGGCCAGCGTTGTTTTTGCTGCTTTCACAATAGTCGCGGTGTTGCTTGGTGCCTAAAATCATATATGTCTTCAAGGCCTTTCGGATACAATAAGGACGCTCTAATTGCGTTATTTACTTTATTTTTGTAATCCATGTATCTGATGAATTTCAAGCCTCTTTTCAGGTCAATTTTTATAGCAAGTATTTTCTATGTTTCAGCTGTTAACGGGCAGGATAAACCTATAGGTAGCTGGCGTTCATTTTTGCCTTATAACAACGCCATCGGTGTTGCGATAGGAGGCAATGTCCTTTATGCAATAAGTGAGCAAGGGTTTTATTCGTTTGATGCCACCGACGGACAGGTAGATGCATACAGCAAGGTGGAAGGTATGCACGATCTCGGAATGCAATGTATCGGTTATGATGATGCAACATCTACTGTGGTGTTGGTGTATGCCAATGGTAATATTGACCTTTTTAAGGACAACACCTTTTATAATGTTCCGGAATTGAAAATAAAAACTGTGTCAGGTGCAAAAACAGTTTTTAGTGTATATACGCGCAATGGTCTTGCCTACCTGAGTACGTCTATAGGTGTAATCGTGTTGGACCTTGCGCGGAAAAGTATTAAGGAAACTTACGAGTTCAGCGTAAATAGTCTGGCAATACCTGTCAGAGGGCTTACTCAACAGGGCGACTCACTGTTTGCTTTAACCGAATATGGTGTTTACCGTGCAAACGTAAACAGTCCCGAATTGCAGAATTTTCAGGCTTGGCAAAGGATTGATACTATAAAGGGATTCAAATATATTTCCGCGTTACCTGCCGGCATATTCGTAGCTAACGACTCTCTGGTGTTCAAACTGGAGGGTGGTGGAAGGACGTTGATGTACAGAACATCTGCCGATATCCAACACATGGATAGAGTGGGCGATGACCTGTATGTGGGGACTTACGATAGCAAAGTATTTGAAGGAACACTTGCGATTCTTTCAGGAAGCGGAGTGAAAGACTCAATAGATATGGGTGGCCGCAAACCGAGGCAGGTGGTTCCGCGAGGCGATGGTTCTGTATGGATCGCCGATGAGTTTGGGGGACTAATGAAGTATGACGACAAAAAGGAATTCAATTATTTTACACCCACCGGCCCCACCGACTTCAATAGTTTTGATATCTATGCCCGTAATGGCGATCTGTGGATTGCCCATGGCGGCTTCAATGGTAAGTACCAGCCACTTGGGAACTTCGCCGGCATCAGCAATCTGAAGGACGATAAGTGGAAATACCTCACCAGGTATACCTATCATCCGTTTGATACGTTGTCTGATTTCAGCGTGTTTCTGAAAGACGAACAAAGTGGTGTGATCTATGCGGGGTCTATGACCAATGGCCTGTTTATTCTTCAGCCTGATGGTAAGTATGAGCTACTCGCTGACGGTTCTATTTTCGACAAGGTTCCGTCCATTGCGCCGCATGAGCGACAGATAGCGGGTATGGCGATGGACAGCAAAAAGAATCTGTGGGTGACCACACTGTTCTCTACTCACCAACTCTATGTAAAGACACCTGAGAATGTATGGCACAAGTTTATAGTACCTAATGTGCAGTTTGGTGGGCAAATGGTCATTGACGATTACGACAGGATCTGGTTTGTTGGTTATAACGGAGACGGGGTGGTAGTGTACAATTATGGCTCGAACGAGACTGTAGGCGATAAAAGCGATGATGCATCGTATAGACTGGTTTCCGGAAAAGGATTCGGTAATCTGCCTGCAAACACAGTAAACTGTCTGGCAAAAGACAACAATAACAACATCTGGATAGGTACAACCAATGGTATAGGTATTGTAAGTAATTGTACCGTGCCATCTACACAAACACCTCCCTGCGATGCCGACATCCCTATCGTGCAATATGACCAGTATGCAGGCTACCTGTTTGCAGGCAACAACGTGAGGACGATTGCAGTTGATGGTGCCAACAGAAAATGGGTAGGAACTGATGACGGAATATGGTTGTTGTCGCCCGATGCAAGTAAAATTGTCTATCGTTTCACAGTAGACAATTGTCCGTTGCCATCCAATAAAATACAAAAGATATCTATCGATCCCTACACCGGTGATGTGTACATAGGCACAGAACAGGGTTTGGTGAGCTACAGAAGCACGGCTATAGAGGGAGGGGCCACCAATAGCAATGTGGTTTCGTTCCCTAATCCTGTCCCATCGGGTTATCAGGGTACTATCGCGATTAAGGGGCTCGTTGCTAACGCCGATGTGCGCATCACAGACATCAGCGGACAATTGGTGTACCGTACAAAAGCCCTTGGCGGACAAGCTGTGTGGAACGGTCTCGACTACACAGGCCGCAGGCCGCAAAGCGGAGTATATATGATTTTTGCTTCTGATGCAAACGGCAATGAGACATATGCCGGCAAGATGGTCTTCTTGAAATAATATGCTGCAAAAAACCAGAGGAATCGTTCTTCGTCCCGTAAAATATGGTGAGACCAGCCTCGTGGTTACCATCTTTACAGAGGTTTATGGTTTGCAGGCATACATGGTGCAAGGTGTTCGTAGTAGTGCTGCAAGCAAGAACAAAGCTGCATACTTTCAGCCCGGAACTATTCTGGAATTGGTTGTGTATATGCAGCCCGGAAAGAATATGCAGCGCATACGTGAGTTTCATGTCGCTCATATTTATCAATCTGTACATGGAGACATCATAAAGAACAGTATTCTTCTTTTTGCCTGCGAACTCCTGTTGCGTCTGTTGCCGGAGAATGCTCCATTGCCTGAATTATTCAGTTTTGCCAATGAATTTTTGATTGGCCTTGACGAGAGGGTGACAAAGAAGTGTGCCAACGCTCCCATCTATTTTCTGGTGCAGTGTGCCACGTTGCTAGGCTATGAGTTGAGAGGTGGCTACAGTGCGGAGACGCCATACCTTGACCAGCAGGAAGGTGGTTTTTCTGCTCATCCACCCACTGTTCCTCCGTTTACGTCGGATGAGGATGCCCGGATGCTGGACGCAGTGCTACATAAGGAAGGGTATGAAGAGGCTGCTGAACTGATGATGGGCAGCGAAACACGCATGCGACTCATAGACTGGTACATTACTTTCCTGCAGCAACACACCCAACACCTGAGTAATGTGAGGTCGCTCGCCGTACTTCGGGCGATATTGCATTAAAGAACGCTGCTCACGAAAAAAGTCCTTCGGCCTGCTCAATGCTGCCGGGTTTCCCAACGTCTATGAACAGATCTCCGGTATGGTCAAAACCTTTTATGATGTGGTTCTTTGCCTGGTGCAGGTATACATCTATCATCGAGAATTTTCCCGAAAAAGGTATGTTCTTCATAAGGTTGGCAGAAACCACCTGCACACCGCTGAATGAGAATCTGGAAGTAGATTGTAATGGACGTGATATGCGCTCTTCGCCTGTTCCGTTGTTGATCCAGCCGCATAAAGTCATGTCATCATTAAACAATAGCTGACGCGATGATTCTCTTTTCATAACGGCAAGAGTAGCCATACCACCGGTTTTATGGTGGTGTTCTATCATCTTGTCTAGTTCCAGACTGGTGAGAATGTCCGCATTCATTACCACAAAGTCAGATTCTCCATCAAAGAAGTCAATTGCTTTCAATAGGCCGCCACCTGTTTCCAACAGTGCTTCTTGCTCGTCAGAAACAGATACGTTGCTGCCAAATCCACTATTTTCATTTAGCTTGTCAACAACCATTGAGCCGAAGTGGTGAACATTGATGATAACATCGCTGATCCCGTACCGCTGCAGGTAAAGGATATTGCGTTCCAGTAAAGACCGTCCGTTAACCTCGGCCAAAGCCTTTGGGCTATGGTCGGTGAATGGTTTGAGGCGAGTCCCCAGACCCGCAGCGAATATCATTGCCTTCATATCTGTTCTGATAGTTACATGTGATAGCAACTATCAGTAGGCAATATACATCATAACGGCCACTGGTGCATTGCCGCGAATTTGAAGCAGGGAGCTGAATTTGTTATATTTGTGTGTCACGTGTCTGGCGGCACGAAAAAAAGATAGCATGCAATGAGAAAAATACTGGTTTTGATACTGTTTTTGGGAACGTCCCTTTCAGGAGAGGCAAAAGTAAAGGGACGGTCGAATCCTGTATCTCAGGTGAGCCCGGCATTCAGAAGTCAGCTGTATTCCCTCATCAATGCAACGAGGAAACCGTCAGGATTCGATTCATTGAAACATACGGAACTGAGCACGGCTTTATGGCATTGCAGATTGCCGCTCACAGGTTTTATTCCGGTTGTAACGATAGATCCGGTGCACCCTGCCGGCAGGCTCATCGTCTCGGCGGTTTCCTCCGACAGGTCGGCTCAGGGACATGTCAAGATGTTGGTGACCAAGGGAATGCCCGGCTTCACTATGCGGGATTCAGACCACGATCTTAATGTGAAATATGACGCTGCTAATGAGACAAGGCGTGTGGTGTTCACCAAACGAGAGCACCATGTTCAGTCGGTTGTAACGGTTATCTACAATGCCCATCAGCAGGGTTCCATCCGCTTGCAGATAGAAGCGTGGCAATATCGTTGATGCCTAACTTAAAGCGTAACAATGAACTCCGACCCTTCGTTTTCCCGGCTTTTTACCTGAATATTCCCGCCAAATGACTCTACCTGCGCCTTTGTAATGTAAAGGCCCACACCTCGGCTGTTTTCGTGAGAGTGAAATGTCTGATTCAGCTTGAAGATCTTATTTCCATACTTAACAAGGTCTATCCCTAAACCATTGTCTTTGACTGATATTTTAATCCTGCCATCTTCTTCATAAGTGCGCAGCAGTATTTCAGGGATCCGTTCTTTGCTGATGTACTTTAGCGCATTACTCAGCAGGTTGTATATGATACTTTCAAGAAAAACTTTGGGGTATCGGATGATAGGCACGGAGAGGTCAAGCTGAACAAAGGCCGCTGACTCAAATATCACGCTGTTCAATTGCTCAAGTATCTCCTGAGCAATTGCGTAAACATCGCAGTCGTCAAACGGTATGTTCCGGTTCATGCTTACCTGCACTGCTTCCATCAGCGTATTTAGGTTATTTACCAGAGAAGAGCTGCTTTCTTTCAGGTAATTAATGATCTCGTCATTATCTAACCTCAATCCCGATTCGTCCTGCTTTTCCTGCTTATCATGAAGCATTTCCACGAGCATGGCAATATTGTTAGCTGGTCCTCTCAGGTTATGGGCAATGATTTGGTTCAATTCCTCCAGTTTGTTGATGCGGCTAATGAGGTCGGTCCTTACAGCTTCCAGTTCACTGTTCTGCCTGTTCAACTCATCGGTCAGTTTTTTTTCTTCTTGTAATATCTATCACCTGAAGAATATAGATCGCCTGACGTTCGTCTTTAGTCGCAACTTTTGATACCGTATGATGTGTCCAGACAATGCTATTCTGACGAGAGATGTATCTTTTCTCAAAAGAATAATAGTTAAGAACATTGTTCAGCAGGCGATTCAGTAGTTTCTCGTCGTTGGCATTATCATCAGGATGCCCGATATCCATTACTGTATACTTGAGCAGTTCATCGTGATTATAGCCGGTTATCTGACAAAGCGTATTATTTACCTCAAGGAATTGCCCATCTGCATTAAGGATCGCCATACCTATGCCCGAATGGAGGAATGCGCTCTGGAAGCTGCTCTTCTGTGTGGGTATGGTTTCCGGTAGTTTTTCGTTGATCGAACGTGCTTTTTCTCCCGTTTTGTTTTTCGTGACCCTGCCATATAACAGCGTCTCTTTTTTTGACGTTGCTTTCCTGTGGTCAATATTGAACGGGACTATTCTGGACATTAGTCTGGATTGGGCAGTAAAAAATGCCTTTGATACAGAGTTGTGAAGCAAATGTAGACCAATGCTACCGTTATTATCTAATGGCAGCGGTGATTAACATTAGTTTTACTTTGCATTAGCGAAAAGAAACTATTTGGCCGGTGTGTTCGATAATTCAGGCCGATAAAATGGAATGGAAATGAGGCAAATAAGAATTACAAGGCCGGCACCAATTACGTTGAGCCACAGGAAGGATACCCACCCTGTAAGATAAACGCCGATCACAGCGATCTCTGCAATTACTGCTGCCACAAATGTGATGGTACCATTGGCGCGTTTCAGATATAGTGCCACCAGGAATATACCTAGTATGGTACCGTAAAAAAGCGAGCCCAAAATATTAACAGCTTCTATGAGTGACCCCATTTTAGTAGCAAACATAGCAACCCCTATACAGAAAAGGCCCCATGCAAGCGTATGATTGCGCCCTTTGCGCACCTCTGATTCAGGTGTGTCACCAGGAGTTTGGGTGCTGAAATCAATGAGTGAAGAGGCCGCGAGTGAGTTGAGAGCAGCAGAAATGGATCCCCACGATGCAAGAATGATCACTGCAAATAAGAGGCCCACGACTCCTGCAGGTAAAGAGTTTTTTACGAAATAGAGAAAGATGTAGTTCGTGTCGTTCTTGTCAGGAGCGTATTTTTGATGGGATATGTAACGTGACATACTGTCGCGAAGTTGCTGCTTTCTGTGCTGGACGTCGTTATAGGCGGCGAGGGTAGTGGTCAGCGTGGTTTCGTTGCCGGCTTTTCGGGCTGCAATTACCTCGGCGGCCCTGCTACGGGTTTCATTGATCAGACGATTGTAGCGATAGATCTCCTGGTTAGCTTTCTCCGGTTCGGTGGTCTGATAACTGCTCAGTGCTTTTGAATTGTAGTATGGAGCCGCCTGATTGAAGGTGTAGTAAATGAAAACCAGTACACCGATGAGGAGTATCAGGAACTGCATGGGTATCTTGACAAGTCCATTCAGCAGCAGGCCTATCTTGCTTTCAGAAGTGTCTTTGGCAGTGATGTATCGGCCTACCTGACTCTGGTCGGTGCCAAAGTAAGACAGTGACAGGAAGAATCCCCCAATTATACCGCTCCATATATTGTATTTATCGTGCCAGTTGAAATCAGTGGTTATCGCATTTAGTTTGCCGCTTTTGCCTGCCAGGTATAGTGCATCTCCAAAGCCGATGTTTTCCGGCAAACGGTTTACGACCAAAATTCCGGAAAGTGCCATGGCTCCGAGAATTATGAGGAATTGTAGTTTTTGGGTGTGGGCAACGGCTTTTGCTCCACCTGCCCACGTGTAGATGATCAGCAATCCGCCCACCAAAACGTTAGTTATGTATATGTTCAGATTGAGCATCGTTGATAGGATAATGGCCGGCGCGTAAATGCTGATACCCGTTGATAAACCACGCGAAAGCAGGAACAGGAAGGAAGTGAACAGGCGTGTGCGTCTGTCGAATCGCTCTTCGAGGTACTCATAGGCGGTAAATACATTCAGTCTGCTGAAGACGGGTATGAACGACACACAGATCACCACCATCGCTATCGGCAGCCCGAAGTAATTCTGCACAAATCGCATTCCATCCGTGTATGCCAGGCCCGGTGCCGAGAGGAACGTAATTGCACTTGCCTGAGTGGCCATGACGCCCAGCAACACCACATACCATTGCATTTTACGGTCGGCCAGCAAGTAGGAATGTGCCCCGTTCTGCTCACGACCCTTATGCAGGCCATAACCTATCATTGCGGCAAGGGTAAGAAGCAGAACTATCCAGTCTATTGTGCTCATAGTGAGTGCAGAACGGGTGTAATTTACATTATATGCCGTATCGGTTGTACCTTTGCTTCACATGAAAGTGCAGGATGGACAAATAGTCAGGTTGTCGGAATTGCCGGCGGGAACCAAGGCTGTGATCAAAGAACACGATGAAAGCGATTTTCAACTCACGTTGATGGAAATGGGCTGTGTGCCCGGAGAGCCTGTCTGGGTAGAAATGGTGGCTCCCTTGGGAGATCCACTCGCAATAAATATCGCAGGATATTACCTGAGCATCAGAAAAAACGACGCAGATAAGATATGGGTCACCTGCGATGTGAATAATTAAGAGTTCTCTTCTTTAGCAGCTTCAGCAAATTCAATATTCAATTCCTCGAGATATCCGAGGATGTCCTTCTTTCCAAGAAATTTTACCGAGCTGGTCATAAAACTCCTGGGGATGAATTCCCATTCTTTTTTCATGGCTTCTATGAACATTTTCGCATTACGGGCTGCATCGCGCTGTGTACTTTTATCGGCCTTTGTAAACACGACATTGAACGGTATCTCCCATTCACCCAGTTTACGAAGGAATTCAAGATCTATGTTCTGAGGTTCGTGCCGGCTATCAATGAGTACAAATACTGTCATCAGATTTGTGCGCTCCTTCAGATAGTTCTCAATCATTTTTTCCCAGACGCCGCGTGTGTTTTGTGAAACTTTGGCGAATCCATAGCCCGGTAGATCGACTATATAAAACTCTTTATTTATTAAAAAGTGATTGATCAGCTGCGTTTTACCTGGCGTATTTGAAGTTTTTGCAAGATTCTTCTGACCAGTCAACATGTTGATCAGTGATGATTTTCCAACATTGGATCGGCCGATAAACGCGTATTCCGGCTTGTCGGGTTTAGGGCATAGATCTACTTTAGGGCTGCTGATGACAAATGTTGCTGACTTGATTTCCATTTGGAATGAGTATGAAAAATTAATATTATATTTTTTGCAATAAAGGGAATTATCCGAATGCAGCCACCACAAAATTAATGATAATATGCTACCATGGCAATTATAGTTGTCAGTGTCCGGAATAGCTGAATTTCGTCCATAGTTTTAATTTATATTTGTGGTAAGGCTAACAATTTCAGTTATATATACGCCTGATATGTATGGCGTCGTGTGTATATTTGTCAAAGGCGGCGTCTTGTTTATTAATCACCGGCTAATGAAGTTGCGTTTATCTTCCATTCTTGTTCTTCTTTTGGTTGCTTTGTCTGCAACTTCTCAAACAATTACCGGTGTTTTGTCGGTATGCGAGGGTGGTAGCACAGGGTTAACGGGAACTCCTGCCGGTGGAACATGGGTTTCAGCCTCACCGGCTGTGGCAGCCGTGAGCAGTACCGGCACGGTATCTGGTTTGACGGTGGGTACAGCGGTTGTAACGTATACGTTTGGGAGTACTCCGGTAACTGCAGTTGTAACAGTGAACGCGGCACCCGCACCCGTTACCGGAGGTACATCAGTGTGTGTGGGTAGCACAATTCCTCTATATGATGTGACCGGAGGGGGTATTTGGTCATCATCTTCGCCGGCGATTGCGTCCGTTAGTACTACAGGCGTAGTAACAGGTGTTTCAGCTGGTTCTGCGGTGATATCATACAGTTTGGCAACAGGCTGCTATGCCATAAAGTCTGTTACTGTTAATCCAAATCCATCTTCAATTACCGGGGCGTCCAACTTGTGTACCGGTGTCCCATCGACAATGTATTGCTACCCGTCAGGTGGCACGTGGAGTACCACCACGTCGTCCTTTTTATCTATCGGGTCATCGTCCGGCGTTGTAAATCCTGTATTTCCCGGTCTCGGTACTATTATTTACACAATACCTGCAACGGGTTGTTATTCATCACGTGTTGTCACTGTTAATCCCAGTCCCGGACCGATCCTGGGTATGGCTGCTGTGTGTCCGGGTTCGTCTATCACACTGATCAATACATCAGAAAGTGGCGTATGGATCAGTAGTAATACTTCGGTTGCAACGGTCAGCGGAGCTACAGGCAGCGGAACAACTATGACAGGTGTGTCCGGCGGAACCGCTACGATCAGCTATGTGGTTGGAGGAGTTTGTATGGTCACTTCCCTGGCTACGGTCAATCCGGCTCCATCCGCAGGAACACTTGCGGGCCCCGCCAGCGTATGTGCGGGGGCAAGTGCGACCTTAACAAGTTCAGTTTCGGGCGGAACATGGCTGAGCGCAACGCCCGCCATCGGGACTGTTGACCCCGGCACCGGAATTTTCGCCGGCCTTGCTGTGGGGAACGCCGTCATAAGTTACACAAGTACCAACGTATGTGGTACGGCGACGTCTACGTTAAATGTGACTGTCGCCCCGATGCCTGCATCGATCACAGGCAGTTTGTCATTTTGCAGGGGAACGTCTTCAACACTTTCTAATTCTGTTGTTGGTGGTACATGGAGCTCCGGAACAACTTCAGTTGCATCCGTTGGTTCCACTTCCGGTACAGTGCTCGGCGTTACAGCCGGAACGGCAACTGTATTTTATCACACGGGCAGCGGTTGTTTTGTAACTGCAATAGTGACGGTTAATCCGGCGCCTGCTCCCATTTCATCGAGTTCTTCATCGGTTTGTGTAGGCTCTGTTGTTGCGCTGTCAGATACGATAGCGGGTGGCACATGGACAAGTAGCAGTCTGCCGGTTGCCACAATTGCCACCATCGGAAGCAGTACAGGAGTAGTGACCGGTGTAAGTGCCGGGACCGTGACAATGACCTACGCAATCGGATCGTGTATTGCTACAAAAACGCTAACTGTTAACCCGCTTCCAACGATAGCCGCGTCGTTCATGCCCGATGGATGCGGAGGCGGATATACCATGAACGCCACAGGATCGGGTATCGTTTCTTATACATGGGCGCCTTCTGTTGGGCTTTCCTGCACGGCTTGTGCCACTACGTGGGTCAATCCAACTGCTACATCTTCTTACACGGTAACGGGAGTCAACGGTTTTGGTTGCGCCAATACTGCAGTGGTGACGCTGAACGGTGACCGTATAAAGGGATATGTGTCCTTTGCCGGTGCACCACCTGCCGTTCCTGATGTAAAGGTATTCCTGATGCGTGTTGACCCATCAGACAGTACAGTACTGGCCACCGATTCTGCAACGACTTGTTTTGATGGTGTTGGGTATTATTTCGGTTTCACTGGCAAGGTTGCCGGAAAGTACTATGTATTGGCTGAGCTGCAAGGGACTATCCCGGGTATAAGTGGATATGTGCCTACCTATGCGGGAGCCTCAGCCTATTGGGCAAAGGCAACTATTAGTGAACATATATCAGGAGGTGGTAATGTAGCTGACATCAACATGGTATATGCTTCGCTTCCTTCTGGCCCGGGCACTATAAGTGGTTATGTATACTCGGGGGCAGGAAAGGGAACGGCAGGCGAAGTGGCAGATGCCGGAGTTCTTGTATTTCTGAAGGATGCCCTTACCGGTCAGATATTAACACATACATACACCAACGCAGAGGGCAAATACTCTTTTGGCAGTATCGCAGAAGGAAGTTATCTGATTTACCCTGAGTACTACCAATACTACACTACACCGTCTTCGGTTGTATCAGTTACTGCTGCAAAGCTGACAGTGGCAGATGTAACTTTCAAGAGGCATACAGGTAACCGCACCATTATGCCATTTGTTGTGAATGCGGTATCTGATGTAAATAATGCCGGAGGATTTTTTGCATACCCTGTGCCGGCGAAATCAATTGTAAATATTGTAAGCACCCACGGGTTTGGTGCTGACGCCACAATTACCCTGACGGATGTAAAAGGCAGAGATGTTTACACACAAAAAATACTCACAGGCAACACCGATGCTCATCGTATAGATGTGTCGGGTTTCAGCTCGGGAATGTATCTGGTGACCGTACGTTCGTCAGAAGGAATATCGTCTTTGAAGATTTCGGTTGAATAGGGAACTTCGTCCTATTTAGTTATCAGGTAGCATTTTCTGTGCAATTTCCCTTGAAAATCGAATGGTGTGGTGAGTGCTGTAATGTCTTTAACAGACACTGCGGGAATACAATCGCGTTCCAGAACAAAGTTCCGGTAGTTGTTACTGAAGTAGATCTTTCCTCCCTCGCGGCAACCCTGAAGGAGTTTCTTCAGCAGTTTCACGTGATCTCTTTGCACATCGAATGTGTCTTCCATTCGCTTACTATTTGAAAAGGTAGGTGGGTCGCAGACGATAATATCATAACTGTCTTTCGGCATGTAGTCTATCCACTCCATCACATCGGCATGAATAAATTCGTGTTGTTCGCTTTTGTACAGCTTGTTATACTGCATGTTGCGTTTTGCCCAGTTGATATAGGTCTTTGACATGTCTACTGAGGTCACAGTACTTGCACCGCCATGTGCGGCATAGACACTGAAAGACCCTGTATAGCAGAATAGATTGAGCACATCGAGGTCTTTTGCTTCGTTGCGCACCATGCCTCTTGTAATACGGTGATCGAGGAATAGACCGGTGTCAAGGTAGTCAGTGAGATTAATAATAAAGCTGAGTCCACCCTCAGGAACTATTTTTTCCACCTTTTCCTCATTGAATTTCTCATACTGACCCTGGCGTCCCGCCTTTCGCTGGCGGACTTTCATATATATGTTGGCAGCATCGATTTCCAGAACGCCCGCAATGGTCTCGCGGCACGCTTGCAGCCAGGCCTCGTGTTCTTCGTCTTCCATACCGTGGCGCCGTTTGTACTCGGCAGCATGTACAGCGCCATTATACCAGTCAATAGCGAAGGGGAATTCAGGCAGATCATGGTCGTAAAATCGATAACACGCGATCTCTTGTTTGCGGGCTATCTTGCTGAAGTGCTTATATACCTTCGCCAACCGGTTTTGGAACATTATCTGCTTTTCGCTGCTCAATTCTGTGTGTTTGAACGGTAAAAGTAAAAGAAAATGTTCACTGCCTTACATATGCTGGTATTTGTGCAATTGCCTATATTTACAAAGCCTTTTGAAGAACATTCACGAATTTCCTTAGGTTTGTAATTATCAATATCAGAACCAGCAGATGCAACTAGCTCAACGACTGAACTTATTCTCCGAGCCGCAGACAATTAAGATGGCCAAAATGAGCCGCGAGATGAAAGCAAGGGGAATCAATATAATAGATCTTAGCCTTGGTGAACCGGATTTTAAGACGCCGGAACACATCCGCAACGCAGCGATAGCAGCAATCAACGAAGGGTACAACAAATATACACCGGTAGCGGGTACCCCTGAGTTACTCGAGGCCATTTGCACCAAACTGAAGCGAGATAATAACCTTGATTATTCCACCTCAGAGATATTGGTTTCCACCGGTGCCAAACACTCCTTGGTGAATGCTGTTCTTTGCCTCGTCGATCCGGGAGATGAAGTGATCATACCTACACCATTCTGGGTTACCTACGCCGCTCAGGTGCAGCTTGCAGAGGGGGTGGTGAAGTACATTCATTGCGGTATTGAATCTGATTTCAAGCTCAAACCGGAGCAATTGGAAGCGGCGATAACGCCAAAGACCAAGTTGTTCATGTTCTCCTCGCCATGCAACCCTACAGGCAGTGTATACACCCGCGATGAGTTAGCTGCACTCGTGGAGGTATTCAAAAAGTATCCACAAGTCTGCATTATCAGCGACGAGATATATGAGTATATCAATTTTATCGGCGGGCATGAAAGTATAGCTCAGTTCCCTGAGATACGGGATAGGGTAGTAGTGATCAACGGCATGTCGAAAGGATTTGCAATGACCGGCTGGCGTCTTGGTTACATGGCTGCACCACGTGAGTTGGTTCAGGCATGTGATAAGCTGCAGTCGCAGTTTACGTCAGGGGCCAGCATTATCACTCAGCGTGCTGCAATAACTGCTTTATTAAGTGACCTTGGTCCTACACATGAGATGGTTGCAGCCTACAAACAACGTAGAGATTTCGTGTCTGCGGCATTGCAAAAGATCCCCGGGGTAAAAGCAAATAATCCCGGAGGAGCTTTTTACGCCTTCCCCGATATCAGCGCATTCTTCGGAAAACGATATGGCGAACATGTGATCGAGAATGATGTGGATCTGAGTATGTTCCTGCTGCACGAGGCGCACGTGGCTACTGTAAGTGGAAGCGCGTTCGGCAGTCCGCAATGTATCAGGTTATCCACTGCAAACTCTATGGAGAATCTGCGCGAGGCGCTCGAGCGCATCACAAGATCACTTGCATTACTGCAGTGATCTCCGGTTGCATCTCATTAAACGAATTGTATTATCAGCAGTCATATCATAATGTTGTACTCCCGGCGAATTGCCGGGAGTACTTTCTTGATATAGACTCATATTGAATGCCTATGAAATTCTGTTCAGTTGCCATATTTTTCTTTTCTATGATGTTGGCGTCCGTTTGCTCTTATAGTCAGGGGCGAATTGTGTCGGGACATGTCATAGACAAGAAGGACGCGTCAGCACTGTCAGGGGTTACTGTGATGCTTGTAAATGTGGTAGATTCAACAAAAAAGACCGGGACAGTCACCGCCATTGACGGTGATTTTAGCATCAGTAATGTAAGTGATGGTAAGTATCAGCTAACACTGCGATATGTGAGTTACCGCACAGTGAGGCGTTCTGTCGACGTTGCCGGCAAGGATATCACATTGGGTTCTTTAGAGATGGAGTCGAGTGCCAGAGAGCTGAAAGGTGTTACCGTTTCCGGTCGCCAAATAAGGGGAGAGCAGAAAGGCGATACCAGCCAGTTTAATGCAGATGCCTATAAAACAAACCCCGATGCCACAGCAGAAGAGTTGGCTGCTAAAATGCCAGGGATAACGTCTGATAATACAGGGGTAAAAGTAAACGGCGAGGCCGTACAGCAGGTGCTGGTGGACGGAAAGCCGTTTTTCGGGACAGACCCCACACTGGCGCTGAAGAATCTGCCGGCCGAGGTGATAGACAAGATACAGGTCTTTGACAAGTTAAGCGATCAGTCAATGTTCACCGGTTTTGATGATGGCAACGCACAGAAGACCATGAACATTATTACCCGACGCAATAAGAGTGAAGGAGTTTTCGGGAAACTGTACGCAGGGTATGGAACGGACGACAGGTATCTTGCCGGTGGAAACATGAACTTCTTTAACGGTGACAGGCGCATAACCATATTAGGACTTGCCAACAACATCAATCAGCAGAATTTCAGCCAGGAAGATGTATTGGGCTTAGGTGGCGGGCAGGGCCGTGGCGGTCGCGGGCCGGGTGGTCGTGGTGGTGGCGGTGGTTCCAATAATTTTATGGTGGGTCAGCAAAGTGGTATCAGCGCAACAAATTCTTTCGGGTTCAACTATTCCGATAGCTGGGGCACGAAAATGAAAGTGTCCGGGAGTTATTTTTTCAATGGCACTGATAACAACAATGACTCGCGCACTTCGCGCACGTATTTTGCGGGTCCGTCCAATTCGTCTCTTTACGACGATAGCAGCCTGTCCTCGACAAACAACCTGAATCATCGGTTTAATATGCGTTTCGAGTACACGATAGATTCAGCAAATTCTATCACTTTTTCTCCGTCTTTAAGTCTGCAGCACAATGATGCGTCAACATCGTCATATGCAAGGACGCTGGCAGCAGATATACTTCAAAGTTCAACAAATAACGCTACGTCAGTATTAAACGATGGGTACAATGCTTCAGGTAATTTGCTTTATCAGCATAAATTCAGGAAACCAAGGCGCACCATCTCCTTGAATGTAAATGGCGGTGCCAATGAAAAGACAGCCGAAGGTTCCAACTACTCGCAAAATCTCTATTACAATTCTGTTGTTACGGCGGTAGGCAGGGATCAACGCTATGATTTGCAAAGCGATGGTGCTAATGTCTCGACCAACCTCACATACACTGAGCCGATAGGGAAGAAAGGCCAACTCCAATTCAGTTATAACCCTTCGTTCAGCGAGTCAGTTTCCGATAAAATGACATACAGCAAGGATGCGGTCACCGGTGATTATTCAAAGCAAGACACACTGTTCTCCAACAGGTACGCCAACACTTACACTACTCAACGCGGTGGCATCAGTTTCCGGTTAGGAGAGCGCGACAAAAAGACAAGTTTCAATATTGGGGTCAATGTTCAGCAGGCCAACCTTGCAGGAGATCAGGAGTTTCCTTTAGTGGCCCATATCAACAGGTCGTTCTTTAATGTTCTACCTAATGCTTTTTACAATTTTCGGGCTGCTGATGGTCGCAATATGAGGGTAATGTACCGAACCAATACCAATGCTCCCTCCATCACGCAATTGCAGAGTGTCGTAGATATCTCAAACCCGTTGTTAATGAAGACCGGAAATGCCGATCTGAAGCAGTCTTACGAGCACACCCTTGTGGTGCGCTATGGCCTCACCAAAGCAAAAACAGGTCGCAATCTGTTCCTTAATATATACGCTAACAAGACTTTCGATTATGTGGGGTCATCAGTTTACCAGCCTTCAAAGGACAGTCTCTTCACTGACAAGGTTTCGGGAACTTCTATCCTTATTAATAGGGGTAGCCAAATAACCCGCCCGGTCAATCTCGATGGCTATTTCAGCTCACGATTCTTTATCACTTACGGGTTCCCGGTCTCGCTCATCAAGAGCAACCTTAACCTGAATGCCGGCCTTAATTATAATATCACACCTGGTCTCGTCAACGATGCGATGAACACTGCAACGAATTATGTGCCTTCTTTTGGTGCGGTGTTGAGTAGCAATATCAGCGAGAAGATCGATTTCACTGTGTTCTATACCGGTAATTATAACGTGGTAAGCAACAGCATTCAATCGCAGGTGGCTAATAATTTTTATAACCACGTTGCATCGGTAAGATTCAATTGGGTGTTCCTTGAGAATTTTGTTTTCAATACCAATTTCACCAATAACTACTACACCGGGTTTAGTGGCACGGGTGCTCAGAACTTTAATTTATGGGGAGCCTATGTAGGGTACAAGATGTTCAAGAAGACACTGGAGGCAAGGATCAGTGTATACGACATCCTCAACCAAAATACCAGTGTAGCCCGCACAGTTACGGAGACTTACTTCGAGAATGCCAATACCAACGTATTGCGCCAGTACTTTATGGCACAATTTACCTATACGATAAGGAAATTCAAGTCGGGCGCACCGCCCGAACCCGAAAAGCAGGATGAAATGATGATGCACCGCGACAACGATTTCAGAAGGCGCGGGCAATAAAAACTAAAGCGGCACAATTGCCGCTTTAGTTTTTTATCACATTATCAGATGTTGATTGTTAATGTAACCCCATAGCGCCCAAATAACGCTCAGCGTCCAATGCCGCCATACATCCGGTTCCGGCAGCACTTACTGCTTGCCTGTATATTTTGTCTTGTACATCGCCGCAGGCAAACACACCCTCAATATTGGTCTTGGTAGAGCCGGGCTGCGTGATCAGGTAGCCCTGATCGTCCATATCCAGAATACCATTGAAAAGGCTTGAGTTGGGCTGGTGTCCGATAGCTACGAAAAACGCTTTAACCGGAACAATGGTCTCCTCATTAGTCTTGTTATTCAGAAGTTTGATAGAGTCAACTTTGTTTTCTCCCATTACCTCAAGTGTTTCTGAGTTCCAGTACACTTTGATGTTCGCTGTCTTCAACACTCTGTCCTGCATCACCTTGCTGGCGCGCATCTCACCACGACGCACTATCATGTGAACCTGACTACAGAGTTTAGAAAGGTACAACGCCTCTTCACATGCTGTATCACCGGCGCCAACTATGGCTACCTCCTGACCTTTGAAGAAGAATCCGTCACAAACTGCACATGCCGACACGCCGTGCCCGTTCAGCCTTTGTTCTGATTCCAGTCCCAGCCATTTGGCCGATGCACCGGTGGCTATGATCACGGAATCAGCCTCTATCCATTTTTCTTCATCTATCTCAACTTTGAATGGGCGAACCGAGAAGTCTACCTTGGTTGCCATTCCCCAACGGATATCAGCACCCATGCGTTGCGCCTGTTGTTCAAAATCTACCATCATTTGAGGTCCCATGATTCCGTTTGGATAACCGGGGTAGTTCTCTACTTCAGTAGTTATAGTAAGCTGACCACCGGGTTGCATTCCCTGGTACAGCACCGGTTTCAAATTGGCACGTGAGGCATAAATGGCGGCCGTGTAGCCTGCCGGACCTGATCCTATTATCAGGCAATGTACTTTTTCGTTCGCGTTCATCGTCTATGTAATTGTACTGCTTTCGCAGATTAAAAATATTTTTATCGGGCGTTAAAGATGCGAAAAATTCACGAAAACACCCCTGAGTATACTCATTTGTGGGGTACTGTCATTGTTTTTTCATACACACCGTATCCGGCCCAAACACCCAGTGCGCCGTTTTTCATATTAGTTATCGGGTTGATGGGAGTTGCGAATGGGTTACCAACAGCACCCTTTGCAAATTCAAGCGAGTTATAAAACTGGTATACCCCCTTGTCTATGGCGCACCATTTGAGGGTGACTGTTTCGCCTGGAAAGAAGTATAGGAGAGAGTCGCGGCTTATGGACGTCCCCGACGTTTCCTGGTAACCTGCTACGAGCCCGATCTGATTCAGTTTTTTGCCATTTATTATCTCATCACTGAAGTTTTCGGACGGATAGAACGGTCATTATTCCTGCTTGTGAAATAACGCACGTAGTCTCCCGTTGAGTCCGGGTCAGAATAGCTGACAAAAAGTTGGCGGGCGCTGTCGGGTGTTGTATTGCCGGCAAAAAGAGGCTCTGCAAACCACATACTGTCCACTCCCTTTGCGGGTCAGGTATTTTTGTGACGCCGGTATATGTTTTGCCTTCATAGGTAACAGACAGCGTGTATGTTTTTCCCACTTCGCCCAGTATCAGATTATTCAGACTGAAATTTGTAGTGTCAATGGTATAGACTGAATATTTGAATGACACACCGGTGTCTACGGTATATTCTTTCAGTGTCACCGTTTTGCTGCCATCAGAAACCGTCACAATTGCGTTGTGGATGAAACTCTTTTCCAATGTTCCCAGATCGATCTTAGAAAAGAAACTCATGGATGAATTGAGTACAACGAATGGGATGTTGCCAGATTCAATGGACCCCTGCACCACCACTTGCGGAGGAGAGCTTTTCAGATCTATCTGTACCTCCTTTTCGCAGGAAGTAAGCAGAAATGATGAAAGTGTAATTAATGCAATTTGCAGAGTATTAAAGCTGAAGTGTTTGTGTTTCCTCATGAAGTATTGTGTTATTGGTTCAGGTATTTTCCGTCGGCACTATAGAGTACAGGTGCCGGTTGGTGGTGTAGTTCAAAATAGTCATACCCCGACTTCAGGGAAGCCCAGAATTGATGTTTTTCTGTATTTCCGGGATAGGAACTCATCAGGTAATTGATTCCTTTTTGCGTCATTCTGGTGGGGTAGATATGCACCGGAATATGCTCTTGCCCGTTTACGCGTGCTCCGAGGCATGCCGTGTATAATTCAGAGATGCCCTCATCGCCCATAGGGAGACAACCTACAGTCAGGCAGCCACCATGAATAAAAATATTACCACCCGGGCGTGCGCCCTTCGTTTGTGTCTGGTCCGAATAGTTAGGATAGTTGATCTCCAACGACAAATGATATTCACTGTTGGCGTTAAAGTCATCTATAAAGTAATAGCCTTCCGGTACTTGCTTGTCACCTTGCTGACGTTTAGGGCCCAGTGATCCGGATATGGCGCATATCCTTAACGTTTTTATCAGCTTAAAAGGTTCAGAAGAGTTATTGCGTGACCACACCTCCAATTCATTCTGCGATTTAAACGCCCTCAAAAATACCTCACAGGTCGGCCAGGTAATGCCATGTGCAGCAAAAGAGTGTTTAACACTGTCAGAATACCGTTTCCATGCAGTTGTCACCCTGTCTGACGAGAATTGTACTTCCTTGAAAGCTCGGACGTCGGTTTGCGCCCTACCCAAAATGGAAAAAAGCGATAGAAAAACCGTAAATAATAACCTTGTCGCGAACATCGGGAGGTGCGGCACACCACATTTAGCCTGTAAAATTAGGAGAACTATATTAAATGTTATCTTAAAATGCCTTTATGCCTGTGGTGGCTTCCCAATAGTGCCGCTTACTGCAACCGGCAGGTGCTATAAAAGCTTGCATTTTTCGATTACTTTTGAGCCGAAGGTCTGTTGTTTTTCATGTTTTTGCCCGGATAAAAGAGTATTTACATGAGAAATCGGCTGGTATTATTGTTCTATTACTGAAAAACATGCTTCCTCAGGTATCTTTTGTTATTCCGCTTTACAACGAAAGTGAGGTTCTGCCAAAGCTGGTAGAACGGATCAATAAACTGATCGATACCCTTCCTATGTCGGTGGAAGTGGTGTTGGTGGATGACGGAAGCCGGGATAATACGGCTGAACTGATCCAGCAATTATCGCTAACCGATAAACGGTATCATGCGGTACTGTTGGCGCGCAATTACGGGCACCAGCTGGCATTGAGCGCAGGGCTGTCATCGGCAAGAGGCACCGAGGCAATAATGGTGATAGATGGCGACCTCCAGGATCCGCCTGAACTGCTGCCGGACTTCTATGATCTTTACAAAAAGGGTTTTGATGTTGTTTACGCAGTTCGTAAAAAACGCAAAGAAGGATTTTTTAAGAAGATGGCCTACCATACGTTTTACAGGATTCTTAAGTCAATCTCCTATATTGATATTCCGTTAGATAGCGGCGATTTTTCTTTGATAAGCAGAAGGGTAGTGGATGTGTTGAACAAGATGCCCGAGGAAAGCCGGTACATCCGGGGTATGCGCACATGGATAGGTTTTAAACAGATCGGCTATGAGTATGAACGCGACAGCAGGGCTGCCGGTGATTCAAAATACTCGTTCAAGAAACTGTTGAAATTGGCCCACAACGGCATTTTCAATTTCAGCGAGTTCCCTATAAAACTCATTACCAATCTCGGGTTATTCGCTATACTGGTGTCGCTTATTTATCTGGTCAACACGCTGGTGCAGAAGTATATTTATCACAACGTTCCGCAGGGTTTCACCGCCTTGTTATTTGCAATAATTCTTTTCAGCGGAGTTCAGCTCATTTCTTTAGGCATCATCGGCGAATACGTTTTGCGTATCTTCTTTCAGGTGAAGGGTCGCCCATTATATATTATCAAGAAAAAGATCATAGAGGCCGAAGTAGTTGATTAAATCCGATTAGATTTCCTTTCCAATTAGTTATCACGAGAATGAGTAGAAAGTATTGGGTGGTATTATGGGTACTGGCAGTCATTTATGTTGTGTACCATTTGGCTACGCTCATTTACTCGCCGCTTCCATGGTTCGATGAGATCACCTTCCTCAGCATGACAGAGTCATATATGAAGGACGGGACTTTGTTCGAGCAGGTGCGTATTTTGGGAGAACCTGCAGAGAAACTAAACTACGGACCGATATACTTTGTGTGGCAGGCATTCATGATAAAGACATTTGGTTACGGCATTTTCACTGTTCGTATCACAAATATGCTGTTTGGCTTTTTGTCTTTATTTATCATTTACAAGATTGCTTTAAAATTACGATTGCGCCAGGAGCTGGCAATAGCTGCGGTGGTCTTTACTGCAATTGAGCCCAACTTCAACCAGTTCCTGCACTCAGGCCGCATGGACTTTATTGGGCTTACGTTCTTTTTTCTGGCCTATCTTTCATTTCGTGCATCTGAAAATGGTGGCAAGGCCTCATCGTACCTGTTTCCGGCGACAACTGGTGTGCTGTTGTGTAGCTCCATACTCACCAATCCTCGGTTTGTATACGCATTCCCCGTTTTTATTGCCTATTTCTTGTATGAGATGTTGGCACAGGGACGGGCTGACCGGCTGAAGGTATTTATGAAGTACGTCATCATCGGTGTTTCGTTCGCGTTGGTGTATTATTTGTGGGTGTACCTCACTTTCGGCGGCATCACAGAGTATATCGACTTTACCCAAAAGGCTACCTACCTGAAAGATCACTTGGGTATGGGCACGCATTTCCGTATTCGCTACAACCTGTTTATCTTCCTGTTTTCTTTTATTGCTGTAGGATATTTCGGGCTGAAAGACCGTTTTAAAACAGATGTACATCTGGCATTATTCACGGTGCCGGCAATAGCGTCTTTTGTGGCTATAGTGAATGGAGGTATCGAGGGGCGTTATTTTACGTTGGCTATTCCCTTTGTCGCACTGTTGCTGGTAGGTATATCCTTTCAGCTCCTCGAAAACAGGGCGTTTAAATTTGCAACGGGTGCTATTGCTCTCATGTTTGCTGGCGTTTTTGTTTTTAAGGCTGCATACATTGTTTCAACGGTGCCGCAACACGACCCGGTGCGCAACGAAAAGCGCATTTCACCTTTTTTGGAGTCTGGTTCATCTGTTTTCGGCGACTTTGAGTTCTACTACATCGCTCGCAAAAAGAACTGTTCTTACCTCACCACCCAAATGAACGGGTCGGTGGCAGAATTGACCCAATACATCCTGTCGCACAAAATTCAGTACGTAATGCTGAAGAAGGGCAATGATATGAAGCAGTATTATGAGCCCGCATTTCTTAACGACCATTATCAGCTGATTGCGACAATACAAGACGAAACGTACTCGAATTTCTTCGGCACTATCATCAATAAGTTACCCTACAAGATCAGCGATAGCTACTCTTGCTACATTTATAAGTATAAAGGATAGATCCGGTTAGGATTACTTCAGCAGCGTTGGTGGCGTGAACATATGACCGGGACAACCATACTTCTTGGTGCCGCAAGATGAAATAGAGATCAATGCAACGATCGCTATGATGGGTAATACACGCTTCGTTCTGGAAAGTAGCTGCATACTTATTTGGTTATGAATAGTAAAAAGCTCGATTAACTTTGTACGAAGATACGAAAAGTAGCAAAACAACATGCAACAAATACATTTTATAGCTATCGGTGGTGCCATCATGCACCAGCTGGCACTTGCACTACACAGAAAAGGATATTTGATCACAGGCAGCGACGATGAAATAACCGATCCTGCCAAAAGTAATCTGGCTGCAGAAGGGTTACTTCCACCTCAATTCGGTTGGTATCCCGAGAAGATAACCGGTGCGTTGGATGCTGTGGTGCTTGGTATGCACGCCAAGGCCGACAATCCTGAACTCCTGGCTGCAAAAGCTGCCGGCATTCCGGTTTATTCCTTTCCGCAATACGTTTACGAGGTAAGCAAGAATAAGAAAAGGGTAGTGGTTGCAGGCAGTCACGGAAAAACTACTATCACATCTATGATTATGCATATCCTGAAGCATCAGGGTATTGATTTTGATTACCTGGTAGGTGCTCGCGTAGCTGGTTTCGATCAGTCGGTTCGCCTCACCGATGCCCCATTGATAGTATTGGAAGGAGATGAGTACCCAGCATCTGCCGAAGAAAAGCGACCAAAGATATTCTTCTATCATCCGCACATCAGTGTGTTGAGCGGTATTGCGTGGGACCACATCAATGTTTTTCCTACCTATGACATCTATTTCAATCAGTTTGAGCAGTATTTGTTGGGCATGGAGCAGGGCACAAAGGTGTTCTACAATGGAGAGGATACCGAGGTGATCAGGGTGATCGCCGGTTCTGGCGGTAAGACCGATGCCCGTGCCTACGTGACACCGCCATTTCATTACGAAAACGGTTATCCGGTCATGGAAACAGCAGACGGTCCGGTTCATGTTTCTGTATTTGGCAGGCATAACCTGCTGAACATGCAGGCCGCTATCGATGTCTGTATGGAACTTGGTGTGAGCGAAAAAGATTGTTATGCTGCAATTGCGTCTTTCACCGGCGCGGCCCGTAGGCTCGAAAAAGTGAAAGAAGAGCCCGGATTGCTTGTCTACAGGGATTTTGCTCACGCTCCCAGCAAGTTGAAGGCAACCCTCGATGCGGTGCGTGAGGCTTACCCGACCCATCACTTGGTAGCATGTTTTGAGTTGCACACATACAGCAGCTTGAATGAACAATTCCTTTCGGAGTATAGCGGCAGTATGAACGGGGCAGATGACGCTATTGTTTTCTTTAGCCACCACGCGCTCAGTCTTAAAAAGCTACCCAATTTGTCTGCAAATACTGTCAAGGGTTACTTCGACCGTCACGACCTCACGGTCGTTGACAATAGCAGCCAATTAGAGGCATTGGTGCGCGATCGTATCTCGGAAAAAGATCGTCCCGTTTTCCTCCTGCTCATGAGTTCCGGTACGTTTGATGGAATTGACTGGAATACCGTAAGTTCGCACTAGAAACACCACCAATGTCGCAACTGAATTTAAAAAAGCCGATTGTATTTTTTGACCTGGAGACCACCGGGACCGATCATGTCAAAGACAGGATCGTGGAGCTGGCTTTCGTGAAGCTGCTTCCCGATGGCAAGAGGGAAAAATATGTAAAGCGCGTAAATCCAGGTATTCCCATACCACCGGAAGTAACCGCCATTCACGGCATATCTGATAAGGACGTTGCAGATTGCCCTACTTTCAAACAGATCGCTCATCACTTGTTCGATTGGATTAAAGGCTGTGATCTTGGCGGATATAATTCAAGCAAGTTCGATCTTCCACTTTTGGCCGAGGAGTTTCTGCGCGTTGGTATTAACGTCGATTTTACTGATCGGCACATGGTCGACGTGCAGCAGATATTCTTTAAGATGGAGGCACGCACATTGAGTGCCGCCCTAAGTTTCTATTGCAACAAACAGCTCGACAATGCGCATAGCGCTGAGGCCGACATTGACGCTACCATCGAAGTACTCGAAGCTCAGCTGGACAGATACGCCACCCTCGGAAAAGATGTCCCGTCGTTGCATCAGTTCACCAACAACGACGATTATGTAGACTATGCGCGTCGAATAATAATGAAGGACGGACATCCCGTGTTTAATTTCGGCAAACACAAAGGCAGAAGGGTAGAGGATATTTTTACTGCGGAACCTCAATATTATGACTGGATGATGCAGGCCGATTTCGCCTTACACACCAAACAAAAGATTTCCGAGATCCTCAATAGGATGAAGTTGAAGAAGGCCGGATTGAAAGTTTAGCATTTTTTTGGCCACATTTCATCAGTTAATACTTATTTTGCCGTCTAATTTGCCCGATTCTTTTGGATAAGCTTGTAATTATACCGACCTATAACGAGAAAGAGAATATTGAAAAGATCATCCGGAAAGTGCTTTCACTATCCGGTGATTACCATATTCTCATAGTTGACGACGGTTCGCCTGATGGCACCGCGGGTATCGTCAGGTCGTTACAGTCCGAATTTAACGGACGGATACACTTGCTGGAAAGGAAGGGTAAACTGGGGCTTGGGACGGCATACATAGCCGGATTCAAATGGGCATTGGAGCGCAGTTATGAGTACATCTTTGAGATGGACGCCGACTTTTCTCACGACCCGGAGGACCTGAACAGGTTATATGCTGTTTGCAGTACCACGGCAGATGTGGTTGTTGGTTCCAGGTACACAAAGGGCGGTAAAGTCGTGAACTGGCCATGGGATAGGATTTTTATCTCTAAAGGCGGCGCTATGTATACTAAATTAATTACATGGATGCCTGTAAATGACCCCACTGCCGGTTTTATTTGTTATAGGCGCAAGGTACTGAGCACAATTCCGCTTGACGAAGTGCATTTCGTGGGGTATGCTTTCCAGATAGAGATGAAATACCGTGCCTGGAAGCTCGGCTTCAAAATAGACGAGGTTCCCATAACCTTTCGTGATCGCAAAGAAGGTGTCTCTAAAATGTCGGGCGGCATCATTAAAGAGGCAATGTACGGTGTCTGGAAGATGCGTAGCTTCTGATGACGTATTTTTCGGTTCCATGTACTTACAGTACACTTTTACTCTTCATTAAAAAAATCGCAATAATTCAATTATTTTTGCGTCCCAATTATTCCTGATGAGTCGTATTTATTTTGATAATGCTGCAACAACGGCACTCGATCCCGAGGTTTTGGATGCAATGATGCCATATCTCACTGAAAAATTCGGTAATCCTTCGTCGGTTTATTCTTACGGCAGGGAAACCAAATTGGCTATCGAAAACGCAAGGAAGTCTGTTGCACGCATGCTCAATGCAGCTCCGGGAGAGATATTCTTTACTTCTGGCGGAACTGAAAGTACGAACACTGCCATTGCAGCTGCCATCAGGGATCTTGGTTGCAAGCACATCATCACTTCTCCATTGGAACACCATGCTACGCTTCATACTGTTGAGTATTACGCTCATACAGGTCAGGCAGACCTGAGTTTTGTGAAGCTGACTGAACATGGTCACATTGATTTGGCTGACCTCGAACGTTTGTTAGCTTCAAGTAAGGTACGCACTGTTGTTACTTTGATGCACGCCAACAACGAAATTGGGAATCTGCTGGACATCAAAGCGGTTGGTGAGTTGTGCCGCAAGTACGATGCTATTTTTCACAGCGATACTGTGCAGACGGTTGGGCATTATCCTTTCAATCTCAAAGAGATCTACGTTCATTTTATCAATGGTGCCGCGCATAAGTTTCATGGTCCCAAGGGCGTGGGCATTCTCTATGTTAACGAAAATGTGTCTATTAAACCTTATCTCAATGGTGGTTCGCAGGAGCGCAATATGCGTGCCGGAACGGAAAATCTATATGGCATTGTAGGGTTCGCAAAAGCGCTGGAAATGGCGACGAGCAGATACGAACAGGACAGCGAGCACATCAGGAGTGTCAAGTTATACATGGCCGATAAACTGAAAGAAAACTTCCCCGATGTTGTTTTCAACGGCGATACTTTTGGCAATAGTTTGTACACAGTGCTCAATGTATCTTTCCCCCATTCTGAAAAGTCTGAGATGCTGCTCTTCAATCTGGATATGGCCGGTATTTGCGTAAGCGGTGGCAGCGCGTGCACAAGCGGTGCATCATCGCTTAGTCATGTTATCAAGGCAATAAACGAAGGGAAGGCTGGTGATGTGGTGCCGATTAGGTTTTCTTTCTGCAAGCACAACACCAAAGCTGAGGTGGACACTGTTATCGCTAAGTTGAGGGAATTGATGTAAGGCGCGCCGCGATATCAGATAGATATTGACTATTCTGCTTTTTTGAAGAACACAAATCCGTTCTTACTATACAGCAACTTTAGTTGCGTTTTTGCTGCGTATTCTGCACTATCATTGATCTTACAGATAAAGTAGGTGGGCTTGTCAGTCTTTCCATACAGCAGCCAGTGGCTGTTTGCCTCCGGTGTTTTTCGTCTTTTTTCATCCGTGCGGTAGTAGATGTATTCCGGGTTCGTAGACGCGTTCTTTTTTGTGTAGAACAAGTTGGCATAACTACGGTAGCCCAAAGGTTGCACATAGACATCCTTGCCGGCCATTCCCTGAAAAAAGTCGATAGCCGCCCTTTGTGTGTATCCTTCTACCTTAGGTGTAAAATGTAGTATGGTCACCTGTATCATCACAACTTGCACACCCACCAATAGCAGCAGGCCTTTCCCGGTGTCGCGTTTCAGATACCCTACTGCTATCCATAACCCGATCATGTATGCGAGTCCCCACAAACATTCTAAATATGACCATTGTACATTGGCCTGCAGATTACCTACTGCAAACTTGTCGGCAATAAACGGCACCAGTTTGTATTTGTTGATGCCTACTACCGGGAGAAGGGTGATAAGAAGTGCAAGGATAGAGCCAACAGAGTAGAGCAGTATGCGTACCCATTTTTTGATGGCCGCTCCCTGATCTGAGATGTTGTATAACTGAACTGCTGCCAGATAGGTGAGTGGGAAGTAGCACAGAGAAGAGTAGTGAACGATCTTCGTTTTTACAATAGAAAACAAAATGAGTACTACCCAGAAGAGTATCCACATCCACTGTGTGAGTCCATGTGTATTTATCTTGCGCTCCTGTCTTTTCCCGATGTACTGGAACAAAAAAACGGAAGCCGGAAAACACCCTATCAGCAGCACTACAAAGTGATAAATGAATGGCCCTCCGTGGTCAGAGTCCTCGGTGCTGAACAACCGTATCTGATATTGGATGAATTCGTTTAGGTACCATTGTCCGTATTCCGCTCCATGGATCAGTGTAGCGCTACCTATCCACAGTAAAGCGGGGACAAACGCAAACAGCATGATTGTTGCCAGATGTTTGACACGGTATCCGTCGGTTCCCTTATTTATTACCAGATATACAACAAACGATAATCCCGCTACAAGGATGGCCACCGGCCCCTTGGTGATTGCTGCCATACCCAACATCAGTCCCGATAGCATTGCATGTATTCCGGGTCGCTTACCAACTTTAAGTAAGTATATCTGCAGGAATGCGAGGAAAATGAATAGGTTGAATGTCGGGTCAATAATGCCCGACTTGAAGTAGAGGTGGGGTAGCCAAGACGCTGCAAACAGAATGGCCCACCACGTACCCACTTTTTCATTCACGGCGCGTCGGCCGGCATAATAAACTGCACACAATGTAACAACTCCTGTAAGTGCATTCGGGAAGCGTGCTGCATATTCGCCCACGCCGAATAATTTCATTGCCAACACTTGCAGCCATATAAAAAACGGAGGTTTCTCCCAGAAAGGCATGAAGTCGATCTGTGGGCGAAGGTAGTCGCCCGAGACGATCATCTCACGGGCACATTCAGCAAAGTTGATCTCATCCCAGTCGAACAAATGCACGCCACCCAGGAACGGGAAAAACAGTATTGCGCCAATTATAATTAAGACTCCGTAACGCTGCATCATGTCTGTGTCGTGTTACATTTCATTGGTGGTAATGTAACCTGAAAATGAAATTCCGGCAGTTATTATTCGTTAACAGTGGGGGGTAACACAAAAATAAGGTAAAACTATCGCACCATCCACTTGAAAAAAAGTGTGCCGCACTTTAGTTGTGCGGCACACTTTGTATAAAAGAGTAACGACTATTTTACTTCAACCAGTCTGAAACCCAGCGACATAGCCTTTGTATCAGGCAGATATGCAGCCCGCCTTGTAACGATGGTCTCATTTGCAGTGCTCGCGTAAGAACCACCGCGCACTACTTTCGACTTTCCACCCACAGGGCCTGCAGGATTGCTTACCGTATCCTTACTGCCATAGTTGAGTGCATACCAGTCTGCCACCCATTCCTCGGCGTTGCCACACATGTCGTAGATGCCTAGATCGTTGGGTTGCTTCAGACCAACGCGATGTACGTGACCGTCAGCATTATTCAGGTACCATGCAATTGATTGCACGCCTGCTTTACGACCGCTGAATCGCTCGCCCGATTTTGTTTTTTCGGGAACCATCAGACCTTTTTTGTTATCCGCCACCATCAGTTCGTTAACTCCTCCGCGAATGTGTTTTCCCTCGCGCAATTGCTCATTAACTCCTCCGCGCGCAGCAAATTCCCATTCAGCTTCTGTTGGAAGTCGGTATTTTTTGCCGGTCTGGCTATTCACTTTGCTGATGTATTCCTGCACGTCATCCCACGAAACGTTGGTCACAGGGCATTCGTCACATTTGTAGAAAGACGGATTTTCATCCATTACCGCCATCCACTGTTGCTGTTTGATCTCGTATTTCCCCATATAAAAATCGTCAAGAACAACGGTGTGAGCAGGCTTTCTGTCAGCCGATCCGTCGTTACTACCGAGGTCGAACGTGCCACCCTGAACTTTCACTGTTTCTATATGGAGCGGGCCAAGAATTGTTTTGTTGTATTTTCTTTGAGCCATAGCAGGCTGCACCAGCATCAGCAGCAACAAAGACGACAATCCAAACTTCATATTTATCTGTTTTTGTTAGTGTTTTTTACTCAGCACTCATCTGAACAATTCGTGTAGGCTCCATATTAGCGTTGCGCATTGCCACATTTCGTGCCACCGCTTGCGCCAGTTCTGTAAAGGCCGCTTTCGATATCGGTTCGTCGTCTACAACTGCCGGTACACCACGGTCGCCACCTTCGCGAATGCTCTGAACTATAGGAATCTCACCCAAAAATGGCAATTCGAATTGTTCTGCCATTTTTCGGGCTCCTCCCTTTCCAAATAGGTAATATTTGTTCTCGGGCAACTCCTGCGGTGTAAAATAAGCCATATTTTCTACAATTCCGAGTATCGGCACGTTGATCTGAGGTTGTTTGAACATCATGATCGCTTTTCGCGCGTCTGCGGCTGCCACGGCTTGCGGGGTGGATACAATTACAACACCGGTCACAGGTATGGTCTGAACCAGCGTCAGGTGAACGTCTCCCGTGCCCGGTGGCAGGTCTATTACCAGATAATCCAGCTCTTCCCAGTAAACGTCAGAGATAAACTGCTTCAGCGCCGAGCTGGCCATTGGCCCCCTCCAGATCACTGCTTGCTTTTCATCAATAAGAAGGCCTATAGACATCGCTTTTACGCCGTAGCGCTCCATCGGCACTATCATCCCTTTGCCGTTCACCTCCGTCATTTTCGGGCGTTCATCTCGCATCCCCAGCATTATAGGGATGGATGGGCCGTATATGTCGGCATCAAGCAGGCCCACTTTTGCTCCTTCATTGGCCAAACCAATAGCCAGATTGGTTGCAACTGTAGATTTCCCTACGCCACCCTTTCCCGATGCCACCATAATGATGTTGCGTACTCCCGGAAGTACAGCTTTGTTGTCCTTTCGGTTGCTGTTCACGTTGGAAGTCATATTGACTGTAACAACGGCTTCCTTACTAACAAGATGTTTTATTGCGTTGATGCAAGCCTTTTCTATCATCTCCTTAAGCGGACAAGCCGGCGTTGTCAATACTACGGTAAACGAAACATTATTTCCATCGATCTCAATATCCTTCACCATGTTCAGCGTCACCAGGTCTTTCCCCAGATCCGGTTCCTCTACTTGGCTCAGAGCAGCTAATACAGCGTCTTTCGTTATCATATAAACCTTTGTTAAAGTGTAAAAACAAGACGACAAAAGTACATTAAAACGGACTTACTTTGTCTATGACAGAATAGACGGCTCCTTCTGTGAGATTGTTGCCGGATATACTAAATGCACTAATTTTATATCGTGATACGAATGAGGGTACTTTCTGCCTTTTCTATATTTTCCGGTGCCCTTTTTTCGGTGCTCAGTTCGTTCGGACAAGCCGGATATGACAACATTATTCAGATAAATGGTGTTGTAATGACCGCCGATAGCCTCAGGGCCGTGCCGGGAGCTACGGTGTTGGTTAGAAACAAGAACAGGGGAGTAGAATCGGAATATACCGGTGTATTTTCTCTGGTGTGTTACAAAGGTGATACGCTTGACTTTAGCAGCATAGGTTTCAGGTCAAAGACGTTTGTAGTTCCAAAGGATATACAAGGGCAGTATTATTCCATGATACAACTTATGGTGCAGGATACATTTTATCTCCCTGAGACTATTATCCGTCCTTTGCCATCTAAAGAAGCATTCGACTACGCCTTTAAATATTGGCACATTCCCAATGACCAGTACGAGATAGCCAGAAAAAATACCGATGCCTATCTGCTACGTATGCTTGCATATTCCTTACCCATGGACGGCAGAGAAGCACAGGCGCGCCAGTTGCAGCGGCAGGAACAGGAGGCCGTGTATTATGGCCAGCGACCACCAATGAACATTCTGAACCCTATAGCATGGGGTGAGTTTTTTGAGGCCTGGAAACGGGGCGACTATCGCAAAAAGTCTTACAATCCATATCGGACTAATAAATGATGCGAATAGGGTCGCCTTGCTTATAATATCGTTGGCTTCATTAAATTTATACCACCAGCAGAAATAGCTCAGTTGGTAGAGCATCAGCTTCCCAAGCTGAGGGTCGCGGGTTCGAGTCTCGTTTTCCGCTCGTTTATAATGCCCTTGAAAGACTACTTTCGAGGGTATTTACATTTAGTGCAGAATTGCAAACTTGTAACCGTTGCATTGTGTCCTTATAACAGACTGCCCACGTGGTAGCGGTGTGTGGGGATCTCTCCGTTTTTCAATACTTTCGGAAAATGAAGTCATCTGCAGCAATCCGCATAGTCAAACTATTGGTCATCGCCATACTGATGGCTGTGCCGTCGCAGGTTCTTGCAGATGGGCCTAAGGGCCTGGAAGGCTTGGCCTACATGCCCGTTTTTCTACTTATGCTTCTCTTCAATTTTCTCGCTTTGGTAACTTTGTCAAGCAGGCGGCGGTGGCTAGTCGTGTTACCGGTCATGGCAATAGCTCTCAATCTCTGGTGGATTTCTTTCTATTTGGAGCATCTCGATAACCTGACAGAATATTTGGTGTATGATAGCGAGGAGTATGTAAACAAGCGAACAGAGCTATTTCGTCTTATCTCACTGCTGTCTGTTGCAACTATTCTGAACGCACTCCTGTTATGGAAGCGGGTGAGAACACCAAATATGTAACCTTAAAGATACCTTCTGGTTCGGGTCTCGTTTTCCGCTCGTTGTTTTCAACCTTCCTCTGGGAAGGTTGTTTTCTTTAGACATATGCCTGACAGTTTTTTCCACCAAACGGGGTTATCTTCACCGCCGTTACTTTTATTAATAAACTATTTTTATAATGTTCAACAAATTCATTATTACTGCTTGTATAGGTTCATTTGCAGCCTTGAATGTGCATGCGCAAGATCAGCCTTGTGCTACGGACCATCATCACGAGCGTTTGCTTCACAAATATCCGTTGCTGGCAGAATACGAGCGGCAGTTTAATGAACAGCTGGGCGCGAAGCTCGCGGCGAAAACTACTGCGGCGATTCCGGACACTGCTACTTATGACATTCCCCTTGTTGTGCACGTTGTGCACGATTATGGCGTTGAGTACCTCAGCGACAACGACATCTACGATGCCGCGAAAGAGTGGGCACTTGCATTCGTAAAAAAGAATGCCGATACAGCCAATGTAATTGCACCGTTTGTTAAGTACATTGGTAATGCCCGTATGAGGTTGCACCTGGCCACCATCGATCCACAGGGAAACCCGACTAAAGGGGTGGTTCGTCATTTTTCATACCTCACTTACAATGGCGATGATGACTCCAAGCTCGAGCCATGGCCCAATAACAAGTACATTAATATCTGGTTCACGAGTTCACTAGGCTCTTCCGGTGCTGCCGCCTACGCATACTATCCATCATCAGCTGCTTTCATGCCATATTATGATGGGGTCATCAGTTTGGCCAGCTACCTGAATACCTCCAAGACCATCCCGCACGAGTTAGGGCATGTTTTGAATCTTGCCCATGTCTGGGGTAACAACAACAATGCGGCAGTAGCCTGTGGCAACGACGGTGTTGATGATACCCCTCCAACCAAGGGGCATACCCCGGGTTGTGTTCCCGCTGCCATTTTCGATACTGCATGTGCCACCGGATATATGAAGACATATGTTTCAATGTCTGGCCTTGCCGATTCCGTTGTCGACTATCCCGACACAACAAATGCGCAGAATATCATGGACTATACTTATTGTGCCCACATGTTCTCTAAAGGACAGTGTGCACGTATGCGCACAGCCCTTACCAGTCCGGTCGCTGGTCGCAATAACCTGATCACACCTGCCAATCTCGCTGAGACCGGCGCTATGAACGAAATGCCGGATCTTGCACCCATCGCAGATTTTACGCTGAATAAAGCTGTTGGTGCCGGGCTCACTACCGATGTGCGTACGCAGTTCCTTACTTATACCAACGAGGGCAGCTTTGTCTTCAAAAACACCTCGTGGAATGATACCATTTCGTCTGTTAATTGGACATTTTCAAACGGTGCATCTGTTCCAACATCGTCGAGCATGACAACAGTTACCAACAGATTCTCTGAGCCTGGTTGGGTCACTGTTTCTTTGACCGCCAATTCTAACGCGGGTTCTACAACTTTTACCAGTAATTCACTTGCATATGCCGCCGATACTACACCCGTGGGTGGGGTGGGGTATACACAGAAGTTCTCTAGTCAGGGCGATCTGAACAACTGGCCCATGTTCAACTACTACAACAACCAGTTCAAGTGGGAATATTACTACGGCGTAGGTCGCGGAGACAACAATTGTATCCGCTATCGTTCTTTCGACACCACAGACAAGATCAACGGTATGGCAAAAGGCGACCGTGATGATGTGTTCACTCCGGCGTTCAATTTACAGGGAGTGGCAGGCAATTTATATGTTAATTTTTATACATCTGGAGCTGCTGTTCCTGCAGGAGGTTCCGCCTCACGCGATTCACTCCAGATCGATGTGAGTACCAGCGGTGGAGCTCGTTGGACCAAGATCGCCGGTTTCCGTGGCACTGAGCTTGCTAACAATGGCAGCAGATCATCGATGTTCATACATGGTGCATCTTCATCATGGGTTGCCAGGTCTGTTTCGGTTCCCGAGATCCACCGAACTGGTCAGACTTTCTTCCGTTTGCGGTACTGGCCGGGTAACGTAGGCAATAACCTTTACCTCGACGATTTCAGCATTGGGGCCTTCCCTGCAGAATTACAAGAACTTTCTGAAAACTCTGGTCAGTTCGTTCTCTTCCCCAATCCGTCTGAAAACGGCACGAATTTGGCTTTCACGGCCGGCAATGACGGTACCGCCACATACACTATCCGCGACCTGGCGGGCAAAGTTCTGACTACTGAGGTGCTCACCGTTACTCCTGGTGCCGCAAATCAGGTGTTTATCAGTAGGTCACTCGTTCCGTCGGCTGGTCTTTACTTCGTTACCCTCACAACCGGAGGCACAAGCACTACCCGCAAAATGGTTGTGCAATAAGACTTCAAAAAAAATATTCTGTCATACCAAAGATTATTTAATTGACTTACGTCTATTTTACTGATAGGCACTTTGTAAACCCGGTCGTTATAAGCTTCAGTAAAAAGTACTACTGAAAAAAACAATACAATTGTTGGTTTATGTTTTGTGTTTTCTTTAACTTTGAAACTTTATAATCCATTTATGCAAATGAAAAAAAATTATCTGTACCTGGCGTTGGCTATGTCGCTGAGTGGTACTGCTGCGTTCGCCCAGGCGCCCTGCGCTTCGGACGAAATGCATAAGCACTACAAACAGCAGTTCCCCGAGATAAGTATGTATGAAAAGCAAATGAATGAGAGCATCGCTTCATTTATTGCTTCGCAGGGTTTGAAAGGAAAAGTTGCATCTAAAACAACCGCAACTCGTTCCGATACTGATTATTATGACATTCCTGTAGTCGTGCACGTTGTGCATAACTACGGTACAGAATTCGTGAAAGACAGCAACATCCACGTGATGATCAAGCAGTTGAACGACTTCTACAATGCAAAAAACAACCTCACCGGAATTATCACGCCGTTCAAGAAGTACATAGGAAATGCGAAACTCCGTTTCCATCTCGCATCTAAAGATCCGTCAGGTAACCCTTCTACAGGTATCACAAGGCGTTACTCCTACCTCACAGTAGGTGGAGACGATCAGGCAAAAGTGGATCAATGGCCTCCGCGTAACTACTACAATATTTGGTTGGAAAACGTTATCGGTCGCAGCATAGGTACCGGAATCGTTTTGGCGTATGCCACATTCCCTTCTTCAGGTGAGTCGTTCCCATATTCTGATGGTGTTATCTCAAGGGCAGACCGTATCATGGACGGAAATACAATTCCGCACGAAACCGGTCACTATTTTAGTTTGTATCACCCCTGGAACAGTGGTGCTGGTGTAGGAGAGGCTTGCGGTGACGACGAAGTTGATGATACGCCGCCAACAAAAGGTCACTTCAGTGTGTGTGGCTCCGGCCAACTGTACGATACAGCATGTGCCAACAATTACTACAAGTTGTACACAAGTGCTTCAGGTATGATGGACTCTTTGGTGAACTATCCTGACACAACAAACACGCAGAACATAATGGACTATTCCGATTGTCCTACAAACATGTTGACTATCGGTCAGGTTTGGCGTATGCGCGCTGCCCTCAATAGCAACATAGGTGGCAGGAACAACCTTTGGGATAGCACTAACCTTGCTGCTACAGGCGTTCTTTCCGGTCCGGTTGATATGACTCCGGTTCCTGAATTCGTTTCAAGGCAGAATGTAGGTGCAAACGGTACTCAGGCTTATTTCACGTTCCCGGGAACTCCTTTGTTCTTTACTAACAAGAGCTGGAGGGACACAGTAACCAGCTGCACCTGGACATTCTCTAACGATGCATCTAAGCCAACAGTTACATCAACAACATATACAGCACTCAACAGTCCGTTCGATGTGTCATTTAACACTCCGGGTTGGGTGAATGTCAAAATGGAAGTAACCGGCAACAATTCAGGTACTGCTACCAAAGAATTCAATAAATCGATTTTCGTGGCAGACGCAACGGGCGTTGGCGCAGGATATATTCAGGAGTTTAACGAAGGCGGTGACCGTGATAAATGGCCGATGTTCAACTACTACAACAACAATTTCAAATGGCAGTTGGCTAATTATGGTGTTTATGACAACAACTGTGTGATGTATCAGGGTTATGATACTCGTACAGGTTCTGAATTGTTCACAAACACTCCGAGAGGCGACTTTGATGACATGTTCTCTGTTCCATTCGACATCAGTGGTTTCGGAAGCGGTCCTTGTTACCTCAACTTCTCTTACTCAGGCGCTTCACGCACTGCAAGTGCTGCTGATATCACCGATACACTCCTCATCGAGTATTCAGTAGACAAAAAACATACTTGGTCTACACTTACTGCGCTTGGTAAGAGCACTCTTATCAACAAGGGTACAATCTCTACTCCATACTATCCTACCAGTGTACTCGATTGGGCTCCTGCTGCTGTAAACATCCCGGCTGCTGCACGCACGCCATATACTGTGTTCCGTTTCCGTTACAAACCCGGAACGTTCAAGGCAACAATGGCTTCTACTGTTAGCACAGGCAACAACTTCTTCCTCGATCGTATCCAGGTTACTCCGTGGGCAGCAGATGTGGCAACCGTTAACATGGGCAACGTAGATATGAAGGTTGTTCCAAACCCTACACATGGCGATGCTTATGTAGTGGTGAAGGACATGAACAACAGCAAAGTTGAAGTAGCGGTAACTGACATCACTGGTAAGACAGTGTTCACAACTACCGAAAACATCAGCGGTAACACTTCAAGGATCGTGATCCCTCAGCAGTCAATTTCTGTGAAAGGAATCTACCTCGTAACTGTTGTTACCGGCAATCAGGTTAACACGCAGAAACTGGTTGTTTATTAATAGATAAAATCATAGCCGATTTTATACGGAGCCATCGCGAAAGCGATGGCTCTTTTTTTCGGTCTAGTTCATTTTTAGAAACAATTTGCAATGAGTTAAATCCTCTGTTAAAGCCATCTTATAACAGAACGTTTTAACGTAGCTTTAACCCTGTTTTTCCTCACTACTACTGCATTCCGAGTATTTTTGTATCCACCTCAAATGAAACGCATTATACTTAATATGTGGCGTTATTGCATTGTGTTGCTTCTTGTAGCAGGAGGATGCACTGGTACATATGCTCAGAATGTTGTTTTCACTGCAGTTGCCGGTGCCAATAAGGTTGGCCTCCGCGATCAGGTTCAGGTTCAGTACACCATTCGTGATGCGCAGAATCTTCAGTCCATCACTAACCCTTCAGATGCCGACTTTATCATTGTAGGCGGTCCGTACCAATCACAAAGCTCCAGCACCCAGATCGTAAATGGCAAGTACACTACCTCGTCGAGCGTGTCGCTAACATATGTACTTCAGCCTCGGCGGGAGGGGACATTCACGATTCCCCCGGTAACTGCCCGCGATGCTGATGGTCATGCCTACCAGTCAAATGCGCTTACCATACAGGTCGTTCAGGGTTCAGTAGTGCAGCAGCAACAGCAACAGCGTCGCCAGCGTCCAGTGGATCCGTTTTCTGACCCTGATGATGATGTGATGGCGTTAATGCGGCAGATGCAGCAAATGCAACAGCAGATGATGCAGCCTTTCCGTCACGCCCAGCCACAACAGCCACAGCCACAACCACAGCAGGGACAGGCACAAGCGGAACCTCCTGTAAACGATGCCGAGATCAAAAAAGACCTCTTCATCCGGGTAACTGCTGATAAAAGCAAGGTGCACTTGGGCGAACAGGTAACTATCAGTTACAAGCTTTACTCTCGAATACCTATGCAGATGGCGATATCAAAATTGCCGTCTTTAAATGGTTTCTGGACTCAGGATTTTGATATCCCGAAGCAGGCAAAACCCACTGAGGAAGTTCTTGATGGTAAGAAATACCAGGTGTTCCTGCTTAAAAAGTCAGCACTGTTTCCGCAGCAGACAGGTACTTTGGAGTTAGACCCCGCAGAGGCAAAGGGAGTTGCCCGCATAGTACAGCAGGTGCGCAGGCGCGTTGCCGATATGTTCGATCCCTTTGGTGCAGGCACGCTTATGATGAACGATCCGTTCTTCAATAATTCTTACTACAACACTATGGCCTATCGCGATGTGCAGGTGCATCTGAAAAGTACCCCCGTCAAGATAACGGTCACCCCATTGCCTGAGAAAAATAAGCCTGATAATTTCAGCGGAGGGGTAGGCAAGTTCTCTGTTGCAGCCAAGATCGATAAAAAGGAGTTGACGACAGATGAGGTCGCGACACTTGCCTTGAACATCAATGGCAGTGGAAACCTCAAACTGATTCAGGCGCCGAATTTATCCTTGCCCAACGGCCTCTCAACTTACGATCCGGTCATTATCGACACAGTTACGGGTAGGAGTACAACGATCAGTGGTTCCAAGATCGTAACCTATGTTATCAGCCCCATGTCCCCGGGCGACTACGAGATTCCTCCCGTCGATTTCACCTACTATAATCCCGAAACCAATTCATACGTCACAGAGCATACCGAGCCTATCAAACTCCACGTAACGCCGGGTAAGAAAGTTGCAGGTCAGCAGACAGGCAATAATGTTACCTACAAAGACATTCACGACATAGTGAAGCAACCCCCTTCCTCGTTGGCTGTGCGTTCTGCTCCGCTTTTGTTCCGTCCTGTTTACTGGATATTATTCGCGCTACCTCTGTTAGCTTATTTATTATTTGCCTTATACAAGCGTAGGGAGGATGAACTTTCTCGCGACACGGTGCAGCTCCGCAAAAAGCGGGCTAACAAGATAGCTTTGCAAAGGCTAACAACCGCACGCAAGTTGTTGCAGCAGCAGAACAAGAAGCCGTTCTATGAAGAAGTGTCAAAAGCAATTTGGCTGTATCTCTCTGATAAGTTGGTAATTCCGCTGTCATCGCTCTCTAAAGAAAGTGCTGTTGAAGCGCTTGTCGGTCGTAAGGTGCCGGCTGACGTTTTACGCAAACTTGAAGACGTGATCACCGAGTGCGAAACATCGCTATATGCAAGCGGAGGCAACAGGCAGATGTCCGATACATACGATGATGCCGTAAAAGTGATCAGTAACCTCGAAGATATTTTTAAAGCATGAAACGGAATGTGATCATACTGATGTTGTCTCTTTGCGTCCCGTTTTTCGCAATCGCCGGCGACTATAAAGCGGACTGGAAAAAGGGTACAGATTTTTACCTGCAGAAACAATTCGATAGTGCTGCGTATTACTTTGAAAAAGTAACGGCTACTAAGCCTGCAAACGCCGAGATATACTACAACCTTGGCAATGCATACTACCGTCTTAACAAGATAGCATTAGCAGCAGTCAATTACGAACGTGCATTACATCTTGATCCGGGCTACAAAGAAGCTCAGGAGAATCTTACTATCACTCAGGCCCGAATCAGTCATCATGTCGCCGTAGTAGAAGACATCTTCTTCGTTGCATGGTGGAAGGATATCACCGCCAATGGCAAGGCATCGTCATGGTCAATTGCGGCGCTCATAACCTTTACACTGGTGATTGTCCTCTCAGGCTTGCGTCGATTCACTACAGCAGGGCAAAGGTTGCCCGTTCAGCTCCCTTGGATAATAGGTGCGGTTTGTGTCATTTTCCTCTTGTTTGGCACTGTTGCCGCTTTTCGTGAGGCTGCGCCGGCAGGTGCAGTTGTCTCCGAAAACGATGCGCCCCTCATGAATGCAGATCTGAAAGGGAAACCGTTGATGCTTTGTCCTGAGGGAACCTCAGTGCAGGTGAAAACCGACAGGGGCAACTGGTTGGAAGTATCCTTGCCCGACGGCCGCACAGGTTGGATCAACCGGTCGCAATTGATACGTATTTAACTGCACTCAGCGAATGTTTTTATTAATGTTGTAAAGGTGCAGTCGATTCGCCCTTGTGGTCTGATCTCTGCATTTGTCCACAATCCAACCTACTTAGTACCGATGATGCGGAAGTAACTTTCCACCATGTCTCTATAATACGGTTTCAGCTGTGGTGGCACAGTCTTGTACTGTTCCAGCATCTGACGTTTGTCTGTTATATACTTCTGCAAGACCGGAGGGATCGGTCTGCTCATTTCTTCAGCACTTCGCGATGTGCGTTTGTCATCTTCCTCCTGTTCTCGCATGGACTTTTCTGTTTCAAGCAGGCGGGTTTGAATCTCTTTCTGCCGCTGTATCAACTCCGGATTGACTCTCCGGTTCACCAGATCGGTCTCGTTCTTGTCCATTTTCTGCTCCAGTTCGCGCAACTCTTTTGCGAGGCCGCCCATTCCTTTGCTACTCAGTTTGCTGGCCAGTTCATTCAGTTGACGCCTGATAGCTGCTTGTTGCTGCGCAAGACGTGCCAATTGTTCAGAGTTGCCATACTCTCCGTTCTCACCCTCACTTCCTTCGCCACCGCCGTTTCCTCCTTGACCTGATTGGCCACCTTGGCCCTGCCCTTGCCCTTGACCCGGCTTTTTGCCCTTGCCCTGTTCGCCTTCCCCTTTTTCTCCCCCTGGTTTCTTCCCGCCGGGCATCTGCATCTTCTGCATACCCTCACCCAGTTGCTGTTGTTGGGTGATGATGTCCGAAAGTTGCATTCCAGGTCCCTTACCTTCCCCTTTCTTACCTCCCGGTTTTTTGCAAGCACCGCCACCACCGCCTTTGCTGCCTTCCGACTGCATCTGCATCAGATTTGAAAGTAACTCATTCAGCAGAAGTGCAAGGTTGTTGGTGTACGTCATTATGTACTGCTGGTCTGTTGCAGCAAGGTCTACACGTCGCGCTTCCAGATTGGCAACAGCCTTCGCCATTCTGCGCTCCAGATCCGTAGTGTTTTTATTAATGGTAGGTGCCAGCTTCACTATCCTTTTGCTCAGCGCGAACAAGCTATCCCTTATCATTTGCGAGTTTCTGTGCAGGCGGTGTTGCTCCTCCATATTAGTAAAGTACTTCTGACTGGCCGGAGATGTTTTGCGCACCTCATCCATCAGGTCCTCTTGCGAAAACGACAACCTTATCAGATTACTGAGCAACTGCCTTGTGGCCTTTATGTCTATCTCTATCTGCTCCATGTCCATTCCTGCCGCCTTTTCACGCAGGCTTTTAGCCATGTCTTCAAGATTTTTTGCTGCATCATCTTGTTTCTTACCGGCCTTGTCGTTCTGCTTCTCGTTCAGATCTTTCTCACTTTCCTGCATGTCCTGTTGTGCCTGTTCTCCGGTCTTTTCCTCATTTTCCAGTCTGTCTTTTTCCTTGGTCTCTTTTGCCAGTTGTTGGGTTTGTTTCAGATCTTCTTTCAGCGCCTTCTCCAGTTTCTCTTCCAGTTTCTTTTGCTCCTTTGCAAGGCTGGCTGCATCTTTCTTATTCTGTTCCGTTTCTTTTTTCAGTTCGCGCTGTTCTTTTGCCAATGCATCCATGGTGTTCGCAAGGTCCTCCATCTTCATTTGCATTTCCATCCGCTTCATCAACTCCTTCATTCGGTCCATGTCCATGTTGAAGAGTTTATTCTCTTCCTCCAACTCTTTCATGGCATCCACAGCACGCTCCTTGTTCAGCTTTTGCATCAGGTCCTGAAGTTTCTCCATCTGCTTCTTCAGTTCCTCATTCAGCAGGTTATTGAGTTGTTTATTCAGTTCCTGCTGTTTTTCCTTCAGATCTTCGCTGTAGTTCTTCTGTTCGCTCTGCTGCATTTGCTCTTCAAATCGCTCCTTCACATTCTCCACCTGATTTTTCAGGTCTTTCTGTTTCTCCATCATCTGCTGCAGCATTTGTTCCATCTGCCAGTCCATGTTAGAGTTTTGCACCATTTTGCTTTGAGCATCTTTATAGTCTGTCTGCAGCTGTTTCGTCTTTTCAGAGCTGTTGCTGATGCCCGAGTTGATCTGCTTCGAGTTTTCGTTGATCGCAGAGTCAAGCTGCTCACCATCAAATGCCTGATAACTCATCAGGTCACTGCGGCTTGCTTTGCTTCCATGAATACCGTCATTGTCCCATGCCTCCACATAGTAAGATACTTTTTGGCCAGGTTTCAGGTTCAGTGCCTGCACATCGAAGTAGTGTTCGAATGTCGAAAGCGCACCACCCGAAGACTTCAGTGCTATACTCTTACTTGTCAGCACTTTGTTCTTGTCGCTTATCTCGTAATTGAAATGAACACGTGTTATCGCATAGTCATCGCCTGCGCTGCCTGTCACCAGCATCTGTTTTCCGCTAATCGTATCTCGGAACTGCTGCACCTGTATTACCGGATACTGGTCAGGTATTACCTGCACATGGTAGGTAAAGCTATCAGCAACTGTAGCATTGTTGTTGTAAAGTGTAATGGTGTAGTTCGTGTCATTCAGGAAACGGAACTTATAGTCGTACTCCGATTCGTTATCACCCAGTTTCTCTTGGCTCCCATTCCCGAACTTTATTGTAGCGTAGTCTGTATGGCTGGTTACAAAATGCCACTCAAATGTAGTACCCGCAGGAACTACTATGTCTCCAAGACTATTACGCACTTCGTTTTTCCTGCCTGTGTAGGTAGGGTAGTTCAGTGCTATCCTGAAAGACTTCAGCACAGGGCGCTGAATAACCTTTATCACTTCCGGTTTCGATCGGAATCCCGCCGCATAAAAGCGGAATGAAATATCTTCTGTTATGTTTCTGAACGTGTATCTGAACGAGTGCCCCTGCATTGCCTGCATGGCTATACGGTCGTCTCCTATCTCTACATATGCTTCTGTCGGTAGCGCATCTCCGGTCGTTTCTAATTCGAGCGTAAAGTCAGAATTCCTCACAGCCAGCAAAGACTTGTTCCGCACATTAAACTTAAACGGTGCCGGTTTCTCAAATGTTGTCGTGGGTTGAAGTAGCCTTTTTGTGCTGTCCTTAAAAATGTTCGGTGCCGCGACCAAAATAAACAATCCCGCCATCAATGGTGGCAATAGATAGGGTAGGTAGCGTTTGTTCTTTGACAGGTCTATCGCTGCTGCTATCGGCACTACGGAGATCTGACCTATCTTTTGGTTGATACTTGCTTCTGCCAGCTCCCTGCTCGATACGTTATCATTCCCGTTCTTTAGTTGCAGTATATTCAATAGCTTGTCACTCACTTCAGGAAAGTGCGTTCCTATAATTGTTGCAGCCTGCTCGTGAGAGATCACACCACCCAGTCGCGCCATCTTCGCCAGGGGGATGACTACCCAGGCAACAAGCGCGGCTCCGCCCAATGTGACAAAAAGAGACAGTAGTGTTACCCTGGCCCATACAGGCAGATACAGATAATACTCCCCAACGCTCACCGTCACAATATAGAACAGCAGGCAACTGAGAAAAACCAGCGTGCCCCTGATCACTTTATTGGCATAATACTTCCTGATAAATGCATCTAACCGCGCTACCAGCCAATCGTAATTATTCATAATTCTTGTCTACCCGCAATTTAAGTGAATTTTCTCTTGCATAATGGTTAAAAAACTCACGTGGATAAATATTGCTTTTCGGTCGCTGTATATCCTGTGCCGGTGTCCAAAACAACAAAGCCACTCCGGTTACGGAATGGCTTTGTATCATATTTTTTTAGCTTCCGCATTCCGGTAACCCATGTTAGCCGTCGTGCCGAAATTTATTAGTTCTGTGGTTTCTCCAGCAATTTGAAGAACTGGTCCAGTTGTGGCAGTATCACAATACGTGTGCGCCTGTTGGTTGCATTGCCTTCTTTAGTGTCGTTGCTTGCAATCGGCATGAACTCGCCACGGCCCGCAGCGGTCATGCGGTTAGCAGGAACCTTGTATTTCGATTGAAGCACGCGCACAACTGACGTAGCGCGTTTCACACTCAGGTCCCAGTTGTCAACCAATACCCCCGAACTGAAAGGTTTATTGTCGGTATGTCCTTCCACCATAAACTCAATATCAGGCTGGCTGATGATCACTTTTGCCACTTTGCCCAATACTTCGCTTGCCTTGTCAGTAATTTCCCAGCTACCACTCTTGAAGAGCATCTTGTCAGAGATATCTACGTAAACAACACCCTTGTCCACTTTCACATTTATGTCCTGGTCCTCCAGGTTTCCGATTGCACTCTTCAGATTGATGACCAGAGCCATGTTCAGAGAGTCTTTGCGGTTGATAGCCGATTGAAGTTCCTTAATGTATGCGTCTTTTACGCCTATGTTATCGAGGGACTTTTTGATGCTCTCAGCCTGTGCGCCTGAGATAACCGAAAGGTCTTTCAATTGATTTAACACCTGATTGCTGTTCGCCTTGCTGTCCGCCAGTTGCGATTCAAGCAATTTTATCCTGTCCAGATCTGCTTTGTTCGATGCTTGGCATTTTGCGTTTTCCATCATCAGCACCCTGTAGGCACTGTCGAGTTTCGTGTAGTTTTCACCGCACTTTTTCAATTTCTTTGGAGCCGAGCAGGAAAACAGTACCGCCGAAGCCACTCCCATAAACATGATCTGTGTTAGTTTCATAAAAATTCTGCTGTTGAGATTAACGGATTTCGTGCAAAACTATTCATAAAGTCCTTAATAATCAGTTAAGAATTACTAAAGAATGAATTGTTTTATTCGTAAAATATGTGGGCTGTTAACTGCTGACACGCAGTTTTATATAAATTTTAGTCCTTCGTGATACTTACTTGATATTATCAGAATTTAAAGCCTATCGTCATCGCTATGTTATTCAGACTGAAGTCGGTCTTTGCAACCGGTATCGCAGCTACAGGCTCTATGTCGGTCTTGATGTAGTTATAGTCAATGGCATATGGTTGCAGTTGCGCCTGATAGATGCTATGTACAAACGCCAGGTCTATAAAGAAGTCTTTGTCCCTGAAACCGATGCCTGCATTGAAGTCCATACGTTGACCGTTGACTGTTGATACTTTGTATGGATTCCCGTAATAGCCGAATCCTACACGTGCCATAATAAATTTAGACAGCAGTCCTTCAGCACCTATGCGCACGTTGGATGTGTTCTGGTACGTACTGGTGATCTTCTGGTTCATATCATACTCCTGTTGTGCGTAGTTATTGCCATAGCCGTCGCTGGTAGGGTAGATATAACCCATTGAGCCATAACCCACATATTCATAATCAAGTGTCGCAAACCCTATCCCCTTCATTACATAAGAACCACTCAGTATGCCCCTCCATGGTGTTACGAAACTATAACTGAACTGATCGGTTACTGTACCTTGGTTCGATGTGTTCAGGTTTATGGTCTTGTTCGCAACAGCCGAAGAGATCGATGGTGTATACGTTTCTGTCAGCGCATAGACAGATGGTGAATGAAATGCGGCACCAACACGTATGTTATCATTCGGTCTGAAGATCGCACCCAGTTTAAGATTAACACCATTACCCTTCACGTTCGTGTACTGATTATACTTAAACGATACAAAGGTATCAGGGTTCGCCGCAACATTACCCGGTGCCAGCGACTCGGTTATCGTGTAGTCTGCCGTATAACGCACCGTTGGTAATCCCAGGGTGGCACCCAGCATCAGTTGTTCTTTATAATTGCCGCCCAGCGACAACGCGAATTCGTTGATCCGTCCCCGCTCTTTCACAGTCACTTCCTGTCTCACGCCACCGCTAAATGGCACGCTTGAAGCAAACTCGTATTTCTGATTATTGTAGTTGTTGATCACATATCCCTGATACCCTAAGTACCCCGGCACGCTTATAGGGTCTGTGCTGTATGGGTCTTCGTAAAATTTGTTCGCATCCGCCTCAAACGTCTGCGATGCGGAGTTCGCAAAGTTGTTTCCGGCAAAACTGTAATTGCGGTTAAAGTCAGCAACACGGTTGTTCCCGATAGCGAACGAAACTGCTTTCCATTTTCTTTTCTCGTACCGTTTTCCCTTTGGTGCATTGGTAAAAACGATACCTACGTTGTTGAAATTGAAACGTGTATTATTGTCTTGCTTCACTTCGCCCAGATACTGACTGCTGGCACTGTTCATCCTCAGGGTAGGGGTGAAGGTCAGTTCCGATGATCTGTACACACCCAGTCCCGCAGGGTTCACACTCAGCGAGCTGAAATCACCCCCTATTGAGCCAAGTGCGTTACCAAATCCCATCGATCTCGCAGTACCTTGCACCGTCAGGTTCGACAAAGCGTATGCCTGTTGCACGCCGCTGTTCATTCCCTGTATGTTTTCAGTTATCTGTGCGCTCGCCGTGGCTGCACCTATCGTGAGTGTTGGTATCAATACAAGCTTAGTGTATCGCATAATGTTAGTGTGTTTGGATCAGGATGTATCTGCAAAATAACTACAAATACTGTATCTGTTTTAATGCTTAAATCTAAAAGGCATCATTACCTCGGGTAACAATGCCTTTATTATGAATAGTTTAACGCTAAGTGCTATCGGCGACCACCACCTCTTATTCCACCGCCACCACCACCGCTTGGTGATGGATTGCTGCCACCCGGGTTGCCGAACGAGCGACCACCGGGGTTTCCTCCGCCCGGGTTGCCGAATGATCGTCCACCGGGATTGCTATTCCCTGGGTTAGGGTTATTGTATATTCTGCCTCCTGGGTTAGGGTTGCTGTAGGACCTGTCTCCCCGATTGCCGCCACCATTGGGTTGTTGTTGGTTGTTGTTAAACCTCGAACCACTCCCATTGTCAAAATTGCGTTGTTCCGCAATGCTTCGCCCTACATTGTTGAAAAATCCGCGCGTACGGCTTGGCTCATTATTTTGCATTCCATTGCCAACATTGCGGTTGCCACCCCAGCCATTATTTCTGTAAGCGCGCGAACCGTTTTCTTGTCCGCTTTGTCCTACCCGGTTATTGTTGAATTGATCACCTCGCTGAGGTGTACCCGTGCGGTAGCTGTTGCCATAAGTTCTGTACGTATTATTCGGTCCATAATTCCTGAGGCCCAGTTGGCTCGGGGCTGCACGATATCCGCTGCCACCCCTTGGCCCGTTATACGCGGTGTTCTGGTACACTCTCGTTCCTGCCGGACGGTAGTAACGTGGCGTGTAATTGTATGAATTCCCGTAGTGGCCTGCATAGTAACCATTCCAGTAGCCATTGTAATAGCCACCGCAATAACCGCCGCCGTAATACACTGGTGAATACCAGCCGCCGTAGTAAGGATAATTCCAGTAGCTGCCCCATGCACCGTAACCATACCATGTGTTCCAACCCCATGCCGAACTCCAGTACGGTCCGCCAAAACCAACGCTCATGCTGAATCCCGGCCGCCAGGGGTTGTAACCCCAATATGGGTCATACCAATACCTGTTATACCAGTACGGATTATAAAACGTACTGAAGTATCCCATATTGTAAAAGTCATTGTCAAATCGGTTGAGACGAGTACTGTAGGAATAATCATCATCGTAATCTACATAATCGTCTCCATTGAAGTTGCCATCGTTATACTGCCCCCCTTGATCGCCTCCGGCATTGTTTTCGTCATATTGGTTGCGGTAGCTGTCATTGCGCCTTTCTTCACGTTGTTTCCTGCGCTCTTCACGACGTTGTTCTTTGGCCGACTGATTACTTTGATCTGAACCCGATGCATAAATATCATCCACCTGAGCAGTTGCCCCCTGTATCACTCCCGCTATAAGCAGTCCGGTCAGTACGAAACGTTTCATTTTGAATTGTTTTTAGGTAAAATCCTTAGTGAAATTACTACATTTGCGCCATTCGGAAGACTTCATACATTGAATTTTAACAATTTATAGTTGAGCTCAGGTTCTGTCTCCGTGTCTTTTTATCAGACTATTAAAATTACCTCAGGTTTACTTTTATGTCAAAGGAAATAACATCAAGAAGTGAAGATTATTCGCAATGGTATAACGACATTGTTTTGAAGGCCGGACTCGCAGATTATTCTGCGGTAAAAGGTTGTATGGTGATCAAGCCGCATGGTTACGCGCTATGGGAAAACATGCGCGATGTGCTCGATCGTATGTTCAAGGAGACCG
>JBGAQG010000001.1:0-400639 GCA_044220845.1 Flavipsychrobacter sp. | reverse complement strand
GGCTCATGGGGCATCTACGTGATGAACGCGAGCGAGAGCAAGCCTGGTATGACAAATGGTACGGTTACAGCGTTCAGCCTGTATCCTAACCCGACAGTCGGCTCACTGACGATCAACACAGAAGTTGGCGGTCGTATGACAGTGATGACGATCGATGGACGTACAGTAGGCAGCTACGAGCTGACAGCAGGCAGCAACACGATACAGTTGTCATCAGACCTTGCCGCGGGTGCGTACATGTGCCAGTTCACCGGCACCGATGGCAGCACGCAGCAGGTACGCATGGTACTGCAACGATAATAATTGAGGAAATGATAATGTCAATGGGCGTAGTGTTAACACTACGCCCATTGTTTTTTTCGAGTGATTTAGGTACCCTTGGTGGTATGTTCCGATGTGACGTGGCGGTCAGATTATAGACAACATGTCCTCAATTCGCATTATTCAAATGCGTTCACTTACCATTCAGAACAAAATATCTACCATTCAGCACATCCTGGGTTACATTCAGAACAAATTTATAATCATTCAAAAATTAACAAATAGTTTTGAATACAAATAGGTTTTGTCTCACTTGTCGCCCCGATCGACGAGTGGACGATATTATTTAATGTAATTAAACAATAAATACACGATATGTCTACAAAAACCATGCTCCACAGGATTGCAGGAAATGCCTTCGGTAAGTTATTAACGGCGTCACCGATGGAAAAACTTGGCATAAAGGCTCTAACACTCGTGTGTGCGGTTGTTACTGTGAATACCGCAATATTTGCGCAATCCACAACCTTTAACTATACAGGTGCAGTCCAAACATATACAGCAACCAGTACAGGTACATTGCTCATAGACATGGCAGGGGCTAAAGGGGGTAATTACGCTTCAGTCAGCGTATCAGAAGGTGAACATAGCGCTTCTTCAAATCCGCAGGCTGGCGGAAAGGGGGGCCGAGTTGTCTGCTCTCTTGCAGTAACTGTAGGTCAGGTATTAAACATATACGTTGGTGGTGCCGGCCAAACTCAAACAGCATGGGCTAATGCTGCCGGTGGCTATAACGGCGGCGGCGTAGGTACAACGGATGGCAGCTTGTCAGTAATGGCCGGCGGCGGCGGCGGCGCAACAGATATCCGGATCGGAGGAACGTCATTAAGCGACCGTGTGCTTGTTGCTGGTGGCGGCGGCGGAGCGGGGTATGCCGGCACTGGGGTCAATGCTCACAATGGTGGTAATGGTGGAGGCCTCACCGGAGCAAATGGGTTCTTTTATGGCGCCAACGGCGATGCCCGTTGTGGTTTCGGCGGAACGCCGACGTCCGGCGGCGCAGGTGGTGTTTACGTATCAGCGGCGGCTTCGGGTTCGTTAGGTAATGGTGGAATGGGTGCCAGTCCTTCGTTAGGTGGCGGCGGTGGCGGCGGTTACTACGGTGGTGGCGGCGGCTCCTACAGCGGCGGCGGCGGCGGAAGTTCATTTACGCATGCCACTCTGGCCACAGGTGTCACACATACACAGGGATACAACAACGGAAATGGTTATGCCATAATTACTCCCGGACCTAGGGAAGCGATGAATTTCGATGGCGTTGATGATCATATTTCTGCGTCAAACACAGCTAGTACTCAGCTCACTTCCGGTACGGTAGAAGCATGGATCAGAACCACCAACGCAGGGGGCTCTTGGAGGGGTATTGTTACTAAGCAATATGCTTACGGTCTGTTTTTAAGGGATAACCAGTTGGCAGCATTTGATTGGGGGGGAGGTATGGATCAGGTAACGGGTGTGTATCCCAACGACGGTAACTGGCATCATGTTGCCCTTACCTTTAATAGTGGAGTTACAAACGGATCTAAAATATATTACGACGGAGCATTGGTTCTCACATTTACCATGAGTGTCGCCAGCCAGGGAACTGCGTTGGCTGTAGCGAATGGGTCAGATGGTAGTATGGGTTTTCAGAGTTTTGCAGGTGACATAGACGAGGTGCGTGTTTGGAATACGATCAAGACAGCTTCAGAGATAGCGGCAAGCATGAATTGTGATGTGCCTCAGTCTGCTGCGTTGGTTGCTAACTATAGGTTTAACGAAGGGGTTGCAGGAGGAACGAATACATCTTTGTCCAAAGTTGCCGACTACAGTGGTAAAGGCAACTGTGGTACCATTTACGACATGGCTCTTACCGGTGGTGCATCGAATTTTATTTCCGGTGCGATCGCAACTTGCAACAGCATTAACATATCAGCTGCAATAACCGGTACTATGTCTTTATGTGCCGGGGCTACTTCCACTCTATCAAATTCAACGGTAGGTGGCACATGGAGCAGCAGCAATCCAACGGTGGCAAGCATTGGCACATCTGGAGTAGTTACCGGCAACACAGCCGGTACAGCAACAATTTCATACACCACATGTTTTTCTACAGCCACTGCCGTTGTCACAATAAATGCCACGCCAGACGTTTCGGCTGGTTCTGGTGTAGCCGTATGTACAGGCAACTCGGCTACTTTGACAGCTACCGGTGCGTCCACTTATGTGTGGACACCCGCAACGGCATTGTCTGCAACAACCGGGGCAACTGTTTCGGCATCTCCAACCATTACCACTACTTACACCGTTGTGGGTACTACGGGTTCCTGCTCTGCCAGCGCCACTAAAACTGTAACAGTAAATGCATACCCCACAGTTGGCAGCATAACAGGTACAACCAGCATTGCGACAGGCAGCACTGCAACACTCAGCAATTCAACGGGTGGTGGAGTATGGACGTCCGCAAGCCCTTCAATTGCAACAATCGGCTCAACGTCCGGCGTTGTTACAGGCGTGACAATCGGAAATGCAACCATTTCATACACGGTCACTACGAATGGGTGTGCTACTACTGCAACCACTAATGTGACAATATTCGCGTCAGAAAACGGGATAGCTCTCAATGGAACGGGTTCTTATGTTCAGACCTCAAACATCCTTGCTTCCGGTGAGTCTTACACAAAGGAAGCATGGATCTATGTGACCAATCCATCGCTTGCCAACAACATTATTAGTGCCGGTCCGCATCCGTTCTGGGTTCCATATGGCCATCTGCGTGCGCTTCAGGGTTCAACAGATATTACTGACCCCGCAGCTTTCCCACTCAACACCTGGACACACGTAGCGGTTACGTATGATGCCGCTACTACGACAATGAAGCTGTACAAAAACGGGGTGGTCGTAGCTTCCAGCACCACAGCATCTACTTATTCAGCCGGAGCAATTTCGGTTGGCGCATACTTGGGAGGTAACTTCCTTGGTGGAAAAATGGACGAAGTACGCATATGGAATGTAGCTCGTACCCAGACACAGATCCAGGATAATATGACCTGCGATGTGCCGCAAAACGCAAACCTGAAAGCCTACTATCGCTTCAATCAAGGGGTGGCAGACGGCACTAATACAGGTATCACATCCGTTATTGATTATAGCGGGAACGGCAATTGTGGTACACTGGTTGGTTTTTCTCTTACCGGAACAACGGCCAACTTCACATCCGGAATGATGGGCACCTGCAACACCGTAAATCCGGTTAGTGCCATTACGGGAGCCTCTACGCTGTGTCAGGGAGCTACAACGACATTTGCAAGCACTACGGCATCCGGTACCTGGACCAGCAGCAACGTGTCTGTTGCTACAGTGGGCAGCGCCACCGGTGTTGTTTCGGGCATTGCTGCGGGAACAGCAACGATAAGTTACAGTGTTTGTGGAATCACAGTAACAAAGGCAGTTTCGGTTACGGCAAGTCCGTCCGTGAGCGCCGGTTCAGGTGTTGCCATTTGCACTGGCAACGCTACAACACTTACGGCATCAGGAGCCACAACCTATTCCTGGACACCAGGCACTTCCCTTTCTGCGAGCACGGGTAGCTCTGTCACCGCATCGCCAACAGTAACAACCACATATACAGTAACAGGTACACAGTCGGGATGTTCAAATTCTGCTACGGTTTCAGTTACTGTCAATTCTTACCCTAGTGTCAGCGCCGGAGCTGATACGGCAATATGCATCGGAACAAGTGGTGTGCTTACTGCAAGCGGCGCAACAACGTATACATGGGCTCCCTCAACCGGACTTTCAGCTACCACAGGTGCCAGTGTTGTTGCAAGCCCCACGGTAGCCACAACATACACAATCACCGGTAGCATGACAGGTTGCAGTGCAACTGCTACCAAGACAGTCTCAGTAAATGCTTTGCCGGTCATTGCAATAGCGTCTTTCACCCCCAACCCAACACTTCCTGGTCTTCCGGTGAACTTTACCGTTTCAGATGGTTCTTTGGCTGCCTACTCATGGAGCTTCGGAGACGCATCTTCTTCAACCGTTAGCAACCCTTCTAAGGCATACGGATCAGCCGGAACTTTTATACCAACACTTACAGCCACCAACAGCAACGGTTGTTCTGCATCAGATACCGCCGTTGTCACCGTTCTTTCCTCTCCGGGCAGCCTCACAGGATATGTGCCGCCTTTGTGTACAGCCGACGTGCCGGATACGCTTCGTAGCATCATCAGTGGAGGAACATGGAGCAGTAGTGCTCCCGCCGCAGCTGCTATCGGGTCGACCACAGGCATACTCACCGCGGTAGCGCCCGGCGTTGCAACTATCACTTACCATATGGGTTCTGGCTACACTCAGACCGTGAGCGTATTAGTAGGAAATTCTCCCAACCCCATCTTCGGACCTTCCTCAACCTGTATGGGGACATTTACAGGTCTCAACGTCTTGCCATACGGTAGTTCCGGTGTGTGGACCAGCAGCAATACCGCTGTGGCTACCATCGGAACCGGAAACGGCCTTTGCACATCTGTAAGCACCGGTACCACTACAATTACCTGGACCGTTCCATCGGGATGTTATGTCACAAGAGTACAGACGGTTGTGCCGTCTCCGGCGGCTATTTCCGGTCCGTCATTCCTTTGTTTGTCTGATACAGCTTCGTTCTCCTGCCCTACAACCGGCGGTAAGTGGTCTGTGAGCAACACAGGACTCGCGACTATAGACACTAATACAGGGCTGCTAACAGCAGTGGCAACAGGCAACCCTGTTGTCAGTTACACTATCGCTTATGGTTGTGCAAGTATAGGAACAGTAAACATTGGCGCGCTGCCAATGGCAATAACAGGTGGTCTTGTTTTGTGTCCCGGAGGTACTTCTACGCTTGCCAGCGCCACATCGGGAGGTGTGTGGACCAGTGGAAACACTTCTGTTGCTACAGTGGGTAGCACCACAGGATTGGTTACAGCCATTTCCGCCGGAACCGCTTCAATTACGTACACAATAGGGTCGGGTTGTCGCAGAGTTACCACAGTAACCGTAAATGCAGCCCTCGCCGCGAATACAGGAAATCCTGAAGTGTGCGTAGGTGGTATTACTACATTGGCTAACGCCACATCAGGCGGCTGGTGGACCAGTAGCGCCACTTCCATTGCGACAGCTGGTTCGGCCGGCACCATTGCAGGTCGTGTTACTGGTGTAAGTGCAGGTAATGTCAACATTACATACCAGTTATCAACCCCCGGATGCCGCAGTATTACGACGGTTACAGTTAATGCTGCGCCAACGGCAATTTCCGGTCCCACAAGCATTTGTGCAGGAACTACCGCAACACTGACCCATGCAATATCAGGTGGCACATGGCTCAGCAGTAACAATGCTGTTGCAACCATCGATAGCGTAACCGGCGTCGTGTCGGGAATTGCTGCCGGTACAATAACGACAACATATTCAATAACTCCATCCTGTTATACAACCAGGGCGTTCACGGTGAAATCCATCCCCTCTGCAATCTCAGGATCTCCGGTTGTTTGTATCGGAGTTGGATCAACGTTGTCTTCAACCCCCACCGGCGGCACCTGGTCGTCTTCCAACACCTCACTGGCTACGGTCCATACAGTTTCGGGTCTCGTATCAGGTGTTGCATCAGGAACGCCCACCATCACATATACGGGTACAAACGGTTGCGTACGTACAGTTCAGGTAACAGTCAACTCGCTCCCCGCAACCATCACAGGTACTCTGTCGGTATGTATTGGTGGAACAACCACGCTCGGTAATGCTACGTCAGGAGGTACCTGGAGTACTTCCTCGACCAAAGTAACTGTTGATTCAGCATCAGGCGTTGTTACCGGTGTTACGGCTGGCACTGCTGTCGTGTCGTACACGGCGCCAACTGGCTGTCGCCGAACTGCAACTGTAACCGTAAATGCGCCTACCGCTTCGATATCAGGCACGCTTACAATGTGTGCCGGCGGGGCCACAACGCTAAGTACTTCTGCGGGTGGTGGCACCTGGTCCAGTGGCGACACTTCTGTAGCCTATATTGGCGCTACAACTTCAACTACTGCAACTGTCATTTCTGCTGCGGCCGGTACTGCGAACATCAACTATACACTTGGTGGATGTACTGTCACAACTGCTGTATCAGTAAGTGGTGCCGTATATGCTATCTCAGGTGTGGCAACTATGTGTTTGGGTGGTTCAGCAACATTTACAACTGCCGGCTCAGGCGGCACATGGAGCAGCAGCACTCCTTCCGTTGCAACTGTGGGCAGTTCCGGTTTAGTTACTGCTATATCGACCGGCACGGCGATCATTACCTACAGCACCGGTGCAACTTGTTTCGCTACATTCACAACATCCGTAAGTGGCACCACAGCTTCTATAACGGGAACTACCGGTATCTGTGTGGGTCAGTCTTCGCTGCTCAGTCATCCGGTTTCCGGCGGCACCTGGAGCAGCAGCAATAGTTCAGTCGCATCTGTTGATACTGCAGGTAATGTCTCGGGTATTACTTCCGGTTCTGCAACAATAACATACACCATTGCTGCAGGTTGTTTCAAAACAACAACTGTTTACATTCTTTCATTGCCCGCAGCTATCGGTGGTGCTTCATCGGTATGTGAAGGCAATAGCACGACACTTACAAATAGCACCAGTGGCGGCTCATGGATTAGTAGCACACCTTCTGTTGCCACTGTAGGTTCTGCTACTGGCTCAGTATATGGTGTTGCAGCAGGCACCACCACCATTACATTCATGATCGCGTCAAGCGGTTGTTATGTAACAAGGACCCAGGTAGTCAACACCGCGCCAAGCATTGTTTCCGCTCCGTCATTCATTTGCGCTACGGACACAGCTACACTTACGGCATCGCCATCTGGCGGCACATGGGCAAGCATGAATTCCGGTGTGGTTACTGTTGGAAGCACTTCAGGATTGGTAACCGGCGTTGCGGCGGGAACAACCACGCTCACTTATACGCTCCCGACAGGCTGCGCCGTAGGTGCTTCAATAACAGGAGGCGCTTTGCCGGGCACTATCACTGGTTTGGCGGCTGTTTGTCCGGGAGGAGCCATCACCCTCTCTAGCGCTACATCTGGCGGCACATGGACCAGCACAGATGCAAGCATCGCTACTATCAACAACACGACCGGACTAGTGAGCGCGGTTAATCCCGGTGTCACCACTATATCCTATACTTCAGCATCAGGTTGCGTTCGCACAGCAGTGCTCACTGTAAGTGCGATTCCATCGACTATTTCGGGTTCGGCTTCAGTATGTGCCGGCGGTACCGTTGCTCTTACCAGCACCACTTCCGGCGGTACGTGGAGCAGCAGTAGCAGCTCGGTTGCTACGGTCGGTTCAACTGGTATTGTTACCGGGGTAGCTGCAGGAGGTGCCATCATAACCTACTCTGTATCTGGTAGCGGTTGTTTCACTACACATACTATCAGCGTCAATTCAGCTCCGGCCACAATCACCGGAACAACTAATGCTTGTGTCGGAGCAACATCGGCACTCGGCAATCCGGTATCCGGTGGTACCTGGGTCAGCGGAAACACTTCTCTTGCTACAGTTGACAGCACCTCCGGTGTAGTTACCGGCGTTGCTGCCGGCACACCGACAATTACATATTATCTGTCGTCGTCTTGTTACACCACAGTTGCATTCACAGTAAAAGCACTTCCTTCAGTCATAACAGGAACGCTGAATGTATGTCCGGGCACATCCGGTGCGCTCGCATCAGGACCAGCAGGTGGCGGGTGGAGTTCTTCTGACCCTGCCATAGCCGTTATTAATGCTTCTACAGGAGCCGTTACCGGTGTAACTGCCGGAACTGTATCGGTGAGTTACAGCATCTCGAACGGATGTAGCCGTGTAGCCGTAGTGACAGTCAATCCTCTGCCCGATACAATTAGTGGTGCTGCAACAGTTTGTGCCGGTGCCACTACTACACTTAGTTCTGCGTCAACCGGCGGCTCATGGATAACAAGCAATGCCGCAGTCGCAACGGTAGGTAGCGGTTCGGGTATAGTGACAGGTGTTGCAGCAGGATCAGCAACCATTTCTTACGTATTACCAACAGGTTGCCGTGTCACAAAAGTGGTATCGGTAAGTATTCCTCCTGCTATTACAGGTACAGGTACAGTTTGTATGGGAAACAGGACCACACTCAGTTGTTCAGTTTACACCGGAACCTGGTCGAGCGCAAGTCCGTCAGTGGCATCAATTGTAGGTACTGGCGCAAGCACCGTCGCTGCAACTGCAAACATTCAGGGTAATGTTGTTGGAACAGCGGTCATCTCCTATCATTCCGGTGGATGTGTGTCAACGACTTCTGTTACTGTGAATGCACCGGTACCGGGCATTTCAGGAATTTCACCCATCTGTGTCGGAAACACAGCCACGTTCTATACCGGCGCAACAGGTGGCACATGGAGCAGCAGCGCAACAGCATTGGCCACTGTTTCTTCCACGGGGGTTGTGACAGGGGTATCCGGCGGACCTGTTCTAATTAAATACACGATCAACCCGACCTGCTTTGCGTCATATACTACATCCGTTGTGGCAAATCCTAGTATCTCCGGACCGTCTACTGTATGTATCGGCACAACTGTAACGTTGAGTCATCCCACTTCCGGTGGAACATGGAGCAGTAGCAACACGTCTTTGGCTACTGTAAATAGCTCGGGTGTTGTGACCGGTGTTGCTGCGGGAAGTGTTCTGATCACCTACTATGTAGCTTCCGGATGCTTCAAAGTCAAATCATTGGTGGTTAACGTGGCCCCACCGGCGATAGTAGGAAATGGTAGTTTATGTCTTGGCAGTTATGCTCCTTTCAGTATAGCAGCTACGGGCGGCACCTGGGGAACGTCAAACTCTTCAGTTGCAACCGTAAATACTGCCGGCGGTGTAACAGGTGTGGGCGTAGGTACGGCAACGATCCGTTATCTTACCACGTCGGGTTGTGCTGCAACAAAGGTTGCAACTGTCAGTGCACCAATATCGGCAATTACCGGTCCTTCAACAATTTGTAAAGACGCTTACGACACGCTTGTAGCTCCTGTCTCTGGCGGCACATGGTCCAGCAGCCATAGTACAATAGTCAGTCTGGTGAGTTATACTGCAGGAATTATTCGTGGCAATAGTGTGGGAACTGCGAGGATAACCTATACGGCACCAACAGGATGCTCCCAGACGGCAACGGTCACTGTGCTGGCATCTCCCGGTCTTACCGGCACCAACTATGCCTGCAACGGGAACTATACCCGCCTGAATGCAACAATAACCGGAGGTTCATGGAGCAACTCCAACCCGGGCGCATCCTATCTGGCAGCCGTTGGTAGTTATACCAACTACATCGATGTTTATCCTACCGACACCGGGTCCACACTTGTTACATATACAGCACCCAATGGTTGTACCGCTAAACTGAATGTTGCACTCCTTGCCACTCCAACTATTAGCGGGCCGGCTCAGGTATGCGGCGGTACAATTGGTTCCTATTCAACCTCAATGTCAGGCGGCACATGGACCCTTTCGACCCCACCTGCTTACGGTACGCTCAATGCAACAACCGGACAATACTTTGCGAGTTCCAGCACCACGTCTGGTTGGAATCAGCCGGTTACGATAAACTATACGTATTCATCTACCTGTAAGAGTTCGCGAGTCATCAATGCCGTGAACACCATTTTCTCAGCTACACCGGCTACGTGTACAGGCAGCACCATGATGCTTACTGCATCGCCGGCTGGTGGTACATGGAGTAGCAGCAACACTTCGGTAGCGACAATTAGTTATCACAGTGCGACAGCATCCAACAGTTACGCGTTGCGTACCGGCGTTTCTGCAGGCACGGCGATTATCACCTACGCTATAGGTTCCTGCGGCAGAGCGCAAGGCGTAACCGTTTCGTCAGACAACGGATCCATTAGCGGTTCGTCTACAGTATGCGCAGGTTTAACCACATCCTTCGGAGCTGTGGTTGCTGGTGGCACATGGTCTGTCTCAAATGCCGCAATTGCTACTATCAACGCAACCACCGGTTTGCTGACAGGTGTATCTGCCGGTTCTGTTAATGTTACCTATAACCGGAGTACATGCACGTCAATGCGCTTTCTCACTGTCAAACCGCTCCCGGTGGCACTTACCGGTCCTACTGCAGTTTGTGCCGGTAGCACTATTACATTGGCAAGCACTACAACAGGTGGTACGTGGGCGAGCACACCATCGTCAACTGCAACTGTCAACTCATCGGGAGTTGTTACAGGTGTTGCCGCAGGCACTGCAACTATCAGCTACCATGCAGCAGGGTGCTACAGAACTGCTGCCGTAACTGTAAGACCATTGCCGGTGATCACCGGTCATTCAACAATTGCAGTGGGCAGCTCTCGTGTTTTCCTGAGCTCGATCTCGGGGGCAAGGTGGAGCAGTTCAGCTACGTCCATAGCTACTGTCGGCTCGGTAAATGGTATCGTTTCCGGTGTGGCGGCAGGTAGTACTATTATCACTTGTACCATACCTGCTACCACTTGTAGCAGCACGTTCCCTGTGACGATAACGTCAGGTGCAAGACCTGAATTGACGGACGACCTGACAATCGCCGAGTTCAGCATGTATCCTAACCCTTCCGAAGGCGCACTCAATGTGCGTACGGGTATAGCCGGAATCTTGCAGGTTCTCTCGATTGACGGCAAACTTGTAGCGTCCTTCGATCTGGGCGTGGGCGAGTCCGCTATCCAACTGTCGGGCGACCTCACAGCAGGCAGCTACCTATGTCGTTTCGTGGGTGCCGATGGCAGCATACGGCAGGTACGCATGGTACTGCAACGATAATAATTTGAGGATCCATTTACCCAGTGCGCCCCGGCTTTACTTCCCGGGGCGCACTGTTATTATGGCGCCGCTATAGAGAAATCGGATACACCCATAAACCCGGCGGGCGGATAGTGCAAACGGATATTTGCTACCTTTAGCAAAAACCAGCCGGCTTATGAAAGACAGTATCTGGAATCAGGTGCTTACGTACTTCTACCTCCGTAAGCGAGATCCGAATTCACCCAAGACCCTCGACCTGAAGTTTATGCATGGGATGAACCGCATATCGCTGTTCATGTTCCTGTTCGCGGTTATAGTGATGATCGTGCGGTTGTTCCGCCACTGATCTATGCGGTGACCGGTATCGTCACGTCGAAGATGGTGCCGGATGGCCTGTTGTCGCGGATGGTGATGGAGCCTCCGTGCTGCGCCACTATCTTGCCTGCCAGGTACAGGCCCAGTCCTGTGCCCTTGCTCTTGCGGCTTTCTTCGTTACCTATGCGGTAGAACTTGTCGAAGACCCGCTTCTTTTCACCATCCGGTATGCCGGGCCCCTCGTCAGCCACACTCACTATTGCAGTGCCATCTTCGTTGCGTGCCAGCGATATGCGGATGGGCTTATCCTCAGGTGTATACTTAATGGCATTCTCAATAAGGTTGTTGATGGCGATACGCAACATCGCCAAATCGCCGGTGCTCTTGCAGCCGCTTGTCACATCCTCTTCAAACTTGCGGTTGTAACGACCGGCAAAGTCAGAGACCACATCTTCCATCATGCCCGAAAGGCTGAAAGACTCCATAGCGGGTTTGTATTGCCGGCCTTCTATCTGCGACGCGAACAGCAGGTTGTTGCACAGGTCGTTCAGCCGGTTCGATTCTCTGATACAGCGGTCTATGAGCATGTTGCGCTTTTCCTCGTCCAGCCTGTGTTTCTCCAGTGTTTGCAGGTTCAGCTTTATGGCGGCTATCGGCGACTTCAGTTCGTGGGTCACAGCCAGCATGAAGTTGTTCTGCTGTTTGGAAACGAGCATCCTTCGCGAGAATGAGCCGTATACTACTGCCGCGCCTATCAGTATCACTATAAGGAAAGTGGCGCCCTCTGCCACATATTGGCGGGTGCGTGAGTCCAGCTTTTCGCGCAGCATGGTCATTTCGTGCCTGTAGATGTTGGGCAGGCGGGTGCTGTCTATCTGGTTGCGCAGGGTGGTCACCTCCTGTGCATAGATGCGTCCGCTTTGCCTTTGCAGGCTCATCTCCCAGAAGACGAGTGCCGCAATGATGTAGGCAAGTATGAGGACATATATGGAGGTGAATACACGCATTGGTCTTTGGTTTGGTCGGGGTTTAGTGGCTGTGCAGGGCGCGTTGGTACATCTGTATCGTGTTCTCCAGTCCGTAGTAGAGCGCATCTGCTATGAGGGCGTGCCCGATGGACACTTCTTCCAGCCCCGGAACCATGCGGGCGAAATAGCCAAGGTTATCGAGGTCCAGGTCGTGGCCGGCATTGATGCCCAGTCCGCAGCGGGTGGCCGTTTGTGCTGCCATTACATAGTCGGCAATGGCGGCCTCGCGGTTGGAGTGGTAGTGCTTCGCATAGCTTTCGGTGTAGAGTTCTATGCGGTTGGTGCCTGTATCGGCGGCGGCTTCTACAATGCTGCTTACCGGATCGGTGAAGATGGAAACACGGATGCCCGCCTTGCTGAACACCTCTGATATATCGCGCAGGTAGCGTTGCTCCTTTATGGTATCCCAGCCGTGGTTGGACGTGAGCTGGCCCGGATCGTCGGGGACAAGCGTCACTTGCGCGGGTTTCACTTCCAGCACCAGCTGCACAAACTTGTCTTCCTTGGGGTTGCCCTCAATGTTGAACTCGGTGGTGATGATGCCTGCGATCTCGCGCACATCGCTGTAGCGGATATGGCGTTCGTCGGGGCGGGGATGCACAGTGATGCCATCGGCGCCAAAACGCTGACAATCTATGGCTGCCTGCAGCACATTGGGGCGACTGCCGCCGCGGCTGTTGCGCAGTGTGGCTATCTTATTGATATTGACCGAGAGCTTCGTTTGCATGGGCACAAAAGTAAAACCCTTTTCGCACACCACCGCCGCGGGCGTAGGGGCCTACTTGTTGCGGCCGAACAGACGCGCGAAGAACGAGCGCTTTTTGGTGATGGCCGTAACCTTCAGCATGCGTATGTCTTTGTTGGGGCGGTCGGCTGCGTCGCGGGGCTCTGCAGCTATCTTGTCCACAATGTCCATACCTTCTATCACCTCGCCGAAGACGGTATAGTTGCCATCGAGGAAGGGGGTGCCACCTTGTGTTTTGTACATCTCACGCTGTTCGGGGGTGAACTTGCGGCCGTTGCGGCTGGCGATGTTGTCGAGCTCGGCATCGGTGAATTTCTTGCCCGAAACGAGGTAGAACTGTGTGGCCGACCCTGCCTTGGTGGGGTTGCCGTCGCGGGCCACACCTACGGCGCCGCGTTTGTGGTAGATGGCATCATCGATCTCGGCCGGAATTGTATAGGTGAGGCCACCGCTGCCGAGGTGCGCGCCCGGTGCAGCGCGTTTGGAATCGGGGTCGCCGCCCTGTATCATGAACTGTGGTATACAACGGTGAAACAGCAGGCTATCGTACACGTGTTCCTTGGCGTTCTTCACCATGTTGTTGGTGTTGAGCGGGGTGTTGTCGTAGAGCATCAATACTATGTTGCCGTACTCGGTCTCTATTTTTATCTTGTTCTTCTGCGCAAATGAGAGGGTGGGTAGTGTGGCAGCAATTACTGCTATCAATAAAATGCGTTTCATATCTGTTGGTTCTTTTTCTGTTTGTAAATATAGGATATGTGGGGTTGTGGTAGTTTCGTCATGAAACAGGTTTACATTGTTGAGTTATGATCATATTTGTTGTTGTGTACAGAAAGCCGGTTAATGCTGCGCACCTGCGCAATTTTTTTTAGTTTTCACGATTTTGGGCATTTTCATTGATTATCAATGGGTATGTGGGAAGTTTTGCTTCCCACTGCTTCCCAAAACTGCGCAAAAACTGCGCACTTCTTCTCACTTGCTTCCCAAAACTGCGCAGGTGATAAGTGTGATGTTTTCGTAATACAACTCACTTTGCCCCATTTTTTTCAACTTCTATTCAAGTTACACCCGTGAATGGAAACAGGCAAAAGAAAGTTTTATGATAGTGCGTTTTTGGTAGTGTGATAGAAAATAGTTGCGCGAGTTTCACCACCCCAGCCGTGCGAAAGACTTTGCTTTCTCCGGCATCCTCCCGAATGCTTTCGGGACAAGCCAGCCAGACGACAGGGGGAGCTTTCCCTGAATTTCAAATTCCTCTTTATCCTATTGCGAGATTGCTTCGTCGCCGGCGGGCGCACATTGCCACAAGGCTTCTCGCAATGACGAGTTTTATGATAATGCGTTTTTGGGGGTATGATAGATTTTTGTTTTTGGGTTGTCTGAACCTGCCTGCGGTAGGCGGGTCACGGATTGTTTTTGACCGGGTGTGGTATTGCGAGATTGTTTCGTAGTCGGCGGGTTGCATATGCTCGGGAGATTTCTCGCTACGTTTGCCCCAACTGCCGTTGGATCTGCACTTTGCTCGAAATGACGGGGATGCTATTGGGCTTTGTTCGTAATTTGTTTTCTCGGCGTATTGCTATATATGTTTCGTTAACTTTATTGAACTAAAGCCTGATGCCAGTGAAATTTCTTGCCGCTGTTTTTCTTTTTGTTTTGTGCCACGTTGCTGTGACTGCACAGGTAATTGTCACAGTTGCCGGTATTGGAGTAGATGGCTATAGTGGCGATGGCGGGCCAGCGACCAATGCGAAAATGAATGGCCCGAGTGCGATAGCCTTTGATAAGGATGGCAACTTTTATTTCACGGAAGAGTCCAACCCAGCGATACGCAAGGTTTCTCCTTCCGGCATCATCTCTCGTTTTGCAGGTAATGGAACTGCCGGCTACAGCGGTGATGGAGGACCAGCGGGTGCTGCTTTGATAGGTGGCGGCGGAGGTTTAGCAGTAGATAAGTGGAACAATATTTATGTGGGAGATGGTGACAATCACCGTATTCGTAAAATCACGACCGATGGGGTGATACGAACCATTGCAGGTACTGGTGTAGCAGGTTATAATGGCGACGGTATTTCTGCATTGAGTGCGCAACTAAATTATCCACATGGCGTAGGTGTAGATGATACCGGTAATGTATATATATGCGACAGGATGAATTTCAGGCTGCGGAAGGTGGATACGTTTGGTAACATAAGTACCATTGCAGGGACGGGTGTAATGGGCTTTACGGCAGATGGTGCCAGGGCGGATACTGCGGCTATAGATGAATCTTGGTATGTGCTTGTTGACACAACCGGGAACATTTACTTTATGGACAAAGCCAGAATCAGAAAGATCGCTGCTACGGACCACAAATTGAGTACGATTGCGGGAAATGGAATAAATGCGTACAGCGGTGATGGTGGGCCGGCAACCGCTGCATCAATAAGTACGCAGTATTTTACATTTGATTCCGTTGGGAATATGTTTCTCGCGGAAGGAGCCCAAAGGATCAGGAGGATTGACACAGATGGGATAATAAGTACAATAGCGGGTGTTGGTATTGGTGGTGCAGACCCAGATGGTGTGAGTTTGTCTGTTGCGCGATTGAACCTGCCAACCGGAATTGCCTTTAGCCCTGCCGGGGAGTTGTATTTTGCAGAAAAATCAGGAGCAAAAGTTAGAAAGATAACATTGGCATGGGATGGTGTGAATGAGGTGAATAGAAAAAGTATCGGACTGGAAGTGTTTCCCAATCCCACACATGGGAGGGTAAGCGTACGGATAAATGCAATAGAGCGAGAGGCGAACCTTACAATGATAGATGCAAGAGGTGTGGCGGTAAGGACTATGACGGTACCATGCAATGTAACGAAGGAGATAGATGTGAGTGGTCTGCAACCGGGGGTATATACCGTGAAAATGATAGTGGGTAGCGACGAGGTGAGTCAACAACTGATCGTAAAGTAAGTACACGTAAAAAAGCAACATCGAAGCCGTCATTTCGACGGGGTGATTTATGACTTCTGGTGTGCGCCACCACCCCAGCCGTGCGAAAGGCTTCGCTTTCTCCGGCATCCCCATCCTTAACAGGAGGGGAGCTTTCCCTGAATTTCAAATTCCTCTTTATTCTATTGCGAGATTGCTTCGTCGCCAGCCGGCGCACTATGCCTCAAGCCTTCTCGCAATGACGAGTTGGAGAGGTCTCATGGATGTCCTTCGACGGAGCTCAGGATGACAGGGGTTATTTTTTCTCCTGGCAGAGTTCTATCAGTACGCCGTTGGTGGTCTTTGGGTGGAGGAAACAAACGAGTTTGTTGTCGGCTCCGTTCTTGGGTGTTTCGTTGAGCAGTTCGAACCCGAGTGCGGCCAGTCGTTTCATCTCGGCCTCTATGTTCTCAACCTCAAATGCCACATGGTGAATGCCTTCGCCTTTCTTGTTGATGAATTTGGCAATGGGGCTGTTCTCGTTGGTCGCTTCCAGCAGTTCTATCTTGGATTCGCCGGTGCGGAAGAAGGCGGTGCTGACGCCTTCGGTCTCCACTACTTCCTTCTTGTAGCAGGGGGTATTGAGGAGTTGTTCGTATAAAGGAACTGATATGCCGAGGTCTTTTACCGCGATGCCGAGGTGCTCTATCCTGATCATGTGTCTAAATAGTTTTTAAGTATACCTACATAAGCGTAGCAACGCTTCGGGCAAGGGGTAAAGTTATCATTTTGGCGTAATTTTGCCCTGATTCTTATACAAGAACCAAATAATATGGAACTGAAATTACCGATATATCTCGATAACAACGCCACTACCCCCATGGATCCGCGTGTGCTGGAGGCAATGCTGCCCTATTTTGTTGAAAAGTTCGGCAATGCGGCCAGCCGTAACCACTCGTTTGGCTGGGAGGCAGAAGAAGCTGTGGACTATGCCCGCGAGCAAGTGGCCAATCTGATAGGCGCTGACGCCAAGGAGATCATCTTTACATCGGGCGCTACCGAGGCCAACAACCTGGCGCTGAAGGGTGTTTTTGAAATGTATGCCTCAAAGGGCAACCACATCATCACCTGTACTACAGAACATAAGGCTGTGCTGGATGCCTGCAAGCATATAGAGAAGCAGGGCGGACAGGTGACCTACCTGGATGTGCAGGCTGATGGTCTGATAGACCTGGCAGCTCTGGAAGCGGCCATTACCGACAAAACGATACTGATAGCCATTATGTATGGCAACAACGAGATAGGTGTGATACAGCCTGTTCGCGAGATCAGCAAGATAGCCCGCAAACATGGTGTGCTGTTCTTTACAGATGGTACACAGGCAGTGGGCAAGGTGCCGGTGGATGTGAATGCGGATGGTATAGACCTGATGTCCTTCAGCGGACACAAAATGTATGGTCCTAAGGGTGTGGGTGCGCTGTATGTGCGCCGCAAGAACCCGAGGGTGAAGGTGACGTCGCAGATGGACGGCGGTGGCCACGAGCGCGGTATGCGCAGCGGTACCCTTAACGTGCCGGGCATAGTGGGCTTGGGTAAGGCCTGCGAAATTGCTATGCACGAAATGGAAGCGGAAGGCAAGCGCCTGTCGGCTATGCGCGACAGGCTGGAGAATGCCCTGCTGCAACTGGAAGAAGCGTATGTGAACGGCAACCGCGAACACCGCCTGCCGCACACTACCAATATCTCTTTCAAGTATGTGGAGGGTGAGGGTCTGATGATGGGCTTTAACAAGAACATTGCCCTTTCGAGCGGTTCGGCCTGCACATCGGCATCGCTGGAGCCGTCGTATGTACTGAAGGCACTGGGCCTGGGCGATGACCTGGCACACAGCTCGCTGCGCTTTGGTCTGGGCAGGTTCACAACCGATGAACAGATCGATTTTACGATAGACGCTATTAAGAACACTGTACTGAAGCTGCGCGAAATGAGCCCGCTTTGGGAAATGTATAAAGAAGGGATAGACCTGAACTCGATAGAGTGGGCGCATCACTAAAAAGAAAGAGAGGGAACAGAAACAGAAGCAGATTTTTTAAAACATTCAATTAAACATCATGGCATACTCAGAAAAAGTTATTGATCATTATTCAAACCCCAAGAACGTGGGTACGCTGGACAAGGCGAAGGTGAACGTGGGTACCGGTCTGGTGGGCGCGCCCGAGTGTGGCGACGTAATGCGCCTGCAGATAGAAGTGGACGAGCAGAGCGGCCTGATCAGTGATGCTAAATTCAAAACATTTGGCTGCGGATCGGCCATCGCTTCTTCATCACTTGCAACAGAATGGCTGAAGGGTAAGTCTATTGACGAGGCACTGTCTATAGACAATATGGACATTGTGGAAGAGCTGAACCTGCCGCCGGTGAAGATACACTGCTCGGTACTGGCAGAAGACGCTATCAAGGCGGCCATCAACGACTACCGCGTAAAGAATGGCCTGCCTGAACTGGTGGCCGAAAAGAAAGCACATTAATACGTGACCGGCTGAAAGTAGAAAGTACTGTGCGCATAAAATGACTGCGCGGTGCTTTCTACTTTTGCCCGGCGAACAAACAAAATAAGATGATCTACGTAAGTGACAAGGCGAAAGAAAAGGTGGCTGAACTGAAGCACGAAGCTCAGTTGGGCGACGACTATTTTCTGCGCGTGAGTGTGGTGGGCGGCGGCTGCTCGGGATTGTCGTACAAATTGGACTTTGATAATGAGACACAACCTAAGGACCAGGTCTTTGAAGACCAGGGTGTGCGCGTTGTGACCGACCTGAAGAGTTTTTTGTACCTGTGCGATACCACTCTTGATTTCTCGGACGGGCTGAATGGAAAGGGTTTCCATTTCAGCAACCCCAATGCCAGCCGTAGCTGCGGCTGTGGCGACAGCTTTGCTGTATAGTCTGAGGGTATTACTTTACTATTATTTTCCCGGTTCCATATTCGTGATCTCCGGCTACCCTGTACAGGTAGTTTCCCGGAGGGAGGGCAGACACGTCTACAGGTGTGCTGTCGGTGCCTGCTCTAAGTGTTTTCTCCAGTATCAGTTTTCCTGTTTCGTCATATAGCCGGAAGCTGCACGGTGGCAGATCGGTGCCGCTAACATAAACTATTGTATGTGCAGGATTGGGGAAAACGACCACAGCCCCCTGCGCCAGTGTGAGGGTGGCATCGTGTGCGGGCGGGTTTTCTTCTTTCAGCAACAACCAATGATCCGGGTCTAATGCAACACTGTCTACTGTGTGCTGACTGGTGATGGTGAACCCCTGCGCGTTGCGACTAAGGTGTAATAGGTGTGTGGTGTAGCTGCCCGCGTAAAAGAGGCGTACCGGCACGTCCATATCAAACAGAGCAACAGAAGCTGGTGCCGAAGCTGTTTGTGTAAGCGCAAGGAAGAGTTTGTCGCCCATCTGATTCCAGCGGGTGGAGACGGTAGGATACCCCTCGCCATATATCCACTGGCGGAAGAAGGTATCGAGAGGCATGCCTGTGTATTGTTGCGCATGTGCCAGCAACTCTTCGGTGGTGGCATTGGCATGGGTGTAGCGTTGCAGGTAGGTGCGCATCATGCCGAAGAACAGGCTGTCGTTGCCCACTTTGTATCGTAGCATGTGCAGCACGGCGGCGCCCTTGTTGTAAGTGAGCCGGCCATCGAACAGGCGATACCAATTGGTTGTATCATTTACATAAACACTGCCGCCGGGTTCGCTGAGTACATTGTCGTGCACCTTTTGTAAATAGGCTGCCGCAGATGCCGACCCGTTGAATTGCGCATAACTGATGTACTGGGCATAGGTGGCAAAACTCTCGTTGAGCCATAGGTCCTTCCAGGTGCCGCAGGTGACGAGGTTGCCAAACCACTGATGGGCCAGCTCGTGCACCAGCACGGTGAACGATGAGAAGCGGGTGCTGGTCATGGTCTGGTGCTCCATGTTGGTGAACGATGGTATATAGCAGTGGCCGTACTTCTCTTGCCAGAACGGATAACGCCCCCATAGCGAGGAAAAGTAGTTGACTGCAAGTGCGGTAGAGTCGAGCCAGGGTTTGAGGTCGGCGATACTTTTGGGTGTGTCGGGGCTCACGTAGTTTTGCATGAGCATAGAGTCTGTGCTGCCATCGAAGCGCATGTGATAACTGTATTCGTCGTAGCGCCCGGCAGCAATAGAGATGAGATAGTAGGCTATGGGGTAGCGTGTTTTCCACTGGTAGCGATTGTGCTGTGCGTTGACAGGTGTGATGGCAGTGAGCAGACCTGCACTGCCTGCCTTGACACCCGTGGGTACGGTGAGCCACATATCCATAGAATCGGCCTTGTCGCGCAGCGACTGTTTGCAGGGCCACCACAGATGCGCGAAGTAGGGCTCGGCGAGTGTGAATGTGGTGTGGGTGGCAGTGTCGTTCTTGTAGCCTGGGGCGTGGTTGCCATAGGCACGGGGGAAGCCATGGTAGAAGACAGTAGTGGTGAGTGCTGCACCCTGTAGCAGCGGGGCGGGCAGCTGCACATAGCGCATGTAGCGCGAAGTGGTGCAGGTAAGTGCGACGCCGTTGCACACTACCGAGTCGATAGTAAGTGTGTCGTCTAGTTCGAAATAATAACGCGACATGGATGGGGCTACAACGGTGGCACGTGTGGTGACAGCACCGAAGAGGTATTCGGTAGTGTCACTGATGTGCAGATCGAAGAAGAGGTGGTGAATGTCATAGTCGTCCTCGGCCCTGTTGAGGACGGTGGGACGTGCGGCGGGCGTGGCAAAGCGCATGGGGTGGGCTTTGCAGGGTAGGTCTGACGAATGGTCGTGCGGTTGCGCCCGTAGCGTGGTGCTAACGGATAGTAACATCAGTAAAAGCAGTAACCGGGCTACAGACATGTAGCCGAAGATACGAAAGGGTCGTATTATCAGGCGTCCTGATAGTTGTGGGCAGCGCGGGTGGCCTGTGCCATGTCGCGGATGAGGAGCGGGTCGCGTTCGATGGCATTGCCCACCACCACAATGTTGGCACCGGCACGACAGTTATCGTACACTTTTTCGGGCGTGCGAATGCCGCCGCCTACTATGAGCGGTACACTTATGTTGTTGCTCACTTTTCGGATCATCTCTTCTGATACCGGTTGCTGCGCGCCGCTGCCTGCGTCGAGGTAGATGGCATGTTTGCCCTGTAGCTCACCTGCCCATGCGGTACACAGGGCAATGTCGGGTTTGTCGGCAGGGAGTGGTGCGGTATTGCTCATGTAGGAGACGGTAGTGGGTACACCACCATCTACAATGATATAGCCGGTAGAAATGACCTCGAGCCCGCTGGCCTTGACGATGGGCGCTGACGCCACATGCTGGCCGATGAGGAGATCGGGGTTGCGACCCGAAATGAGCGACAGGTACAGCAATGCATCGGCAAAGGGAGTGACTTGAGCCGGGCTCCCCGGAAAGAGCACTACAGGTATGTCGCTTTCGGACTTGAAGCGCTGTATGCACTGGTCCATCTGGTGTGCCATGAGCAGGCTGCCGCCGACAAAAAGATAGTCGACGCCGGCATCGTTGCACAGGCGGGCGAGGTATTGCATCTCGGCAGGGGCTATCTTATCGGGGTCGGCAAGCACAGCAAAGCCACTGCGGCGTTGGGCCTTCAGTGCCTTCAACTGAGACAGTACCATGGTGTTTCTTTCGGGAGACATTTATCTTTCGGGAACGTTATTTCTTCTTCAGTTCGTCGCGTATCTCGGCCAGCAGTTTTTCGGTGGCAGAAGGAGCCGGTGGTGGCGCGGCTTCTTTTTTCGCTTCTTCCTTGCGGGCGACGCGTGCCATGAGCCTGATGACGAGGAAAATGAAGAATGCTATTATGAGAAAGTCGGTGATGGTCTGGATGAAGTGGCCATAAGCAAATACGTTGGCACCTGCTTTTCTGGCCTCATCAAGCGACTTATACATATCTCCTTCTTTGGCGGCTTTCAGTACCAGGAATTTGTCGGCAAACATCTCACCGGTTCCTGTGAAGATGCTGACGGTTGGCATGATGATATCATCAACCATGGCAGTTACGATCTTGCCGAAAGCGCCACCTATGATGACACCGACAGCGAGGTCTACTACAGAGCCTTTCATTGCGAAGGCCTTAAAATCATTAATGAATCCCATAGTATTGTTTTTGGGTGTCATATAAAGGTACAATTATTTTTATCAAGTCATAATTGACTCATGAGATCTTTCCAGTCGTATTCGGCGGGCTGCCAGTTCTTCTTCAGTAGTTTGTCGGTGATGTCGCGGTTCTGCAGGAAGTTGACCTTTTCCTGCATGAGTACGGGCATCTGCACGAGGTGACCGCAGGCAATGAGGTCTTCCCATGCCTTGGTCTTGAAGAAGTTGAAGAATGAGGCGAGGACTATGCGGGCCTCTTTCAGGTTCCAGTAGTGCATGATGAAGGGCGCGGCAGTCTTGATGGGGCCGGCCTGCCTGAAGAACACTGAGAATGCGAACTGCTCTACAATGTGTTTGCTGAAGCGTGGATATTCGGTATCGGTGAAGGTGAGCACATCTTCTAGTAGTGGGCGATGCTGCGAGCGGAAGCCCAGCACGCCGGCGTTCCACATGGCGAGGTCCCACAGTGCGCGGCCGTTCACCTTCATGGGGGTGTTCTCGCGCAGGTGTGCGTCCAGCTTGGCCATCACGGGGTTTGCCTTATTGCTCACAATGCCTTCCATGACGTGCATGTAGAGGTCGCCTGCATTGATGTGGTGCATCATTTCTTCGATGGGGCGCGTGAAGACCACATCTGTATCAACATAGAGTATGTTTCCCTGTTTATGACTTGAGAATTCGCGCAGCACCTCTATTTTCACCCTGTGAACGAAGTCGATAGTGCCCTTCCATTTGGTGATGAGGTCGTTATCGATCTGGCGGAAGTGGAGCTGAATGCCCGGATTCCGGAAGATGTTGAACCAACCGGGGTTGTCGGTGTAGATCCAGATCTCGGTGCCTGCCGGTCCGCCACCACCGTAGAGGCGGGACAGCGACAGCAGGGCATAAGCGCACTCATAAAACACCCCCTCATTTCCGTAGCACTGAAAAATTATATAGTTCGTCTGTTGTTCCATAGTCCGTTGCCAAAGATAAATTACATATCTGTAATTGCGGCGGGGTCCTGATTGAGCAGTTGCTCGGCAGCAGCCATGCGGTAGTGCAGCACGTCATCTACGGGCATGAAGGGTGCTGTTTCGCGCAGGGCAGCAAAGACCTTTTCCAACGCAGGCGACGACTTGTGTGGTCGGCGCAGTTCCAGTGCCTGTGCCGCGGTGAGCAGCTCAATGGCCAGTACGCGCTGCACATTCCGTATCACCTTGCGGAGCTTGGTAGCGGCATTGGCACCCATGCTCACGTGGTCTTCCTGTCCGTTGCTACTTACAATGCTATCTACCGATGACGGCGTGCAGTATTGTTTGTTCTGGCTGACGATGGCGGCAGCAGCATACTGTGCTATCATGAAGCCGCTGTTGAGGCCCGCATTGGGTGTGAGGAATGGTGGTAATCCGCGCTGCCCGCTGATGAGCAGGTAGGTGCGGCGCTCTGATATATTGGCCAGTTCGGCCATCGCTATCGCGAGGAAATCTGCATGGAGCGCCAGTGGCTGACCGTGGAAGTTGCCTCCGCTCATAATGGCGTCTTCGTCGTGGAAGACGATGGGGTTGTCGGTAACGGAGTTTATTTCGGTCTCGGCAACATTGGTCACTGTGTCTATCACATCTTTGGTGGCGCCATGCACCTGCGGTATGCAGCGGAAGGAATAAGGATCCTGCACCTGCTCTTTGTGCAATTGCTGAATGGCGCTGCCCTTCAGTAGTTCCAGCATGCGGGCGGCAGTGTTTACCTGGCCTTTGTGCGGACGTACGCGATGAATGGGGTGTTGGAAGGGTTCATCCTTGGCCATGAAAGCATCGGCGCTGAGGGCACCTATCACATCGGCCCATGCCGAAAGACGGCGTGATGCCATAAGGGACCATGTGATGTAGGAGTTCATGAACTGTGTGCCGTTGAGGAGGGCGAGGCCCTCTTTTGCGGCGAGTGCTATTGGTTTAAGGCCGGCCTGTCGCAGTGCCTCGGATGCAGGCATACGCTTGCCCTTGTAGTGCACCTCGCCCTTGCCGAAGAGCGGCAGGCAAAGGTGTGCCAGCGGAGCCAAGTCGCCGGAGGCGCCGAGAGACCCCAGTTCGTAGACCACCGGAAGGATGTCCATATTGTAGAAGTCGGCAAGACGCTGCACGATCTGTGGACGGACACCACTGTAGCCGCGACCAAGTCCGTGTACCTTGAGCAACAGCATCAGACGCACGATGTCGGCGGGTACTTCATCGCCCATGCCGCACGCGTGCGAGCAAACGAGGTTCTCCTGCAGTTGCGACAATTCATCGTCCTTGATGCGCACATTGCACAACGACCCGAAGCCGGTGTTGATACCGTAGTAGGTATCTCCTTTGCCCAGGATATCATCAAGGTATTTGCGGTTGTGCGTGATGCGCGCTGATGCGGCGTCAGAAACTGCGATTGGGTTGGAGCCGGAAAATGAAGCGAGTCCGGTAATGGACAAATGGTCTGGTAATTCCATAATGTTTTTCGTTGGCGCAAAAGTAAGAAAAGCACGAACAGTATGGCGAAAGGGTTTGGGGGCCGGTCAGGCGGGCGGTCGGTATTTTTTTGTACCTTTCGGGCATGTTTGCAAGACTATTCGGCAGGCGCAGGAAGGAAGAATCTCCCTACGACCATTTACCCGTTCCCGAGACGCCAAGCTGGGCGTTGCTGGGTGCAGATATGCATTCACATTTTCTGCCGGGTATAGACGATGGTGCGAAGACCACTGAGGATTCGCTGGCACTGTTGCGCACCATGGCCGAAATGGGCTATAAGACCATCATTACCACTCCGCACATATTTATAGATTATTATCCTAATACGCGTGAGACGATCACCAATGCGCTGACCACGATGCAGCAGTTGGTAAAAGAGCACAACATTGATATTCAGTTAAGGGCTGCAGCGGAATATTATATTGACGATTACTTCATGCAACTCATTGATCGTGAGCCGCTTCTGACGATACAGAAAAATGAGGTGCTGGTTGAGTTCTCAATGATGATAGAGCCGCCCAACCTGGCGGAGGCTATTTTTAAACTGAAAACATCGGGTTACAAACCCATAATTGCTCATCCCGAGCGGTATGTGTTCTTTCACCGCGACCTGGGTCGATATCAGGAGCTGAAGGACCGCGGCTGCTACCTGCAACTGAACATGTTGTCGATAGCGGGGTATTATGGTCAGCACATAAAGGCAGTTGCCGAAAAGCTGTTGTCGATGGGTATGTACGACTACTGTGGGTCAGACGCGCACCATGAAAAGCACTTATCGGTATTACGCGCGATGGCCTGTTCCCGTGATTATCATAAAATAACGGGCTATCCTTTTTTAAATTCGAGATTGTGACCGATATCTTTCACTTATAATAGAGGAAAGTATATTTTTGCGCCTGTCTTATGAAAACGATGCCGAAAATAGCGGCATATATAAACTATTATAATGGAGAATTCTTCGGTTTGCATTGGTGTTATCGGACTCGGTTATGTGGGGCTACCACTGGCTGCTGAGTTTGCCAAACACTATTCTGTAGTGGGTTTTGACATCAACCGTAAGCGGATAGAGGAGCTAAGGGGTGGTGTAGATATTACTCTGGAGCTTGATGAAGCATTGCTGAAGCAGGTGTTGACAGGAGTGGAGAAACCCGGAGATAAGGGTTTGTACTGCTCGGCAGCGTTGGCTGATCTTTCTGTATGCAATGTGTACATAGTGACGGTACCTACACCGGTGGACCGCAACAACCGTCCGGACCTGACACCGCTCTACAAGGCGAGTGAGACGGTAGGCAAGGTGTTGAAGAAAGGCGATATCGTGGTTTATGAATCGACGGTGTATCCGGGTGTAACGGAAGACGAATGCGTGCCGGTCCTGGAAAAACAGTCGGGCTTGGTGTTCAACAAGGACTTTTTCTGTGGGTATTCGCCTGAGCGGATCAATCCGGGGGATAAACTGCACACGGTTTCCAAGATTTTAAAGGTAACGTCGGGCTCTACACCTGAGGTGGCAGAGACAGTGGATCATTTATACCGTTCTGTGATCACTGCCGGAACGCACAAGGCGGCCAGTATTAAGGTAGCTGAGGCGGCAAAAGTGATAGAGAATTCGCAGCGCGACATAAATATTGCATTTGTTAATGAGTTGGCGATGATCTTCAACCGCATGGGTATAGACACCCATCAGGTGCTGGAGGCCGCAGCGACAAAGTGGAATTTCCTTCCCTTCAAACCAGGGTTGGTAGGCGGTCATTGCATAGGAGTGGATCCCTACTACCTGGCGCAGAAAGCACAGGAGGTGGGGTATCACCCCGAGATCATTTTGGCCGGTCGCAGGCTGAACGATGGAATGGGTAAATACATTGCTTCTGAGGTAGTTAAGCTTATGATAAAGCGAGATATTACCATCAAGGCGGCGAAAGTGCTGGTATTGGGTATCACTTTCAAGGAGAACTGCCCGGATGTACGCAACACACGGGTAGTGGACATCATCAGCGAACTTGCCTCGTACAACACAGATATTTGCATATATGATCCATGGGCGAAGCCGTCGGATGTGATGCACGAATACGGTTTAGGCATAACGGATACATTACCTGCAGGCGTCCGTTATGATGCGGTGATTCTGGCAGTGGCACACAAAGAGTTCGTATCTGTGAACTGGCGCGATCATGTGACTGCCAATGGAGTGATCTATGACGTGAAAGGTTGCCTGAGCACGGACATGGTTGATGCCCGATTGTAGGTTGGTCAGGCAGGCGCAGGGGCTCTGTCAGGTGGTCGCCGGTTTCATTTTTAGCTTATTTTAAACTATTTTTGATGAAAATTCCCGAAATGCAGCACGTACTAAGGCGAGGCGTTTATGGCCTGTGCCTGCTTTCTTTTTTTGTCATAATGACCACGATGCATTCCTGTGTTCCGGCGAAAAAATTTGTTTATTTCAACAATCTGAAGGACGACAGTCTGGAAAAAGTAGTTGTGGTTCAGGACAGCAACGCCAAGTTTTCTGATCCAATCATTCAATCAAATGATATCCTCACAGTCAATATCCAGACCCTTGTTCAGAATGAGAATAACGCTCCGGTGGAGCCCACCAGCGCACCTGCCACCAACTTGTTGGGTGGGTATCTGGTGGACAAGAATGGATATATTGAGATAGGTTTGATAGGGTTTGTGAAGGTTGCAGGGCTTACGACAACTGAGGCGCGGGAGCTGATCAAACACAAAGCAGAAGTGTACTACAAGGACCCGGCAGTTCGTGTGCGGATCGCAAATTTCGAAGTAAAGGTTCTTGGAGATGTCGTGCGGCCGGGCGTATTTACGGTGCCGAGCGAAAAAGCGACCGTACTGGATATTATTGCGATGGCAGGTGACCTGAACGTGACGGCAAAACGCAATAACATAATGCTGGCGAGGATGGAAGGGAGCCAAACAAAATTTGTTCGCCTTGATCTTACCTCGTCTGATATTTTCAAGTCGCCTTATTTTTATGTTCAACCGCGGGACTATATTTACGTAGAAGCGAATAACTTTAAACGGCAAAGCAGTGATAACTCATTTACCCGATACCTGAGCTATGGTTCGGGGGTAATAGGTATCATTTCTCTGCTGTTCCTCACCAGAATCATTAAATAAAACCTCTGAAGAAACCGGAAACGAATGGAAGGCAATAACAAAGCTGCAGTAGATGATGCCCTGAAAAACCGGCCTGATCAGGTATTGCCTAAAAACGAGGAAGGTGGCGGTAATTCTTTCAATCTGAAATGGCTGCTCACCACCATTCTGGCAATATGGCCATGGTTGCTGGGAAGTATTATTATTTCCCTCATTGCAGGCAACATATATCTGCGCTATTACACGCCTATTTACAGTGCCTCGGCACAGTTGCTCATCAACGATTCTAAAAAGAGCAGCGCGGGATCGGATGATCTTTTAAAGGCACTTAAGATCAACAACAACAAGATCAACATTGACAATGAGATCCAGATTTTGAGAAGCCGTTCAACGATGACCGAGATCGTTAAGGAACTTAAGCTAAATCTGACGTACACAACAGAAGGGCGGTTCAAAAAGACCGAATTATATAACAACAAGCCGTTCGAACTGGTGAAGGTTGATACGTTTGACGGCAGTTTCAATTGTAAGATCAGAATCCTAAGCAACGATAATTACAGCCTGGTAGATGGGAAAAACCACACCGTAAACGCACGCTGGGGAGATACGGTAACACTTGAAGATATTGGTAGGGTGGTTCTTCAGAAGACGCCTGCATTTTCGCTTTCAAATCTCGAGTACTTTGTTCAGCACATACCTGTTCTTTATTCTGCAATCAGTTATCAGGGACAGGTAAATTATGTGGTGCCTAACAAGGCCGTAACCTGCATTCAGATCAGCATGATGAACACCATTCCCGAGCGTGCGGTGGACATCATCAATACATTGATGAGTGTGTACCAGCGCAAGAATGTGGAGGACCGCAACAAGATTGCTGATAGTACGATCGCATTTATTGACCGCAGAAAGAAAGTGTTGGGTGAAGAACTGTCTAAGGTAGAAGGTGAAATTGAACGGTTCAAACAGCTAAACGGAATTGCCGACATAGGTACACAGGCAAGTTTACTTGTGACAACGAAGTCAAACACGGCATTAAAGCTCGAGGAAGCCAAATTGCAGTTGGGCGTAATAGGTACTATAAGCGACTATATTCAGAAAGTTGATGACAAGTTGGTTACGCTCCCAGCATCCTTACTGGATAACAAAGGACTTTCTGAGTTGCTTAACCGTTATAATTATCTGACTGAACAGATAGATAAGGCGGAGCTGACAATGAATAAGGACAACCCCATCCCACGAACGCTGCGGAAGCAGAAGGATGAGGTCAAAAAAAGCCTTGCCAATGCACTGGCTTCTTCAAAAAAGGAGACTGAGCTCAAGGTACGGATGATAGAACAGTCGCTGAAGTTGAACGTCAAGGACATCAGGGATATTCCAAAGGTGGAGCGCGAGTCGCTCGAATTTGCCCGTCAGCAGCAGATCAAGCAGGAGTTGTTCATTTTCCTTTTGAAAAAGAGAGAGGAGACCGCTATCGAAAAGTCTTCGACTGTAGCAGACGGTATTATAGTAGATGCCGCATTGACAACGGGTATTGTTGCTCCGGACAAACGCAGGATACTGATGATCTCTTTCCTGATAGGAACTATGTTGCCGTTCGCTATAATAATGATACGCAGGGCACTCAATATCCGTATCATCAGTAAAGGAGATATTGTTAAGGCAACCACCATCCCGATCATTGGTGAGATCGGAAACAATGGCAGCGGTGAAAGCGTAGCGGTGACCCGCAACAGCCGTACGATCATATCAGAGCAGTTCAGGGCGCTGCGTACCAACCTTCAGTATCTGCTGACGCGCAATGACCAGAAGGTGATCATGGTTACATCGAGCATGAGTGGTGAAGGAAAGTCATTTATCGCCATCAATCTGGCGGTGACACTGTCGTTATCGGGTAAGAAAGTGGTGATCATGGAGCTTGACCTCAGGAAGCCGAAGATATCGAAGATGCTTGGACTGAACAATGAGGTAGGTTTTTCCAATTATTCTATTGGCAAGGCATCATATGAGGAGGTGCTTATCCCTTCGGGAGTGGATCCCAATCTATTTGTATTGCCTTCGGGTCCGATTCCTCCGAACCCTGCAGAGTTGGTGCTGCTGAAAAGCACCGAAGACCTTTTCGAGATGTTGAGGAGGGACTTCGACTATGTGATCATAGATACGTCGCCTGTGGGTCTGGTAACTGATGCTCAGTTGCTGAATCGATATGCGGATACTGCCATGTACGTAGTTCGCCAGGGATATACCTACAAGCAGCAGTTGGGCATACCCAATGAGTTGTATTACAGCGGACGCATACCCAAGTTGAATATCATTCTGAACGACGTAGTAGCTAACCGTGGCTTTGCATATGGTTATGGCTACGAAGAGGGCTATGGTTATGGCTACGGCTACGGCTATGGTTACGGCTATGGCTATGGTTATGGCTACGGCTATGGTTACGGTACCTATGGCGATGGCTACTATCTGGAAGAAGAAAAGAAGCGGAAAGGTAAGGGTCTTGGCTCTTTCCTGAAAAAGAAAAATTCATAAATCCAGCAGATATTTACACTGTGCAAAGCGAACATTTGATGGTGCAACATCAGACAGAACACGATAATGAAAACTGGGATATTAAGATATCTGCGGATAGCGGGTATCTCGATATTAATCTTCGTGAGATCTGGCGTTACAGAGATCTGCTGATGATGTTTGTGAAAAAAGACATCGTGACTGTATATAAGCAGACGATCCTAGGACCGATATGGTTTATGTTGCAGCCGATACTTACAGCTATTATCTATGCCTTCATTTTCGGTCAAGTGGCGCGTATATCTACCGGCAACGCCCCTCAGATATTGTTCTATCTGGGGAGTTTTACGATCTGGAACTACTTTGCCGAGACCTTTAAAGTGACCTCAAAGACTTTTTCAGAAAATGCAACAGTATTCGGAAAGGTCTATTTCCCCCGCATTATCCTGCCCTTGTCGAAAGTGATCTCCGGTATCATTAAACTGCTGATACAGTTTTTGCTCTTCTTTATCATCTGGGCATATTATCTGTGGGTGAAGGAAGCGATCACACCCAACTGGCACATGGTGTTTTTCCCTGTGATACTGGCGCTTATCGCCTTTATGAGTCTGGGTTTTGGTATCATCATCACCTCGTTGACTACCAAGTACAGAGATCTGAACTTTCTGGTGGCGTTCGGCATCCAGTTGCTGCAGTTTGTAACACCGGTTATCTTCCCGATATCGTCTATAAAGAATCCGTCTTACCACTTATGGCTGTGGCTGAACCCCCTTGCATCTTTGTTTGAAGCGTTTAAGTATGCTTTTCTGGGGCAGGGTACTGGTGTGTTCAATTATTACTGGCTCGGGTATAGTTTAGCCTGGACAATATTGGCACTCGTAGTGGGTATTGTGATTTTTAACAGGGTAGAAAAGAAGTTTATAGATACAGTATAGACCTCATGAACAATGACGTTGTCATAAAAGCGGAGAACATATCCAAGCAATATCGTTTGGGTGAGATAGGCACGGGTATGCTGAGCCACGACCTGAAAAGGTGGTGGGCATTGGCGCGCGGCAAGGAGGACCCATTTTTGAAAGTTGGGGTTGAAAATGATCGCACCAGAAAAGCGAATAGCGAATATGCCTGGGCGCTGAAGGATATCAATTTTGAGATAAAGCGAGGCGATACTTTGGGTATCATAGGCAAGAATGGTGCAGGCAAGTCTACGTTGCTGAAACTATTGTCGCGGGTGACGGGCCCTACAACCGGTCAGATCAAGATAAAGGGACGCATAGCGTCGCTGCTGGAGGTGGGCACCGGATTCAACCCTGAGCTAAGCGGGCGCGATAACATATACATGAACGGCACCATTCTGGGAATGACCAAGAAGGAGATCGGAAGGAAGTTTGATGAGATAGTTGATTTCTCGGGTATTGAGATGTATATAGACACACCGGTAAAGCGTTATTCGTCGGGTATGTATGTGCGTCTGGCTTTTGGTGTGGCAGCACATCTTGAGCCTGAGATACTGATAGTGGATGAAGTGCTGGCGGTGGGTGATGCCGAGTTTCAGAAAAAATGTCTGGGAAAAATGGGCGATGTGGCCAGCCATGGTCGCACGGTGATATTTGTGAGCCATAACATGCAGGCGGTTCAAAGCCTGTGCAAGAGCGCGATGTACATGAAGGCGGGCAGGGTCATGGAAGTGGGGCCGACCGACGTGGTGATCAACAACTACCTGAACCGTGAGGTGAAGAACTGCCTCGTGCGCAAGTGGGAAGAACAAGACGAAATGCCGGGTAATGACAAGGTAAGGTTGTCTTCGGCTGAGATTGTTCTGCATAACCCTGAAGCCGGCAATATAATTGACGTAAACACTCCGTTTGATATAAGGTTTGAGTTTTACAGCAGTGCCGAGATGGTGAATATGAACCTGAGTCTGGTGCTCAACACTACGGCAGGAGTATGTGTGTTCAATGTGACGACCCAGCCTACAATGATAGCCAAGGGGTGGCATACAAGTGTGTTGTCTATTCCGGGTAAGTTGCTGAATGACGATGTGTACACGATATCATTGTATTTCGTGAAAGACACATCCGCCATCGAGTATGTCATCCACGACCTGCTGACGTTTGAGGTGATAGACGAGCAGCGCCAGGGTGCATGGTTCGGGAAATGGGTGGGTGCTGTGCGTCCCACAACTTTACCGTTCTCGCTAAAATAGATCAACATGAGTAAGAACGTACTAAGGATAAAAAAAGCCGTTCATAGTTTTCTGAAGGAACTACGTTCGGATCCGCATAGGCTGCCCTACATGGGCGACAAGCATTATTGCCCCATCTGCAAAACGGGCGTCAATCATTTCCGCACGATAGATTACCACCTGATTGAGCCTGCTGACAGGTACCAGATGGTGTATCCAATGTTCTCGTTCGAGACCATGAATATGTTCGCCTACTCCTGTCCGCGTTGTTATTCCAATGACAGGGACAGGCTGTATGCACTTTATATAGAGCAACGACTTGCCAACACGCCCGAGGGGAAAAAGTACAATTTGCTGGATATTGCGCCCTCGCTTCTTTCGGGATATCTGCGGGCGATGCCACAACTCAATTACAGATCGGCAGATCTTTACAATCCTGCCGATGATAAAGTGGACATCACCGACATGAACATATACGAGGATGGCCGTTTCGATATCTTTATCTGTTCTCACGTGCTGGAGCACATAAAGGACGATATGAAAGCCATGCGCGAACTGCGCCGGGTGCTGAAGCCGGGCGGATGGGGTATCGCGATGGTGCCGATAACCAATGCGATAGAAGAGACCTATGAGAATGACGCGATAACAACAGATGCGGACCGATGGAAATACTTTGGTCAGGACGATCACGTGCGGATGTACTCTAAAAAGGGATTTGTAGGGAATCTGGAGAAAGCGGGGTTCAAGGTAGATCAGTTGGGGGTAGATTACTTCGGCAGGGATGTTTTCGACCGTCATGGTATCCATCCGCGTTCCATACTTTACATAGTTAGTTAGTTATGATCAACGTTACAAAACCTTTCCTGCCTCCTATGGAGGAATACACGCAGTACCTTAACGGTATCTGGGACCGTAACTGGCTGACCAACAACGGCCCGCTGGTGAATGAGCTGGAGCTGAAACTGAAGGAGTACCTGAAGGTGAAGCACATGCTGTTTCTGGGCAACGGTACCATAGCCATACAGATAGCAATAAAGGCGCTGGGGCTGAAGGGAGAGATCATCACAACACCGTTCAGCTATGTGGCCACTACCAGCAGCATAGTGTGGGAAGGCTGCAAACCTGTTTTTGCAGATATAGACCCTCATACACTGAACATAGACCCGGCGAGGATAGAAGAGAAGATAAAACCGCAGACCACGGGCATACTGGCAACGCATGTTTTCGGGAATCCGTGCGATGTGGAAGCAATTGAGGCGATTGCAAAGAAACACGGTCTGAAGGTGATCTATGATGCCGCGCATGCGTTTGCCGTTACGGTGAACGGGCGCAGCGTGTTTGAATATGGCGACATATCGACATCCAGCTTTCATGCTACCAAGATATTTCACAGCACGGAGGGCGGCGCGGTATTTGCCACCGATCCGGAGCTGATAAAAGAGATGTCGTTCCTGCGCAACTTTGGTCATAACGGCCCCGAGACATTTGCTGCGGTGGGCATCAACGGAAAGAATTCTGAATTCCACGCAGCAATGGGGCTTGCGGTGCTGAAGCATATAGACGCACTGCTGGCCGCGCGCAAAACACAGGCAGCGACCTATGATGAGGCACTGAAGGGATTGAGGGTGCAGAAGCAGACCATTCATGCAGGTGCGCAATGGAACTATTCTTACTATCCGGTGATATTTGAAAGTGAGGAGTTGCTGCTGAGGAGCATGGAGGAACTGAATGCAAACTGGATTTACCCACGCAGGTATTTTTATCCAAGCCTTTCTACGTTGCATTACGTGGAGCGTTGCGAGACGCCGGTATCCGATAGTATAAGCAAGCGTGTACTATGTTTGCCAATGTACCATTCATTGAAGAAGGAAGACATTTATTTTATCGCACGCCTTTTGCTTAGAGCCCAGAATAACTAAGTACACGATTCATACCCGGAAAACCTTAGGAAATGAACAAGACCATTTTCAACGATCCCAAGCTACAGGCTGAAATAGCTGCGTATGCCCGCGTAAAGACAATAGAACGAGATACTGTACTAATGTCGCCGGGAGATGAAATTGTCTTTGTGCCCATAGTGCAGCAGGGCGTACTGCGTATAGTGCGGCAGAACGACGAAGGGAAAGAAGTGTTCCTGTATCATTTGTATCCCGGGCAAACTTGTGCTGTCGCCATCAACTGTTGTCAGGGCAAGAAGAAGAGTACGGTAAAGGCGATAGCCGAGGAGGATAGCGAGATACTGCAGATACCTGTGAACATGGTAGATGAATGGTTCAAATATCCTGAGTGGAAGACGTTCATCAATGCAACATACGGCCAGCGTTTCGCCGAGTTGCTGGAAGTGATAGACCTCATAGCGTTCAGTAATATGGACAAGCAGGTGCTGCATTATTTACAGGAACGTGCGAGAGCAGCCGGCACCAACGCACTATACATTACCCATCAGATAATAGCCGATGAGTTACACACGCACCGAGAGGCCATAAGCAGGCTGCTGCGGGCGATGGAGCAGAAGAACATGCTGCGGCTGGGGCGCAACACCATAGAATTACTTACGTAGAAAGGGAACATTTGTTCCCTTTTTTATTTTCCGCAGTCAAGACCTTTGTGTGCAACAAACAAACACACACTGAGGGTTATGAAAAAGAACATGGGAACTACCGACAGATTGCTGCGTGTGATCGCGGCACTGTTCATTGCCGCATTGTACGCCCAGGGGACTATAGCCGGCAAAACAGGAATAGTGCTGATGGTGCTGGCAGTGGTATTCGTGCTGACCAGCCTGGTAAGTTTTTGTCCGTTGTATCTCCCATTAGGTATCAATACCTGTAAAACAGGTAATACCGGGGATAAAGGGCTTTAACAAAATATTTTGTTGTGGTAGGTGAGTTATACAACAAATGTTCCCGACCACGGCTGAAAATGAACTGACCTTTGTGTCATAATTGTAAGAGAAGAATGAAGACGATCATAGCACGGTATAAGGTAGAGATAGCAGGGATGATAGCGGGGGCAATTGTCGGGTGGAGTTATTGGTATTATGTAGGTTGTGCGTCCGGCAGTTGCCCCATTACTTCAAACCCCACGGTGAGCACCGTTTATGGTGCGCTGATGGGTGTACTTGGATTCAGCATTTTTAAGAAAGAAACAAAAACACAAAACAAATAAAAACAGAAAAGAAGATGGATCAGTTACAAGAATTGCTCAGATCAGACAAGACAACTATCGTGGACGTAAGGACTCCGGGAGAATTTATTGGCGGCCACGTTGCCGGCAGCATCAACATTCCGCTGAGCGAAGTGCCGGCGCGCCTGGATGAGTTCCGCAAGATGGAGAACATAGTGCTTTGTTGCGCTTCGGGTGGCCGTAGCGGACAGGTGACCATGTTCCTGCAGCAGAATGGTATCAACTGCGTGAATGGCGGCGGATGGACAAACGTTAACTACTACAAAAACAACTAATCATGTTAGGATTTCTTAAGAAACTTCTGGGCGGAGGCCCTTCGGTGGACCTTGACGCGGTGATGCAGAAAGGCGCGGTAATAGTGGATGTGCGCACCAGCGGCGAATATGCGGGCGGACACGTAAAGGGTTCAATAAACATCCCTTTGGCGAGCCTGGGTGCTCAGATGGGTAAGTTGAAAAAAGATAAACCTGTGATCACTTGTTGCGCATCGGGTATGCGCAGCGGATCGGCCAAGTCTATGCTTCAGTCAAACGGATTTGAGGTGTACAATGGGGGTAGTTGGTTCAACCTGAAAAAATATGAGAAATGAGTGAACTGAAACAAAGGCTTACGACCAACTGGCACATGATGCGTGTGCTGCGCCTGGTGATAGGCGGCATGTTGCTAGTAACCGGCATACAGGCGCACGACTGGGTGACAGGCCTTTTCAGCTCGTTCTTTCTGTACCAGGCAATAACCGATACCGGCTGCTGCGGCAGCGGAGGGTGCTATACAGGCAATACACGCGCTGATAAGCAACCGCGCGTATCGGAAGAAATAACAGAATACGAAGAAATAAAATAGACACTATGCAAACGAGATCATTTTCAGAGATCATAAGCGACGACAAACCGGTACTGGTTGATTTTTCGGCGGAGTGGTGCGGACCATGCAAAATGATGGCGCCTATTCTGAAACAACTGAAGGATGCTGTGGGCGAGAATGCAACTATTGTGAAGATAGATGTGGACCGCAACCCGGCACTGGCAAACGCATACAACATTTCGGGTGTGCCAACGCTGATGTTGTTCCGCAAGGGACAGATGCTGTGGAGGCAGTCGGGAGTGGTGCCGGCCAATCAGTTGAAGCACGTAATAGATCAGCACAGCTAAAGGATTAGCAAAATGAAATACATCATTGTAGGTGCGGTGGCAGGCGGGGCCAGTTCAGCGGCACGGTTGCGCAGGATGGACGAGCATGCGGAGATAGTGATATTTGAGCGTGGCGCGTATATCTCTTACGCCAATTGCGGTTTGCCTTACTATATAGGCAACGTGATCAGCGACAGGAACAAACTCTTTGTGCAGACTGCAACGGCGTTCAACAGCCGTTTCAATATTGACGTGAGAGTGCGCACGGAGGTGATATCGATCGACACTGCGAATAAGACCGTGTCCGCCCGCAACCTGCTTACTAATGATGAATACACCGAATCATACGACAAACTTATTTTGTCGCCGGGCGCTGAACCCATGCGTCCACCATTGCCGGGCATCAATTCTGAAGGGATATTTACTCTTAGGAATGTTGCCGACACAGACTACATAAAGGGGTATATAGACGAGAAAGGGGCGAAGAGTGCAGTGGTGATAGGCGCAGGGTTCATTGGCCTGGAAATGGCTGAGAACCTGCACGGGCTGGGCCTGGGAGTGACGGTGATAGAAATGGGCGGCCAGGTATTGGCTCCGGTTGATGTGCCGATGGCGTCTATCTTGCAGCAACACATAAGAGCGCAGGGCGTGGAACTATTGTTGGCAACAAAGGTAGAAGGATTTGAACGAGTTGATGACCAATTAAGAGTGTTGCTTGCCGGTGGCGATGTTGTGGAAACTGATCTGGTGATACTATCAATAGGTGTGCGGCCCGACTCTAAACTGGCGGTGAATGCAGGGTTGAATACAGGACGCACAGGTGCGATAGTGGTGAATGAATATCTGCAGACCTCTGATCCCGATGTTTATGCGGTGGGCGATGCAATAGAGTTCGTGAACCCCATAACGGGACAGACAATGCCTACTTATCTTGCGGGTCCTGCCAATAAACAGGGGCGTATCTGCGCAGACAATGTGGTGCTGGGCAACAAACATCGGTACAAGGGCGCTATCAACACAGCTATCGTTAAAGTGTTTGACATGACAGCCGGCACAACCGGAATGGCATCCAAACATCTGACAGCTGCCGGAATAGAGCACCTTGTTTCGACTACGCATAGTGGCTCTCATGCCGGGTATTATCCCGGGTCGCAGCAGATGACTATACAGATCGCTTTCACAAAGGGCAGTGGAAAATTGCTTGGGGCGCAGGTTGTGGGCTACGATGGTGTGGACAAGCGGCTGGACGTGATGGCACATATATTGCAAACGGGAGGAACTATTTACGATCTGATGGAGTTTGAGCATGCGTATGCACCCCCGTTCTCCTCGGCTAAAGACCCGGTGAATATGGCAGGCTTTGTGGCCGACAACATTATGCAGGAGCGTCTTCGCATCTTCTATTGGAATGAAGTGGCAGAACTGCCGGCTGATGCTTTTCTGCTTGATGTGCGCAATCCGGAGGAGTTTCATGATGGCGCCATAAACGGTGCCGTGAACATACCGGTGAACGAGATCAGGTCGGTGCTGGCAGATTTGCCGCGCGACAGGGACATTTACATTTATTGCGAGGCGGGGCTGCGTGGTTATCTGGCACAAAGGATCTTATTGCAGAATGGGTTTAACAGAGTGCGCAACCTATCCGGCGGCTACAAGCTGTGGAAGGCTTGCAACAACGAAAAGGAAATAATTTCACAAACAAATCAGAAACAAACAGTATCATGAACAAGGTAATTACACTTTTACTGCTCGTATTGATGGGCAACATGGCGTCCTGCCAAAGCGCTGGCAAGAAACTTCCTGACGGCACGACGTCGGTATCGGTAACAGTATCGGCAGATGATTTTCAGAAGAAAATGACTGCGCTGAAGGATGTGCAGCTGGTGGATGTGCGCACGCCTGAAGAATACAGGGAAGGGCACATTAAGAACTCGCTCAACATCAATGTGCAGGGCAGCACTTTTGAGGCAGAAGTTGCTAAGCTGGACAAGAAGAAGCCGGTGATGGTATATTGCCGTTCCGGAAGGCGCAGTGCCTCCGCACAGAGCAAGCTCATAGACATGGGTTTTGCCGAGGTGATCAATCTCAATGGCGGTATCAGCGAATGGCAGTCTGCAGGCAAGCCAGTTGAATAATAGCTGACCCAACATTTTTAGGTTTTTTACGGCATATTTTGAATAATTTTGACGAATATCCGTTAGAATATAGCGTCGCGGCGGGTCCGCGACGTTTGATTTTAGGCATATTATGAGATCTCCGATAGTTGCACTTGGGCTTTTGTTGTTGCTTGCAGGCAGTTTGCCGTCGTGCAAGAAGTGGCAGGATCCTGCACCGCAGGACAATCCTCAGATCTCCAATCCTTACTGCAACGACCCCGATGCGGTCAATTACAACTGGGGCTTTCCCGGCAAACCCGATAATTCGGTGTGCTATTACGCTTCCGACCTTTTTCAGGGGACCTACCTGCTGCACGACACTATTTACGATCCGAACTCTGAATTGTTTCTTGCCGCAGATTCTATGTTGGTGACCATAGCAAAGACCGACAAGAGGAAAATTTCTTTGAATGGTTTCTGTCCGTCGGGTCAGAAGTTGCTTTTCACCACACAGGCAGCTTACCTCGCCTCGGCAGATACTACAGTAGGTGATTCGCTCACTATTCATCCCGGGCAGATATTCTGCCGCACGCAGGATACCGTTACAGGCACGCTCACCCGAGACAAGGTGGACAGTTCGCTTATCTACGTTTCATTTACCGTTGTCAACGACACGGGCACTACAATTCATGTGGGCAGGGCCCGCCGCAAATAACACATCTATGTTCACAGGCATTATAGAATCGCTGGCCAGGGTGGCTGCGATAGCGCACGAAGGCTCCAACATACACTTTACAATAGAAAGTCCGCTCACCAAGGAGTTGAAAATAGACCAGAGCGTGGCGCATAATGGTGTCTGCCTCACGGTGGTGAGCATAGAGGGTGATACTTATGTAGTGACTGCTGTGGCTGAAACACTGAACAAAACCAATCTGGGCAAGTGGCAGGTAGGTGACCTTGTGAACATAGAACGCTCTTTGCGATTGGGCGACAGGCTGGACGGCCATTTTGTGCAGGGGCATGTGGATGCTACTGCCGAATGTATTGCTAAGGAAACGCTGGACGGCAGCTGGTTGTTCCGTTTCCGTTTTCCGGCGCAGTACGGTGCGCTGGTCATAGAGAAGGGGTCTATCTGCATCAATGGTGTCAGTCTGACGGTGTTTAATACCGGCAAAGATGAGTGTACGGTCACCATCATCCCATACACCTACGAGCATACCAATTTCAGCCGCATAGAAAAGGGCACGGTAGTGAACATGGAATTTGATGTGTTGGGAAAATACCTGCTGCGTATGCAGGAACTGAACGCCAATGCTTAGTTGAGCTTGGCGGGCACTACCAGTCTGAATTCAGGAATGGCAATCGTCAACTTCTTCTTATTGAACAGGTTCTCCATCAGGTAACTTCCATACATCTTTCCCAGATCGGTATTGAGGTTTACGCCTGATGTGTACTGATAACTGTCGCCGGGCTGAATGACCGGTTGCTGGCCCACTACGCCCTCTCCTTCTACTTCCCGGTGTATGCCGTTGCTGTCTTTGATGTGCCAATGACGGCTGATGAGTTTCACCGGGTAAATGGTGAGATTCTCGATGGTGATGCGATAAGCAAAAAGGTGCTCTGATCGGAACGGATCGGACTGTGCAGGCTGGTAAAAGGTCTCAACCATAATACTTACGCCTTCTGTAATTTGTTGCACCATAGTGGTCATAGTTCGGGAACACAAAGATAAGGGGTTATCCGATACTTTTCATGCTGGCGGCCTTATGGGCCAATAGACAAAAGAGCCGCTTCGGTGAGGAAGCGGCTCTTTTTATGTTCTTTACCCTTGCGGGCGTTACTCTTAGAAGTTAGACGGATAGTACTCCACTTTCGCCTTTCTTGTCATTGATTGCTGCAGACCCTGGTCTATGGTGTTGGCCATCTGCCTTTCCTGCTGCATGCGCTGCTGGCCGATGATCTGGTCCATCATGCCGCCATCTGGTGGCAGTGGATTCTGAACACGGTTCAGAACAGTGATGAAGTACACACCACCCTGACCCTTGATGCCCGGAGATACAGTGTTTGGCTGGAACGAGTTGTTGAACGTATAACCGATCACTTTAGGCTCATAACCCAGGTTAGCCACGTATGAACCACCCAGTACAACAGTGTCGGCCTGTGCAACTGTCTGCTGTGTTTCTGCAGCAATAGCATCAAGTGCTTTGCCTGCATAACGCTTAGATATCAGTTCTGTTTTCTTCTCTTCTTTGATGCGCTGTTCTACAACGGCACGGTCGGTAGGGCTGAGTGTACGCAGACCTTTTTCGTTCACAGACACCAGTTTAGCAACAACATAGCGCTCGTCGCCCAGCTGGAATACCTGAGATACATCGCCAACCTTGTGCTCATACATCCACCTTACCACTTCGCGTGCAGGGCCCAGGCCGTTGATGTTGAAGTTGCTCACCTTCACGTTGTCGCCTACGCGCTTGTCAAGGTTCATTTTCTTAGCAGCCGCGTCAAATGCTTCAGGAGTAGTGTTCTTACCTGCAAATTCGTTGGCCATTCCGTAAAGCGCATTGATGGTGCTGTCGCTTGGTGCCAGGTTCTTAGACACAATAGCTAGCTGGTTGCTGCTGCTCACGCCTGTTTGCTCCAGGATCTCTATGTAGTGGTAACCTGCATAGTTGTCGTTAGACACCTTTACTTTCTTGGTCTCACCAACTTTGCCTTCGAATGCGAAATCTGCGAATTCTTTCGACAGGTTCGGACGGTCCATCAGCGTGAAAGTGTATTCACCACCCTTGCTCGGATCGTCTTCAGTATAGATCTTCACAACTGAGTCGAACTTGCCACCAGCTTTGATAGCAGCGATAGCACTGTCTATTTTCATGCTTGCAGCAGAGTCTGTACGCACATCATTGCCCTGCTCCTTGGTCTTCACCAGGATGTGACGCAGTTTCACTGAGTCAGGAAGGTTCTGACGATCCGTAACTTTCAGGAGGTTGAAGCTGCCGCTTTCGTAGTATGGGCCGAAGATCTGGCCTACCGGCAGGGTCATGATCGTGTCGGCATAGCGAGATTTGAGTGTGCGCTTGTTGAAGTAAGCCTTTGTGTAGGAGTTCATCACATCGCTCTTACCGTTCACAAACGTTTCGATATCTTTTGTCGTTCCGAAGTCGGCACGCAGCTCTTCAAGTGAAGCGAGTGTGCGTGCAGAGTCAGCAGCAGACGGGATGATCTCGAAAGAAACATACTCTATGTTGCGTGTTGCCTCGTCGTTGGTGAAGAGTGCCGCATGCTTCTGCATGTATGCTTTGATGTCCTCGTCAGATACTTTTACTTCTGCATCGGACACGGCAGAGAAAGGAACCTTTACGTAGCGGATAGACGCGTTGCCGTTCTGTTCAGCCATCATGCGCTTCATCTGATACTTAGGCATGTATGCGCAGTTGGTAAACATTGAAGTGTACTTGCGAACGCGCGCAGAGCGCTCTACGTATGCTTTTACAGCAGCCCACTGTTCGCGTACTTTACCATCAGGATCGATCTTGTCGCCGCGGTCGTTCAATTCTTTTTCAAGACCTTTCACACGACCCGGGTCGAAGTTGCCCGACTGAGGATCGGCGAAAATGCGCTGACCACCTATTGTAAAGCCCTGCACCATACCGTCGGCATTGCCGCCATATATGAGCTGGTCTTTTTCTTCTTTCGACACGTCTATGCCCAGTTTGTCGCACTCGGCATTCACCGTTGCTTCAAACACCAGCATCTGTATCAGCTGTTCGCTCATCTGCGCGCGTGACGCGTCATCCAGCGGACGGCCGTTGTTGTACATTGAGTACAGCGTTTCGTATTCTTTAACCCTGGCACTATATTCTTTGGGGTCGATCTTAGTGCCGTTAATTTCCATCACATTGGCATCTCTGCCGTTGAACAGTGTAGAAAGAGAACCACTTGTAGCATCAGAAACGATGAAACCAACCAGCGCCAGTGCAATGATACCACCTGCTATTTTTCCGTACTTGTCTCTTATTGTTGTAATTACAGCCATTGTAGGTTTGTATTGTATATTATATACTCAGTGTTTTTATTAGGGTTGGCAAATTTATGCGAAAAAATGAGATTTTATATAGTTATCCACAGTTTGTAGACTTTATTTTCTATATATTATCGTAACTATCATCTGTATTTCCGCTATTGAAGTTAAAACGACATCCAAATTGTGCATATCTGTCAGTCTATTTCAAAATGTCCAAATAGTAATTTTACTCCGGTCTCTTTTTCAAATGCTTTTCGTTTCTCAAAATGAGCAGTGCTCGGCATACCTATGGCAAAGCGACATTTGTTTACCAGAATGGAATCATTATTTTTTTGCCAAGATTTCATGATCGGGCAAATATTGTAATATTCAGTTTGTTCGGCAACCGGATGACAAAGTTTTACTTCTGGTCTTTTTTCTTTTAGGTCCAGAAATGCCCATTCATAAATCGACGCGTACGTTGATGGGGTTATGTCGCCATTCACTAACGCGTCTCTAAGTTCTTGCGGATTACTGAAGTAACAGCACGAGTGATGGTAATATAGCTGATCTATTAATGGGACTAATTGAAAGCATGTTTTAGCATAGACTTCTTCATGATTTTTCACTGGGAAATCGGCAAAGCCAATTTTATTACACCCCAAATACCCATATTTTGCTGTTAACTGGGCAATTTGGACTGCGTTGCTGTCCAAAACATCCTGATATGCTTTGTTTACTCTCTTGAATTCAGATCCTTTCAAACAATTTAAACTCCATTTTACGGAGTCGTCTTTGTGTGCCATTTTTATTATGCTCGTTCGCACTTCTTTGTTCAATGACCCCGTAAATTTTTCATTTTCAGCGTCAAATATTGATTTTATTTTCTGATTGAAATGGCCGTTTGAACTAAGAAACTTGCTTACCACCTGAGAATACGTTAGGCCGGTCCAGCTGAGGCCCCGACGAAACGCTATGCGGGCGAAATACTCAACCTCCTGAGTATCGCCCGCCAAACAGGCTAATTGTAGCGCTACAAAACAGTCTTTTGCAAAAGGTTTTGAATATCTTTGGAATACCTTTTTGTATCCATTTATTGCATCTTTAATATTGTCGAGATACAGGAACTGTTGTTCACAGCGCAGTATTTCTTTGTTATACATCACGTAGTTCTCTTGAGCTGACGTAACAAAACAATTCAGCAAACAAAAAATAGAAATGGTGGCGACTTTGGCATATATCATAGAAAAACGTTTCTTGATCAGGGCTATTATTTAGGAAAAAACCTTTTCCGTTTGTACACCAATGACGATTAAGATGTTCAATGTTGTACCCAATAATCATTTGGTCAGAGTCGAGGACAAAAAACGTTCTCCGACTTCTATTAAAAGTACAGCAAAGTGAGATCTTCTCCAAAACAGTATGCATGGAAACGGTTTATACATGAGTAATCTTTCAATAGTCGTTTCGATTGCCATTGCTGAAAAACCGAACTTGTTTGCGATAGTAATTATCTGTTCAAATGAAACACCTGTTCTTTTCGAACATGTGGGTGCCTTCTCTCAGTAAATACGATTTTGTGAGATACTTTCCCGTTAATATGCTTACTTTTGCCGTTACTAACGCCGGGCAATAGTATGAGCACTTCATTTGGGTCTAAAGACACCGAAAAAATATGGGAAGGCATACGGGTGAGTAAATTGCCGAACGAGGTACAGGAGATTGGCCGCAGGAAACTGAGAATGCTGAACAACTCGCATACGATGAGCGATCTAATGATACCTCCGTCAAACAGACTAGAAAAATTGTCGGGTAAATTGAAGGATCACTATTCTATCAGGATAAATGACCAATGGCGTATAGTATTCAAATGGGATAACGGCAATGTCGGTGACGTAGAAATTTGTGATTACCATTAAAAAAATCGGTTTCGATGAAAGCAATAAAGAACATACATCCGGGCGAAGTGCTTAAGGAAGAATTTCTGAAGGAATTGGGCATATCTGCTTACCGGTTGGCCAAGGAAACAGGCCTGCCACAGACGAGGATATCTGAAATAGTGCGTGGCGCCAGAAGTATTACCGCAGATACTGCTTTACGTTTGGCAAAATACTTCGGTAATTCTGCGAGATTCTGGTTAGGTCTTCAGGCCGACTATGACCTGGAAGAAGAGCAGCGAAGGAAAAGCAGTGAACTGGACAAGATCAGGCGTTTTTCGGCCAATGCGGCCTGATAGTGTCTCCCGCCCCCGGTTTTTTTCGTGTAATTTTGTCAACAGGGCACTATCCCGCTTCACAACGCCACAATGAGCAAACAATACAAGCATCTCTTCTTCGACCTGGACCATACCCTGTGGGATTTTGAGAAAAACTCTGAGGCCACAATGCGGGCCCTCTATGCCGAGTTTGGCCTGGACGGAAAAGGCATTGAAGATTTTGATGCCATGTTCAAAGCGTATAATGTGCACAACGATAAGTTGTGGGCGCGCTACCGCAGTGGCTACATAAAACGAGATGAGCTGCGCTGGAAGCGTATGTGGCTGATGCTGCTGGACTTTAAGATAGCCGATACCAATCTGGCACACGAGATAAGTACTGCCTACCTGGAGATACTGCCTACACAAACATTGCTGGTGCCGCATGCCAAGGAATTGCTGGAACACTGCAAGGGCCGGTATGACATGCACCTCATTACCAATGGTTTTGAGACCACACAGCGGCTGAAGTTGCAGTACTCAGGCATTGCCCGCTATTTCAATCACCTTATCACATCAGAACGAAGCAACAGCATGAAGCCTCACCGCGACATATTTGAGTTTGCGCTACAGGCTGCAGGTGCCACCGCCGATGACAGCATTATGATTGGCGACGCAGTGGATATTGATATAATGGGCGCCATCAACGCAGGCTGGGATTCGGCCTACTACAACCCTCAGCGATTACCGCATGCCTTCAAACCCACATACGAGGTGACCCACCTTGAAGAGCTGACAAAGGTGTTTTAGGAATGCGCAAAAACAGATAACTACGGATAAAACGATAAACAGTAAGGGGCTCCTTTTGAGAGCCCCTTGCTATTTGTATTTCGTTCAGTTTAGTGTTCTATCAGCACATTGCCGGTCATATCGGCAGGTACGGGTACACCCATGTAGGTGAGTATGGTTGGCGCAATGTCGCCCAGCTTGCCGGGTTTCAGCGACGCTGAGTAGTCGTTTGAGATAAGGAACAGCGGAACAGGATTGAGCGTATGCGCCGTATTGGGCGATCCGTCTTCGTTCACTATGCAGTCCGCATTGCCGTGGTCGGCTGTCAGGAACACCGCATAACCATTGGCCAGTGCGGCAGGTACTATGCGGCTCACACATTCATCCACCGTTTCCACTGCCTTCACTACCGCGTTCCACACACCGGTATGGCCTACCATGTCGGGGTTGGCAAAGTTGAGGCAGATGAAGTCGGCACTTTGCTGATTGATCTCGGGCAAAATAGACTCAGTGAGTTCGCGCGCGCTCATCTCCGGTTTCAGGTCGTAGGTGGCCACATCGCGCGGCGACTGCGCCATGATGCGTCTTTCACCATCAAACGGTAACTCACGGCCGCCCGAGAAGAAGAACGTAACGTGCGGGTATTTTTCTGTTTCGGCAATGCGTATCTGTGTTTTGCCGTTTTTCTCCAGTACCTCGCCCATGGTATTAGTAAGGTCTTTGTTCTCGAATATTACATGCACGCGGTTGTAGCTCTTGTCATATTCGGTCATGGTCACATAATGCAGGTTCAGCGGGTGCATGTTCTGCTCGTGGAAAGCCTGCTGCGTGAGCGCCACTGTTATTTCGCGGCAGCGGTCGGTGCGGAAGTTGAAACACACCACCACATCGCCATCTTTAATTACGGCATTGGGTGTTCCGGTCTTGTCGCACACCACTATAGGCGTTATGAACTCGTCGGTAACGTTATGATCATAGCTTTCTTTTATGGCTGCAATAGCGTCGGTGGTATGCTTGCCTATGCCATGCACCAGTGCATCGTAAGCAACTTTCACCCGCTCCCAGCGTTTGTCGCGGTCCATGGCGTAGAAACGGCCTGTCACCGATGCCAGCAGGCAATTGGTGTCAGTTAGGTGCTGCTGCAGTTGCTCCATGAAAGCGAGCCCGCTTTTGGGGTCGCAGTCGCGCCCGTCGGTAAAGGCGTGTACGGCTACGCGCGGCACTCCCGCCTTGCGTGCCAGTGTGCACAGGTCTTCAATATGGCTAATGTGGCTGTGTACGCCACCGTCGCTCACCAGGCCCATAAAGTGCAGTGTAGCGCCGTTCTGTTTGGCAGCCTCGAATGCGGCAAGCAGTGTCTTGTTTGTAGCGGCCTCGCCCTCGCGAAAGGCAACATTGATGCGTTGCAGCTCCTGATACACAATGCGGCCCGCGCCCAGGTTCAGGTGACCCACCTCAGAATTGCCCATTTGACCATCGGGCAGGCCCACGGCTTCGCCGCAGGTTATCAATTCGGTGTTTGGGTAGCGGCTGTAGAGCGATTTTACAAATGGCACATTGGCGTTGGCGATGGCATCGGCCGATGGTACCTGACCATGACCCCAGCCATCCATAATGATGAGCATTGCTTTGCGAGACATGGCGCGAAATTAATCAATTTTGGCGGAGGGGGTGGCTGACGGGTGTCAGCCGTTGCCACACGAAACGTTAAAACGGAATGGCAGGGGCAATTGTGGTATGGTTTTTGAACTATTCTTTTTGCATTTCCGATCAGCGTGTGTGTTTGATGGAAATTAAGGTTACTCCGGAAATGCCCTTATATATATTTCCATAAATGGGTGTCTTTTCAGGCACCCATTCTTTTTTGCACCCGGCAAAGCTGCAAAAAAAAGAGGATGCCTGTGCGGGCATCCTCCTTGAATATTATACTGACATTGTTGCTTACAGACCTGACAGGCAGATTCCTATTGTCATAGGCGTAATAGGCGGACCTGCCTTGTCTTTGAATACCGGTGTAATGTTGTAGGAACCGAACACCGAGAAGTTGCCCCAGCCTATGCGCGCTGTAGCGGCAAAGTTCCACGGGCTGATGTAGCGCTTCGTGTTCATCTTGTCTTTGATGTTGGCACCTTCTACCGAGCGCAGCGCCTTGGTGTGCGCGCCCAGCAATGTACCCACCTGCAGACCAATAGCGGCCTTAAAGCCCTTGTTGCGGTTGTCTATATTGCCAAAATAGCGCAGCTCGAACGGTGCCTGAAGGTAGGCGGTATTGAACTTGTATCTTTTGTAGTTGGCGGTGTCGGTGATGAAAGTGGCATCAGCACCCCTCATGCCGGTATCGGAGAGGGCCAGCTGCTGTTTGTCCATATAGACCGATGTGGTGCCTATGCCGACACCTGTTGCAAAGCTGAAGTGTGTTTTTTTGATGGGGAAGTCGTAGCAAAGGTATCCGTTGAAGGTGTAGGCAAACGGCTTGGGGTCCACAGAATCAGGTCGAACCGTCCAGCTGGTGTAGCCGAACTGAAGAAGTACGAAGTCGCGCGAGGGTTTTGAGATGGGTCGCGGCGCATCGGTGGTGGTTTTTTCCTGCGCCATCAGTTGGGATGACGAAAGAAAAACAAGCGCTATGATAGCGAGGAAACGTTGCATAAGCTATTATTAGTGCGCAAATATAATAGGTGTACAACGGATTATTTGTTAAAACTACGCAGGTCCTTTTGCGATAGCTACGTTAAAACAGTGCCCGCCGCGCAGGATATAGCGATGCTTTAACAGCGCGCCATCGTTATTCTTCGGTACTTCGGCCTGATTATTGTACCTGCCTGTACGGGTTACGAAGGAAAAAGGAATTGTGCGCTATGAATACCGAAAAAACACTCAACACGGTCGCTATTGTACTGATACTGACCCTGTCAATGGCAAGTATCATCTATCTCGCCTACATAATGTTGTATTAGGCAGGGTAGGGATATTTGGATAATTCTTCCCACATGATGTCAAAGATCCGCTGCTTCAGTGCCGGCAGATCATCGAGCGTGAGGTCGGTGACGGGTACGGGTGGCAGTATAATGGCCCTGTTGGGTCCCGGCCACCACTTCCACCAGCCGCTATAGTGCCACCGGTGAACAGTATCGGGGAAAATGACCGGCAGAATGGGCGTCTGTGTGTTGATGGCGAGATTGAAGGCACCGTTGTGGAATTCCTTCAGCGGTTTGCCTGTTTCGTTGAAGGTACCTTCCGGGAAGATGAGGATATCACTTTCTTCCTTCAGTATGCGCCACAGCGCACGCATGCTGCGGGCGCGGCTTTTGGCGTCGCCCCTTTCCACCATTACCGTGATCTGGCTGTAGAGGTAGCCCAGCAAGGGCACATCAGAGAATTCCTTTTTGCCCAGCGGCCTGAAGTAGTGCGGCAGCGCCGGGAACAGCGCCAGGGGGTCGAGGTAAGAGATATGGTTGGCCACCACCACATATCGCTGGCGGGGTGGCTTATAGCCCGATACCGTCATGGGCATACCCATAACCAGGAACCACGCCTTCATCCATGCGGTCAGCAACCGGGCTATGGCTTTGCGCGTGCGCAGTGTATTGCGCGTGCTGAGCGTGAGGTAAAAAGGCAACACTATGAGGAGGCCTACCAAAAAGGTGAGCAACACCCACAGGGCGTAAAAAGGTTGGAGTATCTTTTTGAGCATGCGCCTACTGCACAATTTGCGGGATGTTTGGGCGGCCCACTACCTGCTTGCCCTGCCACGGTATCATGGCCACAAATATGCCCAATGCTATGAACGAACACCAGAAAAGTCTTTTGTACTTGCGGTCGGCATCCATGTTCTTTTTGGTAACGGCATATCCCACATGCACCAGCACTATGGCAATGACCATGGCCAGACTATGCTCCACCGCATAGAAACGTTTGTACGCGTCTTTCATGACATCGGCCGAACTGAACATGCCCGCGCCTATCACTTTATAGTAGTACAAAAGCGCGCCCAGCAGCAACTGCAGATCGCAGAAAATGAGCAGCATCAGCGCCATCTGTTTCTGTACTTTTTTGAAAGGGCGCTTTCCCATCATGCCTACAAGGCTCTGTATGGCTACGATAAGGGCGAAAATGAGGATGAAATAGCGCAGAACACTATGAAGCAATACGAAGTGGGAGAGATTGGACAACATAAAATGTGCTTTTAAAAGCCAAATTTGAATAATTGTTTCGAACAATAAGAGGGGTAAAACCTATGTCCCTATTTCAAAAATATATTTTTTTTCAACAAAAAAACTGCTCATCTGTAATTCTCTGAGGAAAAACCGTCTACCGCAGACGGTTGTCACCATCCCATACGCAGGCGCAATTGCTGTATATGGGCAGTGTGTTGCCGGCTATGCCACGCATATAACGCCGCAAATTCCCACACTGCTATTGTGCGTTTGTGTTCAGGGTGGAAAACGGTCCGTTCCCATTGCGCGGGGGACAGCGATTCCAGCAATGCCACCATGCGGCGGTGCAGAGCATGCAGCATGGTCACCGAAACGTTGACGGGCACGCTGTCCACGTCGGGCAGAACGGCCCAAGCGTTCTCGTCATAGGGTTTTACCGTGGGATTGTCTTCAGTCAGTGCCAGTTTGATGCGGATGTAGGCATTGAGATGGCTGTCGGCGAGGTGGTGCACTACCTGCTGAATATTCCAGCCACCCTCGCGGTAAGGCACGCGCAGCTGGTCGGCATCAAGGTTCTCTATACATACGTCCATCCACGATGGCAGCGCTTTCAGCACGGCAATCCATTCCTGAAGCAGATCCGTGGTATAGGCGTCCGGACGCACATAGCGGCCAATAGGGTATTTGATCTCTTCTATATTCACTTCCATATTATGGTCGGTCAGTTGGTTTTCGTGAACTGTTTATAAAAATTCAATTCTGTTTCAGTTGGTCGGTAACCCTTGCCCGAGCGCGCGTAGTGGTTGCGCTGCGAAAAGTATTCGTCCAGAATGTCACCGCCATTGGTGCACAATATCACCACATCGGCCTCGGTATAGCGCGCTTTTTCCTGGTACAACGATACATAGTCTTCTATGGTGTAGTTGGGGTGCCCGGCATTAATGAACTCCTTATCAGGGAATGCACGTTGCAGGTAAGTGGTAATGGTGTGATCGTCGTCGAGGTCTGGCGTCAGTATCTTCTGATCGCCCAGCAGCAGCACCCTTTGTTTCGACTTGGGAAAGGTGATATTGTACCCCATGCGCAGCCCCTGATCGTTCACATGCATGCGCACAGCAGGTTTCCCATCGCTTTCACCGTACTCCGGTTTCGACAGGTCACCGAATGAGTAGGGCCGGTCGGCTGAGGTAAGTGAGGTGGGGTTGGCGTAGTCGTCATACTTGGAGACCGCACCTGCAAGCATTTTAGCGGCCATTGCAGCACCGGCCTTAGACCAGTTGCCGTTCACCGGCGCGCGGTTGGGGTCGTTTACCGTTGTCCATTCCGATATGTCCGGCGTAAGATCTATCCAGTCAATGCTCTGATTGGTGCACAGTTGAGTGATGAATGAAATGCCGTAAGTATTGGAAGGGGAAGCGAATTTGCCCACATCCGGACCCATGATCACCACAATGAATTTGGCATTGTCGGCAGTCACGGCACCGTGCAAAGCCACCAGTTGTTGTGAATACCGGCTTTGCAGTTCACCAAAAAGGCGGTTGCTGCCCAGGTCTTGCAGCAGCTCCTCACCCGGTATCTTTGGGTAATCTTCGATGGCGGTCTTGCGCCCTATCTTGTTTGCAAGCTCATTGATGTCGGACGTCTTGTTTTTGCGTTCGTTCCTTTCTCCGCACGAGGATAGCGACAACGCACCACATAGTGCGCCCATCAGTAACATAAGTACGGTATAGCAGGGGTAGCGTTTCATGATCTTGTCAGACACCATAAAAGTAGGACATACCAATTAAAAAGCCCCGGCAAAACCGGGGCTTTACTGAATAAAATAATTGTGACCTACTTACTGCCGGCCGGCTTTTTTGCCGAACCCGGTTTGTCAGCGTCCTGTATCTGCTTCAGCAATGCATCTTCAGGTGCAATTGCCGCCAGTTTATCCATGTACACTTTCAGGTTTTCCTTGTCTTTCTTCTTATAGTAGTAAAGCACCAGGTACTGATAAGCGATCTTCATGTCGTTTTTCTTCTCATAATTAGGACCTACTTTCTCCAACCACTTTGTGAAGTGCGGTGCTGCAAGACCTTCTGTCGCTTCAGAGTCTATAGCAGCGGCAGCACGGCCATGCCAATAATAAGCTGAAGGCTGATCAGGATACTTGGCCTCGAACTCTTCGAACGCTTTCACAGCCTTATCCATGCTGTTGCAGTAGTAGAACATGTATCCCCTCCAGAAGTAGTCAAGCGGCTGTGTGCCCGGATTTGCTTTCACAAGCTTATCATACCACTCGGCAGCATTACAATATTCTTTCTTTCCCTTGAAGGCCTCTGCAACCTCGCGGTACACGTCAGATTTGTTCTTGGTTGTGTCGCCCTCGATGCCCTTTGTGTAGTAGGCACCGGCAGAGTCGAGCATGCCGAGTTTCAGGAACAGTTTACCATATTCCAGGTAAGCGCCCGGCAATATTTTCTTAGGGTCCTGCATAGAAAAGTACTTGCGCAGGTTGGTGAGTGCCGCCATAGAGTCGTTGCAGTTCACCTGAGAGAAACCAAGGATACCTGTCAGCTCGGTGATGCGGGCTGCATCGCTTTGTGTGCCTATCAGTTTTTCTGCAAGCTTGGCAGCATCGCAATAGCTCTGTGCCTGATACAGGGCACGCACGTACTCTAACTGGTCTTCGTTTGTATTGTCAGAGTGAGAAAGGTACTCTTCCAGGTTCTGCAGTGCCAGTTTGTACTTGCCCGAGCGTGAGTAAGCGTTTGCCAGTGCCTTGTAAGGCAGCGGGTTGGTGTTGTCGGCATCTTTAGCGCGTGCGTAGTTGTCAAGTGCGCTCTGGTAGTTGCGGGCTTCGTACCACAGGTCACCTATGCGGGTGAATGCCAGAGAGTTTGTTTTGTCTTTTTCAGTCACCATTTCATAGTTGGTCATGGCTTCACCACCACCACCCGGTGTTTTCCTCATGGCATCAGCCAGGCCAATGTGCACATCGGCATTATCGCCACCGGCATTCTTCACCAGCACGTCTTTATACCAAGCAATAGCCTGTGCGTAGTCGCCACCTTCGCTATAGGTAATAGCGTCCGCCGCATATTTCTGTGGCAGGAAGTCTTTTTTCTTCGCTTTTGCAGCAAGCGCTTTAGCAATGTTGTTGCCGGTAGTCACGTCTTTCTTAGCGAAAGCTACGCGCGCAGTACCTGATATGTTCGCCAGATCTTCGGGGAAGCGTGCAAAGGCGGCTGCAGCCTGATCGAGGTTGCCTGTAGCAATGTGCAGGAGTCCGAGATAGTAGTTGGCCATCGGGTCTTTTTCTGCAAGTGGGGTCAGGACAGCCTGTGCCGATTTGTACTTTTTGTAGTTGTACAGCTTGATACCATTTTTCACTGATGCATCCTGCGCGCCGGCTGTAAGGCCGAAGGCAACGAATGCGAGCATCACCATTATTCTTTTCATGTTCTGCGTGGCACGTTTAGTGCCGTTTTGTTTATTGGATTAAGAATGATCTACTGATTTATCTGTGCGTCCCTGATGACCATCTCTGATCGCACCGGGAACATGTGCGCGTGGAAGAAAACCAATTGCCCACGCTGGTTACTTATGAAATTTGCAAAACCCGTGCCAAGCCCGTGGTAGCTTTCGCTGTTGATGTAGTAGAGATGGCGGGTCAGAGGGTAGGTTTTAAGCGCTATATAGGCCTGATATGGCTGCAGGAACTCACCCGTAGCATCGTTTTTGATGGCTGCAACTTTAACACTTTTTATGAAAGCGCCCGTGTTATTTGGGTCCGAAGAGTCGCTCACGTAGCCCAGACCCACAAAGCCTATCGCGTTAGGGTTCTTCATCACATAGTCCACCACCTCGGCATTGCCCTTGGCCGCAAACACATTTCCGCCCAATTTCTCGCCTTTCAGTACCGAATCGTTGATGAACCGAACAGTACTCGAAGCCTGATTATCGAACACCACTGTGTATTTTTTGTTGTACTGACCGGTAAGTATCCCTTTCAGCATGTTCATGTCCAGCAGGGTGTCGGGCGATTCGTTATTCAGGATCACAGCTACTGCGTCGCGCGCCACAGCCAGAGAAGTAGGGTAGATCTGACGCGATTTGCAGGCGTCTTTTTCCTGCAGGTTCAGGTCGCGGGTCACCAGAATGAGTCGCGCCTTCTTATCAAAATAGTCTTTAAAACACTCAGCTTCCGGCTTGTAGTGGATGTGCACTTTGGCATCGGGGAAGCTGCTGTCGAAGATGGTACTGATCTGTTCCATCACCGGGCGGTAGGTCTCATCTACCGAAATATCTATCTCACCCTTGCCCAGCGAATCGGGGTGTGCCGGACGATCGTCGCAGGATGCGAAGAATAAAACCGACAAACATATAAATAAAAACCTGCTACTGATTCGCATAAGGAACGCAATTTTACTCAATAATTTATAGATACGGCGGTGTTATATCTACTCTAACAATAATTTAACACCCGTTTTGCCGCCTGATTTGTCTTACCAGAATATCATGTAGACAAATGATAATCAACGCTTTGTGTTTCTGTTTCTTATTCTGCGCAACGCCCCTATTGCGGTGATGCCGCGGTAGATGCGAAAGGCACCATAAAGCACCATGGCCGATCCCAGCACCCAGGCCGAGGTAGTGCTCAGTTCCAGTGCGCCGAATTGCCGCAGGCTCACCAATATCACGCCCAGAATTATGTAGATGGCACCCATGGCAATATCCAGGCTGGTGCGGAATGAGCTATATGTGGCACTTTGTTCTATTCTGTCGTCGAGGTTCATTACCGTGAGTTTGAGTGTAAAATTACTTTGTCTGATCTAAAAGAGCCGAAGAATCAAAAATTCCACACCGGCCGGCCCGGACGCCATCAATAAAATAATACTCGTATTAGTTTTTATTGCAGGGCTGGTGTATTATTTTTGCCCTTTCTTATAGATAAATATACCTATACATTGAAGAGATCTATACTTGTTGCCGTTCTCCTGGTCACCACCTTTGCTGCAGTTGCCCAAATGAGCCCCTGGAGTCCAACATACAATATGCGTGGTTACTCCTTGGCGCTTACGCTCACCAACCCTGCCAATGCAATGTCCCGTCTCGGGGTGGGAATAGAGTACCGTCGCCGCAATTTTAGCTATATGAGCACCTACAACCTTTATACAGGTGTGTATGAGGGCAAAATGCAGGATTTCACTTGGTCGTTCTATCTCCGTAAGCGATGGGAACACCGCAACCGCAAATGGTACTATCAGGACTATATTTATGTAAAGCTGTTTAGCGGCGAATCTGAGTATTTTGCCAACAAGTTCGAAGCTATAGGATTGCCCACCAACTACGACAGGGTATTGTACGATTATGCCGGTATCGGCTCAGGATACGGACGCAGGTACCAACGCGGCATTTTCTTTGTTTCTGTGAAAGGCGGCCTCCGGGGTACTTATGTAGGCCTTACTGAAGAAGACAAGTTGTATTACCGACTGTTTTACCTCACGGGTCCGGGCTCTATCATAGAGTGTACAGCCAACTTTGGTATCCAGATCTGATGATCTACACACTTGCATTGGCTGCTGCCCGCAGATAATTTATGTACCACATAACGCAACTCAGTATCAACGGGTCTTTCGCTTCCGCGTAGTTATCATCCGTTTCAATTTCCAGCTCCAGGGTTCTGAACGCCCATTTGTTGGGCTGTGTAACTTTTACAATTTCCATACCTGCTTTAGTAAACAGCCCCACATGGGTGCGTAAGAATCCTACTCTGCGTATGGTGTAGGTAGGGCGCCCGGTCAACTGTAACTGAAAGGTGTTCATCCCCTTGAACTTCATCATTCCGGCAACGGTGTCGTTGTCCAGTATCTCTATTCTGCGGCTCAGCCACTGGGCGGGTTGGGTATGCCACATCCTGTTGCCGGCTGTTATTTCGGCCGAACGATATTTGAATCGGGACGGATAAACCACCGTAGCAATGGTATTCTTGTTGGCATCGAGTATCTCGTAGCTGCGGTTGATGGAGCCTTTGGCGGAAAGGTGCATATAGTTTGTTATTTTCATTTAAAGATATACAACATAACCCGTAACACGAAAATGGCCTGTTATCCTTTCCTGTTTTCTATTAGTTTTGCAGCCTATATAATTACAGACACATTACCAGATGCTTACAGCTAACGAGATACGCCGGCAATTTTTAGATTTTTTCCGCAAGAAAGGGCACGAAATAGTGCCATCAGCACCCATTGTAGTGAAGAATGACCCTACCCTGCTTTTTACCAATGCGGGTATGAACCAGTTCAAAGACTATTTTCTGGGCAACGGACAGCCTACCAGCAATCGTATAGCCGATACGCAGAAGTGCCTGCGTGTGAGTGGTAAACACAATGACCTGGAAGAAGTAGGTGTTGATACCTACCACCACACCATGTTCGAGATGCTGGGCAACTGGAGCTTTGGCGACTACTTCAAGGAAGAGGCCATTGACTGGAGCTGGGAATTGCTCACAGAGGTTTATGGCATACCCAAAGAAAAATTATACGTAACTGTTTTTGGTGGCGACCCTGCCGAAAATCTGCCCATGGACCAGGAAGCATACGATTTCTGGAAGAAGCACGTAGCAGAAGACCGCATACTGCTGGGCAATAAAAAAGATAACTTTTGGGAAATGGGCGATATGGGTCCGTGTGGTCCCTGTTCTGAGGTGCATGTGGACTGCCGCACCGAAGAAGAGAAGAAAACCAAACCGGGCCGCGACCTCGTGAATGCCGATCATCCGCAGGTGATAGAGATTTGGAATAATGTATTCATGCAGTTCAATCGTTTGAAGGATGGTACACTGGAACCATTGCCTGCCAAACACGTAGACACTGGCATGGGGCTGGAACGACTGGTGCGCGTGTTGCAGGACCGTCAGAGCAACTATGATACAGACCTGTTCACCGGAACCATCACTGCCATAGAGCAGATAACGGGTAAGAAATATGGTTATACCGACAGCCGTCCCGATATTGCGTTCCGTGTGTTGTCAGACCATATCCGTGCTATAGGCTTCACTATTGCCGACGGTCAGTTGCCATCTAATACCGGTGCGGGATATGTGATTCGTCGCATCCTTCGTCGTGCCGTTCGTTATTATTATTCATACCTCGATTATAAGCAGCCGCTGCTGCACCAGCTGATGCCGGTGTTGGCAAAACAGTTTGAGGATGTATTCCCCGAACTGCAAAAGCAGATAGACCTTGTATGCCGTGTGGTGAAGGAAGAGGAAGATGCTTTCCTGCGCACACTTGATAAAGGGTTGAAAAAGATCGACGATATCATTAATGAAACAAGAAGCCGAAACACAAAGACGATCGACGGCAAAGCCGCTTTTGAATTGTATGATACCTATGGCTTCCCTATCGACCTCACAAGGCTGATAGGCAGCGAGCAGGACCTGCATGTCGATGAGGCTGCGTTCACTGCCGAGATGCAGCAACAGAAAGCGCGCAGCCGTGCAGCTACTGCGCTCGATACAGATGATTGGGTGATATTGAAGGAAGGTGGCACAGACTTCGTTGGCTATGAGGCCCTTGAAGCAGATGCGTCTATCATGAAATATCGCCGCGTAAGTGCCAAAGGAAAAGAACTCTTCCAGCTGGTGCTGAGCGCTACACCGTTCTATGCCGAGAGTGGTGGTCAGGTAGGCGATACCGGTTCACTTGTATTCCCCAACGAAACTGTTGCTATAGTTGATACTAAGAAAGAAGATGGCATGATCATTCACTTTACACAGACACTGCCCGAGAACGTATCGGCGCCGGCTGTGGCGAAAGTGGACGCCGAAAAGCGCGCTGCTACTACGGTGCACCATAGTGCTACGCACCTGCTGCACGCGGCATTGCGTCAGGTGTTGGGTACACACGTCGCGCAAAAAGGTTCTTTGGTGAACGAAGAACACCTCAGGTTCGACTTCTCTCACTTCGCTAAAGTGAGCGATGAGGAGATCAAGCAGATTGAGACCATTGTGAACCGTAAGATCCGCGAGAACGTTCCGGTGGTGATAAAGACCATGAGCAAGGACGATGCTGTTGCTATGGGTGCTATGGCGCTGTTTGGCGAGAAGTATGGTACCATGGTGCGCGTAGTAATAATGGACGCAGCATACTCAATTGAATTATGCGGTGGTACCCACGTTGGTAATACCGGCGAGCTGGGCTACTTCAAGATAACGAGCGAAGCTGCGGTGGCGGCAGGTGTGCGCAGGGTAGAGGCGGTAAGCGGTAAGGCTGCTGAAGATTTTATCAACGAGAAGCTGGAGCTCATCAATAACATATCGGCTCAGCTGAAGAATGCGAAGGACCCGGTGAAGGCAATTGAGAAATTGCAGGAGGAGCGCAGCCAACTGGAGAAGCATGTAGAAAACCTGGAAGCACGCCAACTGGTTGGTGTCCGCAACGAGCTGCTCACCAAGGACGAGATCATCAACCAGATATCCTTCATTGGCCAGATGGTGACCGTGAGCACTGCCGATGCGCTGAAGAAATTGTGTACCGATCTTAAATCGCACCTCAACGACCATGTGATCGTGTTGTGCGCCAATATAGATGGCAAAGCATTTGTAGCCGTGGGTGTGGATGACAAAGTAAATGCTGCCCGCGGACTGGACGCCGGCAAGATCATTAAAGAACATGTGGCGCCGCTCATCAAGGGCGGTGGCGGAGGTCAGAAGTCACTGGCCACTGCCGGTGGACAGGACGTTGCTGGTCTGGCCGCAGTAATAGAAAAAGTAAGGGGACTGTTGTAAACAACAATGGCTCAGAAATAGCACAGGCTATTGCAGGATATCTTCCTTGCAATAGCCTGTAGTGTTTTGTAGCGGATCATCGTTTCCACAACAGGCTGCCGTCTCCATAGCTCAGAAAACGATAACCGTTATTCAACGCATGTTCGTACACCCTGCGCCAGTCGTCTCTGATGATCGCGGAAACAAGCAGCAGCAATGTAGATTGTGGTTGGTGGAAATTGGTGACGATACCATTTGCCACACGCAGGTTATAACCCGGCGCTATCATAATGCGCGTGCGTGTTATCAGCCGTTCCATATCATGCTGTTGCATATAGTGCAGCAGTGCTGTCAATGCAGTTGTTGTGTCATGCTGTGGTTGAGAAGTATAGGCATCCCACTGATCAATGGAAATATCCTGCAGGTTCAGCGGTTCACTATTCATTATTTTATTGCCCAGCCAATACAGGGTTTCTATGGTGCGCAATGAGGTGGTGCCCACTGCAACTATGTTGCCATTCAGCGCCGAGATCAACTTCTCTATGGCACCGGTGGTCACCTCTATCCATTCCGCATGCATGTTATGGTCTTGCATAGTCTCGGCTTTCACCGGTATAAAAGTACCCGCACCCACATGCAGTGTCACAAATGCCGATCCTATTCCTTTTTCGGCCAGCTCGTCCATTACGCGCGGTGTAAAGTGCAGTCCCGCTGTAGGTGCTGCCACACTACCCTCGTCTTTTGCAAATATTGTCTGGTAGGTGGTTTCATCGCCCTGCTCTGCATTGCGGCGCAGGTACGGTGGCAACGGCACCTTGCCCATATAATGCAGCACCTCCGCAAACGTCAGCGTCTCATCCGTCCACTTCAGCCGCAGGATATAGCTGTTAGCTCTTTTCTCTTCAATATGGGCGGTCAGTGTGAAGGAGGGTTCTTCGCACACCATTTGCGGCACTGTATCCTTCTTCCATTTCGATGCGCCGCCCACAAGGCATTCCCACAGCACTTCGCCACGAGTGTGCATCGCCGTTTGTATGTCGCCATACTGCTCGTGTGGTGCCAGGCAGAAGACCTCTATGGTGCTGCCGGTCTCTTTCTGAAACAACAGTCGTGCATGCACCACCCTTGCCTGATTGAACACCATGGTAGTATTGGCCGGTATATGAGCCGCCAGATTGCGGTAGGTGTCTTCCGATATCTGTCTTTCACGATACACCAGCAGGCGCGAGGCGTCGCGTTCCGCAAGAGGATAGCGGGCTATCCGTTCATCGGGTAGGTCGTAGGTAAAATCTTCTATGCGCAGTTCTCCGGGGTGCATACTCATTGATTCAGGTGGGCGAAATTACGTATTCGCGGCTTTACAGACCTATCCCTATCCCCATCTCACCCATTTCAGCCACATTCAGGTGGGCTTTCAGTGCGGTGTACAGGCACAGTTCCTTCAGCGGACCTTCCTCGCGCAGCATGCAATAGTAGTTGAGGCTCACCTTTTCGTAGATGTCTTCTTTTTGCAGATAGCCTTTCACCAGATAGGCACCGGCCTGCACCGCTATGCCCACTCTGCCCAGCAAAAACTCGTTGCCCGCCACAATGGCGCTTTTGTAACTATGTTGCCGTTCGTTGCCTGCTTCCAGGCCGTTGTTGCGCATATGTGCTGCCAGATTGGTGTGGTAGGAGTAGTCGATACCTGCAAAGGCTTTATTCATGCCTCGCCATCTACGGCTCATGGTTGCGGTGCCTATATATACCGGATACAACGGCCCGCCGGCTGTGTTGGATGACACCAGCGACATACTGCCCCGCAGTTGCAGCAGCCAGCGATTGCTTAGTTGAGGTAGTTCCCGCACCATCAGCGCCGGCCTTGCTGTTACCGGGAAGTAGCTGACCCCAAATGAACCGCCCGCCACATTTACGCCCAGGTTGGGTTTGCGCACCGATCCGTTCGAGATATGGGTTACAAACCCGCCGGCATGCAGCAGCCAGTGTTTGTTGATGTGCCAGGAAGCCGCCGTGTTGATCATGATAAGGTCATTCACATGCGCGCCTATCGCCACATTTACCGTGTTCACGGGGTCGGTACGGTTGAAACGTCGGGTCACATATCCGATTCCGTTCCCCAGTCGTAGCGTCCATTCAAGGTTACGCCCAGTCACTAAAGGGAAGGTGATATTGGGATAAATACCCGCCACATTACCATAAACAGCGTCGTTGCCATAGTGCAATGCCACCACACCCACACCAATGCGTGGATAATGCCTCCGTTGCTGCCATGCCTTGCTGCCATCGGTATGCCACACCAGGTTCACATCCATCCCTGAAGTGAATGTCGGAATAGGAAGGGTGAACTTTGCCTCATGTTTGAATACCCTCCCGCCGAGTATGCGGGCATCTATCCCGAAGCCGGGTGCCGTCTGTGCGCGCAGCAATGAACCCGGAATGACTATCCACACCAGAAGCACGGCACACAGTATGTGCCTGTAGTATCGGTGTCGGAAGATGCCCTGGTTCATGCTGTTGCAAAGTAACACAGAAATCAGCCCAAGTGTACACCTGCACGGTCCCTGCCACCTTATCCCCAATAATCTGTAATTTCGTTGCCGCAAATAGTAATTATGGCTGGCAAACAATATCGGGCATCGCTGCTCATTGCAGAAGATGAAGAAACACTGAGGGAGGCGCTGAAGCTCAATATGGAGCTGGAAGGGTATGAGGTGACCACTGTTGATAACGGTCCTGCTGTTATCAAGGCGGTGAAAAATGAGTACTTCGACCTCATCATCCTCGACATCATGCTGCCCGATATGGACGGTATCACCGTTTGCGAGACCATACGCATGCAGCACAACGATGTGCCAATCCTTTTCCTTTCGGCACGCAACAGTGGGTCCGACAGGGTAGAGGGCCTGCGCAAGGGTGGCGACGACTACCTAACCAAGCCGTTCAACCTGGAAGAACTGCTGCTGAGGGTAGATAAGCTGGTAACCAAGAACAAGAAAATTAAGGAACCACAGGCAGTAAGCGACACCTACGAGTTTGAAGGCTGTGTCATCGACTTCAGCGCGCACGAGTGTGTGGACAAGAACGGCGAGCGCCGCGAACTGAGCAAGAAGGAAGCCGCATTGCTGCGCCTGCTCACCGAGCACGAAGGAGAAGTAGTATCGCGCGAGCAGATATTGCAGATCGTATGGGGCTACAATGTGTATCCTACTACACGTACCATTGACAACTTCATCCTCAACTTCCGTAAGTTCTTCGAGACCGATAGCCGCAACCCGCGCCACTTCCATTCCATCCGTGGCATCGGGTACAAGTTCACGCGTTAGTTCACATTACATGTCGTAGCGACGGTCCACTTCCTTCTTCACACGATCTACCAAAGAGAGTGTGGCCGGGCAGTGCATGATGTTGGCCTTGAACATATCGTTATACAGATCGAACGGCTTCAGGTGGTGATGCGGGAAGCCTGCACAATCTGCCGGGCGCACCTCGTATATGGAGCACATATTGTTCTCAAGGAATTGGCAGGGCTGAGTTTTGTTCACCCAATCACCTGTTTCCTTTTCATGTAGCAGCCATTTGTCTTTAAACTCCTTCGGCTTCATGCCCAGGTGTTTGGAAATGCGGTTGATATCCTTTACAGTGAAGGTGGGGGTCATGGTTTTGCAGCAGTTGGCGCAGGTAGTACAGTCGGTTTCTTTCCACATGGCTGCATCGGCCCGGTCAGCAATATCCTGCAGGTCGGGCGGAACGATCTTGTCCAGTTTGTCAAGGAAAGTAGAGAGAGATTTCTGTTTGCGTTTCGCTGAGGCTCTGAATTTGGCTAAGTCCATACTGCTGTAAATATATATTGTTTCCTGCAACGTTGTCAACAGGTACAGAATTTATCACAGCGGCCGGCCACCTTCGTTCTGCATAGCCGCCAGTTCGGCCGGGGTGTAGTCGTCCGTCCAGCCCGGTTTCAGCGGTGTGCGTGTCTTTACCAGCACAAAAGCAGCCACCACAAATACCACCGCGCCGGCTACTGCGTAGTAAACAGGAACGGTATCGCTGTCCACAAACGCCTTTATGGTAGCATTGCTGCGTCCCATATAGCTCAGCACCACCTGGAACCCGTTAAAGAAAATGTGCCCCGCTATGCTGCACCAAATGGACCCGGTGAAATAATAGAGCCCGGCCAGTAATGAACCCGCAAGGAATATGGACAGATAGCCATAGACATTGGCATGAGAATAGGAGAATACGGCTGCTGTGAACAGCATAGGCACAAGCATGCCCCGCGATCTCTTTTTCACAAACCGCATCATTACTCCTCTGAAGAATAGCTCTTCCCCAATGCCGGGGATAATGGACATCACAACAAATGTGCGCAGGAAGTCGCCAAACGTCGGCATCAGCATGATTGCCTCATTCATCTTCATTTGTGCCTCGTGTGCGGTCTTTATATCTGCCCCGAAGTTGAATTGCTGCATAGCAGTTTGTAGCAGCAATAGTAGCGGCATAGCGCCTGCCATTATCAGCACCGATAGTAGCAGGTGCATGGGTCTTGCAGGTTTGCGCAACCCCAGGTACTCAGCAGGACGGGGGGTGGATAGGTAAGCAAACACAGCTGCAGGAACAAGAAATACAAACAGGTTCTGTAATCCCTGAAGTGTAACAAATGCTTTTATCAATGCCGTGGGACTCTGCGGTGTGATACCCGACAACTGACTTACTGCAAAGCCCGTCAACTTAGTGAACACGCTGAGTGTAATGGCCCCGATACCCGCCATGAATGTGAACGACATCAGTAAGAACAGCATCAATTGCATGCCCCACGGATACGTCCTGAAATACCTCATTACCATAGAATGTTGTGTGGCTGCAAAGGTAATGGAAGCCACCGATAGGAGTGGTGCATCATTTTTTAAGTAAGGGTGTATGTTTGGTTTTCGTAAATTTGGTTAAAACCTGAGAAAATGGGACAAGCAGCGCTAAGGAGCAAACTCCATGAATTTATCGATTCTTCCGATGACGAGAAGATTGAGGCGTTGTATATCCTTTTGAGCGGAAACGTATCATCGGGTTATAGCTATTCGGAGACCGAATTGAATATGTTGCACGAACGTGCCGAAAAGTACCTCACAGGCGCTGGTAAGACATATTCCGTAGAGGAGTCATTGCAGCTTATCAGGCAACAACGTCCGCAGGATGAGCTATAAGGTAGAGATAACAGTTGAAGCTCATCTTGAGATCACGGATGCTTTCAACTATTATGAGAAGCAGCGTATTGGTTTGGGCGAGGATTTTTTATCTGAGTTACAGGACCAACTCTCCAGACTGTCTGAAAATCCCCTCAGTTATTCATTTATTGGACACACACGACTGTTGAGGGATGTAAAGATCAGACGTTTTCCTTACGTCGTAGTATATCTTCTGAGCGATGATGTTGTTGCGGTGTTGGCAGTTCATTGCACCTGGCGTCGCCCTTTCATTCCCTGATCAATAGAGGCGCTATTTAACGATCCTTCCATCCTGCATATGCAGTGTGCGGTCGGTCATGCGGGCAAGTGCATCGTTGTGGGTGATCATCACAAATGTCTGTCCCAGTTTGTCGCGCAGGTCCAGAAATAATTGGTGTATCAGGTGGGCGTTCTCGCTGTCAAGGTTGCCCGTGGGCTCATCAGCCATCACAACCGATGGTTTGTTCACAAGTGCGCGCGCAATGGCCACCCGTTGCTGCTCACCACCCGAAAGTTCTGAAGGTTTATTCTCAAGCCGGTGCCCCAGCCCCACTATATTCAGTATCTCCCGCGCCTGATCTGTAGCTTCTTTTTTGCCCAGACCCTTTATCCACAGCGGGATACATACATTCTCCACTGCACTGAACTCGGGCAGCAGGTGGTGGAACTGAAAAACGAAACCTATGTGCGTATTGCGGAACTGTGCCTGCTTCTTGGGTGGCAGCTTCAGCATGTCGGTATTGTCTATCAGCACACTGCCGCTGTCCGGTTTGTCCAGTCCGCCCAGCAGGTGCAGCAAAGTGCTTTTGCCCGCTCCCGACGGCCCCACTATAGACACGATCTCGCTTTTGCCTACTTCAACAGACACATTGTTCACTACTGTGAGCGAACCATATTTTTTTGTGAGGTCTTTGGCTGAAAGCATGATGGTGCAAGTTATCTATTAATTACAAAGAATGCGGTGCACACATATGCAAACCCATTGTTCGGCAACACTTTTTCTTAACATTTTCATCTCGTAAAAATTGTCTTTTGTTTTTTGATTTTTCTCTTACATTTGCGGAAAGTAGTTAAAAAATTAAAATATTACAATATGTTTTGGACGTTAGAACTGGCATCACATCTCGAAGATGCACCATGGCCTGCCACTAAGGACGAACTGATCGACTATGCGATCCGTTCGGGTGCACCGCTTGAGGTAGTAGAGAATCTGCAGGAACTTGACGACGAAGGCGAGATCTACGAAGGTATAGAGGACATTTGGCCCGACTACCCGACGCAAGAAGATTTCTTCTTCAATGAGGATGAGTATTGATGCCCTACGGCCATTACCCTCAGTCACTATTTACTGTATAGAATTTTCAGGACCCGCCGCAAGGCGGGTCTTCGTTTTGGGTAAGTGCTACGAGATGTAGCCCAGATACATCAACACAAAAATGGCTACAGCCGCCACTATGCGGTACACACCAAATGCGCGCAGGCTGTTCTTTTGCAGGAACTGAATGAACGTTTTTATAGCGATGAACGCCACTACAAACGCAATGACATTGCCCACACCCAGCATGGCCAGGTTGTTCTTGTCTTTCAGCATTTCGGGGTGTTCCTTCACCGCCTTCAGCAGCTTGTAGCCTGTTGCTGCCATCATAGTTGGCACCGCCAGAAAGAAAGAGAACTCAGCCGCAAACCTGCGCGAAAGTCCCTGTTGCATACCTCCTATGATCGTCGCCGCGCTTCTGCTCGTACCCGGTATCATGGCTATTACCTGCCACATGCCTATCATAAATCCGCGTTTGTAACTCAGGTTTTGTTCGTGGTCTATTTCGCTCTTGGCAAACAGTTTATCTACAAACAACAGTATGATGCCGCCCACCAGCAGCGCCACCGCCACTGTGGTGGGGCTTTCCAGCAGTTCGTCTATTTTATCAGAGAACAGTTTCCCGAACACCAGCGCCGGGAAGACAGCTACTATCAGCTTGAAGTAGAAATCCACTCTTTTTACGTCCAGAAACTTCTTCCAGTACAGCACCACCACCGATAGTATGGCTCCCAGTTGAATGCACACCTCAAACAGCTTCTTGAATTCCTTCTGCTCTGCTGTAAGTTGCTGGCCATTGTTCATTATGGCGTCCACAAGTATCATATGGCCGGTTGAGGAAATGGGGAGGAACTCAGTGATCCCTTCCACCACGCTGAGGATAATGGTATCGAGCCAGGTCATTACGGAATGTTGATGTATTTATGAGTTTGAAGCGACAGCTGCCACTGCGGATGCTGTTTGATATAGTCTATGATAAGGGGCGTTATAGTGTCGCGCTTGCTCCATTCCGGCTGCAGGAACAGCCGGCAATGGCTGCCCACACGCGCGGCATGCTGCTCGGCCCATTCCAGGTCCGACTTGTGAAACACTACCACCTTCAGCTCGTGGGCCAGCGCGAAGTTCTCTTCCAGTGGCGCTTTGAACTTCTTGGGCGAAAGTGTCACCCAGTCCAGGTGCCCACTCAGCGGATGCGCTCCCGAAGTCTCTATGTGTACCTTGAAGTCATAGGCGTGCAGCGCGTCGCACAGTGCCGATAGTGGGTGCATGGCGGGTTCGCCACCTGTTATCACCGCTATGCGGCCTTCGTGCGCCCCTGCTATGCGTGCCAGCTCTTCGTTGGTCATCTGCGGATGCTGCGACGCGTCCCAGCTTTCCTTCACATCGCACCACACACAGCCCACATCGCAGCCGCCCAGGCGAATGAAGTAGGCTGCCCTGCCCGTATGTACCCCCTCGCCCTGAAGCGTGTAGAAATGCTCCATTACAGGATAGCCGGCTATTTCGTAGTTGGTGCTCAATGTGTATTCGGGATGAAACTGAGCCACAAAAGTAAAGCATGTAAGTGATTACATGCTTTACCAATTATTGTTCTATGGAGGCTTCTGTTATTTTCCTTTCAGCTTTGCTGCCAGCAGTGTGTTCTTCATCAGACCGCAAATGGTCATAAGGCCCACACCCTTCGGCACCGGTGTGATGTAGCTGCACAGTGGCGCCACATTATCAAAATCCACATCGCCCACCAGGCGGCTGCCGCTCTTTTTAGTAGGGTCGTCTATGCGGTTGATACCTACGTCTATCACTATCGCGCCTTCCTTCACCATGTCTGCGGTCACATAGCGCGGACGGCCTATCGCAGCAATAATGATATCTGCATTGCGGGTGAAGTCTTTCAGGTTCTTTGTTTTGGAATGACACATCGTCACAGTAGCATTCCCCGGATTGGCTGCACGGCTCATCAACAAAGTCATAGGGGTGCCCACAATATTGCTGCGGCCTATCACCACACAGTTCATGCCGGTTGTGTCTATCTTATAGTATTCCAGCATCAGCATAATGCCATAGGGCGTTGCCGGCAGGAAGGTGGGCTGGCCCAGCACCATGCGACCCTGAGAAATAGGGTGGAAACCATCCACATCTTTTCCGGGGTCTATCGCATTGATCACCGAATCGGGAGATATATGTGCCGGCAGGGGCAATTGCACCAGTATGCCATCTACCTTGTCGTCGTTGTTCAGTTTGTTTACTTCCGCTATCAGGTCTGCTTCAGAGATATCGGCAGAGAGGCGCAACAGTGTAGAGTCGAATCCCAACTCTTCGCAGTGCTTCACTTTAGAACCCACATATGCCTCGCTGGCGGGGTTGTTGCCTACCAATATCGCTGCCAGGTGCGGCTTTTTACCACCCGCTGCCTGCCATTCCAGCGTTTCTTTCTTTATCTGTTCCTTTATGTGCCCCGACACGAGAACACCGTCCAGTAGTTGCATATGGTTTATTTTTTGATGAAGATAAGCAAAAAGTGTTTTGGGAAAAGATAATGTTGGTCATGTGTTCTGAGCAGCCGGTAACACCCGCACAGCCCGCCGCATACGCAGCCGCGGCGCATATATCTACTCTCAGATCACGCATAGTCCTTTGATTATTAGCTTTTCTTGGCATAATTTTTGTTACAATATTTAACTGACGGGAACGCTCTATCTTCCTATAACTGCATCTGTTCAGCTTTGCCCGACATTTGGTGTTGAGGAAGGTGTTTACCGGTCTTGTCACGCGTCCTTATTTGTACTCAAATGAAGTTCTGGGAATACAACAGCAATAAGGTCCTCTTCATGGCAGCACTCACCTTTCTGGCGGGTGCGGTCATCCTCATCCTCACAGGGGCGGCGGAGGCCGATCCCGTGGGTGTAGTGATGTTCTCTGCCGTTATCTGCGCTGTGTTCACCGGTACTTTCGTTATCCGCGGCATCAATCACTTCCGCACCATGCGCCGCATCACCACCGATACTACCGACCGCTCCATTCTCAGCCTCTTTGACGACGGTTATTCTGTTATTCTCAACAACGAGAACAGCCGTCTGTTCTATACCACCGAGCGCCTGAAGGGCGAGATATCGGGCTTCCCGGTAATAGTGTCTTTCGAGCAGGGTAGCCGTGCCAGCTGGCCCACATTGGTGTTTTCGTTTTTCCCGCTCAACCATCCTACTCTGGGCAACCGCACCAGTGCCTACTTTGGTGTGAAGCTCACCCTGCGCAACCGGCTGCGCAAAGACGTGAAACCCGATGTGCTGCGCTTTGCCAAAGACCTGCGCGACAAACGTTACTCATCGGCCGAGTACTCTCAATATTTCGTCACGGCAAATTGAGTGCGCAATTTTTTTCTTTTGCGCACTTTTTACGTACTTCATTGATTATCAATAAAAAGGTGGGAAGTTCTGCTTCCCACTGCTTCTCAAAACTGCGCAAAAACTGCGCACTTCTTCTCACTTGCTTCCCAAAAACTGCGCAGGTGATAAGTGTGATATTTTCTTAATACAATCCACTTTGCCCCATTTTCTTCAACTTCTATTCAAGTTACACCCGTGCATGAAAACAGGCAAAAGAAAGTTTTATGATAGTGCGTTTTTGGGGGTATGATAGAAATTTTGTTGAGCGAGTTTCACCACCCCAGCCGTGCGAAAGACTTTGCTTTCTCCGGCATCCCCATCCTTAACAGGAGGGGAGCTTTCCCTGAATTTCAATTCCTCTTTATCCTATTGCGAGATTGCTTCGTAGTCGGCGGGTTGCTGACGCTCGGGGGATTTCTCCTGCCGTCGAAATGACGGGGATGCTATTGGGCTTTGTTCGTAATTTGTTTTCTCGGCGTATAGCTATATATGTTTCGTTAACTTTATAGAACTAAAGCCTGATGCCAGTGAAATTTCTTGCCGCTGTTTTTCTTTTTGTTTTTTGCCACGTTGCTGTGACTGCACAAGTGATTGTCACAGTTGCTGGTGTTGGAGTAGACGGCTATAGTGGCGATGGCGGCCCGGCGACCAATGCGAAAATGAATGGCCCGAGTGCGATAGCCTTTGATAAGGGTGGCAACTTTTATTTCACGGAAGAGTCCAACCCAACGATACGCAAGGTTTCTCCTTCCGGCATCATCTCTCGTTTTGCAGGTAATGGAACTGCCGGCTATAGCGGTGATGGAGGACCAGCGGGTGCTGCTTTGATAGGTGGCAGCGGAGGTTTAGCAGTAGATAAGTGGAACAATATTTATGTGGGAGATGGTGACAATCACCGTATACGTAAAATCACGACGGATGGTGTGATACGGACCATAGCAGGTACGGGCGTGGCTGGTTATAACGGCGATGGTATTTCAGCCTTGAGTGCGCAACTGAATTATCCACATGGTGTAGGTGTAGATGATACCGGTAATGTATATATATGCGATAGGATGAATTTCAGGCTACGGAAGGTTGATACGTTTGGTAACATAAGTACCATTGCAGGGACGGGCGTAATGGGCTTTACGGCAGATGGTGCCAGGGCTGATACTGCCGCGATAAACGAATCGTGGTATGTGGTTGTGGACAAGACTGGAGATATTTATTTTATGGACAAAGCCAGAATCAGAAAGATAGCAGCCACAGATCACAAATTGAGCACGATAGCGGGAAATGGTATAGATGCGTATAGTGGCGACGGTGGGCCGGCAACCGCGGCATCAATAGGTACACAGTATTTTACATTTGATTCTGTTGGGAATATGTTTTTGGCGGAAGGCGGTGTTTGTAGAATCAGGAAAGTGACCACTGATGGGAACATTTCTACAATTGTTGGCAATGGCTTGGTAGGTATAGATCCCGAGGGTGTAAATTTGTCTGCTGCTCGAGTGCTCTCACCGACAGGAATTGCCTTCAGCCCTGCCGGGGAGTTGTATTTTACAGAAAAAACAGGTGCAAAAGTAAGAAAGATAACACTGGCATGGGATGGTGTGAATGAGGTGAATGAAAAAAGTGTCGGACTGGAAGTGTTTCCCAATCCCACACATGGGAGGGCAAGCGTACGGATAAATGCAATAGAGCGAGAGGCGAACCTTACAATGATAGATGCAAGAGGTGTGGCGGTAAGGACCATGACGGTACCATGCAATGTAACGAAGGAGATAGATGTGAGTGGTCTGCAACCAGGGGTGTACACGGTTAATACGAAAGCGGGTAATACCGACGCAAGTAAACAACTCATAATAAAATAAGCCATTTCCGTCGTCCTTGGGTCTCCCCGCTTTTTCTGCAAGCGACTCGACGGAAACAGGTTACCGCAGGCAGGTTCAGACAAAAGGCATTTCCCGTAACTTTACTATACTGTAAACACTATGCAATGCGCAGTATAATTGTAACGGTAGTCTCCTTCGGTTTCTTTCTTGCTGTGGTCTTCACTGCCTGCAAACCCCGCAAGACAGAACTTCCACCCACGCCCAACTACGGCAACTTCCCCGATGCCATTGGCCGCATCATAGTGGACAAGTGCGCCACTGCAGGCTGCCACAATGCGGCCAGTTATCAAAACTGTGCGGGTCTGCTGCTGGATTCGTGGGCGCATCTGTTTGAGGGTGGCGGCAGTGGTGCAGCAGTTGTTCCCTACTCGCCCGAGTACAGTCCGCTGCTGTACTTTGTGAACACCGACCCCGCGCGTGGTGTAGTGGCATTGCCCACCATGCCCTATGATGTGACGGGCAGCAACACTGGTCATCTGTCGGAGATTGAATACAATACACTGAAAAGCTGGATACAGGAGGGCGCACCCGATAAGGCGGGCAACATAGCCTTCTCTTCAAACGACGATACCCGCCAAAAGGTGTACCTGACACAGCAGGGCTGCGACCTGGTGGCGGTGATAGATGCAGCGTCCAATCTGGTGATGCGCTACATCAACGTGGGCACCATTCCGGGTTCTATAGAAAGCCCGCACTGCCTGCGTGTATCGGCCGATGGTAAGTATGCCTATGTGAGTTTTCTGGGCGGGCCTGCCATACAAAAGATCGATACCCGCACCGACAAGGTGGTGGGGCAGATACCCCTTGGCACGGGCTCGTGGAACATACTGTACATAGCCCCCGGCGACACCGCCTTGTGCACTACCGACTGGACCGCCAATGGCAGCATTGTGTTTGCCAACACCACATCGCTCACCACACAGCCGTGGCTCACGGGCAGTGGTGCGGGTGCGTTTGTGTTTCCGCACGGCATCACCAGCGATGCCCGCTTCGATACCATGTATATAACGGCACAGTATGGCAATGTGATCTATAAATATGCGCCCAAGGAGCCGTGGTATGCCAAGGTGAGCCTGAACGGACTGCCACCCGTCACCACAGGCAGCGGCGACAGAACATCGCCCAATCCGCACGAGATCATGATGTCGCCCGACCGCAGCAAGTATTTTGTGTCGTGCGAGGGTACCAACGAAGTGCGTGTGCTGGATGCCCGCACCGATGCGGTGCTGGCTGTTATTCCGGTGGGCACGCTGCCGCAGGAGCTGGCCATGTCGCGCAGCAAACCCTACCTGTTTGTGACCTGTATGGAAGATGCCGCCAATACCCTGCCGGGCCGCCGCGGATCGGTTTATGTGATCAACTACAACACCTATGAGGTGGTGCAGAAGATCTATGGCGATTTCTACCAGCCGCACGGCATATGTGTGGACGACCGCACGGGGCAGTTCACGGTGGCCAGCAGCAATGCCAACCCCGACGGGCCTGCGCCCCACCATGCCACAGCCTGTGGCGGCAGGGCCGGCTGGTATAGTGTGTACAGCCTCAATACGTTGCAGCCGGTAACAGGCAGGCGTTTCCAGGTGGCTGTTATGCCTTATTCGGCCGATGTGCGCTTTCATTGATGCGCTTTTCGTTTTCCCACACCCCGATCTGGGGAAAATATTCCACACTGCATTCCACACATTTTGAGTGTGTTATGTATTATTTGTTTTCTGTTCCATTTTGTTCGTATTTTTGTTCTTGTAAAAGATAATTTATTTTAAATCTTTGATTGCTGATTATCAATGTTTTGATGTTTGTTAGTAAGTGGTTTAGCAACTATTTGTTAATAAAGCATCGGCATTTTTGAATTTTGGTAAAACATGGCGTGATAATTGTCTTTTCAACTACATAACGTTCACATTTTAAAACAGTTAGACCATGAGGAAAGCAGACATCGTAGGCAGCATCGCCGAAAAGACAGGAATTCCTAAAGTAGATATCCTTGTAGCCCTCGAAGCCTTCTTTAAGGAGGTGAAAACTTCGCTTGTAGAAGGAGAACCCGTTTACGTTCGCGGATTCGGCAGCTTCATCCTGAAGAAGCGCGCGGCTAAAGTGGGTCGCAATATCAAGAAAAATGTGGCGGTAGATATTCCGGAGCATTTCATTCCAGCGTTCAAGCCGGCAAAAGAGTTCGTACAGGCCGTTAAAGAATCGGCACACGAGCTGGTAGAACACAAGGAAGCCGATATGGCCGACTAATACAGTAGCAACAACCAGGGCCTGCAGTGTAGCGACCGTTCCGTACCTTTGCCCGCAAATTGACAGTCAACTTGAAGGCAACACATTACATCGCTATCGCGGTCAGCATCATACTCATTGCACTTTTATACTGGGGAGGAAATACCGTTCCGCCAAAGAAAAGCGAGCCGACGCCTATGGCAGCGGCCGCCCGCGGTGCCCAGGGTCCTAACACTATGAGTGCTGCATCTTTCGATGCCATACTCGCCGATGCTCGCAAGCAGCTCTCAAAGGCTGCCGCCGACTCGGTAACAGCTATCGAAAGCGAACTTACAGCCATTCGCGACTCATCGCGGATGGCTGCTGTTTTTACACGCCTTTCCGGTGTGTGGGAACGTAATAAACAATATCCTACAGCGGTTTTCTACAAGGCGAAAGCGGCCAAATTGGAAAATTCCGAAAAAAGCCTCACCTTTGCAGGCCAATTATTTTTGGAGCTGCTGGAACACGAAGAAGACCGTGCCCTGCAGATGTGGGAGGCCAATGAGGCGATCGCTTGCATGGAGCGCGTTTTGAAAGACCACCCGAACAATGAAGAAGCCCGCCTGGCAATGGCTTCAGCATACATTCAGGGAAGCTCGGAACCTATGAAAGGTGTGCAGATGGCACTGGCAGTAACAAGGGAAAAACCCGACAATGTCCCTGCAAATATGTTGCTCGGACGGATGTCGATACAGTCAGGACAGTTCGATAAAGCTGTAAAACGCTTTGAGACCGTGCTGACAACAGAGCCCGAAAACAAAGAAGCTTTATACTTCCTTGCTCAGGCTTACGAAGGAACAGGAAATAAACAAAAGGCGATCGAGACGCTGGAAAAATGCAAAAAGGTGGTGAATAACCCCGAATTCAGCAGGGAGATCGACCAACACATAAATTCATTAAAGTAACTTTTAAAAACTCATATTATGCCTTGTGGTAAAAAGAGGAAACGTCATAAGATAGCTACACACAAACGTAAAAAGCGTTTGAGGAAGAACCGTCATAAGAAGAACAAATAGGTTATAAAACCCGCTGCTTCCTTTTTTAAAGCTGCCGTTATTTATACCGCACATCATATGTAGCGCACTGCGCCGCATATGATGTGCCGGTTACTATTACAGCATTTTTGCAGGTGCCCTTGTGCACTGAACGGAGCTGAAGCCGTTTTGGTCCATTCCAATGAACAAAGAATTAGTAATCAATGCATCTGGCGAGGGTGTGGAGATCGCGCTACTTGAAGACAAGAAGCTGGTCGAACTACACTACGAGCGTGGGCAGGGGCAATTTGCCGTAGGTGACGTGTACCTCGGCAAGATCAAAAAGCTCATGCCCGGGCTCAATGCCGTATTTGTGGATGTTGGTTACGAAAAAGATGCCTTCCTGCATTATACCGATCTCAGCCCCTACCTGCGTTCGCTGCTCAAGTTCACAAAGGCTTGTGTAGAGGACAATGCTACCTGGGGCGACGATTTCAGCCGTTTCAAGAACGAGGCCGAGATCATGAAGACCGGTAAGATCACAGAGGTATTCAACGGAAAACCCGAGGTGCTGGTGCAGGTGCTCAAAGAGCCTATTTCTTCAAAAGGTCCGCGCCTCAGTTGCGAGATATCGCTGCCGGGTCGTTTTGTGGTGGTCACTCCGTTCAACGATGTGGTGGCCGTGTCGCGCAAGATACATTCTGCCGAAGAACGCAAACGCCTGCAACGTATAGTAGAGAGTATCAAGCCCCGCAACTTCGGTGTCATAGTGCGCACGGCTGCAGAAGGCAAGAACACTGCCGAACTGCATACCGACATACTGGAGCTGGAGAAGATGTGGAAGAGCATTCAGCGCAACCTGAAGGGTGCCAAGGCGCCGCAGATGATACAGAGCGAACAGGACAAGACAACGTCCATCCTGCGCGATCTGCTCAACGATTCTTTCCAGAAGGTAGTTACCAACGATAAAAACCTGATGACCGTGGCGCGCGACTATATCTCTCGCGTATCACCCGGTCAGGAAGACATTGTAAGCCTGCACACCGCACAGCAGAACATTTTTGATACCTACGGTATATCCAAGCAGGTGAAGGCCGCATTTGGCAAGACCGTGAATCTGAACAGTGGTGCCTACCTCATCATAGAGCATACCGAGGCACTGCATGTGATAGATGTGAACAGTGGTACCCGCAGTCCCGAGGCCGGACAAGAGGCGAACGCCCTTGCCACCAACCTTGAGGCCGCTACCGAGATAGTACGCCAGCTGCGCCTGCGCGACCTGGGTGGTATCATCATCATAGACTTCATAGACATGAAGCTGGCCGAGAACCGCAAGCAACTGCTCGATGCGGTAGAGGCCCTTATGGCCACCGACCGTGCCCGCCACACCGTGTTGCCTATTTCCAAGTTCGGGCTCATGCAGATAACGCGCCAGCGCCTGCGCCCCGAGATCAATATCACCACCGCCGAAGAATGTCCTACCTGCCGCGGAACCGGCAAAATAGGTCCGTCCATTCTGCTGGCCGACGATATTGAGAAAGACCTAAAATATGTAGTGAGCCAGGGTATGCGCAAACTCAAACTGAGCGTGCACCCCATTCTGGAGGCCTACCTTACCAAGGGCAACCTGCTGAAACCTTCCATTGCCAAAAAATGGGAGAAGGCACACACCGTAAAGTTGAAAGTGATAGCCGACAACGATTCGCCCCTCACCGAATACAACTTCTACGACGCCCAGACCGACGATCTGATCAAGCTGTAACCCATCTTGTCATTCTAAGTAATAATAGACCTGGTCGAAGCGTCTCGCCACTAGTGTTCGAAACCTTGTTGGTGTAATTTTGGCATGTGACAGTTAATGAAATACTGAAATTAATACCAGAGCAGACTTTTAGAGATCTGGCAGTAGAGACCAAAGTAGATAGCCAGGTGAAAAAGCTATCAGGAGAACTGATGTTTAAACTGATATTGTTTTCAATGCTCCGCAGTAACAAGCTTAGTTTGCGGGTAATGGAGACCTATTTACAATCGGCCAATTTCAAATCGTTTACTGGTTATGACGTACTTGACGGGAAATACAATTCTTTAAGAGACCGCATTTGCACTATCAATTGTGATTATTTTGAACAGTTATTCAACACCATTTTCGGTATTTACAATAAATGTCTCAAAGAAGAAAAGGCGCTGTCGAAAGCAGATAGCACCTATGTAGCATTAGCAAGTAAGCTATTTTCTATTGGCATGGAAAACGGAACAAGTGACAAAAAGTTTGTGAAATATAGTGTGAACATCAAAGGTTCTTTGCCTTCTAAAGTAAAAGTCCATACGGCACAATCACACGTAAGTGAAGATTTGGCACTAAGGGAACTAATAGATGAAGATGACCAGCATAAAGAAAATATTGTTGTTTTCGATAGAGGTCTGCAATCCCGTCATTACTTTGAAAAGTTTACCGTCGAGAAGAAGCTTTTTGTAGGCCGTACCAAACCTAATGTACGATGTAGAGAAAAGAGCAATAACATTTTGCCACCAAAGCCCAATAATAGTACAGTTACACTGACAAGCGATACAACGGGCAACTTAATCAATCAAGATGAAAAGCCGACACAAGCACAGTACAGAGTGATCAAAGGCACTATAGATTCAAATGGCGATGCTATTTGCTTTATTACAAATATCCTGGATGAAGACCCTTATCAGATTGCTGCATGGTATAAACAAAGGTGGGAAATTGAAGTCTTTTTCAAGTTTATCAAGCAACACTTAAATGCCAAGCATCTAGTATCTCGCAGTCCGAATGGAATAAAAGTCATGCTCTACATGACCATGATTTTAGCAACACTCATTATAGTCTACAAAAAGCTAAATAAAATAGGAAGCTACAAGATAGCGAGACTGAAGTTCGAACTAGAACTGGACAATGACGCTATAAGGAATATTGTGATGATGTGTGGAGGTGACCCCGACAAGGCACCTCACCTCTTCAATTCCACCTGATTAGGTTTCGAACACTAGTGGCGTCTCGCTTCGTCCCCACATTTGGAAGCGTCTCGCTTCCGAAAAGCATATTCAAGCACATCACTCGTTTTTAAAGTTGTTTTATTAGTTTGGACATTTATTGACTGTCGCAATGAAATTATCGGACTTAAATCGCCTTATTGAAAATCTCTTGACAGGGGACCAATTCAAGCAATTGATTAAAAAGGAGGTTTCCACTTATTGTGAATTAATGCCAATGAGAGGGTCAACCATTCCTTTAATTGTTGACGAAGACCAAGAAATAATTTTAGATGACAAGGCAATCAAAAAGTTGCTAGAGGACGTTATAAAAGGAAAACTGAGCAATGTTGACCTAGCTTACATTTGCGATTGCATATCAGTTAGCGAGAACGTCACTTTGTCCGATGAAAAGGTGGAGAATATTGTTTTTGGAATCGCTGATCCAGAAATTAATGGGGGCTTCAAGTCTGACTGGGAGCTACAGCAATTAATAGAAGATTTATAAAATCCCCCTCTTTCCTGTTGAATATCTTATTGCGCAGATCCCCTTGATTTCAAGGGCTTACTCCCGCACATATACTTCATACATCATGTCTGCACCCGATGCAGGTGCCATCGACAGCGTGTCGCCCGAGAATGTGTACTGCCATACAGTAGATGAGCCAATAATAACTGTGCCCGGTGGCGGGGTGGGTGGCAAAGTAGGCGACCAGGTGATCAGTTTTCTGTAACCGGGAGGAAACGGCCAGCTGACGGTTGAGAGCGCATAGGTGCCGGTATAACTAATGGTGCCATTGGTGGTAGTATAGGTGAGGTCGGCATGCAGCCGCAGCCGTTTCAGGTAGCTCACAGGCATTGGAGGCATTCCCATAATACCACCCCCGGTGAGCCGCAGGCGCCAGTTGCCTTTTATAGCCGGTGTTCCCGGGCGGGCCGCAGTGCCCCATGCCAGTGCGTTTGTTGTTGCGGCCACCTCATTGGTAGTAACAGCGGGAACAAAAGTGCTGTCTTTCTTGCATGACATACCCAGCAATATCATGGGTGCCAAAAGGGAGAGAATAGGTTTCATAAGGTATATTTTTATAAAGTTAGTGCATTTTGTAATGCAAAAATGCCATTGCGCGATGGCGCCTCCCCGGGCTATTTGTGTGCAGCTATAAAAAACCTGTTAGTCCGTAACTTCATATCATGAAACACCTAACCATCATAGCGGCATTATTGTGCTCATTGTCTGTGCGTGCGCAGAAAGTATTTTCGGTACAGTACGCCTCTCAGGCCGATGTAAAGGTCTTTGTGGTAAACTACGCTTCCCAGGCCGATCTGAAAGTATATAAAGTGAAATACGCCTCGCAGGCAGGTAGCAACGACGGGCGTTGGTTCTTCACAGAATACGCCTCGCAGGCACAGAAAAAAGTGTTCTTTACCGACTACGCCTCGCAGGCCGATCTGAAGATATTTTTTGTGGAGTACGAAAGCCAGGCCGGCTGGACCGACAACTCCCGCAAGCATCTACTATACTAAAACACGCACACTCACCTGCGCAGTGTTCCTGTAATAATACGGTGCAGCATTTCTGCAGCCCGTTTGGCGCGTGTTTCGGGCGTTTTGGCACTGGCTATCCAGTATACCACATTGCGCCGCACACTGGGTATGTGCGCGTCAAAAAGTTGTTGTGCTTCTGGTTCCATTTCAAAGCAGGCGGCCAGTTCTTCGGGTAGTTCCAGTTCTTCGGGTTTGTCATTTTCTGTAAGGACCACCACCACAGCGCTGCCCGCACGCAGGCCCATTGTGCGGCGCATTTCGGTATTCAGCAGAATGTAGTGGCTGCCATCGCCCATCGGTATCAGCGCCCGGTCTATCGCGTGTCCGTTTATGGTACCCGTCACCCGCACCGACGACCGTGTACCAAACTCCTCTTCTACCGAATGAGGGAACCGAACAAACCACGACCTGAGGCCACGCTCCTGCAGCTCCACAACACCATCAAAACGATAGGTCTTTTTCTTTTTCATAGCTACCGCTAAAGTACCGATATCCGGTCATAAGTATTGGTGGTGCCGTATACAGCCACCTGGCATTCCTAGCTTCACAACCTGTCATCCTGAGCCCCGCCGAAGGACCCGTCGAAGGATCCGTCGAAGAGCGACAGAAGTGTACGCCTCTTTTTCGCTATATTTGTATATATCGCACATGAAACGTTTTTTACTCATCATATCATTGTTGAGCCTGACGCTACCAGCCGGTTCGCAGATAATTACTACGGTTGCGGGAACAGGTAATTTTGGGTACAATGGCGATGGTATTCCCGCTACTTCTGCAAACATGTCAGGACCTACGGCTGTGGTAGCAGATAGTCATGGCAACTTTTATATTAGTAGCAATCTTGACTGTAGGATCAGGAAAGTATCTGTTGACGGAACAATTAGCACAATCGCCGGAACGGGTGTGCCCGGGTTCTCGGGTGATGGAGGGCCAGCGACTTTGGCAGCGATTCATCAACCGGAAGGATTGTTTATCGATAGACAAGGCAATCTTTTTATTTGCGATTCTTATAACAACAGAATTCGAAAGGTTGACACTAATGGAATAATTACAACTGTAGCTGGATCTGGCGAGTCAGGCTTTGGGGGAGACGGCGGTCAGGCGACTGTTGCTAAGATATGGGGGCCATCACATGTTTATGTAGACGACAACAACTTCTTGTATTTGGCCGATGTTGGAAATCGGCGTATCCGTATGATAACGCCAGCTGGAATTATCTCGACTATAATAGGTACAGGCGTTTCAGGATACAATGGCGACAATATACCTGCGACAAGTGCAATGATCGGGTCTCCTGCAGCTGTTGTCAAGGATAAGTATGGTAACATTTATTTCGGTGATGTTTCTAACCGACGAATCAGAAAGGTTGATCAGTTTGGCTATATCTCTACGGTAGCAGGTACTGGAATTTCTGGCCACGATGGCGATAATGGGCCTGCTACTAATGCTAAAATGTTGGGACCAAAGGGTATCGTTTTCGACAAATATGGCAACATGTTTTTTGTTGACGGAGGTACAGACCGTGTAAAAAAAGTCAACACCGCGGGGATGATCACCAATGTGGCCGGTTCTGATGGCATAGGATTTGGCGGTGATGGTGGTCCGGCTACCGCTGCTTCACTCGTTCAGCCAGCTTCAATTTCATTTAAACCCAACGGCGACTTGCTGATTGCAGATTTTGGAAATAATAGAGTGCGAATGGTGACCAATGTGGTGGGTGTGTATGACACAGAGCGTAGCAGACAAGAGCGAATACTTATATTCCCCAATCCCTCAAACGGCACTTGCAAGGTTTTTCTTCAATATCCGGCCGGAGGTGAGGCTCAAATGACAGTCACCAACATTTATGGGGCTGAAGTTTTGCGGCAAACAATACCGGTCAATAAAGAGGTCATAGTTTCAGCTCCGTGGCCCGCCGGTGTGTATGTAGTGAGTGCCTACATAGACGGGCGCCGCATAACAACCACGCTGTCAGTGAAGTAATGGAGACTTTAAGGTGCCATCGAAGCGATCATCAAAATAAGATCGATGCAGTGTACCCATCGGTCATTTCGCGAAATCTGTCGGCTGCTTCACTGTCGCCTTGCCGGTCATCTTTTTTCTGTGATACCACCAAAAACGCACTATCATAAAAATTTCTCCTTGCCCGATTTCAAGAGTGGTTGTAACTTGAATGAAAGTTGAATAAAATCATCCGGAACACAATACATGAAAGTTAGTTACACTTTGTTGTGGGAAGCAAGTGAGAAGTTTTTGGGAAGCAAGTGAGAAGTAAGTGGGAAGTAAGTGAGAAGTTTTTGCGCAGTTTTGAGAAGCAAAGTGCGCACGTGCTGCGCACATTTTTATTGAAAATCAATAGGTTAGGTTAAAATCGGGAAAAAGAAAAAAATTGCGCACGTGAGCAGTGAAGAAATGAAGGTACGTAACGAATGTGCCCACGAAATATCCGCAGAGCATCCGTTTACTTCTTGTGCCCGGCACCCTGTCAGCCTGCAAAAGGTTACCTGTATGTCTCTGACCGAACGCTATAAATATTGTACTTTTACTGCTCAATTTCATAAAAGTGAAAGCGATCATTCCTGTTGCAGGTGCCGGCACCAAGCTGCGCCCCCTCACATATACGCAGCCTAAAGCCCTCATTCCCATAGCCGGTAAGACCATTCTCGGTGTTATCATAGACCAGCTTATAGAGGCCGGTGTCAATGAATATGTGTTTGTGATAGGCTACCTGGGCGAGAAGATCCAACGCTACATAGATAAGACCTACCCCAACCTCAAGTGCACGTTCGTTAACCAGAACGACCGTCGCGGCACTGCCCACGCCATAGGCCTCACACAGGCCGCGGTTGAGAACGATGAGGTGATGATAGTGCTGGGTGATACCGTATGCGATTACAACGTGAAGGAGATCATCACCAGCCCGGTATCGCAGATAGGTGTGAAGAAAGTGGACGACCCCCGCAAGTTCGGTGTGGCCGAGCTGAACGATAACGACATGGTGGTGCGCATGGTAGAGAAGCCGCTCATACCCAAGTCGAACATGGCCATGGTGGGCATCTACTACATCAAAGAAACAACTGCCCTCTTCGACGCGCTGAACCAGATACTGGCCGGCCCCGCCGACGAGAACGGCGAATACCACCTTACCAACGCCTTGCAGATAATGGTGCAGAACGGCATCAGTCTGCATGCCTTCCGCGTCAACAACTGGTTCGATTGCGGTAAGAAGGAGACCCTACTCTCCACCAATGCCATTCTGCTGAAGCAGATGGATGACAGCACACCGTCGCCGCGTCCCTGCCATTACGACACCACGGTGATTATCCCCCCGGTGAACATAGCAGAGGGTTGCGTGATAAACCACAGCATCATAGGCCCCAACGTGTCTATTGGTGAGCATACCAAGATAGAGTCCTCTATCGTCAGCGACTCCATCATTGGTTCCTACGCCGAGTTGCAGCAGGTAGTGCTCAACTCATCCATCATAGGCAACGACGCCTATGTGCGCGGCCTCAGCCAAAGCCTCAACATCGGCGACAATACCGAGATAGATCTGGGGTAGATTAAATAAGGACTGCTATTTGGCGGCGTTCTTCTCTTCTGTTTCCTCAGGCTCTTTACCGCCTATGTTGAACAGTCGGTAGGCAAGTTCGCGGCCCGCTTCTTCGGGTTGTTTCCAGGCAAAGGACTGCCGCTCCACTACTTGTTTGCCCTCGCGGTCAATGACGTAGTAGCTGATGTTCTTCTTCTTGCCACTACCCGAGAAGATGACGTAGGCCTCGGGTGCGGGGATGCCCTTGCCGTTCACCCAGTTGATGTTGCACGAACGAAGACGCTCCTCAACAGCTTTGTCAACGGTGCCGCTCACATGCAGTATCATATTGGGGGTGAGGCCGGTGTAGGGCACCAGTTGCGGGTATAGGGTACACAGCCGGTACATGCGGTCGTTGTAGGTAGTGGTCTGTTTCAGTTCACGGGCACATTCGGCCTGAGCCTGATACACGCGTGCGGTGAAGAGCTTCTCATACTCGGCATCGGTATCGGGATCTTTGAGCAGCTGATCCAGTATGGGGCGTGCTTCGTCATAGCGGCCCTGCACCATCATCAGCTTTGCCTTGAAGAACACGAAGTACTTGTGTATGTAGCGGCGCTGGTCGGTATCGGCCTCGCGGCTGAAACGCTTGAGGAAGAAGCGGGTGCTGAAGTCCTTGACCAGGTACCATACCTCGTCCCACGACACCACGTTCTCGGTTGAGAACAGTTTGTAGATGACCCGCTCTCGCTCGGGGTTCTGCGAGAACTGGTTGATGATGAGGAACTGCTGCAGGTACTTGTCGGCCAGCTTGCACACAATGCGCCACAGTACACGCGGGTTATACCACCAGTTGCGGTGCTCAAAGCGTTCGGCCTGCCAAGCCTGCTCCTTGTTCACAAGGCGTATCAGCTGCAGGCTGAAGTCGTAGTGGCTCTGCCCCAGCGTGGTGCCTATATGGGTCTCTTTGAAGTCGGCAGCGCGGTCGGCATACTTGCCGGCCTGCTCCAGTTGTCCGTCGTAGGTGAGGGAGCGAGCCAGCGCTATGTTGTACCAGCCATAGCCCGGTGTGGAGCCGGCGGCCTTGATCATGTTGCGGGCAAGTGCTGCGGCATTCTTCGGGTTGGCCTTGTAGATGTCCAGTATGGTGGTGAAGTAGGCCCATTCCTGCAGGCGTTTGTCGCCACCGTCCTGCTCTGCCGCTATCTTATACTCTGCCTCGGCAGTGCGGAAGTCGCCGCAGATGCTTTTGAAGTTGGCGTAGTTGTTGTGCGGCAGGCGGCCGCTCTTGCGCATCAGCTCGAAGTAATGCGCTGCCGAGTCTATGCGGAAGTTGTAGGCATGAAGGATGTTCTTGTAGTGATACACGCCATTCTTCTCCTGGTCCACGTAGCCCGGCGGAAACAGGTTGGCGTTGATGGCCTTGTTGCGTTCTATGGCGCGCATGCCGCTATCCAGATAGCGGTTGGCAAGGGCTTCGTTCTCGTCAATGCTGTTCTTCAGGAACGGGTATTTGTCGTGGGTGTAGAAGCGGTTGCGGTGCACGGTCCACGCCAGCATATTGTAGGGGTCCAGGTAGAACTCGCGCTGGAAGTTGTACCGGATGGCACGTCGCAGCACGGGTATGATCTTTTCCGGCTGGTCGGTATTGCTGTAGGCATGTACCAGATTGCCGGCAATGATGGTATAGTCTATCTGGAAGTTGTAAGCCGGTAGCAACACCATGATGTCGCCGGAACGGGTGGAGAGCTGTCGTTTATAGTCGCGCTCCAGCAGCGCAAGAGCACGTTCCAGCGAAGCGGCAGCATTCTTGAAGCCGGTATAATCGGCGGCATGGGTGTACTTGTATATGCCTTCGAACATCCAGCCTACGTAGTAGGTGCTGTCTGTTCGTTTGAACTCGCGTGAGCGGGGCAGCGCATCGTCGCTGTACATGTTCTCTATGGCGCGCTTCGCATCAATGTTGGCGCGTGCCGCCTCCTTGCCGGCGGGGTGTCTGGGCATCAGCTCCGGAGGCAGTTGTTGCCGGCCGGCACCCTGCCCCATAGCCACTGCAGTGTGCAGCAATAGCAGCAGCACTGCAGCCAAACGGGCCTGCAGGCGCTTCATTGACGGCAACAGAGAGCAGTGTCTGGTCATTGTGTGCGTAGCGGTTGTGAACGGTGGTATCAGAACAGCTTCAATTTGGCGAGGCGCTCGGTCTCCTTCAGCAGGATGCCCTCCAGCGCTTTCTGGCGGCCTTCTTTGTTGCGGTATACGAGTCGGTGGTCCAGCACATTGCGACAGGTATCGCGCACATCGTCTTCTGTTACAAAGGTGCGACCCTTCACCAGTGCATAGGCACGCAGGCATTTGAGGAAGGCGATACCACTTCGGGTAGAAGCACCCAGCGAAATATCGGGGTGGGTGCGTGTTGCCCGAACGATGTTTGTAACAGCCTTCACGATCTCATCATGCACGAATACGTTGCCTGCCTGTGCCTGCAGGTTCAGAATGTCCTGCATGGAGAGTACCTGTTGCAGTGTTACCAGATTGCGGGCAATATCCAGGTATTCGCGGTAGATGTTGATCTCGGTAGCTTCGTCCACATAGCCGAAGGAGATCTTCATGAAGAAACGGTCGAGCTGGGCTGCGGGCAGCGGATAAGTGCCTTCCATTTCAATGGGGTTCTGGGTGGCAATGGTGAAGAACATCTGTTCCAGCTTCATGGTGGCATCACCCACGGTCACCTGGTGTTCGGCCATGGCTTCCAGCAGGGCGCTCTGCACCTTCGGTGAGGCGCGGTTGATCTCATCGGCCAGCAGCACATTACAGAACAGCGGCCCTTTCTTGAACACGAAGTCGCGGCTGCGGTCGTCGAATATGTGCGACCCTATGAGGTCCATAGGCAGCAGGTCGGGCGTGAACTGTATGCGCTTGAAGAGTACATGATCTTCTCCCGCCCCGCCGCTGATGCACTGCGCCAGTGTGCGGGCCATAACGGTCTTGCCGGTGCCGGGATTATCTTCCATGAGGATGTGGCCACCGGCCAGCAGGCAGGTAAGCACCATCTCTATCTGAGGGCGTTTGCCCCGCACCACGGTCTCCATCTGCGACACCAGCAGCTCCAGCGAGCGGGTGGCATCGGGTTGGCTAGATTCGGGCTGCAAAGCGCCTATTAGTTCATCTGTCATGCGGATGATTGTTTCTACAAGTTTACACCATAATGCGGTAGTAAAGGAAAACGGTGCTTTTAATTTTTTGTGAAAACACCCCAGCCGGCAGAAACAGAGTGAAGGAGCACAAAAAAGGCCGCCCCTTTAGCGGAGGCGGCCTGTATGTGTGTTATTTCCAATTAGTGGTGGTGGTGACCATGGTCGTGGTCGTGATGGTGGTGCATAGAGTGTGCATCGGCCAATTTGAAGAATTCTTCTTCGCCGATCTCTTTCACCTCGGTCTTGAACTGTGTCTCGAGGAACGCGAACAACCTTCCGAAAAGCAGACGGCGATAAGTCTCGTCCATTGTCTTTTCGTCTTTCGCTATCTTAGACATGTAGCTGTCCATCCAAGGAGTTTCACCTTCGTCTTCAGCGCTCATGCCGAAGTATGCGAGCACGCGTGTTTTGATGTCGCTCAGCACTTCTTCGCGGGTAACGAAGATGTTGTTCTCGGCCATCAGCTTGTCGGAGATGAGCTGCCAACGAAGCTGGTGATCGAAGCTGCCGAATTCGTTCTCAACTTCTTCAGCAGACTTTGGCTTGTCGCCGCCTTCGCGCAACCAGCGCTTCAGGAAGGTAACAGGAAGCTCGATCTTCACGTTGTGAACCAGCAGTTCGAACATTTCGTTCTGCAGGCGCTCGCCGGTAATGCGTGCGAACTCATTGTTGAGTTCTTCGCGCACTTTATTGCGGAACTCCTCTTCTGTAGTGATGCCGCCGTTCGGGAATACTTTTTCGTACAGTTCAGTACCATACTCGGCAGGAATGAGGTGACCTACCTTGGTGATGGTGAGCTTGTAGTGCTGGCTTGCAGCCTCAGGACCTGCTTTCAGCGGGTCTTTCAGGAATCCGTTCAGTTCGTCGGCGGTGCAAACGTCGGCAGGAGTGAAGACGAGGGTATCTTCAGGCTTTTTGCCCATAACCATGTCTTTCAGCTTTGCCGGCATTTTTTCGAGCACTTCGGTATCTTCTATTTTGGCTGCGCCCTCTGCTACGTTTCCTGCAGCGTCGCATACTTCGTAGGTAGAGTAGATGATGTTCTCTTTGTCGGTAACCTCGGTCTGCGGATCAACTTTACCTGAACGACGTTTGATGCGCTCCATCTCGTCGTCCATCATTTTGTCGGTAACATTGATCTTGTAGCGTGTAAGGTTTGCGCCATTGATCACTGAAGCAATGTCAAACTCAGGCTTCAGACCTACTTCGAAAGCAAAGTCAACATCTGAAGGAGCGTTCATATTCAGCGCGAAGTCGGCCGGAGCCGGCATGATCATAGGCTGAGCGAAGATGGCCATCTGCTCTTTCTTCATGTAGTCCTCCAGTTCTTTGCCTGCAACGCGTATCACCTCTTCGTTGAAAACAGACTGGCCATACATTTTGCGCAGCATTCCGGCAGGCACCATGCCCTTGCGGAAGCCGGGAACATTGGCAGTTTTAGCGTATTGTTTCAAGGTCTTTTCAAAGGAAGGCAAATAGTCTTCTTTCGTCAGTTTAACAGTTATTTTGTCGTGCAACGTACCTAAGCTTTCGCGCGTCACGGTAGCCATAAACAGTGTATTTTTTAGAGTTAAGTTTTCGCTACAAATGTCTGACAGACAGCCTGTAGCCGTTAAAAAGTGCGCAAAGATACGAATTTCCCTGATGGAAAGGCCGATAAATGGGGTTTGGTTGTCATGTGATGCAAAAATCAAATGTCAATGTCCGGCCGATGGAACGATGTAAGTTGTTATAATTGCAGCCAGACGCAGATTTTCGCAACAAATTGATAGAAATTATATGCAAATGTCGTTTCGTGAGGTTCCGGTGAGGTGGCTTAGCCTTGCGCTATTAGCAATCGTGCTGGCGGTATATGGCAACACACTGCTGAATGGCTATGCCATGGATGACGCGACGGTGATACACCAAAATGTAATAGTGAAGAAGGGGCTGGCAGGTATCCCCGAGATATTGACCACACCAAGGCTAAGCGGATACATGAAGCTGACTGCCGACTCGTACCGCCCTGTGTCATTGATACTGTTCGCTGTGGAGTATCAGTTCTTCGGGGCAAACCCGACTGTAGGGCATCTTACATCGGTATTGTTGTTTGCTGCATGTGTCTTGGTGCTCTTCTCCTTTTTGCGCAGGCTTCCCGGTATGGAGGGCACATTTGTACCATTTCTGGCTGCTGCCATGTTTGCAGTACACCCTGTGCATACCGAGGTAGTGGCCAACGTAAAGAGCTGCGACGAGTTGCTGGCGTTCCTGTTTGGCTTTGGCGCGCTGCACTTGTTTGCCAATTATATGCGGGACGGGCGTACCGGTCAGTTGGTTGCCGGGCTGGTGTTGTTCCTTGTTGCCTGCTTTTCAAAAGAGACGGTTGTGACCTTTATAGCTATAGTGCCGCTGGTCTTTTTTGTGTTTCTGAATAACGACAAACGTCGTGCATGGGTGCTGACGGCGGGTACGTTGACAATGGTTGCGCTCTTCATTCTTGTGAGCAGAGCCGTGCTGGCGAGCCACGGTGCAGCGATGCAGGGTGCTGAGGATTTTACTACGAATGCCCTTGTCGGCGCACCGCTTATGGCCACCCGTATACCCACCGCAATTGCAGTGTTGGGACGCTACCTGTTGCTGCTGGTTTATCCTGCGCCGCTGTTGTGCAATTATTCATTTGCCTCAGTTCCATTCTATACCTGGGGTAGTGCGGCAGTGTTGGTATCGGTGCTGGTGTATGGCGCCATAAAGGTGTTCGCGTTTGCGCGGATGCGTAGGCAGATGAATGATATGTGGGCATTTGCTGTGTGGTTCTATCTCTTGTCGATCGGTCTTTTCTCCAACATCTTCTTCCTTGTGACCTCCCAGATGGCTGAGCGGTTCCTGTTTTTGCCATCGGTGGGCTTTTGTATGGTAATTGGGCTGGCCATTTGGTATGGTACCCGGCAACGAGCGCGTATTGCCGCAGTAGTGTTGTTGCCACTGCTGGTAGTTTATGGCGGCATGACGGTGGCCAGAAACGCGGAATGGAAGAACGATGCTACCCTGTTTGCCGCCGATGTGGAGAAGGCTCCCAACGACTGTAAGCTCAATTACTACAGGGCGCTGTCCATAGGCGCGCCTGCCGATGCCAATGAAGCACAACGCAGGCAGGTGATAGACGAGAAGATGAAGTATCTGCGGAAGGCATTGGACATCTATCCGGAGTTTATAGAGGCGCACACGGAGATCGCTAAGTTGTTTGAGGCAAGAGGTCAGTACGACTCGGCGCTGGTGCATAATATGCTTGTGCTGCGCAATAATCGGAGCAATTCGATAGCAGCATACCATGCTGCCAATGAATATTACGCACTGAAGCAGCACGAGCAGGCAATTCTATGGTACAAAGCAACCATAGAATTGGTGCCCGATTATCAACCGGCGTACCTGAACATAGCGCGCTGTTATGCTGACATCGGGATAGCTGATTCATCGATTGTTTACTATCGCGGCCTACTGGCGCTGGGTGGTGGCGCGCCTGATGTGCACCGGAGTATGGCATTGTGCTACCTGCAGACAGGTAGGTATGACTCGGCCGCTATCTACATGTTACAAGTGACGCGCAGTGCTGCAGCAACACCCGATGACCAGAACAATCTTGGCGCTGTATACATGTCGGCGGGCAAGAATGAAGAGGCGTTGGTATGTTTCAGAAGGGCGTTGCAGATGAGCCCCGGCAATAAGGCCGCGTTTACCAATATGGCTGCCGCTTTTGAGAAAATGGGTATTAATGACAGCGCAACCTATTACAGATCGAAGACGCAATAGTATTGCAGGGTGTGCCTTTCTTATCTTTGCAGTGTGATGTCGCAATTTACAGTAGAGGGTGCCGGGGATGTGTTTTCGTCTGATGCCGCATTTGATGCGCTGTATCCTATTTACATCAGTTCACTTTCGGCCATACACTGGACTCCACTTGAAGTTGCTGCAAAGGCTGCTATGTTTCTGGCGCCTGATGAGCATGCGAGCGTGCTGGATATTGGGTCGGGTGTGGGGAAGTTCTGCATTGCGGGTGCGCATTACGCGCCGGGTCATTTTACAGGCATAGAGCAGCGCGGCAATTTTGTGAAAGCAGGGAACAAAGTTGCCAAGCAACTGGGTGCTGAGCGGGTAACTCTGCAGCACGGCAATTTCATGGATCTGGACCTTCGCGGATACACAGGGATCTATTTCTACAATTCGTTTCATGAGAACATTGTGCATGACGATGCGCTTGATGAAAAGATAGAGCTTTCGTCGGCGCTATATGAACGGTATACAGACCATTTATTGCGCCAGCTGAAGCAGATGCCGGTGGGTACCAGACTTGCCACATATTGGCTTTCGATAACTGAGATACCTGCCTGCTACAAGGAACAGGGTAGCTACTTTGGTGATCTGTTGAAATTGTGGATAAAGGAGCGTTAAGCAAAGTGGCAAGAGACATTTCTACGCCAGAATACAAGCGATGGGTTTATTGAATTTTCAAATCTTTTTACATTTTCTTTAGAGGATTTCGACAAATATTTATTAAATTATTTTTTGGAAAATTGCAAAAATTCAGGTGTAACTATAATTAAAATCATGCTATTTTTTTTATGTGCAGAATATAAAAATATAATATTTATACACTGTGTAAATAGCGGTGTATCATTATGTGACAAGATTTAGATTATAATGTTGTGGATTTAAATGAGCATTTAAATGGATAAGCAAAACGTCCAATTTGATTTGCAGCATTGTTCTTTTTGCATACATGTAACTTGTAGACTTGCATAGGTATTCTAGATGGTATTGATTAACTGTGGATAATTACTACCTTTGCGGTGTATTTACAACGTAAAGATTATAGAAAGGTTTGTGCTATAAGGTGGTGAATAGTTCTGGAATAAACTAACTCTCTATTGTCAGTATGTTTTAATCAATTTTTAGATTCAAATACGCCATGTCATGTCAAAGAAAATTGTAATCACGGAAAAAAGTAATAATGCCGCTAGGATTCTTAATTATTTAAGCGGAAAGAAGCTTGAGTTGAAGAATAAACTCGATGCTAAAGCGGAAAAGATCATTGTTGCGACTTCTCAAAATTAAATATATTTTGGGATGGGGGTAATTATGACTTCTGACAATGAAGTGATTTCATTTGAGTTTTATAGTTCTGTTCAATCTTCGCTGTATTCAGTAGAATTTGATGCATCTTTCGATTTAGACCCCGAGGGCAAGTTTGGTAGTATACTTGATGATTTCTTTTCCTTGACAATTTCAAAGTCAAAGAGGATTGCCTATAGTGCCGAGGTAGATGTTCATACTGAGCTCAGTGAATGTGATTTAGTTGGCGATGAGATTGAAAATATTATTGGCAAATTTATCGAGGAAAGGCCTGGTAGTTCAATCTACTTTAGCATTGATAAGGAGGATAACAAGGAACAAGCGCGGGAACGACTTTTTGAACGGTGGTATCGCTCGAATGGTAATGCGCAAAACTATTATTATGAATTGTTTCCTGTAGAAAATTTGGATAACGGCGATTTGGATAAAATTGGCGTCATTATACCTAGGTCAATAAATGTAGAGGCTGCTAAAGACGCATTTTGGTTGTCTTTTACGTACTAGGTGAATTTTAAAAAAAAAGCCCCGTGGAAACGGGGCTACCATTTGGAGGAATGGTTTTATAGGTGGACGGGCGGGCTATACCGTTTCTCTTCCCGCAGAAGGAAGTGTGTTAGTTACACTAGCCGTCATTGTGTTTGATAGTTCGGATTTTTACCGATACTACGCCTTCAGGGGGCGTCGTGTTGCAGTTACACCAGCTATCCATCTGAATTTTATTTTCACGCATCAAATCCGGTGCGTGATTTTTTTTTAAGAAGGTCCTCAATTGGCCAGTCGATGAGTCCATAGTAGTACTCCCCTCCATTCTCGACGCGCCTGAAGGTTTCCTTTTTTTCAATCTTCTGTTTCAAGGTTGACGAGATTTTGCTTATGAGGTCAACCTCATTTCCTATGGCTTCCTTTTCCCGCATCTTCGTTGAGATTGCTGATGTGGTTAGTGGAATTCTTTCAAGCTCGAGTATTGTCCGAATTTTCTTCCACAAAGGATCAGATTTCTCATATTGATTTTGTGAAATTGTTTCTTGGTGAAGAAAAGGATCATGCAAGTTATAATCCATGCACAGTTGCTTAATTCTATACATCGACTCTGAAATTTCGTCTTCAGCGTCCCTGATCACATCCTGAAGGCGTGTGATATTGCGTTTGTGAAAAGCAATAATTACCTCCACCTCGTTTGATTTCAATTCTATCGACATATGTATCGTTGGCTGATATTTTTGTAAAGGTATGATTATTAAATCAATATTCCAAAAAATATTCTAAGTATTTTTTTTATTTACTATAAAAATTTTCCTTTAACTTTGTATCCAACAGATACAAAGTTAAAGATAAATAAACATAAAATCTGTACTTTTGATACAAAGCGAAGAACTTTTCTAGATTATGAAAGATAAACAGAAGGAAGACCTTTTCCTGGAACGCTATGAAAAGCTAAATGAACGGCAGCAGGAAGCCGTGAATACAATATACGGCCCGGTGATGGTGATAGCAGGCCCCGGTACCGGGAAGACCGAAGTGCTGGCCATGCGTATTGCCAACCTTCTGCGCAGCGAAGCCCAGGTGCAGCCACAGGAGGTATTGTGTCTGACGTACACCGACGAGGCTACCAATTCTATGCGGAGGCGACTATTGCAGATAACCGGACAAGCCGCTCACAGGGTTAACATTTACACGTTTCACGGGTTCTGTAACATGGTGATACAGAACAACAGTGAGTATTTCAGCAAGCGTGAGATGCAGCCCATTGACGATCTGGAGCGTGCAGAGTTGATGTATGATGTGATGGATAAGCTGCCCAAAGGTCATGCGTTGCGCAAGCTGAGTGGTGATATCTATTCTGACATTGGCAGGCTGAAGCGATTGTTTGATATGATGAAGCAGGAGCACTATTCGTCTGCTGACATCTCTGCAGCCATAGACGAGTTCCTCGCATCCTTGCCTGAGCGCGATGGCTATGTTTACAAAAGGGCCTATAAGGAATTCAAGAAGGGAGATCTGAAGCAGGATGCGATAGACGAGATGACGAAGCGGATGGAGGTGACCCGCGCAGCAGCCGGCCTTTATGATGTGTATCAGGAGCGTATGCGCGAGGCGGGTCGCTATGACTTTAATGACATGATATTGTGGGTGCTTGATGCTTTTGAAAAACACCCGGTATTGTTGCAGAGTTATCAGGAACGGTATCAGTTTATTCTGGTAGATGAATTTCAGGATACGAACGGATCACAGAATGAGGTGCTGAATGCGCTGACATCTTACTGGGATGAACCGAACGTATTTGTGGTGGGCGATGACGACCAGAGTATATTCGAGTTTCAGGGTGCGCGGATAAAGAACATCACCGATTTCTATCAGCGTCACCGAGAGGGCATTAAGGTAATAGTGTTGCCACATAACTATCGTTCGTCTCAGGCGGTGATAGACAGGGCAATGGCCACGATCAATAACAACAAGCTGCGGCTAATCAATCAGCTGAATGAGCTGAATTTGGATAAGAATATTATTGCTGCGAACGAGCGCTTTAAAGACGGCAGGGATACTGTGGACCCGGAGGTGCGGGTATATCAGAACGTGCTTCATGAAGAAGCGGACGTGGTGCTGCGTATAGAGAAGTTGAGGCAGGAAGGTGTTCCGCTGAATGAGATAGCAGTGCTCTACTCGCAGCACAAGCAGGCCGATGGTATCATTGGCATATTGGAGCGCAAGGGCATACCCTACAATGTGAAAAAGGCAGTGAACATACTGGATGAACCTTTGATCATTCAGCTGCTGAATGTATTGCGTTATCTGGATGCTGAACGTAAGCGCACTTATGATGGCGAAGAGCTGTTATTTGAGCTGATGCATGCCCCCTACTTCGGGATAGCGGCTAATGATATAGCCAAGCTGGCACTGCATATGCAGCAAAGCAGGAAGGAGACCGGCATTTTGAAATGGAGGATGGTGTTGTCGAATCCGTTGCTGATAGAGTCTCTGGACCTGAAGACAGCGCCGGCTATGCACCGGCTGGGGCGTTGTCTGGACGAATGGGAAAGACAACAACTGGCACTTCCGTTGCCATTGCTGATAGAGAAAATAGTGCACGAAAGCGGTGTGGTGGCTCATTTGATCAAAACCACAGACCATGTATGGATCTTGCAGGTATTGTACACCTTCTTTGAACATGTGAAGGATAGCCACGCCCGCACGCCACGCATGAAGCCAATGGAGTATGTGCAGATGACAGAGCGAATGTATAAGGAGGGGATAGCACTGAGCCTGCAGCGGGTGATACAGAACGATCAGGGTGTTTACTTCTATACCGCGCACTCGTCTAAAGGAAATGAATTTGAGCATGTGTTCCTCATAGGATGTACTGATGGATTTTGGGAAAAAAAGAACGGTGGAGGGTCGGACTTTAAATTGCCCGACACACTCACCGCGACTGAAGAAGACAAGGATAAGACATACAAGGAGGAAGTGTCCCGCAGATTGTTTTATGTTGCGCTAACGAGAGCGCGCAAACATTTGTACGTGTCTTATGCCGTGAATGATAAAGCGGGGAAAGGAATAAAGTCGTCGATGTTCGTGGATGAGATCTGTGCTGAGGAAAAGAAGATACAGGTGCGGGTGACGGTGCAGGAACTGGAAGCGCACCTGCGGTTGTCATTGGAGCCGGTGCAGGAAGTGAGGATACAGACTGCGAATGCAGTTGCGATAGACAGGATGTTGCAGCAACTGAATATGAGTGCTACGCAGCTCACAAAATATCTGAGGTGCCCGCTCACGTTCTATTACGAGTCGATATTGAAGGTGCCGATGCAGAAGCGTGATGCGCTCGCGTACGGAAATGCCGTGCACTATGCGCTGGAGCGAATGTATCTGGATATGAAGGCCACCGGGGCACCGCCGGCCAAAGAAGCTGTGCTGGCAGCATTCAAGTCGGATATGTACCGACAATCATCGTGCTTCACCGGTGTACAGTTTGAGCGTCGCATGGAGCAAGGAGAGGAAGAACTATCGGATTTTTATGACTATAAGGTGGGTAGTATGAGCGGTAATGTGGAAGTGGAACTGAAGGTGCCCAGGTATTATCTGGATGGTGTGCCCGTGACAGGAAAGATAGACCTTATAGAAATAGGTGCCGATGGATGCAATGTGGTAGACTACAAGACGGGAAACCCCGACAAGTCGATAGCTGCAAACATTTCGCAGCCTAACGAAAAGGACCCGTTGGGGGGCGATTACTGGCGGCAGATGGTGTTTTACAAATTATTGCTTGAGCGGTGGGAAGATCGTAACTGGCATGTGAAGACAGGCAGGTTTGAATATGTGCAGAAGACCAAGAACGGAACGTACAAGACACCTGTAGTACCCATCTTTGCGGCAGACGAACAGACCGTGTTATCGCAATTGAAAGATGCTTACAGCCGTATCATGAATCATGAATACAACAAGGGCTGTGGTGATGAAAAGTGTCACTGGTGCAACTTTGCAAAACGCTATGAGCTGATAACACCCATTGATGAGGTGGATATGGATGAAGAGTAAGGTCAGTCAATTACTACGTCCTTATACACATCTGCCACAGCGATAGCAGCGGGAACAGCATGGAACTGTAGTGTGTCGGACACATTGCGGATCTCAGTAAGTTCCCACTTGCCGTTTGTGTTGATGTGATACGATTCTATGTGTATTGATTCAGAATCTATCAATATATATTCACGCAGTGAGGGGATTTCACGGTATAGCATGAATTTTTCGCCACGGTCGTAGTTTTTTGTAGATCCTGACAGCACCTCGATTATTACGGAAGGGTTCAGAACATTAAACTCATCGTTGTTGAGTGTTTCTTCTTTGCCACAAATGATGGTGATGTCCGGATAGGTGAATAGGGTATTAGCGGGTACATGGATGCGCGTATCACTGCCGAATGGTTTGCATCCGGTTCCTTTCAGCAAGGCTCCCAATGCTGAATGTACATTTGATACGACATGGTTGTGAGGCATTTTCGCACCAGACATTGCGAATACCTCACCCCTGTAGAATTCATGCTTTTCAGCTGATGAACGCTCCAGATCAAGGTATTCTGTTACCGTAAGTTTTTGTTTACCAAACGCAAGCGCTGGTTCGCGAACTTCCATTTTATAAAATTACAAAACAAAAGGCACACAGTTGTCTGCGTGCCTTTTGTTGATGTGCTAATTAAGTATTTATTGTTATTCTGTAACCGGTGTTGCTTTACCATCTTTACCAAGGTAGAGGTGGAAAGTATCGCCACGGAGGCCGATGCGCATCGATTCCAGCGGAATAACTTCTGCAGGCGCAAGGTTGCCGAGATTCACGTTCACCCCGAGCAGTTCGAGGAAGTAAACCTGCTGTGCTTTCTGCGGTGCTTCCCATATGATCTTCTCATAAGGGATCTGTGTGAGGATCTCCTGTACCAGTCCTTCGCGCACCTCTCCTGAGCCGCGATAGATACCCACATTGCCGGCTTCGCGGGCTTCGGCGATCACATAGGTAGAACCGGATTCCAGTTCAGCTTTCATCAGCTCTATCCATTTATAAGGTGGCATGATGTGTGTAGCGTCTTTTGAACCCACTTCAGAGAATACGGTAAAATGTTTCGCCATTTTCTCGATGTAGCCGCACTTTTCGATGTGCGGAATAGTTATCGAACCGTCAGACACTTCGACATGGGTAACGCCGAGGTCTTTTACAGCCGCTATATAGTCATCGATCTGGTTGCGAACTAGGAATGCTTCAAATAGGGTGCCACCGAAGTAAACAGGTATGTTCAGATCGTGGTAGATCTTGATCTTTTCCCTGAGATTGGCTGTAACGACACTTGTGCCAAAGCCAAGTTTTACGATATCTACATAGGGTGCGGCAACAGAGAGGAAGTCTTTAACGCCATCCAGCCCCATGCCTTTGTCCATCACCATGGTGAGACCGTAAGTGCGGGGAATGACGGTTCTCTCAGGAATATTAGTCAGTTTGAAATTCATGAACTACTAGTTGAGTGCGGTTGCAAAGATAATTCAATTGGTTGTTTAACACTAATAATGGGGCCTTGGTTCGTATATTGCAGACGTAATTGTGACATAATATGCGTAGGGATGTTCCTATAGTTGGTTTTATCATTGGTATGCTGATGCCTTTGTTGGGTTTTCTGGTGGTGTATCTTTTGTGGTTCAAGGGTCGCGACCTTGGAACGGTGCTGGGTGTTATTGCCCACGACCACCGCATGGCACCTAAGATACTGACACTTAGTCTGTTGGCAAATCTCATACCTTTCGTCTACTGCAATAACAAGCGATACGACCAGACGATGAAGGGTATAGTGATAGCCACTATGCTGTACGCATTTGTTGTGGTACTAATCATGTTTGTCTGGTAACATGCGTTACTACATTATAGCCGGAGAGGCCAGCGGAGACCTGCATGGCAGCAACCTGGTGAAGGCCATTCACCGGCAGGATGCACATGCTGATGTGCGTTGCTGGGGTGGTGATAAAATGGAAGCTGTGGGCGCTACTTTGGTGAAACATTACCGTGACCTTGCATTTATGGGTTTTGTGGAGGTGCTTGCGCATCTGCGCACGATAATGGGCAATATCTCGTTTTGTAAGAAAGACATTACAGCCTACCGCCCCGATGTACTGGTGCTTATCGACTATCCCGGGTTCAATTTGCGCATAGCCGAGTGGGCGAAGCAACAGGGCATAAAGGTCGTGTATTACATATCTCCGCAGGTGTGGGCATGGAAGGAAGGTAGGGTGAAGCAGATAAAGCGGGACGTGGACCGCATGCTGGTGATATTGCCGTTTGAGCAGGATTTTTACAGGAAGTGGGATTTTCCTGTCACTTACGTGGGGCATCCGCTGATAGAAGTGGTGGAGCAGGAGAAAGCTACAGCACCGGCACCATTGCCGCAGGATAAGCCCATCATCGCATTGCTGCCCGGAAGCCGTGCGCAGGAGATAAAGGTGAAACTGCCCATAATGCTGGAGATGACCGAAAGGTTTCCGCAGTACCGTTTCGCGGTGGCACAAGCGCCTTCTCAGCCGGATGAATTATATCGGGAGATCATTGGTAACAAGGATGTGCTGCTGGTGAAGGGCAAAACCTATGATCTGCTGAAACAAGCTGAGGCGGGGCTGATAACCAGTGGCACTGCTACCCTGGAGACTGCGCTCTTTGGTGTGCCGCAGGTGGTATGCTACAAGGGTAATGCGATATCATTCTGGCTGGCAACAAAGCTGGTGAGTGTGAAGTACATATCGCTGGTAAATCTGATCATGGACAAGCCGGTGGTGACGGAGCTGATACAGGATGAACTTACGCCCGACAATCTGGAACGTGAACTGAAGAAATTATTGAACAACGGTGCCGAAAGAGATTCGGTGCTGGCTGATTACAGGGAGTTGTGGCACAAACTGGGCAGCAGGCCGGCATCAGAGAACGCAGCATCAGAGATCATTGCGGTAGCTTCGTCTAAATAACCATTACATGCCGTTTCGGGTCTCTTCTTCTGCCCTGTGTATCAACTTAGTGATGAATTTCCTGAAGTAGATGGCGCCGCCGAAAGTTGCCAGGACGAATGCGATCTTAAGAAGAATCGTTACCGTTTCAGGAACCTGCAGAAAGCTGTATAAAAACACAAGTGCCATTATGCTCAATGAGTATGCGATGCCGTACAGAGTAATTCTGCGCATCATACGCTTCTGAGCTGTGGGGCTTATGACCGGTTCGTTTGCAGATGGTTCGGGCTTGGGTTCTTCGGCTATTGTGCGGTCGTTGATGCGGTGATGCAGCAGGTTGCGCATGGCAGTAGTGTTTCTGTACATCTTATCGAAAATGAAGAGACTGGTGCCATCGTCAAAACGGACAGTCATGGCGTCCATTTCGTGCCGCATGCGGGCGTAGCGGAACGGTTGTTTGCCCGTGAGTGCCACATTGTGCACGCGTGACCAGCCATAGGTGCGCCCGCGTACAGTTATCCCTTCGTCGCTAAAGCGGACTATTGGTGTGTGTGTGAAGTAGAAACGCAGAGTGTAGCCTCCCATAAAGTAGAAAAACAATGCCAGCGCCAGCATGAGGTAATTGGTGCCTTCATCGAGTGAAACGGCGAATATGATGGAGCCGTAACCCCAGTAGAACAGGACGACAAAGAATATGCCGATATAGAAGGAGAACTTTCGGCGGGAAACGAGTTGCATGGGGTATAATTTGACGTAAAGGTACGGCTAACGGAAAATGAAATGGGCCCTGCATAATGCAGAGCCCATTCGTCAAAAGTTTCAATAACAATATTAAGCGTAAGACTCGGTTGGTTCGCAAGTGCAAACGAGGTTACGGTCACCGTAGGTGTTGTTCACGCGGGCTACGCTAGGCCAGAACTTATTGTTCTTAACGTATGGCAGCGGGTATGCGGCCACCTGGCGGCTGTAGCTGTGGTTCCATTCGTCGGCAGTGATGGCAAACTGAGTATGCGGCGCGTTTTTCAGCGGGTTGTCGTGTTTATCCATTTTGCCTTCCTCAATAGCGCGGATCTCTGCACGGATGCCGAGAAGTGCGTCGCAGAAGCGATCCAGTTCAGCCTTGTCTTCGCTCTCTGTTGGTTCTATCATGATAGTGCCTGCAACAGGGAAACTCATAGTAGGCGCGTGGAAGCCATAGTCAATGAGGCGTTTTGCCACATCTTCTGCTTCTATCTCTGCAGTCTTCTTGAAAGGACGCAGGTCCACGATGAACTCGTGCGCGCATGTGCCGCCTGTTCCGGTGTAGAGGATGGAGAAATCGTTCTGCAGACGTGCACGCATGTAGTTGGCGTTCAGGATAGCGAATTCAGTAGCCTTGCGCACACCTGCGCTACCCAGCATGCGGATATATGCATAAGAGATGAGCAGGATGCTTGCTGAACCGTAAGGTGCAGCAGAAACCGCGTTAGCGTGTTTAACAGAGCTGTCTGCACCAAATACGTGACCCGGCAGGTGTGGCGCCAGGTGCGCTTTCACGCAGATAGGGCCCATGCCCGGTCCGCCACCACCGTGAGGGATAGCGAAAGTCTTGTGCAGGTTGAGGTGACATACGTCGGCACCAATGAGACCCGGAGCCGTGAGGCCTACCTGGGCGTTCATGTTCGCGCCATCCATGTATACTTGTCCGCCATATTGGTGAACGATATCAGTGATCTCTTTTACCGTTTCTTCGTACACACCATAGGTGGAAGGATAAGTGATCATGATGCCGGCGAGGTTGTCGGCATACTGAGCAGCTTTTTGTTTCAGGTCTTCTACGTCAATGTATCCGTTCTCCAATGCTTTTACCACAACTACTTTGTAGCCAACCATTACCGCACTGGCAGGGTTGGTGCCGTGTGCAGAGATAGGTATGAGGATGACATTGCGGTGTTTGTCGCCACGGCTTTCGTGGTAGCCGCGGATGGCGAGCAGACCGGCGTATTCGCCCTGAGCGCCACTGTTTGGCTGCAGGCTGCAGGCGTCGAATGCAGTGATCTCGCAGAGGTATGCAGAAAGTTCTTTCACGATCTGCGTGTATCCGCCTGCCTGTGCGATAGGCGCAAACGGATGCATTTTACTCCATTCAGGCCAGCTGAGCGGCATCATTTCTGTTGCAGCGTTCAGCTTCATGGTGCAGCTACCCAGAGAGATCATGCTGGTGTTGAGACTAAGGTCTTTGTTTTCCAGCATCTTGATGTAGCGCATCATCTGCGACTCACTGTGGTGGGTATTAAACACCTGATGTGTGAGGAACGCACTGGTGCGGGTAAGTGATGTAGGGATGTGTGAGAGTGATGTCTGCTCGTCGATAGAGAAAGACACAGGTTCTTCGCTGCCCAGCACCACTGAAATGATGTCCAGTACATCGGTTGATGTAGTGGTTTCATCGAGAGAGATACCTATGCGGTTGTTGCCGAGGTAGCGGAAGTTGATGTTCTTTGCTTCGGCAGCGGCACGCACTGCGTTGCTGTCGGCAACGGTTACTACTACTGTATCGAAGAAGCTATTGCTGTGCAGTTTCAGACCGGCAGCAGTGAGTGAATCTCCCAGCACTTGAGCCAGCAACGCAACGCGCTTTGCAATGTCCTTCAGTCCATCGGGTCCGTGATAAACAGCATACATAGCAGCCATGTTTGCCAGCAGTGCTTGTGCGGTACAGATGTTTGAAGTTGCTTTTTCCCTTTTGATGTGCTGCTCACGAGTCCCGAGTGCCATGCGGAGTGCACGGTTGTTGGCGGCATCAATACTGATACCGATGATACGGCCCGGGATCTGGCGTTTGAAGTCGTCCTTCACAGCGAAGAATGCCGCGTGTGGACCACCAAAGCCCATTGGTACACCAAAACGTTGAGCAGAGCCGATAGCAGCGTCAGCACCCAGTTCGCCCGGAGGGGTAAGGAGCGTGAGCGCGAGCAGATCGGTAGCCATAACTACGAATGCGCCTGCGCTGTGCGTCGATTCAATGAAGTTGCGGTAGTCTTCAACACTTCCTTTATCGTTGGGGTATTGCAGCAATGCGCCGAAGTATGTATTGTCTATTGTGGTGTTGCGGTAGTCTCCGGTTACCACCTGAATGCCAAGTGGAGTAGCGCGGGTGATCACAACATCCAATGTCTGCGGGAACACGTCAGCGTCCACAAAGAACTTTGGACGATCGGGGTTCTGAGCGTCTTTGTTGGCAGTGTGGAAGAACATGTTCATGGCTTCAGCAGCAGCAGTTGCTTCGTCAAGCAGGGAGGCGTTGGTTATAGGCAGTGCAGTGAGGTCGCTGACAACAGTCTGATAGTTGATGAGACTTTCCAGACGACCCTGGCTGATCTCGGCCTGATAGGGAGTGTACTGAGTGTACCATCCCGGGTTTTCGAAAATATTGCGCAGAATGACGCTCGGTGTATGGGTATCGTAGTAACCCTGGCCGATGTAGTTTTTGCAAACCTTGTTTTTAGATGCGATCTCTTTCAGCTGGGTCAGGTACTCTGCCTCACTGATGCCACCCGGTATGCGCAGGTCGTGATCCATACGGATACCCTGAGGCACGGTGCGGCCAACAAGTTCATCGAGACCGGCAACGCCAATGGTCTTGAGCATTTCTTTCGTGTCATGTTCATTGGGCCCGATGTGGCGTCCAATGAATTCAGCGCTCTGTTTTGAAAACAAGTTCATAAAATGTTGTTATGGATAAAAGTGGAGAAAACGTATTTAAAAAGAAGCGCAAAGATAAATTTTTAAAAGCAAATCCCGGTACTTGCTGACGAGAGTCACCAACTGAAGGAGATATATGTTATTTGCTTTATTGCATTTTACTATACGGGAGGCAGACCCCATACATTCACGCAATTGGTGACGGGTTGTATAGTCAAGTCTTTTTCTTAATGCTTCAATTAATGTTGTTTCATTGTTTTATTATTCGGATATTTGTTTTTATCTTTCCGAGCTATATAATAAAATTTTCAGCATTGAAACGATTAATACTCTCATTGGTTTTGTTGCTTCCTATGTGCCTTTCGGCGCAGGAAACGCACCATGAAATTGGTTTGGGTCTTGGCCTGGCTAATTATTACGGCGATCTGCAACCCAAGTTCTTTGCGTCTGACGGATATAGGCCTATGTCGACCATTATGTATAAGTTCTTTGCTACGCCACGAGTGGGTTTCAGGGCCGGGGTTGCATATACACAGGTCACTGCCGCCGATAGTAATGGTCGTATTCCTATCAACCAGCGCAGGAACCTCAGTTTTACGTCCAACATTTTTGAGTTTCATGGTGCATTGGAGTTGAATCTGCTGCCCGTAGACGTGCTGCATCGTAGGGTGTCTCCATACATTTTTGGTGGTATCGGCGTGTTCTATTTCAATCCGTTTGCTGAAGACATTTCGGGCAATAAGCACTTTTTGCGCCCGCTGAGCACAGAAGGTCAGGGTTTACCTATGTATCCCGACAGGAAACAATACAGCCTTGTGAATATGTCATTTCCGTTTGGTGGTGGTGTGAAATTCCTGATCGGAAAGACGCTGGTTATCACTCCTGAGATCGGTCTGCGCTACACGAATACAGACTATCTGGACGATGTGAGCAAGTCTTATGTAAATATGGACACGCTTGAGGCGTACAAAGGTAAACTGGCTCGTGCAATGTCTTTCCGCGGTAATGCCAAAGCTGAGTGGGACGGAAACAACCCTAACTATGGATATCAGCGTGGTGACAGCAAGGCAAATGACTGGTATTGGTGGGGCAACATTACCGTTACGGTTTACTTCCGTGCCTTTGGTAACCCTAAGCCATACACTAAAACCAAGTGTCCTGGCTTTTAACTGAAATATCGCATCGGCAACTTACTTAATTAATACATTCAATTGGAAGCGACACCTACCGTGTCGCTTCTTTTTTTGCATTCATGCTCAAGTGGTAAAACAGCTAAGTCCGCACAGTTTGGTATGTCCGCGCTGCGGTAATGCGTGTTCGGAAAGATTGTAACGTTGCATTCGGCAATGGTTTCGAGTGCTACATCAACTTCTGTTTCCCTGACGTCATACGCCTCGTTGGTTCGGCCTGGTATCGTTTGATAGAAGTAAAAAAGGGCATTGCAGTGATCTGCAATGCCCTTTGATTGTATGAATTTCTATTCTGAACACTATTGCTCCAGTGAATGGATACCATGCAACAGGCGTTTCCAGCGAATGCCGTGTTCGCCATAACTGAGCCATACAAACCATGCCTTACCCACCACATGGTCTTCGGGGACAAAGCCCCAGTAGCGCGAATCGAGTGAGTTATGGCGATTGTCGCCCATCATCCAATAATAGTTCATTTTGAATGTGTACGAATTCGCTTCTTTTCCGTTAATAAATATCTTTCCGTCTTTCTCGTCAAGGGTGTTGCCTTCGAAATTGCGGATGATTCGGCGGTAAATTGCTATGTTCTGCGGGGTAACGGATACTGTGGCACCGGCTCTGGGAATTGTGAGCGGACCGTAGTTGTCACGATTCCACTTGAAGTTGGCTGTATCGTGAGGGAAAACCCACTCAAAAGGTTGTTCCGGAGCTACACCGGGCGCCAGCTCTATGTACGGAACAACGGACACGACGTTTGTGGCTTTCTGAACCTGAGCTACCTGGCAATTCTCCAGGTTGTACTTGTAGTGCGCACCATCTATGCGGTCGGCGTATTCAATATTGTCGTCAACAACGGGAGCGGCACCATTGGTAGTTACCAGATGAGTGATCTTAGAGTGCGGGAATATCTGCCCCTGTGACCCGTTGATATAGGTTATGCCGTTCCTGATCTCCAGAATGTCTCCGGGAACAGCAACGCAACGCTTGATGTAATTTTCTTTTTTATCTACCGGACGCGTGATGACGTGAAAGCGGCTATGCACCTCATCGTGGCCCATTGCGCGGACATAGGTATAGTAGTCCTGATCAGGATATTCTGTGATCACTGTGTCGCCGGACGGGAAGTTGAAGACCACCACATCGTTGCGCTTCACACTTCCGAATCCCGGAATGCGGCGGTATTTCCATGAAACCGCCTCGGTGTAAGACTTCCCGCCTATGAAAGGCATGGTATTGTGCACCAGCGGTAGTGCTACAGGCGTCATGGGCACACGGGGGCCATAAGCCAGCTTGCTCACGAAAAGATAGTCGTTTACAAGCATAGTTCCTTCCATTGAACCTGTGGGTATCGTGTAGGCTTCAAAGAAGAATGTACGGATGATAGTTGCCGCGACAACGGCAAATAAACCTGCGTCGAGCCATTCTCTCGCAACAGATTTTTTCTTTTTCGGGACGTTAGGATCGCCGGGAGTCGCTTCTTTCTTTTTCCAGAATGCCATTTAGTAATATCAATTGCTGTATCTGCCAAAAGTAACAACTTCCGATACATTTTATTGTATGACCGATGTGGGGAAACTATATTTAACAAAAGTGCATAACAAAGATGAACATGCAGTAGTCGCTGACTAATATTAGTAGTATCGGTGACGTTGGTCATAACATAAATACTAAAATCAATAAATATTTGCATGGAATTGCATGTATTAGGGTAATTTTAATGATAAATACAGGGGCAATGTCAAATAAAATAACATGATTTGTTTAAGTGTTTGTTGATAAGCAGGTGTGGCGTTCGGTAAAGGTGGTGGGTCGTGTAATTTTCGTGTAAAGTCTGTCGGTTATAGCGCAAAAAGGCAAATCCGCGACGAGAAAAACAGTGTTTATGAAGATTTGATACTATCTTTGCCCCTGATTTATAGAGTAAAATCACAAAATCACAGTTATATCATTCTGCTTATGGAACAAATGAATCTTTACCCGACGCTAGGTTACAGCAAAAAGACAGCGGCTGGCAGGTTAGGTGCGATCAAGCGCACTATGCTTGTCTCAGGTCTGTTTTGCATGCTGCTCACTATGTTTTCTGCAAATAGTGCACACGCTCAGGCGGCTACCCGTAGCTCTACGGTGTATGCCGGCACGTCTCCTTTTCAGGACTCCCTGTGGACATTCACATTGCCAGGCGGGCAGATCGTGAAGCGACTGGCACCATCGTTGTCAGGGTTCACCATTACCGGTATCAATGGAATTGCTACCGATCCAACTACTAATCAGGAATATGCGATACTCAAGTTGTCGGGAGTTTCAGGCAGGGTACTGGCAACGATCAACATACAAACGGGAATCTGCACACAGGTAGGCAACCTTGGTGACAACTTCTCTACGTTGGCATTTAATGCAAACGGATCTTTGTTTGGTGTTACAGGTGACGGAGCGACTGTTCCGGAGACCATGTACCGTATTAACAAGTCGGATGCGACAAAGACTCTATTCCGCACTTTGGGTAATGGTGCCGATGGTGAGGTTATCGCTTACAATTATGACGATCATAAGTTCTACCACTGGTCCGGAAACGGAACGGTTATATGGGAGCGTTTCGATACAACGGGACTCGATGCCATAGAGCCATTGACCTACACCGGTGCTCCGGGTGGCGAAACGTTCGGCGCTCTTTATGAAGGAGATGGTATAATGTTGGTAAGTAACATATCCAGCAGTCTGCGTAACTGGACTATTAGTGGTGCTACGGGTTCTATCGGATCGACACTGATGTCTACGCCCGATGATCTGCGTGGTCTTGTTAAGGAAACACACTCAAGCCTGATCGACCCATGGGGTCCTACCACAATTTGTCCGGGTGCTACGGTAACGCTGGAAGTTACAGGTGGAACAGGCGGATACCAGTGGTATTATAATGGTGCACCCATCATAGGGGCAAACAGTGCAACTTATGCGGCAGATGCAGCGGGTGTTTACAACTGTATATACGCAGATGTGAACGGTATCATTGATAGTCCGGCCACCGGCATCACGGTTAAAATGTATTCAATGCCATCTATATCGGTTGCGGCGCATCCTGCGGTTTGTCAGGGAGTTACCTCTACCGGTTTCAACTTCTCTACGCTCACTTCTCATAACTATACCGGTGCTCCGACAACATACACAGTGCCACAGGGCGTAACCAGCGTTCATTTTGACCTAGCAGGTGGTGTAGGAGGTGTCGATTCGGGCATCGCACCTAATCCGGGTCGCGGAGGCAGGTTGCAGGGTACGCTCGCGGTGACTGCTGGTGATATTCTTACAGTGAACGTAGGTGGTGCAGGTAATGCAGGTTCTTTGTTCGGCGCTATCGGTGGTTTCAATGGTGGTGGTAACAGCTGGGGCTTTGGTGGCTCGGGTGGTGGTGCTACCGATATCCGTTTGAACGGTAGTCTTCTAGTTCAGCGCGTTGCAGTAGCAGGCGGTGGTGCAGGTAGCGGCCATGATGGTATTAATATGTCTGTATTGGGTGGCTTCGGCGGCGGTACTACAGCCGGCGATGGTGAATTCAATGCTGAAGGATCTAAAGCAACAGGCGGCAGCTCTATCGCTGGCGGAACAGGTGCAGCTTTCACAGGTTTTGCAAATGGTGAAGATGGGCAACTCGGTCAAGGCGGAGCAGGTAGTATAAATGGCGTTTCCGGTGGCGGCGGTGGCGGCTACTTCGGCGGCGGCGGCGGAGTTTGGTCGGGCGGCGGCGGCGGATCGTCTTATGCAGACGCTATCCTCGCTACTTCTGTGGTACATACCCCTGCATATAACGTATCAGCAGGTTTCGCTAAGATTTCTTTTGATGTCCCTACTGCATATACTTATTCAATTGACTGGGATCCAACAGCTGAAGGTGCAGGATTTACAGATGTAACAACAACTGCATTCCCTACCTCATCTGCATTCCCTGTAACAGTTCCTGCGGGTGCGGCACCTGCTGTATACAATGGCTTCCTTACTATCAACGATGGTACATGTAGCTATGTTCAGCCGGTAAGTGTGGAAGTAAAAGCTATTCCTACAGTTGATCCTACAGCTGATCAATCTCCTGTTTGTAATGGTACAAACACAAATACTGTTGCCTTCACTGGTTCACATTCAGGAACCAACTACAACTGGACAAACAGTTTGACATCAGTTGGTATTCCATCAAGCGGCACAGGAGATATTCCTGCATTCACGGCGTTCAACGCTTCGGCTGTAAACCAGGTAGCAGAGATCATCGTAACTCCGGAACTTAACGGATGTTTTGGTACGCCTGATACTTTTACATACACAGTGAAGCCAACCCCAACGCTTACTGGCGGTTCTTCTGCAGGTTTTGTGTGTGATAATTCTCTGTTTGCTTACACGGCAACCAGCCCTGTATCAGGTACAACATTTGCCTGGAGCCGTCCTGCACTTACAGGCGACATAACTGCAGCTCCTGCCACCGGTGTTGCAAGCATCAGCGAGACATTTGACAACACAGGTACTTTTGTTGTTCCTGTTACATACACATATACCCTTACTGCTAATGGTTGTGTGAACAATCAGTTCCTTACTGTTTCGGTTAACCCGACACCGTCATTGTTCCCTACACCACTTGTAGGTTCTTCATGTTCCGGTAACGCGGTTACATTCACTCAGACCAGCCTTACTCCGGGTCTGGTTCATTCATGGAGCAGGGCAGCAGTTACCGGTATCACTCCGGGTGCTGCAAGCGGTGCAGGCCTTATCAACGAAGTGCTGACCAACACAACAGTTGCTCCGATCACAGTTGTTTATGTTGACACAATGAACATTAACGGCTGTAAATACACTGAGAACCTTTCTGTAGTAGTTAACCCGATGCCGGTGCTTACCAGCAGCCTCACAGGAAATATTTGTGACAATGCTTCGTTCAATTACAAAGCGAAAACAGGTACAGCGGGTACTACGATCACATGGGAGCGCAATCCTGTATCAGGTATCACCAGCGCGTATGCGACAGGTACAGATACGATCGCTGAAACTCACGACAACATCACGTTGGCACCAATAGTGGTTCCATACATCTTCTCGCTTTCTGCAAACGGATGTACAAATTTCCAGAACGTACTGCTTACAGTGAATCCGACTCCTTCACTGAGCACTACACTCACTCCTGCCGCTATTTGCGACAGTACTACGTTTAACTATACGCCTAACAGCCTTACGCCCGGTGCTACTTTCGCATGGTCTCGTGCTACCGTTACAGGTATCACTAATCCTGCAGCTACCGGAACAGGCAACCCGGCTGAGCGCCTGAGGAATGCTACTCCGCTTCCTGTTGTGGTAACTTATGTGTACACAACCAGTGTGAATGGCTGCGGCAACGCTGAGAACGTGCTTGTTACCGTGAATCCAAGGCCAAGGCTGAGCAACACAATGCCTGCTCCTATTTGTGACAGCACTGTTTTCAACTTCACACCAGCCAGCTTCACACCGGGCTATACTTACACATGGTCTCGTCCGTTTGTTGCAGGTATCGGTTCAGTTCCTGTAACGAATGCTACAGGCAACATAAGCGAGCTGCTGAAGAACAACACCAACGGCAATCTGGCGGTTGTATATGGGTTCACTCTGAATGCTAACGGCTGTACTAATCAGTACAATGTACCGGTAGTAGTACATCCAACTCCGAAAATGTCTTCATCACTTACCGACAGTGCATGTTCAGGTGCTCCGTTTGTATATGAGCCAACAACAGATCTTACAGTTCCTGTAACATATGCGTGGGCTCGTGCAGCGGTTGGAAACATCACACCAAATGTTGGTAACGGTACTGGTAATGTAAACGAAACACTTGTGAACGGTACTGCTGCTACCATCAACGTAGCATATGTGTATACGATCACGGTAGGCGCAAGCTGCTCTAAGTCACAGACCGTTACAGTTAAGGTTCGCCCTTCTGCTGAAGCACCTGTGATCTCTACAATGCCTGGTTCTTCACTGTGTAACGGTGCTATGTACCAGAACTTCGGTGCATCAGTTCCTGCGCCAACAGGCGTTACATACTCATGGAGCGCAACAAACGCTGAGGTATACGCAACAGGTACCGGCAACCAATACAGTCTTGTAAACTTCAACACACCGGGTAACGCAGTGGTTACACTGTCAGCAGCATACGCTTCAACCGGTTGTGTGGGTGTTGCAACTTACTCTGTAGCTGTCGGCTCAACAGTTAATACTATGCCAGTTGTGATCTATACACGTGGCAAGTTCATCTGCCTGCAGAACAACGTTAAGACATACCAGTGGGGTTACGATGACGCGGCAACGCTGGATTCGGTAGCACTGAAGGGAGAAGTTAACCAAAGCTACTTCGACGCGGCTCCAAAATGGACACAGCGTAACTACTGGGTAATGACCAACAACGGTGACTGCACTATCAAGGCATACTTCAACAAGCCTAATGACAATACGCCTAAGGTAGAAGCGTATATTGAAGAAGAGGTTGCAGGTATGAAGCTGTTCCCTAACCCTGCCGCTGACCAGGTGAATGTAGAATTGACTACAGTAACCAAAGGTGAGGTGCGCGTGGAACTGGTGAACATGCTGGGACAAGTATTGAATAAGGTAAACACTGATAATAACAAAGCTACGTTCAACGTTGCTGAACTGCCTGCAGGCTTCTACATGGTAGAGTGTTATCAGGATGGCGTAAGGATAGGAACCGCAAAATTTGTGAAAAACTAACCGCTCAACTTATTAAACTACATTAGATGAAAAAAGTAATCTTTTCTATACTGGCCGCATCGGCGATGATGCCGGCTCTGGCGCAGGAAGCTAAGACAGCTCCGGCTCCTGCTACAAAAAAATACAACTACACCCGTGACCCCGATCTTTCGAGGTGGGTGATAGACCTCAATTTGCTGGGCGGCGGCATGAAGCAAGACCTGACAACAGGAACTTCAACTTCAGGCTACCTGAACGCTATCAGCCAGAACACCAACATTGGCAAGTTGTCATTCGACAAGGGAAGTTCTCTTGGTTTCGATGCACAGCTTGGTTACTTCTTTGGTCCCGGTTGCCATTGGGGTGTTGGTGCAGGTTTTATGTACCTGTCTCAGACAGGCAACCTGAATCTGGACAAGTATCATGTTGAATATCAGGCCACTGATGCTGCCGGTGCTATCTTCCGCCAGCACATCACCGGTAACAATATGGCCGAGTGGACAAAATCAACTAACATCAACATTCCGTTGATGCTGAAGTATAAATACAGGTTCTCGAAGGCGTTCGGTTTCACGGCTGATGCGGGACCAATGTTCAACATGCAGATGAAGAACGTGTCTCAGAACAACGGCAACTTTGATTACGAGGCTATTTATAAGTACAGCCTTACATCGGGTGGTGACGGATCGCCTTATACCTATGATGCGTCTCCTGTTCCGGGATCTAATTCTGAGTTGATCACCAGGGCAGCAATGCTGAATTATAATCCGAACGTAGATCTGAATGCAGAGTTCCAGAAGCAGAAAGCAGCAGGCTACAACGTAGGACTTGGTCAGACACCTGCTGTTGATAAGAGCACTGTATCTTATACCACAGGATCTGTAGGTTTCCTTTTGAGGCCACAGCTCAGCTGGTACCTCTCAGACCACGTTGCGCTGAACTTTGGTGCATACTACATGTACCAATCTTTCAAGAACAACAATGTAGCTAACTATACCTTCATGAACACCAAGATGGAGTATAGTTCAAGCCTGAACAATGTATCATCAAGCAACGTATCATCTTTTGGTGGTAATGTGGGTGTTCGCTTCCTGTTCGGCAAACTCAGGGATACGGATGAGGACGGAATTCCGGACAAAAAGGACAAGTGTCCTGAAGTTTGGGGTCTGGAGCAGTTCCAGGGATGTCCTGATACCGATAAAGATGGTATCCAGGATTCTGAAGACTCTTGTCGTACCATTCCGGGTATTGCTAAGTTCAACGGTTGTCCTGACAGCGATGGCGACGGAATTCCTGACAAAGATGATGAGTGTCCTTACCAGGCAGGTCCTGCAAGTCTGAAAGGCTGTCCTGACAGGGATGGTGACGGTATAGCGGATAAGAACGACCTCTGCCCTGATAAACCGGGTCTGGCTCAGTACAAAGGATGTCCTGATACTGACAGCGATGGTATACCTGATAACGAAGATCAGTGCCCTGAGGTAGCAGGTCCTGCAAGCAACAACGGTTGCCCGCTGCCTCCTCCTCCGGTAGTTGAGATCCCGCTTTCTACACCGATCCTGTTTGAAACAAACAAGACTGTAGTTCAGGAAACTTCTAAGCCGGTACTGGAAACAGCTATCAAGACGCTGAAAGACGATCCTAACGCGATCATCATCATCCATGGTCACGCTGATGCGAGGGGTACTAACCAGTACAACATGAAGTTGTCTCTGCGTCGTGCGCTTTCAGTTAAGAAACAGCTGATTGGCATGGGTGCTGACGGCAAGCGTATCAAAGTGATGGCTCACGGTGAAAAAGACCCTGTAGCAAGCAACAAAACAGCAGAAGGCATGGCTGAGAACAGGCGTGCTGTGATGAGGCTGAATGTTGAGTAAGCTGCATCAAATGAAATAGTAAAACGCGGTCGCTGAAAAGTGACCGCGTTTTTATTTTGTGTCCGGATCCTTAAGTTGCAGGCAAGTGCAGACCAACCCGGAAACGGGGGAAGCATATCCAATAAGGAAGAGTGATAATTACTTAGTACGGTCTTTCACCATTTCAAGCACAATGGTGAGCTGCTCGGCACGGGTGAGGTTGCTGTTATCAACTATAACCGCGTCATCGGCACGGCGCAGGGGGCTCTCATCGCGGGTTGAATCAATGTAATCGCGCAGTTCCAGGTTGTGGCGAACCTCGTCAATAGTTATTGCGGGATTGGTAGCGTACAGTTCTTTAAAGCGGCGCATGACCCGCACTTCGGGGTCGGCGGTCATAAATAGCTTCAGTTCTGCGTCGGGGAAAACTGCAGTACCTATGTCGCGGCCATCCATTACAATGCCTTTCTCGTGCCCCATGCGCTGCTGCTGGGCCACCGCGAACGTGCGTACCTCCTTGATAGCGGCCACTTCGCTTACCTTTTCAGACACGATCATGTCACGTATGTAGGGTTCGGCATTCTCGTCGTTCAGATAAATATCTGATGCCTGGCGATGTTCGTTGAACACGAAGGACAGATTGATATCGGCGATGGCTGCCTGCACGGCGTTATGGTCAGTAAGATCCACACTGTTTCGCAGGAAATAGAGGGTAATGGCACGGTACATTGCACCGCTGTCGATATAATTGTATCCGAGCTGCACGGCAAGTTCGCGCGCCAGTGTACTCTTTCCGCACGATGAATACCCATCTATCGCTATTATGATCTTTTTCGTTGCCATTCCTTATGTCAAAAGTAGAAAGGAATAGTAAGATTGTCAAAACAAGAGGGGGCATAAAAACGCCCTCAGTTTTCGCTGAGGGCGTTGCAATATGTTTGGATCAGAAGATGTTATTTATTCCACTGCGATGGATCGCTGTTGGTGATGGCTGCGTTGTAGCCGAAGTCGTTCACCTTTTGCGTAGCAGTGTCTATGATCTGGTAGTATGCGGTTATGCCACCATACTGACCGTAAGTAACATTTGAATAGATATGCGCGATGCCGTGCAATACTTTTCCTTCGTACTGTTGGTTTGGAATGAATAACGAGTCACCCACAACTGTAGCGCGTACAGGAGTTTTGAAATAGTTATAGAAATTCTTGATAACTACGTCGGATGGTTCTGCTCCCGGCTCGATGCTGATAGGGTACTGAGCTGCCAAAGTGATACTACCTTTTTCAAACACAGTCCAGTTGCCAATGAATTTCAGGCGACTTTCTTTTTCGCAGTTGGTTCCTTCATAGCCTGAAGGGCAGGTGCAGGCTCCATCGTTACAAACGCCACCGTTGGCGCAGGTAATGGTTTTGCACTTGTCTCTGTTGCAAGAGGATGTATACACAACGGTAGCAAAAACACCGATAGTGGCTATGGCAGAAACTAATATGGTCTTGAAAGGAAAATTCATCACTTTGATTGTGTTTTATCGTTCTCAAAAATAAGAAAAAACCGTTTACAACACGACAGCAAAAGACCTTTCAGCCATTTGCCGACACGTTATACGGTCATAAATATATTTCAATAAAGCCATCTATCTATGGAAACTTAGAAATATTTTTTTGTACTATTTTTCGAGGTCGTCTTTGTACCCTTTTATAGCGCGGTAAATGGCCACGGCCACTTCAAACTGCCCTTTCTCTGAATTCAGATACGCCTCTTCTTCGACATTGGTGATAAATCCTATTTCAACGAGTACTCCCGGCATTGCGCTGCCCGCCAGTACTTCAAGTCCTTTCTGTTTTACTCCAAGATCTTCACGACCGCTGAGGGCGAATTGTTCCTGCACTTTGGAAGCCAATACGACACTCTTGCCCAGAAAAGCCTGAGCGTATTGAGCCACTATGATCGCGGTCTGTGGGTCATTTTCGTTGAGGAGACCCGGTTCGTCGCTCACATTTTCGCCATATTCACCGATAGCATCTTTCTGCTGACCGGCCCTGTGTATTCCCATCACGTATGTCTCAACACCGCTGCGCTTCGTAACGTGATGACGCACAGAGGTATATATGGGTTGTTTCACTGTCTTTCCTTTGCGCTTCACCGTCTTGTAACCCTTGAGGGTACGTGTATAGGTATAGGGAGTAGAGTTGACGTGTATGGAAATGAAAAGGTCGCCGTTCGATTTGTTCGCGATCTCGTGGCGTTCTACCAGCGAAGGGTAGGCGTCCTCTGTTCGGGTGTACACCACCTGCATATTGCGCATGGAGTCGGTGAGGAGTTTGCCCAGCTTCAGGGCGACGGCCAGAGTGATGTCTTTCTCGTATGAGATCGCTCCCTGTGCTCCGAAGTCTTTACCACCATGACCGGCATCAATAACGATTTTACTTACCTTCTTGCCTTTGGCAAACATTGATACCGGCGAGAACGCCAGCAACATTGCCAGAACAACGATAGCGCGCATAAGAATGTTTCACAAAAGATTAAATATACAATTTCATTCAACCTCGCAGTCAAATAGTTATTTTTGCCCGTTCATGAGCCTTAGCGGTAAATTTATTCCAAATTTCTCATCATTGCATCGCTTTACCTGCTGTGTGGCCACTATTTTTATAATCTTTATAACAAATGATGCCGCCGGCCAGCTGAGGCGAAAAAACGACTCGCTCTCTTCCAGGGACACAACTATTGCTGTTGCCGATACCATCAGTTGGAAGAACGGCAAACCGGGCATGGCGGGCAAGGATACGCTGACGCAGGCAGACTCAACTAAGAAGACCACCCTCGCAGAGCGTCTTGGAATCAAAATATCATCTGATGCGCTACCGTCAGTTGTAAAAGCCACTGCAAAGGATTCGGCTGTGATGGACATGGATAATGACCTGTTTTACCTTTATGGCAAGGCGCAGGTGAACTATGAGGAGATGCAGCTGAATTCGGGTCAGATGAGTTTTGCGCAGGCAACCAATATGGTGACAGCCGCACCCACCGATCTCGCAAAAGATACCGGAACCGACAGGCCTTCGTTCAAGCAGGGGAGCGAAAAATTCACTTTCGATTCCATGCAGTATAACTTCAAGAGCAAGCGCGCCATTGTGCGCAATGTAAGTTCTCAGTATGGTGAGGGGTATGTAAAAAGCGAACAGATAAAACGTAATCCCGATCAGAGCATATATGGCTGGCATAGCGTATACACCACGTGTGCGCTTGACACGCCACACTTCGGTATTAGGGCTAAGAAGATAAAAGTAATTCCTGACAGGGTTATCGTGTCGGGGCCTGCCAACCTGAATATTGAAGGTGTGCCCACTCCGCTGTATCTACCGTTTGGCCTCTTCCCCGCCTCCCAGAAACAACGGTCGGGTTTTGTATTGCCAACATATAGCGTGGAGCAGCAGCGTGGATTCGGCTTGCTGAATGGTGGCTACTATTTTTATGTGAACGATAAGGTTGATGCACTTGTGCAGACCAACATCTACACCAAGGGCAGCTACAAAGTGACGGGTACGAGCAATTACAACAATATGTACCATTACAGGGGGGCATTCAGTTTGTCTTATGCGCTCAATAAGACCGGCGAAGATTTTGAGCCTAACGCCAGCACTACCAAAGACTTTATGGTGAACTGGCGCCACAGTTCGGATGCCAAGTCGGTACCCGGGCAGAGTTTCAACGCATCGGTACAGGCAGGTACGTCCAGTTTCTATTCCAATAACAGTCTTGATCCTAATCTGATATTGAACAACCAATACCAGTCGAACATCAGCTACAGTAAGAACTGGCAGAACCGTCCGTTCGGTCTTACGATAAGTGCACTGCACCAGCAGAATACCCGTACAAAGCAGATAGATGTGACATTGCCCTCGATGAACTTTTATGTCAATCAGTTCAATCCTTTTCAGAGCAAGAAGGCAGTGGGCAATCACTGGTACGATAAAATAACTGCCAGCTACTCTATGGATCTGCAGAATAAGACCACGCTGTATGACAGTACGTTTGATCTGAGTAAGATGTCGCTGAACAGTTTTCAGAATGGTGTTCGGCATACGATACCCGTTAGTGCGTCTTATACGGTGCTGAGGTATGTGAACATGTCGTTCAGTGCCAATTACAACGAGTACTGGCTCAGCAATAAGATCTATCAGGAATACAATGATGTCACCGGCAAGGTAGACTCGTCGCTGAAAGACGGATTTTTTACAGCGCGCGACTTTAATGCAGGTGTTTCGCTTTCAACACGCATATATGGTATGAAGCTGTTCAGCAGGGGAAGCCTGAAGGGGATAAGACACGTATTGACCCCGTCAACCGGCATCTCATTCAGGCCTGATTTTGCTACCGATCCGTTCAACTACTATTACAGGGCACGTATGGATACCAGCCAAACAGAAAGGGTACTATCGCCATTCCTGAGGTCGCCGATAGGATCGCCACCGCAAGGCAAGCAGGCGGCGGTGAGTCTGGGTTTCAACAACAACCTTCAGATAAAAGTGCGCAACAACAAAGACACCGCCAAGGGCTACAAGAATGTGACGCTTATAGACGGGCTGGGTATCGCTACTTCTTATAATGCTGCTGCCGACTCATTCAGATGGAGTGACATAGGTGTGAATTTCAGGACGAACGTATTAGATAAGGTGAATATCACAGGTTCAGCAGGTTACAGTCCTTACGCGTTCGACTATGGAAAAGGCAGGATCATGGAAACGCTGAACATAGAACACGGTACCGGTATAGGGCGTTTTAAGTCGGCTAACCTTTCGGTCGGAAGTAATTTCCACTCTAAGCCTAAGGGCAGCGACAAGGAGCGCACTAACAGCGAAGAGTATCTGCGTGTGTTGCGTAATGCAGGATACAACGAATATGTGGATCTTAATATTCCGTGGAGTTTCAACTTTACGTACACCATGTCAGTGAACAAACAGTTCAGTAGGTTCTCTTATCGCGACACTGCTGTTTTGACACACTCGCTAACATTTGCGGGGGAGCTACAGGTGACCGAACGATGGAAGGCGGTTGTGAACAGCGGTTATAACTTCGATCTGAAACAGATGACCCTGACGAGTATCGATGTATACCGTGATCTGCATTGCTGGGAAATACACTTTCAAACCTATCCGTTCGGACCACGAAAGAGCTTCAACTTCACGCTCAATGCCAAATCTGCAATTTTGCAGGATCTGAAGCTGGTGCGCCGCAGGGACTTCAGGGATGTCCCTAATTAGCGTGTTATCAATCAACATCGCGTACGATCCTAAAGCCCAGTGTAGGCCAATTGGATGTTGGCACTGCATAATGTTCCGGTTCCTGCCTGCGGCATGTATTGGTCATAAATTGCGGGTAGCTGGCATAGAATCCGCCGCGATATACTCTCGCAATGCCTGATGACGGCCCCTTGGGATTATTTGCTTCCCGTTTCTCATAGTAATGCTCGTCATACCAGTCATTGCACCATTCCTGCAGGTTGCCGTTCATATCATAGATGCCAAGTTCGTTGGGTCTGTAGTGGCCTACCGGCTGCGTACGTCTGGCTGCTTCCGGCATGCCTTCGGTGTATACCGATGCAACGTCACGAATGTTGTTGCTGCCGCTATACATGTAATTGCTTTGGTAGTGGCCGCCGCGAGCTGCATATTCCCATTCCGCTTCGGTGGGAAGCCGATGGTGTTTGCCTGTACGACGGTTCAGCTCCTCAAGAAAAACCTGCACTTCGTTCCAGCTTACACCTTCCATGGCGCATTGACGGCAGTTGCGGTAGCTGCTGTAGTTGTATCCCGTCACAACTTCCCATTGTTCCATCGTTATCTCATAGATACTCATGTAGAAGCTGCCCACCGTAACGCTGTGTACCGGCTGTTCGGCAGCATTGCGGTTGCTGCCCATTTCGAAAGTGCCACCCCGCACCAAAACCATCCTTATGCTATCGGTTGAGTTCAGCCGCGTTGCTGTCCGCGTAATTGCAGTCCGATTTTGCGCCATAACCGTATAGCAGGAAACCAGGTTCAGGCAGACGAGAAGATATTTCGGGATGCGGGTCATCCTACGAATATACCAAATAGATGCTTTCGGGGTATTGTTTAGTCTGTGATCTTGATGACATCATCGTCTTCCTCGCCCATGAGGAAGTCGGTGGCATTGTTCTTTTTCTCAATCACCTTATCCATCCATAGCAGCAGCGCAGGCAAAAGGGTAAGGTTGGTTACCATGGCCAGGAATAGCGTAATGGAGGTAAGGTAGCCGAGCGATTTTGTGCCGTCGAATTGAGAGAGCATAAATACAGCAAAACCTGCGATAAGAATAAGCGACGTATAAATGATGCTGAGGCCTGTGTCGTGTATGGTGCGGTGCACAGTATCTGCAATACTATCATCGTGCCGCACCAGTTCCTGCTTAAAGTTCACAAGGAAACGAATAGTAACGTCGATGGTAATACCCAAGGCAACGCTGAAAACAAGCACAGTGGATGGCTTTATGCGGATACCGAACCACCCCATGAGACCGGCCGTGATGAGCAGAGGCACAATATTCACTATGATCGAAATGAGCAGTATTCTCCATGAACGGAATAACGCCACCATGCAGCCGAAAATGATGAGGAATGCTAGAATGAGACTATCGCGCAGACTGTCTACTATGAACTTACTACCCTCAAGGAAGGTGATGCTGGTGCCGGTGAAGGTAACAGTGTATTTACTGCTGTCGAATATCTTATACACTTGTGGTTTGATAGAATCGAGCAGCGCAGGAAGTTTACGTGAGCCTACATCGGCCATGCTCACGCTGATGCGAGCTTTCTGCTTGTTACTATCTATGAATGACAGGAGCAGTTTATTGAACAGGGTGCCCTTGCCGGTATCTTTTTTAGCTGACAGATATGGTTGGAGGAACGCTGCGCCAAAGTCGCCGGGAACTGCAAAATAGGAAGTGTCGCCGCCAAAATATTGCTGCGAGGCAAACTTCACGCCGTTGGTTATGGATAGCGGCTTACCTATTTCAGGGTATGACTCAAGCACCGCACTCAGCTCGTCCATTTTCCTGATAACACCCAGGCCATTTACCACTCCTCGTTTTTTGCGCGTATCTATGACTATCTCCAAAGGCATCACACCTTTAAAGTTTGTCTCAAAGAACTTCAGGTCCACGGAAACTTTGTCGGATTTGGGAAGGTCATCCACAATGTGGGCATCATTCTTCAGGCGCAGCACACCCCATACCGACAAGCCACACACCACGAATGTGAATGCGTAAATGGACATACGGTGACTGAACACCCAGTTAGTGATGCGTGTCAGCACCTTATTGATCAGTCCGCTTTCCAGGTACTTGGTGTGTTTCACCTTTGGAGGGGGCAGGAAGCTGAAAAATGCAGGGATGAACACCAGAGAAATAAAGAACAATGCGATGATATTGATACCTGCAACCAGCCCGAATTCTTTCAGCAGAATACTCTTTGTGAAGAAGAACACGCCAAAACCAATTGCAGCGGTCAGGTTGGTGAAGAAGGTAACAATACCCATCCTGTCCACCATGCGCAATAGCGATTTCATCTTATTGGGGTTGCGGTGGCATTCAAAGTGGTACCTGTTCAACAGATAAACGCAGTTAGGAATACCTATCACCACCACCAATGGCGGAATGAGCGCTGTGAGTAGCGTGATCTTATAACCCAGCAGCACAATGGTACCCACACTCCAGATAACGCCTATTGCTACCACCAGCATGGATGCCAATACAGCCGTGAACGAACGGAAGAAAATTACGAGGATAACAGCCGTAAGCACAAACGACATGATCAGGAATAGCTTCATTTCAGACTGAACCTTCATCGCCATCTGAGTACGAATGAGGGGCAGACCTGAGTAATGCATTTCCACTTTTTGTTCTCCGGCAAATGCTTCGCCCAGCTCCACTATTCTGTTTATGACTTCCGATCTGTCTTTTGAGTTAAGAACGTTTTTCTCAATGCGGACCGCCATCATGTAGGCTTTCGTGTCCGGGTTGTATAGGAAGCCCCTGTATATGGGGAGGTTTTCAAATTCTCTCCTTATACTGTCAACATTGGCATAGGGAGGTTCACCGGCTATTGTAACAACCTTCAACTTTGATGTCAGGGTATCTTTTACAAGAGTGACCGCCCCCGGAATACTCAGCACATTTTCTACTGCGCGGACCTTCCCGATCTCTTTGCAGAGTTTGCCATAGGCGTTAAAAAAGGCAGGATCGAAAAACTTGTCTGTCTGTACCCCGATCACCATAAGGTTACCGTCCTCTCCGAATTGCTTCCTGAAATTTTGATATTCTATATATTTAGGGTTGTCTGTGGGTACTGCCGAGGTGAATTCATAACTGAGTTTCACCTGAGAAGCGAAGTATCCCATTATTGCGGTATCTGCCAACAGAGCGATGAGCAGTGCAATTCGGTATTTTATAATGAAAGCGGCTATTTTATGCCACATGTGAGAGCGTTGCGGTTAAAAACGGTAAAATTACTAAAAGGGTAGGTCAATATTCACTTCTTACGATTAACAATATATCATTTGGTGCACCTGTATTTTCACTTGTTTTTCGCACTGCTAGTCTTTGCAGGTATAATTTCGGGTTAATAGAAGTGGTGTTTTCATGAAAAAGGAGCAACTGTTTTCCGAGTCAGTCGCACATGCGTTTTGCATGTGGGCGCAACATGTTGTCAAATGCAGACTGAAGCGATGTTTCAGGCAATTATTTTTGTTTAATGTTTTTATTTTACAGAAAATAATTACTAACATTGTAGGGTAATTCGGTATATACCACAACTATTCAAATAAAAATGCCATTTATGAACAAAATGAAGTTACTCTTAACTCTTGCTGCACCTGCATTGTTGATTCAGGCCGCACAAGCGCAATCTTCAAGACTTACAGCTCAGGCACATTGGATTCACAATGGCGCAGAATTCAAGCGTTATGACTCTACTGCATATAACTATCTTTCTACTTCAAGGGGAGGTGATCTGAACGGCCAGTTGAAGTTTGACGAGGGTACTTCATGGATCTTTGTAATGGGTGATACCCAGAACAACAACCAGAGGTGGATCCAGGAGTTCGACGCAAGCAACAACCTCACTACTTCTGTAGAGCAGAACTGGGATATGGTGCTCATGACATGGGCTAACACGTTCAAGAGCATTTACACATACAATTCAAACAACACCAAGGCTACCATGATCAGGCAGCATTGGGACGGCACATCTGCATGGATCACCGACTCTAAGAACACTTACAGCTATAACGCTGCCGGTAAACTGGAGCAGGATCAGTACGCTACATGGGACGGTACGGCATACACACTGCAAAGCGACGTTACTTATTATTACGACGCAGCAGGCAACAAGATCAATGAAACAGGACGCGATTGGTCTACCACTTCTCCTGTTTACACTAACCGCATCAACTACACGTACAACACTTCAAACAAGCTCAAAACCCTCACAAACGGTAACTGGAGCGGTACAGCATGGACTGATGTAGACATGTACACTCATGAGTATGACACTGCAGGCAACAAGGTGTCTACGCTGCACAGCATCTGGAATGGTACTGCTTTCGAGAATGAGCGCCTCAGCATTTACGGTTCTTTCACAGGCGGAAACCCTGCAACAGAGACCGTGCAAATGTGGGACACTACAGGTACTGGTTCATGGATGGATACATACCATTACACGAACACGTACAATAGCAATGGTAAGCTCACTTCATCAACCCGTCAGTCTTATGACAATAGCATCCCGGGTTGGGTATCTGCATCAGGCGACACAAAGGCTAACTACTACTACGGTACTTTCGTTTCTGTAAAGAGCGTAAGCAACAACGGTGGCACAGCTACTCTGTTCCCTGTTCCTGCAGAAAGCACGCTGAACATTCAGCTGAACTGGAACCGTGCACAAGCTGCAACTGTGATCATTGCTGATATGCAGGGTCGTGTTGTAAAAACAACCTCGGTAGCTGCGGGTCAGAACAACATCAGCTTTAATGTAGCTGATCTGGCTGATGGTATTTACATGGTTAACATCAACGGAGCTGAAGGACAGATCGTTAAGCAGATCGCTGTAGCTCACTAATTGATGCATCACATCATTATACGGGCGGCTCACCTGATGGTGAGCCGCTTTTTTGTTGCCCAACGCCGAGACCATGCGGTCAATTTGATTACATTTGTATCATAATCAATCTCCTTTTTGCAGCAACCAATAGGCATATTCGATTCCGGCTACGGTGGACTTACTGTGTTCCGCTCAATAGCAGAGGCATTGCCGCAGTATGACTATATCTATCTGGGAGATAACGGCCGCGCACCATACGGTAACCGGTCATTCGATACCGTTCACCAATATACCCTGGAGTGTGTGGAGTGGTTCTTCAAAATGGGATGTCCTTTGGTGATACTTGCGTGCAATACGGCATCAGCCAAGGCTTTGCGCACCATTCAGCAGCGCGATCTGCCCCGGATAGCCCCTGACAAAAGAGTTTTGGGTGTTATCCGTCCCACAGCTGAGGTGGTGGGCAAATACACTAAGACGGGAGTTGTGGGTGTATTGGGCACCCGAGGCACGGTCAATTCAGGCTCGTATGCTATTGAGATCAGTCATTTTTTCCCTGATGTCACCGTGCATCAGTTGGCTTGCCCCATGTGGGTGCCCCTCATAGAGAACGGTGAGTATGATTCGGATGGTGCAGACTATTTTGTGAAGAAATACCTTGATGAGTTGCTACAGCAGGCACCCGGCATAGATACCATTCTGCTTGCCTGCACCCATTATCCGTTGCTCATCGATAAGATCATGAAGTTCCTACCAGACCATATATCTGTGGTAACACAGGGAGGAATAGTTGCCGAAAGTCTGACTGACTATCTAAAACGGCATCCGGAAATGGAAACGCGTATCAGCAAGGGTGGAAGCACGCGCTACTTTACCACCGATGACACCGCTGATTTTGATGCCCACGGCTCTTTGTTTCTTGGCCGGGAGGTGCGATCGCAGTTTACAACGCTTTGAAGTTAGCTGCCTTCATTACAGGGCATAAAAAAAGGCTGTAACGAAACAGCCTTTTTTTAAGATCGCTAGAAAAATCTTATTTCTTCTTAGCGGCGGTCTTTTTAGGACCAGCATTCTTTTTAGGAGCTGCTGCTTTTTTAGGAGCTGCCGCTTTCTTTGGAGCTGCTGCTTTTTTAGGAGCTGCCGCTTTCTTAGCAGGTGCCGCTTTTTTAGCCGGCGCTGCTTTTTTAGCAGGTGCTGCTTTTTTCGCGGGAGCCGCTTTTTTAGCAGGTGCTGCTTTTTTTGCTGGCGCTGCTGCTTTTTTAGCAGGCGCTGCTTTTTTGGCTGGCGCTGCTTTTTTCGCAGGCGCTTTTTTTGCTGTTGCCATAACTGTGAATTTAAGGGTTAAACAAAAATCTTTATAATGGCAAAATCGCCGTAGGGGGTTAGTCCTCGGCGATTCTTATTAATTAACTGCGCTAACTGATACTAATGTTTTTGTCCTTGTCTTACGGAATTCTACGATACCGTCAGTAAGGGCGAATATGGTAAAATCTTTACCAAGACCTACATTCGTACCAGGATGGTACACTGTACCACGCTGACGAACGATAATGTTTCCTGAGATGGCAGGCTGGCCACCGAATATCTTTACACCAAGTCTTTTACTATGTGAGTCGCGGCCGTTCCGTACACTGCCTTCCCCTTTTTTGTGTGCCATTGTTTATTGGTTAAATTCTATTACGTGTTAAAGTTAAGAGATTTCTTTAATTAAGCAATCTCATTTATTTTAATTTTTGTCAGGTACTGACGGTGACCATTGCTTTTCTGGTAACCCTTCCTGCGCTTTTTCTTGAAAACGATAACCTTATCGCCTTTCAGATGATCTATGATCTCAGCCTGAACTTTCGTAGCGTTCTTGCCTACTGTGATGTTGCCTCCATTGCTTACCATAAGCACATTAGAAAACTCAACCTTATCGCCGGCGTTTCCGCTCAGACGATGCACAAACAGCTCATCATTCTGCTTAACCTTGAACTGCTGCCCTGCTATATTAACTATTGCAAACATGATATACCTAAAATATTTCTGCAAAGGTAAGGAACTTTTTCGTTTAAAACAACAAAAAAATAATTATTCTTTTATCCGTCTCGTTCCACCTGCTCTTCATTGCAAATGAACTATCGTAAAATTAGTTGTTAATTTCAAAATTGCCAAGTGTTCGCTTATCATAACACACACACTTTTCACGTCTCGGTTTTAACACCTTCCCTCGTTTTAATTAGTAACTTTGGCATCCAATCTGTAACGGATGAAAATAAAATCTTTCCTTGCGAAACCCTACGCATACATTGTGCACGCAAGGGTGCGTAAGGGTATGGCAACAGCGGTTGCTGACCACGACAATTCTACGCAATACCTGCTAAGAACGGTCGCCCAACTTCCAGCAGCTTAAGTCGTATGAGGATTTCCGGAACGCAGTACCCATTCGCGACTACGAGGCCTTCATTCCCTGGATAGACAGGATCAAGAATGGCGAACCAAACGTGTTGTGGAAGGGACGGCCTATTTACTTTGCTAAGACTTCAGGCACTACCAGCGGGGTCAAATACATACCAATTTCAAAGGAATCCATCCCCAATCATATTGCAGGTGCCCGCGATGCACTGCTCTGTTACATGGCCGAAAGCGGCAACACTGCTTTTGCCGACGGGAAGATGATATTCCTTTCAGGGTCGCCTGAGCTGGAGCGCGTTGGCGGAGTTCCTACAGGCAGGCTCAGCGGCATTGTCAATCACTTCATCCCCCGTTACCTGCGAGGTAATCAGTTGCCGTCATACGAGACCAACTGTATTGAGGATTGGGAGACTAAGCTGGAGAAGATAGTACAGGAAACCATGAACGAGAACATGACGCTGATAAGCGGCATTCCGCCATGGATGCAGATGTACTTCGATTGGCTGATACAACGGAATCCGGGTAAGAAGATAAAGGACATTTTCCCCAGGCTGCAGGTCATAGTGCATGGTGGTGTGAATTTTGAACCCTACCGTGCCCGCCTCACCGACAGCCTCGGTGGTCAGGTCGATATGATAGAGACATTCCCTGCATCAGAGGGTTTCTTCGCTTTTCAGGATCGTATTGGCGGCGAAGGATTGTTGTTGAATACCAATGCCGGTATCTTCTACGAATTCATTCCCGCTGCCGAGATACACAATGAAAATCCCACGCGCCTGTCGCTGGCCGATGTGAAAGTGGGCGAAAACTATGCGCTCATTGTAAGCACCAACGCCGGTCTTTGGGGGTACAACATCGGAGATACTGTTCGTTTCCTAAGTACCGACCCATACCGCCTTGTAGTGACCGGTCGCGTGAAACATTTTATCTCCGCGTTTGGCGAGCATGTGATAGGTGAAGAGGTAGAATACGCGATAATGAACGCCGCCCGTGAACATGATGTGCAGGTAACGGAGTTCACCATTGCGCCACGTATACAGGTATCGGGCGAACTGCCCTACCATGAATGGTTTGTGGAGTTTGGTACCATGCCTGCCGATATGGACGCATTTGCCACAACTGTCAACAATCATTTGCGTGCAAAGAACATTTATTACGAAGATCTGATGTCGGGCAGTATTCTGCAACCGTTGAAGATAAGAGTGATGAAAAAGAATACATTCATTGAATACATGCGCTCGATAGGCAAGCTGGGCGGGCAGAACAAGGTGCCGCGCCTGGGCAACGACCGTAAGATAGCCGATGCACTACAGCCCTGGGTGGCCTGATATTTTGGTTCACTGATATAACGAAGAAGTCCCGCATTTGCGGGGCTTCTTCGTTATTGTTCATGTCGTTTGACCTACTTGATATTAGGGTGCGGAGGAGGCACATTCGATTCACCACCTTCGTCAACATTCGCAGGTCGGTAGGTAACGATATTCTCGTCACCGGCTTCTCCATACTTGAAGATGAAGCGGTCGCGGCCAATGCTGTTCTTATCGCTCATGTACTCGATAACCGCATTCACGTGTTCCCATGATTTCTGTTCTTTCACCTTGCTGCCGGTACCGCCACCCATGATCACCACTTTACACAGCGGATTGGCCTGCATCTGTGCGGCAAGTGTTGCTAGCTGCACTTCCATTCCTTTATTGATCTTGTTCGATTTTTCAGGGAATAGCAATGTGCCTGCGCCAATGTTGCCGCATGGGTTCTTGTCGCCACCCTTGGTGTTGTTATTATTGTTGCTCACCATCTCCTTGCAGCCATCAGGACAAGGGCAGTTACCTACACCATCCGCATCAACGGGCTGGCACTCTGTAGGTGTGATCAGTTGTTTGTCTTTGTAGTCAGGAACACCGTCGCCATCAGTATCCAGCGGGCAGCCATGTGCATCCACAGGCAGGTCTTTAGGGGTTTTCGGACACTTGTCGAACTGGTCTGTAACGCCATCTTCATCTTTGTCTGGCAATACCGGATTAGGCAATATCATGTGACGCGGGTAGGAAAGCTCGTTGTAGCCATGGTCCAGCGGATTCATCCAGTACAGTGGCTCCACTGCCTTCTTGGTCTTGATGTTCATGTTCACACCCACTGAGAAATAATTGATCGCGTCTGATGAACGCCCTGTGCTCACAGTGTTGCCCAGATTGGGCCCGAAGCGTGTACCGTCCAGATAAGGGTCCATCGGGAAGATGTACCTGTTCTCTACCTGTACGTTGAACATTTTGTTGATCTTGTATTGTACACCCAGACCTACACTTGGCGCAAAGTCCAGGTGTTTCTTGTCAAGTATTGTCTTTCTGTTGGTATTGGGTGCCGGTGTTTCGTGCGATTTGTCGAGCCCTTTACGCAGGTCTTTACGAATCTCTTTCAAATCGCCGTTGGGGTTTGAGACCATGGTAGCGAAGTTGTATTCTTCGTAATTATCGTTCAATGCATTAACGCGTGTTTTATACCCCAGTGCTCCCAAACCCAGATAGCCGAAGAACGACACCTTGTTGCGTGCCTGATGGAAGTTGATGTTGCCCACATTGAACATGAGGTCCAGGTTAAGCTGCGATGACTCCATGCGTGTTGAGCGATAGACACGTTCCGCAGGTTGCCCGTTGCCTGATTGCTGCAGTGGCACATATCCGAATTCAGTATAGGGTGCGTCATATCCGGTGGTTGCTTGCAGGTCCAGATTCCTAGCCACACCGTATATATATTGCATCCGCATGGAGAAGGCATAACCCAGCGACTTGCGCACATTAAAGTTGATGCCACCACCCCCTCTGTTCCACAACATGGTAGAAGGGATGTTGCCGACAACATTGTACAGACCTCCACCTATACCCACCTCGAACATATTGCGTGGCTTGGGTGGAAATGCCTCCTGGTGTTCCATATAGGCATGGAATTGCTTGGCAGGTTTGCCCTTGCGGTAGTAGGCCGAGTCCATGATATCATAGTTCTTGCCATGATATGTCATGTCCCTGTTCGACCATTGAAGGCCGGCGGGCTTAGATGCCGGTGCCGCCGGTGCTGCCTGACTTTCTTCTTTGGCAGCTCCTTTTGCTTTCTTGTCTTTTTTCTCCTGCGCCGATAGCGAAGAAGCAGCAAGAACCGCAAGACCCGATATCAATAAAAACTTCCTTGCAAGCATAGATTGTATTTTACATTGCGTATTTTCTTTAATTGAACACGCACAAACAAAGGTATAGACCACCACAACAAAAAACAAACCGCCCCCATCTTTTAACCCGTATTTCACGGTTTTATTATGCGTGTACCCGCATTGGCAAAAAATATGTGGCAAATAGGATTCTTATTTCGACTTTTACACGCAATTTCGCAACACACTGATGGAGCGCATACAGAAAGTAATAGGCACCGAACTGTCGCTTTTCGAGAAGAAGTTCGCGGAAAGTGTAAAAGGCAGTAACCCGCTGCTCGATCGTATCATGCGCTTTATCATCAAGCGAAAAGGGAAGCAGATGCGCCCCATGTTCGTGTTTCTTTCGGCACGTATTGCCGGCGAGATCAACGAATCTTCTTACAGGGCGGCCTCTCTCATAGAACTCCTCCATACTGCCACACTTGTGCATGATGATGTAGTTGATAATTCAATGAAACGCCGCAATTTCTTTTCCATCAACGCGCTCTGGAAGAATAAGATTGCCGTGCTGGTGGGCGACTATCTGTTATCAAAAGGCTTGCTCCTGTCCATCGATAATGGCGATTACAAGATCCTTCAGATCACTTCGCGCGCCGTTAAGGAAATGAGTGAGGGCGAGTTGATGCAGATGGAAAAGGCACGCAAACTGGATATTGACGAGAGCGTTTACTTCGATATCATCAGGGCAAAGACGGCATCTCTTCTGGCCGCCGCCTGTGCGTCAGGTGCCTATTCCACAACCCAAAACGAAGAAGTAGCCGAGAAATTCCGCCTCTTTGGCGAGAAGGTGGGCATTGCATTCCAGATCAAGGACGACCTATTCGATTATGGTCAGGACAACATAGGTAAACCCACAGGCATAGACATCAAGGAGAAGAAGATGACCTTGCCGTTGATATATGCCCTGCAGCATGCTGACACAGCTACTCGCCGCCGCATTATTTATACGGTTAAAAACAACAGTACCGACCGGCGGAAAGTGGATGAGGTGATCAGTTATGTGCAAACCTCAGGTGGCATTGATTATGCCAAGGAAAAAATGACGCAATATAAAAAGGATGCCATTGACATCCTTAATACTTTCCCTCCCTCAGCCGAACGCACTGCAATGGAGCAGTTGGTCGATTATGTTATTGACAGGAAATACTGATTTATACAAAGCTGCTTACCACTCCATGCCCGGGTAGGTACGTTGCATGAACTGCATTTCGGCAAGTATGTAACCCAGATGTTCGGTATGACGTCCGTGTTTGCCGCCCTCCTGCATCCATGTGCCCTTGGGTACATCAAGTGTAGCCTCCTGCAGTACAGATGCGATACGCTCCATCCACTTCGGTTGCAGTGAAGTAACATCCACTCCTATGCCACTCTGCGCCGCTTCTTTCTCTGCGTCGCTCATGTTGAAGAGCTCGCCGGTAAAGGACCAAAGTTCGTTGAGTGCGGTTTGCATGCGCTCGCGACTTTCCTCTGTACCATCGCCCAGGCGCACCACCCACTCGCTGCTCCAACGTAGGTGGTAGGTCACTTCCTTCAATGATTTTTCAGCTACTGCAGCCAGTGTGTTGTCCTTGCTGTGTTGCAAAGCAGAGAAGAAATAGAACGCGAATGCATCGTAGTAAAGGGCGCGTGCCACAGTGTAGGCCCAGTCGTTGTTGGGTTGCTCTACCAGCAGCACATTCCTGAAGTCCCATCCGTCGCGCAGAAAGGCCATGTCATCTTCATCAACAGCACTGCCTGTGTTCACGAGGTTTTGAATAGCGACAGAAGTTACGGCCGTTTTCTTCTCGTTTTCAGGCAGATTATTGAATTGTTCTGCGGCATATTGAAACAGACTCCTTGCCCGACCCAAATGGTCGAGTGAAGTATTGGTCAATGCAATGTCCTGTTCCAATATCGGACCATGTCCGCACCATTCACTCAGCCTGTGACCAAGTATCAGCGCGTCATCAGCCAATCGCAGTGTATATTCTAAGCTCATTTTTTATTTTTATTCGTGTGCTGTCGTAAGACAGCAATTAAATCCTGTTAGTATAACGGATTATTCTGTATCCCAATTCCAAACACCCAATTCCCTACTCCCTAAAAACTACATATACTTCACTTCATCAGGAAGATCGTAGAATGTAGGGTGGCGATAGATCTTATCGCTCGCCGGGTCATATAAAGAAGCTGATTCGCCGGGGTCGGAAGCATGTATGTTTTTGCTTTCTGCAACCCAGATGCTCACACCCTCCATGCGACGGGTATACACGTCACGGGCATTTTCAATAGCCATTTCGGCATCAGCTGCGTGCAGGCTACCGGCATGTTTGTGGTCCAGACCAGCCTTGCTGCGGATAAATACTTCCCACAGAGGCCACTCGTGTTTATTCAGTTTATCGTTGGTCATTTGTTTCGTGTTGAATGTTTGATCGGTTACGCTGCCTTGGTAGCTGAGCGTTGTTTCCTTTTAGCGGCATGTGCCATGGCGGCGTCGCGCACCCATTTTCCGTCCTCCCATGCCTTACGGCGTGCGTCCAGTCGCTGCTTGTTGCAAGGCCCGTTGCCCTTGATCACATTGTAGAATTCAGCCCAGTTGATCTTGCCAAAGTCATAATGACCACGCTCTTCATTCCACTTCAGATCCTTATCCGGAATTTCAAGACCCAGTACTTTCGCTTGCTCTACTGTAACGTCCACAAATTTCTGACGCAACTCATCGTTGGTAAAACGTTTGATACGCCACCTCACGCTCGACTCGGTGTTAGGGCTTTCAGCATCCGGCGGTCCAAACATCATAAGCGATGGCCACCACCAACGGTTCAGTGCGTCCTGCGCCATTTTATGTTGCACGTCCGAACCCTTCGCCAGTTTCAGCATTATCTCGAACCCCTGCCTCTGATGGAAGCTTTCTTCCTTGCACACACGCACCATGGCACGTGCATAAGGGCCGTATGAAGTGCGGCAAAGCGGCACCTGGTTCATGATGGCGGCACCATCTACCAACCAGCCTATCGCGCCCATGTCGGCCCAGGTAAGGGTGGGGTAGTTGAATATTGAAGAGTATTTAGCTTTTCCGCTGTGCAGCTGATCGTACATCTCATCGCGACTGATACCCAGGGTTTCTGCGGCACTATACAGATACAGGCCATGGCCGGCCTCGTCCTGCACCTTAGCCAGAAGCACCGCCTTACGACGCAACGATGGCGCGCGCGTTATCCAGTTGCCTTCCGGCAGCATACCAATTATCTCGCTGTGCGCATGTTGCGATATCTGCCTGATGAGTGTCTTCCGGTAGTCATCCGGCATCCAGTCTTTAGGCTCTATGGTTACCTCCCTGTCTATCAGGCTGTCAAAATGTTCCTGAAAAGAATGTACGGTCATGTATATAATAATTTTGAACTACAAATATACGCTATTCCACGCCCCTAAATGCAGCCATACGCATAAGATATTTTTGTTTAAGAATAGGTAACGGCTATCAACTCTACCGCTTGAACGGCTGAGGATACCTTCCTACATGGCATTGACAATAATTTCCGGTCAGTCACTATTGTAGCAGTTCCAATTAGTATATTTAGGGTGTGTCCGTCGGGTATATTTCATTTATGCTGTTCTTCTTTTCATTGCCTGCGTCAACGGTGTTTCTCGTATTCCTGAGAGACAGCGACAGGCGCAGAAGGTTGCTGCTGAGCGCCGGATTGGTGGCCAATACTCTTTTGTATTTTTCTCCATTGGCTTATGCTTATCTTAAAACACCTGCTGGTGGCAACATGTGGAGTGAGAATGGTCCCGGAGCGGCACTATGGCTATACATGTATCTTTTCCCCGTCACTATCGGATTGCAGTACGTCCTTGGTGCACGCAAAATAAGGGTTAGTAAAGAGGATAGTGATAGGCCGCATTGATTTTTATGGAATTTCCCTATTCTTGTGTCTGTACCTTAGTTCCGCGCTAAAAAAGTTCACTTTTTGTCTCTGACCACCCGATATTCCAATTTGTCCGATGAGGACTTGCTGCTGCACTACCGCCGCAGCGGAGACAATATGTGGTTGGGAACACTGTTGCAGCGGTACACCACACTGCTGCTCGGCGTCGCTTTTAAGTACCTGAGGGATGTCGGGCAAGCCGAAGATGCCGTGCAACATGTTTTTGAGACCGCGCTCACGCACATCCCTGCCGAACCCATACAGAATTTCAAAGGCTGGCTGTACGTGTTGATGCGCAATCATTGCCTGCACCTGCTGCGCGACAAAACGTACAAGGCCGATGAGTCTGTTTTATATACCGTGCCTGCTGTAGAATCGGATAGGGAAGATATCAATTGGCAGGAGTATTCCATTGCTCAGATGAATGAAGCGCTCGCCCGCCTTAGTGAGGAACAGCGTATTACCATCTCACTTTTCTACCTCGAACACAAAAGTTACGAACAGATAATAACGGCAACAGGCTATACCTTTATGCAGGTGAAGAGCTACATTCAGAACGGAAAGAGAAATCTCAGGACCATACTCACTCCCATACTTCGCAACAGGCATTCATGAACGGTAACAACAACATATCGCAAGGAGGTAAAGACCCTCGCCTTACCGAGGATAAGATGCTTTCATACCTTGAAGGAAGGCTATCGCCTGCCGAGCAGCACGAGGTGGAACGTTGGCTATCGGAAGAGGGCATGGAAAGTGATGCCCTTGACGGATTGCAATCTATGCCCTCTGCAGTACGGCATCGCTCTGTTGCCCGTTTGAATGCCGGTCTCAATAAAAGGGTTTCGAAACGTGCCCGGCGGGTAAAGCGCGCTACGCCCGGTGCCAATGTAGTGTTTGCTGTTCTGCTCATCTTGGTCTTGTTGGTACTTGTTTGGCTGGTATTCCGGCGCCTGAATTGACAACATATCGATTTTTTGTGTATCTTCATGATTGTCAACTGATTGTTTACCCCTTTCTATGTTCAGTTTTTTTGCACCGGGCGCCGGCAATGCCGACGAGATAAATATGCGTCTGCTCATAGAGAGCATTGACGACCCTATTTGGTTGGTCGATGCCTGCTGCAATATCCTGCAATGCAATGGTGCATTCCGTGAGTGGGTAAGCCACTTTATAGGAAAACAACTTGGACCGGGTGACAATGTGCTTAACAATGGCGAGGATCAGCTTTATTTCCACAAGTTCGATATGTGTTACAGACTGGCATTGGGAGGAAAGGCTTTCAAGACAGTTGAAGATCAGCTGATAAAGGGAGTCACACACTACACCAGCGTCAGTTTCAAGCCACTTATTGACGAGAACGGGAAAGTTATGGCGGTTTCTTGTTTCGCCCGTGATATAACTGAACAGCGTAAACACTTGTTTCACATAGAGCGCCAGAATTCTACGCTACGCGAGATCGCATTTATTGAGTCGCATAAGATTCGCGGCCCTGTCGCTACCATTCTGGGACTTGAACAATTCTTCAATTACAAAGACCTCTCCGATCCTGTGAACCGCGAAATAATGGAAGGCGTGAAGACCGTAACGCTTGAACTCGACTCTTTCATCCGCGAGGTAGTAAGGTTGTCAAACGAGATTCAAACGAAGGATGAGCAAGCTTCTTCTGAAGGATCAGCGCAATAGTTTGATGTACACTACAGACCCTTCAGAGGTCAGCCTTACAATATAATTTCCGTGTGGCAGGCCAGACACATCCAGTTGTCTTTTATTGATGAACGACATCGCGAGTTTGCCCTGCATGTCAAACAACTCAATGGTGAAGTCGGTCCACGAATTGGGTATCTCAAATCTTACCCATCCGTCACTTGCCGGATTAGGATAGGCAAACACGTCGTTGGCATCTACTGTAATGTTGCGCACTGTCCTGTTCAGTTCCGGCCGGTACTTGTCTTTGTATCTTACTGAAATAGGAACGTCAAATCCGGCAATAGATAGGGTTGTGATCCACAATGCGGGATAGTGTTGTCCGTTCACCAGCCATTTGTATTCAACGGTTGTGCGTGGCAGCCCCAGCGAAAGGCTGTCCATGGTTATTGAATCTGTCTCTACGATTTCCGACCGTACTCTGATGCACGGGGTTGGTTTGGTGTAGTAGGGAGTGGTTATGGTGCCCCAGCCGTCAACTACCGTGCGGCGATAGCCTTGCATTTTGATCCCGCCCACTCCGGGCGCTCCGATGTTCAGTGCAAAATCGGTGGCTGTGTCGTCGCCGTAAGTAAGCGGGAAGTGATACAGCACATCGGGAGTGGTGTAGGCCGATCCAACGGGAAAACCTCCTATCGATGCGCCGAATGCCTCTGCCTGAAAGGATGGGGGATCGTTTTTCTTATTGTAGAAGGTGTACATGTCGCTGATGTTGATGCCTGAGAGCAATAGACTCAGCCCGGGGATACTATCGGCGATCTTTGTGCCGTAGCACGAGAGGTTGCCAAGCGATAATGCGAATAGGGGATTCACCTGCACCGCTTTTTTGTAATAGTCTATTCCCTGCGAGGTAGGTGTGAGTTTAAAATTCCAACTCTTGTCGGTGCCGTTCTCTCCTATGTAACTGTATGTGGAAATTACGCTTGCCTCACTGTACCGTAACGAATCTCCTGAAACGGGCATGTCGTTGGCGGTGATGGTGATCTGCGCCCGTAGCGGCTGACACAACAAAACTGTCAGTGTTGCAAGCAGTATGTGACGGAGCATAACGGGTGAATTTGAATCAAATATACGACAAAACAAATGTGTAAGTGTGCCCGTTCTATTTCAGGAACTTACCTACTACCGGTAGCCCGTTTATCTCGTCCCTTTCGCTGCGCACTACCGCGCCTGCGTAGGCCAGCAGGAACAAACTGCCCGTCAACAAGCGCACCCACACATGATCGGTGATCTGCATGATGCCTTTTTGTGCCGCGAACAGCGTCAGCATCATGGCAACGTAACCGCCTATTTTCTTCAACGGATAGTTTACCGGATAATGCCTCTGCCCCAAAAGGTAAGAGAGAACCATCATGGTGCCATAGGCCGCGAGTGTGGCCCATGCACAGGCATACATGCCATACACGGGTATGAATATCACATTCAGAATTATGGTCAGCGCCGCACCTACCAGTGTGATATACATCCCGATGCTCATCTTATCGGTGACTTTGTACCAGGCCGAAAGATTGTAGTAGATCCCCAGTGCCACATTGGCTGCCAGCAATATTGGCACTACGTCAAGTCCCTGGCGGTATTGTGAGCCGATAAAGTACTTCCACAGGTCTATGTACAATGCAGTGAACAGGAATGCGCCGCACAGTGTCACCACAAACCACTTCATTACTCTTGCATAGGTCTCCGGTGCGTTCTTGTTGGCCGAATGACTGAAAAAGAACGGTTCCGCCGACATCTTAAATGCCTGAATGAAAAGCGTGATGAAGATTGCGATCTTGTAGTTTGCAGAATAGATACTCAGCGCGATCTTTGCGTCTTCGGCATTGGCGCGCATTAGCTTGGGCAGCATCAGGCGGTCCATGGTCTCATTCACCATTCCGCCCATGCCCACTATCACCATTGGCCAGCAATACACCATTATCTTCTTCCACAGAACAGTATCAAACTTCATGCGGTATCCGCTCCACTCTTTGAACAGGAGCAGAAAGGTCACACCAGCCTGAGCCAGATTGGCCAGTATCAGAAATCCGGTAGGCGTGTATTGCCTGTACCATTGCGCAAATGCGGTATCAGGGTGGGCTGCAGTGGCACCCGGGCAATAAGCAATGAAGTAAACAGTAAGAATGATGTTGACCACGATGCCTGCCAGCCGCGTGAAGGCATATTTACGCGGTCGGCCCTCCTGCCGCAGTCGTGCAAATGGAATGGCCGCAAGTGTATCTATGGCCACTATGAATACACACCACACAACGTAGTCGGAGTGGCCGCCAAGGTCAATGAACTCAGCTATCGGGTCTCTGAAGAAGATGATTATTGAGCTGAGTGCCAGCGTACTGATGAGTAAGGAGGTAAATGTGGTTTGGAACAGATGTTCTTTGTCGGTCCCCGATGCGGCAAACCTGAAATAGGCGGTTTCAAGTCCGTAAGTGAAAATGATATTGGCAAACGAGATGCTCGAATACAGCATTGTCATGTTGCCGTAGTCAACCATCCCTGCTGGATTGTTCAACACATACGTGATGATGGGGGTAAGCAATTGGTTCAGCAGCTTCGCAGCTATGTTGCTCAGCCCGTACCACATTGTTTGTCCCGCAAGTTGTTTCAGCGATGCCAAATTCCTATTTCAAAAGTGAACATTCAAAATTCCGGAAAACACCCGCACAATAAACTCTTCACGATAACGACCGAACGCGAACCCGTGCAATTACTTACCCTATCGTCCAGGTTTCCTTACCCGACAACAGTTTGTCCAGATTGCCTTTTCCTTTGGTTGCGGTAAGCTCTTCTATCTGCAGGCGCATATCATCTTCATACGTTGAACGCTCTTTTGCGTAGAACACCCCGAACGGACGCGGGAAGTGACCTTCATGCGATGGGTCATCGAAGAGTCTTGTCAGCATTTGCGCCTTATAGAAATCGGTCTCGTCATGTATCCACAGGTCGTCAGCGCTGTATTGGTCGCCTATTTCCACGAGTTGCGGTTTGTAACCGTCTATGCGTATGCCTTTGTTTTTCTCAGCACCGAATATCAGTGGTTTGCCCTGCTCCAGCATCAACGTTTCAGCTGCGCGACTGCCTTTTTCAGTGAATATTTCGAAGGCACCGTCATTGAAGATGTTACAGTTCTGGTAGATCTCCAGAAACGAAGCTCCGTGATGGCCGTTTGAACGCAGCAGCATCTGTTGCAGATGCTTTGGATCGCGGTCCATACTACGCGCTATAAACGTAGCTTCAGCTCCCAATGCCAGTGCCAGAGGGTTGAACGGATGGTCCAGACTTCCCGCCGGTGTCGACTTGGTCACTTTATTTACTTCAGACGTAGGGGAGTATTGCCCCTTGGTCAGGCCGTATATTTGGTTGTTGAAGAGCAGGATGTTCACGTTGAAATTCCTGCGCAGCAGATGAATAGTATGATTGCCTCCTATACTCAGTGCGTCACCGTCGCCGGTCACGATCCATACACTCAGCTCGGGGCGGGTAGCTTTCAGGCCCGATGCGATGGCCGTCGCACGTCCGTGAATGGAGTGCATACCATAAGTATTCATATAGTAAGGAAAGCGTGAACTGCAACCGATCCCGGACACTATCACAATGTTCTCCCTTGGTATTCCTGTTTGCGGCAGAATGGTCTGCACTTGCTTCAGAATAGAATAATCTCCGCATCCGGGGCACCACCTCACTTCCTGGTCGGTGGCAAAATCTTTGGCCGTAAGCGGACTTGCCGCTTGTGGCGTTGCTACTTCACTCATAGAGGCTACAAAATTACATGTTTGGGGGGAGGCTATGAAACATAGGTCAGGTTTTTATAGATTTTTTGGATTTATACCTATATTTATTCACTCAATTACATACAGATTATGAAAAAATTAATTGCATACGTATCCGTTTCTTTTCTGGCGCTTGGTGCGCAGGCTCAGGGTGTTGTAAAGCCGGCCCCTTCTGTAGGCGGCGCCTCCACAGCGGCAAAAGCAGTTGCGCCGCGCTCGGCCGCTGCCGTCAAAGTTCGTCATACTGCAATTGGCGGTACATTCCTCAACGCACGTCGCGAGCCTGTAGCAAAGATCCAGGCATACGCGTACATGAACGATTCGATCAAAGCTTCCGGATTCACTGATGCAGCAGGCAAATATGAAACCAGCAATATGATGCCGGGTATCTACACGCTGCGTTTTGTTTACCCGAAGTCGGGCAGGCGCATCACTGTTACCGGCATTCCGGTGAAACTGCGCAATGTTACCTTAGTCAACTACACCGGCATCGAGCCTGTGGGCGACAGCACATTCACTTATGCCGAGCTGATGCCCCAGGCGCCCGCAAAGAAGTAATTACACAATTTCCAAAAACATCATAAACAGCGGAACGCAGCACCTTGGTGCTGCGTTCCGCTTTTTGTATCTTCTAATAAAAATTATCGCAATTACTTCTTGTACACCTTCACCGCAAATGTGTATGCTTCCATTTTGCTTATCTGCTGTTCACGGCTCATGCGACCTATATGAGATGCTTTAGGCAATTTGATGCTTTTCTCGTCTGGTAGTTTGTGCAGTAGCTCCATTATTGCTTTCGCACTCACCGCATAAGTTTTTTCTTCTGCCTGAGAACCCACCGCGGTAAGCAATCCCAGTACGTTGCCCTTGCCATCAACCAGCGGAGAACCACTTTCTCCATACCCTACAGGCAATTCCAGCGTATACTGCATGCCGTTGCCGTCATATCCGTTCCTTGCGCTTATGTATCCTTCGCTGTAAGATATGTCTTCAGCAGGGTAGCCGAGCGTGAATATATGAGAGCCCAGGGCTGCTTTAGCCGGTGCAAATGAATAAGGAAGGTCTCCTTTTCCAAAACGGAATCCGCTCTTTTCCACCTTCATGATGGCCACGTCGGTTTCTGCGTTGAAAGTTACGAGAGATGCCTTGAAGTACTGACCGTCATGATTCTGAATATACACAGAGTCACCATAGCCATTCTCGTCGTGCAATACGTGGTAAGCTGTAACAAAGTACCCGTTATTTGAAAGTGCAAAACCGGTACCCGTTTTCATCACATCCGATGTTGGCGCGAAACTCTTGCGTGTTTTTGTGTCCAGGTTTTTCTCAAGCTGCTGCTGTTTCTGCAGCTGCTGTGCCTGCGCTATCTGTAACCCCTTCACCTCACGGCTGATCATGTTGTACCTCGACTCGTTTTTCCTCATCGACGGCTTCAGACTCCAGATAGTAATTGTGGATGTCAGTATCGCAACACCTGCCGCGATAGACGCTGTGCGCCAGAACTCAGGTGTAAAAATGACGTGCTTGCTTGCTTTCTTACTTCCGGTATCCTTCTTCGTCTGCTCGCGGTGTATATCGCGCAGCATATTCTTGAAACGTTTATGCTTGCCGCTGTCGGTGGCAGAACGGATAAGGTCGGTAGCTTCGTAAAACTCGGTAGCGAACGCACTATCTGTTGCCAGTCGGGCCTTCAGTTGCACGAAGGTCTCCTGTGGCAAAGAACCTGCCAGATACAACTCCGCAAGTTCCCAGATATTATTTGTACTCAAAGACATTTATATATAAAATAAAGTAGTTACTCATTAATTCCCTCCACGTGCTCAATCCATACCCGCGTAAAAGATCTTCCGCAACCTTGTCAGGCACTTATATTTCTGTGTTTTGGCGTTTTCGGGGTTTGTGTATCCGAAACTGGCCGCTATTTCCTGCATGCTCTTATCGTGGTGATAATACGCCCTCAATATCGATCTGCAAGGTTCTCCCAGTTGGTCCAGAGCCGCATCCAGTTGTTCGTAATGCGCTTCCCGTTCCTTGTGGGTATTTATATCATCTTCATACGCTATGCCCGTGTCCTCGTCGTCGTCTCCCTTATTCTCGTGCAGTGGCACCGGCTCTCTATGTTGTTTTTGTAGTTTTTTATACCACAAATGTTTGCTTATCGCAAAAAGATAGGTGCCGATACTACACGTTAGCCTGAATTCCTCGTCCTGTGCCTTGCCAAACAACACCACCATCGCTTCCTGAAACAGGTCTGCCGCATCTGCCGATGTACCGCCGTTTTTCTGCAACCACCCGCTTATGATGTGGTAGTTCTGGCTGTATATCTGCTCTGTCGCTGCCCGGTCACCGGCAGCCAGTGCTGCAAGAAGCTGTTGTTCGATATTGAATTGGCTTTGCACTTATTAATACCTGTTTTTGAAAAAAGTAACCCGATTGCTGGTGGGAACTGCCGCAAATGTCAGGATTCCGCCATAAAGATAATCATAAAATATGCCTCTGGTCCGGGCCTCTGCTCGGGTTCTGTTCCACGTTCACACTGCTTTACGCCGGTTCCCACAAAAAAGAATGCCCCGATTTCGGGGCATTCAAATAAAAATAAAAATATTCGAATTACGGTGCAATTGCGTAGGTCATATTGCATTTTTCTGCATCATCCATGCGTATCAGCGTCAGGTGATGCGTTTCAACCATCGGAACGAGATACTTCGCAACAGTTCCTTTTTTCGCCTTTTTCAGCGTCAGGATCACATTACCCACTTCATCGTTGGTGATCGTGTAGGTGCCGGTCTCCTTCGGATTGTCGCGCATGTCGCGGTAAGTTTTCTCGTAAGTACCGTAGTTCACGTTGTTAGCGTTGCTTACAGTCAGCTTCATTGTAGAGAACCACTGAATATATTGTGCTTCAGAGCCGATCTTATCCGGGCACTTCATTCCCACAAAGTACCAGGTCTTGTCAAAAAGCTCATACCTGTTGATCGGATCGGTATTGCTGGGTGGGAATGGCGGTTTCTGTGCCATTGCCGAAAAAGATACCGCCATAAGGCATACCAGGAAGATGTTCTTGAGCATGTTTTTTAGCATAAAATAGTTTTCTTCGGAGTAAAAGTAATAAAACCTTCTTTTAATTTCCTACACTGAATCGTAAATTCATCAATATTATTTGCCGACCCGTTGCTCTATTAACGCCTGATTCAAATTCCCGGCTAACTACCATTCGTCTTTCTGCGTTACTTTTGCACCCATTCTTATGTCAACGCTCCGTTTTCATCCGCTTCAGGTCAGCGACGTTCGTGCCGAAACCGCCGATTGTGTCTCTGTGGCTTTTTCTATTCCTGCCGAACTGGCAAGTACCTACACGTTTGTTCCGGGTCAGTATCTCACCCTCCGTAAGTTCATCGACGGTGCCGAGGTGCGTCGGTCTTATTCCATTTGTTCTGCTCCGTCTGACGGCGAACTGAGGGTGGCCATAAAAAAGGTTTCCAACGGTAAGTTCTCTACCTGGGCCAATGAGCAGTTGCGCAAGGGCGATACGCTTGAGGTAATGCCCCCGGTTGGCAACTTCACCGCCAAAACGCTGGGGCAGGGTGGTAAAAACTACCTCGCTTTTGTTGCGGGCAGTGGCATTACGCCGGTCATGAGCATCATGAAAGCTGTATTGGAGGGTGATAGCGACAGCACCTTCACGCTCGTATACGGAAACCGTTCGCGTAATTCCATCATTTTCAGGGAAGCTATCGAAGCGCTGAAGAACAAGTATATGCTTCGCCTGCGCATCTACCACGTGCTTAGCCGCGAATACATGGACATTCCATTGTTCAGTGGCAGGCTCAACGCGGCCAAATGTGCCGATTTCTGCCAGAACCTGATAGATGTTAATACCATTGACGAATCCTTCATCTGTGGTCCCGAGGATATGATCCTTTCGGTGAAGCAACAGTTGCAGGATATCGGCATGCCGTCCGGCAAGATCCATATCGAGTTGTTCACCTCGCCCGACCAGCACAAACCCGCCGCAGCAGCAGGTGCCGCTGATGCTAACACCGCTGACGGACCAAGGAGCAAAGTTAGTATCACACTCGATGGAGCCACCTTCGAAATGGAAGTACCGTTCACCGGAGAGACCATTCTCGATGCTGCATTGAGAAACGGGGCCGATCTCCCTTATGCCTGCAAGGGTGGTGTGTGTTGCACCTGCCGTGCGCTGGTAACAGAAGGTGAAGTGGAAATGGATGTGAACTACGCTCTGGAGCACGATGAGGTGGAAAAAGGCTACGTCCTTACCTGCCAATGCCATCCCCGTTCCGAGAAGGTGGTCATAGACTTCGATGCACGATAGGCTCAATTGGCTTGAAAATTTAACTTTCGGTTTATTTTTAACCGTCTCGTATATCCAAAAAGAATATTTGGAAAAGTTATGGATTTTTAAAAATGGCTACTATATTTGCAAGACTAAACAAAGAACGTTAACAAAACACATTCTGATATGAAAAAACTGATCCTCGCTTTATTAGCTGTTGGAACAATCACAACTGCAAACGCTCAGGAACCAAGAAGTATTCTGTTGTACGGCAACGTAGGTCTGCATCAGGACAGGCTTCCTTCACTTCAAAAAAATACCAATTGGAATGCAACTCCTGGTGTTGGTTATCAGTTCAACCACAACTGGACAGTAGGTGTGAACATCAGCTGGGGTCAAAACGCGGTTAAAGACACTGCCGCTAACAAAACAACTAACAACATGTACGCTGCAGGTGCTTTCGCACGTTACTCGCAGTACATCCGCAGGAGCGAAATATTCTTCTGGTTTGCTCAGTACGAGTTCGCTTACCAGGGTGGTTACACTACTATGGGCGGCAATCCTGCTACAAATAAGATGAGCGGTATATACACAAACCTCTTCCCTGCTCTCGGTGTGAATGTAGGTCGTGGTCTCGCACTCAACTTCTCTGTAGGTGGTGTAAACTACGGTACAATGAAAGCTGATGGCGCTGCTTACAGCCAGAACACACTGAACTTCACTTTCGGTCAGCAAATGAACTTCGGTCTTAGCAAAAACTTCAATTGCGGTCACAAAATGCACGCTCACCACGAGCCGGGCGACGAAGTACATCGCAGGAAAATTGACAAAATGGAAGACGAAGATGACGCAGCTCCAAAACCAAAAAGGAAAATGCGCAGCCGTGACGAAGATGAATAATCAACGCCACTTGTCTTAAAATAATATCCGGAAGTCCCGCAACAGCGGGACTTCTTCTTTTTTACCACTATCCGCGCCGGGTTTAGCGCTTGTGTACGCTGCGATCTTATTCGCCCCCTCGTTTTATTGCTTGTCACATATCTTCACGCCGCAGTAGTAATGTGCGCTGATAGGAAACTGTAAATAATTGATTTTCGTTGCAGGGCGGGAAAAGATTAGAGAGTTGACCGCAATATCTTCTCGGTTTGCAGGTATTCCGGGTACCCAATAATACTATGTAAGTAATAGGTCAAAGTCCGATTCGGTCAGACAAAACAAACGGCCTTTGCCGGCGAGGTCACACCATTTTTAGGAAATAGATTTCCGCTTAAAAAAGCGTTCATAACAATAGCCGGCCAGCTTCACACCCTTCATGTCCACAAATTCTGCCATCAGGTAAGAAAGCCCCAGTACCGCAATTGATGTGATGAGGAACACAACCCCAACAGCGCCATTGTAGCCCATAGTGCTATACAGTTTCAGAAAAACGAAACAACTGATGGATCCTATTATCAGGCAGTGCAGCAGATAAAGAGAGAACGAAATGTGCCCCAGAAAGCGCAGCGGACGGGTACTAAAGAACGACTGCAGACGTGGCGAAAGGATCACCGAAAGGATTACCATATATCCACCAATGATATGAAACGTGTTTTTTCCCGCCAGTACGATGCGCGGAAGTTTCTCAAATATGGAATTGGTATTGTCATGCATACTGTAAGACCCCAGCACGCAACCACCGGCAAGAAGCAACGTTGTCAGGACCATCCGCACCGGATTGCTCATTTTCAAGGGGTTCTGTTCCAGATAGTTGAATGACATTCCCAATATGAAACAGGTATAAAGAGTCTTGCTGATGAACACCAAAGCCAATGCGGTAATGGCAAACGCAATTCCTTTGTTCCGTGTATTGTGCGTTAATGCCAGCAGTGCGAATACAAGCATCGATCCATACAATTCTATCGACATGGTCCACAGTGTTGTGTCCAGCTTATTATTGCCATGGAACATGGTCTGGTAAACAAACGATTTCAAAAACACCGATGTTGCATTGCCAAAATTCCAGAAATCGCCTAGCCAGGGGCCTGAATGACTGATCACAGCAACCTCTCGGTTAAAGTATCCACCGGTCAGCATCAGTAGATAAGAGATCAATAGGGTGGTGCCCACCGGAATGAACAATCTCAGGTATCTCTTCTGTGCCGATGAGATCACAATGTCAAGATCGTTCTTCTGAAAGTACTTCCTGCTCAGCACATATCCGCTCAGAATGAAAAAGATATGTACGCAAAAGCTGCCACAGGTCAGAAACCGCCAAACGCTTTCGCCATAAGTCAGTTCAAATCCGTTCAGGTGCGAGTCTGCTGCTATGTGCGTGTAGTAAGCGGGGTAAAATGCCAATCCGAAATGGTGAAAGAACACGCACAAGGCGGCAAGTCCCCGGATGCCATCCAGATAAAGTACTTTTGAGCCGCTGTTACTTTGGTTTGTCATTTTGAAAGGTGCCTGCAAGGTATAAAAAGTCGGCAGTAATTTGTGTTTGCTACCCGGTGTCACAGGCAATAATCTGTGGTCTATTTCGTTACTTTTAGTAGCTTGCCGTCTATGAAGAGTTTATTGTGCCTTGTACTTATTACCGCATCCCTTTCTTTGCATGCGCAGGATACCGCCGCACTCAGGCCGGCATCCTCGTTTCATAAAGGTGGCTACATGGTCACAGCCGGCCTCGGCTTCATGAACAGCTACCGGGATGAATACCGCGTTCCTCCTTCTTTCGAAAAAGGAAACATCACCGGGTTTTCGCCGGTTTTTATACGCGGCGAATACGCTGTGTCAAACCGCGTAAGTCTGGGTGCAACGTTCAACTATAGCATGCTTTATTTCAACTCTTTCCGCCTTTATCCATCATTCAACGGACCGGTTAAGCGTTACACCGCCGACCAGTTCAGGGTGTTTGGCGTTGGTCTTTCAGCATGGTACCATTTCGACAAACTCTTAAATGTGCGCGGTCTCGATCCCTTCATTGGCATTGGTGCCAACATCAATAACGAGCGCCATACCGCACTGCCCGAAGGCGACAGTACAGTGCGGTTTCGCACACATACGGTAACACCGCTCATTAAGGCCGGCGTGCGATATTACCTGTCCGATCAAGTGAGTGTGTACGGTGATGCAGGATTCGATAAATTCAGTATTGTCTCATTGGGCGTCACTTGCCGCTTCGATCGCCGCACGCGTTGAGTTTAATGCTCCCTGCTTTCGTTCCCGCATAGCACAATGCAGCCCAAACTCATTACCTTTGCGCCTACAACTGTATAGTTTATGAGAATTCACCGCGAAGGGTACATGTATATACTCATTGCTACTATCCTTTGGTTCGCACTGGGATGGGCGGCAAACCATTTCATTCCCGATTCCCTTTTCTGGCTCACTGCGGTCATCACTTTTGTGCTTTTCCTGCTTTGGTTCTGGGTTGTGGCCTTCTTCCGTATGCCCATCCGCAATATGGTGCACGGCGAGACAAAGATCATTGCCCCTGCCGATGGCAAGGTAGTGGTCATTGAAGAGGCATTTGAACCCGAATATTTCAAAGAAAAAAGGTTGCAGGTGTCTATTTTCATGTCGCCTATCAATGTCCACGTAAATCGTAATCCTGTCAGCGGTGTCGTTAAATACATGAAATACCACAAGGGGAAGTACCTCGTTGCATGGCATCCCAAGTCATCTACCGAAAATGAAAGGACTACCATCGTGCTTGGCAATGATAATGGCGATATCCTCATGAGGCAGATCGCCGGTGCGCTTGCCCGCCGCATTTGTTTTTATGTGAAGGAAGGCGATGTGGTGAACCAGAATGAAGAGTTCGGGTTCATTAAGTTCGGCTCCCGCGTCGATCTTTTCCTGCCCCTCGGCACCCGGGTCGATGTCAAGATCGGAGATGTGGTGAAAGGCGGGGTATCTGTTATTTCACATCATTGGTGATCATAGTCACGTTCCATATTCTGTAATTCCTTATTTTTGTATCTCAAAACTGAATAAAAATGAAAAAAATAACATTGTTACTGGCTTCAGTGCTTATGCTGGCTGGTGGTGCCATCGCTCAGGAAAAAGCATGTTGCAAGAAGAAAGGCGAAAAGTGCTCTAAAGAAGAGAAAGCTTGCTGCAAAAAAGGCGAAAAGAAATCTTGCCACAAAGACGAAGAGTCTAAAGAAGCAAAGAGCGTTAAAGAAACAAAAGAACTGAAAGAAACTAAGTAATTTCATATCAGTACTTAATGAGAAAGTCCCCGCGCAGGCAGGGACTTTCTCATTTTAGGGCGGTCGGGGAATGTTTCCCTCGCTTATATCTTGTTTACACGCTTTTCGTGGCGTCCGCCTTCAAAAGCTGTAGAAATAAATGTGTTCATCATTGCTTCGGCAGTGGCCAGGTCCACAAATCTTGCCGGTATACACAATACGTTGGCGTTGTTGTGCTGCCTTGCCAGCGAGGCCAGCTCCACGTTCCAGCAAAGTGCTGCACGCACCCCTCGGTGTTTGTTGGCTGTCATGCACACACCGTTTCCGCTTCCGCATATCAGTATGCCTACCGAAGCCTTCCCTTCCTCCACCATAGCAGCAACGGGGTGCGCATGGTCAGGATAGTCGGTGCTCTCGGTGCTGTTAGTACCCTTGTCCGATACCTGCCAGCCCGCAGCAGTCAACAGTGTTTTCAGCTGCTCTTTGTACTCATATCCGGCGTGGTCGCAGCCTATTGCCAATGGCAGATTCTTGTCAAAAGTAGTATTACTCATATAGGTCGTTATCTTTTTGCATTGCTTCTTTCAGCTTCCTTGCCTTCAGCGCACGGGCGCTTATCAGCACTGATATCTCGAATAGCAGATATAAAGGTACAAATATCAGAAGGCAACTGAAAACGTCGGGTGGGGCTATTATCATTGCCACTATGAACAGGATCAGGAAGGCATACCGCCTCTTTTCCTTCAGGAATTTCGGCGTCAGTATCCCTATCCGCGTCAGGAAGAACACGATCATCGGCAACTCGAACACCACTCCCAGCGCCAATATCATATTGCTCATCGTGTCATAGTAGTTCTCTATCGTGATGACGTTCTCAAAAAGCGGACTTAACTTGTAATTGCCGAAGAAATGTATGGTATAGGGCGCCACAATGAAGTAGGCAAAGCTCACGCCCATAAAAAACAGCAAAGAACACCAGAACACAATGCCCCGTGCCATTTTTAGCTCATTATCCTTCAGGGCCGGTCTTATGAACTTCCATAACTCCCACAGAATGAACGGGAATACAAGTATGAAGCCCATCACCACAGACACCGAAAGGCTCATCATGAATTGACCGGTGACGGCTGTGTTCTGGAACCTCATATTGATGTCCTGCATGCAGAACGCGTCCGAATGAAGCATACGCCCCAGTGCGCAAAAGGCCCGGTAAGAAATAAATTCTTTATGTGCGGGGCCCATCACTACCTTGTCGAACAGCCATTCCACTTTGGTGAAAACGACTATCGAACCGATAACTATCGCTATTGCACTACGCACAATATGCCACCTCAGCTCCTCGATGTGGTCGAGGAAGTTCATCTCACCCTTCGGATTATTGTTTTGTTTGGCCACTTCTTAGTTTATGCGCTTCCCCCGCCTGGGCGAGGGTAACGGTGCGCAAAGTTATGGTTTATGTGCTTAGCCCGAATACCGCCGGCGCGAAAAGATGTTTCCAAATTCTGCCCCGCCCGCTTTTTAACTTTTTAGGCGGTTCTTTTTAATATCTTTGGGAACTAATTTAAGGTGCATGAAGCGTTTAGCGATTCTGGGGTCTACTGGTTCTATCGGCACACAGGCACTCGATGTGGTGGCTGCCAACCCCGACAAGTTCAAAGTAGAGGTCCTCAGTGCGCACAGCAATAGTGCTCTGCTCATTGAGCAGGCACGCAAATTCCGTCCGGCAGCCGTAGTTGTTACAGACGAAAAGAAGGTGAAGGAAGTGAAGGATGCCCTCCTGATGCTTTCAATTAAGGTGCTTTCCGGCGATCAGGCACTTGCTGAGGTCGTTCAGTGGGATTCTGTCGATGTGGTTCTTGGTGCTATCGTGGGTTTCGCCGGTCTTCGTTCCACGCTCGCTGCCGTAGAGGCAGGTAAGGTGATCGCTCTTGCCAATAAAGAGACGCTGGTAGTTGCCGGTGAGATAGTAATGCAGCGCGCTGCCGAAAAGAATGCAACCATCATTCCGGTAGACAGCGAACATTCTGCCATTTTTCAGTGTTTGGTAGGCGAAGATCCTTCAGCGGTAGAAAAAGTCATCCTCACAGCCTCCGGTGGTCCGTTCCTTGGCCGCAAGCCCAATTACCTCGTCAACGTAAAAGCATCGCATGCGCTACAGCATCCCAATTGGACAATGGGTGCCAAGATAACTATAGACAGCTCCACACTTATGAACAAGGGGTTGGAAATGATCGAGGCTAAATGGATGTTCAATCTGACCAACGAACAGGTCGACGTGGTGGTGCATCCGCAGTCCATCATCCATAGCATGGTTCAATTTACCGACGGTTCTGTGAAGTCACAGATGGGGCTGCCTGATATGAAGTTGCCCATACAATATGCCCTGGGCTATCCGCAGCGTATCGCTAACAATTACAAGCGGGTCGACTTCAAAGAGTATTCAAAACTGACGTTCGAACCGGTTGACTATAAGACGTTCCGAAACCTCGAGATAGCCCGCAACGCTATGTTTAAGGGCGGAAACACCCCTTGTGTTATGAATGCCGCCAACGAAGTGGTGGTAAATGCATTCCTGCACAACAAAGTGGGTTTCCTAGAAATGAGCGACATGATTGAAAAAACCATTGACAGCGTTTCATTCATTGAGCACCCAACATTGGAAGACTATATTTCCAGCGACATAGAGGCGCGTGAATATGCTGCAGCGTTCGTAAAGAAAAGTCAGCTGTCCATGTACTAAGTAAACACCCTTCATAATTTTAACTGTAATCAGAAGGACCTTTCAGCGTCCGCAAATAACATCACAAGCCAATAATGCATCTCGATACGCTTCTTTTAATGTCCGGCACATCTGTAAAGGTGTTGCAGTTGTTCGTAGCTCTTTCCTTGCTCATCGTCCTTCACGAATTCGGACACTTCTTCTTTGCCCGTTTGTTCAAGACGCGTGTAGAGAAGTTCTACCTCTTTTTTGATTTCCTTTTCCCTTTCTCGGGCATGCTCAATTTCTCTTTGTTCAAAAAAACAAAGGGTGATACAGAATACGGTATCGGTTGGTTCCCTCTCGGTGGTTATGTAAAGATCGCCGGCATGGTGGACGAAAGCATGGACAAAGAGCAGATGGCGCTCCCTCCGCAACCCTGGGAGTACCGCAGTAAAAAAGCCTACCAGCGTTTGTTCATTATGCTCGGTGGCATCATTGTCAATGTCATAGTGGCTGTTTTAATCTACGTAGCTGTGTTCGGCATTTATGGTGAGGAGTATCTTCCTGTGCAGAACGCAAAATATGGTATCATGGTCGATAGCACCGCAAAGGCATTGGGGCTGCACAATGGCGATAAGATCGTTTCTGTTGACGGTGTACCCGTTACCCGTTTTGAAAAGATCGTAAGCGCAGTGGTGCTCGATGAGGGAAAATCTATTCAGGTCGAGCGCGATGGTCAGAAGCTGGATGTCGCTGTAAAGGAAGGCACTATCCATTCTATCATTACAGGTGGCAAGGGGTCATTTATCTCAGCGCGCGTACCCGTTGTTGTTGATGAAGTAGACAAAGGAACAGAGGCTGAGAAAATGGGGATGAAGCATGGGGACAGCATTATTGCAGTGAATGGCATTCCCGCACCTTTCTACGATCAGTACGACAGTATCAAGCGGGCATTGGTAGGTCAGCCTATTGCGCTCACTGTGGTGCGCAATAATGCTCAGGTCATACTGTCAGGTAAGGTGCCTGAAAATAAAATTCTTGGTTTCAGGCCCATGGGTGATCTCTCCAGGTACTTTACATTCGAGCACATTCACTACAACCCCATTCAGGCGGTGGGTAAAGGGGTTATGTACACTGCCGATCAGTTTGCTAACTATGTAAGGCAGTTCAAAATGATCTTTACTTCAAAAGAGATTAAGGCAAATGAGAGTCTGGGTGGCATCATCAGCTTTGGTAAGATATTCCCTGCCGAGTTCGACATGCAGAAGTTCCTCATGCTCACGGCATTTGTCTCTATCATTCTCGCATTCATGAACCTGTTGCCCATTCCGGGCCTCGATGGTGGCTACGTTATCTTCCTGCTTTGGGAGATGATCACTGGCAAGCAGGTAAGCGAAAAGGTAATGGAAAAAGCAACTACTGTAGGACTGGTGCTGTTGCTCACACTCATGGTGTACGCAAACGGTCTCGATATCTTCAGGTTGTTCAAGCATTAACAGATATCGTATCTGGTAGAAAGTGCTGAGCTGGCTTCTGTCAACTCAGCACTTTTCGTTTTCACGCACATCCAAATTTGCTATCTTGCATTTATGCAATTACCACAGAAGCACTCTGCCACGGGTACCACAATCTTCACAGTCATGAGCGCGTTGGCGCAACAGCACAATGCTATCAATCTGTCTCAGGGTTTCCCCGATTTTCATATAGATGAACGCCTGTCTAAGGCTTTGGGCGATGCTGCAGCCGGTGGATTCAACCAATACGCACCAATGGCCGGATTGCCTGTGCTGAAGCAGGAGATAGCCAATAGTTTCAGGCGCAGGTATGGAGTGCAGGCAGATGCAGATTCTGAGATCACTGTTACTCCCGGCGCCACCTATGCCATCTACACAGCATTCACTGCCATACTCACTCCGGGCGACGAGGTCATCGTTCTAGAACCGGCATACGATAGTTACATTCCCAACATAGAGATGAACGGTGCGCGTGCTGTTATAGTTTCGCTGTCTGCACCAACCTTCAGTGTCGATTGGCAACGCGTCAGAGATGCCATCACACCGCGCACCAGATCCATAATCATCAATACACCACACAATCCCACAGGTGCCATCTGGACATTGGACGACTGGGACCAGCTTGCTGAAATCGTTCGTGATACCGACATCATCATCCTGGCCGACGAGGTGTACGAGCAACTTGTCTACGATGGCGCGCGCCACCACTCTGTTCTCGAACACGAAGAGCTGAGGCAGCGTAGTTTTGCCCTCTATTCTTTCGGAAAGGTCTATAACAACACCGGCTGGAAGATGGGCTTCTGTATTGCCCCTCCGGCACTTACACAGGCGTTCCGGCGCATACACCAGTTTCTGTGTTTTACCGTCAATACGCCTGCACAGTACGCACTGGCACAGCATCTGGCTCACGATACCGAGCCTATTCATGAGGTGATGCAACGCAAGCGCGACTACTTCCTCGAGCTCATTAAGGATACACCGTTCACCATCCATGCGCCGGCCAAAGGAAGTTATTTCCAGGTAGCCGGTTACGAACGCATCAGCGATCTGCCGGATCGCGAATTTGCCGAATGGCTCACACGCGAATATGGTGTGGCCACTATTCCGGTAAGTGCGTTTTACAGCAATGGAAAAGACGATAAACTGGTACGTTTCTGTTTTGCCAAAAAGGAGGAAACGCTTGCCGATGCTGTGGCAAGGTTAGTGAAACTTCCTGCTCTTTGATCTTCCACAACTGTCACAAAAGCAAAAGCCCCGTTCGTCTGAACGGGGCTTTTGCTTTTATGTTGTTTGAACTACTTCTTTGTCAGCACCAAAGCCACATTGTTGAAGTCAGCAGCAGTATTCCATACTTTACGGAATCTGTCGAATTCGATTGTAGGGAAGTGTAGCTGAGAATAAGACTCAGTTACATCTATCACCAGCCTGTCACCGTTCTTATTGTCCTTGATCAGCGTTGCAACAGATGTGAAGTTGATCACCTGCTCCAGTTCACCATTCAGGTAATCTGCACTCATGTTAGCTGCCTCCGGATTGGCTATTTTGTAGCCCTTGGGAATGCTAACCGTGATAGTGCGATGTGCCGAATGAGGATACAGCAGATCCACAGGCATCACGCGAGGTTTCTCTTCATACATGTTCTCCTGAGGACCTATCAAAGCACCCACTTTCAACAGATACTTATTACCTGCCTTGTTCACTACGTTAGGCAATGTTGCGGAAGCAGTAAGGGTCAACGGCCTGTTACTGTAATAGTTGGTCAGTTCTTCGTTGCTGAAGCTGTATTCCGATATGTCTCCGGGATTGCCCGACAGCTGCAGCAAACCTGCAACGTATTTTTTCATGTTCTCAGGACGAACGAAAGGCAATGCGGTGCGTATACCGGCCGATGAATATCCGGCCCACTCGTGCGACACATTCACGCGTGCATCCATTTCTTTGGTAAAGGAAACGGTCGTAGCAATGTCGTGGCGGTTTTCTTTCACACTCAGCGGAGTGATGTTGCGCACTTTATACACCGTACCTGTCAGCTCACCCGACATCGGTATCGTGCAGAACACTCCCTTGCTGCCGGCAAGCACCTGTGGTATCACAGGGTAGCGCAGGAACTTCTCCGTTGGCGCAAGGAATTTCTTCTCAGCAGGCAAATAGATCAGCGTGTGGTTCAGTCCGCGCCAGCTTTCAAATCCGGGGTTCGGATTGTATTCAGTGCGGTTCCATGCCCAGCCTATTTCATGTTTAATACCTGCCTGTGTCAGACATGCGGCAAATAGCCTGATATAACCTTTGTAGCCCGATGCACGCTTTGAGATGATCGTATCCAGCACGTCGCGGGTATCTTCATATCCTGCAGCGTAGAGCGACATAGAGCGGTTCTCACGTAGTCCGTTCACTTCCTTGCGCTCCTCAAAATCTACAAACGGATACAGTGCTATATTCTTCTTGATTCCGTCCTCTATCTTCCTGATGTTCCTCAGCTCATCACCTCCCGGGCGCACGCCCAACTCCGAAAGGAACTGGTTAACCGCAGCTTTTTCCTTAGTGGTGAACTTGTAGTTCTCATCATACAGCTTGCGACCCAGATTGTTGTAGGTGTTCAGCTTTATCTTCTCTTCATTCTCATTCACATAGTAACTCACACGATAGTCCAGTGCCATTGTGTGTAGTCCGTAGAACGCGTTCTTTTCAGGCAGCAGCGGCGCTATTTCGTCCAGTTCCACCTTGTAACGCATGCGGTTGTTGGCCAGTTCGGCGGTCAGCTTCGGAAATCCGTTCAGGCTGCGCGTCTCTATCACCATATTCTTACGGAAAGACATCTGGAAGCGTGTCTTCAGCACAGGTATATCTTGCTGCACCACCACTTTCCCGAAGTTGTCATTCGGGTTGATCTCTTTAACCAGGTATTCTATCTCAGAATTCCTTTCAATTCCCTCCAGGTTCATGTACAACACATAGTTGCCATTGTCGTCATAGCCATAGAAAAGCCTGTTCTTGTCAAAGTTCTGCACCTTCCCTGTCGGCGATATGGTACGTGCCCTGAATGTAGGCACCTTAGTGCCACGGTTCAGGTATATCGGAATAGTATTGTAGCGGTATATGCCGCGATCGTCCAGCAGCTTGATCACAGAGTGCCTTGTAGAGTGCTTCACAATGTAGCCACCCTCAACCCTATAGTCTATGCTGATGTCGTTCAGCAGCACAATAGCAGGCTGTGTGGCATGCTCCGGCGGCACCGGGTGCACTGCAGGTGTGTCGGCCCATTCAACCCATTTCGGGTGCTGCGAGAGATATAGTTTCTTCTGTGCAGAAACGGTAAGCGCTACTACAGAGAATAAAGTAATAAATACCGAGGTTTTTTTCATGTTGCCTTTTTATTTGCCTGTTAGCACTACAGTTTCTTTGTATTGTTTTTTCAGTTCGTCTATCGCCTTGTTGTGTTCCGCAAACTTTGCAGGTTCTATCTTCATCGAGTGCACAACTATCTCTTTTGTCAGTGTTACTGTGCCGGCTTTTTTGTCCGCGGCATAAGAGATATTGTAACTCCACAATCCATTCACACCGCCCTTAGCTGCTTTCGGCACTGATGTCACCTTATATCCATTGGGTACGTTCAGCGTCACCGTCTCGCGCACTGTCTTCTTGTAAGGCATGTGATAAGCTACCTTCCTGTCGTCGTCGTTCACGCGTGTGTCGGCCATGGTACGTTGCAGGTTCATGTTCACAAACGTCTCTTTCTTCGCTTGCTGCACATACCCACCCAGTGTGTAGGCTGCATTGATATACACATCCTTACGACCGCTGCTACTTGCGTTCACATTGTAGTTCTGCAGCAGGAACTTGGCATTACCACGCTCCAGTTCATCTCGCACGAAAACATCTTTTTCATTCTTTCTGTTCATGAAGGCCAGCGCCTCTCCCATGTCCCATGCCGGGTAGCCCGACAGGTTGCGGCTGATCGTCCCTGACACGTCTGTGTAAGAAAGATTCATCACAGTGTTATCGGTGATGATATTCGATGATGCATCTACTTCCGCTATCGGCACTATCTTGTACGTGTGGTCATCCATCATGATGAATGCTTCCTTGCCTTGCAGGTCAGCCCTGTTGGCGCCCAGTGGCTGCACGTGTGTCGTTCCGTCCAGGAACACCCACTCACCATCCAGCTTCACTGCGCATATCATGTGGTCATACAGGTATTCGCTCTGCAGTTCTTCGTGTGTATATGGCTTGTCGTGAGTGCCTATTGCAACCCAGTAAGATGGTACACCCGCTTTCGCGCACATTGCCATAAACACGCTCGACATGTCTTTGCAATCGCCGAACAGACGCTTACACACAGTATCGGCCTGGTGAGGTACTAAACCTTCCAGTTCGTTGTCATAAAGCGCCTTGTAGTGGAATGTCTTCTGCACCCAGTCATAGATACGCTGCACCTTGTCGCGGTCAGAGTATGCGCCACGAATAAGTTCAGCCGATTTCTTGTTCAGGAAGTTATCATTCTCCAGATTCAGGCCTTTCACATACTTGTACTCAAACTTGTGGTGCGCATCTGGCGTACCAGCCAGCACCGAGTCTTTCTTAGCACCGGTCAGTCGGTAAGAGATCACATACGGTATCACGTGCGGACGGTAGTACCTGTCCGATGGCACATCGCTGTATTCTTTCTCAGCTGGCACATTCATCGCGGTGAATGTGTACACCATGTTGCCATTGCGTTCTGTAACTGTTTTCTTCACCAGGTTGGTGTCTGCTCCCTTCAGCAGAAAGCCCATTTTCACATACTTTGGTGCTGTTATTTCATAGATGGACGCAACCGTAGGCAGATTATTGCTGAATGCGAAGTGCGGCAGCAGGCGCAACTCACGGTGCTCCATGATGAAGCTCGTGTGCGTCAGTGCGTTTTTCTTTAGTCCTGTATAGCTCAGGCTCGGATCGCCAAGCTTGTCGGTATTTACTACACGCTTGTAGTCGTTGCGCTCAGGCAAGTAGGACACAGTAGCGAGGTTGTACGCGTCAGAGAAACCGATGCCATATACGCCATTGATCTCGTCCCTGTTAAACACCGATACAGACCGGTCGCTGATGAATAGTTTCTCCTGAGATACAGTGCTCGTTGCGGCAAGTCCGCCATCTTCTTCTTTTATCACCAGCTTGTGCGTGATATTGGTGTAGATGGCATGCTCGTTCTTGTAACGGGCTGCTATGCTATCGTATTTCTGGCGTTTCAGCGACAGTTGCGCGTCCGCGGTACACGAAAGCAGAATTGCCCCTATAAGCAGGCATACAGCCTTGTACTGCCATTGAATATTTTTCCTGGCGTTGCTCATTTTTGTGTCGTATTTATTCTAAAAAATGTTCCTGCTACTGAACAGGGGTATAAATATAATGTAAAAATGCTGTTCTGTCAAGTAAATACACAGAAAAATAAAGGGTTTCAGGGCGGTCACAGCAAGTGTCGGATTCAACCTGTGGGAGGGTAGTAAAAAGCAATGGCCGGCATCGGGAAATGCCGGCCATCAGAGGAGGGCTGTATCGCCCTTGAAAATTATGCGCCTACAGCGATACGGGTAAACGAAACAACGGTAAGGCCGTTGCTCACGCTCTTCAGGTATTCGCCTACGGTTTTGCTGTTATCTTTTACGAAAGCCTGTGGCAACAAAGTGTTCTCTTTGAAGAACTTGCTCAGTTTGCCTGCAGCTATCTTCTCAGCCATGTCGGCAGCCTTGCCTTCAGCAACGATCTGCTCAATAGCGATAGCTTTTTCGCGCGCCACTGTTTCAGCAGGCACGTTATCAGCGTCCACTGCCAGTGGGTTCATTGCTGCGATCTGCATAGCTACGTCCCTGCCTGCAGCAATGATGCCTTCGTTAGCTGCCTGGTTCATACCTACCAGTACACCTATACGGTAGCCTGAGTGGATGTATGGAACCACTGCGTCGGCAGTGATCTGCTCAAAACGGGATACGTCGATCTTCTCACCGATCTTAGCAACCATTTCCATCAGTTTTTCGCCCACTGTAGCGCCGCTCATTGCAGCAGCTTTCAGGTCGTCGATGGTAGTTACTTTTGTGTTCAGCGCCACGTCAGCTATCTGCTGTGCGAAGTCGATGAACTCAGCGTTTTTCGCTACGAAATCGGTTTCAGATGTCAGGTTCATCACAATGCCGTATGTGTTGTCAGCATTGGCTTTCGCTATCACAACGCCTTCTTTAGCATCGCGGTCGCTGCGGTTTGCAGCTACTTTCTGACCTTTTTTACGCAGGTAGTCAATAGCGGCTTCAAAGTCACCATTGCTTTCCATAAGCGCTTTGCGGCAGTCCATCATGCCCGCACCTGTCTGCTGGCGCAGTTTGTTCACTTCTGCTGCAGAGATTTGTACTGTGCTCATTGTTGTATTGTTATTTTTTTAGTTTTTTTGAAATTGAGGCTGCGAAGGTCGCATTTTATTATTAAAGCCCCAAATAAGGGGCTTTAATAATGTATGTGCTAATGTTAATTTACCGTTAGATGGGGCAATTACCTGCCACCTCCCGGACGTGCACCTGCACCACCCGGACGGCCTGCACCACCTGGGCGACCGGCTCCACGGCCTGCACCACCCGGGCGACCTGCACCCGCACCAGCGCCTGCACCGGCTCCTGCACTGCGGCCACGGCCACGTCCGCCACGGCGTCCGCCTTCTCCGTCTTCCTCAGTCAGTTCCATGCCACGGCCCCTGTTTTCTGTCTCCTCTTCGTTGTTATCATCTTCTTCTTTCACCTGTGCACGCTCCTGAAGACCTTCCAGGATAGCTGCAGTGAGGTACTGTGTGATGATAGCGATAGATTTGGTAGCATCGTCGTTCGATGGGATCGCGAAATCTACTTTAGTAGGGTCGCTGTTTGTATCCACCATCGCAATGGTAGTGATACCCAGACGCTTCGCCTCAGCAAGAGCAATGTGCTCGTGGCTGATATCCACCATGAAGATAGCGGCCGGTACACGACCCATCTGAGAGATACCACCCAGAACTTTCTCCATTTTCTCTTTGCTGCGTGTAAGTGTCAGACGCTCTTTTTTAGTTACGCTGTCCAGTGTACCGTCGTTCAGCATTTTTTCAATGCTCAACATCTTCTTTACACTCTTACGGATCGTAGCGAAGTTTGTCAGCATACCACCCAACCAACGTTCTGTAACGTATGGCATGTTGGCACGTGCAGCCGCTTCAGCAACTATTTCTTTCGCCTGCTTCTTGGTAGCTACAAACATTATCTTCTTACCGCTCTTAGCGATAGATTTCAGTGCTGCAGCAGCCTCGTCCAGACCATCAATGGTCTTGTTCAGGTCTATGATGTGGATACCGTTCTTTTCAGCAAAGATGTATGGGAGCATCTTTGGGTTCCATTTTTTCTTCAGGTGGCCGAAGTGTACCCCAGCTTCAAGCAGTTGCTGGTGCAATGTTTTATTATCTTCCATTTGAATAATTTCTTGATTGTTAAAAAAATAAAATATACCCGGCCCCAATTAACGTTTAGAGAACTGGAAGCTACGACGTGCTTTGCGCTTACCGAATTTCTTACGCTCAACAGAACGGCTGTCACGCGTCATCAATCCGTCTTTCTTCAGCAAAGGCTTGTATTCAGCGTTCACTTCTACAAGTGCACGGGCTATACCCATTTTTATGGCTTCGGCCTGACCTTTTGGTCCACCACCCTGAACAGTGATCACAACATCGAACGAGCTCATCGTGTCAGTCGTTTTCAGTGGCAATTCTACCTGGTTCTGCAGGTACATGATAGGGAAGTACGCTTTGTACTCCTTTTCATTAACCGTAATGTTGCCGGTACCTTTGCTCAGGTACACACGGGCTACAGCTTCTTTACGGCGGCCAACGGCGTTTTTCTGTTTTTCCATTTTATTATAAATGCTTTAAAAAGTCTGGAATTTGAAATTTGTATTTTTGGAATTGTTCAGCCTTAGATAGCCATTGGTTTAGGATTCTGCGCCTTATGCGGATGCTCAGCACCTTCATAAACGAACAGTTTCTTGTACATAGCACGACCCAAACGGTTCTTAGGGAGCATTCCTTTTACAGCGCGCTCAACCGCTACGTTCGGACGACGACCGATCAGGTCTTTCGCCATCTCTATCTTCTGACCACCCGGATACAGTGAGTAGGTCTGGTATTCTTTCTGCTCCATCTTATTGCCTGTAAATACAACTTTGGCAGAGTTGATAACAATAACGTAATCACCGCAATCGAAGTGAGGAGTGAAATACGCCTTGTTCTTGCCACGAAGTACTGAAGCGATCTTAGAAGCCATGCGCCCCATTGTCTGATTGGTAGCGTCCACCACGAACCACTCGCGTTTTACGATGGTTTCGTTGGCCGATTGTGTTTTAAAACTTAAATGTCTCATTTTTAAACCCCAATGTGGATTTTTTAAATTGGGAGTGCAAAGGTACGCCCAACCCCGCAACGTACCAAGAAATTCATTAAGTTTTTTTGCGACACTGTTGTAACGCATTGATTATCAATAAGAAAATTGAAGGAATTTTGCAGTGAAGTGCGTTTCTGCCTCTCGCTGATACCGCTGACGGCTCAAAAATGGCCGAATGAGAATCTCCCGTTTTTTATTTTTGGGGTTGTAGGGAGGTGATACCATTTTTATACTGATCATCAATTTGTTGCACTATCAGTGTACGGGAGTTTCCGGGTAAAAAACTCCCGAAAAACTCCCACTCAGGGGATTTATGTGTTTTTTTGTTTTTTGGGACAGTATGGGTGCTTACCGGGCATAACAACATATAGGATAGGGTGATATTTTGCTCAAGGTAAACCCGGAACAGGAGATGGACAAAAGAAATATCTGTGGTAGTGTGTTTTCTCTAGTGTGACAGATGGATCTGCCGGCTTTTTAGTTCAGTCTGCGATGTCTCTCCCGTCCTTCGTGGGGACACATCGCAATTAAGGATCGAACGGGGACGTTTTGCTCCCCGGTAGACAACAAAAACGTACAGCAATTTGCTAAAACGATTCTGGCATCGAAGCAGATTTCATCTTTGTTTTTAATGACGGTATGAATGACGTAGTTACTTCATTCTTAACTAATTCACGGATAGTACGCCATTGCTTTTTGGTCATTCTGCACGCGGGAGTTTGACTATTAAGATTGCCTCCATTTTTGATTTTCGTTTTGCTGTACGAGGTGGACGTACCGCTGTGAATGAAATTCGAGATAGTGTATTTATATTTTCCGTCTTTTACTGAGATGTTAACGGAGAAAGAGACGATATCGGAACTGCCGAAATACTGGTTGTTTATTTCCGATTTAAAATTTTGTGATAAAATGACACCTTTAGCATAGAAGGTTCCAGCTTCTTTGTCTTGTGATTGAATCACTGCACGCATGTCATTAAAAGTTGAGTTGAACCATTCGATGCCTCGCTGAAATAAAGCTTCCTTGGAAATACCTGGCACCTCGATCGTTTCGCTCCAGTCAAACACAAGTGGAGTCGCCAATTTTTTCTTTTGTTCACATGGTTTATAAATTGCCCCTGTAGCAAAGTCTATTCCTAACCCCACACCGTATCCTAATAAAATATCTGCTATGAATGCTCCTGTTCTAATTTTCCGTTTTGGTTCATTCGAACCTGGCTTTTGGTGGCAGGCAGTTTTGTTAGCAAAAATTGTTGCACAAGAACTGTTCATCATCAATAAAAAGGAGAATATTGCAATTAGTAGTGATTTCATGTGTTAGTTTATTTTACTCTACATGGTCTAGACTTGCCACATTTTTCAAGCGTATTTTGGATAAAAATAGATATAGATTCTGATTTTTAGTGAGGAGACTTAACATTTGGTCGATCTTGAAAATGTATTTTGTTTTCTAACCTTGAACGGGAAACAGTCTGTTTTTTATAATGAATGATTAGTTCACTTTGTTTATGCATGTTGTTGATGACACACTATTTTGTCGACTAAAATGATCTATCGGGATATCAATTCAAAAATACAAAACATTAGTATAATGTCTCATTTTTTCTTACTTTCACAGATAGCCATTGTGACAGATATGCCAAAACTATCAGCAGTGATTCTCTTCCTTATTTTTGGACTCCCCATTATCCTATACAGTTTCCTTTTTCTCACGAATAGGCACGATCCTGTAAAACGCAGAAAAGCCCTGAAGTCATTGCTCGTTTACTCTCTGTTGGCAATCATTTACATCATCGCAAGCTATTACGATTTTTAACGCTTACACTCCCCCGAGCCCATAGTCCCACACCCCACATCTTATCATCTTGAAATCATATAGATCCTGACTTGCCTGCCGCAGGGCATATTCTGACAACCTACAATTCCCTCTACAAAGCCCTCATTCGACCTCACCCTCTCCCTCGGAGAGGGCCGGGGAGAGGTCTCTGCCATACCCCCAAAAACGCACTATCATAAAACTTTCTTTTGGGCGCATTACCTCCGCATCGTAACTTGATGTAGAATTGGCCAAAATCTCCCGGAGTTCGCCATATTAAGAAAAAGCGAGTGCTGTTAGCGGGCATCAAAAGCATTCGGGATGGGAAGCAAGCCTGTCCCGAGCATTCGGGATGGGAAGTAAGTGGGAAGTTTTTGGGAAGTAAGTGCGCAGTTTTCTACCCGCCGGGCGTCAGCCATTCAGAGTGCTTTTTATCTAAGTGGTTGATTATCAAAGCATGCACACATTTTCTCTCTGCCTAAGGGCAGAAAAGTGCGCAGAAAAAGAATTTTTCGCTGAACGGGACATTTTCACCCTCTGCTCACCCCGGGTCGTATCTCCGCGATCGCTGAGAAAAAACATGTCGGGAAGTTCTAATTTGTGAAGGGTGTTCGTGGTGCTATGCACGTCTCTCCTTACCTCCGAAAGCGTTGGAGCAGCAGTAATTTTTCTGCCGCAATTGTTAAGAAAAAACCAACTAAAGCTTTGATTATTCGTTCAGTTGGTATAAATTCACCCCCCAAACGCCATCGTTATCCCGATTTTCGGGGTAGCTGATGTCATATTTGTTGCGACAAAAGTTTATTTCAGATAAATAAAAGAGTATGAAAAGAGTTGTTTTCTTGTTTGTATTACTGTTAACGATCGGCTTGAATGCTTTTGCACAGGATGATAGCAAAGACAAGTCTGCGCCTGAGACCCACACGGTGTCTGGTAAGGTGATGGACGAACTGGGCAAGGGCTTGCTGGGTGCCTACGTATCGGTGTCTGGCGGCAATGCCGGAACGACTACCGACGTGAACGGTGACTTCATGTTCGAAGCTCCAGATGGTGCTACTACTATCGTCATCTCGGCAAACGGATATGCTACCATGTATATCGAAGACGAGGGGCAGTCGATCGAGGTGAAAATGCAGCCGCTGGCCAAAATGCTGGAAGGGCACATGTCCACCGCTATGACAGGCAAGAAAGACAAGCGCGAAACAGGCTACAACAACGCTACTATGCAGGCCGATGACCTCATCTCTGCAGGTAACAATAGCATCCTCTCTGCATTGCAGGGTAAGGTTCCCGGTGCCAACATCACCAGCTCAACCGGCGCCTATGGCGGTTCTACACGTGTTGTGCTCCGTGGCGAGAAGTCATTGCTCAAGAACAACAACGCACTTATTGTTGTTGATGGTATCATCACTAACAACTACGACCGCACTATCAGCAATCTGTTCGGTGTTAACCCGTCTTTCAGCCAACTGAATCAGGTCGACTTCGGCAATAGCGCCAACGACCTCAGCACAGAAGATATCGAATCAGTAACTGTCCTTCCGGGTGCTGCGGCAACTGCATTGTATGGTGCTATGGGTGCTAATGGTGCTATCATGTACACCACTAAAAAAGGTAAACATCAGAAAGCCGGTGCACCACACAAAATGGACATCACAGTAAAAACAACTTACTCTCAGTCTGACGTTCTTAAATACCCTTCTACGCAGAATGTATTTGGCCAGGGCAACATCTACGGTGGTGTGGCCGACGATCGCAGCGAGTTCCGCAGCTGGGGCTACGAAATGGACGATGCACTGCGCCCATGGGGTCAGGTGATAGACGGCAAACAACTCGTTAAGCCTTACAGCAATCAGCCAAACAACATCCGTAATTTCTACAACCGTGGCATCAACGCCAACAACTACGTGGCTATCAACGGTGGTTCAGACAAGAGCACATACATGTTGTCGTTCAATTCTGTGAACACATCAGGTGTAGTGCCAAACACTTTCTACAACAGGTACAATGTACGCTTCAATGGTTCTACCGAACTGAGCCACAACCTCTACTCGGCTATCAACATGAACTACATGAACAGCTACGCTCGCGTAGAGACCAGCGGCGACGGTCCGGGTGGTGTCATCAACAGTGTTATCAACACACCACGCGACATTCCATTGTGGGAAATGTCAGATCTTACTAACAAGTACTATTCTCAGCAGTACTACGATACTTCAGGCGGCGAGCGCTTCGGCAGCTTCAATGGCAGCTTCAAGAATCCATACTGGATAGCTAAGAACTATGACAACCGCAACAAGACAGACAGGGTTCTGGGCGACTGGAAAATGGGCTGGAAAAAAGCTGATTGGCACGTGTTCAACCGTTTCGGTGTAGACGCAACTTCTGACAGGTCTTCTTACAACATGCCTCAGTACAACACTACCAGCATCGATCCTACTTACAATGCGGCATTCAACTCTGCCGGTGGTTACACTAAGTCGAACTACAACGGCATGCGTTTATACAACGACCTCATTGTGAACTACACGCACCAGCTCTCTAAAAACTTCGGTTTCAGCGGATTTGCCGGTCACAACCTTACCTTCCAGCGCGATGAGATGCTGGCAGGCATCATCGATCCGCTCAATGGTGGCCTGGTAGTTCCGGGTTATTACAACCTGTCAAACAATGCAGGTCCGGTTACAGGCTACAACAATATCACGAACCGTCGCACAGTTGGTGTGTTCTACAACCTCGATTTCAACTACCGCCGCGAGTTGTTCCTGAACATCGCCGGTCGCAACGACTGGTCTTCAACAATGGCCAGCAACCGTCGCTCTTACTTCTACCCTACTGTAAACAGCGGATGGGTATTCACCGAGCGCCTGAACGGTACAAGGTTCAAAGAGAAGGTGCTGAATTACGGCAAACTCCGCATTGCGGGTAGCGGTGCCGGTAACGACGCTATCGCTTACGCCAATAACAATGCAGGCTACCTGCAGGCTCCTTTCCGCAGTGCTTACAGTTCAGTGGGTTCTCCATTCAACGGCATCCCTACTTACCAGCTGGCAAGTGCCTTCGGTACCGGTATGCTGCGTCCTGAGCGCACTCGCGAGTTCGAAGTCGGTACAGATCTTTCTTTCCTGCGCGACAGGCTGAACGCTTCATTTACGTACTACAGGTCTTACACTTCCGATATGATCGCTGCTGTGCCGCTGTCTAACGCAAGCGGTTACCAGTTCAACTACATCAACGTAGGCGACGTATCTAATAACGGTATCGAGATCGCTATGAGGGGAACACCTATCTCTACTCGCTGGGGATTGCGTTGGGACCTCTTCGGTACATACACGCGCAACGTGAACACTGTTGAATCGATCAATGCAGGTGTAGAGAATATCTCTCTCGGTGGTTACCAGGGTATGCAGATCGTTGCTGCCAAAGGTCGCCCGATGGGTTCTTTCTACGCGGCTGATATAGAATACTGGCAGAACCCTACCGATGGTTCATGGCACGCGGTGGTAGATCCTGCTACAGGATTGCCAAGGGCTACAAAAGATCCTGTGTACAAAGGTTCTTACCAGCCTAAGTTTGTCGCTTCATGGGGAACTGACGTTACCTACAAAGGCCTGAAACTGCACGCATTGTTCTACACTAAGCAGGGCAACGTGTTCTACAGCCAGACTAAGATGAACATGGACGCGAACGGTACTTCTGAAGAAACTGTGCTCAACGGCCGTAATGCGTTCGTTTGGGAGAATTCAGTATCTCAGGTGCCTAACACCAACATCTATCTGCCTAACACTACCAAGACTTCAGCTTACGAATACTACACTGCTCAGCAGAGACTGTATCCTGCACAGGGTATCGTGAATGGTAGCTACGTTCGTCTGCAAGAGCTGGCACTGTCTTACAAGATACCACAGCGTTACTACGAGCGCAGCCCGTTCGGCGCACTGGAAGCCGGCGTGTTCGGCAACAACCTGCTGCTGTGGACTGCTTCAAGCAACAAGTATGATGATCCAGAAGCAACTTCTGCAGGTGCAATGGGCAACGGACAAGGATTTAACTATTTAGCACGCCCGACCACGCGTAACTACGGTCTGTTTGTAAAAGTTAACTTCTAAACCATTATTCTAAATACTATTATATGTCTATAAATAAAAAGTTCATAATTACTGCGGCGGTTGCGGGATTGGCATTGAGCGTTTCTTCCTGCAAGAAATACCTTGATGTAAATACCAACCCCAATGTAGCGCACCAGGCTACCGTTATCACTTTGCTGCCTGCAGCACAGCTGTATCTCGGTTCGGCAATGGGCGTAGATATGCAGATCAATGGCTCGGTGTGGTCACAGTTCTGGACGCAATCACCTGCTGGTTCTCAGTACCGTGCCCTCGATCAGTTCGATCCTAAGGCCGACTACTACAACGCCAGCTGGAAGAATCTGTACCTCAGTGCTTCAAACGCTTATCAGTTATACAACCTTGCTGATTCTCAGCACAAAGGTGCCTACAAGGCTATATCCTTGCTCATGCGCGCATACGCCTTCCAGGCCCTCACAGATGGTTGGGGCGATGTTCCTTTCAAAGACGCCCTCAGTGGTCAGTTTGCTGATGGACACATCACGCATCCTAAGTACGATTCTCAGCGTGTAGTATACCGCGGCATCCTTGCTTATATCGATTCTGCATCTGCACTCATCAACCTGAACGATGGCGCTGCACCGGGTGCGGACGACCTGATTTACGGTGGTAACATGAGCAAGTGGCAGAAATTCGCCAATACACTGAAACTGCGCGTGCTGATGCGCATGTCAGGTATCGAGCCACTGTACGCTAACCCACGTATCGATACTATGTTCCTGAAAGGTATGCAGTTCATGGGTGCCGGTGACGATGCGGTTATCGCTTACGGTTCGGGTGCTACCAACAACAACCCGCTCTATGCTGAACTCACTTCAGTGCAGATGGGTGGTGTGCAGCAGATGGCAGGTAGCAAAACTGCTATCGATGAAATGAATTCAAACAACGACTACCGTTCAAAAGTATTCTACACTACAGTGCCTGGCGCGGGTCGTGTGGGTATCAAACAGGGCGAGTACGATATCATGGTATCATCCAGCTCTTACTCAGTACCGGGCGCACATGTGGGCGGTAACGCTGCTTCTGCTGCATCGGCCAAAGCGGGTGTAGTGCTCCTGTCAAGCTGGGAAAGTTACTTCCTGCAGGCTGAAGCCGTGGCTCGTGGCATCACTGCTGCCGGTGGTGATGATGCTGATCTGTTCTACAAAGGCCTCAACGCCAGCTTCTCTTACTGGAACAATGCATTGGTTGCCGAAGGTTATCCTTCAGCATCGGCTGCATACAGCGTATATGTGAACGGTGATGCAACTGCTTCTATCCCTGCTGCTTACTGGGGTCAGTACCCGGTTACCGGCACTGCTGATGATAAGGTTCGCCACATCATCACACAGAAGTGGTTCTCAATGTGTGGTACTCAGGGCTTCGAAGCATGGACAGAATGGCGCCGCACCGGTTACCCAACTTTCCTGATCAACCCGCGCAACAGCCGCATTGGTGCTACTCAGTTGCCTTCAAGGTTTGTTTACCCTGCTTCAGAGGCAGCTACAAACGCAAACTATCCCGGACTTCAGTCGGTTACGACTCGTGTATGGTGGGATAAAAACTAATCTGAAATAAATAAAACAAGAGCAGAATGAAGAAGTTATTTATAGTATCAGCGATCGCCGCAGTTGCATTTGGAGCTTGTAAAAAGACCGATGGACCGGTATCTACGCTGCACAACTATTCTAAGCCAACAATAAAAATGGCCGCCGGCGACTACTACAGTATCCCTGTGGGTGGCATGCTGCCTGAGATAAAAGCAACTGCTTACGATTCGTTCTACAACGAAGAGTGCACTGTGGTTTACGACCAGACCAAATTGGACAACCTCGTTCCCGGTATCTACCCTGTGGTGGCTACTTCAAAGAACAAGTATGGTATGGCCGCAAACAGGACACTGTGGGTAGCTGTTACCAACATCACAGATTCCATCAATCTGGGCGGTAGTTATGCACGTGCGGCTACTTCCGACACGGTGCAGGTGACCAAACTGGCTCGTGGATTTTACCGCACATCTGATGTTGGGGCAAACGGCGCTTCAGATACGACTCACGTTATCTCTGCCTACTTTATCCAGACCACTCCTGTAGAACTGCTGATGCCTGCTCAGAGCACCAAATTCGGTACACTGTCTGCAACCGGCGGCACTATCAACACAGTTGCCAGCGACACCACTTTCGAATACTCGATTCAGAATAACTTCTTCACCAACGAAACAAGGGTGTTTAAGAAGTTCTGATAACGGATATCATATTTGTTAAACCATCCCCGTCCGCAAGACGGGGATGGTTGTTTTTAGAAGGGCTACCCTCAGCTACCGCTACAATCACGGCCGCAAATAGTACCTTTGCATTCTTATAAGAAACAGTCATGGACAATAAGCAATACAAGCTCGATACGAAGCTCATACATGCGGGTGTAGAACCCGATCCGACCACAGGTGCCATCATGACACCGATCTACCAGACATCTACCTATGTGCAGGCTGCTCCCGGCGATCACAAAGGATATGAATACGCCCGCACGCAGAATCCCACTCGTACTGTGTTGCAGAACGCGCTTGCCGCCATTGAGAATGGCAAGTATGGTCTGTGCTTTGGTAGCGGCATGGCTGCTACCGATGCGGTGATAAAGCTGCTCCAGCCCGGCGACGAGGTGATCGTCTCCAACGATCTGTATGGCGGCACCTACCGCATCATGACCAAGGTATTTGCCAACTACGGCATCAAGTTCCATTTCATTGGCATGCACAATGCGCAGGATATCAATGCGCACATCAACGCCAATACGAAGATGATCTGGATTGAGACTCCAACTAACCCCATGCTGAATGTGATAGACATAGCAGCATGTGCCGAAATAGCAAAGAAGAACAACTTGTTGCTGGTGTGCGACAATACATTCGCATCGCCATACCTGCAGACGCCACTGGACCTGGGTGCCGACATAGTGCTGCACTCTGCTACCAAGTATCTGGGTGGCCACTCTGATGTGGTGCATGGTGCTTTGGTGATGAACGACAGTTCTCTGGAAGAGCGTCTGCGCTTCATACAGAACAGCTGTGGCGCTGTGCCCGGCCCGCACGATTGCTGGTTAGTGCTGCGCGGCATCAAGACCCTGCACGTGCGCATGCAGCGTCACTGCGAGAACGGAGCAGCTATTGCTGAGTTCCTGAGGTCACATCCTAAGGTAGGCAAGGTCATCTGGACCGGCTTCCCCGATCATCCCAACCACGACGTGGCTAAAAAGCAGATGCGTGGTTTTGGCGGCATGATCTCTTTCACCCTCAAAAACGACAGCATTGATGCTGCCATGGAAGTGCTGAAGAAAACCAAGCTGTTCTCGCTTGCCGAATCATTGGGTGGTGTGGAATCGCTCATTGGTCACCCTGCAACCATGACACATGCGTCTATCCCCCGCGAAGAACGCATCAAAAATGGTTTGGTCGACTCGCTCATCCGCCTCAGCGTAGGTATAGAGGATATCGAAGACCTGAAAGCAGACCTGGCTAATGCAATAGGATAAGGTGCTAGATCGATAATGATAGAAAGGGGTACAGTCGCTGTGCCCCTTTCTATGTCTTAAATCGGAGGGGCATAAAAAAACTCCCCGCAAATGGCAGGGAGTTCAGTATGAGATTGAATTGTATTAGTTGTTTGGAGTAGCTGTAACGTAGCTGGCAGAGATGATACCATTTACGAAACGCACACCGGCAAGAGACTCGATGGTGTTGATGTCTACTTTGTGGTTAGCCAGATTGTCTTTGGCATTGTATGGCTCTATGTTGTGGAACTGATAGCACAGGTATTCGTCAGTGCTTGGGATGTAGATCACCTTCCAGGCCCATTCAGGAACAATAACGTTGTTGTTATGTCCTATTACCCAGTTGCGGCCCACAGTACCTGCGAACACTTTTACTTTCTTGTATTTCTTAGCTTTCAGCATTTCCTTCTCGTGCAACTTCTCCCACAGACCTTTATGCAGGTTGCGTGGCATAGGCATGATATTGGTGAAGTAGTAGCTCTCAGTGTAAGCGTCTTTGTCGCAGTTGTTCTCGTTTGGCGCCATCATAGGGGCATCTTCAAACAGAGTGCTCTTGTAGTCGTTGATGAGGTCAGAAGCGTCAGAAAGTTGAGGGTCAGCACTCAGCCTTACGTTATGGTCACCTTTCAGCTTGGAACAGTTGAACATGTCGGGAGTGAGAGAATAAACGACCAGAACCGGGATATGCTGTGACTTAGAGAAGTATGAGGTAAAGTTAGTGTTCCTCACTTTCACGATATCCTGTCCGTAGCTGCTGAAGCTAAGTGCTATCAGCATAACGGCCAACAGTTTTGATGTGCCTTTAAGAATTATTTTTTGCATACGTGCCTTTTGTTCAGGTTAGCAAATTTAACAAGAATTAGATTGTCTTGCGATAAAAATATGACTTTCACCGAATTTTTTATAATAATACCCCGAATAATATCGGGATTTTTGAAAGTTTAATATCATTTGCCTGAATCGAACCGTTCTGAGAACTGCTGCAGGGGCAATTTTGAAGCTTATGCAGTGTGCGACTGCACCGGCAGGCGAACGAAGAAAGTGGTCCCTTTCCCTTCCTCAGATTCGAACCAGATGCTGCCTTTCCAGAACTCGATGATCTTGCGCGTCATAGCGAGCCCAAGGCCGGTGCCGGATGATTTTGTGGTGAAGTAAGGCTGGAAGATGCGCTGTGCTACCTCCTCGCTGATGCCGTGCCCGTTGTCTGTGATGGTGATGAGGGCATGTCCATCTTCGGCTTTTAGTGTCACCTCAATCAGTCCTTCACGGTCTGCAGGAATGGCTTGTTTGGCATTCTCCAACAGATTGGTGAGCATGCGCAGTAGTTGGCTGTGGTCGGAGAAGGTGAAGATCTTTTCAGCAGGCAGATACAATTTCAGGTTGCAGTGTGCTTCGTTAGTATACAGGCCTGTAGCAAGTGTTAGCAGGGCACCCAACTCCAGGTCCTCGGGGCGCGCCTCGGGCATCTTGGCAAAATTCGAGAACTCTGAGGCAATGTAGGATAGGTTGTCTATCTGCTCTATGATAGACTCTGACACGCGCAACGTAAGGGCTTTGATATTGGGGTTGTCGCCCTTGATGGCCTGAAGCAGATACTGTACGTTCAGCTTCATGGGGGTGAGCGGGTTCTTGATCTCGTGCGCTACTTGCCGGGCCATCTCGCGCCATGCTGTTTCGCGTTCGCTCTGTGCAAGGAGCGCCGCATTCTCTTCCACCTTGTTCACCATCTTGTTGTACTCTTCAACAAGCAGACCAATCTCATCGTCATACGGCCAGGTGATGCGTTCGTTCTGTTGTAGGTTGAGCCTGCCGAACTGTGCTATGATGACGTTGAATGACCCTGTTACCCAGCGGGTTATGGACACCGTGATGAGGCTGGATATGAGGAATATGAACGCATAAACATTGATAAGCGTGATAACGATATTCGATATCTGGAAGTTGAGATCTTTCTCGGATGAGAAGAACGGCACGTTGAGGAAGCCAAGAGCCACACCATGCTCATTGCGCAGCGGTTCGTATGCTGAAAGGTAAGACAGTCCGGCCACCTGCTCGCGTTGTAACACCAGAGAGCGACCGCGCGCATTCAGTTGGTTATAGGCATCGGGCCGCATGACACGGGCAATAAGCCCTTTCTGGTAGATCTCTTCCTGTGACGATGCAAACAGGTGGCCACTGTTGTCATAAAGGTTGATGTCTATCTTCTGACTGGCGGCTACACCCGCAATGAACGTACGGAAGCCGTTGGATTGCGTTACTGAATCGAAGCGGGTATCGTTCTCGTACGCACGAGCGGTACTGAGGTAATTTTGCACAGCCAGTTTCGCGTTTTGCATGGCGCTGCTCAACTTGGTAGAATTGGAGTTGCGGTAGCTGGACGAGAAGAACCAGATTGTTACCACACCAATGAAGACAAATGAGACGAACACGATGGCAAGCATGGCATACTGTATCCTCTTGCGTAGTGTAAGCCGCACATATTTTCCCGGAGCGCCGCTATGCGTGAAATAGGAAAGGTAGAGCTGGTAAAGGAGTATGATAACGGCAATGAAAACCTGAATACTGAACAGGTGGGAAAAGAAGGTGATGATCTCGAGGAAGGTGTTGTGATCGTGTACCGCCACGATGGTTCGCTTGTCGGACATTTTGTAGTGGAGTTCTGAGACGCCATTGACAGTATAGAACCGGAAATCCTGGTCTTTAAGCGTGTCGTGCGACAAGAAAATAGGGAATGAATACCCACGTGCCTGATTGGTGAGCCTTCCGTTGACGTAGACCGCGTATGAGTACTCTTCTTCGCGCAGGGTTGTTTTACCGGTCGGAGGTAGCAACAATTCGGGATACACAGTTGCGGCGGCCTGTTTCTTTGGTTTTAGGTCTATGACCACATATCCTATACGATTGTTGATCGTATCGGCATAAACCGGTATGTAGGAAAGGTAGGAATGCTTGTCGGGCATAGACTCTTTATAGAACAGATAGGGCGAGGGCGTAGGTACAGATTCGTTCTTGTCAAAAACGAAGGAATAGTAGTCGGCAGAATCGGAATTGTAGAGAGCCGTGCCCTCACTGTCGTAAAGATATACACCTGCATCGTAGGCGGCGGCGGCACCCTTGAGGTACATGGTGTCGAAGCGGCGTGCGATGACCTTGCGGAGTTGTGCATCCGGTTCGTAAAAGAAGGTCTTTAATATTGTGTCGGCCGCGATATTGTTGCTGGTCTTGTCGAATGTGTATTCAAGCACGTTGTCGCGGTGAGGCGCGAGACGTTGCTCTACGAACGCCTTTCTGCTTTCTTTCTCTTTGTAGGCGCTGAAATACTGAAGCACGGCTGTGCAGAATGTACAAATGAACAGCGCCCAGAAGATCATTTGAGGTTCGAACAGATCTGATACGAGCGTAAGTTTGGGTATGTCAAGCAGGACGATGAACAGCACCAACCAGCCCACAAGAGACCAATAGAACAGGTCGTTGTAATGGCCGCTGACTGCAAGGAAAGTTGCACCGGTGAATGCTGTGAGCAGATATTTCCTGCCTTTTCCGGGAACAAGTTGTCTGAGCTGGAAGTTGAACAGGTAGATGATCATGCTTGAAATGCCGGTAATGATGCAGATGACCAGCAGACCAAGAATGGTATAGATATCGATAGAATAGAAGCGGCTTACGTCGAAAGAGATAGACGAGTCGAGCACAAGGCTACGTACCAGTGTAACATAGAGGAGCAGGTATGAGATCATGACAGCAACCAACAGGAATGGTATCCAGGCCCGGATGCGACTGTTCTGCATACGCTCGAAATAGGTCTTATAGGGTGTGTGGCGTGTGACGAATACTACCAGCCAAAGGATACAAAGGGTATTGATGAACAGATCGCCGAAGGACGACAGGTAAACGCTGGATGCGTAAAGCTGAGGTGAGAAGAACATGAGCGTATCCAGGTTGAATGGTACGCCGAACAGATAAAGGTATACGCGAATAGTGATGATGACCAGCAGGGTAGCGATGAAGCCGATGAGCGAAGACCTGTTCCGGGTGAGATGGATGATCATGAGATGTATCCAGGAGATACTGGCAAGCAGTGCGGCCAATAACATGACAATGAAAAACAGATCGGGTACCCATTTCTGGACATCCTGAATATTGAACAGCAGGTGAAACGCCGGGCTATTGTCTTTTCCGGCGATTGTATAAGCACCCGGCGCAGGCAGGTTGGGCGGTATGATGCGGGTATTGACGGGAATAAGGTCGGAAGCAATGAACTGTGACTTCAGATAATCGTTTTCTACGGGATAGGAAGCAAGGACAGGATAGAGCACCAGCAACAGACGGTTGCCCGGCGGTACTGCCACCAGGCGCCTAACGTACACTCCACGGTCGGTGCGCAGCAGGTCGGACCCGTATTCAGTACTGTCTGCCGGGGTAGGCAATATGGTGTTGGTGTTCCAGAATTTTAGTGTGTTGTTTTCGTAGGCAAAGACGTAGAAAGGGAGATCGCAGATGTAGTTTACATCGGTAGCGGGCAGGCCACCATCAAACAGTTTGCTGACCTTGACGGTGTCGTTGAGAAATAGATCAAAAGCACTTTCCCTGTTCTGCAGGTCGGTTGTAACCGCGCGTGCCATTCTTTCGGGCAATGCTTCCTGCCTGTGGATATGGTAATAGTAGCCGTTGATGCTCCAAAGGAGCAAGCATAGCAGCAGCCATCCCCAGTATGGATATCGCCTGAACATTTTCTATGAGTGTTCCTCGAGTTTTGCCTGGTTCCAGAGTTCGTCCATTTCTGTCAACGTCATATCGTGCAGCGATTTGCCTTGTGTCCCGGCCAATTCCTCTATGCGCTGAAACCGCCTGATGAATTTTTTGTTGGTACGTTCAAGCGCATGTTCGGGATCGACCTTGATGAAGCGTGCATAGTTGATAAGCGCAAACATCACGTCACCAAACTCTTCTTCTATATGCTCTTTGTTGCCGCTTTCTACCGCCTCATACAATTCCTGTATCTCTTCGTCAACTTTTACACGTACCTGATCGGTATTGTCCCATTCGAAACCCACTTGTTTCGTTTTCTCCTGCAGTCGAAGTGCCTTCATAAGTGCAGGCAAAGACGGCGGCAGGCCTGACAGAATTGATTTTTTCCCTTCCTGCTGTTTCAGCTTCTCCCAGTTCTGTTTCACCTGTGTGTCGTCTTCAACCTTCAGAGTGCTGTATATGTGCGGGTGACGGCTCACGAGCTTATTGCAAACACCTTCTATCACTTCATCCAGCGTGAATTGTCCCTGCTCTTTACCAATGCGACTATAGAACACAATGTGCAGCAACATGTCGCCGAGCTCTTCCTTTATACCTTTCCAGTCTTCGTTAGATATGGCATCGGTGAGTTCATACACCTCTTCCAGTGTTTGCTGGCGAAGGGTATGAATGGTCTGCTTTTTGTCCCAGGGACAATTTTCGCGCAACTCGTCCAGAATGGAACGCAGCCGCTCAAATGATTGTGAATATTGCATGGTAGTGCGCAGGTGGAATGAATTCACCTAAAGTTAGAGATTGTTTTCGGGATTGCTGAGAAAGGCGCTATTGTTCGCCCCATTTGTAGCTGTTTGTGTCTAAGCCCGCCAGCTGCAGTACCCTGTGCACGACAGTGAGTGCTGTTTCTTCAATGGTCTGCGGCCTGCTGTAGAACGATGGAGTGGCCGGGCAAATGATGCCTCCTGCCTCAGTAACCGTGGTCATGTTGCGCAGGTGCACCAGATTGTAGGGTGTCTCGCGAACGACACAAATGAGCTTGCGGCGTTCTTTGAGCATTACATCGGAGGCGCGGGTGATGAGGTCGTTGCTGATGCCCCCTGCTATGCGCCCGAGGGTGCCCATGCTGCAGGGACAAATGATGAGCGCAGAGAACGAAGAACTGCCTGATGCGAAAGGGGCCATAAAGTCGTTCTTGTGCCATACCTTGAACGGGAGATCTTTGAACGTAGTGTCGCCGAGCTCGTGTTCCCATACGGTGCCGGCATTGTCGCTCATCACTAGTTCTGTATGGACAACGTCCCTGAGTTTTGCCAGCTCATTGAGCAGTAGTTTTGCATATACCGATCCACTCGCACCTGTTATTCCTACTGCTATCTTCGTCATAAAATTTCTTGAATAGGGCAAAACTAAAGGGAAACTTTGTAAATTTGCTTTTAAATATATCCATATATGAAACGAGTTTTGTTGTTTGTCATGGCGTTTTGGACGATAGCTCCGGTGGCTATGGCAAAAAAAGACCCTAAAGGAGGCACCGGGACCCCGGGTGCTGAGGAGATCCACTGGATCACCTCTATAGACGAATTGCAGCGCAAGATGGCACAGCAGCCTAAGAAAGTGCTGGTGGATATGTATACAGGTTGGTGCGGCTGGTGCAAGAAGATGGATGCGGATACCTACACCAACCCGGCACTGGTGAAGTATGTGAACAACAACTATTATGCAGTGAAACTGGATGCGGAGCGTCAGGATACCATCAATTTCCAGGGACGTTCGTTCTTTTTCGCGCCGGAGTACAGGGCAAACGGCTTTGCTCTGGAGTTGCTGAAAGACTATCTGGCCAAGGGCGGGCAGATGTCTTATCCGCAGACGGTATTCATGCTGGAGAACTTCCAGTCGCCAACACCGGTGCCCGGTTACCGCACAGTGGCAGAGATGGAGATGTTCCTTACCTACTTTGGCGACAATGCATATCGCCGTCAACCATGGGACCAGTACTCAAAAACGTTTGTGTCAAGGTGGAGCAAGGGGCAGGCGGCACCAACGGGCGCACCTGCAGGGCACTAATTGATAAAGAGTCATTTGTAACGAAAGAGGGTACTGCAGTGCAGTACCCTCTTTCGCTGTTATAAACTGTCTTATTCTATTTCAGATCGGGGTAGATGTATTTCATGTCTGACGCGAAGTATTTGCAGGCGCTGCGCAGGCCGCATTCATTGCATTTGGGCTTACGTGCCAGGCACACATAACGGCCATGCAGAATGATCCAGTGGTGTGCAATGGCCAACAGGTCCTGAGGGATGTTCTTTACCAATTGCTGTTCGGCCTGCAAAGGAGTTTTGGCATTTGTAGTGAGGCCAATGCGTGCCGATACCCTGAATACGTGCGTATCTACCGCCATGCCCGGTTTCGCAAACACCACAGATACAATAACGTTGGCTGTTTTTCGGCCTACACCCGGTAGTTGCACCAGCTCTTCAATAGTATCGGGAACCTCGCCGCCAAATTTCTCCAGCAACATATTGGCCATGCCTATGAGGTGGCGCGTTTTGTTGTTGGCAAACGTGACACTGCGGATAAACGGCTCCACCTCTTCGAAAGTGGCTTTTGCCAGTTTCTGCGGCACCGGATATTTCTCAAAAAGAGCAGGTGTCACCATGTTCACCCGTTTGTCGGTGCACTGGGCAGATAGTATCACCGCCACCAGCAACTCGTAGGGGTTGGTGTAATGAAGTTCGGTCTCGGCGTTGGGCATGTGCTGCTGAAACCAATCTATTGCAAAGGCATACCGCTCTTTCTTTGTCATGTTCGTTATCAGATCATGTACACTACAAGGCCATCGCGCAGCTTAGGCTCGAACCAGGTACTCTTCGGAGGCATCACGTTTCCGCTGTCGGCAATATCGAACAATTGCTGAATGCTTACCGGGTAGATGGAGAAGGCTACTTCCATATCGCCACTGTCTACGCGGTGCTGCAATGCGCCCATACCCCTGATGCCGCCCACAAAGTCTACACGCTTGTCGGTACGCTGGTCTTTGATGCCCAGTATCTTATCAAGCGCGTTATTGCTGAGGATGGTGACATCCAGAATGCCGATAGGATCGGTGGTGTAGGTGCCCGGTTTTGAAGTGAGTTTGTACCAGGTGCCACGCAGGTACATACCAAAATCGCGTGGTTGTGCAGGTTTGAATGGATCTTTGCCATGTACTGAAACCTCAAAGTCGGCCTTCAGGCTTTCTATAAGTTGTTCCGGTGTCAGTCCGTTCAGGTCTTTTACCACCCTGTTGTAGTCGAGTATCTTGCACTGGCTGGCAGGGAAGATGCAAGTGACAAAGTAGTTGAATGATTCGTCACCGTCAACAGAGTAGCCATTGTCCTGCATTTCTTTGCAGACCTTTGCGGCTGACGCTGCGCGGTGGTGACCATCGGCAATGTAGGTGCAAGGTACATCGTTGCCAAAGTTGTGCGTGATGGCGGCCACCTTGGCATATTCGTCCATCACCCAGAATATATGGCGGATGCCGTCTTCAGCAACAAAGTCGTATTGAGGGGCATGTTCTTTCTTCCACTCTTCTATGATGCTGTCCACACTTTCGCAATCGTTGTAGGCAATGAATACAATACCTGTTTGCGCACCTGTAGCGGTAATGTGGTCTATGCGGTCTTTTTCTTTCTCGGGGCGGGTGAACTCGTGTTTCTTGATGATGCCGTTGTTGTAGTCATCGATTGAAGAGCCGCACACAAGGCCGGTCTGTGATCTGCCGTCCATTATCAGTTCGTATATGTAGTAGCAAGGTTCGGTGTCCTGGCTCAGGATTCCGTTTTGGATCATCTGGTCCAGATTCTCCTTGGCTTTGTCATATACCTCCTGACCATGCACGTCGATATTTTCAGGCAGGTCGATCTCTGCACGGGTCACGTGGTAGAAGTTGTATGGGTTTTTCCTGAATTCGCGTGCCTCAGCCACATTTACTACGTCATAAGGAAGCGTGGCCACCTGTGCAGCCAATTCTTGTGTAGGCCTCAGGCCCTTGAAAGGAGTGATCTTTGCCATTGCTATCTATTAAATCTTGTATTTCGCGGTGCAAATTACCAATATTGCCCCAACCGAGCAATTCGGGTGAAAATGCACTACAGCCATTTCTTGCGCCTGAACCACAGGTAGATGATGATGGTGACGATGGCCATTGAAGCGAGTGTGAGCGGATAGCCCCATTTCCAGCCCAGTTCGGGCATGTTATGGAAGTTCATACCATAGATGCCCACAATAAAGGTGAGCGGCATAAAGAACACCGAGAAGATGGTGAGTACCCGCATGGTCTCGTTGGTGCGTTGGGAGGATATGTTGAAGTAGATGTTGAGCAGGTGGTTGGCATTCTCAGACATAGAGTCGTGAAGGCTTTTTTGCTTCACGTAGAGGTCGCGCACATCGCGGGTATAGGCATTGCTGCTTGCCGGCGGATCTATTTTATCAACAATATCGTGGGTGAGCAGCAACAGGCGGCGTATCACGTCTGTTTTGCGCTTTATAAGGTATAGCCCCTTGAGCAAAGACACTTTTCTGGTAGTAAGGAATACCTGTGTTTCGTAATACTCAATGAGGTCGGTGAGTTGTTTGCCCGGTTCGTCGTAGGTGTGCAAACCGGTCTTCACGATCTCCACCAGCACCTGTTGTGTGGTGCGGCAGTCGGTATCGGAAAGTAATACCTCGGCTTTCTGAGTTAGTGCACCTATGGGGTTGCGGTGGATTGTGATAATGAACTTATCTGAGGTGAAGATGGCGATCTTGTTGGTGAGTTCCTGTACTGTATCGGCATCTTTGTCGGTGGCATAATACACGCGCAGAATGGTGAAGGTGTAGTTCTTCAGTTGTTCGTACTTGGGCAGGTGACCGGGCTGCATACAGTCCAGCACCGACTCTTCGTGCAGGCCGTATTGGCGGGCTACCTGCCACAATTCATTGGCCTGCGGATCGGTGATGTCAATCCATTCATAGCCGCAATTCCTGCCTTCTGTAAGGTTATTCACCATTAATTTAGCATCCCGGCATTGTAGCGGGTATGTAAATATACCATGCAGTGGCTGATATGTAGCTATGGTGTGCGGTCATTTTTGGCTAATTTCATGGGCTCAAACCGCTTTGTTATGTCGCTGCTTTTTTCACCGCACCGTGTCCGTTCTGTTGAGTTCCGCAACCGCATTGCGGTGTCGCCCATGTGTCAGTATTCGGCTACCGATGGCATGGCGAACGACTGGCACCTTGTGCACCTGGGCTGCAGGGCCGTGGGCGGTGCGGGCCTGGTTGTGGCGGAGGCCACAGCGGTGACGCCCGAGGGACGCATATCAGCCGGCGATCTGGGTCTTTGGAATGATGAACACATCGGGCCGTTGCAGCGAATTACCTCCTTCATAGCGGCCCAAGGTGCTGTGCCCGGTATTCAGCTGGCACATGCGGGCCGCAAAGCCAGCCTCACAGAACCGTGGAATGGCGATACACAACTGCCCACAGAGCAGGGCGGGTGGACAACGGTAGCCCCATCGGCAATTGCCTATGCGGCCGACAGAGCCACTCCCCGAGCGCTGACCGTGCAGGAGATACATGATCTTGTGAGGGCATTTGGCGCCGCTGCACGGCGGGCACTGCAGGCAGGTTTCAAGGTGTTGGAACTACACGGAGCACATGGGTACCTCATCAACGAATTCCTTTCACCCCTCAGTAATACCCGCACCGATGAGTATGGTGGGACGTTTGAGAACCGCATTCGTTTTCTGGTGGAGGTGATACAGGAGGTACGCAAGGCGTGGCCATCAGACTACCCGTTGTTTCTGCGTATATCGGTCTCCGACTGGCACCCTGAAGGCTGGACAGTAGAAGACTCGGTGCGACTTGTGCCCATCGTAAAAGATCTGGGAGTGGATCTGATAGATTGCTCGTCGGGCGGCAATGTGGCCGATGTGAAGATACCCGCTTCCCCCGGCTATCAGGTGCCTTTTTCGGCTGCGGTTCGTGCAGCCGGCATACCCACGGGTGCAGTGGGCATTATTGTGAAGGCGCAGCAGGCCGAGGACATACTTTCGGCCGGAGCGGCCGATATGATATTTATGGCGCGTGAGTTTTTGCGCGACCCCTACTTCCCGCTGCATGCCGCTGCCGATCTTGACGATGATACGTTGCCGTGGCCGGTGCAGTATGAGCGGGCAAAGCGGAAAAATCCGGGTCGTGGGCGGAGTTGATCGAATTCCGGCTACCCTAATGCTCAATTCCCTAATTTTGCACCCTATGGTATATCTGACACGTGTAGAGCATTTTAATGCCGCCCACAGGCTGCACAACCCGGCCTGGAGCGATGCCGAGAACAGAGAGGTATTCGGCAAGTGCGCCAACGAGAACTGGCACGGGCATAACTATGAGCTGCATGTAACAATAAAGGGGGCGCCTCATCCGCAAACGGGCTTTGTGTACAATGCCAAAACGCTGGGCGACCTCATAAAAGACGTGATCGTGGAGCGGGTAGACCACCGCAACCTGAACCTTGATGTTGACTTTATGGCCGGTAAATTCACCAGTGCCGAGAATTTCGCAATAGGTATCTGGAATGAGCTGAAGCCGCACATAGAAAAGGACGGTGTGCAGTTGCATTGCGTGAAGCTGGTGGAGACACGCAGCATATTTGTAGAGTACTTCGGATAAACTATTTCAATACCACTATTCAACGTCAAAAGGGGCTGTTGGCTACATTTGACACAGTTATCACTCACACACAAACTTTCTGCTTTGGCTTACAATAAAACAGAATCATACGACCCGGCGACCACCGAATCGCTGAAGGCAGCCTATTCTTCCATCATATCGGCGGTGGGCGAGGACCCGGCGCGCGAAGGGCTGCTGAAGACACCCGAACGCATGGCCAAGGCGATGCAATTCATTACGCAGGGGTATAATATGAACGCTGCCGACATCATCAATTCGGCCAAGTTTCATGAAGACTACAGCGAAATGGTGATCGTGAAGAACATAGAGCTGTATTCGCTGTGCGAACACCACCTGCTGCCGTTCTTCGGCAAGGCGCATATAGCCTATATACCCAATGGGGTCATTACCGGCCTCAGCAAGCTGGCACATGTGGTGGAGTGCTACAGCCGCCGCTTGCAGGTGCAGGAACGGCTGACGCACCAGATACTGGATGTGATACAGGAAACACTAAATCCGATAGGGGTGGGCGTGGTGATAGAGGCGCAGCACCTGTGCATGATGATGCGCGGTGTGCAGAAGCAGAACAGCGTCACTACTACATCGGCGTTCAGCGGTCAGTTCATGAAAAATGAGACCCGTTCGGAGTTCCTGAAACTGATCTCGGCGGATTTGTCATAAAAGAATATTCGGCCTATATTTGCACCCCTGAAAAGGGGAATCGGTTCAGGACGTAGTTCCGCCCATTGCGGGATACAGTTTGGGCCAGATTGTTCGGGACGTGGCGCAGTCCGGTAGCGTACTAGTATGGGGTGCTAGGGGTCGCAAGTTCGAATCTTGTCGTCCCGACAAAAAGAAAAACGGACGCCTTTTCGGCTCCGTTTTTCTTTTATCCTCCGCTCCCGCTCTCACACTCGCTCTGAATATGCTGGTTTGTTACTGTTTTTGCTTGTTTTTCTAAAATGTTTCCTGTTTTAGGGTTCGAATCCAATGGTCAAATCCATAACGGAAATCATTTTGTAGCTTTATGTTTTACTTATACGCACGTCTGCAATGAAAAGAAAATTGGTATATGTTCAAGCGCCGGAACGGTATAGTCCAGCATGGATTGGCAATGCCTTTTTCTCAAAGTCAGGTAGGACTATGTATTTTAATGGTAAGGCGTTTAAGAACGGACAAGAGATAATTAGCGGTGACATTTATTGGATATCGGGAGTAAAGAAAGACATGACAGATCGGTTGTTTTGTAGAACACGCAAGATCCAAATTGATCAGTCGGTGGTTGATGAGTATCTGGAGATCGTAGGTTTGCCTGAACTGCCAAAGTCAAAATTTGACGTTGTCACACTAAATAATGATCCACCTGTTCAAGAGATTAAAGAAATCGAAAATGAAAAATCTGGACATAAACCGCAAAGCCTATACCAAAATGAGTGGAAATGGCAGCGCGGTAAAAATAAGTAGTTCGAAAGTTGCCCAGTCAATTACCGGCAAGTATTTGATAGTTGTTACTCATACTTCCCCAATCATCCCCCAAAAGTGCGTTCAAAGCAAGCAAATCTTTGATAAACTGGTTCGAAAGTTGTCCAGTTGTCCCGACAAAAACGAGAGCGGAGAAACAGATCGAAGAGCGGTTTCTCCGCTTTTTGTATTTGCGTTACTTCCTCAAAACTTCATAAATTTGAATAATGAAAATTGCACTACAATACGTAAATGATGCAAGTGGCCATACTCAGGCTGTTCAGTTACCTGTAGCGGAATGGGAAAAAATACTCGCCAAGCTGAGAAAATATGAACAGGCGCTGCAATTGAAGTCTGATCTGAAAGAAGCTCTCGAGGAGGTAAAAGCGTTGAGGTCTGCAAAAGGGAAGAAACAAACGCTTAATGATTTTCTGAATGAGCTTTAGTGTCATTCCTTTGGGCAATGACAAGTAAAAGATCCGCATAGCAATCACATGACCCCAAGCATTTACCTACCCACAATTTACGACAAGTCAGAATTCGAAAACATCGGTGATAAAACCTTACAAGCCATTATTGCAAGCTTAGTGTAGTTCCCATTCCATAGCGATCGCATACTGAGCTGCATAATAGCAAAAATGAAAGCGGAGAAACAGAGCGAAGAGCGGTTTCTCCGTTTATTATTTGGAGGCGGTGCAAATGCAATCCAGTTCGGGCCGCAACAATGCATGAGTACACGAAATAGAAATATTCTGTAGTCAAAAAGAGGATTTGAGGTGTTAAATTTTCAGCTTTCTCCAAGCGATTCGTATTTTCGAGTTCTTCCTTCTTTATGGGTTTCGGATTTAATCTATTTGGCTTTCCATTACTTGTTGTTGCAACTGTAGCTTTGCTTATCTACGCAACAAGAAAAAAAACGGCGTTAAAAGTTCTCGCTGCCATTTGGACAATCACAATTGTGTTGTTTGTTGTTGGAGCCGTTGCAGATCATTTCAGAACGCCGATAATGTTGACCAAACAAGATGTTGTTGGTGAATATAGAATCGATACAACATTTTATACCGGAAAAAACTCCCGATGGCAATATTCCCGGTATAAGTTTAGAATCACCGAAAGCGATAGTATTTATTTTGCGATCATGAATGAAGGGCGCTCTTGCAAAACATATGGACATAAGATAATCGCAGAGTCTGGTCCGCCCTTTCTATGGTCTGTAATTGCAGATTCAACTTGCCATGTGATTAGTGGAAAGCCAATTTTGTTTCGAGGTCATAACAAATTTTATTACGTATTTCATTCGAGTAAATTTGGCAATATGTTTTTCCGTCGAACAAAACTGCATCATTAGGAATGTAGCTTTTCCCAGTTTCAGTTATCCAAAGTCATCCCGATAGAAATAAGTGCGGAGAAACAGTGCATAGAGAGGTTATCGTTTGCCACCCCTTGTTATAGCGGCACGGCAACTCACTGCAAATTGGCTAACTTAGTGCTGTAATGTTGAGGGTGATATCCTTTCTGTTGTTGGTTTCCTTTTCTCAGATAGGGAGGGCTCAGACGTTCTCCGGTTCTGTAAAGGCCGAGATGGCTCTGCTGGATAGTGTGTGCAAGGCATGTATTGATGAGGGTGGTACGCCGCTGTCGGAATGTGAGAAGGTGCGGCACCGCAAGCTGGATACACTGCTGAACACTGTGTGCCGGGAATTGAGGGTAACACTTGATTCGGTGTCGTTCAAAAAGTTGCAGAAGGAAGAACCTGCCTGGCTGCGCAAACGGGAGGCAAGAAAAGAAGCGGCTCAGTCCAGAATAGGTAGAAGTTCGGCAGGAGTAGATGCCGACGAGGCAGTGGCCATAAGGAACGACTCTTACTTTGTGGAACAGCGCATACGCGAGTTGCTCAGAGAGCTGAAATAGCACCTACACATCTATTTGCAGGTTGGCCATCAGGTAAGAATTAGCCGGCGGCGATGACCCCGTTTCGGGCGGATTAACAAAATATAGTGCCTTTTTCAAATAAAATCACCTATCTTTGTATTGAAATAAGGCGCCAGCCTCGGCTTTTTCTGCCATAGACAAGATTTTTTTCTTTTTCTCTCAGTTCTCGCGTTCCCGGCTGCCTTTCAGATACTGACCGCTTACAGCAGTTCATGTTTCGCTTCACAAACCGCGTTTTGCATCGGTTGGTGACGGTTCAATGTTCAGCAATACGGTTTGGCAATACAGGTCGGAGACGGTCGTTTGCTCGGTTGGTGTCAGATTGTAAATGAGTAAAAAACCGTTGACGGAATTATGAGTGAATCTTTTGCTAAAAAAGAAAAAGAAAAACAGAAGGCCAAAAGCAAGCAGGACAAGGCCCAGAAGATGAAAGATCGCAAAGCGAACGCATCGAAGGGTAAAAGTCTGGAGGACATGATGGCCTATATTGATGAGAATGGTAACATCACATCTACCCCTCCTGACGAGAGCAAGCGCAGGGAGATCAACCTGGAAGACATCCAATTGGGTGCCGCGCCTGTGATCCCTGAAGAGGTAGTAAAGACAGGAGTGGTTTCTTTCTTCAATGACACAAAAGGATATGGTTTCATTACCGAAGACAAAACCCGTGAGAATGTGTTTGTACACAGCAATCAGTTGCTGCAGCCTATTAAAGACGGCGACAAGGTAACGTTTGAGAAAGAGCGTACACCAAAAGGATTTAGTGCAATAAAAGTTAAGAAGTTATAATTACAGTAAACAAATCAAGTAACAATTAAAAACAAAGTAAAATGCAAGAAGGTACAGTAAAATTCTTCAATTCGACAAAAGGCTTCGGCTTCATCAAACCATCAAACGGCGGTGAGGACATCTTCGTACACGTATCGGGCCTGGTAGGCGGCGACATCTACGAAAATGACAAAGTCACTTTCGAAGTGCAGAACGGCAAAAAAGGTCTGAACGCAGTTAACGTTCGCGTTATCTAATCGGTCCGCAACAAGAAAAAATATGAGTCCTGTTTCTTTCAGGAAGCATTAGTTCATATTTACGTCGTTTCGCGACACACAGAGCTCCCTTCGGGGGGCTCTGTTCGTTTACAGGATTTGTTGAGTGTTGACATGCTGCTCTATGAAACTGACGCAGCGCTGCAATACTATATCCGGTGTTTCGCGGTGCGGGTTGTGGCGGGTGTTCGCCAATATCATACTCTCGGCACGGCCGGCGGTATGATGGGTGATGGCGGTTACCTGCTTCAGGCTCCCAAATTCATCATGCTCGCCCTGTATCACCAACACCGGGCAGTTGATGAGCGGCACAAAATGTTCTATGCTCCAATTGCGGTAGGCCTCGTTGAGCCAGGTACCAGCCCACGCCCAAAATACGGCATCGGTCTTGGTGCCGTGATACCTTTCCAGTCTTCTTTTCAGTGCAGTCTGCTCGTAGGCGGTCACAGCGTCTCTGATGCCATTGAGTGTGATCTCTTCAACAAACAGATGTGCCGCTTCGGATATCACCGCCCGGATGCGTGACGGATATTTTGCCGCAGCAATGATGGCTATAGAGCCGCCATCGCTATGACCAAACAGTATGGCGTGGTTTATGTGGAGATGTGCCAGTAATGCGTTCAGCATATCGGCCTCTTTTTCCAGATAGCTGCTATCGCGTGGTTCCTCTCCGAATGGGTCTGATGCGCCATATCCCTGACGGTCATAGACCAGATAATTGCAGTTTGCCGCCGCGGCCAGTTGCTGCGGAAAAGCGCGCCACAACTCTATACAGCCCAGCGAGTCGTGCAGGAAGACAATAGTAGGCCTGGCCGCATCTTGTACCACATGATCGATAGCGATCCTTACCCCGTTAACTACAGTGTGTTGTGTCATTTTCCGGTTGCAATATTACATCAGGAAGGGCGATAGGTCTGTTGTCATTTATGCAACGATTCAGCCCTCCGCAACCGCACAAGCTTTGCCAATTCGAAGATCGTTAGTATGATACCCGCGCCGGCGATAGAGGTAAGGAAATGGAAATAGCCCGGGAAGCTGAACGAGAATATCGATTGTATGGCGGGCACCGATACCACCGCTACCAGCACCGCGAGCGCAATACCCAGAACGATGAGCACGGCATAGTTCTTCTCGGTGAACACAGCCAGGAATGACCTCGACTGAGACAGGCTTGTAAGAATGAGTGCTACATTGCCAATAATGAGCGCGGTGAAAGTGATGGAACGTGCCTCTGCTTCAGGATGGCCTTCCTGCAACGAAAGCAGGAAGACACCAATAACCATCAGCATCAGTAGAATCCCTCGCAGTACACTTGTTAGTATCCGCTTTGCGCCAAAGAACTGTTCATTGGGGTCACGGGGTGGCCGGTCCATTATGTTGCGTTCTTCCTGTTCATATTCAAATGCGATAGAGCAGGCAGGGTCTATCAGCAACTCCATAAACACAATATGCAGCGGCATAAGCAGTATGGGTATGGTCGACACGAATGCTGGCAGCAGTGTAAGTCCCACTATGGGCACATGTATGGCCAGAATGTAGGACATGGCCTTTTGCAGATTGTCGAAGATGCGGCGACCCATGCGGATGGCTGACACAATGGATACGAAATTGTCGTCGAGCAGCACCAGCGAAGATGCTTCGCGGGCCACATCGGTACCCTTGCCGCCCATGGCTATGCCTATGTCGGCGGCCTTGAGTGCGGGTGCATCATTCACGCCATCGCCCGTCATTGCTACCACATCGCCATTTGCTTTCAGTGCCTGCACAATGCGTAGTTTCTGGTCGGGCACCACACGGGCAAAGATGCTCACCTTGCCTATGGCGTGGATCAGTTCGTCGTCGCTCATGTCGGCTATTTCCTTGCCGGTGATCACTGTGCCATTGTGGGGCAGCCCTATCTGGTCGCCTATGCTGCGTGCGGTAGACGGATAGTCGCCGGTGATCATAATGACGCGGATGCCTGCACGACCACATTGTGCCACCGCTTCCGGTACCTCGGGGCGGATAGGATCTTCAAGTGCCAGAAACCCTTTGAACTGCAATCCCAGTCCCATTGCGGTGTCGGGTAGCGTGTCTGCATCTACTGGTGTGCCTGCAATGCCCAGCACCCTGAATGCCTGCCCGGCAAGCATGTTCAGTGTGTTGCTGTGTTGCTCGCGTTCTGCGGGCGAGAGGTTGCATAGTGCAAAGATGGCTTCAGGTGCGCCCTTCGCATAGGCATACCGGCTGCCATCGGCATGTTGCCGCACTATGGTCATTGCCATCAGCTCTTTGCTCAGCGGATATTCCTTTACAAACGTAGCAGTGTCTGTTGCAGGGGCGTGCCGCTTATAGCTTTCTATTATCGCCTTCTCCATAGGGTCTATGGAGTCGGGGTGGGTAGCAGCGTGTGCGGTCTTGATGATCGGGCGGATCGCCTGCTGGTCGTGAAGTTCACCTCGGCTATAAGTCGTATGACCATCATAGATAGCCACCACTTCCATTTTGTTCTGCGTGATGGTTCCCGTCTTATCGGTACACAGAACAGTAGCAGATCCCAGTGTTTCTATAGCCGATGGTTTGCGGGTAAGTACATTCTTTCTGGAAAGGCGCCATGCACCCAGTGTCAGGAACACAGTGAGCACTACCGGGAATTCTTCAGGCAATATGGCCATAGCCGATGCCAGACCGTTCAGCAACGCTTTCATAAACGGTGTGCCCGAAAAGAAGAAGGCCAGCACCACTGTAATGCTAAGGACGATACCAATAATGAAAAGGTTGCGGATCAGGCGTTTCATTTCCTGCTGCAGGCGAGTTTCGGTGGCCACTATGCTGTGCAGCGATGCACCTATCTTGCCAAACTGAGTATGTATGCCTGTTTCTGTTACGGTGGCCAGTCCCTTGCCTTGCGTCACCAGCGTTCCGCTGAATACACGGCCGTTTTCATCGGCTTGTGTGGCAAAGGTCTGTTTGCGCACTGCTACCGATTCGCCCGTCAGCAACGACTCGTCAACTGTAAGGTTCTTAGAATCCAGCACAGTGGCATCGGCACCTATCCTATCGCCTTCGTTCAGGATCATCACATCGCCGGGCACCAGTTCACGACCGGGTATGCGCACTTCAATGCCATCGCGTATCACCAGTACGCGGGGCGTAGATAGTTTACGCAATGCTTCGAGCGCCTTTTCTGTTTTGCGGTGCTGATAAAAAGTGATGTAGATGATGATAAATGTGGTAGAGAGCAGGATGATGCCCTCGCGACGGTCGCCAAGTATCACATAGAGCACACCACAGGCCAGCAGCAGCAGGAACATGGGTTCCTTCACTACCTCCAGCGCAATATGGAATACTGTCTTGGGCTTGGTTGAAGGCAACTCGTTGTATCCATGCTCCGCAAGCCGGGCTTTGGCGTCTTCAGCAGAAAGTCCCTGTATAATAGTGCGCTCGCTCACTCACGGAAAGGTGTTGCAAGTAAATAACAAGACGTACTTGTTATCCCTGCTTTTTTGACAAAATGTTGTTGGCCTCGCTCAGAAACTTCACTTCTTCTTTTCCCTGTTCAGCACCCGACGGGTAGCCCAGAGAGCCAAGCGGGTTGATATTCATATTGGGCGTTGCCTTATCTTTTTCCATTGTGAACATCCAGATGGTAGGGTATCCCTGCACCCTGAATGCCTGCTGCAGGCTATTGTTCTGCTGCATCAGTTCCTGAGAGAGTTGTTTACGCCTCGGGAAGTCGAGTTCCAGCAGAATTACTTTTTCCTTTGCCCACTTCACAAATGCCGGTTTGGCAAATACATCTCTTTGCAGTTTGTGGCACCAGCCGCACCAGTCGCTGCCGGTAAAGAATCCGAATATAGGCTTGTTGGTTGCTTTTGATTTTTCCTGAGCTTGCATGAGGTCGGTATACCATTCCAGCCCCCCTTCGGTACGTGTTTGAGCAATAACCGGCGAAGAGGTGTATAGGACGGTGGCAAGAACTAACAGAAGGAGATGCTTCATAAAAAGATATTGTTGGTTATGATGGTCGGCTATTCCCTTGCCGACAAATACAAGCACAATTTAGCAGGTTTTTGGATATTTCGGCTGTTAAAATTTTCATTCAGCTTATATGTCGGCAGCGGGGTAAATGCCGGTAGCTCTTGCGATTCTTTGTAGATTGCACGCGATTTCACATCACCCTATGCAGCAAAAACAGTCTTCTGAGGTATGGCTTGTAGCCGGTATCGTTGTCAGCATGTTCCTTTGGGGGCTTAGCTGGCCATCGGGCAAGGTGCTGAGCGGGTATTGCTCGGCTATCAACTTCTCGGTATATCGTTATGCTCTTGTGCTGGTAAGTATGGTGCTGATCTTGCTGGCAACACGTACAAGCTTCAGCCTGCAGCGCAAGGGTATCCCCATCGTTGCCACTGCGGGATTGATGCTTGCCGTGTATAGTTATCTCTTTTACATGGGGCTGAAGACGGGCTCGCCCGGTGCAGGTGGTGTTCTGGTTACTATTATGAATCCGCTGATGGCCTATGTGCTGGGGCTGGCACTCGATCGTCGCAGGCCTACAGGTCGCGAGGGCGCCGGGTTGGCTGTGGGTGTTGTAGCCGGAGTGGTACTGTTGCAGTTGTGGCGCAATACTTCATCGCTGCTGGACAGTGGCAACCTTTATTTTCTCCTTGCCGCGTTTACCTGGGCGGTCATGAGTAAGTTCACCTCAAAAGGTGGTCGTTACGGCTCTTCACTTGGTTTCAGCCTCTGGCAGTACCTTGTTACGTTTTTGTGTATGCTGCCTTTGGCAGATATGGCCGAATTCAGACAGGCCCTTCAGATACAAGATCCCGTTTTCTGGGGCAATCTGGTCTTCTCAAGCGCCATTGTCACTGCCGGCGCCACCACCATGTATTTCTACGCAACTACAAAGCTTGGAGCCGAAAAGGCCAGTAGTTTCATATTTCTGGTGCCGCTTTGTGCCTCCGTTTCTTCGTGGGCGTTGCTCGGCGAGCAGATCAGGCTACACACTGCCATTGGCGGTGTGCTGGGTATAGCTGCTGTGTACATTATGAACAAAAGGAGCAAACCCTCAAAAAGTATTGACACATGACAAACGAAGAGCAGCTATACAATGCGGCCGCATCCGAAGTGAAAGGCGCTGTGGCCAGCCAGATGTTTGGTAAGCCTTGTTATAAAATAGGTGGTAAGGCGTTTGTGTGCTTTTTTCAGCAGGAAGTGGCTTTTAAGCTCACCGGTGCCGACCACGCGAAAGCGCTTGCGCTGGCCGGGGCGAAACTCTTTGATCCCTCGGGCAAGGGCAGGCCTATGAAGGAATGGGTGCAAGTGCCTGCTGCGCACTCGGGGTCGTGGTCCGGGCTGGCGGCAAAGGCAGCCGCTTATGTGGCATCCGGTCTGTGACGGTTTCCACAAAAAACAAACCGCCTCTGCGGCGGTTCATTTCAGTTTGCACAGGGATAGACGCACCTCTGTGCCGGTTAAAAGGGGCTTGGTATCGGCAAGCGTAAACCGGCATTTTACAGGTACAGCTATTATTCTTCAGTTGTTTAGATCGTTCTTCAAATTACCTGCTGTCGGTTCTTGTGAGGTAAAAGCCAGTTCTTGACCCAAAAGTACCTGCTGTCGGGGTAGTAATGGCAAGCAGTTAGTGAAAGGAACGTTTCAGTTAGTGATATAGGGGGTGATTAGTAGGTATAGGCGGCATTACTAACTGTAAATGTCGTTTCACTAACCCTGATTTCGGGCCTGATATCAAATTTCTATCTTTGAAAAGTTATATATGGGGCGTCTAAGCGTTTTTGTCATGTTGCTGTTGCTAAGGGTGTTGCCCGCCATGGCACAGGACCCCTATTATACTGTTATCAATAAGGCTACCGGGCTCCCTTCCAATTCAGTGTATGATCTTTTTCAGGATAGCAAGGGATTTATCTGGATAGCTGGCGAAGACGGGCTCACTCGCTATGACGGTTTCGAATTCCGAACCTACACATCTGCAGGTCAGACATCGAGAGCAGGAAACTCAATAGCGGAAGACAAAATGGGACGTATCTGGTACAGGAATTTTGATGGCCAGATCTATTATGAGGAAGCCGATAGTCTTCATCACTTTGACTTGCTGGAACAGACGGTTCAGGGGCCGTTTGCGGTTGTAGGTAATCACCTTTTTGTGTTCAACAGGCAGGGTTTTTTCGTTTATGACATCAAGACCTTCAGGCTGGTCCGGTCGATGGCCATGGATACGAAGCCGATATTATATCATTTCAACAATGATAGCATAATGTACGTTCTCATTGACCTTGACCTGTATGCATTTACAGCTGAAGGGCAGGCGCTCATTGCAAAGGACGTGCCGGCCGGCTCGCTTGATGGCGCGGCAGATGGTAAGTTGTTGATCTCTGACAAAGTGAATGCCGATCGGAAGTGTTTTGTACTGAATAACGGACGAGTTGAGCAGACTATCGCTCTGCCACCCATCAATCTGTTGCAGGGGGCTTCGTTTTGTGGCGGGTACTATTGGATTCTTACGCCTACCGGTGCTTGGGTTTTCGACAAAACGGGTAACAGCATCAGTAACGGCAGGCCATTTTTTGCCGATAAGAATATTTCGTCGGTGATGCGCGACCGTGATGGGAATTTCTGGATAGGTACCCTATATGAAGGTATATTGCTGGTGCCCGATCTAAAAACACAACTTGTAACAGAAGAGAACTTTCAACCGGGTCTATTGCTCAACACCGAGAGGTCGTTGTACGTGGGAACGAAGAGTAATACGATCTACACTTTCGACGAATTGCGAAATACCCTGTTGAAAAAATACCATGGAGATGTGCGGCACAAGATCCAATGTATGACCTATCACAGCGGCTCAGATAAGTTGCTGTTTGCTGCTCAGGCTTTTTTCATCACTGATACTCTTTTCCGCGATCCACGCCGATTTGCGTTTGCAGTTAAGAAGATAGTTTCGGTGGATGAAAAGTACATTGCATTTACTTCAAGCGGGGTCACCGGGCTCATGCCAATGCGCAATGATATTGTCAGCATGTGGGACAGTCTTTATACGGCGCGCAAATTGCAAAGTGGCGACTGTGATTTCCTTCAGGGTGGCCGGGGGAAAACGATTGCTTTTGACGAGCAGAATCACGTCATCTACAGTGGGTCCAATATCGGATTGTACCGCATAACTCCGGGACAGATCGGCGAAATAAAGACCAACGGTATCAAGATATTTCCGGTGAGCCTTGTACACTTTGATGGGGTATTGTATGCGCTCACTCCCGAGAACGATCTGTGGGAAATAAAGGAGGATGTTGTGCCGGTGAAGTTGCAGGTTGGCGAGGCCGCTGAACGGATATTCCAGATAAGACGCTCCGGCGAGTTTTTTTTCCTGATCACAAGTTCCGGTATCCGACAGTTGGACAAGGCAACCGGCAAATTCGAATTGGTGCAGACGAGGTCGGGCGTGAGGGGCGATGAGATAAACGACCTCGAAGTGCGGAACGGAAGACTGATAATTGCTACCGACAGAGGACTGATAGTAGAACTGAATAACATGGGCACCCGGTCAGGTGTACAGCCCGTTTTTTACGTGAACAAAGTAATTGTCAATGGTCGCCAGGTGCGGGAGCAGGCCATCAAAGCCCTCGAGTATGATGAGAACGATATTGAGATCGATTACAGCGTTCTGTCTTTCGATATGACCCGCCGCTATTCGCTGCAGTACAGCATCAACGGTGAGCCGTGGCGTTCTAATCCCAACTCCAGCCGGAATATAAAACTCGTAGCACTTTCACCCGGCAAGTATCATTTGTCTTTCAGGTTGGTGACCGACGGTGGTTCTGTTTACCCTCAGCGGTCATTGGACCTTTTTGTCAGGTCGCCGTTCTGGCTCAAGTGGTGGTTCTGGCTTCTTTGTTTGGCCTTGACGGGTTACGTTACCTATCTCTTCTTCCGCTGGAAAACCAGACAGCTGCAACGAAAGAATGTGCTCATGCTGGAGAAAATGGAATTGGAGAAAAATCTCCGCAACTCCATGCTCACCGCTATTAGAGCGCAGATGAACCCGCATTTCTTCTACAATGCATTGAATACAATACAGTCATTTATCTTCTCGGACGACAAAAGGAATGCGTCTACCTATTTGTCTAAATTGTCGCGGCTTACGCGGTTGGTGTTGGAGATGTCCGAACGCGAATCGATATCGGTTGAAGAAGAAGTAGAGGCACTTCGATTGTATCTTGATCTGGAGAAAATGCGTTTTGTTCAGGACTTTGACTTTGAGATCCGTTTGTCCCGAGATATTGAGGCTGGTGTTTTGCGCATACCATCAATGATCGTTCAGCCTTATGTAGAGAACGCGATCAAGCATGGCCTGATGCACAAAAAGGGATATAGGCGGTTGCTGGTTGATTTTAGTGTGGCTGACGGGGTGTTGAAGGTGCTGGTTGATGATAACGGAATAGGAAGAGAAAGGGCAGCCGAGATGGCAACAACCCGAAAGGAGGGACATACACCCTTCTCTACCGAAGCAAATAACCGACGTGTGGCACTGCTGAACAGGGAAAGGGAGCAAAAGATACAGATAACCTATTTTGATAAGAAGGGTATGGATGGTGAGCCTGAAGGTACATGTGTGACCATAACCATACCTTTGACATAAGTTGAACGGATGAAAGCGATAATAGTTGACGACGAAACAAGGGCACGCACCTTGCTGGCCAAAATGCTGAAAGAGTACTGCCCCGATGTGGAGGTAGTGGCCGAGGGGAGTGATCTTCCGTCGGGGGTAAAGGCAATTCGTAAATGGCGACCAGATATAGTGTTTCTTGATATCGAAATGCCGGGTTACAGCGGACTGGAGTTACTTGACTTTTTTGATGAGCAGGAAGTGACTTTCGAGATCGTTTTTGTAACCGCATACAACAACTACGCTATCAAGGCTTTCAAAATGTCAGCTGTCGATTATTTGCTGAAGCCGGTTGAGCCGGGTGAATTGGAGCAGGCGGTGGAAAGGGTAAGAAAAAAATCGACGCAGACCAGGGGCAACAACTTAGCTCCGCTGCGTGAGAATCTGAAGGAAGAGGGGATGCACACCATTGCAGTTCCCGATGCCAATTCGATAAGGTTTCTGAAGCTCTCAGATATTCTGCTTTTTAAGGCCGATAATACCTATGCCGAGATCTTCTTTATAGATGGTAGCCGACTCACTATCAGCAGGACTTTAAAGAATATTGAAGATACGCTTAACGGGGTAGTTGGTTTTTTCCGTTGTCATAAATCATACATTGTCAATACAGGTTTTGTTACCGACTACGTAAAGTCTGACGGTGGTTACCTTGTGATGAAGGGAAATCACAACATACCTATCTCGCCCGAAAAAGCTCAGGATCTACTGAGTCACGTGGCATTTGTGAAGCGATAATGTCAAGGCAGGTGCTAAGCGAGGAGCTCACAGGGCTTCATGCCCGTCACCTTTTTGAATGCCGTGCTGAAGTGTGAGATACTGCTATAGCCCAGTTCGTGCGCTACATCGGTCACCGATCGGCCTTGTTCTTTCAGCAATGTTTTGGCTCGCGTGATGCGTAGCTCCTGCTGGTATTCGTGTATTGTCTTTCCTGTAAGTGCCTTGAAACCTTTCTTCAGGTAACATTCGTTCATGGCTACCTTTCGCGATAGTTCCTTGATGGTATGTGGCTGGTCGGTGTTCTGTTGCAGTATGGTCATTGCTGCTGCTATCTTCTCTCGCTCTCCCTCAAAGGCAAGGAACCGGCATGCAGGCACCTGACTGGCCTCAAATGGCGCTGAAATAGTCTCTAAAGCGCGGCGCAAAAGGTGAGTGGCGGCATCCATGCGGTGCAGCGACCGTATCAGTGGTGTAACCGCAACAGATTCTTGTGTCAGTTGTTTCAACAATGCTCTTGCCTGTGCACAAACGGTAAATTGCTGGTCTGTGGTTTCATCCAGACGGAATGGCTGATTGGCCATCAATACATCCGCCGGAAACTGATTGAAGAATGAGGGGAGGAAACGGATGGAATAAATAACGGCCTCATCGCCATTGTTCTCCAGATACTCCAGGTAACAGAGGTGCAGGCAGAATTGGTTGTCACCTATCGGATAGAGGTATAGCATACCCCTGTCTTCCGGCAGTTCCTCTGTCGGTATCAGCACTTCCATACATTCGGCAAGAATACTGTTGTTCACAGGCACCGAAACCGTGTTGGTAACACGGCTGCCGGTCCCTGCAAATCGCTCAGCGATGCCCGGAATGTTTTCTGATGTTCTGACACTTGCCATTACTGCAAAGGTATGGGGTTCTTGAATTTCGGTTTGTCAGCCTACTATCATGTGTTGCCGGCCGAACAGACGGTCATCAGGGTTTCGTGCCCATAATTCCGTCTATTTCCTGCATTATTGCAGGTGTCAACTGCGTGTACACGTTCAGAGCCTCCAGATTTTCCATCAGCTGCGACTCACGGGTCGCTCCCAGAATGGCTGTTGTTACATTCGGGTTATGGATACACCACGCTATGGACAGAGTCGCAAGACTGGTACCCATGTCGGATGCTACCTTTGAGAGTTTTTTCACCCGCGCCACTTTGTCGTCCTGCATCATGCGGTCTTTCAGCCATGCATAGTTCTCTAAGGCCAGGCGCGAACCCTCGGGTATGCCGTCATTGTACTTGCCGGTAAGCAATCCGCTGGCCAGCGGACTCCAGATAGTGGTGCCCATACCGTGGTTTTTAAATATCGGCAGGTAATCGTGTTCCATCTTCGCGCGTTCGAAGAGGTTGTATTGCGGTTGTTCCACGGCAGGTGGAATCAGTCCCAGTTCCTTAGCCACTTTATGGGCTTCCAGTATCTCATCGGCGCTCCATTCGCTGGTGCCCCAGTAAAATACCTTTCCCTGTTCTATCAGGATGTTCATTGTGCGAACGATCTCCTCCATCGGGGTTTCAGGATCGGGCCTGTGGCAGTAGTACAGGTCCAGGTATTCGGTCTGCATGCGACGTAGCGCTGCATGGCAGGCCTCCATTATATGCTTGCGGCTCAGCCCGTTCTGGTTAGGTTTGTTATCCTTGCCATGCAGACCGAAAAATACTTTGCTGGAGATACAGTACGAGGTACGGTCCCAATTTTTCGCAGCAAGCACACGTCCCATCATTTCTTCACTTCGTCCTCCTTCGTATGCTTCAGCATTGTCGAAAAAGTTGATACCGTTGTCGTAAGCAAGTCCCATTAACCTGTCTGACGCCTTGTCATCAACCTGTCGCGAAAAAGTGACCCACGATCCGTAAGAAAGTACGCTGAGTTTCAGCCCGGTATTGCCCATTTTCCTGTATTCCATCATCCTGTTCTGTTTTTGGCAAAATTACTGATTATGACAGCCGGCCATATCGGAAAACGTTATTCCCGCATAGGCTGCTATTAATGCGCTTCGAGCCAGTTGGTGCCGCTGCCGGTTTCCGCGCTGGTTGGTACTCCGTGCGGCAGTGGCATGGCGTGTTCCATTCCCTCCTTTATCAGTGCTTTCATTTCTTCCACCTCATTGTCCGGCACGTCAAACACCAATTCGTCATGTACTTGTAGTATCATTTTGGAGCGCAGGTGTGTTCTGCGTTTTATTTCTGCATGCACCGATATCATCGCCAGTTTTATCATGTCGGCTGCGGTTCCCTGTATCGGCATATTGATCGCGTTCCGCTCTGCAAAACCGCGCACGGTAAAGTTGGCGGAATAGATGTCTTTGAGCCAGCGTTTGCGTCCCATCAGCGTTTGCACATAACCATGTTCTTTGGCAAAGTTCACCGATCCGTCCATGTATTTTTTGATGGATGGGTACTGTATGAAATAGTTGTCGATTATCGTCTTCGCTTCTGTGCGGCTTACACCGATATTCTCGGCAAGTCCGAATGCCGACTGCCCATAGATGATACCGAAATTCACAGCCTTCGCGGCACGCCGCATATCTTTTGTCACTTCCGATTCCGCTACGCCATATACCTTGGCTGCGGTGGCCGTGTGTATGTCTTTATTCTCCTTGAAGGCAGCTATCATGTTCTCATCTCCGCTTATAGCTGCCACAATGCGCAGTTCTATTTGCGAATAGTCGGCAGAGACCAGTTTGTGCGAGCTGTCGCGTGGAATGAACGCCTTTCTTATCTCGCGGCCACGGTCGGTGCGGATAGGTATGTTCTGAAGGTTGGGGTTGTTGCTGCTCAAGCGACCGGTAACGGCAACTGCCTGATTGTAGCTCGTGTGCAGCCGACCCGTATGTGGGTTCAGCAGTCCGGGCAGTGAATCTACATAGGTGCTCTTCAGCTTTGTCAGCTCGCGGTAGGCAAGTATGTCCTCTATGATCTGGTGTTTATGGCGCAGCTTCTGCAGTATCTCTTCACCGGTGGCGTACTGCCCTGTTTTAGTTTTCTTTTGACCTGCATCTATCTTCATCACCTCAAACAGTACTTCGCCCAGTTGTTTGGGAGAGCCAATATTGAATTTAAGACCTGCATGATCGTAAATGCGTTCCTCGGCTGTGCGTATGTCCGTTTCCAGTTCCTTCGAGTATTGGTTAAGGAATGCTACGTCCAGGTTCACGCCCTCAGTCTCCATATCTACCAACACGGGCACCAGCGGATTCTCAACCTTTTCAAACACCTGCGTCACATCTTTCTCATTCAGCAGCGGGTCAAACGCCTGTTTCAGCTGCAACGTGATGTCCGCATCTTCCGCCGCATATTCTTTAACGGCATCAAGCGGTGCGTCACGCATCGAGAGTTGGTTCTTTCCTTTCTTGCCTATCAACGTTTCTATGGACACAGGCTGGTAGTTCAGGTACTTGATACTCATCATGTCCATGCTGCGTTTGCCGTCAGGATCTATTACATAGTTGGCCAGCATCGTGTCATACAGGTGGCCGTTCAACGAGAAGCCATAGCGTTTCAGCATGATCATATCATACTTGATGTTCTGGCCTATCCATAGAACGCCGGGTGCTTCAAAAACCTTTCTGAATCGTTCCAGCACGCCAACCACCGCTTCCCTTTCTGTCGGTACCGATACGAAGTACCCTGTTCCCTTCGCAAAGCTGAAACTCATGCCCACCAGGTCGGCCAGATTGGCGTCAATATTGGTGGTCTCAGTGTCGAAGCAGATCTCTTTTTGCTGCAATAGCAATGTAGCCAGTTCGTCCATTGCTGCAGGCTCTGTTATCAGCTTGTAGTCATGAGGAGTGGTTTCTATTGTGGCATAGTTACCTTCCGGTATTGTCTCTGCATCAGTTTCGGCATTGGTTTGATCAGCTGTCGTTGCAGGGGCAGTCGGTTGCGGCGTAGCGCCCCGCTTCTGTGGCAGCGGGTTGCCAAATAGGTCAGTGGCTGCTGCCGGTGCCGCTGCGGCGGTATCGCCAAACACGCGACGTGCCAGCTGCCTGAATTCCAGTTCATTGAATACTTCTGTGAGGGCCTCTGTGTTGCGTTCTTTTATCCTGAAGTCTTCTTCGTGGAATGGGAGCGGCACATTCGTGATGATCGTAGCCAGCTTCTTCGACATCAGTGCGAGGTCTTTACCGTTGCGCACTTTCTCGCCCATGGCTCCCTTTATGTTGTCAGCATTGGCAAGTATATTTTCAAGTGTGTCGTACTCTGCGAGTAGTTTTGCAGCGGTCTTTTCTCCCACGCCTGGTATGCCCGGTATATTGTCTACGGCATCGCCCATTAGTCCCAGCATATCTATCACCTGGTCCACGCGTTTGATACCCCACTTGGCACAAACTTCTTTTGGGCCCAGTATCTCCACATCGCCGCCGCCACTAGCCGGTTTGTAGATGAATACATTGTCGCGCACTACCTGTCCGTAGTCCTTATCGGGTGTCACCATGTAAACGGTATAGCCAAGGTCGGCAGCTTCCAGCGCCAGCGTGCCTACAATGTCATCTGCCTCATAGCCATCCAGTTCCAGTACCGGCAGATTGAAGCCACGAATAATACGTTTAATATCCGGCACCGCAGCCAACAGGTCCTCGGGCGTTTCCTGGCGGTTCGCCTTGTAGTCGGCAAAGTCAGTATGCCTTTCAGTGGGTGCCGAAGTGTCGAACACCACTGCCAGGTGGGTAGGTTTTTCTTTGTTGATGAGATCCAGCAGGGTAGAGGTGAAGCCAAACTGGGCATTAGTATTCTTTCCCTTGGTTGTTACACGAGGGTTGCGGATAAGGGCATAATACGCACGGAAGATAAGTGCGAACGCGTCGAGCAGGAATAATTTCTTTTCTGGCATGCCGCTAAGGTAAGCCAAAACTGGTGCACGTGGGTTCCGTTGTGTTCTGTCTTTCACTCCCGTTATTACACGGCGTTGCTGAACATCTTTTTTCCTGCATCAGCCTTGCTGCGGGCTATATACAGGTCAAATGCGCTGCAGATGTTGCGGATGAATGGCTTTCCGACAGGCGTCACCTGAACGTCATTACCTGTTACAGTCACCAGTCCATCAGTTTGCAGCGCCCTAAGCGAGGGCAACACATATTCCGTCATGTTGCTGTCGTTCAGGTCAGTAATGGTGGTATGGCCCGTGCAGATCAGGTCCAGTATGTGTCGGCCATGTTTCCGGTCTTCGGCGCTGGTGAAGAGGCCTTTTTGCACAGGTATTTTGTCTTCGTTTATCAGTTCGTAGTAGTTGTGCAGGGTTTTCTCATTCTGCGCAAAGCCACCCGGGGTGGTGCTGATAGACGATACACCGAGCCCTATCAGTATCTCGGTCTGCTGCGTGGTGTACCCCATAAAGTTGCGGTGCAGCCTGCCTTCTTGCAGTGCCGCAAAAAGGTCGTCGGTCTCCAATGCAAAGTGGTCCATGCCTATATCTCTATAGCCGTTGGCGGTGAGCAGTTGTTTGCCCTTCAGGTACAGTGCCAGCTTCTCAGCGGCGCCGGGCAGGTCGTTCTCGTCAAACAGGCGTTGTCCGCGGCTCGTCCAGGGTACATGTGCATAGCTATAGAATGCTATTCTGTCAGGGCGTAGTGCTATCACTTCATTGATCGTTCTCGTTATGCTGTCAAGTGTTTGCCGTGGCAGACCGTAGATCAGGTCAAAGTTTACGGATGTGTATCCAATCGCACGGGCAGTTTCGGTAGCGCGCCTCACGTTCTCAACGGGTTGTATCCTGTTGATGATACGCTGCACCTCAGGGTCATTGTCCTGAACCCCATAACTCACCCTACGGAAACCCAGATCAAAGAGTGCTTGCAGGTGTTCTTTCGTAGTGTTGTTAGGATGCCCCTCAAAGCTGAATTCATGCTGCTCGTGTATGATGGCACTGTTCAGTATCGGTTCCAGCAACTTGCGTAGGTTAGCAGGAGAGAAGAAGGTAGGTGTACCCCCGCCCAGATGCAGCTCTCGCAGCACCGGCAGGCCATCCATCAGTTGCACATACATCTGCCATTCCCTGTGTATGGCATCTATATAAGCGTCTTCTACGCTATGGTTGGTGGTTATCTTTTTGTTGCAGCCGCAATAGGTGCACAGAGATTCGCAGAAAGGCAAGTGCAGGTACAGGCTGATGCCGCCCCTGCGGTTGTGTGCGCTGAAGTCGGCGGCAAATACTTTTTGCCACTGCGCCGCGTCCAGCCCCTCCTTCCACCCGGGTACGGTTGGGTAGCTTGTATATCGGGGTACAGGTATATTGTATTTTTCTATTAATTGATCTTCGGTCACGGTATTTACTTTTCAGCAAAATTACCCTCATGGTGCGGGGCCGTGGGTGACTGATATCATAAACGAGCCGGTTATGGTCATGTTTTAGTAAATAATTGTGGTCAGTTTTACCCCATTTCGACTATGTGGAGAACCCCACATCGGCAACCCGAGTTATACACATCTGTGCATTACTTCTTTGTGTTACGTTTCAAAGGTGTGGTACTTTCGGTTAACAAAATTGCATAGCCGTATGGATATAGAACAACTGATGCCCCATGTAGAGGCCCTTATATTTGCGAGCGAGCGTCCGCTCACGCAGATCGAGATGACCGAAGTATTGGGCCAGGCGCTTGATACTGTCATAGAGGCTGAGCGTATCGCTACCTGCCTCGAGGCGATCCGCGAGAAGTATGATGCGGATTATTATCCTTTCCAGCTTCGCGAGATAGGCGGCGGATACCAGTTCCTTACAAAGAAAGCATTCCACAAGACCGTATTGCAGCTTAATGGCGAAAAGCACATCAAGAAGTTGTCTACAGCTGCAATGGAAACGCTTTCCATCATTGCCTACAAACAACCGATCACGAAGAGTGAAATTGAATATATACGTGGTGTAAGTGCAGACTACAGCATACAGAAATTGCTGGAGAAAGAACTGATCGTCATTGCAGGCCGCAACGAAGAAATGGTAGGTAAGCCGCTCATTTATGCTACTTCCAAGAACTTCATGGACTACCTCGGTATCAATTCACCGGCTCAGTTGCCACAACTGAAAGACATCACCGACATGCAGATCGTGATGCCAACCAGCGGTCAGGAAGCTGTTCCGGCCGATGCTCAGGGACTGGTTCTGGAGCCAACCGAATTGAGGCAGGCATCCTAATTGCAGCATCAGTACATTAACAACAAGAATTAGTAAGTATCAATACAGAATTACAAATTCACAACCCGCCGCTCCTTACCAGGGCGGCTTTTTTTACCCCACCTTTCAAACCCTCGAACATCAACACTAAACAAAATATGTACATTTGTAAAACAAATGATCTTATGGCAATCTGTCGTCTCACAATTTGTCTTGCCCTTGCGGGTGTTTTATTTCAGCCTGTAGCAAATGCCCAGCGAAAATCGGACGAACAACTCGTTCAGCAGCTGAAAAGTGACATCGGCTATCTTGCTTCTGATGCCCTCGAGGGCAGGCGCACGGGTACTCCCGGCGAACTGAAAGCGGCAGAATATATTGAAAAACGTTACCAGCAAATGCGGGTGGCACCTTATAAAAATTCCTACTTCCACCCTTTTCGCTTCACCTATGGTAAGGAGGTGGCTCCAACCACACGCATAGTGATCAACGGGGTGGACGTAAAATCCAACGACAATTGTTTCCCCTTTCCGTTCAGTGCCAATAAAAAGGCCTCAGGTGAGATCCTGCCCGATGTGATGGAGCAGGGGAGTGCATGGATGATGCCCCTCTACGCCAGCCAGGAAGAGGCAGACAACCCTCACTTCGATGCTGAGAAGGCGGCATTCGACAAGTGCCGCGAGGCCGCCAGACAAGGTGCTACCGCCGTTATCTTGTTCGATGGTTACGGAAGTAAGTACGCCCCGACGTTTAATAGTCAGTCTATTTACGAGACAGTTGCAGTCCCCGTGGTGTTTATGGGGAACAAGGTTTGGAAAAAGCTTGTTGTGGACCGTCAGGCAAACAAGGGTGCAGTAACTGTGTCGCTGGACATAGAAATTACAAAGACTGAACGCAGCGGTAACAATCTTGCGGCCTATATTGATAATAATGCTGCCTATACGGTGGTGTTGGGTGCCCACTACGATCACCTGGGTTATGGCGAGGACCACAACAGCCTGCATGCCAATGCTGCCAAAGATCACCTCGTGCACCACGGCGCCGACGACAACGCCAGCGGCACTGCCGCCCTCTTGGAAATGGCCGGTCGCATCAAAGCCAACAAGAAGTTACGCCACTACAACTATCTCTTTGTCAATTTCTCCGGCGAGGAACTGGGTCTGTTCGGCTCAAAGGCATTTGTGAAACAAGAAGGGCTCGACAGCAATAAGATCGCCTATATGCTGAACATGGACATGGTGGGCCGCCTCAACGATAGCACGCATGCACTCACTGTGGGCGGCGTAGGCACATCACCCTCCTGGGCAGAGGTAGTGGCCATGGCCGGCTCCGACTTTAAGGTGGTGATAGATAGTGCCGGTGTAGGCCCGTCTGATCATACCAGCTTTTACAATGCAGGCATTCCGGTACTGTTTTTCTTCACCGGTACGCACAAAGACTACCACAAGCCATCAGACCTGCCCGAGGCAATCAACTATCAGGGCGAAGTGGATGTGCTGAAATATGTGACCCGCGTGGTGGAGAAAATGGATAAGGAACAGAAGCCACACTATTTGGTGACCAAACAGGCAAGTGTAGGAAAAACCCGCTTTAAGGTGTCTATGGGCATTATGCCCGACTATACCTTTGATGGCGGCGGCGTGAAAGTGGACGGCGTTACTGATAATAAACCTGCGGCACGTGCCGGAGTGAAGGTGGGTGACATTGTTATTCAGCTGGGCGATAACAAGATCACTGGTATGCAGAGCTACATGGAGGCATTGGGCAAGTTTGGCGCAGGCGACAAGACGCAGGTTACCGTGAAGCGCGAAGGGAAAGAGGTTGTGTTGCCGTTGGAGTTCGTAAAATGATCCTTACAGTATGATATATAGAAGAAAGGCGGCCGATCGGTCGCCTTTCTTATTGTGCCACTAACGGCCACAAAAAAATAAACCACCCGCAGAGCGAGTGGTTTTATTTTCTTTTGCTTTAAGAACTAATTACTTAGTTGCTTCAGCAGCTGGTGCAGCTTCAGCAGCTGGTGCAGCAGCTGCAGCAGAGTCAGCAGCAGGAGCTGGTGCAGCTTCAGGAGCTGGAGCAGCTTCAGCAGCAGGAGCTTCAGTTGTTGCAGGAGCTTCAGTTGCAGCTTCGTTGCTAGAGCTACCGCATGATGCAACGAACAGACCCATTGTAAGAGCGAATACGCTCAGCTTTACTAATTTCATAACTTTTGTTTTTTAGATGGTTATGCATGTTTATACCGAACATGAAAAAAGGTAACCTCCATTTTTCTGATATTTTTAAAAATATCTTTAAATATACTGTAAATCAATTAGTTGAACTGAAAAATAATTTCCCGAAAAATCGGTTACCAGGCGTTCTTCCTGCACTGATTCATCCGTCATGGGGTATTCCAACGCCCTTTTTTAGGCCTTTTGCCACCATTGTCACGATACATACACTTACTTTTGCAGCATGAATCTTAATGCTCCCGCTCAGATAGCCAATTATATAGGTGGCAAACTTGTTGCTCCCGTTGGTGGCAGGTATATACCAAATATTAATCCGGCCACCGGGGAAACCTATAGTCACACCCCGGACAGCGACGTACAGGATGTAGAGGCAGCGGTGACGGCTGCAAGGGCTGCATTCCCGGCATGGAGCGTCACTCCCGCCGAGGAGCGTTTCAGGCTATTGAACCGTATCGCGGAACTGATAGATGCCAACCTGGACGCATTGGCCCTCGCCGAGACAAATGACAATGGAAAGCCGCTCTGGCTCAGCAAAAAGGTTGATATTCCGCGTGCATCCAGCAATTTCAGGTTTTTTGCCACCGGCATCATGCATTTCAGCACCGATAGCCATAATATGGAAGACAAGGCCATCAATTATACTCTGCGTCAGCCGGTGGGTATAGTGGGTTGCATCTCTCCATGGAACCTGCCGCTATATCTTTTTTCCTGGAAGATTGCCCCGGCCCTCGCCGCAGGCAACTGTGTAGTGGCAAAACCAAGCGAGGTCACGCCGATGACAGGCTACCTGCTCAGCATTATTTGTCAGGAGGCCGGCTTGCCCGCAGGTGTGCTCAACATTTTGCATGGCACAGGCCCCGGTTGCGGATCGGCCATCGTCGCCCACCCGGCCATAAAGGCCATCTCATTTACCGGTAGTACCCGCGCCGGTCGCGATATTGCCGCCACTGCAGCGCCCATGTTCAAGAAAATATCGCTGGAACTGGGCGGCAAAAACCCCAATATCATTTTTGCCGATTGCGATTGGGACAGGATGATGCGTACCACCATACAGTCTTCTTTCAGCAATCAGGGACAGATTTGTCTATGCGGAAGCCGTATACTGGTAGAAGAGAGTATTTACGAGAAATTCAAAGAAGAGTTCATTGCCCGCGTGAAGAAATTGACCGTTGGCGACCCGTTGGAGGAAAACAGCAAACAAGGCGCAGTGGTAAGCAATATGCACTTCGACAAGGTGCGGGGCTGCATCGATCTCGCACTTCAGGAAGGTGGTAAGATACTTACGGGCGGAAACGTAGTGAAATTATCCGGCCGATGTGAAAATGGTCTGTTCATAGAGCCTACTGTCATAGAAGGGCTTGGTGCCAATTGCCGCACTAATATGGAAGAGATCTTTGGACCTGTGGTCACTTTACAGTCTTTCAAGACCGAGGATGAGGCTTTGCAGCTCGCCAACACCAGCGATTACGGCCTGTCTGCAACCATCTGGACTCAGGACATCAGCCGTGCAAATAGGGTAGCGGCCAGGGTGGGCAGCGGTATCATATGGGTGAATTGCTGGTTGCTGCGCGACCTGCGCACGCCTTTCGGCGGGTTCAAGAACAGCGGCGTGGGCCGCGAGGGCGGTTGGGAGGCCCTGCGTTTCTTCACAGAACCCAAGAACGTCTGCATAGAGTTATAAAACAAACGGTCGCCTTAAAAGCGACCGTTTGTTTTACGGGTATTGCAACCAATTAAGTACCATAGGGTAAACAGGTGAATATCCATTGATCATTTCATTGTTTTAAGAGATGGGTTTACAGGTCAGTTAATCTTCACACGCCTTATTAGACGGCCGATCTCCTGCAAACCGTTGGGTGAGATCCCCGTTTACACCGGAAAAGGAGGCACTTACAATTCCATGCCCTGCATGTACTTGAATCCGTGATAGGGATTCACATACAGCCTTAGTGTATCGGGCCCACTTGGTCGTTCCATTTCCGGTGCCATGCCCGAAAAAGATGGAGCAGGGAGCCCGCTCCCCATCTTCGTTGCGCCGGTTATCACCCGTGCCTCGTCCCACAATCCGCTTTCTATAAAACTGTTCAGCAAATGAGCGCCACCTTCCACTATCAACGAGGTAAGATGAGCATCATACAGCCGGTCCATCAGTTCCTGCAGTTTATCGCCCGACGATAGTTTTATGTAGTGAATATTGCCTTCCACCGTCTCTTCATGGTCATTCAGTATCCAGGTCGCCGCAGCATCATCAAACAAGTGGTGCGTTTTGGGGAGTTGAAGTTTCCTGTCAAAAGCTATGCGCAACGGGTGTCGCCCTTCTGCCATCCGTGGGGTCAGGCGTGGGTTGTCGTTCAGTGCGGTCGTATAGCCCACCATTATAGCCGACTCCTCTGTTCTCCATTTATGCGACAGTTTCAGGCTTTCGTTCGAGCTGATGGCCACCGGTTGCCTGTCGGCGGTGCCTATGTATCCGTCCTCCGATTCAGCCCACTTCAATATTACGTAAGGCCTTTTGCGGGTATGAAATCCGAAGAATCGCCGGTTCAGCCACCAACCTTCAGCCTCCAGCACGTGCGACGTCACTTCAATACCTGCTTCTTTCAGTAGTGCTATTCCCTTGCCATTCACCCGGGCAAATGGATCGGGATTCGCCAATACCACCCGCTTCACTTTTTCATGCACCAGCAGGTTGGCACAAGGTGGCGTCAGACCGAAGTGGGCACATGGCTCCAGGCTCACATACATGGTGCTGTCCGCAATAAGTGGACGGTCTTCGGGTTTTACCGAAGCGATACAGTTTACCTCGGCATGGGGTCCTCCGTAATAATGATGGTAACCTTCACCTATCACGCGGTCACCGTGCATCAGCACGGCCCCCACCATGGGGTTGGGGCTGGTATGACCCTTTGCCTGCTCTGCCAGTTGCAGACATCTTCTCATGTATTTTTCATCGTCTTCCCGCCACATAAAGATGATATTGTGTGAATGTAAGCACAAGGTAAGCAACCGATGTGGTATATATTATGTTAGTGATCAGGCATATTTGATGCCTGTCAATTGGTGCAAACGCGGCGATTTTGATTATTTTTACGCCTTGGTAATATAATAACGTCCAAAATTTATAAACTTTTATTATATTGCAATTCGTTTATACTTATGAATAAAAACTGTGCTATGAAGAACGTGCTACTTGGCTTCCTGCTGCTTTTTGTCACCATTGCCAAAGCTACCCCCACGCCCCCACTTACCCCGGTTACCGGTACTTATTCTGTATGTACGGGAAGTACCACCTCCCTGGGGCACGGCACACCTGGCGGAACATGGAGCACCAGTGATGCGTCTGTCGCAACGGTAAACGCGTCAACCGGAGTTGTTTCAGGTGTTGCAGCCGGTACGGCCAACATCACGTATACTATTGGCGTAGATTTTGCCTCGGCAACCATCACAGTAAACGCGAGTCCATCTCCTATTGTCGGAAGTGATGCGTTCTGCGACGGAACCACCGCTACTTATACCAGCACTCCTTCAGGCGGAACCTGGAGTAACTCCTCAATGGGTTTGGTATTTTCAGTTGATGCTTTGACAGGTCTTGCTACAGGGGTATCTGTTGATACTGCGACTTTACGATACGAGATATCTAATGGTTGTAGCGTTACAAAAATTGTAAGGGTGATTTTGGGACCTGCTCCGGCCATCACTGGTCCCGACAACGTCTGCATGTCAGTTGACGCGACATTGAGCAATTTTTACGGTGGAGGCGTTTGGACGAGTAGTGATCCTTCAATCGCAACCGTTGGTAGTTCATCAGGATCCGTTTCAGGTGTTGCGGTTGGTACTGCAGGCATCACCTACACTCTTTCAACTGGCTGTACATCCACCAAAGTTGTGACAGTTGGCGCGATGCCAGCAGCAATTACCGGCACTGCAACCGTTTGCGAAGGTGCAACAACAACGCTTGCAAGCACAACCCCGGGTGGTTCATGGACGTCAGGCATTCCTTCAGTTGCATCTGTCGATGCCGTAACCGGTGTTGTTACTGGTGTTAGTGCGGGTGTTGTAGTTATTACATACACCGTAGGCTCTTGTTCAGTTACATCACTTGTTACCGTAAATGCACTTCCTTTTGCAGGCGGCATTTTGGGAGCAAGTACTATTTGCCTTGGGGACACAACTGTACTTTCCAATGGCACAGCCGGCGGCACATGGGCCTCTTCAGACCCGTCTGTGGCCACCATCAATTCGTTGGGTACAGTTACGTCGGTTACTGCCGGCACAACACTTATTTCATACACAGTTACCAATACTTGTGGTTCGGCAACGACAACACTCGTATTTACAGTTAACACACTTCCTGCTGCCGGTACCATCACGGGCAACACACCTGTATGTGTGGGTAGCACCCTGGCATTGGGCAATGCCGTTACAGGCGGTGTTTGGGCGTCTGCAAATCCGTCCATCGCAACTATTGGCACATCAGGCGTTGTAACAGGTGTATCCATGGGTGTCGATACTATTTCTTATACTACTACCAATGCCTGCGGCAGCACAACTATTACAGATGTTGTTACAGTCAATCCGCTCCCTGCAGCTATTGTGGGTGCTTCTACTGTATGTAACGGCATGGACATTACAATGACCAATGACAGCACGGGTGGTACCTGGAGCGGCACATCGGGCGTTTCCGTGGGATCTGCAACCGGTATCGTAACTGCTGTTGCGTCAGGCACTGCAACTGTTTCTTACACATTGCCTACCGGTTGCCGCGTTACAAAGGTGGTTACCGTTGCAACAAGTCCGAAAGTGATCACAGGTACAAAAAATGTTTGCCAGGGCGCAACTGCTACCCTCACCGATACCACCACCGGTGGTACATGGAGCACTGCCGATGCCAACATTTCGGTTGGCAGCGCTTCGGGTGTTGTTTCCGGTATCGCTCCGGGCACGGCCACAGTAAGCTACACCATCTCCAATGGTTGTTTCCGCACTGCTACCGTTACCGTGAACATTGCTCCCGGCCCAATAACCGGCGACTCAACTGTATGTCGATTGCTTACTACCACATGGACAAACTCGGTTCCGGGCGGCACATGGAGCAGCAGCAGCACAGTAGTGGCACGCGTGGGCTCCACAACAGGCGTGGTAACGGGTATGACCGTAGGTACTGCACTCATCACCTACCGCATGCCGGGCGCATGTATTGTGTTCGATACCATCAGGGTGCTTACAGCTCCGCAGCCGGTTACAGGCACACTTACAATGTGTGAAGGTGCTACAACGACGCTAAGCAGCACCACTTATGGTGGTGTATGGATCAGCGGCAACACAGCCGTAGCGGCAGTGGTGTCTCCTTCGGGTGTTGTTGGTGGCGTATCTGCAGGTACTTCCACTATTTCTTATGCCTTGGGCAACGGTTGTTTCAAATCCACGGTTGTTACGGTTAATCCGTTGCCGGTTGCAATTTCAGGTGTCGATCAGGTATGTGCAGGCAGCAATATCACGCTCAGCACACCAACTACAGGTGGACTTTGGTCAGCATCATCGGCAAACGCAACAGTTGGCTCCACCAGTGGCATTGTCACAGGTGTATCTGCCGGTGTGGTCAATATTACCTACCGCATAGCCGCTACAGGATGCCGCCGCACAATGATTATAACAGTTAATCCTGTTCCATCTTCTATCACAGGCACATCAACCGCTTGTGTGGCAGGTTCCACTTTGTTTGCAAGTACACCACTGACAGGTAGTTGGACAAGCTCTGATACCACTATCGCCACCGTAGGCAGTGCGGCCGGTCTCGTTACCGGTGTGGCTCCGGGTTCAGCGCGCATAACCTATACGTTACCTGTTACCGGTTGTTTCAGAACAGCCCCTGTTTCAGTTAATCCGCTACCAGCGGCCATAACAGGTCCCGACAGTGTTTGTGTAGGAGTTTCCATTTCATTGGCAAGCACCACAAGCGGTGGTAGCTGGACAAGCAGCAACGCCGCAGTCGCTACCGTTGGTTCCGCCGGTAGTGTTACAGGAGTAGGTTCGGGCACTTCGGCGATCAGCTACACATTACCGCTAACGGGTTGTGCAAGGGTTTCTGTAGTTACCGTGAACACACTTCCTTACCCGGGCTTACTGTCAGCGCCTTACAATGTTTGTCAGTCGGGTACTATGACGGTGATCGCTACAGTGTCTGGTGGTACATGGTCTGCAAGCACCGGCAATATTTCAGTGTCAGCAACAGGCGTGGTATCAGGCATCACACCGGGCATGGACACTATCAATTACAACGTTACAGGTGTGTGCGGCGTTAGCACCGTGCGCCAGCATGTTACTGTCGATCCATTACCGGATCCGGGTACTATCACCGGCGGTCTCGGTATGTGTGTCGGTGGTTCAACTATGCTCGGCAAAACCATCACCGGAGGGGTGTGGAGCACTACGGGCACATCGGTTGCTACTGTAGCGCCGACCGGCGAGGTTTCAGGTGTGGCCACAGGTACGGCGGTGGTCTCTTACACGCGCACTAACTTGTGTGGTTCATCCAGCGCAACTGTTGTCGTTACCGTGCATCCGCTTGCTGTTGCAGGTTCTGTTACGGGAATAGATAGTATATGCATGGGAGATACGACTGTTATGGTGAACTCAGTTGGCGGTGGTGTGTGGTTAAGCAGCGCCGATTGGATCGCAAAAGTGTTCAACGCTACCGGCATCGTTGAAGGCCTGTTCCCGGGTACTGCCGACATCATGTATGTTGTATCGAATTCATGTAGTTCTGATACGGCAAGACATACTATCGTCGTTAAGACGCAACTGGAATGTGAGACCTCTGTAGCGGGCGTGGAGCACGCAACAAGTCCGTTCCGTTTGTACCCCAACCCTGCTACAACTTTTGTAAATATTGAAACAGGTTCAACAGGCGTGCTCGCAATTTATGCGCTCGACGGTCGAGTGGTTAAGACCGTTAAGATTGATGGCTATTCCGCAATGATCAGTCTGTCTGACAGCCTGTCTGCCGGTGTTTATATGTGTCGCTTCACCGGTGCCGACGGTAGTACTAACTCGGTACGCCTGGTTTTGGAGCCATAGTTAATTGTCCGGTTCAAAAAAGATATCCCCAGCCTCTGCACTTGTTGCAGAGGCTGTTTTGTTTCCGGGACATTTGTTTTCGGAATAAGGTTACTTTTGTTTCCATGAGGATTAATGCCGGCAGTGCACTGTTGTTGGTACTGCTTTTTATGATTTTATCGGGTGTTGGTCGTGCGCAGTCTTCCGCGCATCGTGGCCGACAAAGTGAGTTGGCGCTGAGGAATATCTGGGTTGACAGTGTATATGCGCAGCTCAATATGGAAGAACGCATCGGTCAGATGATGATGGTCTCCGCTTATTCAGGTGGTAAGAACTACAACGAAGAGCGCATCACCGATCTGCTGAACAAACATTTTATTGGTGGCGTCATCTTTATGCAAGGCGGCCCCGGCCGTCAGGCTGTGCTCACCAACAAGTACCAACATATGGCGCAGGTGCCATTGTTGATTGCCATGGATGCAGAGTGGGGCGTTGGTATGCGTCTTGATAGTGTGAAACCCCTTCCCCGCCAAATGATGCTGGGTGCCACCCGCGATACCGGCCTGGTGTATAAAACTAGTGCAGCCATTGCCGCGCAGTTCAGAAGGTTAGGCATGCACATGAATTTTGGTCCCGATGTTGATGTGAACAACAACCCCGCCAACCCTGTTATCAACTCTCGTTCTTATGGCGAGGACAAAGTTTGGGTGGCGCGCCTGGGTCGTGCTTATGTCCGCGGACTGCAGCAGAACGGAATCATGGCATGCGCCAAACACTTCCCCGGTCATGGCAATACCAGTGTCGATTCTCACAACGATCTTCCGATCATTTCCCGCACCATACCACAGCTCGATTCCGTAGAATTATATCCCTTCCGCCAGATGGTAGCCGAGAAGGTAAAGGCAGTAATGGTGGCTCACTTGGAGGTGCCCGCGCTCGACACAGAAAAGCACGTGCCTACAAGTCTTTCCTACAATGCGATCACAGGGTTGCTTCGGGAGAAGCTTCGATTCACCGGGCTCGTCATCACCGATGGCCTCAACATGCAGGGCCTCACAAAGTACTTCGATCCCGGGGAGTCCGAACTACGTGCTTTCATGGCCGGCAACGACATTATGCTGATGCCGCAGGACGTGCCTGCATCCATAACAAAGATCAAGGCTGCTATTGAGGCTGGTACTGTGCCGGAAACACGACTGGAGATTGCGGTGAAGAAGATATTGGCTGCGAAATACGATGCCGGACTTACAGAGGTGAAAGATGTAGATCCGGAGAACATCGTCCGCGATCTGAATCGTGATGTTGATAGTATGCGTAGTCGTGTGGCACGTGCCGCTATTACTGTGGTCAAAGACGACAACCAGATCTTGAAGAAGATCAACGAGAATATGCGCATCGGCTACATTGGTATCAATGCGTCTGAGACTACGCCACTGTATGAGATACTTCAGGACAGGTTCGACAATGTAAAGGCCGGTTGGTTGCCCAAGGGTACACGGGTCGACAGTGTGCAGCGTTTATTAGAGAGCCTTACGCGCTACAGTACTGCTATCGTAGCTGTGCACAACATGAACTTCACTCCTGGTGGCAACTACGGTCTCAGCGACGAAGCAATTGCCTTTCTGCAGCAGGCAGGCTGCATGAGGAACGTGATGATCGTGGTGATGGGTAATGCGTACGCTACACAATATTTCTGCGGTGCAGGCTCGGTAATGGTGGCTTACGAAGACGATACGCTTACCGAAAAAGCTGTGGCCAACATCCTGCTAAAGAAGGCAAAAGCCAAAGGGAAAATGCCTGTAACTGCTTGTGCTGACGGCCAAAGCATTTGCCCGTCTCCGTTCAAGTTGCGCACAGTGCTGAAGGAACCATCATCTACTTTACAGCCTGTGTTGCCCGCATTTGCCGGTGTGGTAGAGCCTGAGGCCCTTTCGCGGTTGGACATGTTTATGGCGCGTTGTGTGGCCGATGGGGTATTCCCCGGCTGTCGCGTATTGGCAGCAAGAAATGGCAACATCTTCTACGACCGTGCTTTCGGATACCTCGATTACAACAAAGACAAAAAGGTAGATACCAATACCATCTACGACGTGGCATCGTGTACCAAGGTGCTGGCTACCAACATATCGGTGATGCGCTTGTATGAGCAAGGCAAACTCAGCCTTGATAAGACCATTGGCGACTACCTGCCACAGGCACGTGGTACCAATAAAGCAGATCTCAAGATACGCGACCTACTTCTGCATCAGGCGGGCCTCAAGGGCTGGATACCATTCTTCAAAGACGTGGTTGACAAGTCGGGTAAGATTCGCCCCGAGCTGGTGAGCAGCGTATCTAAGCCAGGTTATACAACTCAGCTTGGTGCCAATGTGTTCATGCGCAATGACTACATCGATACGATGTGGGCCGCCATCTACGACAGCAAACTCGACAATGCCGGTAAGATGGTCTACAGCGATCTCGACTTCTTCTTCATGGCCGCTATCGTAAAAGAGATCACCGGCAAAACTGTCGACAAGTACGCCGAAGATGAGTTCTACAAGCCACTTGGTTTGAAGCGCACACTCTACAATCCGCTCACCAGGTTTGATGCAAAGGAGATAGCGCCAACCGAAATAGAGACTGGCTTCAGGCAGAGCACTATTCAGGGGTATGTGCACGACCCGGGTGCTGCAATGTTGGGCGGCGTGGGCGGTCATGCAGGCCTCTTCTCAACTGCTAAGGATGTTGCGGTCATCTTCCAGATGCTGCTGAACAAAGGCACCTACGGAGGCAAACGTTATTTTAAGCCTGAGACAGTAGATCTGTTCACTGCCTATGGCAGTAAGATCAGTCACCGCGGACTGGGTTTTGACAAAGCGCTTCCGAAAGAAGACGATGGTGGTGGTGCCGGCGACAGGTGGAGTGCGCTCACATTCGGTCATCAGGGTTTCACGGGCACCTGTGTGTGGGCCGACCCTGCAAGCGGAGTGGTATTCGTGTTCCTCTCAAACAGGGTGTACCCTTCAGGTAGTAATACCAAAATAAACAAGCTGAGTGTGCGCACTGTCGCTCAGGACTATATCTACGAATCATTGGGCATCCCCGTCAATACTCAGCGTGGCGAGGTGTACAAAGTGCAGGTGGGTGATAAGTAGTAGCGGAAATGAAAGAATGAAGCGGGGCTGTGTGACACACGGCCCCGCTTTTGTTTATACCTTCTGAGATCAGCGTTTCATCACTGTCTCTATCTCATCTGTTGTTATCGGTATGCCTTTGAAGAGATCTACATTGCCGGTCTTGGTGATCCAGATATTGTTCTCTATGCGGATACCCATTTGTTCTTCTTCCACGTATATGCCGGGCTCTATGGTGAACAGCATGCCTTCTTTTACGGCGTCGGTGTAAGAACCAACATCGTGTACCACAAGTCCCAGATGGTGAGAGACACCATGGTAGAAGTACTTGCGGTAAGCGGGGTTGGCCGGATCCTGATTCTTGATATCTGATTTGGAGATCAGACCTATTTTCAGCAGTTGCTTTTCCATTTCAGCGTTGATGCTCTTCACATAATCCTGGAAGAGGATGCCCGGCTTCAGGATGCTCTTGCCATGGTTGTGTACTGCCAGACAAGCGTTGTACACCTCCTTCTGACGCTTGGTGAACTTGCCATTCACCGGTATCGTACGGGTAAGGTCGGCATTGTAGTTGCCATACTCTGCGCCAAAGTCCATTAGCAACAACTCGCCATCTTTACATACCTGGTTGTTCTCTTCATAGTGCAGTGTGCGCGCTCTGTCGCCCGATGCGATGATGCAGCCATAGGCATGACCAGTGGCCCTGTTGCGCAGGAACTCGTGCGTGATCTCTGCCTCTATCTCATACTCCATTACGCCCGGTTGCACAAACTTCAGCACCCTGTCAAGCGCCTTACCTGTAATGGCAATAGCCTGCTTGGTTACTTCTATTTCCTCCTTCGTTTTGATGGCGCGAAGCTCTTTCATGATCTTAGCTGCACGCTCGTAGTTGTGCAGCGGGTACTTCTTCATCAGCTCCTGCACAAACAGCAGGTCGGTGCGTGGCAGTTCAACGTCCAACCGGTTGTGTTCATTGCTGTTCAGGTACACATAATCGGCCGAGTTCATCATCACCTGTATCATGGCATCAAAGCCATCCAGCCACTGCACATTTGCTATCCCAGATATGGCAGTTGCTTCTTCTTTGCGCAGTTTGTGACCTACCCATTTTTCCAGCAGTTCGTTGGGGCGCAGCAGCACCAGCACTTCCCTCATGCTCTTATCCGGATTGTCGGGGTACAGTACAACAATGGTTTTCTCCTGCACCACGCCCGACAGCCACATCACATCTGCATCGGGTTTGTAACCATGCGTGCCGTCTCCACTCTTCGGGAAAGTGGGGCTGGCCGGGAAGATGGCAACTGAGTTCGGCTTCATCTTCTTGATGAAGCGCTGCCTGTTCTGTTCATACAACTTCGAAGGAATCGGTAGATATTTCATGATCCCGATTTGATATTTAATACTGTGAAGGTAGCAATGAAAGCGCACTACTAAAAGTTAAGAGCATGCTTTTATGGCCTGCCTCACCCGTTTTTCACCCATTTTTACAGCTTCGCATCATTGCCGTGAACATTTCTGTTATTTTTTAGCACTGCTGCTGCAGGGTATTCCCTTTTTCTGTTTTTTACACTATTTTTATGCCAAAATCAATCAACAATGGAATTTCCTGGCACATTACGTTACACGAAAGATCACGAGTGGATCAAAATTGAAGGCAATACCGCAACTGTAGGTATTACAGATTTCGCGCAGAAAGAACTGGGCGATATCGTATTTGTAGACATCAGCTCGGTTGGTAAGCCATTCGGCGCCAACGATATTTTCGGTACCGTAGAGGCTGTTAAGACCGTTTCTGATCTGTACCTGCCTGTTGCCGGCACTATCACTGAAGTGAATGGTGACCTCGAGGCAAATCCTGAGAACGTGAACAAAGATCCATACGGTTCAGGCTGGATGGTGAAAATGACCGTTGACAATCCTGCTGATGTGGACGCACTGCTCGACGCTGCTGCTTACCGCCAGCTGATAGGTGAATAATGAAAAGCATTTTCCTGCCCGGTTCGGGCTATAAGAAACAGTCAAGGTTCATAGCGATGCTATGGACCTTGCTCATTTTTACGGGTTGCCTGTATCCCGGGCGCGAGCTGCCTCATGTGGATGTGCCGCTGATAGATAAGTGGACTCATTTCGTGATGTTCGGGTTGTTTGGTTTTCTATGGTTGTGCGCCTACCCCGAGGGTGGTGTGCGCAATATGATCAAGTGGTTTGTGATCGCTGTTGCCGTGGGCGGTGTAACCGAGGGGCTGCAGGGTGCGCTCACCTTTCTGGGGCGCAGCATGGAGCTGATGGACGTTGTGGCCGATGCTGTGGGCGCTCTGCTGGGTGTGGGTCTGTTTGTCGCGGGGGCCGCATGGGCAGGCAGGCGTGCTACCTGATCACTATCTCCTCTACTACTCTTTCGTTGAAGTACTCGTTGATGCGGACAATGAGTTGTTCCTTACCAAGTTGCAGTTCCTGTTTCAGTGGTGCCACATCGGTATAGATGGTGAGCGTTTTGTTGTTCATGTTCACAGAGCGGGTGTACTTGGCTATGGTCTTTCCGGTTATTGCTTCCCATTCCTGGCTCATGCGTAGGGCTATAACCTTGGGCTTCCAGTTAGACCGCTCCATGAGCAGATTCAGCGCTTCTCCTATACTATACTGGCTCATTACTTCTTGATCTTAACTACTGAGATGGAATAGTCGGGGATGGGGATGAAGAGATTGGGGTTCTTGCCGAGTACCATCAGCTTGTCGGCAGAGAATACCTGCTGGTGTTCTTCGGGAAAATCGATAGAGGCTATCTTGTAACCGTAGGGTTTCAGCAGCCCATCGAATTGGGTGGCGAAGTCGCTTTTGTCCATCACATACTTGGCCATCTTGGCATAGAAGTGCACTTCTGATACCTCAGAGCCATCGAACAGGGTAGTGGTCTGCTTGAGGTTGGTGGCTTTCTTTACATAGTCGTTCCAGTCGGATGAGTTGGTATAGATGTCTATGAGTTTGTTGGCGAGATCGGCATAGGGCAGCAGGTTGAATGAAAAGCTGGAAAGGTTGAGCTGGCGTTTCGCCATAGCTGCATCCATCATTTTTTTGATGTGGGGCAGTTCTTCTGCAAATGACAGTTTCAGCGATTCGGGTTCTTCGCCCAGCTCGTCGGCGCCCGGCTGATAAACCGCCTGGTGACGCATGCCGCTGCCCTGAACGAAGGAACGATAGACGGTGAGTGTCTTGACGCCGGTGGGCAGTTTCTCTTTTACAGTGAGGGTGGTTTTGGTAGAATCTACTGTTACCTGGGCCACACCGCTGAACGCCACCAGAGAGAACAAAAGAACAAGTAAGTTTTTCATGTAGTACAAATATCGAAATTTATAGGGAGAAAAGTGATAAAAAACGGCCGGTAGGTTCCGGCCGTTCTTGTGTGTTGTTTCTATAACGATATTAGATATCGATCTTGGCGTACTTAGCATGAGTTTCAATGAACTGGCGGCGTGGTGGCACCTCATCGCCCATGAGCATAGAGAAGATCTCGTCGGCATATGACATGCTTTCTATGGTCACCTGCTTCAGTGTGCGGGTGTCGGGGTTCATGGTAGTGTCCCACAGCTGTTCTGCGTTCATCTCTCCGAGACCCTTGTATCGCTGCACGTTCACCGAATCTTCCTTGCCGTTGGCCAGTTCTTCTATGGCGCGCTTGCGGTCGTCTTCTGTCCAGGCATATTTCTGGTCTTTGCCTTTCTTCACGAGGTAAAGTGGCGGCTGTGCCAGGTACACATAACCCTGCAGCACCAGTTCTTTCATGTAACGGAAGAAGAAGGTGAGAATGAGCGTGGCAATGTGCGAACCGTCCACATCGGCATCGGTCATGATGATGATCTTGTGGTAGCGGAGCTTGGTGAGGTTCAGTGCCTTGGGGTCTTCGGGGGTGCCGATGGAAACGCCCAACGCGGTGAACATATTCTTGATCTCTTCGTTCTCGTATATCTTGTATTCCTGTGCTTTCTCTACGTTCAGGATCTTACCCCTTAGCGGCAGAATGGCCTGGTAGCTACGGTCGCGGCCCTGCTTGGCAGTACCACCGGCCGAGTCACCTTCCACAAGGTATAGCTCGCACTTTTCGGGGTCGCGTTCAGAGCAGTCAGCCAGTTTGCCGGGCATACCGCCGCCTGACAAAACGCTTTTACGCTGCACCATCTCGCGTGCCTTGCGGGCTGCCGCACGAGCCTGTGCTGCCAGTATCACTTTGTCAATGATGAGCTTGGCTTCTTTGGGGTGTTCTTCGAGGTAGGCTTCCAGCACGCGGCTCACGCATACGTCCACCACGCCCATCACTTCATTGTTGCCCAGCTTGGTTTTGGTCTGTCCTTCGAACTGTGGTTCGGGTACCTTCACCGAGATAACGGCACTAAGTCCCTCGCGGAAGTCGTCGCCGGTGATATCAACCTTTGCTTTTTCAAACAGTTTGTTCTTATCTCCGTATGCCTTGAACACCCTGGTGATGGAGCGGCGGAAACCAGCCACGTGGGTACCACCTTCTATGGTATTGATGTTGTTTACGTAGGAGAAGATATGCTCGTTGTAGGAGGTGTTGTAGCTAAGTGCCACATCCACCGATACGTTTGAATCTTTATCGTGACTTTCAACGAAGATAGGCAGTGCCAGCAGCGGGTCGCGCTTGCCTACACGGTCCAGCATCTGTACAAACTCTATGATACCGCCCTCGCTATAGAAGGTCTCGGACTGAGACTGTCCGTCTTCGGTTTTCTCGCGATCGTCGGTGAGGGTGATGCGAATGCCCTTGTTGAGGTAAGAAAGCTCGCGCAGACGGCCTGCAAGAATATCGCGGTTGTAGACAGTGTCTTTGAAGATGGAACCGTCAGGCCAGAAGTGCTGCTGCGTACCACGCTTATCGGTAGTGCCTATCTCGCGCACAGGATACTGAGGGATACCCATGCGGTATTCCTGCTCGAATATCTTGCCCTCGCGATACACGGTAGTTTGCATGAGCGAGCTGAGTGCGTTCACACAGCTTACACCCACACCGTGCAGACCGCCCGATACCTTGTAGCTGTCCTTATCGAACTTACCACCCGCGTGCAGCACGGTCATAACCACCTCCAGTGCCGAGCGCCCTTCCTTGGGGTGCATGCCCGTGGGGATACCACGGCCATCATCGAGCACGGAGATAGAGTTGTCGGTATGTATTGTTACGTTGATGTTCTTACAGTGGCCTGCGAGTGCTTCGTCGATAGAGTTATCTACCACCTCATATACCAGGTGGTGCAGACCCTTCACACCTATATCGCCTATGTACATGGCGGGGCGCTTACGAACGGCTTCCAGCCCTTCCAGCACCTGTATACTTCCGGCATCATACTCGGCGGGTACCCGCACTATTTCGTTTTCCTGTTCCATTTGTTTTTATAAAACATTTTTTGAGGGCCGCACCGGCAATAATACTATCAGAAGGCGTGTTGCCGCCCATAGAAGCACTACCGGAATTGCAGCTGATTGTTTGTTGTTCGTTCGTTACAAATAATTGTTATTTGACGGAATTTGCGAACCTTACAAAGATAACCTGAATGGCCCTCTCTGACAACTTAATTAATAACATACGGTGGATAAAAATACCCATTGTGTTATTGCGTTTTTCCGGCAACACATTACAAAAATGAACTGTGCCTGCATGCCGAAAAGCTGCGCACCCGCACGGAGTTGCTTCTCAGTTGCGCAGGAAATTTCTTTTTGCCCGATCTGCGCACATTTTTATTGATAATCAATTGTTTACGTAAATGGTGGGCAGCAAAACTGCGCACGTGCTTCCCAAAAACTTCCCACTTTCTGCGCAAAAACTGCGCACTTGCTTCCCGCGAAAAAAAATATGTATGTGTTTAAAGTGTAATTTAATCAGGATTTTCTGATCTTACATCAAGTTACAACAAGTGGGCGGAAATAGGAAGGTGAAAGTTTTATGATAGTGCGAAAAGTGCAGTATGATAAAAAGTTTTTTGAGACGAGTGCAGTGCGTCCTCGCCAACACGGTGAGCATTTGCACATCAGGAGAACTGCCACCGCTGCGACGTAGTCGGAGGCAAATGCTGAGTAGGATTTGTGTTTTGGAAGACAATGGCCAATAGTTTTTTTGAATGATATTTACTCATTCAAAGGCCAAGACTGTTTTCAATAAGAAGCCTTGATTCTGTTATCAACTTTTTTCTTTCATCCCGAAGCTTGAAGGCTGTTTTGGTCAGTTCAATAATCTTTGTTTGGTCCTTCAAAATTGGAATGCAAAAATCACCAATTCGATCTTCTCGTAAATGTGGTATTGTTGAAGCTACAACTGTTCTCTGCAGGGCTTGATAACCTCCTACCTCATTTGTCGATAATGCAATAAACAAATAATAAGGGTTAATTTTATCTGCCTTCGGAATGACTCTCAATATACCGCTACCCAGTATACATTTATCAAAATCAGTTGTCATCGCAGTTATTCCAATTTTGCCGTCTTTTGAAAAGAGTATTTCCTCAGCCTGAATGCCTTGATTTAGTTCGTTGTAAATAGTTTGGTCAATAAAGAAATCAGGATACTGGTCGAAATCGTAATTTACAATGTCCGATGTTCTAATAAAAGGTATATCTGTTTCTTTTCTGTGTAGATAAGTTTTGTAATTGACAGACCCTACTTCGTCACCATTCTTAAAATCAGCCAACGATCCGAGTAATTCGAAATTGTTGTTTTTTATAATTTCTTTGGTTGTGTTTGCGTAAAGAGGATAATAAAAAGCTGGGGTCATCATGTCATCCGTCGAGAATTGCCGAGCTGACACTGCGTAAAATAACTGCTTTTTTATTTTTGTAAAGTCTACATTAAGTGACTTGAGAAATGTTGTTTGTGCCTCCCTAATCAATTTTAGTGCAAGAACATTTTTTTCGTCAGCAAGTGTTATTTTTTCAGTTACTGTTTTTTCGATTTCTCGATTTTTTATGAATATTTTTAGTGATTTTATCTTTGGATAAGTAAGGATAGGATATGTTCCAGTAAATAGATTCTCAATTTGGAAACGAACCAATTTTGAGTTTAAGAAACAAGCAAGGTATTGAGGTGAGGTAAATTTTCTGTTTATTCTTATTCTCACTACATTTTGATTGATATTGGCATTTTCTACATTTGAGTTCACCAATGCAGCAACGCCTAGGTAGTATCCTATTGTTGTAAAAAGGATATCATCTTTTACAAGTTTAGACCTCTTAAGTGTATTGTTTTTCTCATGAGTTATATAAAAGCCATCAAATTCATTTATCCCATACCTCTTTACACTCGAATTCTTGATAAACATAGCACCATCTGAAACAAATTTTTGTCCCGCATGTTCTCCGTCGGTTAGAACTTCCAAAACACCTTTATCTCCTAAACTAAAGGAAGTAACGTCGTTTCTGCGTGAAAAACTCTCTATTTTTTGCTTAAACAAGTAGAAGTTTGGAAAAATGTTGGATTCCAAATCGTCATTATTAGTGGCAAATGATTTTATCATAGAACGAACTTTTTTGGGTTTTTTACAAATTCAAAGTACTTTTCTTTGACTAATGAAACATCATCCTCGGTAGTTGGATTACCTCTTCTGTCATGTCCACATGTTTCGCAAATCGCCATAAAAATATAGTGGTCATGTAACTTATCATTTTCCTTAATTTTTTCTGCTATCAAAATAGAAGTTTTCGCAGAAGTATTTGGTTGAAATGTCTCTGACGGTACGTCGATAACAGCCAATATCTTCGCGTTTTTTTTCAAGTACTCCCTGATGTACCCTAACTTGTCATTACCATAAATTCCATCAGGCAAAACAATCCCAATTTTACCACCTACCTTCAAGAATTGAAGGCATCTTTCAATAAACAAAATTTGAGGTTCAACGCCCGCTTTTTTACCCTTGTTATTCAGCTCACTTAGTTGTTGCCATTTTTTTGTTTTTTTGTCAAATTTCCATTTATGCCCGAGCACAAATTGCTTTAAAACTTTTTCTTCTTTAATAGGGATTTTGGAACCAAATGGCGGATTAGTAAGTACTACATCAAACTTGCCTAGGTCAATCTTGTCCTGACATTTATGACTCCATTCTTTCACTGCCTCCAAACTGTTCTCGCAAAAAACGCCGCCACGCCCATCCCCTATAATTGCCATGTATGCTTTTGTAACTTTAGCAACAAATGAATCCTTGTCAATTCCTCGGAAATAAGTCGTTGCCACATACTGTTTTTCATCCTCAATTCTCTTTTTAGACCATCCTAGATTTTTTGCTCGTTCGTCAATTTTTGCCCAAACATGCCGTAGTGATTCAATCAGAAATCCACCTGTGCCACATGCCGGGTCTATTATCATCGATTTCTCATCCGGGTCGACTATGTCCACAATCATTTTAATTACATTTCTTGGAGTAAAGAATTGCCCGTCTTCATCCTTCAAAGCTTTACCAACAAACACTTCGAATGCATCGCCGATAACGTCTCGTTCTGATTCGGTAATGCATAATTCCTGAATCTGTCCAACTGCAAAAACAATTGAATCCGGATCTAAAGAGATTGTATCTTCATTTTCAAAAACATCGTTGAATCGCCGTTTTACCTCTCCAAAAAGTTCTTTTATTCTCTCAGAAACAACTTTCTTATCTTCATTTACGCCAGCACGGAATGTAACATCTTCATTCATACCAGTGTATTGTTCATCATATATTTTACAAAAGAGAAGGTTGATAATTTGTTTAGCTCTGTTCCTCGTAGAAGTGTCGTCTTTCTTCATATTGCCATACAAGTAGTTGTTAATAACCTTAAAATGGCTTTTTAAGTCTTTTGCGGGCTTTAGTTCCTTTCTTTTGTATTTTCCGATATCCTCAACTCGTTGACCTTTCTTTGGAATATTGGGTATCTCGCGGTATAATATGTCACCGTCTTTTTTGACTTTTTGTAAGTTGACTTGTTCCTCCCCGTTAAACCAAACTCCCCAAATAACGCTACTACACATATCCATGTATAGTTTAAGTTGCTCGATGCCATCTTTTCTCGTTTTCTTTTTACATTCCACTAAGCCGATTAGATCGCTCTCCGCACGGCTTCTACTTTTAAAAACAGCAATATCAACAGGGTAAGATTTTTTTGCTTCGTCAGATGGGGATTTGCGAACATGATATTGAGGCCGGGTTTGAATATCCTCGGTTTTAAATTCGTACTCATAGATGAGTCTTTTTGAGAATACTTGGGTAGCTTCTACTTCTTCTGGTGATGCTTTTATTTCTTGACCAGATATAAAGTCGACAACATAGCCGTCTCTTGTTTCAGAGGATTCCATAGTTTTTGCCATCAGTGTATTGCTTTTGTTTATGATTATATTTTTTGCCTCAGTAATAGGCGTTGCATGAATAGTAGAGTTTTCCTTATCGAATAAAAGAGAAATTTGGCCAGACAACCAGAAAAAGTGTGATTCTTGTCTGTAAAATCATACTTGCATAATGTCCGACAATATTGGCAAATATAATTTTTTTTTAGTGACCCGAAGAAGGCCGGTGTCAGTTATTTAATGCCCGTTTATAAGCTCATCAATTCGATAAACACAGATTGGGGAGAGGTTTGGCTCACTGCCAAAGTGTGCCACACCTTTCGTTCGCATTTATTTTAATTTATGTGCCGTAAATAGATAGGATTGTTGAAAAATATAATAGTTTTGTTGAAATTATCTTTGTTTCGAATGCGATATTTTTCTTCAATATATATTAATTACTCTGAAAATGAAAAAACGATATTTAGTTTTAATTCTGTGTGTAGCTATAGTGGCGGTGTTAAATTCCTGTAGTAAGAAAAAGGAAGAATCGCAGAAGGTGAGCCTTGAGAAGCTGGGGAACGGAGACCTGAAGCCGTCGGTTTATGGAATCAGGGGGTTCAATAAGAAGGGCGCGCCAATCGTTCATCATAGTCTGAACAACCTGTATGAGTGGGACGAAGCGGCCAAAGCCTTCAATAAATTGGGCGATGTTATTCCTAACCAGGCTCAGGCAGCAAATGGAAGAATTGTCCAGGATGCATTGGGTAATTATTTCTATCACTCAGGCAATCAAGGGGATGTTTTCATGTTGAATAAGGTCACAAATAAGTGGGATACTGTTGCAATAGCACCCGGTTATAAGAACAAAATGATCGCTAATACAAACGGAGATATTCTCGTTTACATCGATAACACACCAATTGGTGGGGTGCAGAGTTTTTATAAGAAATCTGCTTCGGGAAACACATGGGCGAAGGTGCTGGATCTTCCGGCCACAAGCACCCAGCAAACGGCGCCTCAATTTTTGAATAATGATGGTCGGGCGTTTTTTCCTGTTTCAGCCAGTGCGAGTAGTGCCATCGACGGGTCGGGTGTCTATAATGACGTTGTGTTAAACACCAATACCGGGGCATTTGAGGTGTTTTACGACAAGGCTGACCCGGAAAACCTTGGGGTACTTGCAGCGTATAATTATGAGGGATTCAACAGCGATCACACAACGCCCAATGGCGACTTCTATACACTAGTACCTGCATCAACCGGAGCAAAGACCGCTTTGTATAAGATCAGTTCAAAAACACTGCCGGCGAAGTTTGTAAAAGTAACTGAATTCTCACACCCGCCAATCGAAAGTGGCAGCTACCTCACCATGCGTGGTTGCAAGGTAAACGAAGTGACCGGTAGCATTAAGTATAGATCCAGTTGCCAGTTGGGGTCATCGTCTCACAAAAATCTTGGAGTATCAAAAATTACATCCACAGAGCTGACTATGCAGCAGCATGATGGGGTGCAGAATGAGCTGATCTCCGGTCCCGATGGAACAGTTTATGTTCTGGAGTGGGAAGGGTATCTGTATCAGTGGAAATAAGGAAGATGATCTGCGGCCAATTGCGCCGGATGTGATTGGCGAAAAGCAGTTGGATGTAGTATGCCGACAGAAAAAAATGAAGGGGAGCATTCGCGCAAGCCGTTTGCTCCCTATTTCGTTGTTGCAATGGAGTGGCTCATTTCCAAAGTGCGCGATATTTTATATGCCCTAACAATTTTCTATCACGCTACTGAAAACGCACTATCACAGAATTTTCTTCTTGTTGTGTTAAGAAGTCGCGGCTACCTTAGTGTTGTGGATAATGGTGTGGCTCATTGCCAAAGTGTGCCACGCCTTAAGTAGGCGGGAGATTTTTGGGAGTTTTTGGTAACGTGGGAGTTTTATAAACAAGTGAGGATCAGGCGAAAAATCTATAAAATGGCAGTTGTAGATTTTTTAAAAACGGGAGATTTCTTGCAGGCTCTTTGTGTGCCTCACTTCCAAAGTGTGTCACACCTTTCGCATCTCGAAAACTTAGCAAACCACCAATTGGGGATGCAGTGTTGATGAAATGCAGGGCACATTCAGCCGTTTCGCTCAAATAATGTACGTTTGTGTTACGAGTAGTTCATGCGGGTCAAGATATTAATAGTATTACTTATTGCTTTAGCGGTCTCCATTTGTGGACGCGCTCAGTCGGGAGGCGGAAGGGAGGTGACGTCCCGTATATTGATATTGCTGGATAAGTCGTCGAGCATGATCAATGTGTGGGATGGGGGACGGAAGAAATCTAAGGTGGCAGATGAGATAGTGCTGCGCATCATGGATAGCGTGTATAGGGTGAACCCGGATGTGGAGTTCTCGCTACGCGTGTTCGGTCACCAGTCGACAGTGGACGAAAATAACTGCCGCGATACCCGCAATGAGGTGCCATTTCGCCGCGATAACCGCTTGCAGATGGAGTACAGGCTGGACGATATTCAGCCGCTGGGTGTGACGTCAATAGCCTATGCGCTGCAGGAAGCAGCCGATAATGATCTGGTGGATGTGGCGCATAACGCCTACAGCATCATACTGATAACAGACGGTGGTGAGAGCTGTGGCGGCGATATATGCGCGGTGATGGCGAAGCTGGCCGCCAGCAAAGTTTTTTTCCGACCTTATATCGTGAACCTTGAAAGCTCGATGCAGCTGCGCACGGCCTATGCGTGTATGGGCGATTATCTGGAGGTGACCCGCTATGGCGACCTGCCGGGGGCGGTGAGCAAGATAGTGAACGCCTTCAGGCCGGTGATCAACGTAAATCAGAAAACGTATACAGAGGTGAAGGAGGTGGCTGCTACAGCGCCCACGGTGATGAATGTGACCATTCCGGTAATAAAAGTGAAGGATACGGTGGTGCATAGTGTGGACCCTACCAAGGGACTGCAGCAGATAGCAGCCCTGGTGCCGGCCACAAGGTATTTTGCGATAGACGCGCTGGCGGTGGCGAAACCTGTGAAGGTGGCTGTGCCCCCGTTTGTGCCTGTGACGCAGGACGACGCACCTGAGACACCCGAAAAGGAACCCACATTTGCAGTGACCAGTGTGGCGCCGCGTGCGTTAAAGACGTTGACAATGCCCGCGCCTGTTAGTCAGCAACCAAGACCAACGACAGTAGGGCGATACGAGCCACAGATAGAAGAAGAGGTGCCTGCAAGGCCTGCGCCTGAAGCGATAAGTAAACTGAACACTGCACCACTGCGCACACTGGTGAAGGTGACACAGGGGTTTGTGCCGATGGACATGGTGAAGGTGGGCCGTTATGAACCTGTGATAGTGGAAGAGGTGCCACCGCGGCCGGACCCGATCACTATAGCCCGACTGCAGACGCCGCCCAAGCGACTGATCAATCTGTTTGTGCTGGATGGCGACGGATCGATACTGAGGCCACGCAAGGTGCCGCCAATGCCGCCGCTGAAATTTGACGACGCACCGGCTGCAAAACCTGCCGCGAAGCCTGTGGCAGGCACTCCGAAGCCATTGCCGGGCAAACCTGCTGAGTTCAAGGTAGAGACCGAGGATGCTGAACAGACGACTGTGCAGATCTACTTCACGAACGGCAAAGGAAAATTTTACACCACTACACCGCAGATAATGCTGCTGGACCCCTATACAGGCGATATGGTGAAGCGTTTTTACCGCATGGTGGATGGCGACGGTAATCCCGATCCGCAACTGAATATTCAGCCGGGCACGTATAACCTGACGTTCTCAGAGTCGCGCAACAGGGTGGTGAACAACCTGGTGATAGAGCCGAACAAGAAGAACAAGGTATATATAGTGGTGAACAAGGCCAGTCTGTCGTTTGAGTATGTGGGCGCGCCTAACAGGCCGGTGAAAGAGTTCAGTGCGGTGGTGACGCAACGCAACCGTGCCAACGGTAGCATAACACAGCAAAAGTGTACGGAGAAGCTGGAATATGAGCCGGAGAACTACCATGTGGAGATCAATACCTTCCCGCTGGATATACGCAATATAGACCTGGATTTTGACGAGAGCGTAATACGCATACCACAGCCGGGCTTTGCGAAGTTTGTGGCCGAAGAGGGCATGAACAGCGTGACCCTGTATGAACAGTTTGGCGACAAGTACCGTTCGTTCTCAACAATAAAATTAAGTGACCCGGTAGCCAAACACCTGCAGATACAACCGGGCAAGTATGAGGCTCACTACCACAAAGGTCCCGGTGGCCCGAATGCGTCTGAGAAGGTGGTGATCTTCCTGATAAAGGCTACAGAAGAAACCGTGATAGAACTGAAATAATGAACCATATTCCTCTTGAAATAAATATAGTTACCCTTTCTTCGCCCGAATATGCGGAGGTATTTGCCCTGCGCGATGAGGTGCTGCGCAAGCCGCTGGCTATGTCGTTGAAAAATGACGACCTGAGCCGTGATGCGGTGGATGTGATCTTTGCCGGAAAGATGGATGGCAAAGTGGTTGCCTGCCTGATGCTGCACCACAAAAATGACGACCTGGTGCAACTGCGCCAGATGGCCGTATATGATGCGTGGCAAGGCCGTGGTCTGGGCCGCGAGCTGGTGGAAGCAGCGGAAAAGTATGCCCGGGAAAAAGGCTACCGCACACTGGTGCTGCATGCCCGAAAGAATGCTATGGGCTTTTACGGAAGTATGGGTTATGCTGTTGTGGGGGATGAATTTACAGAGGTGGGGATACCACACTATATAATGGAGAAGGCGTTGTCGTAGTAACTACTTTTTACCTTGTTCGCTGCCGCTTTTATCGTTCTTTTCGGCAGGGGTTTCTTCGCTATCTTTTTTCTTTTTCTTGTCCTTACGGTCTTTTTTCTCCTGCTCTTTTTTCAGGCGTTCTTTTTCTGCCTCACGTTCGGCGGCCAGCTTCTCTTTAGCCTCCTTGTCCTTTTCTTCGTCTTCCTTCATCTGGTCTTCGAATACACTTTCATCTACTCGGCCCGAGCGGCCACGATCGAGGATGGCATCGAGCGTTTCTATCTTGCCCTTGGGTGTGCCGGTCTGGTGGAGCACCACGTCGAAGCCGTTCTCCTCGGCATTGGTCCATGCGCCCACATAGTTGCGGCCGGTGAGGGTGAGCTCCATGAGGCCCTGGGCGGTCTCGTCTTCAATGATCCACTTGCCTTCTTTGTTCTGTGTGATCTCCAGTTTCAGGTAGCGTTTGTTCTCGCCCAGCTTGTAGAGTCCATCGTATTGCTGCGGCTTGCCCGGAATGGGTTTCATATAGCGGACGTAGAGTTTGATGGGTATCTCATTGTCCATGAGGCCTTCGTAGTATTTGCGGTCCACCACCTCTTTACGCATCTCGTCTTCCTCGGGGTCTTCCTGCTTTTTTAGCAGCAACGAACCTTTGTCGGCCGTATCGGCGGCGGCCAGCGAGTCGGCAACCGCAATACTGTCCACACTCACGGTGTCGGGGTGGGCGGCTTTCCATTCGAGCCACGCCTGTTCTTCAATCTCTTTGCGACGGAACTCGTCGATGGACTTTGCCTGAAGGACATTAACCAATTGCCCGCCGAAGAACTGCCCTTTTATCTTCTGTATCTCGGTGACAGAGACGCAGAACATGACCCGATTGAACACATCTGTAACGAACATGTAACCATGGAAGCGTTCGGGGGCTATGTGGTCGTAGCCGATCAAAGCCCTTGTGGGGTCTTGTTTGCGTAGTTCGTAGCGCGCCATGGTAACACGGTTCCACTGTATGCCTGAGTCCTCGCCCTTGGAGAGGACGTGGCAGAAACCACCGATGATGCTCTTGTTATATAGCGGGTCGAACTCGATGAGGACCTGCGGCTTTTCTTTCAGGTTGTTCAATTCCTTTTGGGTCTGCGGGCTTTTGTCGGTATTGTGCATGACCATGCTCCAAAGGGTGTCGAAGGGAGGGAAGAGGTCGTAATAGCCGGCGGTGTCTTTGTGTTGCAGGCAACCGACCAGTTTGTACATAAGTTCCCCTTCGGTCTTGGGCCACTGTCGTTTGGGTTTGCGCCAATACTGCGCCGAGGCACCACTGCCCACAAGCAATACCAGCAACAACAAAACGATGCGTTTCATGCAATACAAAAGAACGATAAAGTTAGCGAATGCGTGTGAATAGGTGTTTCAGGCTCAGCGATCATGGGCGGTGGTCTTCAGGAGGTCGCCTACGGAAGTGACTTTGTAACCCTGCGCCTGCAGCGAGTTCAGGATGAGGGGAAGTGCGCTGAGCGATGCCGACACACTGTCGTACATGGTATGCAGCAGGATGATGGAGCCGGGGCGCACGTTGCGGGTAGTGAATCGGACGAGGCTGTCGGGGTTGAAGCGGAGAGACAGATCGAGGTCGGGCGCCACATCCCACAAAATGGTGTGGCGGTTGGTTTGGTTGAGATAGTAGGGTAAATAGATGAGTTTGGTGCCGAACGGGGGGCGGAAACGGATGGGGCCTTTGTAGCCGAGTGCGCGGATGACACTGTCGGTACGTTCCACCTCGGACCGGATGAATGCGGGTGAGCGGAAGATGAGCGCCTGATGTGACCAGGAATGGTTGCCGATCTCGTGCCCGGCGGCGATGATGCGGGCGGTGCGTTCGGGTTCAAGGCTCATTTCTGCGCCTGTGAGGAAGAAAGTAGCCTTGATGCCAAACCTGTTGAGGATGGCAAGCACACTGTCAGAGGCAGGGCCGGGGCCATCGTCGAATGTCAGTGCTACGGCTCTGTTTCGGGTGGGGATGCGGTGGTGGTAAGTGCCCGTCCATTGCCAGTTTGTAAGGTGGGCAATATGCAGCAGAACGGGCTTTGCCGAGGCGATCAAAATAAGGGCAAGTAAGATAAAAAGTAGCCGTTTGCGCACTGAAAAGGAAGATTCTAAGAATAAAGGTAATGTGTAATGCTGATAGCGTACGAAACGGCTCATTTCGTACCTTTGCACCCTGTTATAAACGGAATATATAATATGGCGTACGCTCTAAAGAATAAGATACGTTTGGTCACTGCGGCATCGTTGTTTGACGGTCATGATGCATCCATCAACATCATGCGTCGCATATTGCAGTCGAGCGGTGCGGAGGTGATCCACCTGGGTCACGACCGCAGTGTGAAGGAGGTAGTGGACTGCGCGATACAGGAAGACGCGAATGGTATTGCCATCACTTCTTACCAAGGAGGCCATGTGGAGTACTTCAAGTATATGTACGATCTGCTGAAAGAGGCTGGTTGCGGCCATATAAAACTCTTTGGCGGCGGCGGTGGTGTGATATTGCCGGACGAGATCAAAGAACTGCATGAATATGGTATCACGCGCATATACTCTCCGGATGATGGCCGTGCCATGGGTCTGCAAGGTATGATCGATGACCTGCTGGAGAAATGTGACTTCCCGACAGGCAATCAGCTGAATGGCGAAGCAGGCCATTTGAAAGAGCGCGATGTGAAGTCGATAGCCAGACTGATATCGGCGGCGGAGAATTACCATGAGTTGCCTGAGACACAGGCAGCATTGAAAAAAGTGAAAGAGGCCGCAGCAATATCTAAGGTGCCGGTGCTGGGTATAACAGGTACAGGTGGCGCGGGCAAGAGCTCGCTGGTAGATGAAGTGGTGCGCCGCTTCCTGCTGGACTTTAAAGACAAACATATCGGTATCATATCAGTAGACCCATCGAAGAGGAAAACGGGTGGTGCATTGCTGGGCGACAGGATCCGCATGAACGCCATTCGTAATGATAGGGTTTATATGCGCTCTATGGCCACACGCCAGAGCAATCTGGCTGTGTCGAAGCATATACATGATGCGGTGGACATTCTGAAGGCGGCCAATTATGACTTTATCATCCTCGAAACATCGGGTATTGGTCAGAGTGACACGCAGATCACCGACCATTGTGACCTGAGCATGTATGTGATGACGCCGGAGTATGGTGCTGCCACACAGCTGGAGAAAATAGACATGCTGGACTTCGCGGATATTGTTGTGATCAATAAGTTTGACAAGCGCGGCGCTATGGATGCATTGCGTGATGTGAAGAAGCAATACCAGCGCAACCATAAGTTGTTTGATAAGAATGCAGACGAAATGCCTGTGTTTGGTACGATAGCCTCTCAGTTCAACGATCCGGGTACGAATACTATGTACAAGACCCTGATGGATATTGTAGTGGCAAGGACGAACGCGCCGTTGACATCGAACTTTGAGATAACGGGCGAGATGAGCGAGAAGATCTACATCATTCCGCCGAACCGCACCCGTTACCTGAGTGAGATATCGGAGAATAACCGCAACTACAATTCCTGGGCGACGTCGCAGGCGGCCATAGCACAGAAGCTGTTTGGCATCAGAAAGACGATAGAGACCGTGCAGGCAATGGAGGCCGACGACAAGGACAGGCTGGTGAAGACGCTGGAAGAAGTGTATGCCAAGACACAGTTGGAACTGGACCCTAAGAACATTGTGTTGCTGGAACAGTGGGAGAACAAGAAGAAAAACTATACTGATGAGTACTACGTATTCAAGGTGAGAGATAAGGAAGTGAAGGTGAAGACCCACTCTGAGTCTTTGTCGCACCTGCAGATACCAAAAGTTGCTGTGCCACGCTACGAGGCATGGGGCGAGATATTGAAATGGGCGCTTAATGAGAACTTCCCGGGTGAGTTCCCGTATGCATCGGGTATCTATCCGTTCAAGCGTGTGGGCGAGGATCCTGCTCGTATGTTTGCGGGCGAGGGTGGACCGGAGCGTACCAACAAACGTTTTCACTATGTGTCGCGTGGAATGCCGGCAAAACGCCTCAGTACTGCGTTTGACAGTGTGACGCTTTATGGCCAGGACCCAGATCACCGGCCGGATATATATGGAAAGGTGGGTAACTCGGGTGTAAGTGTTTGTTGCCTGGATGATGCCAAGAAACTGTACAGCGGGTTTAATCTGGCAGATCCGATGACATCGGTGTCAATGACCATTAATGGTCCCGCACCTACCATGACCGCATTCTTTATGAATGCCGCTATAGATCAGCAGTGCGAACTCTACATCAAGGCGAATGGCCTGGAAGAGGAAGTGAACAAAAAGATCGATGCCATCTTCGCGGCTAAAGGGTTGCCAAGACCTTACTACAACTCGGGTGGGGGCAAGACTTTGTTGCCGGAAGGTAATGACGGTCTGGGTCTGATGTTGCTGGGTGTGACGGGTGACGAAGTGTTGCCGCGCGACGTGTATGAAGAGATAAAGGCACGTACACTAAGCTCGGTGCGCGGAACAGTGCAGGCAGACATACTGAAGGAAGACCAGGCGCAGAATACCTGTATCTTCTCTACAGAGTTTTCGCTGCGTGTGATGGGCGATGTGCAGCAGTATTTCATCGACAAGAAGGTGCGCAATTTCTATTCGGTGTCCATAAGCGGCTACCATATAGCAGAGGCAGGCGCCAACCCTATATCGCAGCTGGCATTCACGCTATCGAACGGATTCACGTTTGTAGAGTACTACCTGAGCCGCGGTATGCATATCGATGACTTCGCACCGAACCTGTCGTTCTTCTTCAGTAATGGTATCGATCCGGAGTATAGTGTGATAGGCCGTGTGGCGCGCCGCATCTGGGCTAAGGCCATGAAGTTGAAGTATGGTGGTAATGAACGTTCGCAGATGCTGAAGTACCATATTCAGACATCGGGCCGTTCGCTGCATGCACAGGAAATAGACTTTAACGATATCCGCACCACGCTGCAGGCACTGTATGCGATATATGACAACTGTAACTCGCTGCATACAAATGCGTATGACGAGGCGATCACTACGCCTACGGAGGAAAGTGTGCGCAGGGCGATGGCGATACAGCTCATCATCAACAAGGAGCTGGGTCTTGCGAAGAATGAGAATCCGCTGCAGGGTTCATTCATCATTGAGGAACTTACTGATCTGGTGGAAGAAGCCGTGCTGGCAGAGTTTGACCGCATAACAGAGCGTGGTGGTGTGCTGGGTGCTATGGAGACCATGTATCAGCGTGGAAAGATACAGGAAGAGAGTCTGTACTACGAAACACTGAAGCATACAGGCGAGTTCCCGATCATAGGTGTGAATACGTTCCTTAGTTCGAAAGGGTCGCCGACGGTAATACCATCGGAGGTGATTCGCTCGACCACTGAAGAGAAGGAGTTCCAGATAGCTACTGTGAATAACCTATGGAAGCGCAGTGAGGACAAGAGCGCGGAGATGCTGAAGCGTTTGCAGCACACAGCCATTCAGAATGGTAACATCTTTGAGACACTGATGGATGTGGCCAAGTATTGCTCGTTGGGACAGATCACCAAGGCGCTGTTTGAAGTGGGCGGACAGTATCGTCGCAATATGTAAGTGAACTTCCCGGAAGGGTATAGAATAAACAAGGGGCTGCAATTATCTTGCAGCCCCTTTGCTTTTTGTAATACCTTAATTAAAGGATGTTGAGTATCTGTTCCTTTGCTTTTTCCAGTTCGTCTTTCATGTTGATGACGATCTGCTGGATCTCGGCATGGTTGGCCTTTGAACCGAGTGTATTGATCTCGCGGCCTATCTCCTGAAGGATGAAGTTCAGTTTACGACCAATGGCCATGTCGTTTTCCTTCACTGTATTGTTGAAGTATTCGCAGTGCTGACGCAGGCGTATCTTTTCTTCTGAGAAGTCCATACGTTCCAGGTAGTAGATCATTTCCTGCTCGAAGCGGTTGGGGTCTATTTTCTCCTTACCGGCCATGTCTTCGAGCCACTGGTTGATGCGGGTACGGATGCGTTCAATACGATCGGGCTCCAGCGGCAGTATCTTGTTATGAAGGTCGTCTATATTGTTGATGCGGGTGGTGATGTCGCGGAGGAGCGCCTCGCCCTCGTGCTGGCGGTGCTGCATCAGGTCTTCGGCGGCGCGAACGATCACCTTTTTCACCTGTTCCCATTCTTCGTCGGGCAGCATGTCAGAATCCGGTGCTACCACCTCGGGCATACGCATGAGGGTGGACAGTACATTGTCTTCGGGCACGCCCGTTTGCTGTGCTATCTGCTTCATGGCATTGTAGTAGAATACGGCCAGGTCAGTGTTCACCACCATCGGTTTGGACGCGCCTTCTTGCTTCACAGTGATGGTAAGATCAACAGTACCACGCATGAGGATGTTGGCAAGCATGGAGCGGATGTCCAATTCCCATGACCGAAGTATAGGAGGTAGCTTTGTATTGAGGTCGAACTGTTTTCCGTTCAGGGCTTTCATTTCCACCACTACCAGTCGTTGGTTGATGGTTTCTTCGGCCCTTCCGAAGCCGGTCATTGAGTATAACATAATGTATTTCTTTACTGCAAGATGACGACAAAGGTCGTGATAAAAAAATGCGTTTGCCGGCTTTTGTGGAAAAAGATTGTAAAATCATCTTAATTCAGCAAAAAAGCGGTGGAGCGGGTTCTAATTTGGTTATTTTTGTCCGTATCGCATATGCGTTCAATTGTCCTCTTCATATTGTTGTTATTGTCGTTTGCGGCCGATGCGCAAACCCGTGAGGTGATCTACCCTCCGAAGGATACTTTGCTGGCCCGCCGCAAGCAGATCATGGCTGCAATTGAGGAGACCGAAAGAGAGCTGCAGGCGATAAAGAGCGACAAACAGGCCACTATTGGTCAGTTGCGGGCGTTGCAGAGCAAGCTGGCGGACCGTCAACGCCTGATAGGTAATATCAATGACGAGCTGGGTGAGATAGACCGGGATATCCGCAATTCATCGAGAGAGGTGATGACGCTGAAGCAGAAGCTGGAACAGTTGAACACACGCTATGCGCAGTCGCTTCGTTACTCCTACAGTACCCGTAGTTCATATGATATGCTTGCGTTCCTGTTCTCCTCGCGCGACTTTAACGAAGCTATGCGCCGAATGAAGTACCTGAAGAAGTTCAGGGATTTCAGGAAGTATCAGGTGCAGCAGATAACGCATACACAGGTGCAGCTCAAGCAGAAAATAGGTGTGTTAAGCGAAGAAAAAAACAAAAAAGACCAGGTGCTGAACGCGCAGGTGCAGCAGAAGCAGATATTGCAGCGCGAAACCGAGCAGACCAATCAGGTGGTACAGAACCTGAAGAGCAAGGAAAGCAAGCTGCTGGCCGATATAGAAAAAAACAAAAAGGTTAACGCGAGGATCAATAAGGCGATCAGTGACCTGATAGAACGTGAGATGGCAAAAGCCGCCAAAGCGGCTGAGGCTGAGGCGAAGAAGTCGGGCATAGATGTAAAATCAGCGGGCAAAAGTAATATCAAGTCAAGTTCGGGCGGAGGACCGGATGTAGCGGTGAATGAGGTTCCGAAGGCCACAACGGGTCGTGCAAGGGCTGAGGTGTCTTTGATGCTGACGCCAGAGGATGTGGAGTTGGCTGAGAACTTTGAAGGCAATAAGGGTAAGATGTACTGGCCTGTTGAAAAGGGCTATATCATTGACCACTTCGGCGTGCATCCGCATCCGTTGTATCCTAAAGTAAACATTGAGAACTCGGGCGTGGACATTCAGACCGACGAGAATGCCCGTGTGCGTTGTGTATTCAATGGAGTGGTGACCAGCGTGTTCTCAGTGACCGGGTCGAGTTGGATAGTGATGGTGCGCCACGGTAACTACTGTACCGTGTATAACAGCCTTGCATCAACGTCGGTACGCGTCGGTGACGAGGTGAAGGCCAAGCAGGTTATAGGAAGCGTTTCGAAGAATGACGAGGGTGTTCCGTTTGTGAACTTCCAGATCTGGAAATCAAGCGGCAAAAAGGATAACGTGAAGCTCAACCCGGAGCAATGGTTGGGTAAGGCCCGCTAATTGCATGCCTTAGGGCAGCTTGAAGTGTGGATTTTTGATGATGCCGAGCAGGTTTCCCCACGGGTCTTTTACCGTCGCTACGATCACGCCGTCACCCACATCGGTGGGTTTTTCAATGGGCATAGCGCCCGCAGCTACCAGTTTTTCATAGGCACTTTCGGCGTCTTCCACACCCCAATAGGCAGTGGCCGCAGGTCCTCTGTGTGTCTGAGCGGCATCCAGCGGATGCAATCCCAGTTCGTACCCGCCAACATTGAAACCCACATAGAATGCCTCGTCGAAATAGGGTGCAATACCAAAAACATCGCTGTACCATGCTTTTGCTTGTTGCAGTTCGTGCGTAAAGTAGATCACGGTGCGCAGGCCGAGTAGTGAAACTGACATAGGAGCGTATTTCTTACAAAGCTAAGACATCAGGTAGTGATAGTTGCGCGCCACAAGGTTGTATCTTTACTGAAATATATATCGTCATGAGGAAGGTACTGGCTATAACAGTGGTGGCGTTGTGGGCATTTACAGCACGGGCGCAGCAGATACCGGCAATGGGTATCCGCGAGATCATGAAGAGCAATACCTCGCCCGATACGGTGTATGTGATCAACTTCTGGGCCACCTGGTGTGCGCCCTGTGTGCAGGAACTACCTGTTTTCAACCAGATACACCAACATTATGCGGGTAAACCGGTGAAGGTGCTGCTGGTGAGCCTTGATTTTAAGGAGGATTACCCGATGCGATTAGGCACTTTTTTGCAGCGTAAGCGCATATTGCCCCCGGTGGTGTGGCTTTCAGATACGAATCCGAACGAATTTGTGCCCCGTGTAGACGAAACCTGGGAGGGCTCGATACCGGCAACCCTGATCCTTCAGACGGGGAAACAATACCGGAAATTTGTGGAAGGACAGGTAACGGAAAGGCAAATAGCAACGGTGGTTGACATGCTTCTTGCTGAATAAAAGCGTGGTGGTTTCCTTTTTTGCATTATCGGAATATCCATCGTAGTTTTGTACGACCGTTTCAGCTACTTCCCCCAATTTATTTTAATATTAAGCTGCGCACGTGTCTTGAAAACAGGAGCGTTATGACTAAGTTTATATTTGTAACCGGAGGTGTTACATCATCTTTAGGTAAGGGCATTATTGCCGCCTCGCTGGCCAAATTGTTGCAGGCAAGAGGTTTTTCTACAACCATTCAGAAATTTGACCCCTATATCAACGTCGATCCGGGTACGCTGAACCCGTATGAACACGGAGAATGTTATGTGACGGAGGACGGTGCAGAGACCGATCTGGATCTGGGACACTATGAGCGCTACCTGAATACTTTTACTTCTCAGGCCAACAACGTGACCACCGGTCGCATCTACCAGCATGTTATCGTCGCATCTACCAGCATGTTATCAATAAAGAGCGTGAAGGTGCCTATCTGGGCAAGACCGTGCAGGTGATACCACACATCACCGACGAGATAAAGCGTCGTGTGTTGCTGCTGGGTGAGGGTAATAAATACGATATCGTAATTACTGAGCTGGGAGGCACTGTGGGCGACATTGAGTCGCTGCCCTACATTGAGGCAGTTCGCCAGTTGAAGTGGGAAATGGGCAATGAGAATTGCCTGGTGATACACCTGACACTGATACCCTACCTGAAAGCCGCGAAAGAACTGAAGACCAAGCCAACGCAACACTCTGTGAAGATGATGAGCGAGCATGGTCTGATACCTGATGTACTGGTATGCCGCACTGAGGAGCCACTTTATAAAGACCTGAAACGTAAGATCGCGCTGTTCTGCAATGTGACGCAAGACGCGGTAATAGAGGCGCTGGACGCCGATACCATTTACAGCGTGCCGCTGGAGATGATGCGTGAGCGACTGGATGTGATATGCCTGGAGAAACTGGAAATGCCGATGGGCAAGGAGCCTGATCTGGTGCGCTGGAAAGAGTTTTTGAATAAGCTCCGTTACCCGAAGAGCAAGGTAGTAGTGGGGTTGATAGGCAAGTATGTGGAGCTACAGGATGCGTATAAATCGATCCTGGAGGCACTGATACATGCAGGTGCCATGAATGAGTGTAAGGTAGAAGTACGCAATATTCATTCCGAGTATCTGACTAAGGAAAATGCAAAAGAAAAGCTGGAGAACGTCGACGCTATATTGGTGGCGCCGGGCTTTGGCAGCAGGGGCATAGAAGGAAAGGTGGACGCCATTCGCTATGCGCGTGTAAATAAGATTCCATTCTTTGGTATATGCCTGGGCATGCAGATGGCGTGCGTGGAATTTGCCCGCAATGTGCTGAATATGTCGAAGGCGCACTCTACAGAAATGGATCCTGATACGGACCAGGGAGTGATATGTATGATGGAGGAGCAAAAAGCGATCACGCAGATGGGGGGCACTATGCGCCTTGGAAGCTACGAATGCGAATTGCGTCCTGATTCGATCACTGCTGCGGCGTACGGAAGTGCGTCTATCACAGAGCGTCATCGTCATCGTTACGAATTCAACAACGAATTTTTGGAGCAATTTGAGAATGCCGGTATGATACCCGTAGGCAGAAACCCCAAGACCAACCTTGTAGAAGTGGTGGAGATAAAAGACCATCCTTTCTATGTGGGTGTTCAGTATCACCCTGAATACAAGAGTACTGTTGAGAATCCACATCCTTTGTTTGTAGCATTTGTAAAGGCTGCCAAAGAAGCACAGGAGCGTCGCAGCGGTAGTTCGAAGCGTTCATTTGAAAAGGGAGTCTGATAAATTCAACAACAGCTAATAAAAAATTCATGCGGTCACGTATCTTATTTTTACTGGTCACTTCTTTTCTGGTTTTTTCCTGTGCACAGACCCGTATAACGGAGCACAAAGATTGGGGCGCATTTTTCGAGAAGCAAGGCATTAAGGACGCCTGCTTCATTATGCGCGACAATAACCACGAAGCGATACACTATTACAACAAGGAAAGGAGCACGGCGAGGATGATGCCTGCCTCTACGTTTAAACTGTTCATTTCGCTGATAGCGCTGGAGACAGCAGTGGCGCCTGATGACCGCCTTGTGATAAAATATGACAGTGCCGATGGCGGCAGACCTGAGTGGCAGCACGACATGGATATGCGCGAGGCGCTGAAGACAAGTTGTGAGTGGTATTACAGGAAATTGATAGCCCGCATAGGCGCGGAAAAAATGCAGCACTACATAGACACCATCAGGTATGGTAATATGAACATCTCCGGCGACCTTACCCGCTGCTGGGTGAACGACTCGTTGCAAATAACTGCCGATGAACAGGTGGGCTTTATGAAGCGCCTTTATTTTGCTCAGTTGCCTTTATCTGAACGTAGCCAGCGTATAGTAAAAGACCTGATGCTGCACGAAAATGAGCCGGGATACAAATTGTATTATAAGACCGGAACCGGCATGAAAAATGGCAAGACCATCTATTGGGTGGCCGGATTTGTGGAGCGTGTGCAGAAAGTGAAAGAGCCCAAAGGGTCTATGAACAAGTCGGATGAACGTAACTATCCGTACTTCTTCGCTTCGAATTTTGAGATGCCTGAGACGGATAGCTCTAAGAACTGGTACGAGACCCGCATAGCCATTGTAAAAGATGTGCTGCGCAGTTATGGCGCTATACCTACCGTGAAATAGCAGCACCTGCAGTCACACTGATGTGTTTGTTTCGTTTTCATTGATTTTTTATATTTTACAGGCAAACACGTTCTATGCAGTTCAGTGCACAACAGATAGCAGGCCTACTTGGCGGAGTAATAGAGGGCAATCCGGATGTTACGGTAAGTAAACTCTCGAAGATCGAAGAGGGCGTTCCGGGTTCTATTTCGTTTCTCGCTAATCCCGTTTATACCCAGTATATCTATACCACGAATGCATCGCTGGTTATAGTGAATAAAGATTTTGAGGCAACAGGCCCTATCAGTTCCACCCTCATAAGGGTGGATAGTGCGGCTGCGGCATTCGCCAAGTTGCTGGAAATGTATAATCAGGTGAAGCTGAATAAGACCGGTATCTCTAAACAAGCTTACATTTCTGAAACAGCTACCGTTGGTACTAACATATATGCCGGTGAATTTGCTGTTGTGAGCGACAATGCGCGCATAGGCAACAACGTAAAAATATATCCGCAGGTGTATATTGGCGACAATGTGACCATTGGCGATAATACCACACTGTTTGCAGGTGTGAAGATCTACTCTGATTGCGTGATAGGCGCGAATTGTATCATCCACTCGGGTACAGTGATAGGCAGCGACGGTTTCAGGTTTGAGCCGCAGAACGAAGAGGGACAGCGCAAAGTGCCGCAGATAGGTAATGTGATCATAGAGGATGACGTGGAGATAGGTGCCAACTGTGCCATAGACCGTGCTACACTCGGATCAACTATACTGCGGAAAGGAGTGAAATTCGATAACCTCATACACATAGCCCACAATGTGGAGGTGGGTGAGAATAGCTATCTGGCTGCGTGCAATGTGGTTGCCGGTTCAACCAAGATCGGAAAGAACTGTATGTTCAGCGGGCAGGTGGGCATTGTAGGGCATTTGCAGATAGCTGACAACACGATCATCACCGCGCAATCGGGGATATCAAAGAGCATCACTAAGCCGGGCGAAGTGTACATGGGTTCTCCCGCATTTGATGCCAATAAGTATCGCAAGGCATATATTCATTTCAGAAATCTGGACGGGCTGGCACAGCGTATAGACAAGCTGGAGAAGCAGTCTAAGGGTCAGTAAGCGATCCGTATAGTGTGGTAGTCGAGTGCGGTATCGTCTGACGCATCTATGCCGAACAGTTCGGTAGCAGCGCCGTGGTTCACTGCTATTTCCATGTATCCGAGTTTATTGAAACGACATAGTGGCGCATCGCGCGGAACATCGCTATAATGCCGGCTGATGGTAGTTATCAGTCCGCTGCGAAAGGTGCGGATACGGAACGGGCGTCCGCTTGTGTGCTTTTCAAATTCTTCTTTTCTCAGATCAAGTACCAGATTGTTGTAGCGGTCGCGACGGAGAATGCGACAGGCGATGCCAACAGGTGTCACCTGGGGCGCCGGTAGGGGCGGCAGAATATATGGTGCTACCGGTGGGAATGAACCCGTTGTGCCGCTCTCTATGGCATCAATTGCATTGATGGCTTCCTGCAGCCATGCGTCAAAATTATATGGACTGCTGAATCGGGAAATGAGCTGTGCGTGGGCCGGTGCGAACTCCTGAGGCATGGTGGACAAAATGCCATTGTCGGGCAGAATGAAGTAGTGTCCACGATGTGCGGCCAGAAGCAGTGCCGGCTGGTTTTCTTTGTCCATGAAAATACCGGTAAATACCATATGAATAGTGCCCGCGGGGTAACTATAGCAGCTATCGGCAAGCAGGTAGCCGGTCTCGCGCCGATTGTGCCGGGGTACATGGTGGCATATATCGCTAACGACCGCATGAGGCATACGCCTCGAAATGGCCGCCTTGATGCGTGCTGCTGCACCATCTCGGGTGCCGAGGTCGGATAGAAGAGTGATGATGCGTGCCATTATCGTCCCTGTAGCATAGCGTAGTATGCCGGATCTATTTGTTTAAAGCCCAGAGCTAACGCCTGCTGTACATCCTGCAAAGCAGCTACCCTGTTGCCTTGCTGGGTGTGACAATAGGAGCGCGCGTAATAGATCTCTCCCATTTGCGGGTTGATGCGCATTGCGTTCTCGAAATCGCGCATGGCCTCGTCGCAACGCTTGAGCCGGTGCAATAGGCGGCCACGGTTGAGGTAGGGCGCATACATATCGGGGTTCTGAGACACCGCTATGCCATATTCTTTCAATGCCGAATCGGGCATACGCATCATATCATAGAGGTTGCCGAGGTTGCTATGCGCCTCGGGGAAGTGATAGCGATAACCAATGGCATTACGGAAGCAGATGAACGATGAGTCGGGCTGGCGTGCGATGGCATAAATGATCGCCAGACCGAGGTAGGCATTGGCGTTGCCTTCCTTATTGTTAAGCTTCAGTCCGTCGTAATAGTATACGCGTGCTTCCTCAAACCGGTTTGCGGCGCGGAAGAGCTCGCCCAGCGATACGCGTGGATTGGCGAAGTTGGGGTCGAGTTCTATGGCACGTTTCAGCAGGGAGTAAGATGAGTCGAAGTAGACCTTTCTTTCCTGCTCGTTCACACTCTCGTTGAACAGATTGAAGTATTGGAAGCCCAGATTGTTGAAGGCATTGGACGCCTTGGGTTGTTTCTCAATCTCGTCGCGCCACAGGCTGGTGGTGTCATACCATGCTTTACAACGTTCGGTGGTCTGGATGCCGAGGTAAAGTGAATAGGCTGCTGTTACCGCCAGCAGCAGATTGCCGGTGGTGCGGTTGGCTCCTTCTTCGAAGAAAACAGAGATAGCATAACCGGCCATAAAGAACAGCCCCATGTAGGGAATGTAAGAATAGCGATCGGCAACAATGGCGCCACCCACAGGTATGAATTGCAACAGCAAGGCGATATTGACCAGGAAAAAGAGAGAACCGAACAGCACTACCTTGTTCTTTCTGAAGTACCAGATAGCCGCCAAAATACCCAATGCGATAAGCGGGTAGATATAATAGTATGCTGGCAAAGAGCCATTATCCTTGGATGGGTAAGGATAAAAACAACTGAGGCCCAGTGGCGCAATAGCCTTCCATAGGTAGGTGATAAAGGCGTAGCCACCCAGACCTATACGCTCGATGAAGTTGAAAGACACGTATTTGGTCTCCAGCGAGCCGAATGACTTCTGGTCTATCATGGACCTGATGCCGAATGCTACTGAGATAGCGAGCAGGGGCAACTTTTCGAGGAACATACTCTTGTTCCATTCGTTGCGCTCGTAGTAATCGATGAGCAGCAATACAAGCGGGAGCGTAACCGCTACAGGTTTTGACAGAAGAGAACAGATGAACAGAACGATGACACCTGCGTACCATAATTTTTTGTTGCTGCCTGCTGCGCGCAGGTAATACAGGTGAGCCAGACAGGCTGCCATGTAGAAGGTGCCGTACAGCACATCTTTGCGGCCTGCCAGCCATGCTACCGATTCAACGTGCATAGGATGCAGACCAAACAGCACGGCAGTGACGGCAGCAGCTACGGTTCGTTTTGTGAGCGCCTTGGTGAAGAAGTAAACAAGCAGCGTAACGACTATGTGTAGCAACACGCTATCGAGGTGATAGAGCCAGGGTTCCAGTCGCACAAAACTATATTCGATGGCATAGCTAAGAATGGTCAGAGGGTGGTAGTTGCCCATAACCGGGGTGGCGAATATCTGCTTCAGACCTTCGGGGGAAAGATCTTTGATGAGGGCATTGTCGCGGATGTAGCCGGGATCGTCCCAGTTGGTCAGCAGGTTGTTGGTGCTGGTCTTGTAGAAGAGCCAGGTAACGAGCGCGATGGCACCGGCAATAAAAAACTGCAACCGCCTGCCCGAGAAAAACGGAGCAGAGGGAGTCGCTGATCTTGTGTTGTCGTTTTGCGGTCTTGGTCTGGCGGGTGCCTGTTGGTTGGGCACCACCTGCCTTGCTTTGTTTTTTGCCATGCACCCTAAAAATACTTTAAGATGTTGATTGTAAAAAATGTGTCCGACCATAAACAATGATGGCTGCCCTTTCCGGGGCAGCCATCATATGAAATTGAGGAAACTGAATTATTGTTTTACCAGCTTTTGCACCTTCAGTTGGTGACCGTCGCTGTCCAGTATAGATATCAGATACAGGCCGTTGGCAAGACCGGTGATGTTCACTTCATGTGCATCGGCCACGTCGGCAACAACCTTACCGTCGACAGTTGTGATAATCGCGCGTACTGAAACCGGAGATTCGATGAATACCGTTTCGCTTGCCGGGTTAGGGAAGACGACAATATCTGATGCTTTCAGGTCGGCGATGCCGGTTGTTGTATTGAGGACGTAAACTGCGCTCATTGCCTGACAGCCATTCGTATCGGTTACGGCTACTTTGTAGTTGCCCGGGCCGGTAGAAGGCGTCATGTAAGCGGTTGCGCCCGGAATCGCCACAAGGTTCTTATACCACTGGTACGTGATATAATAGTTGCCTGTTCTGAGGGCAGAGCCTGTGAAGCTGATCGGCGGATCGGGCAGTGGCACCTGCGAAACAGCGATAGGCGCAGTTGAAGCTGTGCAGCTCGACGGCACGGATATAGTGCACGAATAATTGCCCGGCGTGGTAGCGTTGTAAGTAGGATTAGTTGCTCCCACAATGGCGCTGGTGTTGAAATACCACTGATAACTGATCGCATAGCCAAGCGATGAAGCGCTTGTTGAAAGGAGCGCGCTGCCACCCCAGCAGAACTTAGCCGGTGTAAGCGGTATCACTGAAGGCGATGCAACAACATTCACAGTAGTGTCGGCATGTGTCATGTCGGTGCAACCGGTGGTTGTGTTGGTGACACGTACACGGTAGCCGCCTGTGCTGTTGGCGATATATACGGCGTTAGTAGCGCCGGTGATAGCAGTTCCGTTGCGGTACCACTGATAACTGAATCCCGGAGCAGCAGAAAGCGATACGATACCGCCGCTGCAGAAGATGCGCGGGCCACCCGGTGTGATGGTAACGTTCGGCAACGGATTTACTGTGATGATGCTGTTTGCTGTTGTAGTGCTGCAGCCCGATGTGTTGCTGACAACGCAGTAGTAGGTTTCAGCAGTAGTTGCATTGTAAGAGATACCAGTTGCACCGGCAATTGCGCCTGCGCTGTTGTACCATTGGTAGGTATGTCCTGCACCTGCATCAGCAGTGAGTGTAACACTACTTCCATTGCAAATAGTGAGCGGACCGGAAGCGCTTACTACGCCGCCCGGCGCTGCAAGCACTGTTATGGTTTCAGGGGCAGACATTGCCCAGCATCCGGCACTGTTAGTGACGCGCACACGGTAAGTACCTGCAGTAATGGCGTTGTAGGTACTGGTTGTAGCACCGCTTATGGCAACGCCGCCCAGTTCCCATTGGTAAGTAAGCCCCACGCCTGTATTAGCATTCATTGTGACCGGTGTGCCCGCACAGGTGGTTGTGGAACCGCCCGGTACTGTTATGGTTGCAGTTGCCGGAACCACAGTTACGCCTACCGGTGATGACAATGTAGCACAACCCGCTGTTGCTGCAACACGCACGCGGTAGGTGCCCGCAACTCCCGTTGTGTAGATAGATGAAGTAGCACCGGTGATGAGGGTTGCGCCATTGTACCACTCATAGGTCACACCCGGAGCAGTAGTAGAAGTAAGTGTCACAAAATCTCCGGGACACAACACTGTATCGCCGATGATGGAGATCTCTGCAGATGGCGCTGTTGTTACTGTTGCTACTGTTGTAGTGAGACAGCCTGTAGGGAGCGTGTACGTAATGATCGTTGTACCTGTTGCAATGCCTGTAAGCACGCCCGATGTGCTGCCTATTGTTCCCACGGCTGCATTGCTGCTGGTCCACGTGCCACCGGGTGATGTGTTGGTGAGTGTAACGTTGGTAGCCGGGCACAGTGTGGTAGAGCCACCGATTGTGGCAGGAAGCGGATTGACCGTGATAGTGCGTGCACGCAAGCATCCGTTCGTAGGGTGCGTGTAGGTAATGGTAGCAGTACCCGCGTTGTTGCCTGTTAATAAACCGGTGGAAGAACCAATGGATGCATTGGTGGCATTGCTACTGGTCCATGTGCCGCCTGTTGGTGTGCTTGTATAAGTTAAGGTAGCACCTACACACAGTGCGTTTGTAGTTGGTGTAAATGCTGCAGGTCGTGCATTAACGGTTACAACGGTTGTTCTGATGCAACCTACGGCACTTGTGTAAGTGATTGTTGTAGTACCTGCGCTCAGACCTGTTACCACCCCGCCGCCATTCACGGTGCCGGTAGCTGGTGTGCTGCTGCTCCAGGTACCTCCCGGAGGTGTCGACGACAATGTGGTAGTTGAGTTTTCGCACACTGTGGTGCCGCCCGTGATCACGCCGGGAAGGTTGTTCACGGTAACGGTAAGTGTTTCGAAGCAGCCGTTGGCTGTGATGTATGAGATTGTTGTGGTGCCTGCGGCAATACCCGTTACAACGCCGGCTGCGTCAATAGTACCTGCTGCCGGGTTGCTGCTGCTCCACGTGCCGCCTGCGGTTGTATTGGCAAGTGCGGTTGTTTGGCCGATGCAGACAGTGGGTGTGCCGGTGATGATTGCCGGAGAGGCGATAACGGTAACCACTACTGATGCGGAACAGCCCGTGCCGATAGTGTAAAGAATGTTTGTTGTACCGATTGTAAGACCTGTCACAACGCCTGTTGTGGTAACGACAGTACCCACCGCAGTATTACTACTGCTCCATGTGCCGCCGGCGCTGGTGTTAGCCAGTGTCGTTGTGCGTCCGGTACAAACAGTTGCCGAACCCGTGATAGCCGGAGGAAGCGGCGCTACTGTTACAACGACGGTGCGTCTGCAGCCTGTGGCGAATGAATAACTGATTGTGGTGGTACCTGAAGAAATACCACCCACAATGCCTGTAGCGGCACCTACAGTACCAATTGCCGGAGCAGAAGACTGCCATGTGCCACCGCCGGAACTTGCCAATGCCGTGGTCAGACCTATGCAGACAGAGGGGATACCGGTGATTGGTGCCGGGGTCGGATTCACCGTCACGGTAATGGTGCGGAAGCAGCCTGAAGGCATCATATACGTTACCGATGAGGTGCCCGCTGAGATGCCGGTGAATACACCTGTTGCAGGGTCAATGGTGCCAACCGTTGGTACACTGCTTGACCATGCTCCGCCTGTAAGCGCATTAGTGAGCGTAGTGGTGGACTCAACGCATACGGTTGGTGTGCCGCCAATACTCAACGGCTGGGCGTTTACAGTGATCGTCAGTGTCACCATACAACCGGTTGAGATCTTGTAAGTGATAAGCGCCGTGCCTACTGAGTTACCGATCAGCAGGCCTGTACCTGATACAGTGGCAACAGCCTCGTTGCTACTGCTCCAGAAACCACCCGGTGTGGCACTTGAGAGCGGTGTGCTTGCACCTTCGCACACTGTCGGTGTACCTGTAATTGGTGATGGAAGCGGGTTGATTGTCAGCTCTATGGTAGAAATACAGCCCGCCGGCGTAGTGTAGGAAATGAGCGGATTTCCCGCGCCGACGCCTGTGGTTATTCCGGTTGTCGGTACGACTGTCGCTAAAATAGTACTGCTAGAGCTCCATGTGCCGCTTGGTACCGCGTTTAAAAAAGTTGTCACATCTCCTACACACATCATCGGGAATCCGCTGATAGATGCTTTGGGGTTCACCGTAATTGTTCTGGTAGAGAAACAACCTGTAGGAACCCTGTAAGTGATCATGGTGGTGCCTGTACTTACACCCACAACCAGACCTGTAGTGGCACCAACCGTGGCAACTGAAGGCGTAGTGCTGCTCCATGTGCTGCCTGCAACTGCCGGTAGGACAGAGAGCGCTACGGTGTCGCCAGTACATACTGATGAAGGGCCCGTAATTGGAGGCGGAACCGGAGTCGGATTCACGGTAACCACAGCCGTCACCACACAGGTGCTCACTGTGTAGGTTATCGTGGCTGTACCCGAGGAGACACCTGAAACAATACCTGTACCCGCAGTAACAGTAGCTACAGCCGGCGTGGAACTGCTCCAAACACCACCCGCGAATGGATGAGAGAGCGCGGTTGTAAGACCTACACAGGTGCTGAGTCCGCCTTCTATTTCAGGACAGGACAATGACACTGTGAAGTTGTCGAAATAAGCGTTCTGCGCATCGGGCACGAAGCTTGTGTAGAGAAGACTGTAATTTCCGTAAAAGCCGAAGTGAGTTGCCGCGGTTCCGGTAAAGGTGGCATCTACTGCTGAACCGATAAGTGTAGTAACGCCTGTTGAAGGATCTGAGAAGACACCCGGGCCATCGTCACGAAGGTAGAGGCGCCATGTATCAGAAAACGGATCGTAAAGTACACGTACGCTGGCGTAGTTGGTTGCCGCTATCAACGCTGAAGTAGACGTTGAAATGATGGGTGTGATAGCGCCGGTGAGGCCACCCGTGAATCGAACCAGCTGTAAACCTGCAGGCGCTGCAGGATTGTAGATAACGGCATATCCTGATCCGGTACTACGTACGTCTGCATCGGTGGATGTAAGCACTACTGCGGCCTCGTTCTGGCCGGCAAGGAAGCCCGTTGTTGGTGCACTGGTCCTTATGTTGAATGTCCAGTTCACTACCTCTGTATTCAAGGCGAGCGTAGTATTGAACGGCGCTGAATAGCCGCTCAGGGGAGCTGTGGTGTAAGCATAACCGTTGTTGGTAGTGCCCAGTACATTGGCTACACTGACCCATGCGGCCAGAATATTATCGGTAAGCGTCATGGCACCTACCGTACCACCTATCTGTGTTCCCGCTGCACTTCCCGGCAACGCGTCGCTGCTGGCTGAAACATGGGTGAAAGTGAGTGATGGTGTGCCGCCGGGAAAGGGTGAAACACCACCTATGCCCGGGAAAGCGTTAGTGTAAACAACTGTCTGTCCGTATGTGTCCATTCCAAGAAAAGAACATACAGACAGGATAGAAAATAGTAACAATTTCTTCATGACTCGATTTTTTGTCCGTCCAACAAGCAAGATAAGAAATATATCTGCAAAGTGTACAAAAAATCAAATATCACTATGTAACACAGCGAGTTCGAAGTGTATTAACGATTGGTTATATGTTTATTTTATGCTATTGTGCCATTTCCCGAGGCAAACGAGGCGCCACGGCACGAAGCTGAAAGGTGCTTTTCCATCGGCAATGGCACTGACGTGTGTCAGGGTCTTTTCCCGGTCAATCAAATGACCGAACTTATCGCAGGTGTCTGCGACGCCACGAAGGAACCACTCTCGGCCGTCGCCTTTCAGCCACACCTCTTCAGGTGTCACGAAGCCCATTTTGTCTTTTCTGCCCGAAATGGCGGGTGGCAGCACGTTTTTCATGGCCGATCTGAGAATGGCCTTGCGTGTGCCGTTTTTATATACAAAACGCTCGGGCAATCCGGTGGTGAATTCGACAAGTCGATAATCCATGAACGGGGTGCGCGATTCCACGCTCCAGGCCATGGAATTTCGGTCCTCATAGCGCAGCAGTGCAGGCAGCGGCTCCATATACAACTGTCGCAGCAGATTGGCCTGCAGTGTCAGCGCCGGTTGGTCGTGCAGTGTTGTGGGTTGTGCAGGGCGCAGCCATTCGGCCATTTCTTTGCCTATTCGACTGCCGGTATTAAGTTTGGCAGCATTCAGCAGGAAGCCTATCGGCCAGCGCCCGTGTTCCTTTTTATAGCTGGTTGCTTCGTCTATCAGCGCGCCTATTTTCAGGCCGCGCAGCAGACCGCTGTAGAAGGAGATGTCATTCCCACCGTAACCCGCCAGTTGCTCATCGGCTCCCTGTCCGTCCACCATTACTTTCAGACCGGCATCGTGGCTGGCCTTAAAAACAGCCCATTGGCTGAACTGGGACGTACTTCCGTTGGGCTCGTCCTGATGCCAGATGAATTGTTCGGCCTGCTCGAAAAGGTCGTTGAATTTGGGGAAAGTGCGGTGCGACGTCGCGTTGGTCTGTTTTATCACCTCTTGGGCAAACTTCCATTCGTCATACTTTGCCTGCTCGTAGCACGCTGTCACCGTTTCCTGTCCGGCTGTTTCGCCTCGGTCTTTCAGCAGTTGCGCAACAAGGCACACAATACTCGACGAGTCGAGGCCGCCCGACAGACAGGAGCCCACGGGAACGTCAGATCTCAGGCGCACATTCACTGCATCAGTAAGTATCTCTCGCAAGCGGTCGGCGGCTTCATCATATCCGCCCGTCCATTTTTTGGGTTGCAGTGTGTACCATTGATGCAGTGTGAAACCATGCGCATTGCCGTTGAGGTCTATTTTCAGGTAGTGGCCCTGCGGCAGATATTTCACAGCAGTATCAAAAGTGCTGTCGTTGTAATCTACAGCCCCCGATGCCAGGTATTGACGCACTGCATCGTCATTCAACGAAAGGGTGTAGCCGGGTGCTGTCCGTATCTGTTTTATTTCCGATGCCAGGTACAGGCAATCATTGCCCTTGTAATAATAGAGCGGTTTTACGCCAAACCGGTCGCGAACCGCGAATAACTCATTCTTTTTATAGTCGAGCAATACGAAGGCGAACATGCCGTTGAAGCGGTGCAAGCATTCCGGCCCCCATTGTTGCCATGCATGCAGTATCACTTCGGTGTCCGATCGGGTAGCAAATGTGTGCCCCAGTTTCGTCAACTCCTCCTTTATCTCCAGGTAGTTATATATCTCTCCGTTAAACGTGATGGCCAGACCAGCCGGGTCGAAACGCATGGGCTGATGCCCGGCCGGAGAAAGGTCTAGTATGGACAACCTACGGTGTCCAAAGCCTACTTTAAAGGTTTTCCCCGGTTGCAGGGTGGGGTATTGCCAGTGTTCATGAGTGGAAGCTGCTGTGTCGGCGCCTGCCCAGATCACCGGGTCTTCACCGGGTACCCATGTAAGCATACCTTCGTCATCGGGACCGCGGTGTCGTATAATTGTACTTGCCGCCATCAGGTGTTCTGATCGTGTTCCGGTTCCGTTATTGATTATCGATAGTATTCCGCACATGGACTAAGGCTGTTTTCCGGTGCCCAAATTACTGCTTAATTCGCTGAGTTGTGAGCCGATCCTTTTATTTGGACCGTCACGAGTATAGTAAATCGTAATATTCGGGCGCTTACTTGCTGTAACACAACTACTTTCTACATTTGTGGCGGTATCGTACCAAAGCAACACAGATCAGAAAATGGAAGTAATAGTATTGGCCGGTGGATTGGGTACTCGTCTTCAGGGTGTCATAGGGGACGCCCCCAAGTGCATGGCACCTGTGAACGGGAAACCCTTCCTCGCGTATATATTTGAGTACCTGACACGGCAAAAGTGTGTGCGGGTGATCTTATCGCTCGGCTATAAACATCAGGTGGTATTGGATTGGCTGGCCCATCAGGACCCGCCCTTTGTGGTGGATACAGTGATAGAGCACGAACCATTGGGTACCGGTGGCGGCATCAGGCTGGCCATGGAGCAGGCAGTAGCCGACAATGTAGTAGTGTTGAACGGTGATACCATGTTTGATGTGCAACTGTCTGAAATGATGGCCGATCATCTGGCGCACCATGCAGGCACCACCCTCGCACTAAAGAAAATGTACCATTTCGACCGATATGGCGTTGTGAACATTGGTGCGACGGGAGTGGTAGCGTCATTTGAAGAGAAGAAGTTCAGAGAAGAGGGGCTCATCAACGGAGGAGTTTATATTATAGATCAGCGTTTCCTGCATGCGAAACACCTGCCACACAAATTCTCGTTTGAGAAAGATTATCTGGAAGCGTTTGCTGATGAGCATAAATACTATGGCCACATTTCTGAGGGCTATTTTATAGACATAGGCATACCCGAAGATTATGAGCGGGCACAGACTGACTTTAAAAATATATTCGGATGAAGATAGCCATACTGGGTACCGCGCATCCGTTGCGGGGAGGTCTTGCCGCATTCAATGAACGCCTTGCCTATCAGTTGCAGCAGCAGGGCCATCAGGTGACCATCTGGTCTTTCTCATTGCAGTATCCCTCGTTTCTGTTTCCGGGAAAGACACAGTTCACCGACGAGCCTGCACCGCAAGGATTGGACATACGCACAACGGTCAATTCTGTGAACCCGCTGAATTGGCTGTCAGTAGGTGCGGCTATGAACAAAGAGCAGTACGATCTGGTAATTGTGAAATACTGGTTGCCCTTCATGGGGCCTGCATTCGGCACTATCCTGCGCCGGGCCAGGCGAAACGGGAAGACAAAGGTGTTGTGTGTGGTAGATAATATCATTCCGCACGAACACAGACCGGGTGACAAACAATTCACTAACTATTTTATAGGGGCAGTAGATGCGTTTGTGACCATGAGCAAGGATGTGCTGAAGGACGTGAAGACATTCACTTCAAAACCGTCTTTCTTTACGCCGCACCCTATTTACGATAGTTATAACGAACCGGTATCGAAGGAGGAGGCATGTCGCAAGTTGGGTCTTGACCCCGCAAAAAAGTACATGCTTTTCTTTGGCTTCATCAGGGAATACAAAGGACTCGACTGGTTGCTGCAGGCAATGGCTGATGAGCGCATCATCCGATCGGGTGTGGAGCTGATAGCTGCCGGTGAGTACTACAACAAAGACGTAGAGATAGCCAACAACGCCATCATTGCCCAGTTCGACCTGAGTAAGCGTGTGCATATGGTGACCGATTTTATTCCCAACAGCGAAGTGCGTTATTATTTCTGCGCCGCCGATCTGGTGGTGCAGCCATACAAACACGCTACCCAAAGCGGCATCACGCAGATCGCCTTCCATTTTGGCAAGCCCATGGTGGTGACTAATGTGGGCGGACTGGCCGAGGTGGTGCCTGACGGTAAAGTGGGGTTTGTGGCCGAGCCCGACCCGTCGTCGATTGCAGACGCCATCATGCGTTTTCAGCAACCGGACGCGCTACCCGATTTTGAACAGAACATCGCCGACGAGCGTAGGAAGTACTCATGGGATACGTTTACAGAGGTATTGATGAAGGCTGTAGCAGCCGTGAAGTGATAAGCATCCCTGATAAGTAATTTGTTTGAGTATGGCATCTATTTCTGAAAGAGACAGCAAGGTAATATGGCATCCATACACACCCATGAAGATATGGCCCGAGGCCATAGCGATAACGCGAGGTGAGGGTGCATACCTGATCGATGAGCAGGGCAACCGCTATCTGGATGCGGTATCGTCGTGGTGGGTAAATCTGCATGGCCATAGCCATCCGTACATAGCAGCGCGTGTGAGCGAGCAATTGCGCAGCATGGAACATTGTATGTTCGCCGGCTTCACACACGAGCCCGCAGTGGCGCTTGCCGAGCGCTTGCTGCAGATATTGCCCGGTCCCATGAACAGGATCTTTTATTCCGATAACGGATCTACGGCGGTGGAAGTGGCAATAAAGATGGCGTTGCAGTATTTCATCAATACCGGCAACCCCAGGAAGCGCATAGTGGCGCTCGAGAATGCCTACCACGGCGACACCTTCGGAGCCATGGCGGTGAGTGGTCGCAGTGTGTTCAACGCTACTTTCTCCGATTATCTGTTCGACGTTTCATTTGTCCCCTTCCCCTATCCGGGTAAGGAAGCAGAGAGTGTAGCAGCACTGCGCAGGCTGCTTGCAGCGGGCGATGTGGCTGCATTCATTGTGGAACCATTGATACAGGGATCGGCGGGTATGTACATGTATAGCGCCGAGGTGCTGGAGCAGTTTTTTGCCTTGTGCAAGGAGCATGGCACGCTGATAATAGACGATGAAGTGATGACGGGATTCGGCAGGACAGGCCCGCTGTTTGCTGCCGACAGACTAGCTACCGGCCCAGATATGGTGTGCCTGTCAAAAGGACTGACAGGCGGCACAATGCCCATGGGTATCACAGCGGCCACTTCAAAAATATTCGACGCTTTCTGGGACGATGATCGCTCCCGTATGTTGTATCACGGTCACTCATTCACTGCCAATGCCACGAGCTGTGCGGCTTCGCTGGCCAGCCTCGACCTCTTGCTGGCGGATAGTTGTACTGAGGCACGCGGCATGATAGAGACCGAGCACACTGGTTTCGCTGCAGTCATGCGCAAACATCCCCTGGTGGCCGATGTGCGCCATACAGGAACCATTATCGCGTTAGAGATCAATGCGGGAACAACATCCTACCACAGCAATATCCGCGACAGAATGTACCGTTACTTTCTATCGCGCAATGTGATATTGCGTCCGCTGGGCAATATTGTGTACATATTGCCACCTTATTGTATCACTAAGGAGGAACTGCAATACATCTATTCCTGCATCACCGATTTCCTCAGTGCTGAAGCAGGAACTCAATAACCCTGGGAAAGTAATAATGCTCCAGTTGGTGGATGCGCGCCGCCAATGAGTCTGGCGTGTCGCCGGCTACTACCGGGCAATGTGCCTGCACGATCGTATTCCCTTCGTCATAGGCCTCGTTCACATAGTGAATGGTGATGCCTGATTCCTGCTCACCGGCAGCTATCACAGCCTCATGCACATGATGGCCGTACATGCCTTTGCCGCCATACTTAGGCAACAAAGCCGGATGGATATTGATGATCTTGTCAGGGAAGGTGGTCGTCATTATAGCCGGTATCTTCCAGAGGAACCCCGCTAGTACGATCAGTGTCGGGTTATACGATCTCAGGGTAGTTACGAACTCATCGTTCTGAATAGACTGTTTGTCGATCAGCAGTGTGGGAATGTTCTCCCTTTCTGCGATCTTCAATACACCCGCCTGTGGTTTGTTGCACACAATGAGCGACACACGTGCTTTGCCGTTAGCCTTGAACCAATTGATGATAGCGGCAGCATTGGTGCCCGCACCCGATGCGAAAATGATAAGATTGTCCATTATTCGAATACGGGTTTCGACTTCTTCATGATAGCCGCTACGATCAGACCAAATACACATTCACGAACTATGCGACCAGCCCAAGCCAATATGTCAAATTTTGTTGCGGTTGCGGAGTCATTATCTAAAGATTTCAGAGCCTCTTCAGTTTTATCATCAGGCAAATTCAAGTGTTCTATTTGGAGCCTAGTTGCTTCGATAACTTTTTCAGTAAAATGGGGATCTATGTAGTTCATGAATACCCAGTTGTAAATGTAGGTCATACTGCTCGACACCAGCAATATCACGAATATTGCGCCAAATAACTCCTTAAATTCAATGAAGCCTCCGTTGTTTTTTCGAATCATTTTGGCCATAATAGCCAGAATCACAACATATAGCACGAAATTCACCACGTTCAATACAGTGAATAGCAAAAGATTGCCTGAAAAGGTGAGGTCTGTAATAGTGCCAAGGATGATGTAAACCAGACCCAGTACCACGCCATAAATAGCACCTGTTTTGTTTCTGGCCGCGCGCGACATTGTAATGTCTTCCATATTAGTTGTTGATGTGTAGTTTGTTATTGTTGAGAATACCGATCACCGAACCCTGCAGTGTTTTGCCGAGGAACGGATTGTTGATACCCATTGATCTTTTCTTTTCGGGCTGTAGTGTGGTAGTGCCGCTCGTGGTGAACAGTGTAAGGCTGGCCTCGCTGCCCTTGGTTATACTACGCTCGGGCAGTCCGAAGATATCTCGCGGTATCAGGCTCATAGCCGTCACCAGACGATCTATACTGCAACTGTTCTTCAGGGAGTCCCACAATATGTTGTAAGCCAACTCCTGAATGGCCATGCCGTCAGAAGAGTATTCATATTCCTTCGCCTTGGCGTCCCACTCATGTGGCGCGTGGTGGCTGGCAATACAGTCGATAGTGCCGTCTTTCAGTCCTGCTATCAGCGCTTTTCTGTCGCTTTCCGCGCGCAGTGGCGGCATCACCTTGTAGGCGCTGCTGTAGCCGCGTAGCGCTTCGTCGGTGAGTGCAAGGTGATATGGTGTCACAGAACAGGTAATGCCGAGACCTTCAGCCTTTGCCTTCTTTATCATAGCTACCGACGCTGCCGTGGTAATGCCCGTGAGGTGCAGGCGAGAGTTGGTATAGCGCACCAGCTCTATGTCGCGGTACACCATCATTGTTTCGGCAATAGCGGGTATGCCTGCCATGCCCAACGCGGTTGATACGGGGCCTTCGTTCATGAGACCGCCGGCAGAAAGCGCGGCATCCATCGGTATCTCGATCATGGTGCCGTGGAACGCAGTGATGTACTCCAGTGCCTTCAACATCAGTCCCGGGTTCTGTATCGGTTTCCATCCGTCAGAAAAGGCCATAGCGCCGTGCATGCGCATATCCATCATCTCTGCCAGTTCTTTTCCTTCGGCATTGCGGGTTGCGGTACCTATGGGGTGCAGGTTCACGGCATGCCCTGCCGCTCTGCTCAATACATATTGTATGCTCGACTTCGAACTAAGGGCAGGTTGTGTATTGGGCGCCAGCAACACATCCGTGAATCCACCCGAGGCTGCCGCGGCAAGTCCGGTGGCTATAGTTTCTTTGTGTTCCGTTCCGGGTTCTCTGTAATCGGCAAACACATCTACCCAGCCCGGGCTCACACACAGGTCTTTACCCTCCACCACCGCATCGGCCGATGTTTTGATAGTGGCAGCAATCCTGGTGATCACTCCTTCTTCTACCAAAAGGTCCACCACCTTGTCGTGATGGTCCGATTGTGTGTCTATTACCCTGGCTTTACGAATATGTACCTGCATGACTTTGAATTGAACGTATTATGTCTCAGCATTGGTCCGGAGCGATCACGTAGCGGATGCGCCGGAAAATTTGGTTCTGGTGAGCAGGAATGTTTCCAGCCCCAGCATTACAAGCGATAAAATTACACAAACTTTCCAAAGCGGGAAGTTGAAGTCGGGGCCGCTACCTGTGAGGGTGCCACCGTCGGTTATGGTCATCCACTTCACATTCTTTCCGGTCCATTCTTTTTGCAGAGCGGCAATGTCGCGGAAAGCCGGTATTGATTCGCTTTTGTTCTGGTTAAGTGCCACCTGCGTGGTGTCGCTGCCGGTTGCGGCCAGCACGTAGAACCCGGGTTGCTGTACCGCCTGCCCCACGTAGACATCTATACCCGCTCCATTGGGTTTCTGCGGTGGAATGATGTCGGCGTCCTTGCCAATGACATGCAGCGTGTTGCGTTCGCTCACATTCGAAAGTGCCAGGTAGGTAGGTGCCTTAGAGCCTGCAGCAACTGCAAAAACGCTGCCGCCACCGTTCTGTGTGGCCATCAGATACAGGAAGGGGGTGAAGAAGTAGCTGCCGGGGAAGTTGCCCGATTGAATGTCGGCAGAGGTGGCGCAGATATATAATTGTCCGCGGCCGGGGGTGTAGCGTGCCAGCAGCGGGTCACCATTGCGAAAACCCAGCACGGTCTGTTGGTTCGCGCTCAGGTCGGCATTGATCACATAATGCCAGTTGGCCACAGGCAGCTGCACGTTGTCGGGTATCTGCTCAAAAAGATCTTTTACGAGGGCACTGCCTTGCTGCAGCAGACTAGCAGTCTGCATGGCCGTATCTATACCCGTGAAGGAGATGCCTCCCGCCAGCTTCAGACCGTCGTTGAATTGTTGCAAATTGTTGGTGCGTCCGGGGAATACACAAATGGTCTGGCCGTTCTCAAGCGCGTCGGCCATCATTTTGCCCATAGTTTCGTCTATTCGGGTCACGCCGTTCAGTATAATAAGGTTATACTGTTTGCGGTCGGCGGGTATAGCCGAGATCTCAGCCTGATTGAGTCGGAAGCCGTTGTACGCTCGGAAAGACGCCTGTATATAGGGGTTCAGTGGTCCTTCGTTCAGCACCAGTACCGACAGATTGGGGGCGCACCGTGCTGCTATACGGAAGGTGTCGTCGAAACGTTGGTAGGCATCGTTGAGGGTAAGCGATATCTGCTGCCAGCCTGTTCCACTCACCTGGAAGTTCAGTGTGTCCGTGCGTTCGGCACCGTCAGAGAAATCGAGCGATGCCGCGCTTTTCACCTGACCGTTCACAGAAAGATTGAGTACAGGATTTTCTTTGGGTGCCTTGCCCGCACTGCGGGTATGCACCACCACATAGTTGCTCTTCTCGGCTTGCAGTACCGGAGTAGTAAGGTATGCGGTATCTATATAAATATTCTCAACCGCTTCAGGCTGAACAGGCAGGCCATGGAAGGTGATATGTTCTGTCAGTTCTTTTGGCGGTGCAGCAGCAAAGCCACTCTGCTGAAAGTCGGAATAGTAGTACAGGTCAGCCTTTTTCGAACTTTCGTTCTGCAGGATGGTCTGCGTCATTGCCATCACTTTGTTCACCGCGCCCGGTGTGGCCGATAGCTCCACTGCCTGTATCTGCGCATACACCTTGTCTGCCGGTTCGGCATGAAAGGTGGTGGGTTTGTCGTTGGTGAGCAATACAAATTTGGTGCCCGGTTTGGCCGCGCGTACTTGTTTGGCCGCTGCCTCCTTGGCAATCTCCAACAGCGATCTGGCCCCCTTTTTAGCGCCCATACTGTTCGAGTTGTCCAGATACACCACCTGCAGGCGCGGATCGGTGCTATTGCCTTCGCCATTGTTGAAGAATGGTTGGGCAAATGCGAGTATCAGGCAGGCAAGGAACAGAAGGCGCGCAGCCAATAGTGCTTTGTAGCGTATCTGAGACTGTTTGCGGCTGTTGAGCTGAATGTTCTTGAGGAAGCGGGTGTGAGGGAACAATACCGTTTTGTACTTACGGAGATTGAACAGATGTATCAGCACGGGAATGATCAGCGACACACCGGCAATAAGGAACAACGGATATAAAAAACTCACAGGGGCAAATATAGTGGAATAGGGAACTACCGCAAAAGTTAAAACGTTTTGTAATGTGGCGCATCCGGCTGGTGTGCAACATATCGGTCGATGTTACAAAAATGCAAATCACCCGCTGCGGGTGACCGCCCCGCCCGGACACCCGGCTACATTTGGTTAATAACATTCAACCATGAGCAAGCGACTGATCTTCCTGTTTTCGATCTCCCTTTTTTTAGTACTTAAAGCAGCTGCAAAGCCCGCCGGTATTGGCGGACGTGTCATTGATGCCTCCGGACAACCCGTATCGTTGGCCAGTGTCCTACTGCTGTCGGCTACCGACTCGTCCCTTGTCAGCTCCACGCTCACCGACCAAAAGGGGGAGTATGATCTCACCCCCGCACCGGCAGGTAATTACCTCCTTCGGGTATCTTATATAGGATACAACGACAATATATCTGAGCCGTTTCTTTACGATGGCCATGCCGTTGTAAGGCCCGAGGTCATTCTGTCTCCATCGGGCAAGGCGCTGGCCGAGGTGTCGGTGCGGGCATCTAAGCCCTTTGTGGAGGTACATGCCGATAAGCTGGTGGTGAACGTGGAGAACAGCATTGTGAACGCAGGATCGAATGCACTGGAGGTCTTGACGCTGTCTCCCGGTGTACACGTGGACAACAACGATAACATCCTGTTTAAAGGTAGGCCGGGTGTAACCATCATGATCAATGGCAAGATCCAACCACTCTCGGGTCAGGAGCTGGCGGAGATGCTGCGCAACATGCCGGCAAATTCGGTAGAAGCGATAGAGCTGATCTCCAACCCCTCGGCAAGATATGACGCAGCAGGTAGTGCCGGTATCATCAATATCCGTCTGAAGCGCAATAAAAAGAAGGGAGTGAACGGTTCTGTAAATGCCGCCTATGCACAAGGTGTGTACCGGAAGATGAACGGAGGTTTCAATTTGAATTACCGCAACAAAAAGGTGAGCCTGTTCGCCAACTACAACCATAGCGACCGGCAGGGGTTCAATGACCTGAAGCTCAACAGGAACTTCTTTAGCGGCAACACCTTTGCCGGCGCCTTTATTCAGGATAATCAATACCTGTATAATGTGCTTTCAGACAACGGTAGCGTTGGTCTCGATTACAGTCTGTCGTCGCGCACTACTGTTGGCATTGCGGCTACGGGCGAAACCACGTCGTTCAGGCGCACCGGTTACAACTACTCCCGCATCATCGATTCGGCAACCGGCCAACAGCTCAGCCATTTTGTGACGGAGAATGCCGCACCCAATATCTGGAGCGGGCGCAGTGTAAACCTGAATCTGAGGCACAAATTTGACAGTGTAGGACGAACCCTATCGGTTGATGCCGATTATGCGGGTTATCCGGGTAGCGGCACACAAGACTATACCACCAATTACTATAACGACCTGCCAGATGGTTCGTCAGTGCTGTCAGGCAGGTTGCCGGCGGTATTCCGTGGCGATCTCAACGGGCTTACACAGATACGGTCGCTGAAGGCAGATTATGCAACACCCCTCTTTAAAGGTGCAAAAATGGAGTTGGGTGCCAAGACCAGCTATGTTACCTCCGATCATGATCTGGCATTTTTCAACTACCGCTCGGCAGCATGGATCACTGATAGTCAGCGCACCAACAATTTCAAATATCGCGAGCATATAATGGCCGCCTATGCCAACGGAAATGTGGACCGGGAAAAATGGAGCGCGCAGGTAGGCCTCAGGTGGGAGCAGACCATAGCCAGCGGCGATGCCGTATCTCCTGCAAAAGACTCTTCATTCACACGCAGGTACGGGCAGTTGTTCCCTTCCTTTTCTGTGCAGCGGCACCTTACGTCAACGCATGATATTGGTCTGTCACTCAGCAGGCGCATAGAGCGTCCAAACTATGATCAGCTCAATCCATCAACCTATTACCTCGATCCCACCACCTACAAGGCAGGCGATCCGTATCTGAATCCTGCGCTGTCCTACAATGCCGAACTGTCGCATGTCTTCAGGCAGCGGCTGGTCACTACACTCAGCTACGCCTACACATCATCGCCCATTGTAGAGGTGATTCAGCCCAGTAGTACCGAGAGCCGTGTCACCGTTCAGACCCAAAAGAACCTGTCGGGCCTGTCGTGGTATGGGGTGAGTGGAGCTTATCAGTTCAGGTTCGCTAAATGGTGGAGCAATACCACCAACTGCAATGTGTATTATGCGCACTACAACGGCAACATAGCGGGTACGCCGCTCAGCAAGGGTAGGGTGTCGTTCGACATAAATACCTCCAACAGTTTTATTCTACCTAACGATTGGTCTGCCGAACTGGGGGGCAACTATCACGCGCCGCAGCAATACGGATATATGGTAGACAAGCCCACGTGGATGGTGAACTGTGGTGTGCAGAAAAATCTGTTCGATAAGAAGGCAACTATAAGGCTGAATGCTACAGACATCTTCTGGCGCGGCTACCCGAGGGCAACATCAGAATATACCGGCTATAAAGAATCGTTCGTGGCACGGCGCGATACCCGCCAGGTGGCATTGTCGGTTACATGGCGTTTCGGTACCCGCTCTCAGTCGCAGCAACGCCGCGGTGGTGCCGAAGACGAAAAACGCAGAGTAGGCCAGGGCGCCTGATAAGATATTTCCCGCCTCCAATTAGCAAGTGAGCTGTATCTGTTACAGCGCAGCCTCCGGTCTCTGTCCAACAGCCGGGGGCTTTTCTTTGTCTGCTATGGATTATTCAGAAACGACTCTACCTCTGATTTGAGGGTTGGTAAATGTCGCACAATAATCCCCCAGATCACTTCGTCAGACACTGTATCATAGCCATGTATGATCCGGTTACGTGTATCCACAATTTTCAGCGAACTTGTGAACGTCATTGTACTATCTGAATTGAGTATCCGATTCATGGCTTCGCCAATTATCTCCAGATTGCGCTCAACCGCCCGCTTGGTTTTAAGACTTGAACTGTACTCATTGAAGTCTCTCCTGGGCCCGTCAAAATAGCTTTCGATCTCATTGATCGAATTGAGGATATCGTAGAGCCAGGTTTTTGTCTCAGTTCGTATAAACTACTTGGCGGGAGCTGTTTATGTTCTCTTTAAAGAATGGGTTTCTTATGGCGGTCTCTTCTATCAGGTCTACAGGCCTTTTTAAAACCTCCTCCAGCGAGAATTTGAGATCAAAGTAGTTGTCAGCGTAATCATTGACGGGCATTTGTGCGAAGTCGACGATCATGTCTACATCGCTTTGTTCATTGAATCTGGCTGATAATACAGATCCGAACGCATAAAGTCGTTTGACTTTATGCGTCGCGCAAAGCTGCCTGATCTTGTCAATATGTTCGTCAATGATGGACATATACGTTTATGCTAAGATAAACTATAATTGATTAGGCAACAATTGTTCCAGTGCCTGATTGATGCGTTTCAGTGTTTCTTCCTTGCCTATCAGTTCTGCAATGGCAAAAACGCCGGGGCCATATTTGCCACCCACCAGCATAATGCGGAATGGCAGCATCAGTTCTCCTTTCTTCAGGCCATGTTTTGTAGCGTATTCGTTGAACGACGCCTCCATGTCTGCCTGATTCCAGGTAGCCGCGTTCGCCAGCTCTGCTGCCCATGCCGCGAAGAATTGTTGCTTCTGATCGTTCCATTTTTCCAGAATGGCACCTTTCTCTCTCAGCTCAGGAGTCTCAAAGAAGAAGTGGCCCTGCTCCCAAAAGTCGGGCAGCAATGTGCAACGGTCTTTTATAAGGCCCACTACCTTCACCAGCAGTTCTTTGTTGGTCACCACGCCACCTTCTACAATGAAGGGCCATGCAAGTTCTGCAAGTGTTTCGTTATCGGTCTTCTGTATATATTGGTGGTTGAACCACTTGGCTTTTTCAAAGTCGAATTTAGCACCGCCTTTGTGCACGCGTTCTATCGAGAATTTGGCTATCAGTTCTTCCATCGAGAAGAGTTCCTGCGCGGTGCCATCGTTCCAGCCCAACATAGCCAGCATGTTCACAAAAGCCTGAGGCATAAAACCCATTTCGCGGAAGCCGCGTGTCTCTTCGTTCGTCTTGGGGTCTGTCCAGTTCATGGCAAATACCGGGAAACCCAGCCGGTCGCCATCGCGTTTGCTCAGTTTCCCGTTGCCGTCGGGTTTTAATATCAATGGCAGGTGTGCCCACTGAGGCATACGGTCCTTCCAGCCCAGGTACTCCCACAGCAGCACGTGTACAGGTGCGCTCGGTAGCCACTCTTCACCACGGAATGCATGTGTGATCTCCATCAGGTAGTCGTCCACCACCACCGCCAGGTGATAGGTAGGCATACCATCTGCTTTCAGCAGTACTTTGTCATCTACCAGCGAGCTGTCGAAGCTGATCTCACCACGTATCATATCAGTGAGTTTCACGGTAGTATGCTCGGGCATTTTTATGCGCACCACATAAGGTGTCCCTTCGGATATGAGTCTGGCTGTCTCTTCCTGACCCAGTGTCAGCGAGTTGCGCATCAGCATGCGGGTGTTATGGTCATACTGGGCATTGGTATACTCGTCTTTGCGGTGGTCTTTCCGCATTTTTTCAATTTCTTCAGGCGTGTCAAAGGCGTAGTAAGCATTTCCGGAATCCAGCAGCATCTGTGCGTAGTGGTGGTACATGTCTTTACGTTCGCTCTGGCGGTAAGGTGCAAACGGACCTCCTTTCAGCGGGCTTTCGTCCGGTTCCAGTCCGCACCATGCCAGGCAGTCCATTATATATTGCTCTGCGCCCTCCACAAAACGGGTCTGGTCGGTATCCTCTATGCGCAGGATAAATTCGCCCTTGTTGGCACGTGCAAATAAATAATTATATAAAACAGTCCGCACACCACCCAGGTGAAGGCCACCCGTAGGGCTCGGCGCAAATCTTACTCTTACTTTCATGGGGCCAAAATTAGTCGGAAATCACTAATCGGGGTCAATAATACATATATGGCACGTTTTGCATGTATTAGCGGGTCATGTTAGGCTGATCTGCAATTCGATATCTTGACAGAAAACGTTCGGAAAACCGAAAAGTTTCCCTATCTTTGCAGCGTTCCGCGAAAAGTCAAAAGGATTTTCTTTTGACTTTTTGATTTATACGGGCATAGTTCAATGGTAGAATAGAGGTCTCCAAAACCTTCGATCGTGGTTCGAATCCGCGTGCCCGTGCAAACTTGACCCTTGGGTCACTTTGGTTAATTGGACAGTAGGTATATCCGGGTCTGACCCGAATCCTGTTGTCCTGTTAACCACTTAACATTTAACCTTTTAACTGAAACAAATGAGCAAATTAGGCAATTACGTTCAGGAGGCATATGATGAGTTATTACACAAGGTTAGCTGGCCGTCATGGGACGAGTTGCAGCAGACCACCATCATCGTGCTCGCAGCGCTCGGTCTGGTCACAGTTGTGATCTGGGGCATGGACATCGCTTCAGAGGCTACTCTGAAATTCGTTTACAACATACTCGGTAATTAATAATGGAAACCATGAGTGAAGCAGTAATTACTCCGGACCAGAAACCGGCTCCTGATACCAAGTGGTACGTGATCCGCGTGGTAAGTGGAAAGGAAAGGAAGGTGAAGGAGTATCTTGATAAGGAAGTAAAGATCAACAATTGGTCTAACTCTGTGGTTCAGGTACTGTGCCCGGTAGAAAAAGTGTTCAAAGTGCAGAACGGCAAAAAAGTACTGCGCGAGAAAACCCTTTTCCCAGGTTACATTCTCCTCGAAGCTAATGATGGCAAACTGACCGACGACATCATCCATACCGTAAAAAACGTTACGGGTGTTATCCATTTCCTCGGTAAAGAGAATCCTACCGCCCTTCGTAAGGCTGAAGTGAACAAGATGTTCGGTAAGATGGACGAGGTGAGCGAACAGGGTGTAAGCTACGCAGAACCATATATCGTGGGTGAGACCGTTAAGATCGTTGACGGACCTTTCAACGACTTCAATGGTACCGTGGAAGAGATCAATCAGGAGAAGAAGAAACTGAAGGTGGTTGTAAAGATCTTCGGTCGTGCTACACCGGTGGAACTCAACTACATGCAGGTAGAAAAGATCGCCTAAATACACAATTATCATATTTCCCTGACCGCATCAAACTGATGCGGTCTTTTTTTTACTATTGGTTATAGCCCCATAGATTTCTCTCCGCGCTTTTGCAATAATTTTGAATGGAATGACAAACCATAGACGATCAGCTGTACTGTCTCATTTACCTGTAGAAAATTGTCCTGCAAATGTTTTTGTAAAGAACCTTCTTTCGCGCTGCCGGAAGGGGGAAATTGATCCGTCTATAGTCATCATGAACAGCGCGGATGAGGTGGCGCCTGTATTGAAGAGCATGGCCCCCTTCCTGCCATCAGAACTTGCACTGGCGCAGCTGTCTGCCGCCGAGCGTTCTATGCCCGATGTAAGTTTCCGTTATGCGGTAGTGTACAAAGATGGTCGTCCGTTGTTACTCAGCACCTTTCAGGTCTATACGCTCACTGCACGCAACTTCAATCTTCATCGCGAGCGTACTTTCGTCAAGCATATATTGGGGCTTTTTCTCGATCTGCGCCGCATAAAGGTCGTAGTATCCGGCAATGCGCTACGCACCGATATGCCCTGCTTCTGCTATGATCATAGCGAACTGCCTGCCGGGCAGGCACTCGAGCTGGTGGCATCAATTGCCGATACCATTGCCGATCGTGATGAAGCCTCGGCGGTCATCCTTACCGGAACAGGAAATGCAGGCGCAGCCACACAACGCAAGCTCGCAACACTGGGCTACCAGATGCCATGGGAAGACATGGCCATGGAAATGAGCATTCCTTCATCATGGGAGTGTATGTCTCAATATATCGGGGCACTGTCGCGTAAATACCGCGCACGCGCGCAAAAAATAATTGCCGCAGGCAGTACACTGAGGCAGGCTCCGATCACGGAGGAGGAACTGGTCCGTTTGCAACCCTATATCGACAGGCTTTTTGCAGAGGTAATAGAGAACCAGCCTTTCGTGTTCACCACATCGGGCAGCAGGTATATAGCCGAGTTGAAGCGACTGTATAAAGAAAACTTCGAGATCATCGGTTTTTTTGAGGGCGATGTGCTAGTGGCGTTCTACAGCGCGTTTGTTACCCCCACCGGATATGAGCTCTTTTACGTGGGCTACAGTCAGTCGCTCAATGCGAAGTATCAGTTGTACTTCAACATGCTCTTTTCAGGCTTGGGTCGGGCTATTGCCTTACGCAAGCAGCAATTGCTGCTGGGCCGCACCTCGTTCGATGCAAAAGCCAGCCTGGGTGCAAAGGCTGTGCGCAAGGACTATCTCCTCCGTTTGTTCCGTGTCCCTGAGGCCGCAACCAAGTGGTTTGTTTCCTACTTCTCCTCAATGGAAAGTGGCAAATGGACACAGCGGAACCCGCTGAAGGAAGATGTCGCATAACTTTATTTGCCAAGCCACTTTTTGAATGCATTTGCGCGGGCCTTACTCACGAAGATGTCATCATCGTTGGCGTGCCTGATCACTACTTTCAGTCGTCCGTTCAGGTGCGTTACCACCTTTTCTATTGAATCTATTGAAGCAATATAGCTTCTGCTGATCCTGAAAAATGAATCATGGTCTAACTGCGTTTCCAATGTGTCCAGATTCTCGTCTATGAGGTATTGCTGGTCGTTACGGGTATAGAGGTAAGTCAGCTTGTCATCGGCGCGAATGAAGGCTGCGTCTGTTACCGGAACCGGTATCAACCGTTCTCCTCTCCGCACAAGAAATCTTGATCTGAACGCCTGCCTCCCGCTCACCATCTGTTGCAGCAGAGTGGTCAATCGGCTTTCTATTCCTGCAGCACTATGCTGCGCGCTGAACTTTTTTAAGGCTGCGGCCAGTTCATCTCTGTCTATCGGTTTTAGTAGGTAATCAACGCTATTGAACTTGAATGCGCGCAACACATACGCGTCATAAGCAGTTGTAAAAATGACCGGAATAGTAATGGCATCCTTTGTAAACAGTTCCAGACTAAGTGTATCGCTCAGGTGGATATCGGCCAAAATCAGGTCTGCGCTGTGGTGGCTCAACCATTCCCTAGCTTCCTGTACCGACTCGATTACAGCAACTATAGTTGCATCCGGTGCCACCGCTGCAACAAGTTCTGTCAGTCTGTTTGCGGCGTGGCGCTCGTCTTCAAGTATCAGGATGTTCATATCGCATGATTTTGTGGTTGCGTTGATACTCTTTCGAGATCAAGATAAAAAGAAGTTGCCATTCCCGGGTAACGCTTCCAGATCCCCTGACTTCCAAACCGGTAATAATGAACTTTTCCGGGAACCGGCATACAAATGGGCACAGAAAGGAACGCGCCTCGTGTTGAGTGGTCGGCCCACTCAACAATTGCCGCGAAATTTCGGTCACTCACCAAATTATACTTCGATACATCCAGATAGATCCAGCCGGTCTTCGACTTCGTTATTTGCCATAGAATGTTCTCAGTATTGAAACACTCGCCCGGCACACCATTCACGATCTTGCAGAAACTGACTTTCAGTAGAACGGAATCAAAATTGTTTCGGTCTATAAATAGGTGCACGCCTTTGACGCGCGTGACTTGTCCCTGCACACGCATCAGCTCACCTATGGCTGCTCCAAGATTTTGCCGGGGTCTGTTGCTGATTGCGAAGTTGTTCGTCATAAGTGTGTGTTTTCGGGCAACACCGCGTTTCATTTTTTTGTCTTCGCCGGCAACAATTGTTACGGTCTCCAATCCGGTAGTGGTCTGGCGAAGTATGATCGTATCAGTTTTGCGTTGCTTCAATGAAGCAACCGTTTCCATTACAGTGCTGTAGCCAACACAACTCACTTTTATCGTGTCATGCTGCATAGCGTCAGGCAAGAACAAGACGAATGCGCCACGTTCGTCGGTCATCGTGCCGAGAGTAGAGTATTGAATACCCACGTTGGCATAAGCTACCGCTTGGCCTTTCTCATTACAGACCACTCCTCGCACCTGCTGGGCGGCATGGGTTGGAACAGCAAAGACTACCGTTATCATTATGCCGGGAATAGCAGCCACCTTGATTTTTCTTGATTTAGCCAGTCTTTTGCTCCATTTTCGGGTGGCTAATGTTGTAAGCACGGTACCAACAACAGTCGGAAGGATCCAAACGATCCACGAAGGCTTTATGGAAACATTATTGACCAGAAACGCCGTGATTGCAGCTATATAGGAACCGCTCATTTTGCCAATATGCTGCATCAGCCATATCCGGTTCTGTTTGCCGGTCGTGGTTTCATCGGCAATTAGTTGCAGGTCCTTTAGAGAAAGAACCAACATGATGCCACCGAAGACGCTCAACACAGGCACAAAGGCAGACCTGGCCATCACCATTAACGCAATCGGATATAAGATCATGAACAGTGCAGTGGCAGCAGCCAGTAAGTACGGAAGTTTCTCGCGAAGCGTTAGCGTTGCCCGTCCCTCACGCCAGTATTGCATGGCACGCATACCCGAGAAGGTGAGGTAAAGTGTAAAGACAGAAATGGACAAGAGGAAGGGGTTGAATCTGAGAATGGTCATCACCAGAGCTGAGAGCCCTACCACATACATACAGTTGTTGTACACTTTTCCTGTCTGTTTATGACCTTTTCGTCCTTTCACGGCCATTAGTGCTGCGGCACCGCAAAGAAGTGCCACAGTGCCTGCTGCAATATGCAGCAATAGAAGTCCCTTATACAGTTCCATGTGGTTGTATCATTTTGTTGGTAAAGAATGTGTTTCCTTTCTATAGTAGGGGAAGCGCTACCCGGAACTCCTCATCCGTCTGCATCACCGGCACCACTTGTCCTGTGATCAGTGCATAACGGTTCCGGATATTGCTGAGTCCGAGTCCGGTTGATGTCTCCGGAGCCGGGCGGGGGTTGTAGTTGTTAGTTACTATTAGTGTGTCAGTATCGTCTGATATGCTGATCTTCAGCGGGTGTTTTTTTGATATTTCATTGTGCTTTATCGCATTCTCCACAACAAGTAGCAGCGCGTGTGTCACAATGCTGCTTGCCTGTGCTGCTGCACTGACGTTTATCTCAACGATAAGTTTATCATCGAATCGTTGTTTTTGCAGGAAAAGGTAGGATTCGGCAACTTGCAGTTCAGTTGCCAGTTGCACGATTTGCTCATCCTGATGCTGAAGGGAATAACGCATTACTCTGGCCATTTGCTCAACAAATGCAACAGCGTTGTCAGGGTTTTCTTTGATCAGTCCGGGTAGGGTATTGAGCGCATTAAATAGGAAATGTGGGTTCACCTGATTCTTCAGGATCTCGTACTTGCTCTGGATCATTTCTTGCTTCATCCGCTCATTCTCAATCGTGCTCCGCTGCAGGCTCACAACAAAGTGCTTTCCTGATACAATGAGCCCCACGATCATAGAAAAGAGTGCAGAGTACATCATGTTCTCTCTGTAGGTATCTATGCCCGGTTCGGCATAGCCCATCAGTACCATGGCTTTCATGGCCACGAACATAATGAGGCCGCCATATACTGCCAGCATCGAAACGCCTATCCCGAAGGATACAACCGGCTGCTTGCTCCAGTTGAGCGACTCAAATATTCTGGTCAGAAAAGTAGTGCCGCCCAGCGCACCCATTGTTGCAAGCGAAAGCGAAAAGAGGACGCTATAATGCCAGCTGCCCCCCGACATATAATAGCCATAGTTGACAAACAGGTTCACACCCAGAACCACTGCATAGGTAATTGCCAGTACGGAGAGGTGTTTTTTCATTTTCCTTTTCTTTTCTGATACAAATGTCTGAAGCGCGATCGGGACGGAGAACAGGAAATTCGTCAAACGCCGGAATAGGGGAGTCACCTGCCCGTCTTAGGGAGTCAACTGTGACACTCCGGTTTCGAAAAGATAGGTCATTATTTCCTACCTTTATCCAAATAATTCATTTATGTTCCTAAAAAGTGCACCTGCCCGCCGCAGATTCAGCGGTTTTATTGCCCTATTGTTTTTGTCCCTTGCGTCGTTGGCGCAGGACCTCAAGTCTCCCATTCCTACCGACCCCGATGTAGTGACCGGAAAGCTGGACAATGGGCTCACTTATTACATACGCACCAACAAGAAGCCGGCCAATAAGGTGGAGCTCCGGCTGGTAGTCAAGGCCGGTTCCATTCTTGAGAATAACGATCAGCAAGGTCTTGCCCACTTCATGGAGCACATGAACTTCAATGGAACCAAGAACTTCCAGAAGAATGAACTGGTAAGTTACCTGCAGTCAATTGGTGTACAGTTTGGTGCCGACCTCAACGCCTATACTTCTTTCGACCAGACAGTCTACATCCTGCCGATCCCGACAGACAAGCCGGGCAACCTCGAAAAAGGTTTCCAGATCATCGAAGACTGGGCGCACAATGCATTGCTCACCGATAAGGATATAGATGACGAGCGTGGCGTGGTGCTGGAAGAGAGCCGCCTTGGAAAGGGTGCCGATGACCGCATGCTGAAAAAGTACTTCCCTAAACTTGCCGAGGGGTCGTTATATGCTCAGCGCCTCCCGATAGGAAAAGACGAGATACTCAAGTCGTTCAAATACGAGACCATCCGTAGCTTTTACCGCGACTGGTACCGCCCCGACCTCCAGGCTGTGGTGGTTGTCGGTGATATAGACGTAGCCACTGCAAAATCTATGATCACCAAACACTTCGCCAGCCTCACCAACCCTGCCAATGCCCGCCCGCGCACCTACGTGGACATCGCTCCCCGCAAGTCTGCCGATGCAATGGTGGTTACCGATAAAGAAGCAACCAACTCCATGCTCATGTTGTCTTTCCCCTACGTGAAGAAGACTGACGAGAAAACTATAGGAGATTACAGAGAAAATATGGTGCGTCAGTTAGGTATACAGATGCTCAACCGCCGCTTTTCTGATCTTGCACAAAGCAGCAAACCACCGTTCCCGTTTGCCGGCATTGATTTCAACGACATGATCCATGGGTATGAGAACCTCACTGTATATGCTCTGTTCATGGCTGGTGGTCTGGAAAAGGCACTCGGCGCTGTAGCAGACGAAGTGGTGCGTACACGCAAATATGGCTTTGCCGAAAGCGAACTGGAAATAGCAAAAAAGGACGCTTTGGCCGGAATGGAGCGCGCTTATAACGAACGCAAGACCACCGATAGCAAAGACTTTGTTGAAGAGTACATTCGCGCATTCCTTGACAACGAGCCATATCCGGGCATAGAAAACGAATACGCATATGCAAAATCAATGTTGCCCGGTATCAAGGCAGAAGAAGTGAGCACCGCGATCAGGCAGTATCTCTCCGACAATAACACATTCACGCTCGTTACGGCTCCGGAAAAAGCGGAGCTGAAATTGCCGTCAGACAAAGACCTTCTTTCGATGACGGCGAAAGCGCTGTCTAAAGATGTGGCAAATGCAGAACAGAAAGCCGTAGCAACCACACTTATTACAAAGAAGCCCGAGCCGGGCCTCATCGTATCTCAGGCTCCTGAGGATGGTTTCAATGCCACTACTTATACTTTGGGCAACGGTGTGAAAGTGACAATAAAGTCCACCGACTTCAAAAGCGACGAGATACTGGTGAGGGGCACTAAGAAGGGTGGTACCAATAAGTATGGTCCGCAGGACCGCAGCAATTACCAGTTCATCAGAGAGTTGATTCCGGCCATGGGTATAGGTACATTCACTCCATCCGACCTGGAGAAAGCACTCGCAGGAAAGACTGTAAAAGTTGATCTGAGATTGAGTGAATATAGCTCAGGCATATCGGGTGCCACAACTGTAAAGGATTTCGAGACCCTCATGCAGGTAATTTACCTGCAGCTTACGCAGCCGCGCAAAGATGTTGAGCTGTTTACCGCTTATAAAGATAAGCAGAAGTCTATGTTGCAGTTCATCATGGCCAATCCACGGGTAGCTTTCTTCGATACCACTATCAAGGCATTGTATGCCAACAACCCGCGTGCACCAATGGTATTCCCCAAGGCTGCCGACTACGATAATATAGACCTCGACAGAACATTGGCTATTTACAATGCTGAGTTCACTTCCGGCGGTGGTTATCATTTCTTTATCACCGGCAATGTGGACCCCAAAACAGCCCTGCCACTCATAGAGATGTACCTCGGTAGTCTCCCTTCATCGCCCGGAACGGCCGAATATCTTGACAATGGTCTCCGCCCTGTTGGAGGAAAACAACTTTCTGTCAGGAAAGGCAAGGAGAAACAAAGTATGATCTTCGGCGTCTTCTCCGGACAAATGCCGTACAGCGAAGACATGGAGATGTCTATGGCTGCACTCGGCGAAGTATTGAACATCCGTGTCATAGAAGAAATGCGCGAGAAGATGGGGGCCATCTATGGCGGCGGTTTCAGTGGTCAACTTACCCGCGAGCCATACGAGCATTATTCTATTCAGCTGCAACTGCCTTGTGGCCCTGAGAATGTAGACAAGTTGCTCGAAGCAACCGACAAGGAGATAAAAGCTATTCTGGCACAGGGGCCCAGCCAGAAGGACGTGGACAAAGTGAAAAGCCAATGGAGGGAGAAGTATATCACCGATTCAAAGGAAAACAGCTTCTGGAACGACAAGATGGAGCGTGTGCTCATTTGGGGTCGTAGCAGGGATCGTGTGCTGAACTACGAAAAGTACCTTAATGCACTTTCTGCCGACGATATCCGCAAGGCTGCTTTACTTGGTCTCACCGACAGAGCGAAGTTCATTTCTGTGTTGAATCCGGAGTCATAAGAAATCTATTACAACAATAACCACCCGATCTCTTCCGTTACGGCATAGGTCGGGTGTTTTTTTGTGGTTTCATCAGCACCTTACCCAACCGCCAAAGTGCGCAGGACCATCAAAGCACCTTCGCACCTCAATATTCTATAACTTAGCGTTTGTATTATGATCTTCAGGAGTAAAGCCCCCCTGCGCATCGGTCTGGCAGGAGGTGGCACAGATGTCAGCCCATATTGCGATCTCTACGGAGGTGCCATTCTTAATGCTACTATCTCGTTGTACGCGTCAGCTACCATCGAGCCGCTGGTAGTGCCGCAGGTCATTATCGAAGCGCTCGACAGGAACGAGAGTGTAGCTTATGAGCTGGCCGACGAACTGCCTATCGACGGCAGCCTCGACCTGGCCACCGGGGTCTACAATCACCTTGTTGCCAAATATGGGCCTGTTCCTTCCGGTTTCCGCATCACTACTTCAGTCGATGCACCTGCTGGTTCGGGGCTCGGCAGCTCATCTACACTGGTGGTTGCCATTATAGGTGCCTTTGCTGAATGGCTGAACCTGCCGTTGGGAGAGTATGATATAGCCCAGATGGCTTACGATATTGAGCGGGTGGAGCTGGCAATGGCCGGCGGCAAGCAAGATCAGTATGCCGCTACTTTCGGCGGTGTTAACTTCATGGAGTTCTATGATGGCAACAAGGTCATTGTCAATCCGCTGCGCATAAAACCCGAGTATCTCAACGAACTTGAAAATAACCTGTTGCTGTACTTCACAGCAACCAGCCGCCTGTCCTCTACCATCATAGAGGCGCAGAGTAAGAACGTGACAGACAAGAACCAACAGTCTATAGATGCCATGCACCAGCTGAAAGAGCAGGCACAAATGATGAAGGAGGCCATGCTGAAGGGTAACATCCACGACATTGGCCATATCCTCGACTATGGTTTCCGTTATAAGAAACAGATGGCCAAGGGCATATCCAACGATGCTATGGATGCTATTTACGAGGCTGCCCTGCATGCCGGTGCCACCGGAGGTAAGATATCAGGTGCAGGTGGCGGAGGTTTCATGATGTTCTATTGCCCCGGCAATACCCGCCACCAGGTGCGCAAGACATTGCAGACCTTTGGCGGCAGCATCAGTCCTTATCAGTTCACCGAGCGTGGGCTGTTCACTTGGCGTGCACGTTAGCAATGTCCTCATGTATACTACTTCTAATTAGCAGGGTAAAACCATTCTATGTTATCAGTATCGCTTCACGGCATTGTTATCAAAGCACCCATAGGGTTATATCCCGAAGAAAAGATCACCGGCAACACATTCGAGACCGATGTCGACATCTCCCTGCCCGATGAGCAGCCCTGGCCGTTTGTCGACTATGCCGAGGTGCACACCATTGTCTCCGACGTATTTGCCGGCCCCCACGAATTGTTAGAGACCGTCGTGTTCGACATACACAGCCGCATAAAGCAGCAGTTTCCTGTTGCCGTCACCGTGCGCGTAGCAGTGCGCAAGCGCACCCCTCCCTTACCCGGTCGCGTGGCTCATTCCCAGGTATGCTACGAAAAGTAGAAGGTCTCAGAGCTCACGCGAGCACCCTCACCCGGCATCTGCCTTCTGCCCCTGCCGTCTCTGTTCCTCTCGCTCTCTGCTCTCCGCTCTCGCTCTCTCCTTTCACCCGCCGAAGCTTTTTCAGCGAAGGCGGGCGTACTTGCTCTCACACCCACACTCACATACCCTGCCATCTGCCCCTGCCGTCTCTCTTCCCCTCGCTCTCCGCTCCCGCTCTTTCACCCGCCGAAGCTTTTTTCAGCGTAGGCGGGCGCTCTCAATTTCCTACCTTTGCGCCGCAATGCAGAACAGACCTACAATAGCCGAGCTCAGAAAAGGTGGCGTCATACTCATAGATAAGCCCTATAAATGGACCTCTTTCGATGCGGTAAACGCCATTAAGGTAGCCACAAAGGCCAAGATAGGTCACTGCGGCACTCTCGATCCCCTGGCCACAGGTTTGCTCATCTGCTGCACCGGCGAAATGACCACCTCTATCTCCGGCTACCAGCAGCTCCCTAAAGAATATACCGGCATCATTCACCTCGGTGCCGTTACCGATACATACGACCTCGAGAGCCAGCCGCATAGCCACAAGCCGTGCGACCACGTTACTATGGAGCAACTGCTGGAAACAGCAAAACAATTCACCGGCGACATCATGCAGGTGCCACCTATCCATTCTGCTATTAAAAAAGACGGTAAGCGTTCTTACGACCTTGCCCGTGCCGGTAAAGAGGTGGTTTTGGAGGCCCGTCCGGTGACTATCGGGGAGTTCGAGATCACCGAATTCCGAAATCCGGAAGTCCATTTCCGCGTTATGTGCAGTACAGGCACCTACATACGCTCGCTCGCCAACGATTTTGGTGCCGCATTAGGGTGCGGAGGCCACCTTACAGCCCTCCGTCGCACCAAAATTGGCAACTTCACTGCCGAAGCCGCTCTTACCCCTCAGCAATGGAAGGATATTTGGTATCCGAACGGCATAAAGGGTTGATAATTAACACGTTTAATGTTTTTTATACCCGCATGTGTGTGGGTTTCGTGTTTGCGCCCTTAACCGTTAGCAAATGACCTGTTATCTATTTGTTAACCATCACCTAAACCAAAGTTAAACCCCTTTTACTATATGTTCCGGACCTGTGATTGTGCGTAATATTGTGGCACAGTTGTTGCACTTATGCAATGACTCCCTACGCTAAAAAACTAAATTACTATGACTAGGAACACTGCATTTCTTGGGAAAATGGAGGAGTTGGTAAAACAGTTGGTTTCGTACCACAGTGTACCATGCTACCTCATTGACTCCAAGTTAGAGACCCAGCTGAACGCCTACGGAGAAAAAGTGAACATCCCCGTTGTGCGGGTTGTTGGCTTTTTTGAAGACACCATTGGTAAAGTAACGCAACTGCTCAACAACGAATTCGATCTTCGTGTTATTCAGGACGAGCGCACACCCGATTCTTTTACCTCTGCCGGCCAAACTTTCCAGGCTGGTCTGAAGCCCAACAGGCTCGATCTGCCGGAATATAAGATACTCAACCCCCACAAATTCGAGATCCGCGTGTCATCTATCCTTCAGGATGTGTACACCGCTATGCAAAAGGGCCTGAGCAATGGTAACCCCACGCTTCCAGAGAACATTCGTTGCGATTTCTACCGTGTTGGTGCGTTCCTTGAAATGGCCGATATCGAGTTCATCAAGATCCGCGATAACGCCGCCAATAAAATACCGCAGCAGCAGCAGCCTGCCGTAGTGCCGCCAATACCTACTGTGGCACGCGACATGCACACCGCGCCCGCGCAGCCATACACCCCACCTGCTCCTCAGCCGGCACCACAACCCGAACCCGTAGCTCAGGCTCCGGTTATCGAGGCGGTTCCTGCACCTGCAGAGCCCGGAAAAAATAACCTTACTTCTATGGACATGAGCGTTGATAGCTTCAATGCCCTGGCCATGGACGTTAATAATATTGAAAACAAGAACGGTGTTGAAGATAAATACCTCGATCTGTTCTCTCCTGAGGTGGAAACGCCGGCAGCCGAAGTACCTGCGGCAAAACCTGAAGTAGCCGCTCCCGAGGCAGTGGCGCTGAATATCGACAACATCGAGACATTCAACATGAATGTGAACGGCCTTATGGACCGTGCTGTTGAAGCGCCGGTAGTGCCTGCCACACCAGCTGCAAAGCCTGAAAAAGCTGAAGCGGCACTGAACATGGACGAGAACGCCCAGATGACCGAAGCATCGCTGAAGGAATTCGTGCGTACAAGTCCGCTGGTGAAAGAGGTGGATGCTATGATCGCTGAGCGCGCAGGTGCCAAGATCAATGAAGAAATAGACATTGAGGGTGATGTGGACCGTCTGCGCTTCCTCAAGGTATTCACCCTGAAGCAGCTTACAGAAAAGATCACCGACAACAAAGAAGACATAGTGGCGTTTGCCGAGAAGTGGATAGGTAAAGACAATGGCGGATCATTCGATTCCGGTATCTGTCTGTTCTATCTCGAATACCTGATAGTAGGTAAAAAGAATGATCCTGCCTTCGCGGTTGAGTATGTACTGAAGTTCATTTCAGACAACGATTACAGCGCGCGCTACATCATCCCTACCTACAATTCTATCAGGCAAGGTGAGCAGGCCAATAGTTTTGCCCATCTTACCCTCAAATAGAATAAATACGATCCATTTACCCCAAAAGCTGCAACGAAAATTGCAGCTTTTTTTTGTGCACCGCCGAACCATAACCGTTAATTATAATAATGTCACCCTAAATAAATTTATGTCACCGTGAGCCCCGTCGAAGGGCGATGTAAACGACCGCTACAAATTGAATTGCCTAATTTAAATCCCTCGGTTTTCGTACATTTACTATCTGACTTATCACCAAAAATGTTCTTTATATGAGGCTTTTCTTAGTGGTGTTACTTGTGGTTGTCGCGCAAAGTCGTGTGCTGGGTCAACGGTATTCTGCAATGCATTCATTGTGGGCTGCAGAAAACTCACAACGATATTATCTTGTATTCCAAGATTCAATAGCCTATTTCGAAGAAATGGTTGGTAAAGACCGCCTCGGATATCATGATTACGGAAAAATTGATACCCTAAAACGAGTAGACGAAAATCTTTATATAGGAAGAAAGACGAGTATACTTAAATGTGGATCGGGATGGTTTTCTGGATCTTTGGAAGGGAGTTCTCTACACATTATCTTTAGAAAACCTAATAATCAAGAATACAAAAAATGGGTAGCTACAGTTAATTGGTATACTTACGATGAGATGATCCGCGGAGTCAAAAAGAAGCTCACTAAAGAAGAATGCAAGGCGATTGGGAAACTCCAACCGGAGTTGATAGAAAAGGCAAGAGTAATGCCTTTAGTAGATTATCAAACTGAAGTAAGTCGTTTTGAAGAGCGATACTTAAAAAGATGACCCTCTGGTCCTCGTTTGTAACTGCCAGTCCCGGTTATTTCGGGACAGATCCCGCGGTATGGCGCCTGCCGGCCGCAGGCAGATTCGGACAACCCGCAGGCAGTTTCACACAATCCACATCCTATTATCCCTGCATCTTATCAATCCTAGTTCAGACAATTCCACGCGAGGCACGTTGTTCCGGTTCTTCCCGCTGGGGTGAATTCCGCAGGTCCCCTTTTTGTCATCGTTTGTAATTGCCAGTCCCGGTTATTTCGGGACAGATCCCGCGGTGTGGTTATGCTACTATTTCTGTATTGATTGATCTGAATAAACTGTGCTCGGTGCCTTTACCTTGTATTTTGCATTTTCGTTGCCATTATGTAATTTTATATAAAATTGAATGTGATATTTTCTATGTCCTTGACCCGGCATGTGGCTTTATAAATTATAGAAAAGATATTTTTCTGCAGTTTTGGTTACTTGATAATTATAAAGGAATTGCTCTTCTGTTGTTACCGAATGAAAAATAAAAGAAGATGTCATGAAAACAATAATCGCTGCCTTTTTATGTATCATTTCAATTAATGGATATTGCCAGTCGAAATGCGATTGTTTTGAACGTTTATATCAGCTATCTATTAATGACACCAACTCTAACCGAGGTATAACAACGCTAAAAGATGCTGTATCCTTTCTGGAACCCGAAAAAGCAGCAGACTATTATTGGATATTAGCTCAACGTTTCAAAAAAATGAAACAATATGATTCATCTATAGTGTGGTATGAAAAGGCAATAGAATCAGGACATGAGGTAGAAAGCATAAAACGTACTGAAAACGAGATATATAGAAGAATGGATACCAATAAAATTAATAAAATCATTCTTGAACAGAGAAAAAAAATTAATTTTGATTTATACAATATGTTTGTCAGCCAACATGCCATTGATCAAGCAATACGTAATGAAGATTTATTTCCGATTGATGACGCATCTATGCGCGAATGTATTATCCATGTACTAAGCTCTGCATACAAAACAATAGATGATAGTACCTTCAGGTTTTTAAAAAATGTGTTTGAGAATTATGGATTTCCTACATTTCATAAACTTGGTTTTTTCCCTGCCGCCATTAACATAATGATACTACACGTTACAGCTTACAAAAATGAAAACGCTACTTATGTACTTCAAAAGTTAGAAGAATTCAATAAATACTGTGACTATAATAAATTCGACATTTTGATGCTTAAGGACAGACAGATGTACATAAATGAAAAGAAAAACACAGCTGGCTTGTTTGGGTCCGGAGAGCGTTACCTATATATCAAAGATGTGGGTAAAGTAGACAGTATTAGATTTGAGTATAACTGTGTGAGGCTGAAGGACGAGGCTGATACGTGGGGTGGAAAGTTGCCGGATAATTACAAGCCACGTCCGTATCCAATAAATTATTTTTGTTTAGAAAAATATAAATGGATGACTGAAGAATAGAAAAATATTCCTTTGCTCCCTCTGGTCCTCGTTTGTAACGAGGATCCTGTGGTGTGGCGTTTGTAACGCCCGTTAAAAACGACGTTGTTCCGGTTCTTCCCGCAGGGGTGAACTGGAACTAAGAATCAAACCCGTTCTCTGAACGTATTCATCTTGAAGCAGCCCAACTCATTCCCTCCCCCATCACATATTTTGTGGATATCTTCCCCCCTGTACTTGGTCATTTCTGCCCCTTGCTCGCTACTTTTGCAAAACATCTGTGCAACAACTCCATGAAACAGTTCAATCCTTCTCGTGCATGAGCTCCCCATCCGCAATAGTGCAGCATGCAGACAGGCACCTGTTTCGCACATGGCCCGTTTTCTTACATTTACGCAATCAAAAACATTAATTCGGCAGGCAGGTTATGTTAGTTAAGTTATTCGGCAGCGCGGTTTACGGAGTAGATGCTAAGACCATCACAGTAGAGGTAGACACCCCCGGTGGTGTTATCGGCGTGTTCATTGTGGGCCTGCCCGACAATGCAGTGAAGGAAAGCACCGACAGGGTCATTTCCGCCATTCAAAACTCAGGGTTCGACAGGCCGCGTGCCCGCATCGTCATCAACATGGCCCCCGCCGACATCAAAAAGGCCGGCGCCGCCTACGACCTCCCCATAGCCCTCGGCATCCTTGCTGCCACCGCACAGATACCACAAGACCAGCTGCACGACTACGTCATCATGGGCGAGCTCTCGCTTGATGGCACTGTCAAGCCCATAAAAGGAGCACTGCCCATAGCCATACAGTCGCGTGCCGAAAAATTCAAAGGACTCATAGTGCCCAAAGAGAATGCCCGCGAGGCCGCGCTCGTCAACAATCTCGATGTATATGGCGTTGAGAACATTAGCGAGGTCATAGACTTCTTCACCGGCAAGCTGGTGCTGGAGCCCCTCAAGGTAAACACCCGCGAAGAATTCTTTGACGCCCAAAGCCATTTCGAAATAGACTTCAACGACGTTAAGGGCCAGGAGAACGTGAAGCGCGCGCTGGAGATAGCTGCGCCCCACTCTGGTCCTCGTTTGTAACGAGGATCCTGCGGTGTGGCGTTTGTAACGCCCGTTAACCACCTCTGGCGCACGTTGTTCCGGTTCTTCCCGCAGGGGTGAACCGGAACTAGGATCAAACCCGTTCTCTGAACGTATTCACCTTGATGCCGCCCAATTCCAATCCTCCCCCATCACATATTTTGTGGATATCTTCCACCCTGTACCTGGTCATTTCTGCCCAGTGCTCGCTACTTTTGCAAAACATCTGTGTAACAACTCCATGAAACAGTTCAATCCCTCTCGTGCATGAGCTTCCCATCCGTAATAGTGCAACATGCAGGTAGGCGCCGTTTCGCACACGGACCGTTTTCTTACATTTACTCGATCAAAATTTTAATTCGGCAGGCAGGTTATGTTAGTTAAGTTATTCGGCAGCGCGGTTTACGGAGTAGATGCTAAAACCATCACGGTAGAGGTAGACACCCCCGGTGGTGTCATAGGTGTGTTCATTGTGGGCCTGCCCGACAATGCGGTTAAGGAAAGCACCGACAGGGTCATTTCTGCTATTCAGAACTCCGGGTTCGACAGGCCACGTGCCCGCATCGTCATCAACATGGCCCCCGCCGATATCAAGAAGGCCGGCGCCGCTTACGACCTCCCGATTGCACTCGGCATCCTTGCGGCCACCGCACAGATACCACAAGACCAGCTGCACGACTACGTCATCATGGGCGAGCTCTCGCTCGATGGCACTGTCAAACCCATAAAAGGAGCACTGCCCATAGCAATACAGTCGCGTGCCGAAAAATTCAAAGGACTCATCGTTCCCAAAGAGAATGCCCGCGAGGCCGCGCTCGTCAACAATCTCGATGTATATGGCGTTGAGAACATTAGCGAGGTCATAGACTTCTTCACCGGCAAGCTGGTGCTGGAGCCTCTCAAGGTAAACACCCGCGAAGAATTCTTTGATGCGCAAAGCCATTTCGAAATAGACTTCAACGACGTTAAGGGCCAGGAGAACGTGAAGCGCGCGCTGGAGATTGCCGCGGCCGGTGGGCACAACGCCATCCTCATAGGTCCGCCCGGTGCCGGCAAGACCATGCTGGCCAAGCGGCTACCCACCATTCTGCCACCCCTCACGCTGCACGAGGCACTCGAGACCACCAAGATCCACAGCGTGGCAGGCAAGCTTCCCGGCAATACATCGCTGGTGGCGCAGCGACCGTTCCGCAGCCCCCATCATACCATCAGCGATGTCGCACTTGTTGGCGGCGGTGGCATACCGCAGCCCGGCGAGATATCACTGGCTCACAACGGCGTACTCTTTCTCGATGAGTTGCCCGAGTTCAAACGCACCGTACTCGAGGTAATGCGCCAGCCTATGGAGGAACGCCGCGTGTCCATATCGCGCGCCAAGGTAAGTATAGACTTCCCGGCCAGCTTCATGCTCATAGCGTCTATGAACCCATGCCCCTGTGGCTACTTCAATCACCCTGAAAAGGAGTGTACCTGTTCGCCCATCATGGTGCAGCGCTACCTCAACAAGATCAGTGGCCCCTTGCTCGATCGCATAGACCTGCATGTTGAAGTCACCCCTGTTCCGTTTAGCGAACTCACGTCGCAAAAGACCAGCGAGAACAGCGACGATGTGCGCACCCGTGTCATAGCCGCGCGCGAGATACAGGCAAAACGATTTGAAGAACACACCGGCATCTATGCCAATGCACAGATGGGAAGCAAGCTGCTGAAAGACATTTGCGAGATAAGCCCTGTGGGCCACAACCTGCTCAAGACCGCCATGGACCGACTGAACCTCAGCGCCCGCGCCTACGACCGTATACTGAAAGTGAGCCGCACCATCGCCGACCTCGCCGCCAGCCCCGACATACGTCCCGAGCACCTCGCTGAGGCCATCCAATACCGCAGCCTCGACAGAGAAGGGTGGGGTGGGTAAAGTAACACTAAATCATATGAAAAAATTAGTATTTTACAGTCAATTCCTTCAATAATGGATCAAAAGGATATCAGGTGGATACAACGGTTCAGCAACTATAAGAAGGCGCTGGCAAAATTGGGTGAGGTGGCAAAGGGTGCTGATTTAACTGCACTTTCGGAACTTGAGAAGGAGGGGCTGATTCAAAGATTTGAATACACCTTTGAATTAGCATGGAAGACGCTGCAGGATCTGCTTGTGTACAAAGGTTATACCGACATAGTGGGCCCCAATCCGGTATTGGAGCAATCTTTGAAAGACGGGTACATAAACGATGAGAAGGGGTGGCGTAATATGAAAAAATCCAGAGAGCTTACCTCTCATACTTACAATAGTGACACTGCCGATGAAATAGCAACAAGCGTTGTTGAGAAGTTTTTCTCACTCCTAGCAGATCTCCAGGCTACATTGGAAAGCGAAGAGAGTGGTCACCAAAACACAACATTTCAATAATGGAATACGGACTCCGGTCAGATGATCTTCAACATGTGAGACATGTTTTTGTGTCTTTTCCTCAGGTGAGGAAGGTGATATTGTTTGGGTCTCGGGCAATGGAAAGGTATAAACCTGGTTCTGATATCGATCTGGCAATTGTGGGCGACAACCTCAGGCTGAACGATCTGCTGGAGATAGGTACTGCGCTCGAACAACTAGGAATGTTGTACAAATTTGATATTCAGAACTATAACTCTATAGCCAACCCCGATGTTCGTGCGCACATAGATAGGGTAGGGAAGGTGCTCTATCAGGCAGCATAACTGTACCCTTAATTGCAGTGGTATTCGTGCGATATACTTTCACATCCTATCTAAACAAAACAAAACCTTACTTCGACCGGAGTTCCGTGAAATCTGAGTAATCCAAATTTATTCCGTGATTCAGACATAACTGCAGTCTGTCCATTATTGTTCCTGCCTCATCCTACACTATTTGTAAAACCACTATTGAAAAATGTAAATGGTGGCGTCTTGTCTTGATTATTATGAATGTATTTGGGATGCCTTTCAAAATTTGCCCGCTAATCAAATAGCGTATTAACTCAGAGAACTTAATTAAAATACTCCGTCCTTATTTCTGATATATTGTTACTAGTGTCAAATATAAATGTGTAGCCACATGCAAAATAATCTTTCGACCGGTTTGCGCACGTGAACAATTTTATACAATTTACGTCCGATTTTTTCATCTCATTGTCAGCTTTCTCATAAAACCAGCATGGAATAGTTTTTGATTGAGGTGAACAGTTAAATAGCAAAGCACTTATCGCGGATAGTGAATTTCCAAATTCATTATAAGCCGAATAGCCTCGCTTGTTAATAAAACCACCGTCTGTTAATTGGTTAAATAAAAGATACAAATAGCACTTCTCAAGATTGCTAACCTTTCTGTAGCAAGAATTAATTATCTCATTAAAAGTGTCGTATCCACGTGGGGAAATTATTTGACCGTCCTCACTATTTACTAAATAAATCGCATTAGCACACTCCCTGCTTACATAATATGATGTATCAATTATTGATGGATTTGATAGATTGTGTGTCAATATCTCAGTCAGTTCATAAATCTCAATTACATTGTAACAATCAAAATAGTCACCAAATGACACTCGCTTGTATAGTTTACTATTGAAACAATGACCTGATGTAAAATCGTCATTTTTTTCGAGGTAGTAGTTAGCAAGACAGATCCTCATCAAAGAGTCAGAAGATAACTGACAATATGAAATGCAAGAATTAGAAAAAAATAATAAGAAAAGGAATGTTCTCATTTTTGACGATAAAGTCGGTTTATGCTCAAGTTGTCAATGAAGTGCACTTGTACATAAAGATAAGAATTTCTCACTTGTCCAGGTTTTTCGTTTGCGATACATCTGTTCATCTTTTCAATGTCAATTAACAAGTCCACACAGTCCAAAATCCTACCATCCTCATATCTTATCAATCTTAGTTCGGACAATCCATAATCTGTGCAGTCTCAATTAATCCGCGACTCGTCTATCGCAGGCAGGTTTATATAAAAACACTCCGTGAAATCTGAGTAATCGAAATTTATCCGTCATTCAGACAAACAGCAATCAACGCCACTATTGTTCCCCCCGGCAAATTTCTATGACACTACAGAAATCGCACTATCATAGATCTTTCTTTTGCTCAGTTTGCCGGGTGGTAGTAACTTGATGTATAGATGAGAAAAATGTCGGTTAACGGGTCATATTGCGGAAATAATTTACTTCTCAGCCTGCGCAGAACTGCGCAGGTTTTGGGAAGCAAGTGGGAAGCAAGTGGGAAGTTTTTGGGAAGTAAGCCTGCCTGCCGACTAGGCAGGTGAGAAGTTTTGGGGAAGTAAATCGGAAGTTTTCCCAAGTAGACCAACCCTCTGCGCAGGGGCCGTTCATTGAAAATCAACGAATTACATAAAACCTGCCCGCCGAAGTGGGAAGCAAACAAAAAAATTGCGCACTTGGGAAGTCTGCCCGTTTATTATTCGGACACCTGAACGAAGTCTTCAGCTTCCTTAGGGTTGGGGCCATATTTGTTGGTGCCCGGTTGGCTGTCGCGCACCATAAGTATAAGCGACCACACACCCACCACCAACAGTATGAGACCGTAAACGAGCGTTGGTACAATGGCAGGTTTCAGCACGGTAAAGTCAATGTCCTCCGGATCAAGCGATATACCGGCTTGTACCAGCTTCACTACGATAATGGTGATCCAGATGATAGTGGCAATGATAGAGGTGAGTAAAAACCGGAAGTATATCCATCCGCTTTTACCGATATCATGAAACCGGCGCACCGTTATCGAAAGCGTCGGCACAAGGATAAACAAGCTGTAAAGCATATTCAGCACACCGCCGTTCATCATCCCCGATTTATCAAAACTCAGCCCGAAAATATCATCCAATAGCTTCACCACAATGCCGAAGATGATATTGAAAAGGACAAACATCCAGAATTCCTTGCGGCGGGCGCGTCCCGTGAAGGTTGCATATTTTTTGATGGCGATGATGTACCATTTCATAAGGCTGATAATTTGAAGGTTATCGGATTGCGGAATTAAAGTTACATATTCTTTCAGTTCCGAAAATTACTTTACCCACGCCAGCGTTATCCCGATGGCCAGATAGGCGCCCCTTTGTTTGAGGCCCGGGCGGCTACCCAGCTCATAGCTGGTGCCCATGTTCACCCGCTTACGGGTCGATATCAGCCGGCCACCTATGCGCCAGCCTATATCATTCAGACTGAAGCTGCCGGGGGCATTGGGCGTTATGGCATATTCTTTGCCCTTCACCAGAATGGGGTCTATGGTGGTGTTGGCAAATATTACGTCGGCATACACCTCTTTGAAGATGGCCGTTTGTTTGGCCTCCCCTTCAAACCAGTTGATGGTGCTGGTGGTCTTCATCTTCATATGCGTGAGCCTGGTAAGCCCGCCATAGAAGCCCATAGTGCGCGTGTTGGTGTAGTAGTCGTTGCCAAACACAGTGCCATCAGTGGTGGTCAGCGATCCCTTCTCAAGTGGCTTGAAGATATCCGCTGTCATATTTGTCGAGATGGGTGCCGTGCTGTAGTAGCCGCCGCCCCTCACCGCGAATATGCGGCGGCACGGAAAGCGCGCCTTAGTAAACCGCATGGTGGTGCGACGTTGGCCTTTGTTGTCCAGTTCTTTAAAGGCATCAAGCACCATCTTGCGGCGCTCCCAGCCTTTGCCGTCCATTATGTGCAGGCGCACACCCGCGCTGCCTGCACTGAACGGGTTCAGGTTGGTTTCGCTGTAGCTTTTTGTCGCCTCGCTTTGTTGCAAATAGCTGTAAAAAGTGGTCTTGTAACTGGCGTTGGCCGAGAAGTACTTGCGGTGAATATAGTCGGCATTGAATCCGGCCCCTATGCGGGCAAAGTCGCTCGCCCCTGCTTCGGCGTTCAAAAGTTGTAGTTCTGCAATGATCTTCAGCTTTTTCGACTGATCGCTCTTTACAAATATCTCCACTCCCTGTTTGGTGGTGATTGTGTCTTTTTTTGCCTTGCCCCACACACTGGCGGGCAATAACAACATGAGTGCGGGCAGGTATTGTTTCAACATCTTAGAGGGGTGTGGCATGATAACGTACAGGTAATAGCAAACAAATGGTGTGTGGCACAAAATTAGAGTTTATTTTCATTTGTCCAACCCCCGTTATTTTAACGGTCTTCCGTAATTATCGCAGCGTTTCGACGAAGTGCGCGAACGAATCGCTGAAGACTTTGGCGCCATAGTAATTAAGGTGATCCAGATCTGCAAAGCAGGAATCGGGGAGGTCCATCTTTATGAAGTCGGCAAATGGCACTTCAGGGAATTCACGTTTCAGGAACCTCTGAAATTCCGGTTCTATAGGCTTCGGAAACAGTTTGTGTTCGGGTGTTCGCACAAATATCACGTTCACCCCGCGGCTCTTGCAGAGGTTCACTATTTTGTGTAGATAGTCAATGTGCCAGGTCCACAAGGCCAGTTGATCGGTTCCTTTTCTGTTCAGCTTCTCCACGTCAGCGCGGTTCTTGTTCAGGTCCAGCTTGTCATCATGAAAAGCGTACCCGCCGATCTTCAGTTGTTCAAGGGTCACCGGCTGGTGTCTGACGATTTTCAGCAGATAGGGCGTCTTTAACTTCGGCAGGCCCACTACGCCTTTTATTACCTGCTCCGGACTGTGGTAAAGAAGGTAGGACATGTCTGCGGCGCTTAGCAGGTGGTAGTAGTTCTGCACCTTGGCTTGTGTGAAGCCTTGTTTGGTAAGGAAAACATCAGACCAGAACTGCTGTATGTTGTGGCCCGCGCACCCTATCACCACAGTGCGTATCTGTGGGTTTTGCGGCAGCAGCTTCTGCAGTTTCAGGTAGTTGTACAGATACATGTCTGCCGGCTGCGACAGGTTGATCACGTGCTCCATATTGGAGTCTATGATGCCATAGGCAAAGTGCGAATCGCCCATTAACAACACTGTCTTCTGTGCATCTACTTTGTACAGGTTGTCGCGGTTCAATATGGCCGACATGATGGTGAGGTAACCCCAGTAGATGGCGGTAACGATAGCGGCATAAAGCAGGAACTTTTTGAAGAGTTGTTTCATGTCGCGTCAGAATTGGAAGTAAATGAATGTGCCCTGGTTATACACCGAATACACCAACACGGCAGTGCCCAGCACCACATACATGCCCCAGCGTACCAGCCTGTTCCTGTAGTTCAGCACGGTGCGCTCATCGTGCCGTTGTCGCCAGTCTATCACCAGCGGAATGATGACATAGGCTATGCCCAGGCGTTTGGTCGGCATCTGTAGCAGGCCATGCCCTATGTGTTGAATATAATCGACCGCAACACCCACATCGGGTGCTCTGAAGAAGATCCACGCGAAGGTGGCCAGCGCGAAGGTGGCGGTCATTTGCCAAGTCTCCCGCAGCGATGGGAGTAGCGTATTGGCGGCAACCACCTCGCTGGTGAACTTACGGTTGTTATTGCTCAGCAACAGTGGAATGAAGAGCAGTGCATGTATGCCACCCCATGCTATGAATGTCCAGTTGGCGCCATGCCAGAAGCCGCTCACCAGGAAGATGATAAAGGTGTTGCGCACTACTTTGGCCGTACTCACGCGTGAGCCGCCCAGTGGTATATACAGATAGTCGCGGAACCAAGATGAAAGTGATATGTGCCACCGCTTCCAGAACTCCGCGATGTTGCGCGAGAAGTAGGGATACCTGAAGTTCGACAACAGCTCGAAGCCGAACAGTTTTGCCACGCCCAACGCTATGTTGGTGTAGCCGCAAAAGTCGCCGTAGATCTGAATGGAAAAGTACACCGCCCCCAATACCAGCGTAGAGCCGGAGAGGGTCTTGTAGTTGGCGAATATGTCGTTCACGAATACTGAGAGGGTATCTGCTATCACCACCTTCAGGAAGTAGCCCCACAGTATCAGGCGCATGCCCGCCACCGATTGTTCGAACGAAAAGGTGCGTTTTTTCTGCACTTGTGGCAGCAGGTGCGATGCCCTTTCGATGGGGCCTGCAACCAGTAGCGGGAAGAAGGAAACGAATACCGCGTAGTCCACAAAGTTCCGGGTAGGTGTCACCTTGCCATTGTATATGTCGAACACATAGGACATGCCGTGGAAGGTGTAGAAGGAGATACCAACCGGCAGAACTATGTTCAGCAACCACGGGTCGGTGTGCAGGCCCATAAGCGCCAGTGCGTCTTGCGCATTGCCAACAAAGAAGTTGTAGTATTTAAAGAACCCCAGAACTGCCAGATTGTTGAAGACGCTGAGCCATAGATACAGCTTCTTCCTTCGTTCCGTTCTGTAAACAAGCAGACCGAATCCATAGTCTATAAGTGTGGAGAGTAGGAGGAGGAAAAGGAAGCGCCAGTCCCAGAAGCCATAGAAAAGATAACTGCAAACGAGCAATAGAATATTCTGGACAGCCAGATTTCTACTGAAAGCGAACCAGTATAAAAAGTAAACAGTGATAAGAAACAGTACAAATTCAAACGAGTTGAAAAGCATCGTTTTTTGTGGTAAAGAAACAAAAATAAATCGAATAGTACCCGCACAGAGCGCGGCTGATACCTACTTCTGATAGTATAGCTTCTCTTCGTTGATGATCCCGAGAACGCGCATCATGTCGGTATTCTTCTTAGAGTCGGCGGGAGTGGTAACCTTGTACCATTCCATTACGGTGCAGTCGCCGGGGAGTTCTACCACTTTTTCTTTTGCTGCTGCAAGCATCGACATTGCTCTACGCTCGCAGCTGTTGTCAAACTGGTTGAACATTTTATCGGCGAGGAACAAACGCGCCAGTGGTATCAGCACTATGAACAAGTATAACTTGAACTGTACCGGTCGGATGTTGGTGATGAGATAGTAGGCCGAAAGCACATAGAAGGCGATGAGCACCGTATTGACGGGTGTCATTACATCGCGACGCACTATCTGCGGGCGGTAGAAGCGGTAACCACCCAGCGGCAGCAGCAACATATATGCCGATGCAAATATGGCTATCCATACAAACAGGCGCAGCATCTTGCGGCTTTCGGTTGTGCCGGCACTTGCAAGGAAGGCGAGGTTAACCCCTATCATAGACATCAGCAATACCAATCCTTCGCCGCTGAACATGTGTATAATAGACGATGGCAGGCGTTGGTACCGTGCCGCAAGCGACATCTGCTGGGTGAAGTTCTCAATATTGTTCTTTCCTACATAGAAAGAATAGAACGCCATCAGCACCGCGAAGCCTGTAATAAACATCACCGGTTTCGGAAGTTCTTTTATCGTTGTGGTCAGTCGGTTGTTGAGTGGGATCCTATTGTTTTTAATCCAGTGTTGGCGAAATAGCTCCAGCCATGTGAATCCGCAACCAAGAATGATGACCGGTGCACTCACCGGCCCGTTAAAGGCTACAGCCCACGAAAGCAACAGCAAAGCGCCAGTCGGCAATGGACTAAAGTTGATGATGCGCTTGTGAAATAAGAGGAGGAAGAATGGCAGAAAGAAGATGCCAACCAACAATACAGAAAAGGCATAGGAGAATGCGTAGGAGATAGGCGGGTCTATGATGCCGATGTCCCATACGTAGCCGCAGTTCTGAAACAATGGTGTCAGCAAGACAGCAGCAAGCAGAAAACGACCGTTAAATATGCGAAAGCTGCCGCTTACATAAACGCCGATAAGATAGGTGAACGCGATCTGCCATACGGTTTTTGCCAGTGCGCTTGCCAGGTAAACGCTGCTGATAGGGTCGGTGAATTTCTGGAAAAAGAAGGGCCACGTTCGGAAGTGTGCATAAATGGACGCATGCAACACAAACCGGTTGGTGGCATTGTAGTGATCGCCATGCAACAGAACGCCTAATCCCAGCGGGTCGTGCAGTACCCGCACAAAGTTGGGGGCCGGCACAGCCACCAGCGACATATCGCCGTCAAGTATGGCGTGGTAATGCTGGTAGAATGCAAAAGCGAAGTTGGCAATAAGAAACAGCAACGCCATTACATACAGCCTGTTATTGGTCTTTTCTGTCAACATGATCTGCTTACGTGCTCTGATTGGCCCTATTGTTTTTCTTTCACGGTTTCTGTCTGAAGCCCCATTGATTTGAGGCTTCCGGCAAGTTCTTTCATTTCTGAGGGGTAAATGATAACCGGTGCGGTCAATTCTCCGGTGTTCGTGTTGATCCTGATGGTGTAAAGCAGGTCGTTGTGGGTCTCTATTATAATTTTTTTGATTGCCGTTGTAGGTACCGATATTGGCTTACGCATGGGGTTTACTGATGACAGGCTAAGTGTATCATCGGCAATACGAACAAATTGATACCTCGGGAAGTACATATAAACATCGTACAGAACTATGCCTAGCGCCACCAGGAGAAATACGATACTGTGCCGTACAACAAAATACGCCAGCACAAGTAATCCTACCGATATCAGTGAAGAAGTGAGCAGGCTTTTGTTCCCATACGATTTGGCCATGCCCAAAAATAGACATAATTCACGCAAAACATAATTCCCGACGTTAACGCCACCTATAGAAAACCTCCGGAACAGCCACCTCAATAGCGGAGACCACGTCTGCGGGCAGAGGGCCAAGCTCTGCTGCCAGCAAAGCGTCTTTCAGTTGTTTTGTGTTCTTGATGCCGGGGATAGTGAGTGTATTGTATCGGTTGGAAAGTTGGAAACGCAGCGCACTTACCGTTATGCCGCCTTCCAGGTCATTCAGAAAAGCCAGTTGCCGCACGGCTCCGGTCACCCATTCCACCTGTTCGGCGTTGAAGTTACTTCTGATGTCGTTCGTAGAAAAGGTCCGGTTCTCTGTCAGTGTCCTCGGTGTTATAAACCCCGACGCCAGCGGCACTCTTGAGATGAAGGTGTACCGATCTTTATATTGTTCATCAGAGAAGAAAGAGGCATACCTGCGATCCAGCACATTATAAACGGCTTCTACAACACTGCCGAAGTTGTGCTTCAGAACGTTGGCGACGCCTTTTTGGGTGCGGCAACTAACGCCGTAAGATCTTATCTTGCCTTCTCGAATCAATCGCTCGAATGGTTCTCTGTCCAATTCGGTCAGGTCCATATCGTCGGGTGGGTTGTGCAGCAGCAACACATCGATACATTCGGTTTGCAGGCGTTTCAGGCTGCGTTCCACACTTCTTACCATATTGGGAGCCGAGAAGTCATCGCCGTCACTATCTGTTCCTTCAATGATCCCATATTTAGTGCAAATGACCGGAGTAGCTTTTCCGGCACCGCGATAAGACTTCAATGCGTCTCCCAGCAAATCTTCCGATCGGCCGGCACCGTAGGCTACTGCAGTGTCGAAGAAGTTGATGCGATGGTCCAATGCCATATGGATGGCGCGTACGGACTCATCCGCATCAATCGTGCCGTAGCCATTCGGTTTTCCGTTCAGATCATAAGCACCGGCAAGTTGCCAGCAACCAAATCCTATTCGGTTGACAATCAGTCCGTTAATGGAGATATGAGCGGTGCTCATTAGCTAAAGTTGAATCCGCCCTTGATGAGTGTGCGTGCGCCGTAGAAAGAGTTGCGGCCATGCAGCAGTCGGTCATCCTGGAAGAAAGCAGCATCTCCCGGTTTCAGATATACGGGGAACAAAAGACCACCTTCTACTATTTTCTTCTCCAAGAATTGATGAAACTGCTCGCACATTTCAATGACGTCAGCGGGGTTGTCGGGCATCACACGGAAGTAGTTCCAATTCAGCTTCACACCTCGTTCATCGGTATCAATGATCTTTCTGCGTTTGCGCTGGTCTTCGCCCTTGCCGAAGTCTACCTCTACTGTTTTCAGTTTGGCATACAGTTCCGGCTCAAATTTTTCCAGTATATAAATGAGGTCGTCAGAATCAATGAACGTTGTGGCACCACCTATTTCTGCAGCTTCGGTACAGAAGAAGAAGTTTACGTCCAGCTCAAAGTTCACATAAGCGGCGTCGGTATGCAGCGGCTGGCGCACATTTGCATGCCTGAAGGTGTACTGATGGTCTTTGTCGTACCGAACATCTGTCCAGCGCTCTGCAGCGCGGGCATTGCCGGTTTGTATGTCTTCATCTACGTTTACTATTTCACCGACCCGATCCACCAGGTCTTCGTAGAATTTTTTATAGTCCGTTCCCTTTGGCACACCGGTAAGGTGCACGATCTTGTATTTCCTCAGGATATCGCCAAACTCTTTCGCGAAATTTTCTGACGGAGCGTATACAACCTCTTTAAGGAAATTTGGTCCCATAATTTTTCAGATTAATAGCGTTTTTGAATTGTTATCTGATCGGCGCAAAGCTAATCCATTTATTGCTCGTTGCTCCTGACTTTTGTCATATTCTTTACCCGGCCTTTTTTTATTTCTGTATTTTCGCGGTGCAACGGGCTGTTTCAGCCCCCAACCCGCTTCTTCTGAAATTCTAAAATCTGATGATCCGCTGATGAATACTGAACAACCGCTCGTAAGTGTCTGTACCATTTCTTACAATCATGAAAAATACATAGAGCGTGCTATTCAGGGAGTTATAGAGCAACGGTACAATTTTAGAGTCGAATTCATCATAGGTGACGACTGTTCAATAGATGGTACCCGAGACATTATCCGCAAGTATCAGGCACAATATCCCGACCTCATCTTTCCATTGTTTCCCGAAAAGAACCTGGGTGCAAAGCAGAATGCCATGCAAACCATGAAGCGATGTCGTGGCAAGTACATTGCGTTTTTGGAGGGCGATGACTTTTGGACAGATCCTACCAAGCTGCAGCGGCAGGCCGACTTTATGGAGGCCAATCCCGAATATATGATCTGCTTCACCGATGTGGATTTGCTGAATGATACCACGGACGAACACCCGGATCCTTTCACAAAGCCCGATAAAGAACTACTTACGATAGAGGATGTGATCATGACGGAGCGTGTGTTCATTCCTACCGCCACATTGTTTTTCCGCAATCAACTGCCCGATCCGTTGCCTCAGTTTTTCCGTGAGGCCAATAACGGGGATATTGCGATACATCTTGTAATGGCTGATCAGGGCCCGATCCGTTACCTGCCAGGCAAAACAGCAGTTTACCGTCACCACACCGGCGGCGTTACCAAGACCCGGCAGTTCGGCGGACTTGCTTACAGGCAGTTATTCGGTATGTATGAAGCTGCCAACGCCCACTTCGGCAGCAAATACGATGCCATCTTCCGCCGTCGCCTTGGTCAGATGTCACGCACGCTTCTCATGTATTTCTCCCGAGATCTGCATGGCATGGAGAAGCTGAAGTATGTGTTGGCCAACTCAGGTAACTATTTCAGGTATTCTGAGGGTATCAACCTCAAAGAGATGGGTTACTACACAGTGACACTCTTTTTTCCGTGGTTGTTAAAGTCTAAGAAGAACCGCTAAATTTGCGCACCACCACTCATGTCACGGGCGGATACCGTTTATATCCTTCGCAAATGAAAGTAGCTATCATGCAGCCGTATTTTTGTCCGTACCTGGGTTATTTCCAGTTGGTAGCGGCTGTAGATACGTTTGTGTTTTATGACGATGTCAATTTCATAAAGGGAGGCTGGATCAACCGGAACCGCATTATGTCCAATGGTCGTGAGTTTCTGTTCACCATTCCGCTAACGGATGCCAGTTCATTCAGGCTCATTCATGACACACAGGTCAACTGGCGCTCCAAGGACGTAGATAAGTTTGTGACCAACGTGAGGCTATCGTACAAAAAGGCGCCTTACTACAATGATGTGATGCCCATAGTGGATGCCATCTTCGCGGCCCGCCCCGACACAATCTCTCAGCTTGCGATCGATAGTGTCATTCGTTTCTCGCAATATCTGGGGATAGAAACCAAATTCAAAGTCTCTTCTGAAGGAGGTTATGCACGCACAGACGACAGGGTACAGAACCTGATCAATATCCTTGCTGCCGAAGGGGGGGATCATTACATCAATCCGATAGGCGGACAGGAACTGTATGCGCCGGAAGACTTTGCGCCTCATGGTGTGCAACTGAATTTCCTGAAGGGTACCGGCAGTTTGTCTATCATTGATGTATGTATGAATACAGCCCCGGGTGAAGTAAACGAATTGCTCAAAAATTATACACTGATATGAAAGAGATAGGCGGTTATCTGGAAATGGAGCTTGGTGCCGGTGGTCCCGGTTATCATACCGATGTGGTAGGCCTTAATTCCGGTCGTAATGCGCTGGAGTACATTCTTCGGTTGCGTGGCTACGATAAACTGTATCTGCCGCATTATCACTGCGATGCACTTATTGTGCCGCTGAAGCGATTGGAGATAGACTATGAGTTTTACAGTATTGATTACAGCTTCGAGTTCACTCCTTTCGAAGTGCCGCAGGGGGCTGGTTTGCTTTATATAAACTTCTTCGGGTTGAAGGATGAGTATGTTGCGGGTCTTGCACAACAATATGCCTCGCTCATTGTCGACAATGCCCATTCGTTCTATTCAGCCCCTATTGCCGGTGTAGACACTTTCTATTCCTGCCGTAAGTTCTTTGGCGTGCCCGATGGAGCCTATGTTGCCGCAACCGACAGATTGCAGCATCAGTTTGCGCACGATGTTTCGGCTCACCGCTATCAGCACCTCGTTGGCCGCCGCGATCAGTCGGCAAATGAACATTTCAGTTTTTATCGCCAGGTGGAAGATTCGTTCGATACCGAGGAGATAAAGCTCATGTCAGGATCCACGGCTGCCGTTATGGGGGCTATTGACTATGATCGTGCGCTGAGTCGCCGCCGCGCCAATTACAGTACACTGCACGCGGCTCTGAAGCAGATGAACCGGTTGAAACTGCCCGATGTGGCTGCCGGTTTATCCTACCCGCTGCTGGCATCGCGCGACATCATGCAACGGCTCATCAGCCACAAAATATACATAGGCACCTATTGGCCCAATGTTATAGCCGATATGCCTCATCATACGACCGAATACGACCTTGCATACAATCTCATAACCCTGCCGATCGATCAGCGTTATGACGCGTCTGATATGGCAGAGATCATCAAAAGAGTTATCAATGATTGACATTTACATCAGACCCTTGCGCATGGGCGACCACCTGATCGCCTACCATTGGAGAAACAATCCCGAAGTGTGGAAGTACACCGGCTCGCGCCCGGATATTTTGGTGACAGAAGAGATTGAAGCGCAGTGGATGGAGCGTGTGTTGAAGCAGACCAACGCACTGAGGTATGGCATCTGTATCAAGGACACCGACGAATACATCGGCAACGTGACCATTACTGATATTGACGGGGATAAGGGTGAGTTCCATACCCACATTGGTGCGGTGCAGTATTGGGGCAAGGGCCTTGCGACCAAGGCTGCAAAACTCATGCTGGATCTTGCGTTCTCAAAGGGCGTCAACCACATTCATCTTTATGTGCACAAAGACAACAAGGCGGCAGTGGGTGTTTACGAGAAGTGTGGCTTCAAGATAGTGAGCGAGGAAGGCGATAGTTACCGCATGGAGATCCATAACGAAGGCTGAGTTCTTGTCTTCCCAAAAACTAAAAATGCCCCGGGATACCGGGGCATTTTTAGTTGTATAGTGCGTTGTTGATCTATTTTGATAGCAACACTTTATGTGTTGACACGCTACCATCTTCATTCTTCAGCGATATCACATAATTGCCTGCAGGCAGCATGCTGAGGTCGGCTTCATAGTTCGACCTGTTGATGATTTCTTCCTGCTTCATCACCTGGCCTACAACGTTGTAAACGGTGAGGTGAGCGTTAACCTTATCGCTGCCCCAATCGAACGTGAGTAGACCGGTAGTTGGATTAGGATATATCTTCACATTGCTTCCTGCGATGTTTTTCACGTCCAGCAGTGAGATATAGATAACATTAGACGGGCGAGACTGGCAGTTGCCTGTGTCGCGTACTGCATAGTAGTAACCCATAGCACCCGGATGGTAAGTTTGTGCATTAGCTCCCGGTATGATAACTCCGTTGAAGTACCACACATAAGTTCCGGCAGTATTGGCCACCAGCATATTGTCGATCAGCGATACCAATGGCGCTACAGGTGTGCTATCGCGCACCATAAGCACGGCAGGAGTGGTCACTGAGTCTAATGTATAACAACCACCGTCGGTAGTGCGCACCCTGAATTTCAGCAGGTCTCCGTCAGCGTATGATTGCGTGTGTATTGTAGTGCCTGTAGCAATTACAGTGTCATTCAGCAACCAGATGAAGTCAGGAGTGGTACCTGAAGAGCCATATGTCGCGGTAAAGGTGATCACGGAGTCGATACAACCCGGGTTAGCGCCACTGGTGAGCACGATACTTGCTGTAGGAGTGATGTTCGGTATCACGGTCATGGTGATAGAAGACGAGATAGTTGTGTCATTGATCACACAAGAATCAGGTGCCACCAGCATGCAGTATACAATATCGGTGTTGTGCAGCGAATCGGTTACATACATAGGTCCGATCGCGCCCGGCACATGAACTCCGTTTACATACCAGTAGATAGTAGAGCCAAGTCCGGCATCGGTAACCACTGCACTGAAAGTATCTGCATAGCCTTCGCATATCGGGTTGTGGAACACCGACATCGTAAGCGTTGCTGTGAGCGAATCATGAATCACTTCTATGCCATTAGAATAAGCGGTATCGGTAGGGAATGCACAGGTTGAGTTAGATACCATCATCACAGAAACCGTGTCTCCGTCACCAAAAATGCTCGTAAAGCTACTGCTCGTGGCGCCGAATACCGGCATGCCATCAATGTACCAGTAATACAAGGGTGCAGTTCCTCCGTTTATCGGGTAGGCGCTGAATGTGATCGGGTGGCCGGGGCAATCAGGGTTGCTACCTGCGGTTATCGAGTTCAGGACACCCGGCATAATTGCGGTGCTTCTGTAAACAGTGATGCTGTTAGACTCAGCGCTGTCAATAAAGCCGCCGCTTGACATATAGTATACCTTAGCCGTTACGATATCACCGTTCACCAATGCAGAACTATGAAATGTGTCTATCGATACCCCGGTGTAAATACCGTTCACGAACCAACGGAACGTAGAGCCGATAGCTGTGTCGTTCGACTCGATAGCTGTAAAGTCGAGCTGAACTCCCGGGCAGGTCGTATCTGTTCCGAAGGGCAGGTAGATCGATACTGAGTCTTCTGTTTGCGCATTCACAAAACCATGAATGCCAAAGCATAAGAGTATCATCAGGGTAATTTTACGTATCATATCAAAACAATTTTCTTGTGCCGGGCGTCACCCGGCAGCATTAGTTTCCGTAAAAATAATGTATTCATTTTAAAATACCCGCAACAATTTGGGCTTTTGCGGTTTCAGCTACCCATTAGCCGTCTCTTGATCCCTGACCCCTGAATCGGCATCCACCTCAAACCATACCGGCGTTTTGTCGTCCCAGTTGCCATTGTAGTTGATGGTCAGCTCTTCACCTGCTTCAATATCCCGCACTGTCTGGATGTACATCTCACTTTTTTCATAATCCATAAAGTACTCGCAGTTGGATGTATATGAATGATTGTATATGGGTATGTTGCCCAGAGCCATGCAGCACATATCTGCGCCGTTCGGCTGCCATTCGAATATGTAATTATATAAAAGGGTCTGGTCTATAAGCTTCCTGTCTTCCGAGGTCATGACAATGACAGGGGCGCTTTCTATCACGGTATCGGCCTTTATGGGCTTTTTGGTGAACATACCCCGGCCTTTTCGGGAAGTTTCAGCGATATACAGATATGTTTTTGTCATCAGGCAGTTCAAAAGTAGCTACACGCCCGCAAAAACCGCTAATCGTCAATAAAATAGTATTTTTAGATGTCTTTTTATATATTTACAACCCAAAGGCACAACACGTATGAATCTGATCAGGAAAGCCTGTTTCGTTACTGCATTTATTTTTGCTATGATGCCGGTAGTGAGTTTTGCTCAGTACCAGCACATGGTTGAACCCTTCTGGAGCAATCTGCGCAATCCGTTACGTTACGAAATAGGCGGCGGACTGGTGATGCCGTCAGGTTCTTTTACCGGTGTGGTGCGTGTTGTAGATGCCGGTGGTGAGTTCAAAGGAGATTCTACTGCTACCCGCAAACTGCCGGGTGCAGGCTTTGGTGGCAGTATAGGGCTTTGTCTGCCGTTCAAGGCTACCGGTCACATCAGTTGCTGGGCTGTAGCGGCTCAGTTGCAGGCAAATATGTATACCTGGAGCGACCTTAACCAGACCATGAACACCAGCGGCACATACAAAGCAGGCAGCCCATCGCTGAACGCGGCTACTATGCAGGTGTGCATGCCTATTGGTATTGATTACAAGATCGGCAACGATGCCATCCTCACTAAGCGCCTGCCAATGGGTGCAACATTCGGGATCGGTGTGATACCGCAGATCATGATGACTAATCTGGAGGGTGTGAGTGGTTTCACAGCACAGTATGGTTACAGCTGCCTTCCTTACGCTAAATTCGACTGGTCGGTTTTCACAGGTTTCTGCTGGAAGATCCGCGCTATGTACTCTATGGGCAATGTGAACCTGATGGATGTGAACAGGTCTTTGAATAACCTTACTGACGGTCCGTTCAAGTTCAGTTCCACATCTCAGTTGCAGCTTTCTTTCATCATCATGCCATTCTCGGGCCGTTGGAAGGAATATACCTGGTACAATACCTTTGATACTTACAACCAGCACGACAAGTTCAACTAACGCCTTCGGGTGGTTCAATTGTCTCCGGTTTGCCCTTAACAGGAAACTGTTCCTGACCGTGTAATTTTTCGGATCGGGTGCCGTTACTTTTATGCCTATTTTTGACCCCATGCCCGTTTCTCTGGTTTTGCCCTGCTACAATCCCCAGCCCGGCTGGGAAGAGGTAGTATGTTCCTGCTTCTCTGCACTGGCAGAGTGCTGGGGCGGCGATGCCGAGCTGATTTTGGTGCTGGACGGCGCCAGTGCCACGGTGACAAAACAGACACTCGGGTATTTGCGGGCTAACATACCCACACTCAGAGTCATTACTTACCCCGACAATCATGGCAAGGGATACGCCACCCGAAAAGGTGTTGAGGCTGCCACCGGCGACATAATCATATATACCGACATCGATTTTCCATACACATCAGCAAGTATCTGTGAGGTGTACAAAGTACTTAGTAGCGGATCGTGTGATGTGGCCATCGGCGTCAAGAATGCCGACTATTACAGCCATGTGCCTTTCGTGCGCAGGGTCATTTCGCGTGTACTGCGACTGGGCACCCGCACCCTGCTCTCCATGCCCATCACCGATACCCAGTGCGGGCTCAAGGGCTTCAACCGGGCGGCCGCGGGTGTGTTTCTCTCTACCACCATAGACAGGTATCTGTTCGATCTGGAATTTGTATACAAGTGTACAGCCGGTAAGACACTGCGCATGGTGGCCATCCCCGTCACGCTGAAGGAGAACATTCGTTTCCGCAGCATGAATTATCGTATTTTACTGCCTGAAATGCGCAACTTCATCAGTCTGCTCTTCAATAAGAACCGATGACACGGCAACAACGCAGTTTATGGCTTCTGGCCACCACCGTGTTCGCGGTGGTGCTTACTGTATTTTCGCTGCACCACATTGTGCGCATTCCGTGGCGCATGCTGCCCGACATAGGCGGCGATGGTGCCAAGAACAACCTTACCTACCTCTACCACAGCATTTGGGGCAGCGGCTATCACTTTCAGGGCATGAACTATCCGTTTGGAGAGCATATAGTGTTCACCGACGGTATACCATTGCTGTCGGTGTTCTTTGCATCTATCGGCAATGTATCGGCGCCGGTGGCCCTCACGGTCTTGTGGTGGTTGCTGGGGCTTAGTTATGTGCTGTCTGTTGTTTATCTCTACAAGGTAATGCTGCGGTTCGGCACATCGCCTCTGTATGCCATGGTGTTCGGGGCGTGTATCAGCTTCCTCACTCCGCAAATGATATGCGTGCGGGGGCACTATGCGCTGGCGTTCACTTGTGTTATACCCATGCTGTTCTACTGGTCGCTGCAATACCACGAGACCGCCCGAATCCGCCAATGTATCTACATCTTCGTTTTGGGTGTCGTCAGTTCGTTGCTGCACCCATACTATGCCGGCATGGTGCTGGTTTGGGTAGGTGCGTACAGTGTATGGTACCTCATACTGGCCGGTGGCAAATGGTCGCAGCGCCTGAAGCGTGTGGCGCCTTACTTCGGGTCGGGCGCAGCGGTGCCTGCCACCGTTATGGTGCTTATCCGTGTCACCGATACGATACACGACCGCCCGCAAACGCCATACAATCCTGTGGACAGTTACACCAATCTGCCGCAGGTCATCACTTCTTACTTTTCACCCTTCTGGAAGTTCCTTGTAGAGCACAACATTATGCCTAGGGTAAGCAACGGAGGAGAAGGTTATTCTTACCTTGGTCTGGTCGTCATAGGTATGCTTGGTCTGCTGGCATTGCAGCAGGTACATGTGCGTGTCCGTAAGGGTACTGTTCACCTGCTGCCATTACCGCAGTTCGACAGATTATGGGTATGGATGGCCTTTTCGGTCCTTATTTTCAGCATGGGTATTCCGTTCATCTGGAACATGCAATGGCTGATTCAGTATCTCGTTGGTTTTAAACAATTCCGCGCTTTGGGGCGTTTTGTGTGGATCTTCTATTATATCATAGCCGTTTATGCTTCTGTGGTCATGTACCAATGGTTTGCCGCACTTAAGGCTTCAGGCCGCATCCGCACCGCATGGGCCTTGCTGGGGTTGGCCACCATGGTGTGGAGCCTTGAAGTGCGTGGTTACATGAAAACCACTCGCGAGGTCTCAGAGCAGGGTGCCTACAACTACGACATGATCTGGTCGAAACTCGAGAAGACGTGGAAAGATTTCCTGACAGAGCATAAACACCGGCCCACCGACTTTCAGGCGTTGCTGCTGCTGAAGTACTTCCACATTGGTACCGAGAAGTTGTGGATAGGTCACGAGGGGTGGATGATGACGCTGGGCAGCAAGGCCGCACTGCAGCTGCATCTGCCCATTGTGGATGTCATGATGTCGCGATCATCGTGGTCCCAGGCGCAGGACCAGGTGCGGCTCATAGCGGGACCGTTTGCACAGAAGCCCACTCTCGATATGCTGCCCGACGATCGTCCGTTTCTGGCCATGGTACTGAAGACTGATGTGCTAACACACGGCGAGCAGTATCTGCTGGACAATGCCGACTATATTGGTGAGCACTCAGACTGCCGTGTTTATGCCGTCTACCCGGCACGCATACGTGCAGCAGACAAACACTTTGCCGACAGTGTGAACGCTATAGTATCCTATGTGACTACCGATACACTTGTAGGTTCCACCGGTTCGTGGTATGCCGCCCACTTTGATGACGGTATAAGGGGTACTCCTTTATTCGGCACTGGCTGTGCGCCCGTTATACTTGGCAACGACAGTATATTTGCTGATATCCCGGTGAGTATCGCTACCGACAGTGTCGAATATGAAGTGTCCGCATGGTTCCTGGTGGGTCGGGCCGACTATCGTTCACCCGATCTGCTGCTGCACTTGCTGGATGAAAAGGGCAACGAGATAAGCACCGTGAAAGCGGCCACCAATGCAAGTATAGACAGTCGTGATATGTGGTTCCGCTGTGCGCAGTACTTTTACATACCGGCTGCATGCAGGCGGATTCAGGTGCAGGTCATCAACACACCCAACCCCGCATACCTGGCCATGGATGAACTGTTGCTGCGCCCCGCCGCAGGGCTGTTCATAACACGCAGTGCCAAGGGCGAGGTGATGGTGAACGGACATCTGTTCAAAACAATGAAGTAATGGAACGCGAAATCACAAAGGAGCAGGTAATGGATTGGCTTTCTGAAGTGACAGACCCCGAAGTACCCGTGCTCACTATTCTGGATCTTGGCATTGTGCGCGATGTAGTAGTGACGCGGGACCCGTTTCAGATCCGTGTGGTCATTACACCCACCTATAGCGGCTGCCCTGCTATGGACGTGATCGCTGTTGCTATACGTATGGCATTGGGTGGGCGAGGCATCCGCAACGTTGTGGTGGAGCAACAGATAAGCCCGGCATGGACCACCGACTGGATGACCGAGGAGGGCAAGCGAAAGCTGAAGGAATATGGTATAGCCCCGCCCAATAGAAAAGCGTTTGCCGATCTGGGGCTTTTTGAAGACGACGACGTCACCTGCCCGCGCTGCAATTCAACCCATACCGAACTTGTGAGCCGCTTTGGCCCCACCTCCTGCAAAGCCTTGTACAAATGCCTCGACTGCAAAGAGCCGTTCGAGTATTTTAAGTGCCATTGATGAGGGGTGAATTAGTAGTCCTGATCACTTATTCGCCTCTACATAGTCTATCTTCCATTCGCCATGTTCTTTGTTCATGGTCACAACAATGTTATGGCTGATCTTTTCTTTTTCGTCGGTTAGGAAACTCACCCGGTATATTTTCTCACGGCCGGCAGTTGCCTTGCTCACGGTCAGTGTGTTCACCCACTTTTTGTCATAGTCCTGCGCCGATAGTATCGGATCGTAATCAAGTTCAGAATCACCTGCTATCCGCTCGCGGTAGGCAGCAGTGATGTATTTCTCCAATGTGTCGGCTGATACTTTCCCTGTCTTCAGGGTGTCGTTGGTAGTGATGTACCACGAGTAGAAGTTTTTCAGTTTGGCTTCCACATCTTCTTCAGGACCGGCACAACCCATGGCCAACAGCACCGCAACAGCGGCAAAAAGTGTCTTTTTCAATTGGGGTAAATTTTGTTGGTGTTCGGTAAATATAGGATTTTATTATTCAATCCGAATGCCATTCTCAAACTTCAGTTTACGTTTTATGCATAACAAGATCCCTATGCAATAGGTGTCAGAATTAAGTTCTGTGACAGTGCGCTTTCCGTAGTGTCATAAATATTTTTCCCGATCGATTATTGCCCTTCTTCCGATATTTGACTGACAAAACTGGGGTGGGCCTTTGGGGCTACCTATTGTGGGCATAGATGCACGGGAGGTTTTTGGGAGTTTTTTTAACGAGGTTTTAGGGCGCCCTGTGCTCAAATAATTGATTATCAATATTTTATTATTGCCATTCTCTCTTGTACGCTTTCTTAAGAACGGGAGATCTGAGCGGTTGTGGTTCGTGGTCATATCAGTAAATTGCAGTTGTTATGTATGAAAAGAAGAGTCAACCCATAGCCACGCGGGCTGTGTTTGTGTCGCGGGTCATCCGCAGTCTGGTGGTGGCATTAGTCATATTGCTGGCTTGCCTGGCTATCGGGGTGTTGGGTTATCACTATTGTGCGCACATCGCATGGATCGATTCAATTCATAATGCGTCCATGATCCTGAGCGGGATGGGACCTGTGGTAGAGATCTCCAATGTGGGTGGCAAGTTGTTCTCATCGGCCTATGCCATTTTTAGCGGAGTGGCTTTTATTACCAATATCGGCATCATTCTGGCCCCTGCCGCTCACAGGTTGTTTCACCGCCTGCACATAGACGACGCAGATGAAAATCAGCCTGAAAGGTGACCGACATTTTGTCGGAAAAAGCAATTTGGCAAAGAAATTGACAATACTAACCATACTATGTTTTTCAAAAAAAAGAAGAATATGAGCGAACAGAAAGCCGAAAACGTGAACGGAGCCAATGAAAATACCGACAACTTGTCGCAGAATGAGGCAATGGAGGAAATATTGTCAAATGTGTTGAATACGGACGACAGCAGGGCCGGTACAGACATGATAGATGAGGGTATTGACGAAGAGAAAGATAAGTTGCTGGCCGAGATAGCCGAGCTGAAGGATAAACACATACGCCAGTTGGCCGAGTTTGAGAACTTCAGGCGCAGGCAGGCCAAAGAAATGAATGAAATGCGCCTCACTGCCGGTAGGGACATCATTCAGTCATTGCTGGACTCGCTCGACGATGTGGACCGCGCCGAGAAGACGCTGGAGACCACTACCGATCTGGCCGTGGCTAAGGAAGGTATATCTCTGGTGTTCAGTAAGCTGCGCAACACCATGCACCAGAAAGGACTGCGTAAGATGGAGGCGCTCAACAAAGATTTTGACGTGGACCTGCACGAAGCCATCACCGAGATACCTGCACCAACAGAAGACATGAAGGGAAAGGTGGTAGCAGAGGTGGAATGCGGCTACTTCCTGAACGATAAGCTGATAAGGCACGCAAAGGTGGTAGTGGGTAAATAATGAATTAGGAAAGTAATTGTTCACATAGCCGTCAGTAGCCTTTTGAGGTTGTTGGGGCAGCCCCGGAAAAGGGCAGTGTTATTATGGCAAAAAGAGATTATTATGAGGTGCTGGGCGTGTCGAAGACCGCATCGGCCGACGAGATAAAAAAGTCGTATCGAAAGATAGCGATGGAATTTCACCCCGACCGCAATCCCGGCAACAAGGAAGCGGAGGAGAAATTCAAAGAGGCGGCCGAGGCTTATGATGTGCTGAGCTCGCCCGATAAACGTGCCAACTACGATCGCTTTGGTCATGCAGCCAGCGGCGGTGCCGGTGGTTATGGTGGCGGCTACGGCCCGCAGGGCGGCATGCGCATGGAAGACATTTTCCAGAACTTCGGCGACATATTCGGCAACGATATGTTTGGCGGTATGTTCGGCGGCGGCGGTGGTGGTGGCCGCAGGCAGGGATCGCGTGGCGCCAACCTCCGCATCAAACTGAAGATGGACTATGGCGAGATAGCCAACGGTGCCACTAAGAAGATAAAAGTGAAGAAACACGTCACCTGCCAGCAATGCAGCGGCAGCGGCGCGAAAGATAAAGGATCAGTGCAGACGTGCGGCACATGCTCGGGGTCGGGTCAGGTACGCCGTGTGACTAATACTTTCCTGGGTCAGATGCAGACGGTGACCACCTGCCCTACCTGTAACGGAGAGGGCAGTACCATAACCGCAAAGTGCGGTGGCTGCAAGGGCGAAGGACGTGTATATGGCGAAGAGACACTGAGCCTGGACATACCGGCAGGTGTGCAGGACGGTATGCAGCTGAGTATGCATGCCAAGGGCAATGCAGGCGAACGTGGCGGCCCTCCCGGAGATCTGTTGCTGGTGGTAGAAGAGGAAAAACACGAACACCTCACCCGTCGCGATCTGGACGTAGTGTACCAACTTCATATCTCATTCCCTGAAGCTGTATTGGGTATGCAGGCTGAGGTACCTACAATAGATGGCAAGGCCAAGATAAAAATACCGGCCGGCACACAGAGCGGCAAGATCTTCAGGCTGAAGGGAAAGGGTTTCCCGGCGTTCCAGTCTTACGAAAAAGGTGACGAGCTGATAGAAGTGAATGTATGGTCGCCACAAAACCTCTCGAACGAAGAAAAAGAGATACTGGAGAAACTGAAAAACTCTCCCAACTTCAAACCCGGGCCCAATGCCCGCGCAGAGAAGGAAGAGCGTGGTTTCTTTGACAAGATAAAAGATGCATTTGCAGGATAGTTCGCAACATAAGGGGAAATGTTACGGAGCCGCACTGCGCGGCTCCGTTTCTTTGTTACTCTTGTTGGTAGCAGGTGCTTGTTTTGCACAGGCTGGTGATGCTAAACAGAATACGCTATCGGCGGCAGATAGGCTGGAACTGCAGAAGGTATGGGCAGCGTTTGCAACAGCTATCGCTTCTAAAAACGTTGCAACGATAAAAGCAATGTCTACGCCATGTGTGGGTTGTGTTGATTGCCTGACCAATACATCCGAAGAGTATAAAAAGATCATGGAAATGCGCCATCAGTATCCGGAGAAGTGGTATGACATGATGTATGGAAAGCTGTGTTTTATTGAAATAGGCAGATTCATAAGAGATGATCTTCCTGTCATTTTGAATGAAGAAACAAAGGGACGATTGCTCGATGAGTCAAAGCTCGATTTCGTTGACAATGGACACAATCGCGGTGTCTACGACAATAACTGCATGGCATCGGTCGCAGAAAGAAAGAAGGCCGTATTTGCAGAGGTATTGGTGACCGTTATGGATAGTGGGGGAGGTAGTGAAGGCATGCAGAAAGCATTTGCATTTGTCAAAACAGGGGGCAGCTTTAAATTTTGCGGTTACTCAACTATCCCCTAGATATCAGAACAGCACACATTTTTCGGGGTACTCGGTAGCATGGCGCAGTACCAGGTTACGGATGTAGTCGTTGTCTTGAAGCGGTTCTATGCTTGCTAACAGAGCATCAATACTCTGCAGTTGTTTCTGCTTGTCGTTAAGATAGCCCATGCCATACAGGTTGCCGTCTTTTACCAGAATGCAGCTGTGTTCGTTATCGTCAATGCCTTTGTCTATGAGTGCGAACGTCGGTAGGTTGCTGCGAATCCATCGTATGGCGGCCTCTGTCTTTTGGTTGTAGGCAGTAGCGTCTATATGGTCGTTACCGCAGCCACATTCGGGGTGGGTGGTGATGTTGCAGAGCCGGGTACATAACCCAAATTGCTCAACCAGCTCGCGCAGCATGAAATGCCCTTCTGTTATGGTATTGAAGGTATAGATAGGCTTCACTGTTCGGCGGATCTTCTCTACCGCAAACCTCATGAATCCTTGCATATCTTCATAAGCGAACAACCCAAACCGGGCGAGGTAACCACGCTGGCTGCGGTTGTGTACGGGCCAAAGCTTACGTATCTCGGCACTCTCCAATATGTGTGCCATCAGTTCGGTGGCACATTCTTTGTAGGAGATGCGATAGGTCTCTCGCAGGAAATCCTGCTTTTGTTTATTGGGTTTGTTGTTGGAGAAATGGCTTTTTACCCGCTTACGGATGTTGAGAGCCTTGCCGATATAAATAGCCTTGCCGGCAGCATTATAGAAGTAGTATACCCCTGCCGATGATGGTAGTTTTTCCAGCTCGGCAACAGGCAGGTGTGGTGGCAGGTATTGCTCGCTGTTACGGCCTTTGAGCATAGCGGCTATGGCGCCACCTTTGTCTCTTGCCGTGATCATGGCCAGCAGATCGGCAGTGGCCAGGGCGTCGCCACCGGCACGGTGATGATTGGCATGATTGATGTTGAGCTGTTGTGTGAGCTTGCCCAGACTATAACCATTGAGGCCGGGTATCACCTTGCGTGACAAACGGACAGTGCACAGCTTCTTGGTGTCAAGGTCATAACCGGCGCTCTGCAGGTGGTGTTTCACAAATGAATAGTCGAAGTTCACGTTGTGGGCTACAAATATCTTGTCCTGCAGCAGTTCATAAACCTGTGCCGCTATCTCGCTGAAGACGGGGGCATTCTGGACCATGCCATCGTCTATGCCGGTGAGCCGTTGTATGAAGTAAGGGATCGGCACCTGTGGGTTGACCAGGCTCTCGTAGAAGTTGAGCACCTTGTTGCCGTCGTGGATGACAATGGCAATCTCAGTTATGCCGTTTGCGGCAGCATAACTCCCAGTTGTCTCAATATCCACTACCGCGTAAAGCACGTTTTTACACTGTTTTCTGTACTAAAGATACAGAATGCGTGTTGTTTTTGTCAAAGTTCCTGACATTCTTGTTTCCTTTCAATAACAAATGGTTAGGAATTGTAGTGATCATTATTCAATACATTATTATATCTTGCATGTAGTTTCACAACCCATTGAATATGCAACTCAGTTTCCCCTCATTCCCAAAGGGGGCTCGTATCGTGTGCCGCTTTGCGGGAGGGCATGGTTTTGCATCATATTTCCGTTTTTTTACGTTTTTGTCTGTCATATCAGCTTGTTTTAGTGCTCCGTACGCATTTGCACAATCGGGATTGATGACCCGTCAGGTGGTGATCAATAATGGCAAGCCGTCGTTGTCCGGCAAGGGTAAGCCGGCTGTTATACTATCTAAAAAGGATGCCGAGGTGCAATTGGCAGCAGAGCTTGCCAGGAACCGCCATGGCGATATTGCCAGGATCAAGCAGGCACTATTGTTCGGAGCAAACATTACAACCACTACAGTTGACGGCTGGACAGTATTGCATGCGGCGGCACTGGCCGGCGATCTGGAATTGGCCGAGGCGTGCCTTAAACGCGGGGTACCTGTAAATGCAGTTTGGCACAACTCCATGAACAGTACTACACCGCTATTCTGGGCAGTGAAGTATGATAGGAAAGCTGCTGCAAAGCTATTGGCGGATAATAAAGGAAACTTCGGCATTGCCGACGGGAAAAACGTCACTCAGACTTATGATAGCGGCAACGTTTACATAGGGGGAATTTTGAACGGACAACGGCACGGACAAGGCACTATGACCTATGCCGACGGAGAGAAGTATGTGGGCGACTGGGCTGCCGGCGAGATGCATGGATTCGGGGTGTTTGTGTATGTGGAGGGCAGTAAGTACATGGGGAACTGGAAGAACGACCGTATGCACGGATCGGGGACGTTCTTTATGTCGAATGGTGATAGTTATTCGGGCAATTGGGTGAACGGTGTACTGCAGGGTGATGGTACGTTTAAATGGAGGAATGGCAACAGGTACGAGGGTGGTTTTGAGAATGGAAAACTATCGGGCAAGGGTACGTTTTACTGGGCGAACGGAGATAAGTATGTTGGTCCGTTTGCCAACGGAAAGATGAATGGTAAAGGCGTGAAATATCTAATAAACGGCGACAAGCTGGAGGGTACATGGCGCAATGATACTCTGCTGGGATATGCAGTGCTGATAAGCAGTAAAGGAGACCGTTACAGCGGTTCATTTGTCAACGATGCGCTGAACGGAAAGGGTATGGTGATCTTCAGGAATGGTGACCGCTATGTAGGTGAATGGAGGAGTGGCATGTACCATGGTGATGGTGCATTGACAAGGAAAAACGGAGATACCTACATCGGCAGGTTTGAGCGTAATAAATTCAATGGCAATGGAGAGTTCATCTGGGGTACATGTGAGCGCTATGTAGGAGAGTTCAAAGACGGACTGGCGTCGGGCAGGGGGATCATGTATTATCCTTCGAACGATCATTATGAGGGAGAATGGAAGGAAGGTGTGCAAAGCGGAACAGGTGTTTTCCGGTGGGATGGAGGCGACGTGTATACCGGTGAATTTGCGGCAAATGACCTGAACGGAAAGGGGGTGATGGTGTGGAAGTCGGGCGAGCGGTATGAGGGCGAATACAGGAACGGTAATCGGCATGGCAAGGGTACGTATTACTGGCTTTCGGGAGAACGTTATGACGGTGATTTCGAAAACAATATGCGCTGGGGCGAAGAGGGAACCTACCTTTGGTCGAACGGAGATATGTATGTGGGCCAATGGGTGAAGGATAGTAAAAACGGCTGTGGTACATTCTACTGGCGCAACGGAGACAATTATGTAGGCGAGTTTGAAAATGATCTGAGGCACGGCTATGGTACCTATACGCGTGGTGTAAACGGAACGATCAAGAACTGTCTGGGATGCTACAAGTACTCAGGTCAGTGGGTGCATGGCGAGAAACATGGACTGGGCCGATGCTATGACTTTAATGGCAAACTTCTGTATGAAGGGCCGTTTGAGCACGACATGCCCACCGGAAAGTATCCTTATTACCTTTTTGTGAGGTAGCGGTGTGTGTTAATCCTTTTTCTTGTCGAAGTATTTCTGAGCTATCGCGTCAAGTGCTCCATAGAATTCGGCACCGTACTTGCGAGTGATTGCTTCTTCCAGAAATTTGTAAACAGGTACTTTTAATTTACTGCCGAGCTTACATGCTGGCTTGCAGAGAGTCTCCCTTGGCTCATAGTTGACGGCCTCATAGCCAGGATGCGATATGATGCGAATAGGGTAGAGATGGCAGGAGATCGGTTTACGGAAATCTACCTTACCGTCCTTCCACGCTTTTTCAATGGCGCATTTCACAATACCTGCTTCATCGGTGTAACCATAAACACATATTCCGCCGTTCACGGTGGGTGTTACGTAACCATATTCGCTGTCGGTGGTGTGTGTGCCCTGACGCTCGATCTCGGCGACATATTCCGGTACCAGATAAGGTTTTACGACAGGGTAGATGTTTTTGAGGATCTTGGTTTCATCTTTGCTGAGGGGAGCCCCGCAGTCGCCGTCCACACAACAACCTCCCTTGCACTTGTTCAGGTCGCAAACAAATTGTTCTTCGATGATCTCGTCGCTAAGGAGTACGTTGTCGATTGCTATCATGACTACATGTTGATATAATTCATCAGCAGGTTGTATTTGCCGAGAATATCTTCTTTATTGGTTTCTCTACCATACACTTCAATGGCATGGTAATTGTGCCTTTCGAAAGACGCTACCACGGCATCGAGTACAGTTCTGTTAAGTTTCATCGTTATCTCCAGCAGGCCGGCCTCATTGGTGCGGGAATGCATGGCGAGTATGATAACGTCTTCGTTCTCGCAGATGCGCGCTATCTCGTACATTGAATAGTTGCGTGGAGGGATCTCCAACACAAGGATGCCGCCGGGGTTACTTACCCCACTGTTTTCAGCCACATAGGCCAACAGGTTGTCGCGATCGATGCATCCAAGATATTTCTGTTCTCCGTCGAGCACAGGGAGCACCGAAAGGCGAGCCTGGTGCATGGCTGAAATAGCCTCGAAGGGATGTGAGAAAGACGTTACAGCAGGTTTGTATTGCAGGAGGTGGGTGTCAGCCAATTTTGCGTTGTCGTCGTCCAATTCGAGCAAATGATCTTCTGTAACAAGTCCCTTGTAGTCTTCATCCACAACGACAGGAAGCGCCTTAACCTGATTGTCTTCAAGGATCTCTAATGCCCTGCCGATAGTGTCGTCCGGAGATAATACGGGCAGTGAATGAACGATTAGTTTTTCTATAGTCATAGTAATCAGTCTATGTTACTGTTACAGCAATAGGCGCGCCGAAAACGTTGAAAATACCAATGCAAACACAAATCTTGCAGTCTGCTGACAAACACTTACCCTATATGCTTGCTAAGGAAGCTGCTGAGAATAATATTAAATTCTCCCGGCACCTCCATCATAGGAGCATGTCCGCATTTGTCAATCCAGTGCAGCTCAGAATTTGGCAATAGTTTGTGAAACTCTTCGGCCACCATAGGAGGAGTGATCGTATCATTTTTCCCCCAAATCAGGCAAACCGGTTGTTTGATCTGCTGCAATTCATCGCCCAGATTGTGACGAATGGCAGAGCGTGCAAGGGCGATGATCTTAATGGCCTTCAGTCTATTATTGATGATGCCAAACACCTCATCCACCAGCTCTTTGTTTGCTATTTTGGGATCGTAAAAGGTAAGTTCGGTTTTCTTTTGAACGTAATTATAGTCGCCGCGTTTAGGATAGGTTTCACCCATTCCGTTCTCGAAGAGGCCTGAGCTACCGGTGAGTGTAATAGTTTTGACTAAGCCCGGATTTTTCAGAACAAATACAAGCCCGACGTGGCCACCCAATGAGTTGCCCAGCAGGTGTACATTCTGTAGCTTTTGATGTTCGAAGAATTTCTGCACAAATTTTGCAAGTCCGGACACCGTAGTGTCCAGCACTGTCAGATCGTACAATGGCAGCAACGGAATAATGACCCTGTGTGTGGATTTGAAATGATCAACGAGGTCTTTAAAGTTACTCAGCGCGCCAAACAACCCGTGTAGCAACACCAGCGGCTCCCCGGTCCCTTCTTCTACATACTTGAACTTGCCCGACTGTTTTATTTCGTAGTTCATCAATAAATAATGCTGTGTACGGTGCTAAAGTACTATTGTTTCAGTAAAAATCACAAAATAATGGCGCAGAGGTTTACAGGAGATGGGCGTACGGGACGGTGTACTGACATTTTTTGGTGCACCGGCTAAAAAAAGCAAAGCCCCAGCATGCGCTGAGGCCTCGCATATATGAAAAAGAAAAATATACCCACCACAAAAGTAGAACTTTTTCTGAAATTCAAACAAAATTGAGTGTTAATTTTTTTTCACAATTGCGGGCTGATCGATACCTGCTAATTTTGGTACGCATATTGCACTGTTAGAAATAATATGAAAAGAACTTTGATCATTATTGCCATGCTGCTTTCGATACAATCGTTCGGGCAGGGAAATGTAGGGTTACAGGTGGATACCATCTACATGTTGCCAGAGGTGAAGGTGACCGCACAGTTTCTGAACGATACAGACCGTTACCGTTATAATCAGATGAAGTTTTATGTGACGACAATATTGCCGTATCTGGATGCTGCGACAAAGGTGTTTAAAGAGATCAATGCCAAGGTAAACGAGGAGGGGGTATCTCGAAAAGAGCGAAAGCAGTTTGTACACAGCCGCGAGGAGGAGATGCGCTCCAGTTTTGAGGAGAAGGTGAAGCAACTAAACGTAACTCAGGGCACTTTGTTGGTGAAGCTGATCGCGAGGCAGACGGAAGTGAATCTATACAATATCCTGCAGGAGTTTAAGAATCCGCTCACGGCTGTCAAGTGGCAGGCTTGGGCCCGATTGAACGGAATGAACCTGGACAGGAAATATCAACCGGATGAGGAGAAAGACCTTGAAAACATAATGGAGGAGCTGGGCTATCCTCTGCCGCCTGGTTACCGTTACGATTACCTGAGGCGTAAGAACGCCAAAAGTTAATCAGGCGTTATTTTGTTGTTCTTTTTTCTTATATTCACATATAGGTAATAAATTCAACCCATTAATTTGTTCCATGAAACACCCGCCATATTCTTACACCGAGGCCAAATTAGCCTGTGATCAACATCAGCACCTGATAGGGAAACCTTATGACAGTGCCGGAAACACAATAGATTCAGTGATTGTTGTTCCTTTTGAACCATCTGATCGCAGTCGGTTCTTTATGCTGTATCTGATGCTTGAAGATGCGCGCCAGGCACTAACTCTCGACTATTCGGGCACACGATACAGTGTTGCCGTGGTGTCGGGTTCGGTGCATACATACGGAATGCAGCACTGCGATCTTCGTGAGTGGTTATCCTCAGAGGGAAATACCAGTCAGCTGATGCACAATGCTGCAGACACATGTGGTAGTGCTACGGTTTAGCAGCACTGAAATTATACACTGTTTTATTGACCAGCCAGCATACGTTCGAGTGACGTATCGTATGCGTTTTGCCAGTCGGCGATGTAGCCCCAATTCTCACCGTCAACCATCAATTCTTTTCCGGCATTCACATGACCGATCTTGATGAATGGAAGGCCTTTCAGCTCTGCTTCGAAAAGTGCGTGCAGGTCGGGGTTAACAGTCACTACAACACGGCTCTGTCCTTCACCGAAGAGCGCTGCGTCTTTTCGGATGCCGGCAGGTGTATTTATTGTGAAACCGAGCCCGCCTGCCATGCTGCTTTCAAGGAGACAAGCGAACAGACCACCTTCAGAAATGTCGTGTGCAGAGCGGATGAGTTTCTCGCTGATAACGCGTGAAACTGTCTGCTGCAGGGTGTATTCCTCTTCGAGTTCGAAATGCGGAGCAGGACTGTGCGTGACACCAACGATGTGGTGCAAGTATTCTGAACAGTTGATGTCATTGGTCTGCACACCCAACAGATAGATGGTGTCGCCTGCGTGTTTGAAGCCGAGGGACATTTTTTGAGACAACGAGTCCATAACGCCCACCATGCCGATTGTTGGGGTAGGATATACCGGTCCATCTTCGCTCTGGTTGTAGAAGCTGACGTTTCCGCCGGTAACAGGCGTATCGAGCTTGCGGCACGCATCGCCCATGCCCTTTATAGCGTAGACGAACTGATAATAAACCTCAGGATTGTAGGGGTTACCGAAGTTGAGACAGTTTGTGATAGCTACAGGTTGCGCACCACTGCAAACAATGTTGCGCGCTGCTTCACATACGGCTATCATACCGCCCTTGTAGGGGTCAGCAAAGACATAACGGCTGTTACAATCTGTAGTCACTGCAAGTCCTTTATCCGAGCCATGCACGCGAATGACTGAAGCGTCGCTTGGTTCGTTGGTCTGTGTGTTGCCAGTGCCTACCATGCTGTCGTACTGCTCATAGATCCAACGCTTTGACGCGATGTTAGGAAGCTGGATGAGCTGGTATGCCGTGTCGCGCAGATCGGCAGGAACCGCAACGGAATCAGGATTGAATTTGTTTATCTCCTGGAAGTATTTAGGCTCGCTGTATTCTCTTTCGTAAACCGGAGCACCACCGCCAAGTACGAGGCTTTCGGCGGGAACGTCGGCAACAAGTTCGCCGTTCATGTAGTACTTGAGATTGGTGTCTTTTGTCACTTCACCTATCTGAACGCAGTGGATGTCCCACTTGTCGAATATTTTCTGCACTTCCGCTTCACGGCCCTTTTTCACCACAATCAGCATACGCTCCTGGCTCTCGCTCAGCAGCATTTCCCAAGGCTTCATATTAGCCTGACGAGTAGGTACTTTGTCCAAATGAATTACCATACCATGTTCGCCTTTGGCGCTCATCTCGCTGGTGCTGCAGGTGATGCCTGCCGCGCCCATATCCTGCATGCCTATAAGGGCACCGGTAGGGATCATTTCGAGGCAAGCCTCCAGGAGTTTCTTTTCTTCAAACGGGTCGCCTACCTGTACTGCAGGCAAAGATTCAGCGCTGTTTTCAGTGATATCAGCCGATGCGAATGACGCACCGCCTATGCCGTCCTTGCCGGTAGATGCACCAACAATATATACCGGGTTGCCCTCACCATGAGACGTTGCAGACACCGTTTGACCCACGCGGACAACACCCACGCTCATGGCATTTACGAGTGGATTGGTCTGGTAGCAACTTTCATAGTACACTTCGCCTGCTACCGTTGGCACGCCGAAACAGTTGCCGTAGTGCCCGATACCCTTCACCACGCCCTTGATGAGCCAGCGTGTTTTCGGATTATCGACCTTGCCGAAGCGAAGTGAGTTAAGTGAAGCTATGGGACGAGCACCCATGGTGAAGATGTCGCGGTGAATACCGCCTACACCGGTTGCGGCACCCTGGAAGGGCTCGATAGCAGAAGGGTGATTATGGCTTTCTATTTTGAATACGCAGCCCCAGCCATCGCCGATATCAACAAGGCCGGCATTTTCCTCACCTGCTTTTACAAGTAGTTTGGCACCATCGCGCGGCAGTGTTTTCAGCCATTTAATGGAGTTTTTGTAGCTGCAGTGTTCGCTCCACATCACGGAGTACATTGCTGTTTCAGTAAAATTGGGTGTGCGTCCCAGTATCTGTTTGATCTTTTCGAATTCGTCTTCGCGAAGGCCCAGTTTCACGGCCTGTTCGAGTGTGGCTAACATGGCGTAAAAGTACAATTTTGAGGCAAATTTTCTCGGGTAACATTATATGGTCAGAATAATGTTTCGAGGGCGGGTGTATGCTATTGTTTGAGCTAACTGAGGAATGATAGTGTACAGAAAATTTCCATGCAATACCTTGTTCTGAGGTTATGCACAGATATTCACACAAAGTCACAGGTTATTCACAGGTTTTTATATCATATTGTGGATAAATATGTAGTGCTGCAAAAGTGGTAAAATGTGGTAAATGGTGTTTCTTTGTGTTAGTAATCATCCATCAAACACGCTCATGACCAATTTTCTCGGAGAAAGTGAAGTAGCAGTAGACGCCAAGGGGCGTTTAATGCTGCCCGCGCGTCTGGAAAAGCAGATCCCCGAAGGTCTGCGTGAGAAATTTGTGATCAATCGTGGATTTGAGAAATGTATCAATGTGTACACAATGGATGTGTGGAATGTGATCCACGACAAAGTGAGCAAGTTGAATGACTTCAAGGAAGATGTGCGCAGGTTCAAGCGTTTGTTTCTGAACGGTGCCACCATGGTGGAACTGGACAGCGCCGGAAGGATGCTGGTGCCCAAGCCACTACTGGAGTATGCCGGGATAACGAAGGAAGCTGTGTTGACCGCGCAGGGCAATAAAATGGAGTTGTGGGACAAAGATAGCTATTATGCGTATCTGCGACATAATTCTGAAAACTTCGGTGACCTTGCTAACAGTGTAGCGGCAGATCTGGGTAATCCTTTTGACGGAATGTAGTATGGAAGAGCAAAAATTCTATCATACCACGGTATTGCTGCACGAAGCCGTAGATGGGCTGGCGATAAAGAAAGATGGCGTGTATGTGGATGTGACATTCGGTGGGGGTGGACACAGCAGACTGATACTGGAGCAGCTGGGGCCCGAGGGTAAACTGATAGCATTTGACCAGGATGCTGATGCGTGGGTGAACAAGCCCGCTGATGAGAGGTTGATACCGGTGACAGAGAATTTCAAATATCTGCGTCGTTTTTTGCGATTGCACGGACATAGCGAGGTGGACGGGATATTGGCGGATCTGGGAGTAAGTTCTTTTCAGTTTGACACAGCAGAGCGGGGTTTTTCGATAAGGTTTGACGGCCCGCTGGATATGAGGATGGATAAGCGCGGTGAGTTGACAGCTGCTCATATTGTGAATACCTACTCGGAGCCGCAATTGCACCAGTTGTTTGAGCAGTATGGAGAGGTGCGCAACTCGCGACAGCTGGCAAAGCACATAGTGTCGGCGAGAAGTGTGCAAAAAGTGCAGACAATAGCATCGCTGAAAGCAATGCTTGCACCAGTGATAAAGGGGAATCCTAACAAGTATCTGGCGCAGGTGTTTCAGGCACTAAGGATAGAAGTGAACGACGAACTGGGTGTGCTGAAGGAGTTGCTGCAGCAGGCAGCGCAGAGTCTGAAGCCGGGAGGGCGCCTGAGTATCATTTCGTTTCACTCGTTGGAGGACAGGATAGTGAAGCACTTTATAAAGCGCGGCCGCTGGGATGAACCGGGAGCATACGAGGAAGTGGTGCCGCCTGTGATGAAGCCGGTGAACGCGAAGCCGATAGAGCCAAGTGAGGCAGAGCAACGAGCGAACCCGAGATCGCGGAGTGCAAGGCTGAGGGTAGGAGAGAAGTTGTAAAGAAAGTCGAATAAAAATTCCCTTCGGGGACTGATAATATAGCGAGCATGAGCAGCGAGGAAAAAGATATAACGCAGGAGGGGCTTACGCCTGCGCAACGTGTGCGGAGTGACTGGAAGTCGCTGGTGGAGAAAGTATCTTATAAGGCAATCGTAAATAATATTCCTTTTCTGGCATTCCTGGTATTGCTGTGTGTTTTGTACATAAGCAATAGTCAGCGGGCGATAGACATGCAGCGAGAGCTGAACGCCCGTAACCGGGAGCTGAAGGAACTGCGTTGGAAATACATGGATGTGAAATCGCAGCTGATGTATGTGAAGACAGAGACACAGGTGATGACCAATGCAGAGAAAATAGGATTGAAACCGTCTTTGCTGCCGGCTTATAAGATAAAGGGAAAGTAAGTAATGAGTGCTACTGATAACATAAAGAGCGATATCCGTTTCAGGGTATATATCACGTTTACGTGTATATTCCTGTTTGGCTGCGCTGTTGTTGTGAAGGCCTTTCTGATACAGGCTAAGGAAGGTCCGCGCCTGAGATCGATGGCGCGCGAGATGCACACGCGGTTTGATACGTTGATAGCTGAGCGCGGCAACATTCTTAACGAAGATGGCATATTGTTGAGTTCATCGATCCCCGAGTTTGATGTGCACATAGATTTCTCAGTGATAGACTCAACGCTGTTCGAGCAAAAGATAGATACGTTGTGTACATGTCTGGCTGCTCTGTTCCCAGCAAGCGGAAAAACGTCTGAACAGTTTAAAGAAGAGTTTGTAAATGCTTACGACAACAGGAATAAATACTACCTGCTGTCGCGCAAACTGAAGTATTACGAGTATGAGGCACTTCGCAGCTTCCCGATATTCAACAAGGGCAAGGCCTACGGAGGTTTTATTGCTGAACCCCGTGAAAAGCGCAAGCTGCCTTATGAAAAACTGGCACGCAGGACTATAGGTGTTTTCAGAGATAGTAATATAACCGGACTGGAAGCGAAATACAATAAGCAACTTAAAGGCGAGAATGGACGAAGGGTGGTTCAGAAGGCTACAGGTAGCGTGTGGGTGCCGGTGGAAGGTAGCGAGGTGGATCCACAGAATGGCAAGGACGTGATCACTACGCTAGACATGAATGTGCAGAACGTTGCATACCACGCGTTGCTGAGCAAGTTGCAGGAATATGAATGCCAGTACGGCACGTGTATTGTGATGGAGGTGGCTACCGGAAAAATAAGGACACTTGTGAACCTGGGTCGCCAGAAGGACGGTAGCTACGATGAAGATTTTAACTATGCGACGATCCCAACCGAGCCGGGATCGACCTTTAAGCTGGCGACGCTGATATCGTTATTGTCTGACAAGAAGATCAATGTTGATCAGACTGTGGATATTCAGGGTGGACGCAGGCAGTTTGGTAACCGCATGATGCAGGACTCGCATCCGGATGCGAGGCTGGGCGAGATGCCGATATGGAAGGCTTACGCTATATCGAGTAACGTGGGTATGGCGAAGCTGGCAGAAATGCATTACCGTGACAACCCTTCGAAGTTTGTGGAACATTTGAGGAGACTGCGCCTTGACAAGCCAACAGGTATCGACCTGCTGGGCGAGCGCAGGTCGTTTATCACAGACCCTAAGAGTGCGCTTTGGAGTGGAACAACCCTGCCCTGGATGGCAACGGGTTATGGTGTGATGATCACCCCGTTGCATACCTGCATGATGTATAATGCAGTGGCTAACTACGGCAGAATGATGCGTCCGTATCTGGTGAGTGCTATCAGGGAGTATGGCCGTGATGTGCAGACGTTTGAGCCTGAGGTGCTGACGACTATTTGTGATAGCGCGGCAATAGAGCAACTTCGCAAGTGTACACGTGCTGTTGTGACAGATGGTACGGGAAAAGGAATTGAGTCGCCATACTACACTATGGCCGGGAAGACCGGTACAGCGCAGGTGGCTGATAAGGGAATAAGGTACACAGATGGTGTATATCAGGGGTCATACGTTGGCTACATGCCTTTTGAAAATCCTAAGTACACTATATGTGTAGTGATACGTACAAAGGCGCATTCCGCGGCCTATTATGGTGGTACCATCGCTGCTCCGGTGTTCAGGATGGTTGCTGACAAGATATTCTCTCAGAACATGGGCGCATGGTCGGCACCGTTGGATAGCATGGCCTTGACCGGTTCGTCAGTTATACCTGCAAAAGCGGCAACTGCTGCTACGTATGATGTGTTGTTGGGGAGACTGAGTAAGAAAATGCCGGTGGTTGCTGATTACAGAAACACGATGATGCAACTGGTGACCGATTCTAACAGGCGTAGTGAGGTAGTGCCAAGGCATGTGTACAGGGGGGTAATGCCTGATGTGACGGGAATGAAGCTGAAGGATGCCGTTTATATGCTGGAGAATTACGGATTGCGTGTGCGTGTTGTGGGTAAAGGAAAAGTGCAGGCGCAATCGGTGCCAACAGGAACAAGATTAGTAAAAGGACAAGACATAATACTTCAATTGAGTTAATGATACTACTGCGCGACATATTGATACCTATACAACCGGTGACGGTGCAGGGAGATACCTCCGTTGCAGTTTCCGGTATCTGCATAGACTCAAGAGCTGTGCAGCAGGGTAGTGTGTTTGTGGCAGTATCGGGTACCACAGTAGATGGTCACAACTTCATTGACAAGGCAATAAGTCTGGGTGCTGCCGCAGTAGTATGCCAGCGGATGCCGGAAGTAAAGGTAGCAGGAGTAGTATATGTTCTGGTAAAAGACAGTGCTGCCGCAACCGGGTTGATGGCGGATATCTTTTATGGTCAGCCATCACGGCAGATGAAAGTGGTGGGCGTGACAGGAACTAATGGCAAGACCACCACTGCAACATTGCTGTATCAGTTGTTTGAGGCTATGGGTTATAAATGTGGTCTGTTGTCTACGGTTAAGAATCATATACACACCGAGGTGGTTCCCTCAACTCATACTACCCCAGATGCGGTTTCGGTACATGCGTTGCTGAGGCGAATGGCTGATGCAGGATGTACCTATGCCTTCATGGAGGTTAGTTCGCATGCAGTGCATCAGCATAGAATAGCTGGTATTGATTTTGCAGGCGGACTTTTTACCAATATCACACATGACCACCTTGATTATCACAAAACATTTGATGAGTATATCAGGGTGAAGAAGATGTTCTTTGACGGTTTGCCTGAAGGCGCATTTGCGCTAACGAACATAGATGATAAACGAGGAATGGTGATGCTGCAGAACACGGACGCACGTAGGTTTACGTACAGTCTGAAGGCACCGGCCGACGTGAAGGGAAAGGTGCTGGAGAACAACCTGTCGGGGCTGGTGATGACAGTAGATGGGCACGAGGCTCATTTCAGGATGATCGGTACGTTCAATGCTTACAATCTGCTGGCTGTATATGGCGCAGCAAAGTTGCTGGGTGAGGATCCGGTGCAGATTTTGGCGGTGCTGAGTGGACTGCAGGGTGCACCCGGTCGTTTCGAAACCCTGGTTTCGCCTGAAGACAAGATACTGGGAATAGTAGACTATGCACACACGCCAGATGCGCTGATCAATGTGCTGGCAACCATTAATCAATTGCGGACAAACGGTCAGCAGTTGATCACGGTAGTGGGGTGCGGCGGAGACAGAGATACTACAAAGCGTCCTGTGATGGCACAGGTAGCATGTGAGCATAGTGACAAGGCGGTACTTACATCAGACAATCCACGCAGCGAAGACCCTGAAGCGATCCTGAATGATATGGAAGCCGGACTGACCGGTGTGCAGAAGCGCAAATCGTTGCGGATAACCGACAGGCGAGAGGCAATAAAGGTGGCGTGTTCACTGGCACAGCCCGGCGACGTGATATTAGTGGCAGGAAAGGGGCACGAGAATTATCAGGAGATCAAAGGTGTGAAGCATCATTTTGACGACAAGGAAGTTTTAACAGAAGTATTCGAAACACTCAATAAATAACAGGCAGCATGCTGTACTATTTGTTTACATACCTGCGCGATACGTTCCACCTTTCGGGGGCGGGTGTGTTCAATTATATCACATTCAGGGCTGCCATGGCTATCATTCTGTCGCTAACTATATCGATGGTGTTCGGCAAGCGACTGATAGACTTTCTGCGTCGTAAGCAGATAGGAGAAACTGTGCGCGACCTGGGTCTTGCCGGTGAGCAACAAAAGAAAGGTACGCCAACAATGGGTGGCATCATTATTCTTGCGTCTATACTCATTCCTACATTGCTCTTCGCGCGTGTGCTGAACGTGTACATCCTGCTTATGATCGTTTCAACTGTCTGGTTGGGGATAGTAGGATTTCTGGATGATTACATCAAGGTGTTTAAGAAGAATAAAGAAGGACTGGCCGGCCGTTTCAAGATAATGGGGCAGATTGGGCTTGGTGTTATTGTGGGTGTGACCATGTATTATAATGAGAATGTGGTGATCAGCCGCGAGGTGACACGGGGCCAGGAAGGTGTTTATAGTGTTACAGAGAAAGCGGATAACGCGCGTTATGTGCGCAAGGATGATAAGGGTCGAGAACACACGTATGTTAAAGTGCGCACAGCGACAACTACGATACCTTTTTTGAAGTCGCACGAATTCAGGTATGAAAAGATAGCGAGGATCTTCGGTGAGAAGAACGTGGAATGGACGACACCGCTTATATACATACTGTTTGTGATCTTCATCATCACGGCCGTTTCAAACGGTGCCAATCTTACCGATGGTATAGACGGATTGGCAACAGGAGTGTCGGCAATCATAGGTGTGTGCCTGGGTGTGTTCGCATATGTGTCCGGTAACTACGTTTTTGCGGGTTATCTGGGCATTATGGATATACCTAATCTTGGCGAGTTATCCATTTTCATTGGTGCATTTGTTGGTGCATGTGTAGGATTCCTTTGGTACAATGCTTATCCTGCACAGGTGTTCATGGGCGACACCGGTAGCCTGGCACTGGGTGGTATCATTGCATCACTTGCCATCATTGTGAGGAAGGAGTTGTTGATACCTATTATTTGTGGAGTATTTCTGGTAGAGAACCTATCGGTAATATTACAGGTATGGTATTTCAAACGGACGAAGAAAAAGTTTGGAGAAGGCCGACGCATTTTCCTGATGTCGCCCCTTCACCATCATTATCAAAAGAAGGGATATCACGAAGCGAAGATCGTAACGAGGTTCTGGATAGTGGGCATCATGTTGGCCATTATGAGTATAGTAACATTAAAGCTGCAGTAAGGAAATGAGTACAGTAGCAAAACGTCTTGTCATACTCGGCGCCGCTGAAAGCGGTGTAGGGGCTGCATTGCTTGGCAAGCAGCAGGGATGGGATGTGTTTGTGAGCGACGGTGGAAAGATCAAGCCGAAGTTCAGAGAGACCCTTGAAGCGCACGCTATACTGTTTGAAGAGGGTGCACATACAGACGATCTGGTACTGAACGCGGACTGTTTGGTGAAAAGCCCGGGTATCAGCGATAAGACGGCCATCATGAAGAAGGTGAGGGCAGCCGGCATAGAAGTGTGCAGCGAGATAGAGTTCGGATACCGATATAAAGGCGATAGCAGGATAGTGGCGATAACCGGCAGCAATGGTAAGAGCACAACAACTATGCTCACCTATACACTGTTTAAAGATGCCGGCTATGATGTGGCACTCGTTGGCAATATCGGGTACAGCTTTGCCCGTCAGATAGCAGAGCGCCCTTGTGCATGGTATGTGATGGAGATCAGCAGCTTTCAACTGGACGATATTCACCAGTTCCGACCAGACATCGGGATACTGCTCAACATTACCCCAGATCATCTGGACAGATATGACTACAAGTTTGAGAATTATGTCGCATCAAAGTTTCGGATCACACTCAACCAAACGAAAGACGATTACTTCATAGTAAACAAAGACGACCAAGCAATACAACAATATTTTACTACCCATTCTATTCACGCTACTACAATTTTTTTCACAATGAGCGATAACGTTACAGGCCAAGAAGGAGGATTCATCAACGACGACAATATGCGCATATTGTATGGTGGTGACTACTTTGATATGTCCATTCACGACCTGGCTATCAAAGGAAAACACAATCAATATAACAGTATGGCAGCCGGCATATCCGCCCGCATTGCAGGCATAAGGAAGGAGAAATTACGAGAGACGTTTACAAGGTTCAAGGGACTGGAGCACAGGCTGGAATATGTTGCAACCGTTCGTGGTGTTGATTTTATCAACGACAGTAAGGCAACCAATGTAAACTCGGTATGGTTCGCTTTGGAGAGCATGGACAAGCCTACCATCCTTATTCTGGGCGGCCAGGACAAGGGAAACGACTATGGCGAGATCATGGATCTGGTGAAAAAGAAGGTGAAGGCAATCATTTGTCTGGGTGTGAATAACCAGCCGATACACGATGCTTTTGATTCTATGGTGGATACTATCATAGAAACAGCAGGTGCCGCTGAGGCGGTACACGCTGCTTATTCTTGCGCTGAGGCCGGTGATGTGGTTTTGCTGGCACCTGCCTGTGCAAGCTTTGACAGGTTCAACAATTTTGAAGATCGCGGAGAGCAATTTAAAGAAGCAGTCAGGAGCCTATAATAATTATAGTAAGCAGAAGGCACAGAAAAACAATAGTCATGGCTGACGGAATGAAGCAAATACTGACAAGAACGAAGGGCGACAAAGTAATTTGGGGCGTCGTGCTTGTGCTTTCCTTTATCAGCCTGCTTGCGGTGTATAGCTCCACAGGTTCTCTTGCTTATCGCATGGAGAAAAACTCAGGATACTATCTGGCTAAACAGGTAATGGTATTAGGGCTCGGTCTGCTTATTGTTTATTATGTGCACCGAATCAATTATACAAGGTTTGCGAAATGGTCGGTTTATATGTATCTGGGGTCTCTACCACTGCTGATCTATACTTTGATGTTTGGTACCAGTTTGAATGAGGGCTCCCGGTGGATAAAGTTGCCGGTAATTAATCTCACTTTTCAGACATCGGATCTTGCCAAGTTGGCATTGTTCATGTTTCTGGCACGTATGCTAACGATTAAGCAGGACGTGATCAAAGATTTCAGAAAGGGTTTTATACCTGTGTTGGTACCCATGTTACTTACCTGCGCCTTGATAGCGCCGGCGAACTTGTCCACGGCATTGATGCTGGGTGCCACTTGCGCGATCATGTTCTTCATTGGCAGAGTGCAGTTGAAGCACCTGGTGTTTTTGGCAGTAGCAGGATTTATGTGCCTGAGTGTGGTGTTTACGATCTCTAAACTTACAGGAGTTGGTCGTGCCGCTACATGGGAGCGCAGGGTGAAGGACTTCTTTAAGGAAGAGGATAAGAACAGCAAGCACCAGGATGTTTATCAGGTAGAGCAAGCAAAGATAGCGATCGCGAATGGAGGCCTTACCGGACGTGGACCGGGCAAGAGTCTTCAGAAGAACTTCCTGCCACATCCCTATTCTGATTTCATCTTCGCGATCATCATAGAGGAATATGGGTTGCTCGGGGGGACCTTCGTAGTACTGTTGTACTTGCTGTTCCTATGGCGAAGCGTACTGATATTCAAGCGATGCCCGTTTGCCTTCGGCGCATTCCTTGCGGTGGGGCTAAGTGTAACGCTTGTGTTTCAGGCTATGCTGAACATGGCCGTGAATGTGCATCTGGTGCCGGTAACCGGTCTCACGTTGCCTATGATCAGCATGGGTGGATCGTCAATATGGTTTACCAGTATAGCTATAGGTATTGTGTTGAGCGTGAGTAAGTATGTAGATGAAATGGAAGGTGAGCGAAAGAACGCGGCGAGGCTTGCAGCAGTTGCGGCGGCCGAGGCTGAGGCTGAAGCAGCATCGGAAGAGGTGGCAGTTGCTGCATTAAAGGGTAAGAAAACGAAATAGAAAGAGTAAAATAAATGAGTGAGATGCGTGTCATAATAGCAGGTGGTGGTACCGGGGGACATATATTCCCTGCGGTGGCCATAGGACACGCGTTACAGCGTCTGGAGCCGGGCACTCGCCTGTTGTTTGTAGGCGCGAAGGGGAAGATGGAAATGGAGAAAGTGCCGCGGGAGGGATTTGAAATAGTAGGGTTGGACATAGCGGGGTTCAATAGGAGCAATATGTGGAAGAACATAACACTTCCACTGAAGTTATTAAAGAGCAGAATGCAGGCAAGGAGTATAATAAAGGAGTTTGCACCTACGGCAATAGTGGGTGTTGGCGGTTATGCCAGCTTCCCCATACTGCATGCGGGGCAGGCTGCAGGTATTCCTACTTTGATACAGGAGCAGAATTCGTGGGCAGGAAAAAGTAACAAGATACTGGGCAAGAACGCGAAGGCGATATGTGTAGCCTACTCGGGTATGGAGCGTTTCTTTCCGGCCGCAGTATTGCATGTGACGGGTAATCCGGTTCGGAAAGCGATTGCAGACATGAACCGCTCATCGGCTGAGGGGCGTACGAAGTTCGGACTGAAAGAAGGCCGCAGGACGGTATTGGTGATAGGCGGAAGCTTAGGTGCCCGTTCGGTGAACGAGGCGGTTGAGGCCGGTCTTGCCAACATTGTGAGCGAGCAGGTGCAGTTGCTGTGGCAAACAGGTAAGCCTTATTACGAGCAAGCTTGTGCAGCTGCAGCAATGTTTGGCGACAAAGTAGTTGTGCGCGATTTTATTGCCGAGATGGATTATGCCTATGCTGCTGCTGACGTGGTGATCTCTAGAGCGGGCGCACTGGCAATAGCAGAACTGTGCATAGCCGGCAAGCCGGTGATATTTGTGCCCTATCCGCATGCTGCAGAAAATCACCAAGAGAGTAATGCGATGGCGTTAGTAAATAATAAGGCGGCGTGGATGGTTAAAGATAGTGAGGTGAACAGCGCATTGGTGGGCAAGTTGAAGGAACTGATGAACGATCAGTCGGTACAACAGGAGATGATTAAAAATTTGAGCAGTGTGGCCATAAAGGACGCGGACGAAAGAATTGCGGCAAAAGTGATTGAAATAGCAAAGCCTAACAGATAGAAAGAAGTAGAAAATGGATGTAAGGAACATCAGGAACGTTTATTTTGTGGGTATCGGTGGCATCGGTATGAGTGCGCTCGCAAGGTTCTTTATGGGCCGCGGCGCCACTGTTTGCGGGTATGACCGCACGGAGACGGACCTTACACGCCGCCTTGCAGCAGAGGGTATGCAGGTACACTATACTGATGATATTTCGTTGCTGCGTAGGGATGCTGAGCTGGTGATCTTTACGCCTGCTATACCTAAAGATCATTCAGAACTGAATTGGTACAGAGATAACAATTATCCGGTATACAAACGCAGCGACGCGCTTAAGTGGATCACCGAAGCGATGTATGCAATAACCGTGGCGGGTACACATGGCAAGACCACCATCTCTACTACAATAGCCTACCTGCTGCGGGAGACGGGTTATGGATGTAATGCTTTTCTGGGCGGTATATCGGTGAACTATGAGAGCAACTACTGGAGTAGCGATAATGATACGGCAGTGATAGAAGCTGACGAGTATGACCGCAGCTTCCTGAAGTTGAGCCCGGACCTGGCTGTGCTTACGTCTATTGATCCTGATCATCTTGATATATATGGAACGCCTGCCGAAATGGAAGAGGCTTTTATTTCATATACCAGGAACATTAAGCCTGGGGGTAAATTGTTGGTGAAGCATGGTCTGCACAGAGCAGCTGAATTGAAAGGGCCTGAGACGGTTACTTACAGTTTACAAAACGACGCTGCAGATATATATGCGGATAACATAAGACTTAACAATGGAGGCTACATTTTTGACGTAGTAGCCGCTGATTGGAAGTTGGAAAATATGGTGCTGAACATTGGCGGGATGCACAACGTTGAGAACTCCGTTGCTGCGATTGCGGTTACGCAGATGTTAGGAATTAATGGCGACAAGGTTCGTAAGGCATTAGCACAGTTCAAAGGTATTAAGCGCAGGTTCGAATATCTTGTGCGCACCGATAAGGTTGTATACATTGATGATTATGCTCATCATCCTGAAGAGCTCGCCGCATTGATCAGGAGTGCCAAACGATTGTTCCCGGGACGCAGGTGTGTTGTGGCGTTTCAACCGCACCTGTTCAGCCGTACGCGTGATCTGGCAGATGGTTTTGCACGCAGTCTGGATCTGGCCGATGAGGTGATATTGCTTGATATATACCCCGCCCGTGAATTGCCGATGGAAGGTGTGACGTCTGAGACTATCACTACGAGGATGTGCAATTCGGCACACACAATTTTGTCGAAGGACGGATTGCTTGAGTTTGTAAAAGTTGCGCCTCTGGATCTGTTCATTACAGCAGGCGCGGGCGACATAGATAAATTGACAGGACCGATAAAACAAATATTGGAGAACAAATAAGTGGCAGAGAAGCGTAAAATATCAGTGCGGAAGATACTCCAGTTGCTACTCACGATAGTGGGTGCAACGGGTTGTGTCATCGCCATGGTAAGCGCTTCGACTGTGGAAGGTGAAAAGCCATTGCGTAAGTTGCCCGTGGTCAGTATCAGTAATGACAGAAAGTACCACTCTCTGGAGCAGAAGAAAATAATGGACCTCGCTATCTATAAACGAAATATAGACATACTGAACACACCGGTGTCAAGGCTAGATGTGCGTGGTATAGAGCGGGCTATTGAGACTGATCCGTGGGTGCAGAACGCGCAGGTGTATATCGACATTGAAAGGGTGATGCATATAGAGGTGACCAGACGTGTACCTGTTGCCCGTTTGTTCAGAGCTGATGGTGTGAGTTACTACATCGATAGCACGCTGCACACTATGCCGTTGTCTGACGACTATACCTACTACACAAACGTAGTTACAAATGTCCCCCAACTTGGTAATGACAGTGCGGGTATAGGGATGAAGAAGCAGATAGTGAGGCTGGCACGATTCATCAACACCGATAGTTTCTGGAGCGCTCAGGTTTCACAGATCGCTATTGATTCCGCGGGTATGTTCGAACTGATACCGGTGATAGGCGAGCAGAAGATATTGCTGGGAGATACGAGTCGCCTTGCAGAGAAGTTCGCGAATGTAATGGCATTCTATAAAAATGTACTCAACCGGATAGGCTGGGACAAGTATCAAACATTGGATGTGCGTTTTCAGGATCAGGTGATCGCTTCTCCGTCGCTTCCTTACAAAGGACCTGTAGATAAGGCTATCAGCAAGATGAATTGGATAACCAGCATTGAAGTAACGGAAGCGCAGAAGCGTCATGAAGATTCAATTCGTGCTGAGGTGAACCATCAGGCTGCCGTGGCTGCTGCAAAAGCGGCTGCAGCCGAAAGGGCGCAAAAGAAGTATGAAGAGGCAGTTGCTGCGGCTAAGGCTGCGAGAGATCGAGAGCTGGAGAAGAAGAAGGCAGTGCATCCTCCCGCTCAAGTGAAATCGGGTGCCTCTGCGGTAGGTTCTTCCGTAAAGAGCGTGCGTAAACCAACTCAGCAACACGCAGTGGATAAGAATACGAAGAAAGCTGTAAAGCATGTTGCCCCTGAATTGAAAAAAGATCTGAAGAAGGCGACGAAGAGTAGTAGCGCAGCAAAGAAGTCACTAAAAGCTAACTCAGCCCATCCGGCTGCGAAGCCGCACTCAAAGACTGCTCCGAAAAAGCCGGCCTCTAAAGCAGGTAAGAAGGATGACAAAGGGAAGGATGCAGCAAAGAAGAAGGGTGCACGCAAGTTGAAGAAAGAGAACAAAAAAGGAAACAAAAAAGAAAATAAGACCGGCAAGTATCTCTATCCTTCCGGGCACTAAATACTAACCGAACAAAAAAATATCAACGCAGTATGAGTAAGAAACAACAACCAATTATCGTAGGACTGGACATCGGAACCACAAAGGTGGTAGCGATAGCCGGTCGGAAGAACGAGTACGGGAAGCTGGAGATACTCGGCTTTGGCCGCGCCGATTCCGAAGGCGTTAACCATGGTGTGGTCATTAATATCGAGCAGTGTGTGCATTCGGTAGAGCTGGCCATTAAACGCTGTTTCGAGAATAATCCTGATCTCACTATCACAGAGGTCTATGTGGGAATAGCCGGTAAGCATATCAAGAGCATGCAGGCGCAAGGCAGCAGGGTGCGAGCCAATGTGGATACTGAGATCAGCAAAGACGATATTGAACAGCTACTACGCGACCAGTATAAGACATATCTTCCTACCGGCGATCAGATCATTGATATCATTCCGCAGGACTATACTGTGGACAATATTCCTGATATCATCGATCCGGTAGGGATGAGTGGTGTTAAGATCGGTGCGAACTTCCATGTGATCACCGGTGATAGCACCGCAATTCGCAACATGAAGCGTTGTGTTGACAGATCGAACCTGAAAACGTGTGATCTTATATTGCAGCCACTTGCTTCCGCTGCAGCAGTAATGAATGACGAGGATATGGAGGCCGGTGTCGCCATTGTGGACATAGGTGGTGGCACAACCGACATGGCGGTCTTCTGCGATGGTATACTGAAGCACACTGCGGTTATCCCTTATGCCGGTGTGAACATCACAAACGATATCCTTACCGGTCTGCGTGTGTTGCGCTCACAGGCCGAGCAAATGAAAGTTCAGTTCGGTACAGCTTTGGGAAGTGAAGCCAATCGCAATTCTTACATCACTATACCGGGGCTTCGCGGCCTTCCGGCGAAGGAGGTATCTGTGGTGAACCTTGCCAATATCATTCAGGCACGCATGGAAGAGATACTCGATTATGTGGTGTTCAATATCCGTCAGATAGGTCTTGAGCACAGGTTGAATGGTGGTATCATTCTTACCGGTGGCGGCGCACGCCTCAAGCACATCACGCAGCTTACAGAGTACGTGACCGGCATGGGAGCGCGCATTGGCTACCCGAACGAACACCTGGCAGGAGGCTATAACGATGCTTTGATGAGCCCGATGTATTCAACTTGTATCGGTCTTATTCTTCGCGGTTATTACGACTATGAAAGCGGTCGCACAGAGTTTTACGGTAATGGTGGCAACTATCTGCGTGTATCTGTTGATCAGCCTGTGATGCAGGAGATTGAAACAATTGAAGAGCCGGTTCAGGAGATATCAGATGAGGTAGCCGCAAACAACAAATGGGAGAAGTTTAAAAAACGTCAGGACACGATGAAGGAACTTTTTGATCGTCTTCGTGGCAAGTTCATGGACCTGTTTGAAGATATTGACGACAAAGAACTGAAATAAAACATCCTAAAACATACATTAACTCACAACTAATTACACAACAAAATCACTAACCCACAAAACGAAAAGATATGATACATTTCGAGATCCCAAAGAATCAGTCATCTATCATCAAAGTGATAGGCGTAGGCGGCGGCGGAAGTAATGCCGTAAATTACATGCACAGCCTCGGTATTGAAGGCGTTGACTTCGTGGTTTGCAATACCGACTCTCAGGCTCTGGCGCTTAGCCCTGTTGTCAATAAGATCCAGTTAGGCCCTCATCTTACCCAAGGGTTGGGTGCAGGCGCTAACCCCGAGATCGGCAAACAGTCGTGCGAAGAAAGTCTGGAAGATGTTTCTAAGATCCTGAAAGTGAATACCCGTATGGCATTCATTACTGCAGGTATGGGCGGTGGTACCGGTACAGGTGGCGCGCCTGTGGTTGCGAAAATATGCCGCGAGCTTGGAATCCTTACCGTAGGCATTGTCACAACGCCGTTTACTTATGAAGGTCGAAAGCGTATGAAGCAGGCGCAGGAGGGTATCGATCGTATGCGCGATCATGTAGATACCATTCTGATCATCTCGAATGATAAGCTACGCCAGCAGTTTGGCAACCTGCCATTCACTAAGGCATTTGCCAAAGCTGATGACATACTTGCAACAGCTGCAAAATGTATCACCGATGTGATCACATCAACTGGTCAGATCAATGTTGACTTTGCTGACGTTTGTACGGTAATGAAGAACGGCGGTGTGGCTATACTCGGAAGCAGCTCAGCAAGCGGAGATAACCGTGCGTTGCAGGCCGTTGAAGATGCGCTCAATTCACCATTGCTGAACGATAGCGACATTCGTGGTGCCAAATGGTTGCTGCTCAATATCACATCAGCTGCAGGTGAGCACGAGCATACAATGGACGAAGCAGAAGCAATACAGGCCTATGTGCAGATGCAGGCTGGCGATAATTGCGATGTTATCCTCGGTATGGGTCACGACCCGAATCTGGGCGATAAGATCGCGGTAACTGTTATCGCGACAGGATTTAATTACCGCGAGATCAATACTGATATGCCTGCCCGCAATAGCGAGCCTGAGAAAGTAGTCGTTTCATTGGGTGAAGTGAATGCGAACGTTACTTCTCCCGTGGATGAGTACATAGCACCGGTACAGACTCCCGAAAGTCTGGCACCGGTGTTGATTGAGGAGACAGTTGTTGTTGCCGAGGCCCCGGTAGTAGAGGTTGCATTCTCGCCCGTGGTTGAGGCAGCCTATGTGGCGCCTGAAGCACCGATGTATACGCCGGAGCCTGTGTCTGAGCCGGCACCTTTCGTTATGGATATTACTGAAGAGCAGCCGCAGGAGCGTGAGAGTTTTGTGTTGGAGGTAAATGACGAGCCTGCTCCAGCTGTTGTGTTCGTTGAAGAAACGACTCGCTTTGAGCCGGTTTACAATGTGCCTGTTCAGCCCCGCGCTGAAGAGCCCGTGCGCGAACCCGTTCGTGAGCCGGTAGTGATGAAGATAGGAGAGCGCGTTCTGTCAGAAGATGAGATTGAAGAGAAAAGAAGATTTGAAGAGCAAAAACGTGCATTTGAAGACAGAGCGGCTCGTTTGCGTAGTCTGAGCATGAATATTCGTGGTGGCAATGACAATAGTGATGAGATCGAATCAGTTCCGGCGTATATGCGCAAAAATGTAAATATTGAAAATGCACCTGCTTCATCCGACTCCTTTTACAGTGGATATACCGTGGGTAAAACCGGTACGAATGATCAGGCGGGTATAAATACTATCAATACTTTCCTCGACGGTCGTAAGCCGGATTGATTGGTAAGGGAATTCTGATTACGTCTAGGGCTATCCGATTGGGTAGCCCTTGTTTGTGTAATTAAATACTTGTCAATTTATTAGAAATATAACAAGTCTTTAATTTGAAATCGCAGTGAATTGTGTTGCTTGTTAGACTATTTACTTAAGTGCAGAAAAACGCAATAGACTGTTCATTCAGCAATATTGTATAATTCTTATTTGGATAAAATAAATATTCGTAATTATTTTGTAATGTAGGTGGCTACTTGTAGATTTAGGTAATTTTTAATATAGTTTTAGGATAACCATAACTCAGTCTTATAAATAGTAGTAGTATGAAAAAAGGGTGTACCTCTCTCTTTTACACGTTGTTTTTGGTGTTTATTGCACAGTTTTCCTATGCCCAGTTGGTTGGTACGAACTGCTATCTTCAAGGAAGATATCTCGAGATAGGCATGAACAACAATGCGTCTTTCGGTACATGTAGTGGTATTCCTCCTACATACCATCCGCATATGTTTGGTTCAGGTATTCCTCCTGCAGGTTCTAACCTGGCGGAAGTGTATGACTGGGGTAAAGATGGTTGGGCAACGGGTACGCCACCCTACATGGGCGACTATACTTACCCGGGTTCTCCGTTTGAAGGATGGGAGCTGCAGATAGGTGGTGGCCGTGTACAGGCGTTCCAGAACTGTGCGGGAACTATGACTGCTTCTGTGGGGGGTATGACCATGACAGGTAATCTCACTGCATACAGCAATGTTGGTGGCAGAGCTCTTGGTACCTGGACGGGTACCGCTACCAGCGGTGGTGCCACGCTGGCTATTAGGCAGGTAACTCGTGTTGACACGCTTGGTTCTGCTGTTGTTGTTACAACCGTATTGCGTAACACATCGGGCGTAACCGCTCCGAACGTCTATTACATGAGGTCTTGTGACCCTGATAACGCGCAATCCTGGCCGGGTGGTAGCTTCTCTACCATCAACCGTATCGTTCACCAAAACGAGGATGCGCGCCATCGCGTGCTTGTAAAGGCATATGATCAGGGTCTGACGGAGCCTAAGTCTTACATGGGTCTTGGTACAAAAGACTGCCGTGCCAAGTGCTTCATTTATAACTCCTGGTGGCTGGGCTCAACGGTTGACCTTTCTACGGTGTGGAGTGGTACCTACGGCCCTCCCGGCGTTGGCGCGCAATACACACTGGGCGCTTGTTTCCCTGTAGGTTGTACCCCGAACGATATCGCTATTGGTCTGGTTTACAATATAGGCAACATTCCTGCGGGCGATAGTGCTATCATTTCTTATGCATACATCTTCAACGGAGATGCGGTGGGTATTGATGAGGCATTCCCTGACCCGCAGATAGTGTTGAACGGTGTTCCTCGTCCTGTAGTACCGGTGCCCCTCCCTAACAGGGACACATTTGATGTATGTGCTTATCCGGGTATGACATCACTTCCTGTAGACATTCTGAATGCAGAAGACAAGAGCTGGAGTTGGAGCAAGTGGACCTGGAGCCCCGGCGTAGGTCTTTCGGCTACAACAGGAGCACACGTTACTATCACTACCACAGCACTTCCTCCCGTTATTACGTATACGATCACAGGTACAGACAGCGCCCATGGTATGTCATCGTGCCTGAACAAGGTATTTTATCTGACGATCCTGACCTGTAACGGAGCAGAAGCGAACAGCCCGTGTGTAGGTGATACGTTGTGGCTGAACGCCCCCGGCGATTCAGTGGGAGCAACGTATCAGTGGTTCGGCCCTGCGCCATCGACTACAATATTTGCAACCACGCAGAAGGCATTCATATTCCCTGCAACAGCGGCACACAACGGTACATTCTCTGTGATCAAGACGAAGGCAGGTGTGCCGGATACATCAATAACAATAGTAACGATACGGCACAAACCAACGGTATGGGCATCGAGCAACTCTCCATTGTGTCTTGGAACGGGTAATACCCTGTTGCTGACAACAGTGGTAGACTCACCGGGCGTCACGTATAGCTGGTCTAAAGTGCCACCGTCGTTCTCATCCACATTAGCGAATCCATCCATCCCGAGTTTCTCATTAACAGATACGGGTATGTATCGTGTGATAGTGACATCTGTGTTCGGCTGTAAGGATACGGACCAAACGCTGGTGACGCTGGTTCCGCCACCGCCACCACCAACAGTAGTTGCGGTGACCCCATACTGTCAGAACGACGCGTTCGTTCCGTTCACTATCACGGGTGTAGTGCCGGGCGGTACTGTTCTGTGGTATCCATCGGCAACAGGTGGTGTTCCAACAGCGGTTACGCCAACGGTGAATACATCGATAGCAGGTGTGAACAAATTCTATTTCAGCCAGAAAGTGGGTAGCTGCGAAGGTCTGCGCGACTCAATAACAGTAGTGGTGAACCCACTGCCCGCCCCGATCGTAGGTCCTTCGGAACTGTGTCAGTACTTCAGCATCACGAAGACGAACCCGACACCAATGGGTGTATGGAGCAGCAGCAATCCATCCATCGCATCGATAGGCGCATCTACAGGTGTTGTGAATGGCCTGCTGGGCGGAACAGTGACGATCACCTACACATTGCCAACAACGTGCCGCCGCACAACAGTGGTTACCGTACATCCTAAACCGGCACCGCCAACCTTTGGTGTGCACAGGGAATGTCAGTATGTACTGGGTCATGCAGCTACCGCAACGGGCACAAGCCTAACGTGGTATGGTCTGGGTGTGACAGCCGGTTCACCGGTTCCGCCAATACCTAATACAGATACTACACCGGGCGTATACAACTACTATGTTACCCAGACATCACCATTCGGATGTGTGAGTGACAGCGCGGTATATCCGGTGAGGATCTACCCTGAGCCTACACCACCGGTAGTAACAGATACAACCTACTGTCAGAAGTTCCAGGCGCCGCCACTGACGGCGAAGGGCAGCAACCTGCTGTGGTACACGTCAGCCACAAGCACGCCGGGTTCAGCAACAGCACCAATACCAAGCACGGCTACACCGGGTGTGACCACATATTATGTAACACAGACAGTGGATCAGTGCGAGAGCCCGAGAGCAGGCCTGACAGTGACAGTACTGTACCTGCCGGACTTCAAGATCACACCGGACCGTCCGTGGATCTGTCAGTTCGATTCAATGGGCTTCAAATACACAGGACCATCACTGGTAGATCCTGATTACACATGGACGTTGCCGATAGGAGCCTCGTTTGCTGCGGGCAGCGATCCTAAGTCTACGAACGTGACGATCAAGTTTGATACGGCATGGGGTCAGCACTATGTGTACCTGATGGCGAGCAACTACAAAGGCAGGTGTGCAACGATAGACACGGTGAACATCAAGGTGATACCGGCCCCGAGCACGCACATGTACCACAATCCTGACGTATGTTTGGGAGACACGATCACACTGGCCTTGTCAGACAGGAGTGCGAATGCCTACAAGTATACATGGACGATAGATGGCGTACCGATGAGTGCATCGCCGATCATAGACCTGATCACAGCGAGCTCGAACAGCGGCGGACCATTTGTGATCAGCTGGCACGACAGCGGCCGTCACATCCTGCGCATACAGGGTGCAACAGTAGAGGGCTGTAAGTCACAGATCACAGCAGATACGGTGAACGTACACATCAATCCTGATCCGACGTTCACATATGCGGCACCGAGCAAGTTGTGTCTGGAGGACAGCATCCATTTCTGGGCAACCAAGAAGGATTACAACTGTGTGTACAAGTGGGAACCTGAGCATTCATTTGTGAACAACGGTAAGCCTGATATCTGGGGCAAGGCAGAGCAGCTGCGCAGCATGATATCGTTGACAGTTACGGATCCGTTCGGCTGTAAGGCCACGTACACGAAACAGATCAATACGGAGCCATGTTGCTCAGTACAGTTCCCGAACGCGTTCACGCCGAACGGAGACGACCGCAACGATCATTTCCGTCCTATCTTCCAGGGGTACCACAGGTTCCACATCTTCCGTGTTACGAACCGTTGGGGTCAGACAGTGTTTGAGACGACGAACACGAACCCATACTGGGATGGTACTTTCAACGGCCTGCCACAGGATATGGGTGTATACTTCTACTACCTGAAGTATGACTGTGGTGGCAAGGTGATGGAGACCAAGGGCGACCTGACACTGATACGATAAAGGGCAAAAGATGATGGTTATAAAAGAACAGCGGCTGCGAATTGCGGCCGCTGTTCTTTTATAGTATGTACGTTGAAGTGCTTACTCAAAGGTGTAACTGTTTATGTACCTCATGCGGGTGTTTTGTTTTGTACAGGAGATCTCAAAATAGTCGTAAAATGAAGTGTCCTTTTCCAGTTTGAAACCTACGATGCCGGTGTATGGTGTATTGCCTTGTCTCAAAACAGGCGCAACATGTTCTATTCCCTTGGGCATGGTGAATTTGCCCTGTGCGGTGTTGTTGCCAAATGTGACATCTGCAATATAGACCCCTTTATCAACGGCGCTGTCTGCAACTATCTTTACCGTGAATATGCTGTTGTTTAGTGTGTCTTCCTTAACAGGGATCGAAAAGCTGTCTAAGACAGTGCCGGGTAGGGTACCGACCGTACTTTTACTGCCAGTAGCGTTGCAAGAAATAATTAACGGCAGTATAGTATAAAGTAAGGTGGTGTGTTTGAGTTTATTCATCAGCCAGCAAAAATACAGTACCTCCATCACAGAGCGAACAGTCGTGGTCTTCAGGGGGAAAATAGCGTAAATTCGCTGTATGAATTATCTGGGTCATGCATTTCTTTCTTTCGGGCATGCTGAAGTGCTTGTGGGGAATATGATAGGCGATCACATAAAAGGCAGACTGGCGCTTGAGAAATATCCTGAGGGGATAAAGAACGGAATCTTACTGCACAGGGCAATTGATGAAATGGCTGATAGGCACCCTGCAGTTATACGTGCCAAATTGTTGTTCCGGTCGGACTACGGACTGTACTCGGGGGCCATCATCGATACACTGTTTGATCATTTCCTGGCCAATGACCCGAAGTACTTCTCCGACGAAGCTGCATTGGCGTCGTTTACGAGTGAGGTATATAAAAGCATCGATAAACATATGGAGCATCTTCCGCAGGTTTTTGCGGGGTATTTCCCACATATGAAGGAGCATAATTGGCTATTTAACTACCGAAATCTGAAAGGGATGGAGCGTTCGCTGGGCGGGCTGGCCAGGCGGGCAAAGTATATCCCTCCGATAGATAAGGCGTACGCCACATTTGTCGCTTCCTATTATCAACTCAATCAATGTTATTTCGACTTTGTGGGTGATATGGTAGAATTTTCGAAACGAGAGATAAGTAAAATGCATTAAATATTGATATTCAATTTGTTGCGGTGGTTGTGGATATTAGGTGTAAACAAAAGCGGGCAGTGGGGGCGCTGATTCAGCGACCTTGAAATTTTTGATAGTATATTGCTGACTCTGTAGCGTAGTTATGAGGTTAAAGCCATCTTATATAGTTATTTTTTTGTTGTCGTTGTTGCTGATTGCGTGCAACTCGCCAACACAACCGGCTTCGGCACACCCGAAAGGAGGGTTTCATGAGGTGCCGCTAAAGCCGGCATCTACCATGCTCGTGTATGACACCGTGAGTGAAGCAGCACGGGATATCATTGAGCAGCTTGACAAGTTTTATGGTGCGCAGGTGCGTGCCGGATTTAGCGGAGCCGTTTTGGTCGGGTATCGCGGAAAAGTCCTTTACGAGCGTTATTTCGGATACAGCAACCGTGAAGCCAGGATACCAATGAATATGGCATCCTCTTCTCAGTTGGCCTCAATTTCTAAAACGTTTACGGGGGCGGCCATCCTGTACCTGCATGAGCACAAACAACTGAATATAGATAATCTGGTTCAGCAGTACATTCCGGGGTTCCCGTATGCGGGTATCACATTGAGAATGTTGCTCAATCACCGTTCGGGACTGCCTGATTACACCAAATGGGTTCCGGTTTATAACAAGGATACGCGCACGCCTATTTCCAATGCCCGTATGGTGGAGTTGATGATAAAGCACAAGCCGCGGATAGAAGCTAAACCCGACAAACGTTTCAAATACTGCAACACAAATTTCGCATTGCTGGCCAGGGTCATAGAGAATGTGACAAGTATGGCCTACAGCGAATTTATGGCAAAGTACATTTTTGCCCCGCTGGGTATGACCAATACTTTCGTTTACGATCCGGCGAGGGGATTGCCTGGGAATGCTGCCATCAGCTATAGGTACAACTGGACGCGGGAACCTGACATGTTTGCTGATGGTGTGACAGGAGATAAAGGCATTTTCAGTACCGTTCAGGATATGTTCAGGTGGGACCAGTCGTTCTACAATCGTACATTGCTTAGCAATGAATCGATAGAACTTTCTTACGGGCCATGTAGTTTTGAAAAGCCTGGTGTAAAGAATTACGGACTCGGGTGGCGGATGCTATGTTACCCCAATGGCAACAAGATCATCTACCATAATGGTTGGTGGCATGGAAACAATACCTCCTTCTACCGCCTTATCAAGGAAAACATGACCATTGTGGTGCTTGGCAATAAGTTCAACAAGAACATTTACAGGCAAGCGCCTGTTATCTACAGCATTGTGAAAGGAGTAGAAGTGGGCAGCGGGTTTGATGATGAAGGTTAATTAATACCGGGAAGTAGAATACTAACCAGATATTTATCCGGTCGCATGCAAGTGCGGCCGGATTTTTTGTGCCTGAAAAGACCGCTATAGGCATGCTACTTTGGGGTAACGACTGTGGTGCTAGCTTTTGCTGCCTGATATTTCATGTGGTGTAGATTGGTGCCATGGCCAAAAGAAAAGCTCCGGAGCGATTCCGGAGCTTTTCATAAAGAACTACTTATCTGAAATAATTAGTTAGAGCTGTCGTCTTTAGTGCTCACTTTGTCCTGCAGTTTGTCGAATTCGAAAGCAAGTGTGAAGCGGAGTGTGTTTGACAGTGGGTTGCGGGTGATACCTACTCCCTGAGGAACGAGGTAAGAAGCGTTCAGAACAAACACGTTGTAACGGATACCCAGACCACATGTAACGTATTGACGGTCGCCATTGTCTTTGTCTTCGTAGTAGTAACCAGCACGGAACGCAAGCATGTCCTGGTACCAGTATTCAGCACCTATAGCGGCATTGATCTGCTTCACCTGATCTCCGGTAGAGAAAGATTTGAAGATACCGTTGACAACTGAAACTGAAGTGTCTGCACCACCCAATGTAGTAGCAGGTACCAGCAATTTGTTGAGGTCAAGCGCAAAAGTGAGTTTATTGTACTTGTCCATCTGAGAAGTGTAAGCAACACCTACACCAAGGTTCATGGGGATGAAGTCCCTTTTGCCGGTTGAGTTGTAGGAGATCTTAGAGCCGAGGTTGCTGATAACCGCACCAAAGTTGAATGTGTTGATCTTGTCTTCAGTTTTCTCTTTTGACTTAGTGTAGTAAACACCGAGGTCAGAAGCGAACGCATTACCCGGTTTGTAGTCGCTACCCAAAGATGTCATCGCGACACCTGAAGCTATTGAAGAGTGTATGTAGCGCATGCTAAGACCTGCAGACAAATATTCTGACAGTTTGCGTGAGTAGCCGAGGTCGAATGAATATTCGCGAGGCATACCGGTACCTGTTGGCTGACCAAGGTTGTCGGTATAATTTATGTTACCCAATGAGAAATAGCGCATTGATGCACTGATTGCCTGCTCTTGCTCTTTACCAAACTTGGCGTAGCCTGAAAGGTAAGCCAGGAAGATATCAGGCACGAGATCTTTTAACCATGGAGTATATGTTGCGGAGAGGCCGTATGTTTTTTGGTTGAACGGCATTTTAGCAACGTTCCAGTATTGAGAGTTGGCATCGGGAGAAACAGCAATACCGGCATCCCCCATGGCTCCGGCACGTGCATCAGGAGAAATACGTAAGAAAGGAACAGCAGTGGTGATGAACGGCTTGTTGTTTGTTCCTGTTGTGCCATTAAGGTTTGGAGTTGTGCCGGATTGTGCTGATACTTTTGAAGCACATACTGATGCCATCAAAGTCAGTCCTATTAAAGCAAAGTGTTTTGCCATTTTGATAATTTAGTTATTTATTATGTAAGTGGGGCAAAAATATTCTTTTTTACCCATATCGTCAACATTATTTTCAGCGAAAAGGCACTGATTCAGCTTATTAACGCACAATGACCAGTTTTTGGTATGCCGATGAGCGATAACCCTTTTCAGTAGAGATCAAGATTCGGTATACGTACATTCCGTCGGCCAGCAACGCACCCGAATTGTCAGTTCCATCCCATGTGATCTCTCCGGTACGGCTGCCTGATGGGGTAAATGTCTGATCGATAGACTTAACTAACGAGCCAGCTGTGTTGTATATATTAATTTTTACTTCCAGTTGTTCGTCGGGGTGATTGTGCTCGAACACAAAATGAGTGAGGTTGCTGAAAGGGTTAGGGTAGTTCATGAGATTCTCAATGCTCATGATCTTCCCGTCCACGACAATAAAGTCCACAGTTCCTTCGCCCGAATTGTTGTTTACGTCCCATGCCTTCACCCTGATGGAATGTTTCCCGTTTGCCAAACCGTTTATAGGGAACGACACGGTGCCGTACTGATAGGTGTTGGGGGCGGTTTCGTAATAGTCGTTCAGGATATAGGGTTGTTCAATGTTCCCGTCAAGGACTCCTATCATATCATGACCGAGTTTGTTGCCAGAGACGTTTATGCCGGTTTTCGAATAAAGTGAAACAAAAAGGGAGGTATTGGTGCCGGTGATGCCTCCATTCTGAAACAGGCTGTCATTGATATACGGTTTTACAACCGGTGGTTCATCGCTGATAACCGGATTATCGGAGTAACCACCTACTGAAATATTGGTATCCACACCTGCAGCATCATACACGCCATTTTGTGCATAGTGGCTGATCTTGGCTGTGCCCATGTAGTAGTTGATATCTTTGGGGGCAATGAAAGTGTATGAGAACTTACCATTAGTAACAGACACTTTACCCTTGTAAACGAGATTGTCCTGCAGTTTGAACGTCTTGTTTACAGCAGTAATGGTAGTAAGTGTGCGGGGCTTATCGAAGAAAGAGACATTGAGCATGCCATTGAAGTTGTTGAGCACATTTCCTGAATTGTCGCGAACGTGTCCGCTGATACGGTATGCGCCGAGTGCTTTCACAGTATCTGAAGGAGTACCTTTGGCAACATCAGTAATGGTGTCTATTGCCACAAACTGTTCGGGAAAGTTTGGTAGTAAGGCCGGGTCGCCGAGGAGTGCAAATTTCCTGTAGTTCGCCAGTTTGTTGGGGTCTTTAGAAACTGTATAGGCCTCGTTCTTGCCTATACGCGCTGCATCGCCGAAGCTGTGCCAGGTGCCATTGTCGTTCTGTGAAAAGAGTGTTTCGATAAAGATCAGGTTGAGCGGTGTATTGTAGTTGGCATATACTGCTGCTGTTGTAGTGAGCATGGCAATTACACCACCTCCGTTTCTCAGGACCAGCTGTTCGGCGGCCGACACATATTGGGGGTGATCGAATTGGCCAAAATCGCAGGTGGCTGTTACCATGAATGGCAGCATCTTGTCATTATTCCACTTCTTGAAATCATCTTGCGTCAGTATCCTTTCTTCCGTCCACACCTGCGTGTTCCCATGTCCGCTGTAGTTAATGAACATTGTGCCCTTATATACGCGGTCGGTGATCGATGCATTGGCGTTTGGCGATCGAGCGCCGGCAGGGGTTGAGATCGTCGGGATGGCATCGAGGTAAATCTTGCTTTGGTTATACAAGTTGTGGGCAGTGCCGGTCAGCTGTTCTCCTATAGACTCTGCGTCCTGCATGTGATTGCCCGCGCCGTCGTTATTGTCGGCCACAAGCGTGGCGGCAAGACGCCATGGGCCAAGCGTTTCAGGTGCTTTATAGCCAATGATCTTATTTACAATTGCATCAGCATCGGCAACAGAGCGAGCGGGAAGACGACCGATGCCCAGATCAAGTGCATTGAGTAATGCACTCTCTTCTATGTTTTCGTTATCATCAAGGAAGCCGTAGAAATCGTCTGTAGAGAAGCTATTCAGGGAATAGTTGGATTCCTGTGATTCAAATACCGGAACGAAGTTGGAATTATTCGGTAGACGCTGTTTGTAGTCGTAAGAAGCAGCACCCAGAAGGGTGAGGTAGCGAGGCATTTGTGCGGTATCTGAACCTGCACGTTTGTAGAACATGCGCACAAAATCGCGGATGGCGCTGATGTCCTGTGCGCCTGACGAAAATTCGTTGTAGATCTGTTCGGGCGTTACCACAACAACCCGCATATTATCGTGGCTGCGGTGATATGCGGCAAGACGCTCGGCCTGCGGAAGGAAATCTTTATAGGTAACAATGATGTTGTCGACCTGTGCCGTGCCATGGAGGTTCTGATTGGTAACCCTGCCGGAGTATACAGGCGTGTACAGATTGGTGTTATTGAACGCTGCGAATTCGCGGATCACCGAAGCGTCGCGGCCAAAGCTAAGTGTAGAGCCACTTAGCGAGCCATTGATCATCACCGGGACTTGCGGATCGGTAACATCCCAGACGCGTGTAGCAGCGCCGGCGTTCTGAAGATTGTAGTTGACTACTTTCCCAGGACCGATATTCTCAATATCACGGAAGCTCATCTGATCTCCGCTCATCGTCAGAGGTTTTCTGGCATTTAGCTCAATGTAGTTGAGATAGCCTACTACCGAGGATGCTGCGGATGAATAGGTGACGTTGACAGATACGGCAGATGAGTTAACGGTTACCGTATTTTCGAGTATTTTATGTTGCATAGCAACATTGTCGGTGGTGCCTGACGGGAAAGTGACTGATCCGAACGGAATGCCGTTGATAGCGACATTGTAGTTGCTGCTTCCCGGCCCGGTTGTGGCCAGATATGCCTTACAGAAGACGTTGGTCACCGGCGCGCCGAAGTTGAAATTAAAATTCTGCGACAGATTTCCTGAAAGCTGATTGAACTGCTCTCCATACCAAGTTTTTCCTATGCCTCCCGGATTGGTAAGGTCGATATCATGAACATCGTAATAATTATAGTCGTTCAGGTTTACACTGCCGGTTGCGGGAGCATTTTCCTGATTGATCCGTAGGCCGGGGCCGTTAGTGAAAGTGACAAAGTAGTATGCGGTATCGCTGTAAATATTCTTGAGGTGGTTAAATCGTTTTTTAGCTGTATCGGCAATCCATCCCATGGGGCCAACGCCGTAAAACAATGCATAGTCACCTGCGTTGAGTATATTGTCTCCGTCGGATACGAGCAATGCGTTCTCCCGAAGGTCTGTTGGGCGAGATATGTAATTGGCTTCAGAGAGCATATTGCCGCCATTTCCGAAAACACGGATGTTGGCGGGATTTACAGTCGCGGGGTCTACGCCCAGTGATTTTACAAAGTCTGCGTCGATCTTGTGAAACCCGGTATTGGTGATGCCTATCTTGTACCAGGTGCCACTTGCCAGCACCGATTGTGTTACATCTCCGGTTGGTTTTGGGGCTGCGCCGCCGGTGGAATTTTGGGCAGGTTTCTCGCTGATGGTAAGTTCCAGTTCGTCTGCAATGCGTGCGTTGCCATCAGCGTCTTTAGAATAGGCTGGAACGCGTATCACTGCAAACGGTCGTTTGCGTTCCATACCGATCGTTACTTCCGTTTTAGCATCGACGGCGGTAGAAGCCTCTTTCGGTAATGTTGAGATGGCGTTGAACGAAGCAACCTTAACAGACACATCGGGAGCCTGAAAATGCTGCAGCCATACTTTTTTTACAAAAAAGCCGTCATGTATCCGGTCTGGTGTGACTTTAATGTTCTCAGTTTGAGCAGTAGCTCCGGAAAAACCAAGAGAGCCAAGTACAGCACATAGGGCAGGAACTATTTTTTTCATTTTCTAGACAGAATTTTTTCCGGAGTGTCCGGAGTTTAACCAAAATTAAGGAAATGTCCCTTTGGGGCTTCAATTGCGGCCCTTTCAAGGTTGTTAAAATGATTAACGTAGTTTTTTTTGATATATTATGAGGCGGGGAAACAAAAATTCTGAAATTTTTAAGAGAAAGGGGGTAAAAACTTGAAAATTTAAAAAGAATGAGGTATCATTGTAACTGCTTTTACAAGAAGACCAGCAAAAAAGAGTAAATTTTTTAGCGAAGATTATGAAAAGAAAACTCATAGGCATCGGCCTGATTTGCATTGGAGCGGCAACGTTGTTTTCCGCATGCGCACCACGCTCACAAAAGAAGGGCAAGGGAAATAACCAATCGCGTGTTACAGGCTGGGAGCTCAATAATAGCAACTGGGGCGGTTTTGAAGCGAAAGAGTATGAGGGGCAGCCTACTCCGATCGGTATGACTTTCGTTCAGGGCGGCCGTTTTACAATGGGTGCCGTTGACGATGAGATGCCAACCCTTGAAAACAACAGTTTCAGGCGTACTGTTTCGGTTTCTTCTTTCTACATGGACGAGACCGAAGTGGAAAACGTGAGCTACCGCGAATATGTATATTGGATGAAGCGTACCTACTTCACCGATTACCCTGAGTTGGTTGCTGCTGCAAGGCCCGACGAGACCGTTTGGCGCTCTGCACTGGCATATAACGAGCCTAATGTAAAATACTACTTCAATACCAACGCATACAACCATTATCCGGTTGTGGGTGTAAACTGGTATCAGGCAATGGATTTCTGTGACTGGCGTTCTGATCGTATGAACGAGGGTTTGTTGATCTACCGTCGTGGTGCGAAGCCGAACGTGAACCAGTCCGGTGAAGACGTTTTCACTACCAAGTCATATGTTAACTCTCAGTACCAGGGATCTGTAACTACGGTCGATCTGGAGCCTAACGGTTCTCACGAGCGCCCTGTTACGTATGAAGATGGTCTTTTCCAGCCTGACTTCCGCCTGCCTACTGAGGCTGAGTGGGAATACGCTGCTCTTGGTCTGATCGGTAACAACCCAAGCCCTGAGAACAAGCGTCGTCGTGGTGAGGAGGTTATTACAGATCGTAACACCCTTCCTTGGGGACCAAAGAACACAACACGCTATGGTCTGCACAATCAGTTCCAGGGTGAATTCGAAGGAAACTTCATGCGCGGAAAAGGCGACTATATGGGTGTAGCCGGCGGTCTTAACGATAACGCGGATGGTCCTGCTCCTGTTACGTCTTATCTCCGTAATGCCTTTGGCCTTTATAACATGGCCGGCAACGTGAACGAGTGGGTTATGGATACTTACCGTCCTTCATCTCATCTTGATGTGGATGATTACCGTCCATTCCGTGGTAATGAATATCGTAAGACATTGTATCAGGAAGATGGAACTATCGAAGAAAAAGATAGCATCGGTCACATTCCTACAGCTATTGTGTCTGACGCTGAAATGCGCAACAACAACCGTTATGAAGTACGTAGCGGTGTGCTGCACAACTACAAAGATGGTGACAGCCTTTCTCAGTCAGTTTATTCTTATGGTACGGCATCACTCATCAACGATTCTACTAAGGTTTACAAAGGTGGTTCATGGGCTGACCGTGCGTACTGGTTGTCTCCGGGCACTCGTCGTTACATGCAGGGTAACCTGTCTTCATCGACAATAGGTTTCCGTTGCATCATGGATCGTTGGGGTAGCCCAACAGGTGATATGCAGCCAGGTGGTAACAGCTTTGGCCGTCAGAGGTACCACAAAAGGTAATTTGGCAAAAAACAAATTTGAAAAGCCCCTTTCTTTACGAGAGGGGTTTTTTATTTTTACGTAAACATTGAAAGCTGTGTCTATCGCAACCTTGTACGAAATCTATACCCAATACCCGCACATCTCCACAGATACCAGGAAGATAGCACCGGGGAGTATCTTCTTTGCGCTGAAAGGCGAGAACTTTGATGGAAACACATTTGTTGATAAGGCTATTGAGGCTGGAGCAGCCTATGCAGTGACAGATGACTCTAAAAATGCCGGTAAGAAGAACTGTATTGTTGTGGACGATGCGCTCACAGCCTTGCAGTTGCTGGCTAACTATCACAGAAGGCAGTTTACGATTCCATTCATCGCTATTACAGGGTCTAATGGAAAGACCACCACCAAGGAACTGGTATTGGCAGTACTTTCTCAGAAATATAAGACTTATGCCACCGAGGGTAACCTAAACAACCATATAGGAGTTCCGCTCACGCTGTTGAAGATCGGTAAGGATGCAGAGATGGCCGTTATTGAAATGGGTGCCAATCATCAATTGGAAATAGCGAGTTACTGTGTAATCGCAGAGCCAACGCATGGCATTATCACTAATTGTGGAAAGGCGCACATAGAAGGCTTTGGTGGTGAGGAGGGAGTTCGTAGAGGAAAAGGCGAATTGTTTGATTATCTGCGCGACCATAATGGCGTTGTTTTCAGGAATGCTGATCTTACCTACCTTGCCCCAATGGCGGCAAATGCCACCAGGCAGATTACTTACGGAAGTAGTGATGCCCAATACACGGGGAAATCCTTAATGAACGGCATTTTTCTTTCGGTCACTTTCACGGATGGTAATACGCCGGTCACGATAGATACAAAGCTGGTAGGGGCTTATAATTTCCCGAACGTGATGACAGCCATTGCTGTCGGGTTACATTTCGGAGTGACATCAGCACAGATAAAGGACGCTATCGAGTCATACACGCCTGATAATAGTCGGTCTCAGTGGATGGCAAAAGGAAGCAATCAGGTCATACTGGACGCCTACAACGCCAATCCTACGAGTATGAAGGCAGCTATTTTGAATTTTGCTGCCACATCGCTAGATAACAAGAAACTGTGGATAGGTGGCATGAAGGAAATGGGGGAGGCGGAGTCATATGAACATCGCGAATTGGTGAAACTGATCAGCGAGCATCAATGGCAGGAGGTGATACTTGTGGGGAAAGAATTTGCCGGTATAGATCACAACTTCAAATGGTTTGAGGACAGTGTAGCTGCAGCGGCATATGTTGCAGGCAACAAGCCAGAACACAGTTCGATATTGATAAAGGGTTCTCGGGGTAGTCGAATGGAAAAACTCCTGGATGCAATGTAGCCCCAATTATTCCTGCTCGTTTTCGGCAGATATTACTTTGTCGATCTTTTTCGATAATTTGTTCAGCTCTTCCTGCATTACAGGGTTGTTGAACGACTCGATAGCCGTATCCGCTGCATACATCAGCAGGCACATCGCCATAAAATCCTGATCGTCTTTACCTGCGTAGTGGTTGCGCAGATCGCCGATCTTCTGGTCGGCAAGGCGCACAGCTTTTCTTACCGCTGATTCTTCTTCCGGTTTAATGCGGATACGATAGCTCCTGCCGGCCAGCCAAACCGTAATGGATAAAGATTCTTCCGGGTTTTGTTGTTGCGCATCCATGAGGCAAGTATTGATCGGTTATGCGTTGGTTGTCTGACTTTCAGTAGTGATCTCTTCTTTCTCTTTGGCGGGTTGTTCGAGTAGTGTTTTCTGGAAAATGAGTAAGGTGACAATGCCAATTGATATTGCGGCATCGGCAATATTGAACACAGGCTCAAAGAAGACAAACATGCGGCCGCCCCAGAATGGCACCCACCCAGGCAGAGTGGTCTCAACGATGGGGAAGTGGAGCATGTCCACTACTTTGCCCTGAAGAAATTTGCCGTATCCGTGTCCGAATGCCGTAAAGTGGGCCACCGCATCCTTGTTGTGGTTGCTGAGCAGGCTGCTCAGGCTATCGTAATTGCCCGAAAAGCAGGAATATGGGCTGTCGCTGAAAATAAGGCCGTAGAACATGCTGTCGATGAGGTTGCCCAACGCGCCGGCCAGAATAAGCGCGCCGCATATAATTACTCCCTTGGTATATCCTTTTTTGATCAATACTTTAAGCAGGTAAAAACCAAATACCACAGCTACGAGGCGGAATGAGGAGAGCAGTATCTTGCCAATTGGAGATTCGCTTAGTTTCATGCCATAAGCCATGCCCTCATTTTCAATAAAATGCAGCCTGAACCAGTCTCCCATTATCCGAACATCGTCTCCGTTGGCGAAGTGTGTTTTAATGTAGATCTTGGATAACTGGTCGGCTAGAATGATGAGCAGAACAATAAGCAGCGCGCTACGATATTTCAAAGTCTTGATATTGTAAATGAGTATTCGGGCAAATATACTATAGTATTATTTAGTAAAATGTCAAAATGCAGGCGTTTGCAGGTTATGAGGTCATAGTAAACGCAAAAGTGCCCGCTTGATCGAAGCCGGGGATTTGTTAAGAATTTCATTTGTTTACTCTATATTTACAACGCTAAAATTCAGCTTCTATGAAAAGGATCTCCGGCATTGTAACTGTTGCGGCACTCGCTGTTATTGTATCGTCTTGCAGTAAACGCGATCATACCTGCAGCTGTACGTACAGGGATCAAAGTGGTGTGAGGCAGAAGTCGGAAACGACAGTTAAAGGGACGCGCAAAGAAGCGCAGAACGCTTGTGGCACTTATCAGGCGTCTCTGAAGACCTACGTAAAGAACGATGTGACCTGTCTGTTGCAGTAATAGTTCGTATTTCCCCAGCTATTTTTGAAGAGTGCCGTAAGTACATGATAGTTTCAACGCTTGTCAGCTGAAATTGTTATTGCTTTGATCGTATGCCTGAAAGGGGGCTAATCTGACATAAAGGATTCTGTGTTTAGATGACCGTTCATGTCATACGGGTAAAATCACGTGTGCCGGAACTTGTGTTAATGAGTATCTTGCAAATGGAAAATGATCGACCCGATGACCACCTATACCGACGAACAATTGCACAAGGCACTCAGCCACTTTTTTGGTTATGATACCTTTCGGCATACCCAGCTACCCATCATCAGAAATGTACTAAGTGCCAACGATACCCTGGCCATAATGCCCACCGGCGGTGGGAAGTCCATATGTTATCAATTGCCGGCTATGCTGCTGCCTGGTATCACGATAGTTGTCTCGCCGTTGATTGCATTGATGAAGGATCAGGTTGATGCGTTGATCGCTAATGGTATCAGGGCTGCGTTTCTTAATTCATCGCAATCGCAGGAAGAACAACAACGGGTGATGCGGGAGGCGCAAAGCGGAGAGTTGAAGTTGCTGTACATAGCCCCCGAAAGGATACCTGCAAACAGCAGTGTGTTTTTTGATTTTCTGAGGCGCATAGGGCCGGCGTTGTTCGCGATAGATGAGGCGCATTGTATATCGTCATGGGGCCATGATTTCAGACCCGAGTATCTGAAGCTTGCAGTGCTAAAGGAACAGTTTCCTTCGGTTCCGGTAATAGCACTTACGGCCAGTGCCGACAAGGTGACGCAGCAGGATATTGCAGATAAGTTGGCACTTCGCGCTCCTAGGTTGTTCCTGTCGAGTTTCAACCGGCCTAATATTCACTATTACATTCTGCCTAAGAAAAACGCACTTGGGCATATTATCGATTACATAAAGCAGCACAAGAGCGACTGTGGTATCATATATGCATTGTCGCGCGCTTCTACCGAAGAGATAGCAACTACACTAAAGTTGCAGGGGGTAAACGCTGCTGCCTATCATGCAGGCATGGACAGCGCCGAACGTAGCAGAGTGCAGGAAGCTTTCCAACGTGATGAGTATAACGTGGTTGTTGCTACAATTGCGTTCGGAATGGGTATTGATAAGTCGAACGTGAGGTATGTGATCCATTATGATGTAAGCAAGAATATTGAGGGCTATTATCAGGAGACTGGCCGTGCGGGGAGAGACGGTCTGAAAAGTGACGCGATATTGTTTTACAGTCCCGGCGACATAATGAAGCTGCGAAAATTTGCACAGATAGACGACAATCCCCAGCAGTCGGCAATATCCCTGCGTAAGCTACAACTGATGCAGGATTACTGCGAGAACGATGGTTGTCGGCGTCAGTACCTGATGCAGTATTTCGGGGAGCAGTTTCCTGCCTATTGCGGAAGCTGCGATTATTGTCTGTCTTCGCTGGAGGAGAAAGATGCTACCGAGGATGCACAAAAGCTATTGTCAGCTATCGCCCGAACTGGCGAGCGATATGGCGCCAACTACATCATTGATTTTCTGCGCGGTTCGGCTGCCGAAAAGATACAGACAGCGCACCGGGATCTGAAGACTTGGGGAGTTGGTAAGAATCTGAAGAAAGAGGAGTGGCAATGGATGATACAGCAGCTGCTCAATGGTGGTTACATAAAAAGAAGTACAGACGAATATGCGGGTCTGAATCTGACAGACAAGGCATGGAAGATACTGCGGGGAGAGGCCAGACTAAAGCTCGTGATGAAGAAACCGGTGCGGGAACAGCCGGTATTGCAGGAGCCCGATTACGACATCAGGCTTTTTGAGGCGCTGAAAGAGTTGAGGGCGGCGATGGCCGCTACTGAGAATGTACCGGCTTATGCAATTGTGGCAGATAATGCGATTGTGGAGTTGGCTACCTATCTGCCTGTCAATTTCGATGAACTGAAACACATATCCGGTTTCGGAGATTACAAGGTGAGCCGCTACGGTGCCGCATTCATCAACGCTATTGGCAGGTACATGGCTGAATTTAAAGTGCCTTCCAAAATGCACTTTAAAAAACCCAAACCGGTAAAAAAGGAGCGGGCCGAAAAGCCGGCACCCGGCAGTTCCATGGATGTGACGCTGCAGCTATTTAATGAAGGAGCCTCTATTGACGAGATCGCGGAGCAGCGAAGGTTGTCGGTTGGTACTATTGAGGGGCATCTGGCCGCGTTCATCGCGTCGGGAGACCTTAGCATAACGAAGGTGTTGCCGTTTGACAAGCTACGTGCCATACTGGAAATGATTGAGACCACAGGGCAATACACTGCCGCAAAACCGATAAAGGACCTGCTGGGTGATGACTATACATATGGCGAGATAAGAATGGTGCTGGAGCATTATAAGCGTACCAAACGCTGACATATTGCACCAACAAAAAAAGAGCCGCTCACTGAGCGGCTCTGAAAGTACGTTTTGATTTCCTTATGCCTTTACCTTTTCCAGTTTAGCTGTAAGCGCCTTCATAGTGGCTGCATACCCACCGAAAAGAACAATTCCTCCAACTACATCGGCGATGAGTGAATTACGGTAGAACGGAATAGCATCGATGTATGTTTTCACCAAACCCGATGCGGTGTAGCCGTTCCAGCCATGTGCGAAATACCCGAAGTTAGAAACGACGAAGAAGATAGCTGACGCACCAAGGGTGAAGCCAGCAACATGCAGTGCTTTATGTTCTTTCATAGCGAGACCCAGTGATGCTGCACCTGCGATAGCTGCATAGGTGAATAACTGATCTACGACAGAATAGAACCCGGGAGTGTAGGTGAACAACTGGAAATAAACATCTGCCAGAAACTGACCCAGTATCGGGATGAGCAATGCCCATGATCGCTTCTCGCGGAAAGCAAAGCCGCTGAAAACACTTATTGCTGCTATCGGTACAAAGTTATTCAGATGCAGACCAGCATTTACCACACGCGCAGTAGATGCAGCCAGGATCAGGAATACTGCTATGATCAGATTTATATTGTTTTTGTTCATAATTGTTGAGTTGTTGCAAAAATAGGTACTTATTGCGTAATTCCGAACGGTTGTGCCACTACTTCTGTAGCTGCACTGTTTTGTTCATTATTACTAATTGAAAAATGTGAAGTATTAGGGGTAGTCCCAACGCTATTTGTGTCGTGGAAATAGCTGCAGGTCGGCAAGTGCTATGGCTGTAACAGCTTCAACAACAACCGGAACCCTGAGTGCGATGCAAAGGTCATGCCTGCCTTTTACTGCAAATGGTTCCACCGAGCCTGTTGCCTTGTTCCATGTGTGCTGAGTGCGCGGTGTGCTGCTGGTAGGTTTCACCGCAACCCTGAATACAATTTGATTGCCATTGGTGATGCCACCGTTTATGCCCCCTGCATTGTTAGAGGCAGTCGTGCCTTTTTCATCAACAATAGCATCGTTATGAACACTTCCCGTCATTCGTGCAGCCTCGAATCCTGACCCGAATTCAATACCCTTTATTGCCGGCACAGCAAATACAGCATGACTGATCACAGACTCTACAGAATTGAAGAATGGTTCACCTAATCCGATGGGAAGGCCAGAGACTGTGCAACCGACAATGCCGCCAATACTATCTTGCTGCTCAACAGCCTTTGCTATCGCCGCTTCAATGTCGGTACTCCCACCTGCTTCTATAAGCCGCGCCGATATCTCCACATCCTTTAAGACTTTCTTTGCCACCACTCCGGCTGCCACCAGTGCAACGGTGAGTCTCCCGGAAGTGTGCCCGCCACCGCGTGGGTCATTGTGACCGGCGAATTTTTCATGGATCACAAAATCAGCATGACCAGGCCGAGGTGTATTTTGCAATTCGGCATAGTCGGCTGAGCGGGTATTCTTGTTCTCAAAAACTATCGTAAGAGGCGCACCGGTAGAAACACCATTGTGCACACCGCTGACAAACTCCGGCAAATCCTCTTCAACGCGGGGTGTTGTTCCTGATGCGCCGGGTTTCCTCCGCTCCAGGTCGGGTATCAGGTCGGCGGGCGACAGTGGTATACCGGGGGGGCATCCATCAATGGTCACACCCACCCATTTGCCATGAGATTCGCCGAAAATACTGACGCGGAAAATAGTGCCGAATGTGTTCATTGTTGGTGCAAATATAAGTTTTTAGCGCAGGCGGTCAGCTATACGTAAGTCCACTTCATGCCACAGCGACCCATGTCAATGAAAAAGTCGGGATAAGATTTGTTCACCGCTTCGGCATGTGAAATGGTGACAGTTCCCTTGGCCTTCAGGGCACAGACGGCAGCAGCCATCACGATACGATGGTCTTTATACCCATCTATATAAGCACGCTCCATGCTGTTCTGCCCTTCAATAGTGAGTATATCGTCTTCGCAGGAAAAATGGACACCATAGCGCCAAAGCATCTCTGTGATGCTCTCTATGCGGTTGCTTTCTTTGTTGAACAAGCGGTGCACGCCTTTTATGTTCGACTCGCCGGTGCAAATAGCAGCCAATGCAGCGAGCGCCGGAAAAAGATCGGGGCAATGGGTTGCATCAAAGTCGAATGCTAGCGGTTTGCACTTTCGTACGGTAATACCGTTCTCATTGCTTTCAACAGGTACTCCGGCTTTTTCAAATACCTCGAGTAGTCTTCTGTCGGCCTGAAGCGACGTGGCGCTGAGATTGGAAATGGTAACGCCGCCTGCAATTGCACCAGCAACCAACAGGCATGACGCGCCACTCCAGTCGGCCTCAACGTCGAATGAAACCACATCAGTATGACTGAATTTTGACGGGTCTATAATAAACTCTCTGTATCGGTTGTGTCGTACCGGTTTGCCAAAGTGAGCAAGCACATCCATCGTGAGGTCGAGGTAGGGCGTACTTTCAGGACGATTCACCTTGATGGTAACCGGCGAAGTTGCCGTAGCAGTGAGCGCAAATAACAGCCCGCTTATGAACTGCGAACTGCCTCCCGAATCAACGTGTATGTTTGTGGGGCTTATGGGACCATGTACCGTGAATGGCAACATTTCTCCGTTGCTTGCTACCGATACCCCAAATGAACGCAAGCCTGCCACTATGCCTCGCATGGGGCGTTGCAGTAATGTGCCGCTACCAGTCACAGTAACTTCCGCGTTTCCCATGGCTGTAATGGGTAGGAATAGACGTGTGGCAAGACCGCTCTCACCGCAGTTTACTGTCTGTGGGCTCGTGATCTTTCCTGTTGATGTTACTGTGAGTTGCAGTAGTCCGTTGTTCTGATTGCTCTCAAGTACTGTAGCCCCCAATTGCCTGATGACGTGCAATGCTGCCAGCTCATCCGCCGACCTTCCGGCATTTCTGATGATAGTGGTGCCATTGTGCAGCAAAGCTGCCGCAAGTGCACGCTGAGTGAGGCTCTTAGACGGTGGCGCTGTTATTGTTCCCGATATTATTCCCGGTTCAACTGTTACCTTCATGTCGTTTGAGTGCTGATTCGATTTCCGGGAATGTAAGAGGGTGGATCACACCCTTTCCTATTCGTTCCAATAATATGTAGTCAATATGCGCCTTCGTTCGTTTTTTATCGGCCCTAAGTAGCGACATGATCTTATTTGTGTCTATGGCATGGTGGTCAGGTAGCCCGTAGCGGCGCAGGAGGTCGCTCAGTGTTGCCTGTACATCATCAGGTAAACCGCATTTTTCTACCGAGATAGCGGCCGCAATAACCATGCCTATGCCCACTGCTGCACCATGTGGCAACCCGTAAGTAGTTTCGATAGCATGGCCGGCTGTATGTCCAAAGTTCAGCAGCTTTCTTATTCCTTGTTCGTGCTCATCTTCTGCTACTGTGTTGTTCTTAAGGTTGGCACACCTTGTTATAAGATTATTCAACGCCTCTCCATTTGATTGGTAATAGCTTATGTCATTTGAGGCAAGTTCAGTGAAAAGTTCCTCATCAAAAATGCAGGCGTATTTTATCACCTCTGCAAATCCGTTACTCCACTCTACATCGGGCAACGTTGATAACAGGGTGGGGTCAAATAGTATAAAGTCAGGCTGCCTTATTGTTCCTATATTGTTCTTGTGCGGGCCGGTATTCACTCCGTTCTTTCCGCCTATTGCAGCATCCACCATTGCCAGCAGCGTTGTGGGGACGAAGCCGCACTTTATGCCTCGCATATACACCGCTGCAACGAACCCAACTATGTCGCAAACCACACCACCGCCTACACCCACCAACCACGTTTGCCGGGTCGCCTCGGCTTCCAGCAATTCGTTACACAGCCGCTCTATGGTGCCGAGCGTCTTACTATCCTCACCGGCTGGTATCACCAATGTTGTTCTCCCTTCAAATATGCCTGAGTGAGCAGTAGCTACATTGCTGTCGGTAATAAATACAATATTTTCATTTGTACATATTTGAGGCAATAGGGATACTGTACTATTGTAGTAATAGCTGACTGTTGCCGATGAAAAGCGCACTTGCTGCATGTGCAACAAATGTACTCCATTACTATTAGTTATCAGATAGTGCCTTTTGCCTTGCATGGTAACAAACTATTACCCTATAAATCCCATTTTGGAGATATGTGTACCTTTGCAGGCTTATGAGTAAAATGGGTAAAGTTCTGGTGGCGATGAGCGGTGGTATCGATAGTACCGTGGCGGCGCTCATGCTGCACCAGCAAGGCTATGAGGTGGTGGGTGTTACAATGAAGACATGGGATTATGCGTCATCGGGCGGCGGAAAGAAGGAAACGGGTTGTTGCAACCTAGACTCTTTCAACGATGCCAGGCAGGCCGCGGTAGAACATGGATTCCCGCACTATGTGTTAGATATACGCGAAGAGTTTGGCGACTACGTGGTCAACAACTTTGTAGAGGAATATATAGCCGGACGCACTCCTAATCCCTGTGTGCTGTGCAATACACACATCAAATGGGCTGCATTGCTGAAGCGTGCTAATGCACTCGATTGCGATTTTATTGCAACCGGCCACTATGTGAAGGTGCGCGAAGAAAACAGCCGTTTTGTGCTCTCAAAGGCACGCGACCTCACCAAGGATCAAAGTTATGTATTGTGGGGACTGGGGCAGGATTGTTTGTCGCGAAGTATCTACCCGCTGGGCGATATGCTGAAGACGGAGGTGAGGCAACTAGCTTTTGATATGGGCTACAAGGAACTATCGAAAAAGGCGGAAAGCTATGAGATATGTTTTGTGCCCGACAACGACTATCGCGGGTTCCTGAAGCGAAATGTGGAAGGACTGGAGGATAGGGTGAAAGGTGGAAACTTTGTATTGGCAGATGGTAGAGTGGTGGGTAAGCACAGCGGCTATCCATTCTACACTATCGGTCAGCGCAAGGGGCTTGAAGTGGCGTTAGGGCGTCCGATGTTTGTGACCAATATTATCCCCGAGACCAACACTGTGGTACTGGGAGAGATAGATGAACTGAAGCGTAGTGAGATGAGGGTACACGGCCTGAACATGGTGAAGTACGATTCCATAACACCGGGAATGGAGGCAGTTGCCAAGATCAGGTACCGCGATGCAGGAACGGAGAGCATGCTGGAGCCCATCAGTGCCGATTCGGTACATGTTACCTTCCATCATTCTGTGAACAGTATAGCACCGGGGCAGTCGGCAGTGTTCTACGAGGGCGATGATGTGATAGCAGGTGGCATCATCGGTCGTTAAAGAAGTATTATAACGTCGGTATAAAGAGAGAGGGCAGCCGTGGCTGCCCTCTCTCTTTATATTGAATGACTCGCGATCATTAAAGGTTATCCAGAATGAAGTTGGTCATTTTGGTGTACAGATGCAGGCTCGTGTTACCGCCCGATATACCGTGTGCTTTGTCAGGGTAGTAAGCATTGTCGAATTGTTTGTTCGCGTTGATGAGTGCTGTTGTCAGCATAGCGGCATTCTGGAAATGCACGTTATCGTCGGCAGTGCCGTGGATCAACAGGAATTTGCCTTTCAGTTTGTCCACCATTTTTTCGGGTGCGTTCTCGTCATATCCTTTTTCATTCTCCTTCGGTGTGCGCATGTACCTCTCGGTATAGATGTTGTCATAGTAGCGCCAGTTGGTGACCGGTGCCACCGAAACGGCTAGTTTGAATACATCAGCTCCCTTCATGATACAGGTAGCACTCATAAAGCCGCCAAAGCTCCAACCCCATATGCCTATCCTGTCTTTGTCAACATAGGGCAGAGACGCAAGATTTTTTGCCACTGCTATCTGGTCGTCGCTTTCATATTTGCCCAGTTGCAGGTAGGTTTTCTTTTTGAATGCCTCACCACGGAAGCCCGTTCCTGTGCCGTCGGCGCACACGACAATATAGCCTCTTTGTGCCAGCATCTGATGCCAGAAGTAGTTGCCCACCGGGAATCTGTCGGCCACCTGTTGAGAGCCCGGGCCGCTGTATTGGAACATGAGTACAGGATATTTTTTTGTACTGTCAAAACCGGGAGGAGTGATCATCCACGCATTCAGGTCCTCGCTCACACCCTTTATAGTCATCAGTCGGATGTTGCCGAACGCATATTCTTTCATTTTTGCGTCCAGATCCTTATTGTCTTCAAGCGTACGGATGATCTGTCCCTTTGCGTTACGCAGGTAATAGACCGGCACCTTGTTCAACTGCGAGTATTTGTCGAGGAAGAAATTGTAACCCGCGCATGGAGTGATGTTGTGTGTGCCCGGTTCGGGGGTAAGAGTCTTTTTCTTCTTGCCGGTAAAGTCCACTACGTATAGGTTGCGCTGAAGCGGAGAGGTTTCTGCCGCGGTATAGTAGAGTAATTTTCGTGCCACGTCGACGCCCGTAATTCCTTCAACGTCAAAGTTGCCGGGAGTGAGCAATGTCATTGCCTTTGTCTTCCAGTCGTAGTGGTACAGGTGGTTGTACCCGTCGCGCTCGCTGGCTACGATCATTGAGGTGCCGCCGGGTAAAAAAGTTATCTGATCATCTATCTCTACAAAGCACTTGTTCTTGTCGGTATAAATAACTGTGCTGGCGCCGTTCTCACCGTTGGTAAGCAGCATCTCCAATTCGTTCTGCAGGCGGTTCAGGCGGTAGATGCAAAGCTCATTGGCATTGTCCGTCCATTTGATACGTGGGATATACTGGTCTGGTTCCTGACCAATGTCGGCTATGATACTGCGTTGCAGTTTCAGGTCATGTATACGTATCTGTACTACCGAGTTGAGTTCACCTGCCTTCGGATACTTGTAGGTGTACTGTTCGGGGTACAGGCCGTTATACTTGGTCATAGTGTACTGTGGCACCTGGGTCTCGTCAAAGCGATACCAAGCGAGAAATCTGCTGTCCTTCGACCACTCGAACGCACGGGTGAAGGAGAATTCTTCCTCGTACACCCAGTCACAATTACCATTGATGACGCGGTTCTTTTCACCGTCCTTGCTCACAACGGTGAGTTTGTCTGTAGTAAGGTCTTTAAAGACAAGGTTGTTGTTTTTCACAAAGGCCACTTTACTACCATCGGGCGAGAATGTTGCGTGAAGCACTTTGTCTTCATGAAGTTTAGTGATCTTGCCTGTGGTCATGTCAAATACATAAACCCGCTGCAGTTCAGAGTGACGGTAAATATGTTCTCCTTCGGTGCACAGTAGCATTTTCTTTTCATCCGCGCTGAACTGATACGACTCTACGTTGATCTCTTTACCGTCACAGGTGTTGATAGCGTTGTCAAACAGCGTTCTGTCCTGCTTGCCGGTTTCCAGATCATACACCCTGATATACTGGTGTTTGTCGTCCCGGTCCAGTTGGGTATAAAATTTCCCGTCTTTCATGGCATTGAAACCGGGTACCCCTTTGGTGCGGAATGTCCCTTTTTTGAATAGATCTTCCAGAGTTATTTTTTTTTCCTGTTGCGCGAACGTGGTCACTGCAAGCAGCATGAAGGCTGCAAACAGCCTGAATGTATTGTGCATAGTTGAATGTATTGACGTAAAAGTACACAGATGTACTTTAACTAACGCCGTCTGAAGACAGGAAATGGGGGTAATTTGAGGGGTAATGTTATTGATCAATAATCAATTGTAGCCTGAATGCCCCTGTCTATCAAGGCTTCTGCCTTCGGTCGCAGGTCAGTGAAACTGCCCTTTTTCACGCTGCATTTTCCCTTGTGATGGATGATAAGTGCACATTGCTCTGCTTGCAGGCTGTCGTGGCCGCAAATGTCAACCAGCGATGTGATCACCCAATCGAATGTGTTTACATCATCATTCCAAACGATCAGGTTGTGTAATTCCTCGGTGAGTACATCGGTTATCTCTACCTCCTGTGTCTGCCAGCTTGTGCCCGAGTTGTACATGCCTTTATTCATAATGCGAAGATAAGAATTGTGTGATAACTGGAAATAGATACTTTAAACCGTGCTCGTAAATGAACATGAGTCACCTTTCTGAAAAGTGGCTCATGCATTCATCATTTTGGCTCATTTCTTTATTTCGTGCCGGTAAATGTACAGCTTCCGTTAGCTGCTCCATTCACACTGAATGTGAATGTGAGTGTGCTACCGCTGATGGTTCCCGACCCGCTTAGCCTGTAGGAAAGGCCGCATCCGTCGGTGAGGGTCACTGTCGGGAACGTAACATTATTTTCATTTGCAGTGCCTGTCAGCGTTTTAGCTTGCACGCAACTACCGGTTCCCACGCTGTAGTTTGTGGTAACTGTTTTGTTGTCAGTTGCCGTAAAAACAAGGCTTCCTGTGCCGCCCGACCCTCCTGCGCAACTTGCTGTACCGTTCCAGGTGCCCGAGAATTTAGCAGCATGGTTCTCGTCTTCTTTCTTGGTGCAACCGGCAAGAGTGGCGATGATGATGCCGGTTGAGGCAATAGTCATAAGGGCATTTCTTAAGGTGTGATTTGTTTGTTTCATGTAGTTTGTTGGTTTTGGTTAAAGTGAAATAATAGTAAATATATGACAGTTGGTTTTGTTTTTCAATATTTACAACTAAATATTTGTGCAAATTTTACCTGTTACAGTTGCTTGCCCTAAAACCTCCTACGCGTGGCAGGGGTAAATATTTTCTATCTTTATCGTCATGCTCACTGTCACGCACTTTTACAGGGAGCCCCGCTCAACCGGGGTGTCTATGGAGGGGATCTTCAGTACTGTAAAAAAGGACCTGGAAGGAAGGGTTGCGATCAACGATTTTTTTTGCAGTGGTTCAGTTTCGCGTTTACGCAATGTTCTGGAAGCCCGCAAACATGCCTCCGAGATCAATCACATCACTGGCGATGTGAACTTTCTGGCTCTGGGACTTCGCGGTCGTAAGACCATTCTCACTATACACGATCTTGGCTATTACGAGAATCCTGTTCACGCAAAGCTGAAGAAGGCAATTTATAGTCTTTTCTGGTTTCAGCTGCCTCTGGCGTCCGTACAAATGGTGACAGTAGTGTCCGAGTTCACCAAGCAGAAGTTGATGAAGTATTTCAATTACCCGGAAAGCCGGATACGCGTGATACCCAACCCCGTAAAACCGGTGTTCAGATACGTGCACAAAGAAACTATCAACGATAGGCCGGTAGTGCTCATGTTGGGTACCGGCAAGCACAAGAATCTGGACAGATTGATCGAGGCGGCTTCGGGTACCAATTTTCACTTGGACATAGTGGGGTGGCCCGCGCCCGACGAGTTGGCCCGCTTGAAGGAATACGGCATATCGCACACCGTTTACAACGGTTTATCTGAGCAACAGATATTTGAGCGATACATTGCCTGCGATGTTTTGTTTATGGCATCTTTGTACGAAGGTTTTGGAATGCCTATCATAGAGGGGCAGACCGTAGGACGCCCGGTGGTTACCAGCAATATAGGGGCTATGAAGGAAGTAGGGGAGGGCTCGGCGGTTTTGGTCGACCCGCTTCACTCAGGTGAAATCAGGGACGCTATTTCAGCCCTTGTTGCTGATCGAACCTATTACGACACCGTTGTGGCGCAAGGTATAAAGAATGCTGCCCGATTCGAACATGGTATCATCTCTGATCAGTATTTAAGTGTCTATCAGGAAATGGCTGCTTTGTAGTAATAGGTTGTTAAGCTGATTTAAGGGTGGGTGCAGGCGTTCGTGTAGCGCGCCCCGCAGGATACCACGCAGCCAGAATGCCAACAACCGTAACCGTTAGTACTACCAGAATGGTATCGGTTATTTGAATGTCCACCGGATAGCTGTCCATAAGAAACGAACCGCCCACCGTAACAATCCCAAAACGTTGTTGCAGCGCCACTATCACCGCGCCCAATGTTATGCCGCTCAGCCCGCCCGCCAGTGCCCACATAACTCCTTCAAGTACAAATATCATTCGGATGTCAGCCGGCTGCGCGCCCATTGCTTTCATGATGCCGATGTCTTTTTGTTTCTCCATCACCAGCATGGAAAGCGCTCCTATCATGTTGAACGACGCGATCAGTAGTACCATGGTGAGTATGGCATAAATGGCCCATTTCTCTGACCGCAGCACCATATACATGGATTTGTTCTGCTCATACCTGGTTTCCACCTTATAGCTCTCGCCCAATGCTGCTTGCAGTTTTTGCTGTACCTCTTCCTCCTTGCCGGGTGTTATCAGTAGTTCCAGGGACGAACATTTCCCTTCGGCGTGCAATAGCGACTGCACCAGCGATAGAGGAGCAAGCATATATTTATCGTCCTGGTCGTCCGAAATGTGAAACGCACCAGCCGGGTGCACCTCAAGGCTGCGGTAGGCACTGGTTATGTCAGTTGCAGAGATATTGCCGTCGGGGTTAGGGTAGTACAGCAGAATGGTGTTGAACACGTTGTCTATATCCACCCCCAGCTCTGCAAGAATATTTCTGCCGGCGATGGCAGTATAGGGTTTCCCGGTCGATACGGTATCCTCTCCAACTATTGAATCCCTGATGTTATTGACGTTTAGGTAGTTCCTGTCAATGCCCTTGAGAGTTATTACTTTTTGTGCACCCGAAAATGCATTGTGTGCAATAGCATTGTCTTCTATCACCGTGGTCATACCGGCCATGCCCGATACACTTTTCACTTTTTGTATCAAAGCGGCATCCGGCGCAAAGAACTTGCCTTTTGCTGCCGATATTTTTATGTCGGGGTAGAAGCCCTTGTACAGGTCCTTTACAACACCCTCCAGACCGTTAAAAACAGAGAAAACAATGACCATGGCCGCACTGCTCACCGCAATGGCCACCATGCTGATACGTGACAGTATAGGTACTACATTGGCTTTTCTTTTGCCTGCGAAGTACCTAAGTGCGATCTGCCATATCAGCGTGCGATTCATTTAAGAAATGTTGTTCTTCTTGTTGAACGCTTCCCGCTCTTCGTTGATCTTCTTAAACAACTCTTCCATCTTGAATACGTGATCAAGCGTGTCATCTGTGTAGTAGATCAACTCTGGTACACGGCGCAGTTGGTTTTTCACGCGCATGCCAAGCAGCTTACGCAATTCCCCGCTGCGTTCTTTTATCTTCTGCAGCAACGCCGCATTGTCGCTCACCTGAAAGAAGCTGAGATACACCCTTGCCTCCAGCAGATCGGGTGTCACTGATACTTTTGATATTGACACCATACCACCGTCTATCATGTTCAGGCCTTCACGCATAAAAATGTCGCTCAACTCTTCCATGATCATTTTGCCTACCTGCTTCTGTCTTTTATTTTCTTCCATTGTGCGCCAAAGTTACTCCAAAATGACCAACTGCTATTTGGATCAGGATATTATATTAGATGTATTACCTATGTTTTTGCCTCAATAGTTGGGTTTTGTACCGCGCTTCAGAGAATATAACCTCATAATTCGAGTCAATTTGCTTGTGTATATCGGACGATGGTCCGTGGGCAGTCCGCTGGAAATTCCTCGCTATGATGTATCCGACCTTTTGCCTTGAAATGCGTTCATAGTTGGGAATATCGGCAGTTGGTGGGTCATTTTCAAAAGCACCGTTTAGCGATAAATGCATATACGGATTTGTTTCGTAGCGCCAGCAGACCGGGAAGTAGCCGGTGTTTGCTTCATAATTATCCAATAGGATCATCGGTCTGTCACAGGCTATGTAGTGGGTGGCATGATGAAAAATTGCGTTCCGGTTGGCAATGATGGTGCCGTCGGTTTTTACGCCGCCGGGGGCTCCGTCGATGGTCAAAACAATTGCCCGATCAGGTATCATTTTACCTGCGTCTAAAACACCCTTCAGTGCCACGTCTGCCTCCTGCCTGCAGTTCATTCTTATAGCCGACAGAACAACGAAAGAGGCAAAAAGCAGTATGCCCCCCGCGTTTTTCACATATCCTTCCTTCATTCTGTAGCCTATTACCAATGTAGCAAGCAGCATTACGAATAGCTGTGCCCTTATGCTAATGATAATGGCTCGGCCCAGAAAGTCTTCCGGAAAGAATGTATAAATGAACGCGATGACCAACAATGCGGCGACAAACCCGTCAAACTTGTGCCACTTGAAATTGCTGATACACCGCACAATTGTCAACAACATCATTCCGGCTATTGCCGCTCCGGCGAGTGTTGCCCATGGCCGTTCTGTGTCCACTACATTAATTATGTACTTGAATTCAATCAGTTCCAAAAGCCTGTAAGGATGTGGTGCAAGCGTCAACTGCAGTCCACCTTCTTTATGAGTGAATACGAGCGTAAGCACTAAGAACGGTGCCGCGGCTACAGCCCATGCTGCCAGATTCAAAAGTGTCTTTCTTTTATCTGATGCGGTGGCCAGCCCATACGACACCAGTAGAGGGCCGGTGGTGATCAGTCCGAATACGAATGGCAGCAGGTGTGTGAAGAATGTGAGCGATGAAAGAAAGATGTAGATTAGTAGGGTGGATATTCCTGGCCGGTCAAGATACCGTATCCATGCCCATACCATCCAAACCCAGAAAGCAACACCCAATGAGAAGTTGTAGAAACCTTTCGACAGTGCATAGGTGAATATGAAGATGAACCCGCAGGATAACCACAACGAAATGGAGTTTCCGGCTATCCTTCTCATAAGCACTGCGATACCCGATACATATATCAATGCATAGGCAGTGAGGAAGAGTTTTTCCGCAATGGCTCCCTTGGTCACGTATAGTAATAGTGCCATTGCATAGGTGGTCATGCTGTTGGGGTCAATAGTGTACGTGTGTTGATAAAAGGTACTGTAGAACCCGGTATTTCTGCCGGTCCATAGGTCATGCACTATCGACGCATTGTACAAATGACATGGTCCATCGCATGTCAGATAATGACTAGGCAGCCATATCTGTATCAGGCACAATAACGCGCCTGAGATCATCAATGCGTAAGACGTTTTTGTTGCGTTGCTCACTATCAGATTTTCACTGCAGTATACTACTGCATGTTCAAATGTAGCTAATTACGGCGCGAAAATAAATCGGAGTGTTACGCCGGCCCTTGTGGTCGATGATGGGAACGCGTTTGACACGTATGGGATGGTTTGCTGCCTGTCGAAGAAGAATAACAGGTTCAGCATGTCGGTCACAGCATAGTTGATAGTTGGCGATACCCTTATTACTTTTTGTCCGCGTGATGTTACGCTTACATTGTTTGCCAGGAAGGTATTGCTGGTCTTGTCATCACGTATGCCGATATCCATCTTAAAAATAAGTTCGTTCTTCAGCTTTGTAGCACCGAACAACGGGAACGGCAGACGTATGCCTTTTTTACGGAAGCCTCCACCTATCACATACTCCATGCTCGAATTCTCACCAACCTGATAGTCTATCAGGCTCAGGCTATGTGTCTTCGATTTGCGTACTTCAAACTTAGCAGTGAGGTTGTTCTTGAATGCCGCGTCAAAACCAATAAGCGGATTGAAAGCCTGGGTGATGGTAATGTTCGGTACCTGGTAGTAAGGAATGTAGTTTTTAGAGTTAGAGTCTATGAAGGATGGATATCCCAATCCGAACAGGTCGCGGAACAACAACGATGATTGGAAGCTGTTCATGGCCATAGTGCCGGTGTAGGCATGGTTCACCACAAAGTTTGTCATGATCTTTGAGAACACAGGAAGTTTGCTAAGTCCGTTATAGGTCACCCTCCAGTTTGGGGTTGGGGTAAAGTACCTGAATGGATTATCGCGCACCTTCTCGTGGGTGTAATCTATCAAAGGTGATGTCTGCGCCGGTTTACCGGAATACGCTGCGATGAACGCCGGTACCAATACGTCTTGCGAGAACGGACCATAGCCCTTGGTGTAAGCAGGATTGTAAGGGTCTGGTATATTCGCCGTATATGGATTGTTCGAACCAAGTCGTCTCGATATGATCACCCTGTTTTCGAGGAACTGGTTATAAACATCAGAGCTTACGCTGGAGTTGCGGAACATGCTTTTGCCAGAGAAATACGATATGTTAAACGAGCCTGTCTGGTATGGGGTCAAGTGCTCAAATTTTCCATTCGGGCTGTAGGTGGTGTCAATAAATAGTTCACTGTGCGCCTTGCTGAACGCTTGCGTAAGCGTCAGATCAACCCTGAAAGACTTATGCGGCAGAAGGGTAGCCTGCGCATTAATGTTCCGCGAATAGTTCTGCTGGAATTGTGCATTGAAGTAGGTGTCGCGAGAAAGACGGTTGGCCATTGCTTGTGCTTCCAGCCATGCATAATCCGGTTGGTGGCCATACACGAAATCAAATCCCGGTGCCCCCGAATAATTGTTCACGCCCATGATGCGGGTACTGTCCATAAAGCCGGGCAGTATAGTTCCCTGCGTTTCTGTGAAATTCACAGTTACACGGTTCACTATCGTAATTGCGTGACCAATAACATGCTCTATAGGTGACAGTGCAAGAGGTCTTGCCTTCTTAGCCTTTCTTTCAGCTTTTTTAGCAAGTTTTTTCTTCTTCTTTTCTTCAGCGGCTTTTGCCCTGTCTGCTTCCTTCTGCACCTGCACCAGCGAGTCAAGCTGGTCGTCGGTCAGGTTGGCGGTATTCAGCCTTGGGAATGCAGCCTTTACCTTGTCCAGCTTTGTTTCAGGCTCCTTGGTAGTGTCTGCTTCCTCTTTTTTGTCCTTGTCTTTATTCTTTTCTTTCTCTTTTTCTTTTTTTGGTTTTTTGTCGGCATTTGGCTCATCGCCGGGCGGCGGCTCCATCTGGTCATCCATAACTTTACCTCCACGGTCCATGCCCGATTTTCCCATGCCCGCCGGCGCCGATTTTCTCAGGTCGGTCGGTTCCTTACTTTTCTCACCTGGTTTCGGTGCATCGCCTTTTCTGGCTTCTCCGGGTTTCCGCGGTTTGTTATTCAACGCCTTCAGCCACCTCGACTTATTGTATAGCTGAGTCATGTTGAATTCGCTGGTCACCGTTTTAGTTTGTGTGTTGCCTATGGTATTACCTTGTGCATACGCGATCGGCGGAGCTGTGGTCCAATTGTACGTGGCCGAGTAGCCGAGTCGTGTGCTCATCCAGTCGGTCAGTGGCAGTTTAGACAAAGGCACGTTATAGGTGCTGTTAAATGTCTGGTTGAACGAGTTGTTTCTACCCATCGTACTGATATTCCTGAAAAGTGAGTCGCGCTTTTCGGGAGTATTTATACGGCCATACGGTTCATTCACCCTCGATATGTTCGTTGCAGAGTAGTCAATAGAGATTGACTTCATGATCTCCCAGCGAAGCGAATAGGTACGGTTCCAGGTAAAGTTCTTGAAGAAAGTTGCCGGGATCTTATAGCCGCTACCATCATCGATGTTGCGAATCTGTATCTCCTGCGATATTCTGTTCAGGTCGTTTCGTATATTAAGGGTTGATGGCAGTGGATTGAAATTGAAGTCTTTTGCCAGAGACAGCCATTTCGATTTAGATTTTATTACGTTCCTGAATGGCTCAACCGGTTTTGTTTTTATGGCATAAGTATAACCAATGCCATATCTCTGAGTATTCAGCTTGTCCATTTCCAGCACCGGATTGTGCTTGAACTGATTGTTGTATGAGTATGTGAAGTCAAAGTTCTTAACACTCCACGGCATGCGTTTGTTGTTATTCGGGTTGGCTGCATTGCCTTGTATGCGGGCATTGGTTATGTTGAAGCTGCCGATCGATGTGAAGTCTTGTGCCGCGCTACGTATGGAGTCCCGCGCTCTTTGGGTACGGGCATTATTCAGTTCATGCTGCAACAACACGTCCTGATCGAACGGATTGTACTTTGGTGTGCTCACATTTTGTGTATAGCCAAGATATACAGGCAGTTGCACGCCCCATTCACGTGGCAGCAATTTACCCAATGCAAGGTTGGTTCCACCGTTGTACTGGTAGTACATGTCCTGAAAACGCTGCTGTATCTTCTGGTCTATGTTGCCATAGCCCGGAGTGTGCATGCTACCCGAAAGGGTAACGTTGCCAAGGTCAGCCAACTGTACCGACACTTTGCCTGCAGCTGCATAGCCGGCCTGGTCGTTGGTGCCCGATATACGCATTTCGTCAAACCACACTTCCACACATTTTGGCAGGCCGTCATCGCCCGGAGTATTGCTCGTTTTCTTAGGGTTCACCAGACCAAGCATTATGTTCTTAGATCCACCGATGTTCGGATTACCGATGATGATGATCGGGTTGCCTTTTGAATCCTTGGTTTCGAAAGGAATGTGAGTAGGCCAGCCACGCGCATCACGCTCTTTCTTCGCATCAACCAGCTCCTGTAGTTTTATGTTTACGTTGTTTGCTTCCGGCCAGATAGTGGTTACCGCATTACGACCGGTTCCGAGAGGGGTAATAGTTAGTGGTGTGCGGTATTCGTAGTAGTTGTTGGTGAAGTCACTACCAATGCGGATAAATGCATTCACGTCCGCATCCCTTACCGGTGTCTGACCTACCATAGATTCCGCGTGCAGGAACATGCGCAGGTAGCTGAACTGGCGCATATCCACGTTCACCTCTTTGAAAACACCACGTGCATCACCGTCCTGCAACGCGCAAGCGCGAAGTGAAAGTGATTGCTCGTTCAGAAGCAGCGTCTGCGCACCGCCTTGCGGATTGGCGGTCTGTTGCCTGTTTACACCCGGAGGAAGTACATATGGCACAGGTTCGCGGGAAGCGTTTTCTTCAAGACTTACGCTGATCACTGAGAAGTCGGTGAGGCCCTGGTTTTGCTGAGGAATGTTCTCGCCCGGTTGGTTCAACGAGTAGTTATATTGGCGCCACTGGTTACGGCCCAGTTCCAGCGATGCGAAACGCAGGTACACACTGTCCTGCCATCCTGTGAGGAACATACGCATGAAGCGGATGGAACGGAAGTCAGATATGCCACCCACACGACGCTCGTAATTCTGTATCGGGATCTTGAACTGGTACCAGCGTTCAGGTTCAGTTGTTCCGTTGGGCAGCTTCACGCCTCCCGGATTATCCTGCACGCTTATGATATAGTTGGTGCCTACTGTCATGTTCGGCTTGAAGTCGATCCGGTACTGGAAATATGCTTCAGATTCGTTCAGGGTATTATCCCTATTGATGTCCTCCGATTCTGGTGTGGTTGTTCCTGACGTCGCGATAGTGCTTGTTACGGGGCTTATAGGTGTGTTGCCATCAGGGTTGTTGTAGTGTTTGTATCGCGAGAGTACACTGATCTTGTCCGGGTCTGGTGCGGTGCTGAACGATGAATCCCTGAAGAATTTATAGTTGTCAAATCCCGGGTCATTTTCCGCTTGAACATATGCAGGGTTGTTGGTGCCTCCGTTCAGTTTCTGGGCCAGACCAACTAAGAACCTCCTGAATATCGTCTGTTCGCTTTCCTGTCCGGGTTGTCCCATGTCAGGCAATCCGTCGTAACCAACGTCTTGTATTTTACGGGCTGCGTTGTCGTTGTCAAACGCCCGTGTGATCTGCTGCTGAAACCTCGGAACATAACCCCACGCAGTTGTGTCCATTTTTGTTTTGTCGAATGGTGAAGGAATGCCATTTTCAAAGAACAGACGTGAGTCTTTCATTACGTCTTCCGACACGTTTCCGAGGTTGATGTACAGCGATCCTCCATTGGGGTTAGCGCTGTTGAGGAATGGATCCATCACCCAGAATTGTACATACTGTACGTTTGATGCCTCGAAGTCGGTATTGTCAATTGCTCTGGTAATGCCGCCCCATCTCTTTTCAGGGTTCAGTAGGCGCCCGTCATTGGGGTCTATATTCGTTACATCAAAGTTATATGGTCCGCGGTCCTTGGGGTAGAAGCCAAGGTCAAACGTGTTTAGTGTCTGGTTTACCAGCGTTGCACTTCTGTTTGGGAATACCTGCTGTACCTGCACACTGCGGATATAGTGCTGATTCGAATCGTTCTTTACATAAGCTGGTGAAGTGCTGTTAGGATACACAAGTGTGGGATCCAGCATGTACCACGCAAGTCGCGCGCGGTTCATGCCATAGGCGTGGTTGTTGCTCAGCGATGCTTCCGGGAAAAGTGTTTGTCCGCTGGAGCTTACAGCCCCGAATGGTGTAGACGCCAATGACCACGCCTGTGCCGGGAATTTCAGGTCATAGGCACTGCTGGTACCTTCAAAGTCGTCAATGTAAACTGCTCCCTCCGGGTCCAGGGCGTTTATCTGTTTAGGGTGACCAGGCAACAATCCGGCAACCTCCACATTGGTGTTCAGGAATGATGGCGATGTTGTCGAGTATATCGGCAGTTTGTCTACCAATCGGGTCAGCGAGGGTGCTTCTTTCTGGTAGTTCGCGTCAAGACCTATTACCGTGTTCTGAATAGGGTCATCGCCAAAGGTCACCTTCTGTGTGAAAGGACGCTCTTTTAAACGCATGATGGTGCTGCCTATTGTCAGGTTCTTACTTTGGTAGTAATCCAGGCGCATGGCCATAAAGTTCTGCTGTTGGAAACCGAAAGTCGCATTATCCTCATACTGGATATTGATAGGCACACCTGAGTTAAGGATGCCGGTATTCAGGATCTTTATCCTTCCAAGGCCGTATTCTATCGAATAATCCTGGTTTTCCACCAGTCGCGTACCGCCTGCACTCACCGATACCGATCCCTGCGGGATATTGAATCCACCCAGAAAGATGTCGGAAGAGGAAGATGATTTGTACGTCCCGCGCATGATGTAGCGGTCGTTCTGCTGGTACTGTTGTGCCACCCACTTAGTAGAGTCATATAATACCTGATACAGGTACCTACGTTCAAGTATAGGTTCATTTACCACTGTCTTTTTCAGGTCACTGCCGAATGGCTCAAGAACCGGGAAGATGATCTTACCCTGTTGGGTGTTGATTGTGATGCCCTCTACAAAGTCGAAGATGCCATCGGGTTGTGGTTCGTTCTGCGCATTCAGGTGATCCAGGTTCAGCAGGCTGATGAAAGGTGTTCCAGCCAGGGGGCCTTCAGGCATGTACCTTTTTTCACCTCCTCCCGGGTCCTGATACAGGATGTTAAGTGTGAAGTTGTCTTTCGACACACCAAAGCCGCCAAGCGCATACACGTTTTTCATCATCAGGTCCCATACAGGAAGTCTGGTGCGTGGTGCGGTTCCTTTCAGCAACTTCAGGAAAAGGACTTTCGGATTGGTAGTGTCCGGTGGAAGGTCTGATGCGAATTCACCAACCTGATACACCTTACCACGGTAGGTATATCGATAGGCTACGCCCAGCACATCATCGGGGTTCATCTGCGTGTTCAGCATGATGTAACCCAGACGAGGGTTGAATGTGAACTCCGATGGCGACAGCTGGCGTGCAGTCGTACGTTCAAAGTCAGTACCCTGGCTCAGGCCCAGTGCCACGGCTGCGTTTGTGGCCGACTTTTGCTGCCTGCCCTGTGGGTTCAGCTGCAACTGGCTATACAAACGGTTGGCTCCGTTGTCAGGCAATGCATCAGGGTTGGTGCCGTTCCCAAGTATCGGGTTGTATGGATTGGCTTCACCAAGGTCCATCAGACACAAGATGTCCCTCACGCCGGCAACAGCACCTGTCCTGTTGGTCACCCATACTTCCACTTTGTTTATCGTTACTGCTGATGCAATTACCGGATAATCTTTTAGCGAACGGTTGTAGTTATTGCGGAAGTACTGTGCCAGAAGGAAGTTGCGGTTCTCTTCATAGTTGTTCGCCTTTATAGCTATCTGTTGCGACTGTGATCCACCTTGTATCGTCAGGCTCTTACGCTGCGACTTCTGTTGGGACACAACACCCGTCACCCATAGCTTGCCAAACTGCAACTGCGTCTTTATGCCGAACAGCGACTGAACACCATTGATCAGGCTGCTCTTCAGCGGGAAACTCACGTTTCCTGCTTCTATCTTTTTCAGCATCTCATCTTCCTTGCCGTTGTAGTCCAGCTTCTGGATGTTCTGGTAGTCAAATGTAGCCTTGGTATTGTTGCTGATGTTCAGTTTGAGTTTGTCGCCCACGGTTGCCAGCAGATTTATGTTCATCTGCATGTCAAAATCGAACGTACTGTATTTCTGTGCCCTTATCGGAAGGGTAGGGTTCTTCATGTTCTGCCAAATGTTGCCAAACGTGATGTCCACGTTACCTTGTGGCTTCACCTGTATGGTGCTGCTTCCGAATATCCGGTCGAACAGCCCTTCTTTGTACATCGTTGGCAGTTCAGGTGTTTTGTTGAATAGCATCAGCCCGTCCAGTCTCCGCTGAAAGTAGGCGTTCTCATCTTCCTTGGCACGGTACTTCATGTATTCGTCCAATGTGAGGTAGGTGGGGTTACGCAGGTATTCGTTACCCACTTTTGATGTGTAGTAATACCTGTTAGAGTCCGGATCGTACTCAAATGTCTTTCTTACATTCTTCGGGTCTTCCAGGTCAATGCTTTTGGGCAAGGACTGGTCTGTCACCGGGTTGCCCGTCTTGTCGTGAATAGGAAATTTCAGATTACGGGATGTGTCTGCCTTTGTCGTGTCGGTGCCGGTAGTGTCTTCTGCAGGCAGTAGTTTTGGGAAAAGCGGATGAAAGCCGCGGGCAGCAGCATTGGCTATTGCTACTACCAGCGCAATGAATAGTAAAAACCTGTATCCGAAATTACTCTGCCCCTTCAATGGTTAACCGCTTGCGTGTCTATAAGGCCCGCAATGCCTGTTTTATGATCTCTTCGACCGATAGTGAAGAAATATTGTTGATTTTATTAATAGCTCCCTCGGCAACAGACTTACTGATGCCAAGATTCACTAACGCTATTAACGCATCTTCCTGGGTAGTATTGTGTTTCGGGGTGGTTATAGTGGTGTTATTCTGACGTTTCTGCAGCTTTCCTTTTAGTTCCAGTATGATCCTCTGGGCTGTTTTCCCGCCTATCCCCTTCACGCGTTCCAGCGCTTTTGAATCTTCGTCAGATACTGCACGCTCCAGTTCGTCGGTCGTAAGCGAAGAAAGTATAATGCGTGCCGTCGCAGCGCCTACACCGCTTATATTCAGCAGTTGGCGGAACGTAGTTCGCTCATCCTCATCGGCAAAGCCGTACAGTACCCATGCGTCTTCTCTTATCTGAAGGTGGGTAAATAGTCTGCAGCGGTCCAGGTGCTGTATCTTGGCATAGGTCTGCAAAGTGATGTTTACTTCATAGCCCACCCCATTTACATCTACATGAAGCAGGGACGGAGATTTATACACAAGGTCACCTCCTATAAATGCGTACATTGTCTTGTTCGGTTTGTGGCTAGCTAAAATTTACTATCCTGTTGTTTCTCAGTCTCTTATAAAGACAAAAAAGGGTATGATTGCTCATACCGCCCGAAAGGTACAAAATTTATGCGAGTTGGTAGCGTTGATAAGGGCTTTTATTAAATAAATATCGTCATTGTTCCCGGCTATTCGGGAACTTTCCAAAGTAACAACCTAAACCAGATCAGGAAATGAAAGAAATAGTTGTTACAGCCCCCATACCTCAAGGATCTGAGCAGCGTGGTCGGCACTATTCACTTTCTCTATCACATGTGCGATCTTCCCCTTTTCATCAATTAGAAAAGTAGTGCGTAGAATACCCCAATATTCGTGACCCATGAATTTTTTCCATGCCCAAACGCCATATGCCTTGGCAATTTCCGAATCAGTATCCACCAGCAACGTGAACGGCAACGTGAATTTTGACTCAAATTTCTTGTGGCTCTTGGCGTCGTCGGGGCTAATGCCCAATACTGTAACCCCCTTTTCTTTGAGCAAAGCAAAGTTGTCGCGGATGTTGCACGCCTGCTTGGTACAGGTGGCCGTATTGTCTTTAGGGTAAAAATAGAGTGCTACCTTTTGCCCCTTATAATCTTTGAGTGCGTGTTTTTGTCCGTTCTGATCTATCGTAGCAAAGGCGGGCGCCTTCTCTTTTGCTTGTAGTGGCATACTGTTCCTGTTGAGATACAGCGCAAAGGTACCATCCGGATGACGTTACAATAATGATATTGGTTATAGACCTATCAGGCTACCAGTTGTGCAAAGAGTTCTTCCAGTTTTTTGTCCGGATCGGTACAGAAACCCGGGTGCACCTTTGACGCCTGCACCACAGTGCTGCGTGTTGCTGTAAGCCATCTGAACCGCTCTGCCGGCGGCAATTTGCCAATGGTGCCGCCTTCTTTCGCTCCGGCACACACCATCCCGAAGGCACCCAGGTAGGCTGCTATTTCATCATGGTCTGCATCGGGGAATAGTTGTAACCTTTCAAGGTCATCTGAGAGTTTCGATTTCAGGAATTTCTTGCCGGCGCAATAAAGCACCACGCCCACGTTGATGAACTCTTCACGTTCCACCCGTGGCACGACCCTTATCACGGCATATTCATATAAGTGCTGATCTTGCATCGATGGCTGCTTTTACGAATTTGTCTGATGATTGTATCCGTTCTGTAAGGAAACGATAATAGGCATTCCGGTGTTCTTCGGCTGTAGTGAATGGTGAGTCTTCCACCAACCATTCGTCGGGCACCAGATCCACAGTACAGCGCACCAGTTCCGGTGTAAGTATAGCCTTCATTGGCTGGTCTACGTCATTCAGTATACCCGCGGCCGCTAACAGCACATGGTCTTTTATCATGGCAAACGGCATAGTTGCCTTTGCCTCCCAGTTTTGCCAGGAATGGTGAAAATATAACGAAGCACCATGATCAATGAGCCACAATTCGCGGTTCCACCAAAGCATATTGGTGTTCCTGCAGGTGCGGTCCACATTCATCAGCAGACAATCCAGCCATACGATCATGGACGCGGTTTTGGCATCAATTTTTGATACAGTCGGATCGAACGTGATCGACCCCGAGAGATAATGGACGGCAAGGTTCAGACCGGTGCTCGCTTTCAGCAGGTCTTGTATTTCTTCATCCGGCTCTGTGCGGCCAAATGCGGCATCCAATTGCGCAAATACGATCTCAGGCATCTTCAGCCCTGTGGCACGCGCCAGTTCACCACCTATCAGCTCGGCTATCAGGGCCTTTCTACCTTGGCCCGCCCCGCGGAACTTCAGCACATACAGAAAGCCGTCATCAGCCTCTGCTATCGCGGGCATTGAACCGCCCTCGCGCAGTGGCGTCACGTACCTTATTACGTTCACTGTTCTGATCTCAGGGGGCATTATTATCATCGCTGAATTCTGCTCTGCCAAGTTACCACAAAATTTGCGGCACCCCTCATTTTCGCATTCAAAAAGCACTTGTGTGTAAATTATGGCACGATATTTTCATTATCTTTCATAAAAATAACACGCATGCAAACAACACACTATCTCGTTCCGGCGCACACTATCGGATCAGAAACTGATATTGTATGCAAAGTTGGTTGCGATTCGGTCGACGATGCATCATTCATTTTTGTTGATGCGAAGGATAGGTTATTGGCGGTTACCGATTGGGCGACCGTGGGCGTGCTCGATGAAGTACGTTTTCAATTGCAGGACGCTGCGGGCCATCCGGTCCGTCGGCACGCGCGCCGGCACGATCATATCCTGATTGGTTCCGGTTCCACCGGTCAACCGTCCGCCGACCATGATGCTTATGTGATCGAAGCGCTCGAATATGACGATTATCCCGATACTGACGAAGAAACGTTTGCGGTGCGGTTAAAGCCGGTCGATCACGCTGATGGCGACACCGATACAACTACTATTGTTGTGGGTAGGCGAGGGAAGGATCTTTATGCTTCCTATCACGGGCGCAACAGGCAGGCCAATGATCATGACCTGTGGCATGGGCTCACCACGGCTCAGTGGGAGTCGCTGATGACTGGCCTGCTTCGTGATGAAGACGACGGTCTTATGTAGTTGGAGTCTTTATTTCTTTACAGGTGGCTCCATTATGGTGCCGCATTTTTTACAGGTACGCTTTTCTTCGTCCGAGTAAAATCGATTCATTACGGGAGGTAATTGAGCCACTATATCTGAAACGTGCAGGTATTCTTCGTATAACTTCTCGTGGCAGTTTTCGCAGAACCACATAAACCCGTCCATCTCTTCCGACTTGCGCTTGATCTCAAGTACCAGTCCCACAGTGTCCGCACCTCGCTGAGGAGAGTGTGGGGTGCGGCCCGGCAGTAGGAACATATCGCCTTCTTTTATAGGAATATCAACGATCTTCCCGTCTTCCTGAATGCGAACAATAACGTCTCCCTGCAACTGGTAAAAAAGTTCTTCCCCTTCGTTGTAATGAAAGTCCTTGCGTGCATTAGGCCCGCCCACTACCATTACAATAAAATCGTCAGCTTCCTTGTACACACATTGGTTCCCAACCGGTGGCTTCAACAGGTCACGGTTCTCTTCTATCCATTTGTGCAGATTGAAAGGACGTAGTACAGGCATTTGATTCTTATTTTAATTTATTGGCGAAACCCGCCATTTTTGATGAATAAGTTGCTTTACGATCCGCGCAGAACTTTCATTTTCACCGTCTCGATTCGCGTGTTGGTTACCAGCAGTATGTCAAATTCATATCGGCCTATGAAGATGCGCTCTTTGATCTTTGGTATCGTCTCATGTTGGGTAATGATGTATCCCGACAAAGTTTCTGAATCATCAGTAGGGAAGTTGAACCCATACTTTTCGTTCAGGTAGTCCAGTTCCAGTCGGCCTGAGAATATGTATTCCATTTCGGCAATTTGTTTTTCTACAAACTGCTCTTCGTCGTACTCGTCGTTGATGTCACCAAAGATCTCTTCAAGTACGTCCTCCATGGTCACAATGCCGGCCGTTCCACCAAACTCATCCACCACCCAGGCGATGCTTTTACGCTCTTTGGTGAAACGGTTCATCAGGTCCACAGCACTCATTGCTTCGGGTACTGCTGTAATGGTATGCAGAATATCTTTTATGTGCGACGGGCGGCGATTCATATCCAGATGATGCACATACCCCAGGATATTGTCCACCGAATCGTCATAAACAATGATCTTCGAAAGTTTGGTTTCAATAAACTTCGCTCGCAATTCTTCTACTGACGTCGTAATATCCACTGCTTCTATCTCGTTACGTGGCACCATGCACTTGCGCACTTTCACATTCACCAGATACAGCGCGTTCTCAAACAATTCCTGATTTACTTCATTCGATTCGTTCTCGTGACCGCGCATACTCTGTTTTACAAACAATTCAAGATCCACACGGCTGAAAACCTGCTTATTCTCCTTAATGTTTACGTTGAACAGTCTTTTAAGGATAAACTCAGAAATGGATACAAACACACCGGCGATAGGCGAGAAGATAAAATGCATCCCCTTCATCGGGATGGCGAATACCGATAACACGGTGTCCGCTTTGTGTCGAAATATGGCTTTCGGCAGAAATTCAGCGAATATCAATATCACTAAAGTGGCGAAAACGGTATCTATGGCCAGTTTCGCATACTCTGGCAGGTCCAAACCCGCCGATTCAAGTACCGTATTGGTAAGCTGAGAGGTAAGTGCGCCATACACAACAAGTATCACATTCACGCCCACCAGCGCTGTGCCGATAAACTCGGCCGGGTTATCCATGAATTTGGCCAGGATCCGACCCGAATACTTACCCTGTTTCTTTCTGAGCTCTATGTTCAGCTTGTTTGCCGAAATGAATGCAATTTCCATTCCGGCAAAAAAACCGATCAGCAAAATGCAGATAACTATATATAATAAAAGATGCGGTACATCCATGTGGTCAAAGATAGGGGAATTTTAGATTTTGCCGGTTGGTCTCGTTTAAAACAAAACCGCCCGGCATATCCTGACGGGCGGTTTCGACGAGATTTATTACTGACTCTATTAGTAGCCGTTATTGGCGTCTTTCAGTAATGGCTGTTTCATGTCTTTTTCAGACACAATAGCCTTCGATAGATCAATTCGCCAGTCTATGTTCAGTGCCGGGTCGTTATAAAAAACACCACCCTCCGTCGGCTTATTATAGAAATTGTCGCATTTGTAAAATACTTCAGCCGTATCGCTCAGCACCGCATATCCATGCGCAAAGCCGTGAGGTATAAGGAACTGTTTCTTATTCTCAGCCGATAGCTCCACGCCGAACCACTGTCCGTAGGTAGGGCTTTTCTTCCGCACGTCCACTACTACATCCCAGATCACGCCTTCCAGCACGCGTATCAGCTTTGCCTGTGGCACGGGGTAGTTCTGGTAGTGGAGACCGCGCAGCACATTTTTTATGGAACGGGCCTGGTTGTCCTGTACAAATGGGGTGTTGTACCCTGTTTGAGCTTCCAGTTCTTTCATATTATAGCTCTCAAAAAAGTAGCCGCGGTCGTCGCCATGCACTTTCGGCTCTATGATGAGCAGTCCTTCAAGGGGTGTTTTTGTTATGATCATAATGAGTGCTTTATCCTACTATTTCCAGCAGATTGTTCGCAATATAAGTCAATTCTTCGTTGGTCAGTTCGGTGTGCATAGGCAACGAAATGACACAATCCTGCAACATATTGGTTACAGGCAGGTCGGCATTGGCTGTGTTGTATCCTTTCAGCATTTCCTGCTTGTGGCACGGCACAGGGTAGTATATCATTGATGGTATATCACGATCGGCAAGTTTCTGGTTCACCTCGTCACGGTTCACTCCGTTGAGTTTCAAAGTGTATTGGTGAAATACGTGCCGCGCATTGGTTGCTCTGAATGGAGTAGTGATCTTCGGATTGTTGACAAAGGCTTTATCGTAGAAGTCAGCAGCAGCACGGCGCGCGTCACAATAACTGTCCAGGTGCGGCAACTTCACCCGCAGAATTGCCGCTTGCATAGCGTCAAGCCTGCTGTTGCAGCCCACCATCTCATGATAGTAACGGGTCTTCTGGCCATGGTTGGCTATCATACGCAGACGCTCAGCCAATGCATCATCATTCGTGAACATAGCGCCGCCATCGCCGTAACACCCCAGGTTTTTAGATGGGAAGAAAGATGTACAACTTATTTGTCCCATAGATCCCGTTCTCACAGTGCGACCGTCGCTGAAGGTGTATGTGCCGCCAATTGCCTGCGCATTATCCTCTATTACCGGTATCCCGTGTTGAGCAGCAATTGCCAGCAGTGGTTCCATATCTGCCGATTGGCCGTAAAGGTGAACCGGTATGATTGCCTTTGTACGAGGTGTGATCGCCTTTTTCAGGCAATCAATATCCATTGTGAACGAATCAGGATACACGTCCACAAACACAGGTGTCAGTTTCAGCAGTGCCACCACTTCCACTGTTGCCATATATGTAAACGATGGGGTGATCACTTCATCTCCCGGTTCCAGCCCCAGTGCCATAAGTGCTATCTGCAGTGCATCAGTACCATTGGCGCAAGGTATCACATGCTTCACCCCTACGTAGGTAGCCAATTCAACAGCTAGCTGGTTCACCTGCGGACCACCAATAAAAGCAGTACTGTCAATTACACTCTGAATAGCCTTATCAACTTCGGGTTTTACCTTCTCGTACTGGCGTTTCAGATCCACCATTTGTAGCTTCTGCATGCTGTTTGTCTGTTTTTGAGGGTGCGAAGTTACTGCATTTGACCCTTGATTATGGGGCAATGAGTAATATTTTTGTAATGTTATAACGGTCGTTTTTGTGTCTTATTGCCGAATAAGATACCATGGTACTATTTTTGTCATGCCTATCAGTTAATGTGGGCCGCGTATTTATGGCAGAAAACAAACGATTCAATATCCGTGTATATGGAATCTGGCTCACAGAAACTCATGTGCTCGTTAATGAGGAACTTATTTCCGGCCGAATGGTGATTAAGTTTCCCGGTGGTGGCCTCCACTGGGGCGAGGGCATTGCAGACTGCCTGAAACGCGAATGGAAGGAAGAACTGGATCTGGATATTAATATTGTACGCCATTTTTATACAACCGACTTTTTTCAGGCTTCAGCGTTCGATAATTCTCAGGTTATCAGCATTTACTACCTGGTGACCGGACAGCTACCGGCGCTCGTCAATAACCTTGTCCCCGGCGAACGCACTTTTTGGTTACCCCTTTCAGATGTGTCTGCCGATACGTTCACGCTGCCCATAGACAAGGTCGTTGGTGGCATGTTACAACGAGATTATTCCGCCAAAATGCAGGAATAAATAATGCAGATATTAAATTCTGTCAATTGTAATCTGGCAGGTCATACCTTTGCACCCTATGAAATTATTAATGCAATACCTCTCGCGCTATAAAGGGATGATCGTCCTGGCAATAGTGCTGGCGGCTATAAACCAGACCTTTTCCCTGCTCGATCCCCTCATTGCCGGTAAACTCATGGATGGGTACGTCAGCCATCCGCTCACTGTTGACAAAGAAGGTCATCTTCACCGCGATCTGCATGCTTTTCTCACCGGCGCACTTGGGCTCATTGGTGCACTCATAGGTGTTGCCATGGTTTCGCGTATTGCCAAGAATTTTCAGGATTATGTTGTAAATGTGGTTATTCAGAAATATGGCGCCCGACTCTATACTGATGGCTTGCGCCACGCCCTCCGGTTGCCGTATCAGGAATTCGAAGACCAAAGCAGTGGTCGCACTCTTTCAGTATTGCAGAAGGTGCGCGTGGATTGCGAAAAATTCATCCAGTCTTTTTTTAATGTACTTCTGCCCACTATCATCGGTATCGTTTTCGTCATTATTTATGCCATCTCACTGAGCCCCCTTTTGCCGGTCATATATTTGGGTGGTGCTGGCCTTCTGGCGTTGCTCACCAACTCGCTCTCCAAGCGTATCAAAACCGTACAAAAGAAGATTGTAACAGAAACAAATGCCCTCGCCGGCTCCACTACCGAATCGCTTCGGAACATAGAATTGGTGAAAAGCCTCGGTCTCACCCATCAGGAGATCAGGAGGCTGAATGCCACTACCATCAAGATTTTGACGCTTGAACTGAAAAAGGTGCGCAGTATTCGCACTATCTCCTTCATACAGGGTACGTTCGTGAACCTGCTCAGGCAGCTTATCGTTATGTGCCTGCTCTATTTTATTTACCGCGGTGCCATTTCGCCGGGCCAGTATCTCACACTCATGTTCTATTCGTTCTTCATCTTCGGCCCCATGCAGGAGATAGGAAACGTAATACTATCTTACAGAGAAGCAGAGGCTTCTTTGAACAATATGCAGGAGTTGCTGAAGAAGCCGGTTGAGTACATTCCCGAATCTCCCGAAAAGATCAATGACATTGAAGAGGTGGTTTTCTCCGATGTACTTTTCAAACACAATAGTTCTAACCGGCCGGCACTCGATGGCATTTCCTTCAAAGTGAGATTAGGCGAGACCATAGCCTTTGTTGGCCCCTCAGGTAGCGGAAAGACCACATTGGTGAAGTTGCTCGTGGGCTTGTATCAGCCAGGGCGTGGCGACATTTCTTATAACGGGCACAGTTTTTCGCGCATAGATTATGAAGAGCTCCGCCACCAGATGGGGTTGGTTACTCAGGACCCGCAGTTGTTCTCCGGTACCATCCGCGAGAATCTTCTGTTTGTCAATCCTACCGCTACCGAAGAAGACATCAATCTGGTGTTGCAGCAGGCCTCATGTCAGAACCTTCTGTCACGCGCGGAGAACGGCCTTGATACGGTGATAGGGGAGGGTGGCCTCAAGCTTTCAGGCGGTGAGCGACAAAGGATATCTATTGCGCGTGCACTGTTGCGTCGTCCGCGCCTCATGATATTTGATGAGGCTACTTCAGCGCTCGACTCGTTGACCGAGGAGGAAATATCACAGACCATTCGTAGCGTTACAGCCCGTCGCGAGCACATCACTATTATGATTGCCCACAGGCTGTCAACCATCATGCATGCCGACCGTATCTACGTCCTTGAAAGAGGAAATATCGTGGAGACCGGCTCCCATGAGGCGCTGTTGGCAGAACGTGGGCTTTATTACGCCATGTGGCGCCAGCAGATCGGCGAGCGGAAATAAGAGATTCCTCTTCTAAAATTTTGCTCATTTTTTCTGTTGTAGTTCATGATGCGCGGTGTCTTGCTGCAGGTTATTAACCATTAATTTATATTTCTGATATATTTTCGTCAAACACCGAAAATAGTGCGTTTTCAATAGGTGTTTTTAGAATAATGTGTACTACCTTCAAGGTATACAAATCACATTTTATGAAAAGTATCAGAGTAATTGCAGCCGCCCTCGCTGTAGTATGCAGCATAGCGAATCTGAGTTCGCGTGCACAGATGACCTCAGGAAGTGTTTTTCTGAAGGGTCGCTATGTAGAAGCCGGGATATGTGCCAACGGCGATTTTGGCGCAGCCGCTCCACCTGCCGGATATCACCCGCACACTTCATCTGCCGGTGGTGGGGCCAGCCTCGGTTTCGTAGCCGATCCCGCGATGGACGGATGGACCGTCGGTACTCCTGCGTATGTTGGCGACTATTTTGTTCCGGGAACTCCTTTTGAAGGTTGGAACCTTCAGATAGGAAGTATTCGCGCTCAGGCACACAGTTGCATGGGGTTCACCGGCTCAGGTCTCACCGGGGCCAATACCGCCTATACCGTAAGTGGCAGCAAGGTCATTGGCACATGGGAGGGTACATTCGACAGCATGACTGTAAGGCAGGTTACCACGCTCGATACTAACGCCCTTTATTTCTCCATGAAAGTGACACTGATAAACAATGCTTCGGTGCCTAAGAACAACATATACTACCTCCGAAGCCTTGACCCCGATAACGATCAAAGCTGGCCGGGTGGTGGATTCCCAACGACAAACAAGATTGAATTTCAGCAGCCCAACGCATTAGGTGCAACCATGGTTTCCGCAACGGGCATCACCGGTGCTATTACTAAAATGTCTCTCGGCACACTCGACACCAACGCACGTTGTCTTGTTTATAATTCGTGGCCTATTAGTTCGTCTGTAGACCTCTCTACAATTTATGGTATGACGTATGCCACCGGTACATCCCTTTACACTGCCGGTGCGTCCAATTTTGCCGATGTAGCGATCGGTCTTGTATTCCGCATCCCCCATTTGGCACCGGTCGATAGCGCGTCCGACAGTGTTGGTTATAAATCTACCGCTTCAACACATCTTCATCCCGCCAACGAAAAAACTATCACATATTTTTACGCATTCAGTCAGGCCGGTGCCGACTCTGCGATTGCTAACCTGATCGATACCGCAACTGTTATCGTTCCGCCGCCGCCAACGGGTGTCAGTGATCTGAAAAGCGGTGCCGATGTTCGGGTATTCCCAAATCCGGCCGGAGACCTGCTGCAGGTGGCCGGACTATCAGATGGAGATAAGCTCTACCTGATAGACATTATGGGGAAAGAGGTCGCCCGTTTTTACGCTTCCGGCACCTCGGTTGACAGATTCTCGGTTTCAGATGTGGCTCCGGGCAACTATGTTGTAGTTGTGCGCGATCAGGCAGGGCGCCCGCGTGCTCACGTTCCGTTGCGCAAAATCTGATGCAGTCCTTTCATTCACTTCGGTCCCCGCTGCATTACAGCGGGGACTTTTTGTTGTTATAAAACGCCACATACCCCGATATTGGCTACTAATCCTATCTTTAACAGCACTTTTCCTCCCTTTTAGGTCGTTTGGCGTTATTTTTGCAACTATTTGTGTAATTTTTGACCGGTCCTGAAAAGAGTTCTGAAAATATCGGGTTATGTAGTATTGGTTATCCTCCTGCTTCTGCTGATGGTGGTAGCTCTTATCAACTTTTCTCCTATCCAGACCTTTCTGGCCCAAAAAGCAACCGATATCCTCTCTGAAAGATTGCAAACAAAGGTTAAGGTAGCCAATGTTCGCATCGGAATCCTTAACAGTCTCCTGATTCAGGGTGTGTATGTGGAAGACCAGTCGAAAGATACCTTGCTCTATGCGGGGGAGATCTCCGTTCGCATCACCGACTGGTTCATTTTCAAAAACAAGCCGGTCATCCAGTATGTAGGTTTGGAAAACACCTATGTCAATCTGAATCGTGGACATGACTCGAAGGTCTGGAACTACGATTTTATTGCCGATGCGTTTGCGTCTCCTCCGAAGAAGAATAAAAAACAGTCGCAGCCATTCGAAATTGACCTGAAGAAGGTGGAAATGGAGAATGTTTGCTTTCACATGCACGACAAGTGGATAGGCGAAGACATGGAATACAACATCGGTTCATTGCTCGTCAATTCCGATGGATTGAATATTCCGAAGAAGCTTATCGACATCAGAACGATCGCGGTCAGCAATACGTCTATTTTTATAAACGAGTACAAAGGCGGTCGTCCTCGGCATCTCCGTCCCAAGTACCTCGATACCTTTGATGTCACGCCTTTCAACCCCGACATGTGGGCAGTAAACGTTAAAAAGGTCGACCTAAAAGATTGTTCGTTCATGTTGAAAGCCGACGACGATGCGCCTACACCCGATGAGTTCGACGAAAGTCATATGGACATTCGTAAGATCAATATCGATGTTACCGATGTTCATATTATCGGCGACACCGTAAGGGGAAATATCAACAATGTCACAGCCGAGGAACGTTGCGGTATTGCCATCCGCAAAATGAAGTGCAAGGCTACGGTATCGCCCATCGCGTCCATCTGTGAAGATCTTTACCTGGCAACAGACTACAGCGAGCTACGCAATTATTACGCGATGCACTATCGCCACTTCCCCGACTTCAATCACTATCTCGATAGCGTAACAATGGTTGCGCACCTGCGCGATGCGAAAGTGGACAAGAGAGATATTGAGTTCTTTGCGAAAGAAATGAAGGACTTCCCCGACATGAAGGTGACCATAAGCGGAGACGGTCGGGGAACAGTTACCAATATCTCTGCAAAGAATCTTAATGTTTCTGATGGTAAAGTAGCATTAAAGGGTGATCTCACCATGACCGGCCTGCCGGACATTTATACCACTTACATTACATTTTCGGAAGGTGAGATACTTACCACAGGGAAAGGTATTGTACACTATGCGCCTGCTTTGCACAACAATCCCAACATTGCTGCAGACAGCATCACCTTCGCTTTCTTCTCCGGTAATTACAGGGGCTACATAGAAGATTTTCATGTGACAGGAGTACTCAAGACCAACATGGGTACTGTTGGTACAGATGTTCGTATGAAATTGCCCGGTTTCAGTCCCGCTGATGCCACATACTCAGGTGTTGTTACCACCGATCAGCTTCAGTTAGGCAGACTCCTCAGGCAGCCGGTACTCGGAAATATCACCGCCAACGAAAAGGTATCAGGTACTTCCTTCGACCCCGAGGTAATGCAGCTTCGAATGGATGGTGTGCTTAGCGAATTCGGGCTCAATGGTTACAACTATCACAATATTTACACCAATGGCGTTCTGGCCCGGAAGGAGTTTAGAGGAAAGCTCATCGTAGACGATCCCAATCTCGCACTCACGTTCGATGGTGGGCTCAACTATGCAGACAAGCTCATGAAGATCAATGCCACTGCGCATTTGCTCTCTGCAAACTTCCGCGAGATCAATCTCACACCCGACAACTTTACTGCCGCAGCCGACTTTGACCTCAACTGCACAGGAAGTACTATTGATGACTTCTATGGAAATGCCAAATTGTTCAATATTGACCTCAAGCGAAATGGCCGCAAACTTGCTGTAGACTCATTGTTCATGTTGTCTTCGGGCAACGAGCGCAACCGCCGCATCAGCCTCACCAGCGATGCCTTTACGGCCGAGATAAATGGCAACTATCGACTCAGCGCTTTGCCTGCCTCGGTTCAGTATTATTTATCCCGTTACATCCCGAATTACATTAAGGCGCCAAAGAAATATGCACCCGATCAGGACATTAGCTTCCGCATCACAACCGCGAAGGTCGATAGTATTTTTGCGATCACTCTGCCCATATTACGCGGGTTCGATAATTCTGTGGTGTCAGGGTCTCTTAATACAAATGCGAAGAAGTTACTGCTGAACGCAACTGTTCCTTACGGGCGCATTGGCAATGTCCATTTGCGAAACGTTAGTGTCCTCGGTGAAGGCGACTTCAATATTCTGGGTGTTAACACCACCGTTGGTAACATTGCGCTTGGCGACAGTATTCTGCATGGCGGCCTTAGTCTTACGGCTACTGTTGGTAGCGACTCTGTGTTATTCAATCTGGCCACCATGTCCCCCGACAGGGCTAGCTCCTTTGCGTTGAATGGACGCATTTTTGCACACAGCGATACGCTGAGTCTGAATGTATTTCCATCCCAATTTTATTTGAATCGGGTTAAGTGGCATATCGCTGGCGGTAGCAATATTGTTTATTCCGATAAGTACCTGCACGTCTCAGGTGTTAATCTGAGTTCCGGCATACAGCGGGTTTCGCTATCGTCCACACAGGGCTCCGGCAGCGGACTTGTAGTCAATACCACCAATCTGGATATGGCGCAGCTCGGCGACCTGTTTGGCCTGTCTTCTTTTCAGGCCGATGGTCGTATAAATGGCAATATAGTGGTGGCAAATACCTTCACCAATACTGAGATCAGTACCAACATCAGAGCCAGCGGCGTCAAGTTGGGTAGCGATACTGTGGGTGCAGTAAATGTGGTTGGCCGCTGGGATGTGGTGAAGAAGATGTTATACATCGACCCGCAGACAGGCATCTACCGCGATCATGCAAGTGTTTCAGCATCGGGGCAGGTGGCGCTCGATAGTGCAGCGGCAGAGAAGATCAATGGTGCCATTACCTTCAATAACGCCCGTGTAGCATGGGCCGCACCATTCCTTACTGGTCTGTTCAGTAATATTCGGGGTGCGGTGAACGGTACGGTATCTGTAACCGGATCTAATGACAAACCGGTTATGGAGGGGAAACTTGCTGTTTCAGACGTTGGGTTCCGTCTCGACTACCTTGGCTGCTTTTACACCATTCCCAAGGCCACAATCGGCATCACCAACCAGCGTATCAGCCTCGGGCAGATTCAGGTTTTCGATAGCTACAAGAATGTGGCCCTGCTGTCAGGTTACTTCTCCCACGAGTTGTTCAATAAGATGCGGATGCGACTAAAGGTCACTACGCCCAAAATGGAGTTGATGAATCTGGCACGCAACGAGAATGATCTGTTCTATGGCAAGATGATTGCCGGCATGGACTCGTTCACTATCCGTGGCCCGTTCAATAATATCCGTCTCAACCTGTATAACGGTTACCCTGCGGCAAAGTCTGTGCTATATATTCCGTCAAGTACGGGCGGTTACGTTGGCGCATACAGTTATGTGTCATTCAAAACCTATGGTGCCGATCAGGATAAAGCAGAGCGGCACACAAAAGACAAGATTTCCATCAACCTCGATGCTAACCTCAACGAACTTGCAGAGATCCACATAGTAATGGACGCGGCCACCGGTGATGAGATAGTTGCAACCGGAAAGGGCAATGTCCAGATGGATATTCCGCCCAGCAATGATATGCGCATGTCGGGGTTGTATACGATCAATCAGGGCTACTATACGCTCACCTTCCAGCAAGTGGGCATCCACCGCATGTTCCGCCTCAACCAGGGCAGCACCATAGCATTCAACGGGCCTTTTGAATCCACTCAGATCGCTGTGGACGCGATCTATTCCGTAAAGGCGCGCTTGTATGATCTCCTTTCCTCGGGCGAGCGTATGATGATACGCGACAACGAAGCCCGCGATGCTCAGGCACCGCAGGTAGTAAATGTGATGCTGCATATGAAGGGATCCATCTACACACCGCAACTCACATTCGATCTCGATCTGGAAAGCAAGCACACAAAAGGCTCACTCGCTTATTCCAAGTTGTTGCTCATCAACAATGATGATCGCCAGAAGTTCGATCAGGTGGCCTCTTTGTTGCTCGTGGGCGCATTTATCCCGCCCGAGGGTATGGGGCAGGGTGCGCTAAGTGGTGCTATCAACAATGTTAGTCAGATCATATCCTCCACTGCATCATCAGGACTCACAAACATTGTGAATAGACTGATCGGTGATCGGAATCTTAATGTTGCCGTCAAGTATACCAACTACAACTATAGCGATCAGTCGCAACAGATCACCGGGGTCAACAGAAGCCAGTTGAAGTTGGGCGTTACGAAAAATTACCTCAACGATCGTTTGCTCATTTCTGTTGGTAGCACTTCTGATTGGGGCCGCCCCGCTACCGCCAACGCTGCCAACTCATTCAACGTGGCAGGTGATTTTCGTCTTCAGTATCTGCTGGCACCTGCCAGTGGCCTTCGCCTGAATGCCTTCCACACCAGCGACTATGACCTCACAAGAGATCGCAATATCCAACGTTCAGGTGTGGGTATAAGCTGGAGGCGTTCTTTCGATAATCTCGACGAATTGTTCCATGCAGGCCGCTACGCCCGTCAGCAAAAAGAAAAGCAGATGAAGGTAATTCAGGCGGCGCTGGACTCCACTTCTAAGCACGAGGAGTAAACCGAAAACGTTGCCCGACTATTCGCGTGGGCAGATTTAACGCATTTTCTTCCGGTGGTACTTTATAAGACCCTCCATGGGACTTTGAACTACTTTGCCCAGTTCCAGTTCATATTGGTTACATAGACTCTCTATCACATCCCTGAATGTGTAAGCCACCGAGCCTGTAAAGTAGAGCGGGCATGTCCAGCTTTGGCGGTATTTCAGCAGGTTGTGATGGAAGAAGTCATTCAGGCAGTCTTCAATGATGTTCTCTGCCATGTAGTGTCCCCGCATATCATTGATAAACGGTACAAACGACGCCAGGTATCTGTTAGGGTAGGGGGCGCTATACAATTCACCTATGATAGACTGAATATCTTTTCCGAAACGCAGTTCGAAACCTGTCTTTAATTCAGCATCAAAGGTGCCGTAGGCATAGTACTGAAGTATCCGCTTGCCAATGTAGTTTCCACTGCCTTCGTCACCGGCAATATATCCCAGAGAAGGCTGCTGCACTGCGATCTTACTTCCATTGTAAAAACATGATGCGCTACCCGTGCCCAGTATTGCCACTATTCCCTTGTCGGTACCGCACAATGATTGTGCGGCGGCGGTTAGGTCGCTCTGCACCTTCACCTCTTTAACACCAAAGTGTTTCCGCAACACCTGTTGCAGCTGTTTTTGCTTATCTGCTGCCGATGCTCCTGCACCGTAGTAATAGATAGCATCAGGAGCCGTTTTAAGTGTCTTGGCCGGAAACTCTTCCTGTAGCATAGCCGCTATCGCCTCGCTTTTCTGTAAATATGGGTTGATACCCTGGGTCTTGAAAAACACTGGTTTCCCTGTTTTTCTCAGCAGGCACCAATCGGTTTTTGTAGACCCGCTCTCGGCTATGAGGAAAGATGACATAAGTACTATTTATTATACAAATATGCGCTTTATTTGGTCATATTCCTAACTCATTTCCTCATATACGCATAGTTTGTGTCAATGTTAACAACAGCCCATACTGGATAGCATTTTTTGCTTTTGTATTTTTACCCTGCATGCTTGTTCGTTTCTTTTGGTTCTGGCCTTTTTTTATTTTGCTTTTTGCATCGTCCGTTGGTTCTGCGCAATCAATTGGAAATTGGCAGGCATACAAGGATCAGCCGGGCGGAGGTTATGGGCGCGCCGTGTTCGAAAACGATTTTTTCCTCGGTTCCGACCGGTATTACACCCAGGGCCTCGATCTCGAAATGGTCACGCCGCTGTTCAATCGACTTATTACCAACAAATTACTGTACAACCCCCGTTTCAGTTATACCCGTTACGGTATTGGTGTCCAGCACAATGCATTTACCCCCGGCAGTGTTTCAGATCCCACGCTGTTGGTGGGTGACCGGCCCTATGCCGGTGTGCTCACCATCCGCAATTTCGCTATCGCAATTGATACCCTGCGCCGCCATCGTTTTTATACCTCGGCCGTTGCCGGTGTCATAGGCAAGGCAGCTGTCGCCGGCGATATTCAGGGTTTTGTGCATAAAGTGCTCGGCAATTATATGCCCAACGGCTGGCTCCATCAGATCCGTAACGACATTATTCTCAATTACGATGCCGCTTATGAAAAAGAGTTGATACGCTACCGTCATTTTTTCCTCGTGTCCGCAGCAGCCAATGTAAACGTTGGCACGCTGCTCACCGGTGCAGGTGTGAGCACAACTGTAATGTTGGGGCATTTTCACTCACCTTTCTCCGACGAGCGGGCATCACGCAGGCACCTTCATTTTTATATCTACGATCAGCCCTCAGCCTATTTGCCCGGCTACAATGCCACCCTGCAGGGCGGCGTTTTTAACCGCACTTCCCCATACGTAATACGCGAAACAGACATTTCTCGCCCGGTGTTGCGAAACCGTCTGGGCTTTGTGGCGGCTTGGCAGAATATCTGTGTTGAGTACTTTATAACCACCCTCACCCGCGAATTTGCTACCGGCGATAGTCACAGTTATGGTGGCCTACAGCTTTCCATCGGTTACTGATCCGGTTCCGCCCCATCGGCAAACGGGCAGAATGCCTCAGTTCTAATGTAGATAAAAAATATATTTTATAACCCAAGGTTTTGGCACGGTTTTGCGTCTTTATGTTTGAGTGGTTAGTTTCAATAGCAAAAAGGGCCCTTTTTCAATAGAAACAAGCTGCAACTGAACGATTTTTTACCAAAACAAGACATTCATAGCAAAACCGTGAAAGCCAACCGGCCCCTTTAAACCTATCTTTGTTACAGGCTGTCGCTAACCACGGCCTTGTTCCTGAACGGTGTGATGAAGCACCACGAAACAATGAAAGACGAAGCGAACCGTATGAAATAACCTAGTATTGACCAACTGACCACCACCTTATGCCCGCATATTCTGAACAGGAAATAATAGCAGGGTGCCGGCAAAAAAGCCGGGCGGTACAGGAGCACCTTTACAAAACGTACTACAGTATGTTCCTGAAGGTTTGCGCCCGTTACGCCAAGGATATGCAGGATGCTGAACAGCTCCTCAACGATGGGTTTTTAAAGGTGTTCACTCAAATAGACAATTTCAGGAACTCAGGCTCCTTCGAGGGGTGGATGAGGCGCATTGTCGTAAATACCTGCCTCGACTACCTCCGCAGCCATGCGCTCAAAGAGGAAATGGTAATGCATGTACGAGCAGTGCCCGCCGAGGAAACGAATCTGTCAGTGTCCAACTCAGGGCTGGAACGCATTGAGTTCAAAGACATGGTCAAAATGATACAAGGACTGCCCGCAATGACACGCACGGTTTTTAACCTGTTTGTTTTTGACGGGTTCAACCATAAAGAAATAAGCGAACAACTCGATATCAGCGAGGGTACCTCGCACTGGCATTTACACCAGGCAAGGAATCTTCTGCAGAAGAAAGTGATGAAAACTGAACAAAACAACATTACGTATGAAGCCAAGAGAATTTGACGAACTGGTCAGACAGAAGTTTGCTCAGAACGAGTTTGCCTACAACCCCGGCAATTGGGACCGGCTTGTAGAGCAAATGGATGGCCGTGCGAAAAAGCGCAGTATGCTCATGTGGTTATGGATGCCTGCCGCCGGAATGGCCGCGTCTGTTGCATTGGCATTAGGTGTCACTTCACTCTGGAAAATAGATCTGCCCCCCGGCAATGGCAAAGCCGGCTACGCAAATGTTGGAAAATGGGCCGCTCCGGCACAACCGGCACCCATTGCCATGATACCCTACTACCCACACACTACCGAGACTGCTGTTCCCAAACAGATCAGAAAAGCAAGGGCTGTCGCAAGGCCTGCTGCCCATACCGCCGTTGCGTCATCAATTGGCCTGAAGCTCAACAATATTGTCCCTGCTGCACAGGCACCTGCTTCCACAACATTGCCTGTTGTAGGTTCATCTGTGGCTAAGGCTGTTGTGCCGCGCAAAAAAGAAACACCTGACCGCGAACCATTGCGCACTTTCCGTCACGAGGTACATACAGTTCGCAAGCCGTTAAATCTTTCTGTGATCGTAATGGGCGGTGTTTGCCAGGGCAATCGCAATAGCGGCTACATGGCAGGTGCTACTATTCGTAAAATGATCAATGACAAAGTGTATGTTGAAAGCGATGTAGCCTTTGCAACATCCGACAATACCCAGCAAACAATGTATATGGACTATAGCGGTGGCAGCACCTATGCAGGTGGCTCGTCAGGTGCAACAGCTGCAAGACCTGGTTCTGCATCAAAGACCAGTTCTGTAACCAATACCGACAAAGTGCCCACTACATCAGGCCCCGTTGGCGTAGCCAAGATGAAGGACGTTAACTACAATCTATATTATGCACAGATCACACCAAGCATAGGATACAAGATCATGAAACGCATGTCTGTTGGCGTTGGTCCCGACTTCCAGAAAATGCTCGTCGACAATCGCCCGGCTACTTCAGAGGTCGATCGTGGGAACCTGCAGGTTGCGCCCACATTCGACGTAGGTTTCGTTGGTAAGACCGAAGTGGCCCTCACCCAGCGTGTGCGTGCAGGTGTGTCCTACCGCAAAGGCATCAACGGTGTCATCAACCTGAGCGACAAATTTATAGACCGCGACTACGTACAGTTCCAAATGCGCTGCACTATTTTCAACCGTTAATTATAGTTTTTTCATAGTTGTGGCAGGGGCTTTCGTACTTCACGAAAGCCCCTGTTCTTTTTCAACGTTGCTCCATATCGGTCTGGCTCTACCACCTGCTCCTGCCCTTGACGATTTCGAAAGAAAAAAATATAAAAAGATACCACGGAAGTTTTTTGCTTTTACAGATTTGTTACTACATTTGCACTCCCAACTGAAAGGATCGGTAGTTCAGTCGGTTAGAATGCCGCCCTGTCACGGCGGAGGTCGCGGGTTCGAGTCCCGTCCGGTCCGCAAGAAAAGCTTCACATAAACGTGAGGCTTTTTTGTTTTGCGGGATATACCCAAAAACGCTGTATCCATGAACCATTACGTATATGTAATCGAGAGCACCATTGACGGAACCTTGTATTAAGGATATACCACCGACTATGAGAGGCGTTTGCAGGAACACAACTCGGGAGAGTCTTTATACACGAGCAGAAAGATGCCTTAGGTGCTCATCCAATGGTTGGCATTCCCATCATGTCATACCGCACAAATTTTCAGCATGAGAGAAAATATCATTAGGAAGCCTTTGCAGGAATTAATGCTCCGGTAGGAGCATCAGCTTTGTAGTATCGGTTGGGGTGGTCATTCGTGCTCCATAGGATTTACCCGTCTCACTGTAAACGGAATTTTTAAAGTGATGCCTTCCAGCTGAAGGCACTGCTACTCCTCTTGCATCTCAAGCCTATAGCATATCGCCGCTTCCAGCACATCAATGTTTATGTCTTGTACTTTCCTGAACTTTATGCAGTACCCCGTCACGGTAGCCTTCCCTATTTCTTTTCCGTAGGTCTCCTGCAGGAAGGTCTTGTCTTTAATACCCATAATGTGTACTGAGATTCCCGTGCTATTCGCGCTTAATCCTACCCGAAAGAACTCCCGTGTTGCGCCATTGGCGTACTTAATTGTGTATGAGCCATATCCTATTGTAGGGTTGCTCACTGTTCTGTCAGTGGCATCCTTTCCGTCAAAGAACCAAAGTTTTTTGCCGGCCGCAACTCGGCGGACCAATTCATGCAGCGTTTTCATGTCTTGTTGCTTCGCGTCTGGCAGGCTGGCAATGTAAGCCCTGATATTGGCTGTTGTGGTCATTATATTCGAAAGAAAACTGTTGGTTGAACTGATTGTGTTTCTTCAAAGGTCATGTTGCCCTCACTTTAGTCATGTCGGCATGCTATGGCAAAAATGACACGGTTCTAATTTCTCTGTCCCAACCGTCTTCGCAAATCACTCACCATCGCATCCCGCTCATCAGGAGTCGCCACTATCTTTTTTCCTGCCGTTGTTTCCAACAACACATAGTTCTTTCTTTGGCTGCAATACCAGGTCATAGACCCGTATGGTTGTTTGTAGTACTTACCTGTATATCCAAATAAGCCACCATTGCCAAAGGTTCGTACCGCGAGGCGAAGGTCATTGTTCTCGGGAAGTGCTATTTGTACAATATCCGCATAAGGTATGGATATCGTCGATATTTTCCGCTTTATCACCAAAGCGTCATCTGTTATTTCAATTGCTTCCGGCCTATATAGCCAAAATGCAATAAGCATTACAGTAAGTAGCGCGGGGGCTAAAAACGCCAGAAGGGTTACCGGCATTTCATCTATTTGCTCTACGCTCTTATATCCGGTCACTGCGGTCGCAATTACCATCACTGCAATAAATCCCGGTATGATCAGCGATGCCAGAGTATCGGTTGTGGTTTTATAGGTCATCATGATGAAAACTCCTTCTGAATTGTAGGTTTTCGAAGTTACTACAATGTATCTAATGGTGCAGCGCCCGTCTGCTCATCATATGTCGTATCAGATATCCTTCGAATGATCGCATCCAGCTCATTTGCCGACTGAACAATAGAATTGTATAGGTCAAAATCTTCCACTTCATTTCGTTTCACTCCATCCTGCAACAGCTGAACCAGCCCGAGGATGCGCGCAAGCGGTGCCCGCACAACGTGCGATTGCTGCCATGCGATCTCCCGCATTTTTTTGTCCGATTCTTTTGCTCGGGTCACATCAAGGCACGCGCCCACCAGTTTCATCAGATTCCCCTTATCGTCTTCTACCACTCTCAGCCACGACTGAATATTGCGAACTTCACCGTTCGGACGCACTATTCTCTCCTCATACGCTATTTCTTTCTTTTCTGCCACCGCTTGCTCTATTGTGGCACGCACTCTTTCTCGGTCATCAGGGTGGATCCGGGCAAGATAGCTTTCGTAACTGGGTGAAAAGTGGTTGCTGTCCAGCCCATATATCCTGCATAGTTCATCCGACCACAATAAACGTTCTGATACCATGTCCCATTGCCACGTGCCAAAGTTGGCAAGTTCCTGACCCTGAGACACCATCATATTCATCTCATTGATCGTCGTCGCATACCGTCGGTTCTCAATGATAACACCCATCAATGACGCAGATCGATCTATGATCGACAATTCCATCTCATTCGGCGTCTTTACGGTCGCATAGTACATAGCAAATGTTGCGACTACTGCACCCTTAGAATTGACTATCGGCTGAGACCAGCACGCACGCAACCCGTATCCCGATGCAAGATTCTTGAAGTCCACCCAGCGTTCATCGTGCTCAATGTCCGATACGATCACCAGCTTATTTAAATATGCCGCCGTTCCGCAAGAACCACGGTTGTTCCCTATAGGCATACCCTGTATCGCCGATACATAGGACTCAGGTAGCGACGGCGATGCCCAGTTGAATGCTTTGCCATTCGTTATACGCAGCACGGAGCATTTCATCGCAGGGAACAGTCGTTCTATGCCGCTGGTAAAAAAATGTAGTATCCTGTCCAGTTCAGCATTAGGCTCTGCATTCATTTCCAACACCTGCTTTTCCAGTCGTTCCACATCAGACATAAGTTTGCTCTTGGTTATGTCCAGCATTATCCCGCTTAGTCTTTCACTTCCATCCGCACCTTTCAGAACCGAGGTGGTATTGTGCAACTATACAAGGCTGCCGTCTTTATGAACCATCCTGAATTCAAGTTCATATTTTTCACTACCAACACCGTTGTAGTAATACTCCGAAACAGTTTCTCTATCGTCCGCAAAAACATGGTCCAGGCAAAAATTCTTCGTGCCTATCCATTCTTCCGGCGTATATCCGAGTATGGACTTGGAGTTTTGACTGACGAAGTCAAAAACCATTGATTTTCGGTCAGCCTCCCATACAATACCATTTATTGATTCCAATAGGATCTTATACCTGTTTCCTGACTCCGTTAACGTCTCATTCTGGGTTTTCATATGGCTCGGTATAGTCGTATACTAATAAAGTTACAATTTTCCGTTTTTTCGTTTTGTATAATATAACAGAATATATGTAATTGTAGATTGGCTTTATTGCTAAGCAAAATTACTCAGCTAACAGTGGCATTGGCTCCGAATATTAGTAGGTTTTTGTGCTTTTCCTGCACTTGCACGAAAAGATGGTTGTAATAATTCAATTCTTCCGAACGCCACCTCGATTTTTTACATCATGCTATTTTCTTTTTCAATAGTTGCGGATATCGATCCTTCTTAATTTTGCATGTACATACATTTAAAAAGCACAACCAATGACAATAGAACAATCAGTACTCTTCAGCCCTTACACATTGGGCAAGATCAATCTCGCCAACAGAGTAGTTATGGCACCTATGACACGTAGCCGTGCAATAGGCAATGTACCCAACGACCTCATGACGCAATACTATGCTGACCGTGCCGGTGCCGGTCTCATCATCACCGAGGGCGTCGCCCCTTCTGCAAATGGCCTTGGCTACTCGCGCATTCCCGGTTGCTTTACCGATGAGCAGGCTGCAGGTTGGAAAAATATTGCCGATGCGGTACACGCAAAAAGCGGCAAAATATTCATGCAGATAATGCACACAGGTCGGGTGGCCCATCCATATAACATGCCGGCAGGTGCCAAAGTGGTAGCTCCTTCCCCAATTGCCGCCGACGGTACCATGTGGACAGATACTCATCAGATGCAGGCACACCCTGTTCCCGAAGAGATACCTACTGCAGAGATACCTGCACTCATTGCCGAGTATGTGCATAGCGCAAAGCTGGCTGTTGCAGCTGGTCTGGATGGTATCGAGATCCATGCTGCCAACGGCTATCTGCCTATGCAGTTCCTCAGTCCTTCGTCCAACCAGCGCACCGATGCATATGGAGGTAGCCCCGAGAATCGCAATCGCTTTGTACTGGAACTGGCTGCGGCATTGGTGGCTGCGATCGGTGCCGACAAAGTAGGCATCCGTCTGTCCCCGTTCAATCCATACAATGGACTTACTCCTGATGCTACTGAAGAGGCACAATACCTGGCACTTACCGAAGGACTCAGCAGTCTAGGCCTGGTCTACCTGCATCTCGTTACCTACGCTATGCCCAAAGACATGATACCTAAAATACGCAAAGCATTTAACGGAACCCTCATTCTCAACGCCGGCTATACGGCCGACCGCGCCTCATCAGACATCGAAGCAAATGCCTGCGACCTTGTTTCTTTTGGCAATCCGTTCATCTCAAACCCCGATCTCGTGCACCGCATGAAGTCTGGCATCGAGTTGACACCCGCTGATCCATCAACGTTTTTTACGCCTGGCGTCGAGGGTTATAATACCTACCCAGCGCATCAATAGCATTGCCTTCGTGTGCCCGGTGCAGATGATGGATGAAATAGACGAACTAATGACTACATGACGACCGTACGTATGAAGGGTACATGATCCAGCAAACAGAGGCCTCACAATCGTGGGGCCTTTTTGTTTCAGGTTATTTTAACAGTCATTGCTGCCGGCATACGGGCACTCTTTCTTACCTTTCAGCATATTGACAACCGCCATCATCATATCGTTGTGCAGCCTGCTGCTCATTGCCTACCTGTTCGATATTACAGCCGGCAAAACACGAATACCAGCCGTGATCCTCTTGTTAGCTCTGGGGCTTACAGTTCAGTACGCACTGCGGTGGCTGCATATTTCCCTGCCCGATCTTACCGTGGCGCTCCCCGTGTTGGGCACCATCGGGCTCATTCTCATTGTCTTGGAGGGCGCGCTGGAGCTTGAGGTGGCACCCGAAAAGGTGGCAGTAGTAAAGAAGGCAACCTACATGGCCGCATTACCCATGCTGCTTTTGGTGTTTGCAGGTGCTGCTTTGCTCTTTGCCATGGGGCAGGGCTCGTTCCGCAATCTTGTTATCAACATGGTGCCGTTGGCAGTTATCAGCAGTGCCGTTGCCATTCCCACAGCGCGTGCGCTCAGCCGCGAGCACAACGAGTTTGTGGTCTACGAAAGCAGTCTGTCAGACATCCTCGGTGTTGTCTTCTTCAACTTTGTGGTCACCAACGAGGTCATCAACGGTTGGGCATTCCTTCATTTTGGCGGGCAGCTCGTCATCATGGTGCTTGTCTCATTGGTGGCCACAATCGGCCTTGCGCTCTTGCTCCGCAAGATCGATCACCACGTTAAGTTCATCCCCATTGTCTTGCTCATAGTGCTCATTTACGCGCTTGGCAAAGTCTATCACTTGCCGGGGCTCATCTTCATCCTGTTGCTGGGGCTGTTTCTGGGCAATGTGGGTAAGCTCTCCGGCATCAGCATTTTCAGCCGCCTCGATCCCCGCGCGCTCAAGGTGCAGGTGCACAAGTTTGGCGAGCTAGTCACTGAGCTTGCATTTCTCACGCGCGCCTCCTTCTTCCTTTTGTTCGGCTATACAATCAATGTATCCGAGCTGGTCGATACCGGTTCTTTATCGGTCGCGCTTGGTCTTGTTGTGGCTATCTTTGCCATAAGGGCGTTGTTTCTGCGGATGTTCCGCTTATCGGTATTTCCGTTGTTGTTTATAGCGCCACGGGGCCTCATCACTGTGTTGTTGTTCCTCTCCATACCGGCAACAGCGGTTGTGCCTGTCATCTCCCGCGGACTGGTCATTCAGGTAGTGGTCATTACCGCCCTCATTATGATGGTGGGCACTATGCTGGCAGGTCGTCGCCACCAAAATGATGTTATGCCTTCGTAACAACTGTTATCAGTTATCCAGTTTCACTTCAAGCAGCTTAGGCCAGTTTTTGCCGGTTATGAAGATGCGGTTTCCCGTAGCATCATAGGCTATTCCGTTCAGCACTTCAGGTGCGTCTTCATCGCCCGATAGTGGCGGAATACCTGTTTGCTGGCGCAGTCCGCTCAGGTCCACACGGCCCACCACCTTGCCCGTAGCGGTGTCTATCTTCAGCAGCACGTCCAGTTGCCATTGGTTGGCATAGATGAAGCCCTTTATCAGCTCCATCTCATTAATGCGATACACCGGTCCGTGTTCATCCGTCACGGCCAGTTGCTTCACGATATTGCCGCTTGCTGGGTCCATGAAGTAGAGTACATTGCCGCCATCGTTAAAGATGAGGTGAGTGCCATTGTTTGTCATGCCCCAGCCCTCCTGCGTCGGGAACGGGAAAGATCCTTCCTGTTTCAGCGTTTTACTGTTGTAGATGAAGCCCTTGCCCTCGCGGTACGTCAGCTGATAGAACTTATCGTTCAGCAGGGTCAGCCCTTCGCCAAAGTAGCGCGCGTCCATCTTGGTAGATAGCACTACTTTTCCGGTCGCCAGCTCCACCTTCCTCACGTCCGACTCACCGTACTGACCCACACTCTCATACAGAAAGCCATCATGAAACTCCAATCCTTCGGTAAAGCCTTTCGGGTCATGCGGGTATTGGTTCACTATATTGTAGCTGATGGGCACAGGCACAACCACGGCCTCGGCAGGTGCTGTTTCGGTAGTGGTCTGTTCAGCCGGTTTTTCATTGTTGCAGGCACCCAACAGCAGTGTCAGGGCCAGCAGTAGGCTATATCTTTTGTGTAGTGTCATGTCGTTTGAATCCTATAAGTGTTCGTTGAGGTGGGGTGGTCTCTGTCTGTTCGTCCTGTGGCGGGAAGGCCATGCCCGTGAAGCTCGAATAGAATGCCTCTTCCATACCGCGTTGAATGATCTCGTTCGCCTCCTCCATGGTTATCTCGCCAGGCTCCTGAAACATACCCAGGCTTACCATCTCTGGCAGCTCTTTGTCCAGATCGCTGTAGTGGGGCTGCAGTAATACCAATACCTGCCCCGTTATAGTGGGGTTGAACGAGATGCTGAAGCCTTCCTCATTATAGGTCTTCTTCTCTCCCATAGAGTTGCGGAAGGTGACCAGCATTGGCATTGGGCCCGATCTGAATGCGACTGATGGCATGCGGTTACTCGTGCCTCTTATATCCTCATTGAAGGCGTGGAGCGTATCCACATAGAATCCCTGCTTGTAGGTAGCGTTGTTGTTCAGGTGGTCGGCTATCTGCATCAGGTGTTCGCGCAGTTCTTCCGACTTGTGTAACCACTGATCTCTCCTTTCCTTCACCTTGGCATACCCATCGTTGTAGCGGTTGGCTATTTTCAGTATCTCTTCAAACATGGCCGGCATTTTTCACGCCCGGCGGTAGCGGCACGGGCGGTTTCAGACGGTGCAAAATAAGGTATTATAGGCAATTTTGCCGCCGGTGCCAGACAACACAGGCCGCCGTAGCCACGGCAGCCTGTTTGCGGCATTCTCATGGTGTCAGGCAATTATTCTTCGTCTGAAGATGAAACTTCTTCTTCCGATGACTCCTCGTCTGTCACTTCTTCGGCTTCGTCAAGCAGTTCTTCGTTCACTTCCTCAGCGTCTTCGCCGGTTTCGTCGCTTTCTTCTTCTGTGGTCTCCTCTTCAAAGACAATTGTCTCTGCCTCGGCTGTGGTCTCTTCTGTGTTCACCACCTCTGTGGTGTTTTCTGTCAGTTGTTGCAATGTGTTTTCCATTTTGATTGTTTTAAAAGTTAAGAATGTATGCAAAGTATATTCCGTGTGTTATCACAATCTGTCTTTGGGAAGATGTAACCCCGAAATAACCCTGCCTCAACATTGCGGCAACCCGGCGGTAATGCTGTGGTAACAGCTATGTTGAGTATATTGCTGCCCGAAAAAACCTACTATGGTCCTTCGCAGGCATTTTGTGGTGTTGGTAGCAGCTGTGGCCGCCCTTTTGGTGCAGGCCTGCGGTGGTGGCAATAGCATGCCTGCCACCGTCACCTTTACCGAGCATGTGGCACCGGTATTGTATGCCAACTGCGCCATTTGCCACCGCCCGGGTGGGAGTGCCCATTTTTCGTTGGTCTCCTATGCCGATGCCCGCAAGTATGCCGTGGCCAACGCCTACGTCACCCGCCGCCGCATTATGCCGCCATGGCCTGCCGATCCGCACTACACGCAGTTTGTAGGCCAGCGTGTGCTGGACGAGCGCGAGATAGCCCTGCTGGAGAAGTGGGTGAAGGATGGCACACCCGAGGGACCTGCCGACAAGTTGCCCGCCCTTCCGCAGTTCCCCTTCGGCTCGCAGGTGGGCACGCCCGATATGCGCATACCCGTGCAGCCGTATCTGCTCCCCGCCGGCAGCACCGACAAGTTCTTGCTGGTGAAGGTGCCCTACGAACTCCCGGCCGATACCTTTGCCAGCCTCATCGAGTTCATTCCCGGCCGGGCCAACATAGTACACCACGTCAACGGCGACATGGTGAAGTATGACGCCGCCCGCAAGGCCGATGTGTTTGCCGGCGACCGCATTGTAGAAATGGCCGGCGACACCGCCACGCTGCTGCAGGCATATCAGCGGCTGAGCCTGCCCAACGACGATGGCAGCTACCCTGTATTGCAGAAATCGGTGGTCAATTACCTGCCCGGTGTGTATGGCCAGCGCTACCCCGACGGATTGGGTGGCTACCGCCTGCCGCGCAAGGGCGCCTTTCTGCTCAACGATATGCACTATGGCTTCAACAACAAGGCCGATGTTACCGATAGTTCCTACATCAACATCTTCTTCTCGCCCCTGCCGCCCAATCGGCCGGTGCAGGAATTTCAGCTGGGCACCTGGGGTGTAGTGCCTGCCGAGCCTGATATGCAGATTCTACCCAACACTATCAAGCCGGTGTATAGCAGGTACACGGTGCCGGCCGATATCTCCATCCTTACCATCAACCCGCACATGCACCTGCTGGGCAAAAGTTTTAAGGCCTATGCCCTGAAGCCCGGCGGCGATACCATTCGCCTCATCTCCATTCCCCGGTGGGATTTCAACTGGCAGTACTTCTACACCTTTAAGAAGATGGTGAGGGTGCCCGCCGGCAGTACCATAGTGGCCGAGGGTGTTTATGACAATACTACCGCCAACCTCAACAATCCCTTCAGCCCGCCGCGCCTCGTTACCGATCAGAACGGCAGCATGAAGGCCACCGACGAGATGTTCCAGTTCATTGTTACCTATGTTCCCTACCAACCCGGCGACGAGGAGGTGAGTCTGGAACGGAAGCGATAGGCATATAGCTGAATGGTACAATATCATTAACTTTACCAAAAACAACAGTATATGAAGAACACATTTCTTGCCCTCGCCACCGCAGTTATATCGGCAGCTTCGGCAACTACCTATGCGCAGCAGGCGCAACTGAAACCCGGAGACGGTATGCCACGTGTAAGCACTGAAATGTACAGCGCCACCGATGGCTCCCTAATCCCTTATTACAAAACCGCCGACAAGAACGGCATGCTGGTGATCTTCTCTTGCAACACCTGTCCATACGTGGTGAAGAACGAAGAGACCATCCGCAAGACCATTGCCTACGCGCGTCAGCACCATGTGGGTGTGGCCATCATCAACTCCAACGAGGCTAAGCGCGATGGTGATGATGCTTTTGATGCCATGAAGGGTTATGCAGCCAAACAAGGTTACACAGTGCCCTACCTCATGGACAAAGACTCTAAACTGGCCGATGCATTTGGAGCCAACCATACACCCGAGGTGTTCCTCTTCAGCAACCAGAATACACTGGTGTATAAGGGTGCTATGAACGACAACCCTGCCACCCCTGCCGAGGCAAAAGTATCTTACATCAACAATGCTATTGATGCCATGATAGCCGGCAAGGCCGCAGACCCTGCAACTACAAAATCAATAGGTTGCAGCATCAAGCGCAAATAAGGCGACCTCTCCCCGGCCCTCTCCAAGGGAGAGGGTGGTTATCTTGCATTTAATTAGTTTCTCTTACTTACAGCCGTGGCGACAGCCGCGGCTTTTTTGTACCGGTTGGGAGGAACATTGCCTTGCAACCTTTTTTAGCGAGGTTAATTCTTTCCACTTCGCGAATTTTTTCTTTTGCGCACTCCTGCCTGCCGGCAGGCAGGTTTTATGTACTTCATTGATTGTCAATAAAAAGGTGGGAAGTTCTGCTTCCCATTGCTTCCCAAAACTGCGCAAAAACTGCGCACTTCTTCTCACCTGCCTCGCCGGCAGGCAGGCTTGATTTAAATCATGTTAAATAATTGCATAAATAATTGTGGGGGAACAAAATGTTTAATACTTTTGTAAGTGAATACTAACTTACATTAAAATCATGAAAGGAAAAAACAACATAGCTATCGGTTTTCTTGTAATGGGGTTGTTTATGGCGTACGGCTTTCTATTAATATATTTAAGAGACTTTGCTCCCGGTAAGGAAGAGTGGATTAATTCTTACTCAATAGGTAAACACTTTGAAACAAGATTAGCACATGTACACGGTAATCTTTTCGCCTTCTTAAATATTTTGATAGGTTACTTACTATTACATTTTAAAAATCAACTTAAAAACACAACGGTAATTTCTTGGCTTGGTTTAATTGGGCTATTAATGCCAATAGGGATTTTGTTAGAAGTTTATTTGGGTGCGCCTCCAATTTTTGTGCTTATTGGCGCAATTAGTATGACGGTGTCAGTAATTTGGTTAGGAATATCTTTTTATAAAATGAAACTTGAAAATGAAAAATAATAAATTCTCAGAACGACAAATAGAAATCATTGAGGCTGCTACTAAAAGAATTGATGAGCATGGCATTCAGGATTTAACCATTAAAACACTTGCTGCTGATTTAAATTTATCAGAAGCAGCATTATATCGCCACTTTAAAAGCAAAAACGAAATATTACTTGGCTTGTTAACATACTTTATTGAGGAAATGAAAGGGAGGCTTGATGTAATACTTTCTAATAAAGATCGCAGTCCATCTGAACTTTTGAAAGATCTGTTTGATTCGCAATTAAAAACATTTGTACAAAAGCCTTCGGTAGCTAGTGTTATTTTTTCTGAAAGTATTTTTCAGTTCAATAAAGAATTGTCATCTACGGTTTCATCCATGATGGAATTGATGCAGAATCATATAGAAACCATTGTGAAAAAAGGTCAGGCAAATGGATCTTTTAGTAAAATAGTGGGCGTTTCAACAACAACAACAATTATAATGGGTGGGATGCGAATTACAGTTCTTAAATGGAAACTATCAGGTCATAAATCTGATTTGATAAAAGATGGAAATAAAGTATTGAATGGCATATTAAAAATGGTAGAAACTAATCATTAACAAACAACTCATGAAACCAATTATTTTAAAAGCAGCAGCAGTTATCATTACATTATTTGCATTAATTACTCTATTTATGAGTACGTCTGTAATATTTGATTTGTTCGGAATAAGAGCGAAGGAGGGTAATTATGTATTGTTTGTTGTAGTCTCCAATTTTATTGCAGGTTTCCTATATCTGTTTGCTGCATATGGATTATTTACAGAAAAAGCGTGGGCTACAAAATTACTTTTAATCACAACAACAATCCTTATTGTGAGTTTTGTTGGTTTGTTAATTCACGCAAATACAGGTGGAATTTACGAGCAAAAAACGATTAAAGCCATGCTTTCTCGTATTGCTATTACAG